>JANQQU010000010.1 GCA_028284905.1 Calditrichia bacterium
AGCAGTGCGCAGTAATTTATTAACTGCCACTGCCACTGCCACTGCCACTGCCACTGCCACTGCCACTGCCACTGCCACTGCCACTGCCACTGCCACTGCCACTATCATTCCTGACTTACCTCCAACCGCGAACCAGCGGAATGTGCAGTAAATTCCGGCGCATACATACATTGAATACTACTGCTACCGCCGGAAAAACTGCCGGTCTTAGTGACACTTAATTCGTACTCCAGCATATATCTGCCTGGCTGGATATCCTCAAAGAAAAAATTGACGGTTGCATCGCGAATGCTTTCGTAATAACGAAGGCCATTCTGCCAACGAAAGCCGGAGCGTTTTTGCAATGGCTCCAGGGCTGCTGCCCGCCGGTCCTTCAGGTGAACATATTCCAATCGTCGCTTACTTTGAATATTAATTTGCACAGTAAGTTTATCGCCAGTTGTTAATATGGTGCTGTCTGTGAGAATAATTCTACCGTATTTACTGTGCGGTGCCTGTTTAAATACTTTGCGGCGAACGGTTATATCGTTTCCGGAAGGAGGCACTTTATCCGCATCCTCAAAATACTGCCAGTAAACCGCCCCGCGGGAAGGGCCGGGGCTGCCCTTGGCAACGGAAATGTTGCCTTGTTGGGGATGTATTTCCGCACCCGACCAATGCTTCTGAAAATATCCGCTGCCTGCTTCGGTTGCTAATTCGGGCATTTCTGCCGGGGCAATCGTTTCATTGCCTATTTTGATAACAACATCATTCTTAGTTGCAAGCCAGTTTTCTCCTCCCAGAAGCAAAGCATAACAGGCCTCGGTTGTTGCCCGGGTTGTGGACCAGCGATTTGTCTGCTTTTGTTCCAGTAACCAGCGGCGCATATCAGCCACACGCAGACTGTCCCGGGCAATTTCATTAAACGCTTCGATCATCATGGCCTGGGTTTCTATCCGGCTGTTGTACCAATAATATCCGGAATTGCCTGTCCAGAACATCATGGCATCTTCATCGTAGTGGGCATTCTCCCGTAGCGCCAGCATGATCTTTCCCGGCGTTTCCGTTTCTCCGGAACGATGTAGTGCCAGGGCGGTCATCGCCCAGGTGTAAAAATGATCTCGTTTTCCCCAGTTCGCCCGAGCTTGTTTTTGCCAGAACTCTACGGCGGGGCGATACGCTGCGTCGATGGGGAAGTCCGGATAAAAACTGCGCATATAAAGATAATGGGCAATCTGATAATTGTAATGATTCTTCCCTAAAATTTTTGCGGAATTTCCAGAAAGGCTGTCAGCAGCTCTTGCTTTAATTTTATGATACCGTTTTGCCATCTGCCGATCAGTATAGCGGAGCGCTGCCTGTAACATTTCCCGGTATTCCTGTTCCTTGGAAAGGTCCAGCACTTTTAAATGATCAAGGTGGCCAAAACCGGCAAGAATATGCCGAGTAATGTATTCGCTGCCCCGCATACCGCTAAACCAGGGCCAGCTACCATTTGCAGTTTGCAGTTTGCGAAGCTCCTTCAATATTCTCTTTCGCTCCTTTTCGATCCGCTTGCGGTCCAATAAATTCGCGACCCGTTTTCTGCGTTCCGTCTCATTTTTTCCCTCCATCATCCATGGAGATTCTTCCAGTAATAATTGCTTTATAACGCTGTTTTTTTCGAGCGGTGAAAGGAATGGTGTTTCTAACGCCTGCCATTGTTGAAAAACATCCGCAATTTCCGGTTGGCTGTTGAGGATGTGATTCCCCAGCAGATTCGCATATAAGCGGCTAAATGTTTGTTCGCTGCATTCATGCGGAAACTCGATCAGGTAAGGCAACGCCAGTAATGCTTGCCAGGCGGGATTGGCAGTGTATTCCAAAATTAGCTTGTGGTGCTGCACAGTCGCCGATTGCTGCGCGTTTAGTAACGGCTGAAAACGAAAATCCTTTTTACCTGCGCCCGTTAAAGAAAGTGACAAAGCGTTAGTTACTAGGATGCGATTGTTCAGGATAGGCAATACTGTTTCTACACCATCTGAAAACTGCCCGGCAGTTGCGACGGCCCGATAGGTAATCGCATTGATGTTCTCCGGTGCTTGCAGATCCCAAAAAACAGTTGCGCTTTCCCCGGCGGGAATCCGGAAAGATTGCGGGGCATCGGAGTGATAGAATGCACCGGGCAGTGGCTGCATGGTTTCCGTATCAAACAGTTCCAGCCGAGCGCTGCCGTCGATCATGTTTTTGCTCAGATTGACAATCTTGACTGGGAATTTTAGCCGGTCACCTTCCCGCAGAAAGCGCGGTGGTTCCGGAAAGACCATCAATGGTTTTTGAGTGACAATTTCTGTTTGTCCTAAAGCAAACTGCAAATTACGGGTATGAGAGAATATTAACATCCGCCAGCGGGTTAAAGCATCCGGCGACTGAAATTTAAGAATAACGTCGCCATTTTTATCTGTGCGTAATTGGGGGAAAAAGAAGGCGGTTTCCCGAAAATCTCTGCGAATTCGTTTGCCCGGAGGCAGGATTACTGCAGAAGATTTTTCCTGACCGGTAAATATCTCCGGGGAAGGATCAGTTTTATTGCTGCGAATATAAGCGCTTTGGGTATAATTTGCCTCAGTTTCAGGGCCTTCTGCGACAATCAAAACCGCTTGCCCTTCAATGGTAGATTCGCTCAGCCAAACGTGCACAGCCCGGTTTGGACGGGTTTGCAACACCAGGCTTTCGTAGCCAATGAATTCGAAACGAATATTCAATAATTTTTTATCTTTGGGGACCATCAATAAAAAATATCCGTTTATATCCGTGGAGGTGCCGTAACGGGTGCCTTCGAGAATGACATTCACACCTGGTATAGGTTCATCGCTCGTTCTTTCCATTACGACGCCTTCGATCGCTGCGTAATTTTCTTTAACTGGCTGCGTCGGGTAGCTGCGGAAAGCGGGGAGATAATTTTGCAAATCCGCATGATTAAATTCCGAAGAATATCCGGAGTGATATCTCCCATGATAAAAAGAATTGAGGCGGTCATAAATCCGTTTATATATCGGCATAGTAATGGCCCAATCTACACCCCTGGCGAGAAATTTTTTACTATTAAACATGTAAGCGGTGGATAGGGGATGAGGGAAATTTCGCATACCGAAGTCGTCCGGCAAACTAAATCTCCAATCATGCTGGCTGACAAAGTCCAGTGAAGCATCAAACATGGTGGCGGCTAATTCCGCTGCGACTTTTTCTCCTTTCGGACCTTTGATGCGTATCTGCCAATTCTCTTTACTGCCCGGGGCGATGGTATGTCTGATTGCCTCGGTGAAAATTTGTAAATCCCGCGATGGCTCCGGAATTTCCACATTCTTTACAAATTCGTAAAAGCGGTTATTTTTGACAAAGAAGATGTTGATGAGCACTTCGCCTCGTTGGTTTTTCTGGAAAGAATACTGGATATGCTGTTTGCCCCGCTTTGCCCACTGCTGCCTGGCATCAACTAATTTTCCATTCAAATAAATTTCGCTGCAGGCAAATACTGAATCATAGGGGGAAGACCAGAATACGCTAATTCCTTCCCTGTCTATTTTTTGGAGATGATGCCAAAAATGCTCCCCGGGCGGATGTTGCGGATCTTGATGAGAATAAAGGGTGAAATAGCTTTGTTGCTCAATAAATTTGCCAAAGTTATCCCTCAGTTGTAATTCAATGAGATATTTCCCTTCCGGCCATTCTGATAGTGTCGTCGGGCGAATCGTTTCTGTCCCGGATATCTGAAGATCTTGCTGAAAGACCAGGGTGTCTTTGGGCCAATTTTGAAAGTCGTTTTCGTCTGCGCGGGGATCGAGGGGGAATTGGCGGCGATGTTCCTCTTCACTCAGTAGAAAGCGATCTGTTTTGACCCACAGTCGTTCCCTGTAGATGTTTTGGGGAGACCGTAATCGCCAAACCTGTAGCTTGCCAGCCGCAGCTGCGGAAACGTCATCGAGGTTTTTGCAACTTATTTTTAATGCCGGCGCATCCTCCTTGTTGATTATTTCCGGCCAGTCAATTTCTCCCTGCAGAGCGGGGCGCCCGACTGTCAGGGATGTTTCCAAATAGCGGGTTTCCCCGCTAGGATCGATGATGTCGGCTTCAATTCTGTAGGTCTGCAAGTTGGTCCGTTGCCAAACCTGTGCGCTATCCGGTTTACACCGAAAAGCGATGCGGAAAGTACCGTCGGTAGCGCTGAAGATCTCTCCCTGCTGCAACAATTGTGGATTTTTGCCCCGTACCGTTTTGTGGGCGGATTCGAAATAAATGCGATATGTAATCCGGGCATTATCAATCGGGAAGCCGGCGTACGCCTGCACAGTGCCGCTAACCATGGCCGAATCACCGGGCTGCCATTGTCCGGCATGGGGAAGAAAGCGTGCCTCAAATGTCGGCCGTTTATAGGCTTCTACCCGAATCGCACCGTATCCTTTGGGGCTGGCATTGAGAAAAGACAGGCCGGTCATCATGTTTTCCGGTAGTTTAAATTCTCCGGAAAAAGCGCCGAAATCGTTGGTTCGAAAAGTTGCATTAGCGATTTTCTTATCGTTAACATCCTCCAAATGAACGTTGATTTTTTTATGGCGATAAATCTTGCTCTTATGATTTTGGGTTTTGATAGTTAGCCCTTTGAAATAAACAGTTTGTCCGGGGCGATATACCTTTCGGTCTGTAAAGAAAAAGGTTCTGATTTCTGTTTCCGATCCTTGGGTTCTGAAGCGGCTGGCTCTGAGGTTGAAAGATTCTGTGGAAAAAAGACGTTGCCCCTGGTAGCGAAAATCGACCTGGAAAGACTTGTAATTAAATCCCTTGCTTACAGTCGATTTTTTCAAAGAGATTCGCCCCTGTTTATCGCTGGCCGCGAGGGAAGTGCGGTGATAATGCCAGCTGCTATCCACATAACTATAATAACCACTAATAAGGTCTGCGCTCACTCCTTGCAGCGGCATACCGCTTTCAATGTCAAAAACGTAGAGCGCCTGCTTGCCTTTTTCTTCAAACCGACTGATGTAGCTCATTTGGCTAACCCAGGTATGCGCGAGGGCAGTACCGGCGGAATCCGCAGAGAAGGATGAATCTGTCGAGGCAATAATCAAATGAAGCCCGGCTGGCATTGCCGGTATCGCCACTTCCACGGAGTGAGGTAGGAAATCTCCATTATCCGGCAGCGTTAGTTGCCATTGACTATCCGGGGCCATCGCCAGAATTTTTTCATCGAGAACCCTCGGCAGGCGGTACATTTTTTGTGAATGGCGATCTCGCCGGGGAGACGTAAATGCTTCCGGCGTTGTCCGGATCGCACGAAAATAGAGCTGCTTAACATTGTGAAAATCGATTCTGGCGAGAATCGGTTTGTTCGGCGGATTGATCTCCGGCAGGCGGAGAGAAAGCTCCGGCCGGGTGATTTTCGAAATCAACGCCCGGCAATTGTAATTGCCGATGTAATCCGGATAGCGGTTAATTGCTTCTTTACATATCTGATATGCCTGTTGTCTGTCGCTGAGCGAATCGACGGGGGAAATATATCCCGGTCGGTCCCATTTCCAATAAACCGCTGCCCGTTGATAGCTGATATGCACCGAAGAAGGATCTTCCCGGAATGTATTTTCCAGCGTTGTTAAGGCGGAAAGGTAAAGACTGTCAGCATCAGAGCGGAGGGAAAATCTGTGGGCGATATTCAGGCGCTTCAGGGTGATATCCAATAAGGGCTGTTTCTCGGAAAGTTGATTGTGCAGTCGACTCAATTGCTGGCATTCCCAAATTGCCCGGGTAAAAAAATGGCTGCTATCAGAGAGCGGTAATTGCCAATGGTTAAATGCGTCCGGCAATGCGAATAGATTTTCATCATGAAGCAGCCCATTGCCAAATTGCGCGATGGCCGCTTCATCATTCATCCAGAAATTGAGCGCCCGGTGTGCCAATAGATCATATAATGTCGGGCGATAGATGGGCGACATTGACGACTTCAGCAGGATGTCATCATATTCTCTTAAAGGGATTTGGTATAATTTGGAACGATGTTCTAACGATGCCTGGTACAGCTGCGAAATACGTGTGATGAATTGATCGCGGTTCCAGGATTGGATGCCGGAAATGCCGTTTTCCAGGCGCTTCAAAATCTGATAGCGATTGTCCTGATAATAGCGCCAGTAAAGCTTTGCCAGAATAGATTTTACGATCGCGTTAACCGGAAATTTGAATGCCGCCAGTTGCGCTTCCAGGCGGGGGATTTCTAATTCCGGTTTTAAGTAATCGCGTCGATTGGTTAGAGAGGCGCGTGCCAGCAGCACTTTGATGATTTGTACCGAATCGTTGCTGGTCAGTGCCTGCCGGTAAATGTTGTCGATAATTGCCATAGCAGAAACCGGCCGGCGATCCGCGAGATGTTGGGTGACCTGTTCCCATTCTTTTTGATAACCGGGTTCTGTGGCAGCTTGATTACTTACCTGTCCCCACACCGGTAAGCTGAGAAGAAATAGCATCCCCCATAAAATCGGAAAAAAGCGATGGCGATTCTTCATAAAAAAACTCCCTGTCTCTGATGTAATATTTAGACGGGAGTAATCATGGATTTATTGACAGGAAAATTAAATCAGTTTTCTCCAGCCAGCCCAGGACATTAAGTCCTGGGCATACATATAACCCAATCAGCTTTCGCAGGTATTAATGCCAAATAGTTGGCTGAGCGGACACCACTGAATTAAACCGGTGACGACAAAAATTAATCCGAGTGCCCCCCACCAGCTACCAAAATATGCACCGGCCGCAATGACGCCTGCACCAAGGATGAGTCTTCCCAGTCGTTCCTTTTTTCCAACATTACATTTCATGAGTTTTCTCCTCGTTTTAGTTTTAATCAAAAGTAGTAAACCCGAAGAACGTTGTCGGTAGCTTTGTTACAAAAGAGAAAATTGTAGTGTGGAAATAATCGAAGTTTATGGAGAATTTGTCGCTCCGGGAATAATCGCCCGGATTTCGTTGAGTTGCTTAATGGTAATTTTTCCCCGGGCAAGAGTGATCATTCCCTTACGTTCAAAAGCTTCCAAAGTCCGGCTGACAGCGACGCGATTAGAGCCGACTTCCCGGGCAAGTTTTTCGTGAGTGATCGCTATTGTCTTGCTTTTTTTTATTGTGGCAGTGCTCAGGAGATAATCTGCGATACGGGCATCGAGAGAATGGAAAACGGCTTTGTCGAGTGTCTGTAATATTTCATTCAGGCGAACAGACAGCGTATTAAACATGTGTTTTTGCCAGATCTCATATTTGCCGATCCATTCGTTCATAATGTGCGCAGGGATCAATAGTAGTTCACAGGTTTCTTCGGCGACAGCAAATGCCGGGAATTCGATCCGGCTGGCAATACAGAATGCGGTCAGAATGCAGCTTTCCGACTGATGAATGTGATAAAGGGTAATCTCCCGGCCACTATCACTCAGTTTATAAACCCGGATTTGCCCGGCTAGTAAAACAAAAAAATGGCCGCAATCGCTGCCTTCCATGGCCAGCATCGTCCCTTTTTGAAAAGTGCTTCTTACTGCATATTTTTCAAATTCTTCAAGCGCTTGTTCAGAAGCATCTGCCAGAAAAGGAAGAATGTTGATAAATTCATTTGCCATGCGGATTCTCTCTTTATTCACTTGCTGTATTCATTCAATATATAAAAGATAGAAAAAATTACCTCGCCAAAAAAAGTATCGAATAAAATGATAAAAATACAAAACTGTAAGAAATTTAACAGCGGGTATTGGGTATTTGAATCAAGCTTGTTATATTTTGCACAATACTTACAAATTATTCGCCATTAGGAGATTTATGCCAAGGCTAGTTTTGCTTTTTGCTCTTTTCTTTTCATTAAGTCCGCTTAGCAGCCAAACATTTTATAACAATCCCCTGGTGCATACCTATTCGATCGTTGCAATTGATACTGCAACCGGAGAAATTGGCGCAGCAGTACAGTCTCACTGGTTTTCGGTGGGGAGTATTGTGATCTGGGCGGAATCCGGCGTTGGCGCTGTTGCGACGCAATCGTTGGTAAATACCTCATTCGGGCCGCGTGGACTGGCGTTGATGAAACAGGGGATTTCCCCGGCGGCTGCCGGTAAGCTGATGCTCGATGAAGATGAAGGGCGCGGATACCGCCAACTAGCCCTGATCGATACAGAAGGCAATACATTCGCACATACCGGTAAAGATTGTATTCCCGCAGCTGGGCATGTGAATCGTAAGAATTATTCGATTCAGGCCAATCTGATGCTAAAAAATACTGTTTGGGGCGCCATGGAAAAGGCCTTTCTGGAAACCGAAGGCCCGTTGGCAGAACGAATGGTCGCTGCGATGGTTGCCGCTGAGGAAGAAGGCGGCGATATCCGCGGTAAACAATCTGCGGCTTTGTTGGTGGTTCGTGGTGAGACAACCGGCAATATTTGGGAAGACCGCCTTATCGACCTGCGCATAGAAGATCATTCCGAGCCGGTAAAAGAGATGCAGCGCCTGCTGAAAGTACATCGCGCCTACGGACACATGAATGCCGGCGATGTCGCGATTGAGCACAGTGATGTCGATGGCGCACTGCGCGAATATGGCGCCGCCCAGGAGATGTTTCCGGATAATCTCGAAATGCAATACTGGACGGCAGTCTCGTTAGCCAATGCAAAACGGCTGGATGAAGCGATTCCCATGTTTAAAAAGATCTTCAAGAAAGATAATAACTGGAAGATTCTAACGCCGCGTCTGATTGATAATAATCTGCTGAATGTCAGCAAGGATGAATTGGATAAAATTTTAAACTGATGCAAATTGTTCTTCAGCGATGCATCGTTTTATGTATGATCCAGTGAATATTAAAAGCTCTAATATTTTTTCGATTTATAAGACTCTAAAAAATAGGTGGTTAACAATGTTGTTACCTGGGTTGACCGAGCGCATAAGTTTAGGATTCTTTTAGAAAAAAACTTGTTTTTTTATATTATAATGATATATTGACTGGCATCTTTCTAAGGATGCGGACTTAAATTCTTCAAAAACCATTGTTTTAATTTCCACCTTTTATACTCGCTATATGATTTGTTTTGTTAGGTCATACAAATAAGTCGGGTAAATAAAAAAGCGACATTACGCAAAATAGTATATTGTATCTGAGGAGCGTCTCGCTATTGGCTATTGTGGGATTCGATTGTTACGCGCTTTACAAACCCCTTTTTTTATTTATCGATTTCCAAACAACTGGATGTTTATCATCGGGATAAGGCTGTCGTTATTGCCGGATTTCCGCTGATATTGTTGTATTAATTTATATCCATAATTCATCTATCTTATCCATTAATCCAAAAGGAGTAATCCATGAAGCATGCATGGCAAAGCCTTATCGCAGTGCTGTTGTTCTCCTTGCTTGCATTTGCTGGTGAAGGGCAGAAAAAAGTTCAGTCCGTCGACAAGCATAATGAAGACAAGCAGGTTGTGAACCAGACCACCGAAGTCAAGAAGATTACGGTTCGCAGCAACACTATTCATGCGGTAAAGAAAGCCCCCAAGGCAACTCGCACGAGTAGCCAGGCGCAGCGCGATCCTTCCGCCGTTGCCCCGGAAAAGCCGCAGCAGGTTGGTCAGCAAACAACAACGACCAGCACAGCTAAGCCGGCGGTAACCAACGCCCAAAGAAGCAAAAAGAAGGTGGTTACCAATGTAGAGGAACTTAAGAAGAGACGCGTAATTAAGAATGCCAAAAGCGATCAGTCCGATCGTTAAAGTGCGAAATAATTGGAGGTAAATATGAGTACAAAATTCGGTACTTTTTTTACATTTCTTTTGATCATGCTTTTTTCTGCGATGGTTTTCGCCAATGGCGATTATGAGCAGAAAAAGCGGATTGCAAAAGAAACAGAAGTAAATACTTACAATCAAAGTAAGGTGCGCTATGTAGCACCGAATTTGACTGAGACAGCACAATTGTTTGAAGATTTTGAAGACAATGCAGCCTTTCCGCCAGCAGGCTGGACTGAATATCATACTGGTCTTGATACATTGAATGCAGATACCACACGGTCATTCTCACCAGACTCATCTGCCCTTTTCGACGATGTCTCCGGTGTAGATTCCAGCTGGTTTGTTACCCCGCAAATTGTTGGGTTAAATGCAAATTCAGCATTAACCTTTTGGCAAAATCAAAATTTTGGTTCCTGGTTTGAATACCATGGTATTTGGGTATCAACGGGCAGTGGAGACCCGACTAGTGGCGATTTCGTTGAAGTGGCTTCATTAGGAGCTGGCACGGAAGATACCTGGGAAAAAGTTACTGTTGGGCTTGACGCATATGCTGGTCAGGATATCTATATTGCTTTCCTGTATACCGGTAGTTTTGCCGACGAATGGTTTCTTGATGATATTTCTGTTGATGAAGCGACAACGGATTTAGCGGTAACCGAAGCGATTGGTTTGCCCTCATCTACATCTGCAGGTGCTACGGTAAACTTTGATGTTGTCGTTAATAATGTTGGTGGCACGGAAGTTTCCGGAGCCATGCTGGATATCTGGGTAAACGGTTCAGTGACTTCAACTTTACCGGTTGCGACCCTGGCTTCCGGCGCTGCTGATACGCTCAATGCTTCTTTTACAGCATCTGCGTCGGTTGGCGCAACGGATGTTGTTGCTGCTGCATTACAAATGGTTAGCGGCGATGATAACCAGACCAATGACACCCTTGCCGCCGGCAGTGTTACTATTGCACCGAGTTCGGTTTCTACTATTAACGAAGATTTCGAGGGCAATGGTTCCTTTCCGCCGCTTGGCTGGTCGGAATATCATACCGGTGTTGATGCATTAATTGCAACTACGGTCCGTTCTTTCTCTCCGGATTCCGCAGCACTGTTTAGCGATGTCTCTGGTGTTGATACCAGTTGGTTTATTACACCAAAGATTGCCAATGTCGGTGCTGATTTTGTGCTGAGTTTCTGGCAAAACCAGAATTTTGGTGCACTTTATTATGAATATCACGCTATCTGGGTATCAACCGGTAGTGGGGATCCGGCCAGTGGTGATTTTGTAGAGCTTGATTCTCTTGGTGTTGGTACAGAAGATACCTGGGAAAGATTAAGTGTGTCTCTGGCTGCTTATGAAGGTCAGGATATTTATCTTGCTTTTGTATATTTCGGTAGTTTTGCCGATGAATGGTACCTCGATAATATTGTTGTTGACGCAGCCCAGACAGATCTTGCTGTTTCGGAATTTCTCGATCTACCTGGATCTGCCGGGGGTAGCGCAACCGTGAACTTCGACGTTGTTGTAAACAACGCAGGTGATACGGAAGTTGCTGGTGCAATGCTGGATATCTGGCTGAATGGCGGGGTGACCTCAACCCTGGCAGTAGCAACACTCGCTTCTGGTGCAAGCGATACAATAGCAGCCTCGATTACAACTTCTACTTCCGGCACAGATGCTGTCGCCGCAGCACTGCAGGCAGTTTCTGGTGACGATAATCAGAGTAATGATACATTGGCTGCTAGTATTACAATTCTCTCCGGCCTGTCTTTACCATTTGTAGAGATGTGGGATACTACGGCTATTAATGCAGAATCATGGCCCGATGTTGTTGGAGATGTAGAGGTTCTGGATGCAACTGGGACAGCTTCAACAAATGATTTCCCGTTTGCTGTACCTTCCGAACCCTACTTCCTTGCACTTAGCGATGATCCGACCTCAATAACGTCAGGCACTTTTGATCTGGCTGATTCAAGCGGATACGTTGTTTCCTTTTATGAGTCTGAGCATGATCTGGAGATTGGTAAAGATGTTATTATAGAATATCTGAATGATGTTGCTGAATGGGATACACTTGTTTATTTCCCCGGTACAAATAATGGCTTTGGTGTATTCGAGCCCTTTGAAAAGCACATTTATCCGTTACCGGCTGATGCCTATCATGACGGTTTCAGAATTCGCTTTAGCACTGTCGGCGCATTATTCTCTACCGATCAGTGGTATTTTGACGATATTAGAATTGAGCCTCACCCAACAGATATTGCAACTATCTCTTATAGTTATCCTATGTTGACACAGATTCCTGTAAGTCAGCCAGGAGTACTCTCTGCAGTTGGTCTTAATGCGACTTATCGCAACCTCGGCGATGCGAGTAATACTGGTGATGTTACTGTAGAAGTATGGAATTCTGCTGCGTCTTCAGTTTATAGTGATGCAAATAGTGGCGTAACCATTGATGCATTAAGCGATAGCGCTTTTGGTTTTAATGCCTGGAATGCTTCTTCTGCTGATACAGGAGATTATAGTATTGTCTATTCACATACTAATTTCCAGGATAATGATGCTTTCAACAACGAATTAAGTACGCCGCTAAGTATCAGAAACACAATGGCATATGATAAGGGAAATTATTCTCTAAATGGATCTGTAAACTCAACTGGAAGAGGTTGGTATTCCACAAGATTTTCTTTGACTGATGAAGATACGCTTGTTGGAGTTACCATGGTGTTAACTACCAGCACCGAGCCAACAGATTCTTTTGCCGTTCAAGTATGGTCTGTCGAAAATGATACACCTTCAGTGCCAATGGCGACAGTATACAAAGGTACTTATGGCGACTTCACTCTGCCTGCATTTATTACTTTCGAGGTTCCTGGCGGTATGGTATTACCAGCAGGCGATTTTGCGGTAGTTCTTGATGCTATTGAGGCAACCAGAGCTGCAGGAACATTCCCGATTGGTTTAGACCTTTCAGCATTAGGCTCGACGAATATCCCGAATACTTTTCATGGGAAGTCTACAGGCGCATGGTTCTCATTAGACGGAAGCCCTGTAGCAGGAGTTTGGACTTACATAATGCGCGCCGAATTCGCACAACCTGGTCCCCCCGATCCTGGCGGCCCGCGCGTATCGCTCATCGACGAGTCCTTCGAAGATGGTGTTCCCCCGACTGGTTGGCAGACCCTCAATCCTGATGGCGGCACTGGCTGGACTCAAGTAGCTATTGGTACTTCCCCGGCACCTGGATGGGTTGGCGGCGAAGTAACCGGACCTCCCGATGGTGGTGCTTTTGTAGCTTACGCTACCTGGAATACTGGTGGAACCACTTCTAACGATCAGTGGATTGTAACACCTCAGATCACTAACGTTGCAGAAAGCGACTCCTTCTGCTTATGGTTACGTTACTGGCCGAACAACTTTGCTGACAATGTTGATATTCGTATTTCGACAACTGTTGGCGACGATCCGGCAGCATATGATGTTGTCGTTGCTGAATTGGTCTTCGGCGCAGCCGGCGATACCAATACGGTTTGGCAGAAATATGCCTTCAAGACAACCGATTATGTTTCCGCTGGTTCCAACATTTATGTTGGTATTCGCGAGCATGTTTTGGATAACTACAATGATGGTGCTTCTGTTTCTCTCGACCTGTTTAACTACAGCCGGGAAAGCGCTGGCCCAACCGTTGTATTAGAAGATAATTTTGAAAATGGCACCGCTAACTGGACATTGGAAGGCAGCTGGGCAACTACGGATGAGTTCGCAAATTCCGGTACTCGCTCCCTGACAGAAAGTCCCGGTGGTAATTATGCCCCTAACCAGAATATTTCAGCGACTCTGGCCAGCGGCATCGACCTCTCCGGCTCCTTCGGTGCTGAGTTGTCGTTCTATGCCCGTTACAACATCGAGCAGGGCTTCGACTATATGTATATTGAAGCATCCTCCGATGAAACACCGGAAAATGCCTGGGTAATCCTGGACATCTTTGATGGCGAAGGATTTGATACCTGGGAACTCTACACCTATTCACTGAGTGGATTCGTTGGTAATTCCAATGTGAAAGTGCGTTTCCGCTTCTTCAGTGATGGCGGTTATGAAGTAGATGGTATGTATATCGACGACGTCATGATTACCTCGACTGACACCGATACGGAAGGTCCGCTCATCGTGCATGATGGCCCGGCTTTCTACGAAGGTGCCAGTGGTGATTTTGTTCGCCAAGCTGATGTCATTGACATCTCCGGCGTTGGCGGCACAAATGTGCATTATGCCGTAGATGGCGGCAGCTACAGCAGCGCAGCTTCTGACAGTGCAAATGGTGATACGCATTACTACACCGTTCCTGGTCAGGAAACCGGCGCAAATGTCGCTTATACTTTTGATGCAAGTGACGGACTCGGCAACAGCAGCGCCGCTGCCGATACCTTCGAGTATGTCGCTGGTACTCACATCTTCTACGATGATCCGGAAGTTGACTTTGTCACCAATATCACTACCGGAAACGGTGCAGCGGTAAGAATCAGCGTACCGCAGGGCTACATGGCTGATCTTGGTGCAATTCTGTTGAGAACTTATACCGATGTGAATCGCCCGTTCGACTCCATCGAAGTACACGTCTGGGCAGAAGACAATGGCCTGCCGGGTGCCGATTTAATTACGCCGTTCAACGTATGGCCGGAAGCTACGCTGGCAAACACCAGTCCGATGACTCGTGTGGACTTAAGAGACCATGCAGCCAACCTGACTGGCCTGACCGGTGATTTCTTTATTGGCTTTATTACCGCACCTGGCCCGGTTGGTGAAACCTGGATGAACTTGAGAGGACCGGCGAACGGTCGTGCATTTGCATTCGGCGGTGGGCTCTGGCAGCCGGATCCGAACTACATGTATCATTTCCGTGCTGTAGTGGATCTGGATAGCATCCCGGTAGGTATCGAAGATTCCGATCTGGTTCCGACCGAGTATGTGCTCGAGCAAAACTATCCGAATCCGTTCAACCCGACGACTACACTGAAGTATGGTTTGAAGGAAACTGCAGATGTCACTATTCGCATCTACAACGTGCTTGGCCAGATGGTTAAGACTTTGGTGAATGCGAAGCAGACTGCCGGATTCAAGGAAGTAACCTGGGACGGCACCAATGATTTTGGTGTGAAGGTCTCCAGTGGTATTTATGTCTACAAGATCCAGGCGAACGACTTTGTCAAGGCCCGGAAGATGATTCTGCTGAAATAAGCTCTGCTTGTTTGGAAGAATTAGTAGATTAACATATTTAGACGCCGGTTCAATTTGAACCGGCGTTTTTTATTTCAAGTGGTTGCGATTTGATATCTTCTAAAAAATTTGTAACATCATTTGCTTAAATGAGCTTTTGCTAAATTATTCATATTAAAACGCTTACTGAATAGATAATCAGGTGTCGAAATGAAGCATGTTACTGGGATTCTCATCGTTTTTTTATATTGTTACTCAACAAATATGCTGATAGCACAGGAAGCGTCTTTTCGAAATGTCGCTGAACAAATGGGCATCGTTGCGACCTATGGGGGACCCTCATTGGGAGGAGGGGTGAGTTTTTGTGATTTTGATGGAGACGGCTATGATGATTTAACATTTGCAGCATGGTCATCACAGGATTTATTCTTATTTCAAAATAATATGAATACCTTTACTAATGTGGTCAATCAAACTGGAATCTCTAATGACGGCCGTTCAAAAACTATCTTATGGGCGGATTTCGATAATGATGGCGATAAAGATTTTTTTGTTTCCAAGGATTTAGCAGGTAATAAACTATATCGAAATGATGGTAATTTTAATTTTATTGACATTACTGATGCTGCTGGTATCCTGAGCGATGGCACCAACTCGCTGGCAGCATGCGCCGGAGATTATAATAATGATGGATTTCTGGATTTATATGTAACCAACCGTTCTGGTTCCGACCTAAATGAATTATATCGGAATAACGGTGATTGGACATTTACTGAAGTCGCTGAAGCCGCTGGTGTACAGGATGTCGGTAAGTTTCCACAGGCCGTATCTTTTCTGGATTATGATATGGATGGCTGGCAGGATATTTATCTAGGGAACGACCGGTTACTGGGAAATACACTTTTCCGGAATAATGGCGACGGCACTTTTGAAGATGTCAGCGAAGCCTCCAATACAGATATCGCCTTTGATGCCATGGGAATAGCCATCGGAGATTATGACAATGATTTCGATTTGGATATGTATATTTCCAACACAGAATATGGCAATGGATTATTACGTAACAATGGTGATGGTACTTTCTCCGAAATTGCAGATTCTTTAGGCATTGCCGTCAATCGCATTTGCTGGGGCGTCAATTTCATCGATATTGATAATGACAGTGATTTGGATCTCTTCGTTTGTGTGAACCATCCCAATCCGGGCAATCCTGATGTTACGAATGCATTATTCAGCAATAATGGTGATGGCACCTTTACTACCCTGGAAAACACCGGGATGGAGACAGATACCACTTTGAGTTGGGGAAGTGCAATCGGGGACTTCAACGGTGATGGCTATTCTGACATTGCCGTATTAAACTCGCAACCCACAAAATTTGAGCTTTGGAAAAATGAGGGGAGCGGTAATAATTGGATTAAAATTGATCTGGAAGGCACCCTCAGTAATCGGGATGCTGTCGGCAGTTTGATTGAAATCCATTGGGAGAAACGAAAAATAATTCGCTCCACCCATTGCGGTATCAGCTATTTATCACAGCACAGCGACATTATCACAGTTGGCTTGGGAGCGGCAGCGCTTGTCGATTCAATCGTTGTTAATTGGCCGGCCGGAGGGAGGGATGTAAGATATAACTTGGCGACCAACCAGGTCGTTCATATCCTGGAAAGTAATGCATCAGTAGGCATCGGAGATGCTCCGCTGGCAATTAAGGATTTTGAACTTTTGCCGAACTATCCCAACCCGTTTAACCCGTCGACCAATATTCAATTTAATCTGATAAAAAGCGCTGCGGTGCAATTAGATGTGTTCAACTTGCAAGGGAAACGCGTGAAAACGTTAGTATCAGAAACGCTTTCAGCGGGATCACATACTGTCGTTTGGGATGGGAAAGATCAGCATGGTAAGTCGGTGACAAGTGGATTATATATCTACAAAATCAAAGTTGGGAATCTTGCTGCAGCGAGAAAAATGATTCTGCTGAAATAAGATGAAATTACCAAATAGAAATCAACGGCGCGCCAAAACTCAAAGCTGACCGCTGTCGGGATCGAGCGCTTAATTCTCCATTTTTATGACTTAATTTTCAGAAAAACACTAAGTTTCGATAAAATTTTTGCTGAAAAGTTGATTTACTGCCGGATTTCTACTATAATAAGCACTGGTATTTACCAATAATTGATTCTTGGTCTTTCGGGAGAATGGATATCCCGCTTAACAAATTATTGAGTAGAATATCCTAAGATAATGGACGATCTATGAAGTGCTTTTCTTTTTACCCATCGCATAAAAGTGTTTTGCCCTTTTTACTATTTATCCTGCTAGCTATTTTTTCCAACCCTCTATTTTCACAAACAAAAAGTTTTTCCGGTGAATGGCGTACCTCATTCGGAAAATTAACCATGGCTGTAAACGGCAGTTCAGTGTCCGGTGTTTATCAGGCGGGACCCAACGCCGGGAAAGTCAGTGGCCGGCTCTCCAGTGATGGCATCTTGTTGACAGGGCGCTGGTCATTGGAAGGCAAATCCGGTCGGCTTATTTTCCGCATGGTGCCGGGAAAGAACGGTTTTGTCGGCGATTGGTGGGAAGGCGAACAACAGCCGAAGGGAAAATGGATCGGCGTTCGCATGGGGAGCGGGCATACTGCCGGCACAATTAGCGTTGCCGATTACCAGGGATCTTTCCACTCCAATTATGGAAAAATGACTTTTCAGGTAACCGATAATCGAGTGACAGGGACTTTTACCGGTGCAAAAAATCAGGGAACTTTCAGCGGCACTATCGATCCCCGAACAAATAAACTGGTTGCCAACTGGAAAGATGCAAATACCAGCGGCCGGATGATTCTTAAAATGCTTAAAGGGGAAAACAGTTTTAAAGGCGAATGGTGGTACTCTGATAATGAGTATGGCGGTTTTTGGTACGGGGCCCGTGCACTATCGGTAGAAGGTTGTATTTCCGGCGATTGCAACGATGGCCGGGGAAGGTACATTTGGGCAGATGGCAGCCGCTACGGCGGTGGCTGGCAAGGGAGCCAGTACCATGGCAGTGGTTTCCAGTATAACCCTCGTGGTGGTTTGATAAATAAAGGCATTTGGGTAAAAGGAATTTATCGTGGCAAGGTGTTGTCCGGTGATTGTATTGATGGAAATGGAAAAATTTCTCTCGTCGATGGCAGCAGCTATGAAGGCGCTTTCAGCGGCGGAATGCCGCAGGGAGAAGGCACCTTTGTTTATGCCAATGGCGATCAGTATACCGGTGGCGTTCAGAACGGCTTGCCACATGGAGAAGGCGTCTATACATGGGCAGAGAATGGAGATAAGCTAAACGGCAATTTCCGCCGGGGAAAAATACGCGGAAAGGCCACATATACATTTGCCAATGGCGATCAATATACCGGCATCTTTCGGAGAGGTAAACGGGAAGGCGCCGGGAAAATGGTTTGGCAAAATGGAGATACTTACGAGGGACTGTGGAAAAATGGCTTAATGCAAGGGAAGGGCACCTACCAGTATAAAGACGGTGATAAATATACCGGCAACTTTAACCAGGGACTAAAATCCGGAGAAGGCACTTACACCTTTGCCAACGGCAATGCATTTTCCGCAGTCTGGAAAGAGGATGGGGTAGACGAGTATGACTCCGCTGAATCCGGATATGCCGGCATTGCGGAAGGTTCCGGTAATCTAAGTTTACCGCTGATTCTGAAGAATGCCCACCCCGGGGAAGCACTGATAACCAATCTGGAAGCGCGTCCGCTGGTATACGTCGTTAGCAAATCGCAGAAAGTCGGTGGCAAAGAGACAATCCTCGATTATTATATTGTTTACGGAGATCGTAATCAACCGGCACCTGCCGAAGAAGAAATTGCCACCCTGGTTAGTGAGAAAAGCGGGAAAGATATTGCCAGCACTTACCAGGTGGATAAAGTTTCCAATCCATTTACCCGTGTTAAGCAGATTATGTCCCGGCAAGGGATCGGCAGCGATGCCCGGGTCAGCACTATCTATCGGGGAACCTATTTTTGGGCAGAATAAGTTTCCCGAAATAAACGAATAGCATTTCGATGAAATCCCTGCTGTTCAACTAAATTCCTCTCTCCTTGGAAGAATCGTTAAATATCTTTTTCCGATACCCTGCCAATTGTAAAATATCTGCACATTTCCTCCGATGATAATCTACTGGTTTTTTAACACTTACTAATTGTTTGAATATTTATACCGTTAACAGCAAAAATATGCATGTTTTCCCTGTTAAAACCAATATTGAGCAATGATGTGACTAACGGCACGCCCTTTGCTGAAATATCTGCAAATTCGTTGAATTGCAGATAACTTCAGTAAAGGATAAATCATGAGCAGCAGTAAACAAACAATCAGCCTTTTTACCATCTTGTTTATTATTACAAGTATGTTAATTCTTGTGCCGGGCACTGCAGTCGCTAAAGGATTTTCCGGTTATTGGAATTCTACCTTCGGGCACATCAAGATAAAGGTGCAGGGAAAGCGAGTAAATGGTATTTACAGTGACGGAGAAGTAGAAGGCGAGATTAAAGGCACATTATCCGCAGATGGTAGTATGCTTAACGGAAAATGGCATGAAGGTGATCTTAAAGGAAAATTGTTTTTTCGACTGTTGCCGGGGAAAACTGCATTTACCGGACAGTGGTGGAAAGAAAATAATAGTACCGGTGGTCAATGGATTGCTGTCCGTATGGAAAAAGACCAGGTAAGCAAGCGGATCAAGGCTGCCGATTATGGGGGCACCTGGCAAACAAATTTTGGTAAAATGGAAATTGCTGTAGATGGTAACTCGGTTACCGGCAGTTTTAAAGGCCGTCTCTCCGCCGGTACGTTAAAAGGAAAAATAGATCCGAAGACGAAAGAACTTACTGCCAATTGGACGGATAAAAAACACGGCGGTACTGTTAAGCTATCATTATTGAAAGGTAAATCCGGCTTCAATGGTGAATGGTGGTTCAATGGTGGGCAATATGGCGGCGTATGGTATGGTGCTCGCACGACACAATTGTTCGGGCAAATCAGCGGCGATTGTGACGATGGCGAAGGCACATACGTTTGGACCGATGGTAGTCGCTACGAAGGCAGTTGGCAAAAGAAAAATTATCATGGACTCGGAACAACATATAATGTCGCCGGCAAAGTGGATATGAAAGGGCTCTGGGTTGAAGGCATTTACCAGGGAATGCCACTGGGGGGCAACTACCTGAATGGTAATGGCAAATTACAGTTACCGGATGGCGCAATCTATGACGGTGAATTTAAAGATTATATTATGAACGGCCAGGGCAAAATTACCTTTACCAATGGTGATGTTTATGAAGGTAACATTGCCGAAGGCATCCCAAATGGCGAAGGCAGCTACAGCTGGAAACAACGTGGCGATAAATATCGCGGTAGTTTCAAGAATGGTGTGCCCCATGGAGATGGCCATTATATTTTTGCCGGAGGCAGCGAGTATACTGGCAAATTCCGTAATGGAAAACGACACGGAAAAGGCATTCAAGTATGGCCGAATAAAGATCGTTATGAAGGACAGTGGAAACAGGATTTCCTAAGTGGAAAAGGCATTTACAGCTATTCTAACGGGGATGAATACAATGGTGCGTACATCAAAGGGAAGAAGTTTGATAAAGGCACTTATACTTTTGCTGACGGCACTGAAATAAACGCCCACTGGGAAAACGACCATGTGAGTCATGTGGAAGCTTCCGAAGAAGTGGGATCAAATGGTATATCCGCGCAAGCGCCCAGATCGACGAATTATCCGTTTAACGTCGCTGAAAATCCTGCTTTACAGACAAGAAAGAAATTCGTTTATCAAGTTCGGGAAAATGTTATCCCTTCCGCTGGCAGTGCCACGCCGCTGAAGGAAATTTTTATCACCTATTATGTCGTTAGCGGGCCAGAGCGTGTCGATAAAGCCGCGGCGCTTTCCTGGGTTGCGGAAAAAACCGGCATTAGCGGCACTGGTAAATTCAGAGTAGAAACAGTGCTCGATCCGAAACATCGCATCGAACAGTTAATGAACCGTTATCGCTATGATCTCGACGGCACCCGGGTAACATTTATTGGCGGGCAATACTTTGATTTTGCCGAATCGATTACCTTAAGCGCAAAATAATTTTGTGAATTTGGAATAGACAAGATAAAGTTTCTCGATTACCCTCCTCAACATCTTTGGCGCCTTGCACTTTTGTGTAAGGCGTTCATTTTTTACCAACTTTCCATTCCGTTTTCCATATTTAGTTAGATGATAAAAAGTCTCGGTGTGGATTCAATAAATTGGATGGGGCAAAATATTTCTGAAAAGTGCTGTTTTGACCCATTTATTCGCGTTGAAATTAAAAAAATAATATTGCCAAATCTTGCAAGATCAATTGTTTAATCCTAATTTATAACGTATCTTCGAAAATAATGAAAATTATCTGAATCTTTAGTAAAAGGTGATTCAATGACGCTTTCCCCGGATCAAAAGAAACTGGAGCGACTGGAGAAGGAAAACGTTCGCTTAAAACGCGCGATCGAAGAGCTTTCTGTGTTGAATGAGATTTCTACCGCGATTAATTCCACTATGACCAAAGATGCCATTGTTGATTTAGTGGTTCAAAAATGTATGCGTCACTTAAAGGTCGAACAGGCAGCCGTCCAGTTATTAGATCCGAAAGAAGAGGAAGAAGCGCAGCAATTGAAAACCATGGTGCGTCATGTAGATATTTCCGATAGTCAGATTCTGCCGTTTCGCCTGAATACCGAATTAACCGGTTGGATGTTAATTCATCAGGAACCATTACTGGTAAACGACTTTGCCGCTGATGAAAGATTCGGGAAATATGTTGATGGCGACCTGTCGATTAAATCCCTGTTAAGCGTTCCGCTGGTGATAAAAGGACATATGATTGGCTTGCTTACCGCCTTCAACAAGCATGCGAACAATGGCTTCGACCGGGAAGATCAGCGCTTGCTCTCGATTATCGCCACCCAATCTGCGCATGTGATCGAAAATGCCCGCTTGCTGGAAGAAGAGAAAGCACTAATGCGCATACGCGAAGAAGTACGCATGGCCCATGATATCCAGAGTAATTTGCTGCCGGCAGAAGCCCCACAAGTCCCGGGTTATGACATTGCCGGCTTTAGTATTCCTGCCCGGGAAGTCGGGGGAGATTTATTTGATTTTATTCCCCTGAACGAGAAAGAGTTGGCATTTTCTCTTGGCGATGTAACCGGAAAGGGGTTTCCCGCGGCAATGTTAATGGCGAACACGCACGCCGCCATTCGTAGCCAGACCCTCGCATTGGATAAAATTGACTTAAGTATCGGCCGGGCAAATAATTTAATGTGCCAGAGTACCGGCAGTGGAAAATTTGTGACTTTGTTCTTCGGCGTATTAAACCCGGAAACACATACCCTGAACTTTTGTAATGCCGGTCATGACGATCCGATTTTGGTATCGCCGGAAGGGGAAATCAGCCGTTTAAAAACCGGGGGAATTGTCCTCGGCTTTATGCCAAATTATCAATTTAGTGAAGAAGAAATTACAGTCCCGAAAGGTACTCGCCTGGTCATTTCTTCCGATGGCATTACCGAGGCGATGAATGACAAAGAAGAAGAGTTTGGCGAAGAACGTTTGCAGGAATTAATTCTGGAAAATCGAAATAAGTCTTCCCAGGAGCTTATAGACCTTGTTTTTGCGGCAGTGAAATTGCACAGTACTGGCGTGCCGCAATCAGATGATATGACCATGGTAGTTGTCACCCGGGAGTAAAGCCGATGATCGGTCAAACCCTGCTGCAATACCACATCCTCGAAAAGATAGGCGAAGGCGGAATGGGCATTGTTTACAAAGCCCGTGATAACCGTTTAAATCGTGATGTCGCCATCAAATTCCTTCCCCAGGCGACTGCCAATGTAGAAGAAGATCGCCAGCGTTTTATGTTGGAGGCGCAGGCAGCCGCGGCACTTAATCATCCGAATATCACCACTATACATGCAATTGAACAGTCTGAAGAGACGCTCTTTATCGTTATGGAATATATCGAGGGGCAGGAGCTAGCGTCCTTCATTACCCGTCCTGCTAACGCTGAATCGGCTGATCAGGAATCCGCTTTGTTGCCGCTAAAGGACTTCTCGCGAATTGCAGCCCAAATTGTGGAAGGCCTGGGAGCTGCTCATCAACAGGGCATTGTTCATCGTGATATTAAAAGTGCCAACATTATGCTGCAAAAAGATCAGCGGGTAAAGATCATGGATTTTGGCCTGGCAAAGATTGAAGGCAGTAAGGGCATCACAGAAAAGAACACGACAATGGGGACGCTGGCATTCATGTCCCCGGAGCAATTGAAAGGGGAAACACTCACCCATAAAACCGATATCTGGTCGCTGGGGGTGTTGATGTACGAAATGATTAGCGGGCGTCTCCCTTTTAAGGAGGAATATCCTCAGGCAGCGATGTATGCGATCCTTAATGAGTCACCAGCCCCGCTTGACTCATATAGGCCGGATGTTCCATCAGCACTAAATGATTTAATTATGGATTGCCTGCAAAAAGATCCTGCGGATAGACCGGAGGATATGGCAGCTATTCTCGCGGTTTTGAAAATCTCATCCGGCGATCAGGAAGGGACTGATCAGCGTGAGTCCGCTCTTCCCCCGAAAGCAAATTATAATAGAAAGAAAATCTTACAATGGGCATTAACAGGCGTGGGATTTGCCGGATTATTGCTGCTTTCTTTTTGGCTAAGAACGCTTATGCAACCGGATATCCCGGAGAAAAAAGACATCCTTGTATTACCCTTTAATAATCTGAGTGAGCATCCGGCAGATCAAACATACTGTGATGGTCTGATGGAAGTTCTCAGCAGCAAATTAAGCGAAATGGAGCAGTTTCAAGATGCCTTTTGGGTGGTGCCGCCCAGCGAAGTGAGGCGATTGAAAATTAACAGTGCAGCAGAAGCGCGGGATCATTTCGGCGTGAATCTGGTAATTAACGGCAGCTTACAACAAATTTCAAATCGACGGCAGTTGACGCTGACCCTTATCAATGCGAAAACATTGCGTCAAATGAACTCGCGGGTAATTGCTGCAGGATTTTTAAGTGTGGATTTTCAGGAAGTGGTTATCGAAAATCTTGCCGGTTTACTCGGCATTGACATTCCCGAATCGAACTTTCGGGTATTAAAAGCCGGCCATACAGAAACACCCGTCGCATACCTTTTTTATGTGAAAGGGAAAGGATTTTTGCAAAATTACAGCGAATTGGATAATATCAATAATGCCATTGATATGTTTAATCAAGCGCTGGAAAAAGACGATCGATACGCCCTTGCTTATGCCGGATTAGGGGAAGCCTACTGGCGGAAATTTGTCCATACCCGAAATGCTGACTGGATAGAAAAAGCGATTCATAATTGCCGGCAAGCATTGACTTTGAGTGAATTGTTGATTGGCGCGCATATCAGCCTGGGGATGATCTATCGTGGCACTGGCGAATACGCGTTAGCGGAAAAGTCGCTGCTGCAGGCGTTAGATCTGGATCCATTCAATTCCCTGGCTTATAAAGAGCTCGCTGGTGTTTATAGCAAACAGGGAAAGAATGAAACGGTCGAATCGACTTATCTGAAAGCGATTGAACTAAAACCCAATTACTGGGCAAATTATTATGACTTGGCACGTTTTTACTATAAACTGGGAAAATTTCAACTCGCTGCGGATAACTATTTGATCGTTACGAAACTGTCGCCACTGAATTATCGGGCCTATCGTAATCTGGGCGGCTGTTACTTGATTTTGGAAAAATACGACGCTGCAGTTGAAGCATTGGAGCGCTCTATTGAAATCAAGGAAAATTATGGGGCTTATGCCAATCTTGGCGCCCTGCATTTTATCCGGGAAGATTACCAGGCTGCGGCTGATAAATATGTAAAAGCGCTCTCATTTAATGATAGAAATTATCAGATTTGGGGAAATCTGGCCTCTTGTTATGATTGGCTAAAAGCAGACCCGGAAAAAACCAGAGGCACCTTTCAAAAGGCACTTGAGATGGCGGAAAAAGCCTTAGCGGTAAATCCGAAAGATGCCAATATTTTAACGGATATTGCCAGTTATCATGCGTCACTGGAAAATATGAGAGAGGCAACTGATACAATCGGGAAAGCGTTAGCTCTAATGCCGGATGAAATAGAAATTCAGTTTAAGGCTGCGGAGGTTTTTGCCCTGAGTGGGAACCTGGATAGCAGCTGGACTTATATCGAAAAAGTGTTGGCGAAAGGGTATTCCCGTGAGAAGATTATTCGCTCGCCGGCACTACAGCTTCGCTTATCAGAAGACCCTCGTTTTCAAGCACTGGTCAATTCACCATAATCATCAGTTATATGAAGAGAGGATTTAGTTATGGCAAAAGTTTCGAACAGGATTACCACCATAACCGTGCAAACCAGGGATGGCAACAATAGTGCACAGTTGGATCCAACGCCTGTGTCGGTAAGAAGAGGCGCGCCAGTAGTTTTCACAACAGCGCATCTCGGTAACCGCCCGCCTTTTATAGTGGTGCATTTCTCTAATGATTTGTTTTGTGGAAACCCGGATAACTCGGATATCGGCAGCGCCGCTGACCAAGCTTCGATTCAGCAAATTCAATTGAAACCGGGCGAAAAAGAAACAGTGTGGGTGTGTAAAAAGGCTGGCAATGGCACGCTGAAAGTCACCCTATACAAAAAGGGTGTTCGGCCGGGGAGTGGGGGCGATGGCACCCATGCGGCAACATCTCCGGTGATTATTGTTGATGACGATGATGATTAAACGAAAACAGCCACAATAAGAGTATTGCGGCTGTTCGCTGTTTGAAAGAATGTCGATTACTACGTTGAGAAACCAAGCATATACCAGCGCGGCTGGCGCCTGATGCCCGGGAAAGAGTGAAACATCGTTAAGTCTTCCCGTGGGCTGCTGGGGCGCTCTAAAGGCGTATGTTTGCTACGTAAAGACAAGAGGCGCTCTACCCGCTCTTTCGTGGGCGGATGGGTGCGCAGCAATGCAGATGATGGCATCCGCCTCGCCGGGAAGAAAAACCGCCGAAAAAAACCAGTCTGGTAGTACTCCAGCTTTTTCAACGCAGCAGCGAGACCTTCCGGATCCCCGGTAAGGGTGGCTGCACCAAGATCTGCATTAAACTCCCTGGTGCGGGAAAGTGCCAGCTGTAACAGGTTACTGAGGGTTGGCGCTGCGATCAGGGTCAGGATCGCCAGCCAGGAAATGGTTGACTGTCCCAGTAACATCAACGGGAGATTGAAGATCAGCAGAATCTGCCCAAGCATCGACAGCATCCCGGTCATTCTACCAATCATATTGGCAATGCCCATTACTCGAATATCATTGTTGCGGATATGGCTCATTTCATGGGCCAGCACCCCGGTAAGCTCACGCATATTTAGTCGTTTGATCAAAGCATCGGTAACTGCAATGGCGGCATTGTTCCGCTGACCGATCGCAAATGCGTTCATGATATTACTGGGAATATAGTATAAGTTTGGTGCCTTCCCCAGGCCAGCCCGCCGGGCGAGTTCCTGGATAATGTTATATAATTCCGGGGCCTGATGAATCTGCAGCAAGCGGGCCTTGTGCATCCGCAAAATAAATTGTGGTGAAATACCCGGACTGAGCCAAAGCATGATCCCACCGAAGACAATTGCCCAGATAATTCCTTCCACACCAGCAAAGAGATAGCCGAGCAATGCGGTTACCAGTGCCATTCCACTGAGTATCAAAGCGGTATGCAGCATGTTGTTAATGGTATGATTAACTATTTTTTCCTGCTGTAAGTAAAACATCTATTCACATCCTTTATTCTCGTTAGTTAATAGTTACTGCTCATTATTATAACGAATGGGAGTGCAAAACAGTTTCATTCAGTAAGCAGGATTTCGGGAGGCGAGGAGAAAAATCGACGAAATAATGATACTATTTTTCGGAATCCTATCCCCGAAAGTATCTGACTACTTTCGGGGACAGTTCTGGAGATGCCTATATTAGCGTACATCATAGCGGATGAATCCGCTGAATGCGCCGGCGAACGCAATTAGGGTAAAGAAAATCAGTAAAGCGAGGTCGGTCATTGCTGGCGTGATGGCCGCCGAGTATGAATGTCTTGGATCTTCAAAGCGGGGAACTTCACTGAGATCAAGGCTTTTCGTGTCAATGTCGCCAGTATCGATGTTCACGCCGGTTTCGCTACTGATGCTGATGCGAAATCCGCCATGCTGGCCGGAATCCTCCAGCTTTTTGTTGACAAAACCGTTGAAGGCAGTGCGATAATCCCGCATGGCATCTTCGTAACGATTCTTCAGGTTGATATCCGTTGCAGCGAGATTCATCATCGCCAGCTGATAGGCGGAAGCCGGTGAAACGCGCGAGAGAAGAAAGGCCAGCTTTTCCTGGGCCGCCCGACGGTTACGCAAGTCTTCCTGAAGCTTACGGCCGTATTCGGAAATGTCTGCCTGAACATTCTTCATTTCAGCATCGTCTTCTTCCATCCAACTCCACATCTTTTCTTCTTCATATGCTTCACGATCTTCTGGAGATAATCCTTCCATTGCTGCATTACGCTTCTCATATCTCTCCGAGATCAATGCACTATGCTGATCCCAGCGTTCCTGGCTGAACTTGGCATGCTTGCTTTCTATCTCCGCGACGGTTGGAACAGATTGTACCTGTCCGGCAAGCATAACACCCGCCCGGGGAATGATGAGTACCAAGGTTACCCAGGCAACCAAAAGGATCAGAAATGAGCTTGAAGAAGAACGGGTAAGGGCAGAAACCATCAGACCAAATGCAATGAAGAAAGTAAAGAATAACAGGGAAAATCCCAGCATGGTGATGATCTTTGCCCAATGGACACCGGTCAACGGCAGATTATAGAGCATTACCAACAGCAGACCGATGAGAATAGGGATCAATAACGGAATTACCAATCCCAGCCAGGCGCCAATAAATTTAGAAAGAATATAGGTCACTTTCGGGACCGGATTGGCAAAAGTGAGTTTCAAAGTGCCTTGTTCCCGTTCGCCATTTATAGCATCATATGTGAAGAGTATTGCCAGCAATGATAGGGCAATCTGCACAATGAAAGTGAAATCGATAAAGCGAAACACCGCAAATATTGGATCATCGGAATAGTTGCTGCGACGGAGCTTAATTTCCTCCCATCTGCTGATGCCAGTCATGCGGCCGACGTCATAATGAATGCCGGAGACAAAGATTTGCATGGGATCCGGCTGACGAAAAACCCGGGTATCAAAACTTCCCCAGGAAGTTGATTCTGCCATTTCCTGATCGTTCAACTGCACGGCGGTTTCATATTGGCGAACCGCACCGCGATATTCCTGGATACCGATGAAAATACTCAGCAGGATCAATACCGCGCAAGTGCCGAAGGTGGCAGTGAATTTCGGACTGGCGATAATCATTTTCAGTTCTTTATAAATAAGCGTTTTAAGCATGGTTTTTACCTACTGTTTTAGCGTACGTCGTATTTTAAAAATGAGACAAAGGCGCCAGCGAAGAAAATCAGGTTGAAGAGCGTCAACAGGCCGAGGTCTCCCATTGCTGCCCCGAGCGATGCGCCAATGGTCGGGCGCCGGTATTCAAATGCCGGAATTTCTGTGGGATCTATCGGTGGAGGCTGATTTTCCTCGCCACCCATGCGGCGCATAATGAAGCCGCCGCTCTTCAGCATGCCGCCGGTTTTTTCCTTGAAGAAATTACTGTATGTTTGCTGATAGGATTTCACCGCATCCATATAATGCTCCTTCAGGGAAAGCGAAGTACCGGCCAAATTCATTGAAGCCAGGGAGAATGCGGCAGTGGGGGAGAGGCGGGCGAGCCAGAAGGAAAGTTGCTGCTGCTGTAGCTGGCCATTGCGCCGTTGCTCATAAAGCTTGCCGCTAAGTGCCTGCATCTTTTTTTGCCGTTCCTCGGCCTGGTCCTGCATAAAACGATTGAACTCATCAAGCACCTTTTGAACATCTTCCGTCGATGGTTTAAAATCTTTCATCGTTTTACGATCTTCTTCCCAGAGCTGGGACATTAAACGGCTTTTCTGGGTGGCGATTTCATCTACCGGGAGCACATCGACGGCTCTGCCCGCGAGTAAAACAGCGGTACGGGGGATGATTAGTACCGCGAACATCCAAAGAATTAGCATCAGCAAAAAGGAATTCGCCGAGCGATGCGTGAGTGTGGATACCCAGGTAGAAAGCGTCAGAAATACGCCGAAATAGAGGAAGCCGGCGAGAATGATCAGGGCAAGTTTCTGCCAGTCATTGCCGTCCATGGGGATTCCCATCAGCGGTAACAATAAACTACCGAGCAGAATGGGAATGAGTAGCGGGAGCGCGAGCGCCAGAAAGGAGCCGATGAGCTTTCCGAGAATAAAGGTATCCTTGGGAATAGAATTGGCAAATGCCAGACGGAGTGTGCCCTGCTCCTTCTCACCGTTGATCGCATTATATGCAAATAAAATGGCGAAAAGCGAGAGGATGACCTGGAAAATAAAATCCAGATCGAGAAAGCGGAAAACGGCAAAAATAGGATCGTCATTAAACCGGCTGTCTTCTGCGGTAAGTTCTCCGCGGCCATGGATTTCCACGTTGCGGCCAATGTCGTTAGAGATACCGGTAACCAGTGAGGATACCGGATTCGGCGGCATAAAAACATGATGTTCCACCATCATCCAATCGGTAATGCCTTCCATTTGCCGCAGGTTTTCGGCGACGGCGGCATCGTGCTGAACACGACTGACCTGGTAATTGCGGGCGCCGACGTAAAAGGCAAGGATGATCAGCAGGGCGCAGACGCCGAAGGTGACAGCGAATTTCGTCGACCCGATGATATCCCGAAGTTCTTTTTCTATAATTGTTCGTAACATTATTGCTCCTGAAAGTTAATTGGTTCAGCGCTGAAAGTTCATAAGCCAGATTTTTTATCCAACCGTTACTGATGCGTCTGTTGCCTGAACCGCAGTGTCCATATAGCCAGTCATATACTCTACATAGAGCTTTTCGAGATCTTCGCCCACCAGTTCTTCGCGTTGTTTTTCCGCGACCAGTTTGCCGGCATTCATAATACCGACAATATCAGCCACCTGTTTTGCGCGGAAGATATCGTGGGTAGACATCAGGATTGCTTTACCTTCGTCGCGTAAATCCTGGAGCAGATTGATAAATTCCATCCCGGCTTTCGGATCCAGGCCAGAGGTGGGTTCATCCAGCAGGATAGCCGGTGCATCTTTCAGGATCGCAATGGCGATCCCGCATTTTTGGCGCATCCCTTTCGAATAGGAGCGGAGCTTTTTATCATGGGCTTCTTCCTGCAGGCCAACCCGGAGGAGCACTTTCTGGTAGTCCTCAGCGCTGTAGCTGGTCTTTCCGCCAAGATGCGAGAAGTAATCGAGGTTCTGCAATGCGGTAAAGTTCGGATAAAGCATCACATTCTCGGAAACGTAGGCGATCTTCGCTTTGGCCTTTAGCGGCTCCTGATGGGTGATGATGCCATCGACAATCGCTTCTCCTTCAGTCGGATCGATGAAGTTCAGGAACAGGTTGATCGTGGTGGTTTTTCCGGCGCCGTTTCCTCCGAGCATCGCGTATATTTGTCCGGGATTGACAGAAAGATCGAGGCTGTCCAGCGCGAGGACGCCGTCTTCATAGCGTTTACTGAGATTTCGGGTGGCCATCATCGGCTGGATGGTTTCCGGGGTGTTTTCTGGTGTTGTCATGTTTTTGTCCTTGGTTTCTCGGTAGGCGTCTTTGACGCGTACCGGGTTCTGTCGTGGAACCGCTTTGCGGTATTTTTTAGCGGGCGTCTTTGATGCTTACCGGATTTGGTTTTGTAACCGCTTTGCGGTAATCTTTGTTTATTTTCGGGAGAGGCGGATGCCGAAGATGACGATGCCGGCGACCAGGCCAATGATCAGGAGAATGATGATCGCTGTGCCTAGAATATTGGCTTCCGGTAAAATCTCCACGGTAATAGTTTTGTCCTCACCATTGATGGGCTGACCTTCCGAAAAAGATGTGGTGCGCGCCCGAATTTCGTATTTGCCGGGAATAATGTTCGCCGCCGGTGTAATCGCGATCTGAAATGTTTTCTCCTGACCGATCTCCAATGCGGGAATGATAGTTGGATTCACTGCCCATTCCCAGTTTAGGGGCGGGTCGATTTCGATTTCGATATTATCGAGGCGACGCGAACCCTCATTTTTTACATCCAGGCGGACAGCGATGGTTTCGCTGGTGCCGGCGGAATAGTAAAGCTGTGGTGCTTTTACCAGCAGTTCACCGATGCCGCGCGGCACAACTTCCATCCGGACGAATCCGACATTCAGCGCTTCAATTTCTGCCTGCGTCCACTGGCGGCCGCGTATGTTGCCGAGTGTTTTCCGCTGCTCCTGGGGAATCACCAGCACGTAGAATACCAGCGGTTGATCCATGCTGACGTCATCGGTGGGGCGGTCGGGCAAGTCGACCATCAGGCGGGCGCTGCGGGTATTGGTCGATTCCGTGAATTTGAACTGACTGAGCCGTGCCTGGCCACTAACGTCGGTAAAATAACTGTTAATCTGCCGCGGCAGGTTGACCACTTCCAGCTTGAAAGTGTTATTCAATCCGCTGAACAACTCCAGGGTAAGATCGAAGGCGGCGGATTTGCCCAGTTCGATTTCCTGGGAAAACTGCTCGGATTGCACCAACACTTTATTGACGCTGGCGTCCTTTTGCAGGTAGATTTTCGGACTGCGCTGCGTACCACTACCATAGACTAAATTAACGACGACCGCATCGAGATCCTGCAGCAGCTCGAACTCTATGTTGGTCGGCTTACCATGCACCAGCTGATCGATCTTCGCTTCATACGGTTGGCTGATGATGGCATTTTCGTCGTTGAGCAGTGAGACATAAATATTGTTCACAACATCCGGCTGCAGGGCATTAAACAGTTCATCATCAATATTGATCAGCTTACGATATTCGGCATTGCCGCCGGATGCATTTTTCAGTGTAAGACGAACAAATTTTCGCCCGTCCTTACCCTGGTATTTCACGGCCTTCTCTACAGTGACATACTGCTGTTCGAAGAGTACTGCCAGCAAGGATTGCTGAAAATTCACTTCTGCATCGGCAAAATCCCGCCGGCTTTTTTCCAGCTCATCTGCAGATACCAATTCAGCATCGAACAGCCTTTTTTGTCGCTCCAGATCTGCTTTCGCCGCTTCGAAGGTGCTTTTGGCGCGCTTCAAACCAAGGAGACGATATTCATCATCCCGCTGATTAAAAGGGGTGCCATACTGTCCGAAGAGCGAGGCGCCTATGAAAAGGCTGCAAATGAAGATAAGTAGATAATTCGTTTTCATGATATACATTCACTTTCAGAGTAGAGTTAAGTATAGATTACTGGCGCCGCATCATTACCCTGCCGGGAGATTTCGGCTTGTTGAATTTGGCAGTAAGTGTTTCACCATCTCTTTTGTATTGCACTGTTACCTTGTCGCCAATCGCCAGTGCAGCGTAAACCGTTTGAAAATCAGCCGTCGTTTTCACAGCAGTGTCGTTGATGGATACAATGACATCGTCACTTTGGAAATCCGCACCTTCCGGCGCCTCGCCGGGCATTCCCTTCAGGTCGCCAACGGTAACGCTACCGTCTTCACCCTGGAGCATGATGTGTAATCCCGGCAGCGGCAAAATATCACTCTCTCCACCGGGGCCACCACTGGTTGCAATCTGGAAATGCATTTTCGGGGCATTGGCCGGATCGATCTTTGGGAAATCGACAATAAACATTTTGCCATCCCGCCGAACGCCCAGCTTTACGGCATCGCCAACAGCCAGCGCTTCATAGGCATTTTTTAAATCTTCGGTTTTCTTGATGCGCTTGCCATTCATCATCAATATTTCATCATTCGATTTTGCGTCAATATCTTTGTAACCGTCCGGGCGGCGTTCGCCATCCATTACCACCAAAAAACTAACTTTCTCGCCATCGCCGGCAACAATTGCACCGAGCTCCGCCAGTTGGAAGGGCTCGCCTTCGATCGACATTTCCGAACTGCTTTGACGAACAATACTTTGGGCATGAATGCTGATACTCATTGACAACAATACAAATAATACGGCTAGATATTTCATTAGGCGTCTCCTTGGAAATAAGTTTGGAATTTGGACAAAAATTACCTGTCAGACTTTGCGCTATCCCTGATGCCCGGAAGGTGCAGCACCATAGGGGGTCTTCTCGCGATAATTCTTTTAGTGAATCTTTAGATCAAATTTTACAAGTACATAGCTCACCTGTCGCTATGGCCGAAAAATGCCATAACTGCTTATAAAACACTACTAATTCTTTGCTGAAAAGGCGTAGTTATCCCGTCGCCTATCCTGATAAAGGTGAGTTAGGGTAATTATCAGGATAGAATGCTGAAATGTCCCTCAAGTCGGTTTTTGTTATTTCGTTACCGTCTTAAAAGCAAATCCTGTTTTGCCATCGGATGTATGCTGAAAGCCATTAACGGTTGCTTGTCTGCTAACTTTTACTTTAAACTGTTTCGGTTGTTTATCGACTGGCTGTAGCGATCCTTCCGTAGTATTTACCCAAATCTTTCGTGCCGTTTCCGAAGGAAGATTGTCGGTGATGTTGACGCTATCCAACATAAAAACATACATGTTTCCCTGAACGAAATCTGCAGACACCAAAGGGGCAGACCAGGTGAACAGCAACAGCAAGGAAAAAATTGCCAGCTGCGGCCAGCGTTTTGCCCGGGAATTTCTGGTTTGCGGGGAATCGTCCAGGATGCGCACAACCCGTCGTTTCAGCACCGAACCACCGCTACTCATGGCGGCGGCATAACGATAGGTCGTTGCCGGTTTCAGCCATTCGGCGACCTGGGTAAGGCAGCGGGCAAGATTGATATGCTGACCGGTGTGTATCACCGCCCAGTCGTCACAAAGATATTCGGCGCTTTCCTGATAACCACGTCGAGCAAAACGATTTAGCGGCTGAAAGAAAAAGAGAATATCCAACATCGCTGCAAATTTTAGCCAGAGCGGATCACGACGAACAATATGCGCCATTTCATGGGCGAGCATCGTTTGCTGCTGCTCGGCATTCAATTCTTTTAGAGCCCGGCTGGGAATACAGATTTCCCGGGACGAAATGGCCATCGGGCTACTGATATTTGCCGATATTGAAAGGTGAACCGGGCGCTTCAGTCCGGCCTTCTTCTCCAGCTGATTGGCCAGTATCGATAAAGGACCGCTGGTTAATGGCTGACGATCTTTTAGCAGATTGCGGAGTCTTTTCCAGCCTAGAAAATAGCGAAATCCAAAAAACAGACTGCCGCATAACCAGAAAATAGTGACCCAATGCAGCCAGCTGAAATCATACAAGGTGATTTGATGAAAAGCGTTTTGTTTCGTCAAAGAAACATGTTGGCCGAGCATTCCGGAGATGGCATTTGCCGAACCGGCAGCAAATGAATCGGAAGAAACGAAATACGAAGAAGAAAGCGCAACACTGGCGGTAACGGAATCTTCCGGCAAATCTGTTATTAACATGCCAATGGCAGAAATTGAATCGCTGAAAGTTTCTGCTATTTCCGGTAAATGCATTTTCAGCGTTGTGCCTTGCGGGTTATCCTGGAAAGCATCTATCGCCTGCCGTTTGATCATGATTTTATTCGGCTTTGCTGAATATTCCTTCCCTGCTTCGTCACTGGAAAAGCTGAAAGAATAACTGAGGTGATTGCCGTTATTCTGACCATCCGGCTTCGCAGACCAGCTTTGGCTTTGAAATACGGCGCCATTTTCGCTGCTTTGAAATGCACCCTTGCTGCTAAGCATTTCTTTCCGGGCAGCAGGAATAGTGCAGTTATCAAAGAAAGTAGAGGAGGTTCTGCAGGAATCCAGAACCGTGGCCAGGGAGGCATCCATCTGTGCCGTTTCTTTCAGCTTGTTGATAACCGCTTCATTATCCATATCACTGGATGAAGATAGCAAATGCTTGCCGCCTACTGGCTCCAACCCGCTGAGCAATTGCAGGGAAGTAGTAAGAATCGCGCCGAGTAGTGCTGCTTTCCAGAGCGTGTTTTTCAATCCGGGATCGCGGGGATTAAGGATCATGGTAACCAACCAGATGCAGCTAATCAGCAAAGTGCTGTGAATCGCATAAGTCAGCAACCAGGTGACAAAACCGGGAATAATAGGATTTATTGCAGTGAAAATAGGCAGTAGCAACTCATTCATTTTTGCTGCTCCTCATTTTCTTTTTCATCAATTAATGATTTGATGTTTTCCAGATCATCATCAGCAATATCCGATTCTTTCACCAGATGACTGACCATTGCGGCAACATCTCCCTGGAATAATCTGCCGACCAGATCCCGGACCATGGAACGGCGCACTTCAGTCTCCGATACTTGTGGACTGTAAATGTATTGACGGCTTTCGGTGCGATGAGAAATCAACCCGCGTTTTTCCAGGCGGGAGAGCATGGTGGAAACCGTGGTTGGTGCTAGTTCGCGGTTTTGCTGAATCAAAGTATTATGGACTTCCGAGACACTCGCCTCCTGAAGTTCCCAAAGCACTCGCATGATCGCCATTTGCAGTTCGCTTAATGTTTTGTCTTTTGGCATCGGTAGTTCCTGTTTTAGTCACGTTTTTAAGTATTACACGTGTAGTTCTACGCGTGTAGTATATGAAGGTTCCAAAAAAAATTCAAGCAGGAAAATAATTTTTTTGAAAAAAGTATTCTGATGATTGAATGTGTTGGGAAACAGGTGTTTAGAAAAGAAAGGCGGCTGTAAGGTATATGTTGATTGTGTCCTGAAATGCAATTATCTGTCATCGCGAGGAGTATTGCGACGAAGCGATCTCTTTATGGATACACCTTATGAGATTGCTTCGGCAAATAACGCCTCGCAATGACAGAATCTTAAACTTAGTTAATCACTTGCTCTGCACGCGTATCATCCTTGCCATTATCTTTCACATACTTATCGTACCAATTGATAAGCATGTCCATGTAATGGAGCATGTTTGCGCGCTCGGTCAGGCCATGCGGCTCCCGCGGATACAACAGCAGCTTGGTATCAACATTGTTATGCTTCAAGGCAGTATACAGCTGCATGCTTTGTTCCGGATGCACCCGGTCGTCTTTCATACCATGAACGACCAGCGTGGGTGTTTGGGCGTTCTGGATATGATACAGCGGGGAGCGCTCCCAATGAAGATCACGCTGCTGATACCAGTAGGAATTCCAGTGTACCAGGGCCATCTCGTGCGGAATATCCGTGGTGCCGGAAAATGAAATCCAGTTGGTCAGCCCGGCTGCTGCCATGGAGGCCTTAAAGCGCTGACTGTGGCGGGTCGCTGCCCAGGCAGAAAAATAACCACCATAGGACCAACCACCGGTGCAGACCTGGTCGTTGTTTACCATTCCACGATCAACGAGTGCATCGACGCCGGCGAGCACATCTGCGAATTCTTTGCCGCCAAGGTCGTCATGATCTCCCTTGCTGTAAGCGACACCCCGACCACCACTGCCGCGGTAATTAGGTTGCAATACCATATAACCATTGGCTGCAAGGAATTGCACCGGATAGGTGGGGCGCGTGCTCCATCCGTTCTGGCTGACCCCCTCCGGGCCACCATGGATTTGGAGCGCGAGCGGATAGCGTTTGCCTGCTTCGTAGTTAAGCGGATATGTGAGAACACCTTCAATACGCCAGCCATCGGCACCCTGCCACTCAATGACTTCTTCCTTCGCCAGGCGAACGTTTGCGAGTTGCGGATTATGGTCGGTTAATTTGGTCATCTTGCCATTTTTCAAACTGCCGGTAAATACTTCCGAAGGATGGGCAGAAGCATGGGCAACAGCTGCGAAGGATTTGCTCTTCGCGTGCACTGAAATACTATTGACAATCGGCGTGCCTTTATAAACGGACTTCATCTTGCCGCTGGCAACTTCTACAATGTCAATACTGCTCACACAGCCTTCGTTGGAAAGGAGGGCAATTTTGCCGTTATCCAACCAGGCCAATGCACTGCCGGATTTCTCCGCACCTTCCATGAAGTTTTTCGGAGTGCCGCCACTGGCGGGTACCACAAAAAGGCTTTGTGCAATCGGATCGCTGATATCTACTGCACCAAGGAATGCAAACTGACTACCGTCGGGAGAGTAGGCCATCGTGCCAAGCTTGCCTTCGGTTTTACACAACGGCTGCACATCGCCACTGCTGACATTGACTGTGGAAATTTTGCTGAAAACATAATCTTCATCTACCGCCGGCGTAGCAGTAGAACGAAAAGCAATCGTGTTATTATCCGGGGACCAGTAGATATTGCGAACATAATGGCTGTTATCTGTCAGGCGACGTACTTCCCCACTGGCCAAGTTTTGCAGCCAAAGACCGGCATTAATCGGATCGCTGTCGGGAATCGTCCAGTCTTGCCCGGCGGCTTCCGCAGCAAGCTTCTCAGCAGTTTTGACGGGAATTGCAATAAAGGCCAGCCATTTGCCATCAGGAGAAAGCGCATATCTGCTCACTGTGTTTTCATATTCAGTTACCAGGGCAGGTGCACCACCGGCAACCGGCATACGATACACCTGGGTATGGGGATTGCGATCAGTTTGTTTGGTAAGAAAATAGAGGTGCTTGCCATCCGGGGACCAGCTGACACTACTAGCGCTGACCGGCCTTGAAGAGTATTGCACCGGACTGGCACCTTTTACATCCGTTAGCCAAATTTCGGAGTAGGAACGTCCCGGGGCCTCATCGGCAGTGCGGGGAACGCTCAGGACATAAGCGATACTTTTGCCGTCCGGGGAAATTGCTACCTGACGAACACTGTTTAAATCAACAATCATTTCCGGGGTTAGCTGCGCCCAGATGGAAATGGATAATCCAACTAGCACAAGGACAGTAAAAGCAACTGTCTTGCGGAAAATCTCCTGAAAAGGTCTCATCGTGTGTCTCCATGGGTTATAATGAAAAATATGATTGAATGCTGCTGAAATCGTCCCGTCAAAACAAGCAATGAAGTTAAGGATTTGGCGGGTTTTCTCCAAACCGATTCTGCTATTTGAGGTTCCCGATAATTATTTGAAATCCGCACCAAACCGCTTATATTTACAAAGATGACGCCATTCGACAAGAGGAGAAATAAAATGCCCCAATCTTCCGTTAAGAGATTTGTTCATTCAATCATGTATACTATCTCTATAATTCTCACGCTATGTTTATTGAGTTGTACTACGCCGGAAGCGCAATCATCCCCGAGTAACTTTGGATTGGTTGTTCATGGAGGTGCGGGAACAATTCTGAAAAAAAATATGACTCAGGAAAAAGAAGCCGCTTATCGGGCCAAAATGGAAGAAGCGTTGAAAAAAGGCTATGAGATTCTTAATAATGGTGGCAGCAGTCTGGATGCTGTGGAAGCAACGATTCATATCCTCGAAGATGCCCCGCTGTTTAATGCCGGTAAAGGCGCTGTTTTTACCAGTGAAGAAACGAACGAATTAGATGCTTCGATAATGGATGGTGCAACGCTTAATGCCGGTGCGGTTGCCGGAGTTAAGCACATCAAAAATCCGATAACGGCCGCTCGTCTGGTAATGGAAAATTCTCCACATGTGATGATGTCCGGTAGCGGCGCAGAGGAATTTGCAAGGCAAAATGGCGTGGAGATGGTTGACCCCGATTATTTTCGCACCGAACGCCGACTGAAGCAATTGCAGCGGGCCAAAGAAAAAGAGAGTTCCCAGGGGGCGATTGATGCACCTTCGGAAATGAATAATTTTAAATTCGGCACAGTTGGCGTAGCGGCATTGGATAAGAACGGCAATTTGGCGGCCGGCACTTCAACGGGAGGAATGACCAACAAGCGCTATGGGCGCATTGGCGATTCCCCGGTTATTGGCGCCGGTACCTACGCCGATAACAATACTTGCGCAGTCTCCAGCACCGGACACGGTGAATATTTTATCCGCTCTGTTGTCGCATATGATATTGCCGCCCTGATGGCTTACAAAGGCATGAGCCTGGAAGAAGCAGCCAATCATGTTGTCAACGAAAAGCTGGTGGAAAGAGAAGGCAGCGGTGGGATTATTGCCATCGATAAGGATGGAAATGTTGCAATGCCATTCAACACTCCGGGTATGTATCGTGGATTTGTGAAAAGTGATGGCAAAATTGTTGTGAAAATTTATAAGGATTAGGTGTAGTTATTAGGCCTAAGGCCTTAGACTGAGGGCCATAGGCAAAAGGCGCCAAGTCTCTCTGGTTCCCAAACTGGAGTTTGGGAACCCAATGATGCTCGAAACTCTGTTTCGAGAGTTGGCAGGCTCTTCCACAATTGCGAAACAGAGTTTCGCCTGTAAGTGCATTCCCAAACTGGAGTTTGGGAACGAGTAGTTAGAATTAGATGTCAGGCAAAAGGCGCCAAGTCTCTCTGGTTCCCAAACTGGAGTTTGGGAACCCAATGATGCTCGAAACTCAGTTTCGAGAGTTGCAAGCTGTTCCAAAATCGCGAAACGGAGTTTCGCCTTTATGAGCATTCCCAAACTGGAGTTTGGGAACGAGTAAATGAGCAACAAAGTTAATCCACACATTAATTTTTACCAAAGGAATGCCATGGGTAAAGGAGACGATCGCTCCGTAAAATTGATCGACTGTTTCGAAACGGTGGAAATGCAATTTGCCGAACTGATGCAGAAAGAGGATGGGAATTTCCTCTATCGCAATATCGGTGAGCTGTTCCATCATCCCGAGAGAGCTGTCACCGAATTGGGGCGCGCATTTAAGCCGTTAGTAGATCCGATTCTCCTGAATACTTTTATGGGGAACTGGATGGCATTTCTGCTCTGGAATAATCTCAGTAAATCATATCACCTTCTTTACGACTATCGCTCCCATCGTATTTCGAAAGAACGGTATCTTTTTATCGGGGGATTTCTCGATTCCGAGCAGTTCCAGGAAAAGGGATTCATCGAACCGATGACGGAAATTATTTTTCAGGATCATACCAAAAACAAAGTGCTGGTTTTTACCTGGTCGCGGGACAAGCAGCGTCCTCTCAATATTAAACGGGAGTTTCCGGAAGAAATTGCCCCGGTCGTCATCAGCTTTGATCCGTTGAATGATCTGCCGGACATCACGGAATTATTTGAAGATCTCGACCGTTTTATCAGCCTGAATTGCTATAAAGTGGATAATCGCGAAGTCATCTTCGGGCAGCTGGCTTCGCGCATTCAGTTACTTTCGGAGCGAATTCTCACCCATCCCCGTGGGCAGCGCCTTTTTGAAGAGGCCGCAGAAAAAATAGACCATAATTTTCGAACGGATGATGGTGATAAGGATTCTAAAATCATAACGCCGGAGTTGCTTTGCCGTTCGTTAATCTGGAACCGCTTTTTTGATGAGAAATGGCAAAGTCTTTATTACATACCTGCCCGTTTTCTGGCAAAAAATGCCGTCAGCGGCATCGTCTGTGCGTTTGATGATTTTCTGAAAGAGCGGGAATATTTTGTTTTAACACAGATTGTTAACCGGGTATTTTCCATTTTCCACTTTGCTTTATACCGGCAGGAATATGTGCTCTATGCTTTGCGTTCAACGATTGCCGCGATTATGTCCCGCAATATGTCGCACAATATTGGCAGCCATTCACTCGCATACCTTACCAACGATATCCGTAATAAAATTGAGCGGCAGGAACCGATCGATGAATACGAGGCGGAAGATGCCGTGAAGTTGATTGAGTATTTGAAAGCGCGAATGGATTATCTCGCGGAAATCACCAATTACTGGAGAGAAAATCCATGGCTAAATCAGTTAACCTGATTGTTGATGTCATCAAGCCATTTGCTGCGAACACCCGCTTGATAGAAGGTCTGCTGAAAAGCGAGGTGCCGGATTTCTCGATTGAAAGCTTGCAGTGGGAAGTTGTTTACAGAAACGGCGAATCCAGTGAGCCGCAATCATTATTATTGAACCGTGATTTCTTTATTTATGAAGATGAACAACTGGAACGCGCTGATGAAATTTCCCGAATTCCTTCCGTAGGCATTTTGGGCGGATATCTCGATATTCAGGCGTTTTACATCATCTTGGAAAATTACCTTCGTAACCTGGCGAAACATAATCAGCATATTCAAAAGAGAGCCATCAGCGGCCGCCCGCTGAAGATGGTGATCGAACTACAGGATCTGCCTAATACCGTCTACTATGAGCTAGCACTACATCTGGATGTCCGGGAAGATAATGAAGTCGGGGAAAGCATCAACCGAATTCTCAGCAACGGCCTGATCGATGATTACGGCATGCTTATTCCGGAAGGGTGGGGCGTAAAAGAGATGCTCATTGCAGCGGCGCATCTCGGCGGTTTCCCCGTAGCGGAAATCCAAAGCAAGGGATGCGGCATCCTCTGTTGCGAAGTGCGCAATGGCTTTTTGGAATATCGATTCAAAATTTTGAAGCCACTCTTGCTTTTTGTCCAGGTTGGCAAGGAGCCGGATAGTAATATGAAAATGCGAATGGCCTCCCGGGGCGTGTTTATTTCCAGATCCATGCCGCCGCTTATTCCACATGAATATTGCGTCATCTCGCCAAAATATGCAAAGCTGAAGCCAATTAACGCCGGCCTGAAAAAATTCCGCGAAGATATCGGGGAAACCTTAATGCCGGCGCTGCCCGGCAACGATCCGGAAAAAAATAACACAAACGATGATGAGACGATTTATAACTACCTGTTAGAAAAAGAAGCGGAATTCCTGAAAAGCATCGGTATTCATCAGCGAAAAGTAATTTTCTTTATCAAAGACACCGGCCATACTCAGCTAATCGAAGATTTTTTACCAGCAGAGGGAAATTCAGCGATGCTGAATATCTGTGGGCTGGAGGTCGAAATTCGCACGAATCTAACCCCAACATTCGGGGATGATTTTGTGGTGGTTTTCGATCGGCACGGTGCATTGTATCATGAGATTAAGCAGCAATGCCGCCACTTCGATCGTCTGTATTACGAAGCTTATGAAGGAGGATCTTCCACATTGTCGATGTTGATCCATCCACCGTTTCATGATTATCGTAAAAAGCATTTGATCCTCAGTAATATTACGGCCGCTTTTTTGCGGGTGCTGATTATCGATGAGCGCCTTCAGTTGAATTTATTGGATAAACGCTGGGATTTTGGCAAAGGAGGCGTGCAGGCGGTGGACTGGTTGGAAATGATGCAAATATACATCCTCCGGCAGAACACCCTCGATCTTCGCAAGCCGGATGGAGAATCGCCGCAGAGTTACCGGGAAAAAATCAATCAGTGTATTCATGAAGGCCGCCATCATATTGTATCGATCCATGCCGGTGTGTTGGACAAAATGGGCTGCCGCACCCCGGAGGAATTACGACGCTGGGTTAAATCCATGAAAGAAGATTGCCGCTTTTTACGGCGCATTGTAGTGCATTCCGGACGGGGCATTCCCGTCAATATTCCCAAAGACGCATCCGTACCTTTCATTGGCTTTACCGCGGTGGAGCATTGGATTGCTTCCAAAGGACTGAAATCCAAATATGAACTGGTGCAGGAACTATTATCTGCCCGGGGGATTTTAAAATGAAAATCGTTGTTTTCATTACGAATTATACTGAGGATTTATGCAGTGGCGTTGCCCGGAAAGAACGGGGTAATCGTTTAAAATCAAGTCTTTCCCGCTTCGATCGCGCTGGCAGCTTTTTGTGCTTTCGGCCGGAGGCCCAGCAAATATTAGCCATTCATAAAGAGCGGCCGATTAACGATGAAAGCTGGAATGCATTGGCCAATATCGTTGATGCCGAGAGTCGGCATAAGATCGCCGTCGCTTTTCATCATGGAAATGATGTTGTCCATCAGGCGGAAAAATGTTTCGAGAAATCGCGGGTGGTCAGTGTCGGCTATTCTCACGAATGCGATGAAAAAGAACCCTGGTTCCTTTTCTCGCAGCTGATACATGATATCGAAAAACAGACGGAAAATAGCCCGGCGGCTTTTTTGACTTTGTTTAAACGAATTTACAAGGATCAGCCCTCGCGGGATATTACCCAGATTAAGCACAAGCTGGTCCACCTCTTTTTACCGCTGGAAGTTGACTTTCAGGGGCTGGAAGTTGTCGACTTTCGGGAGGATTACTGGGCGGATGTCGCTGCCCAATACCGGGAAAAAGATTTGCGGGAAAAGATCGAAGTTGCCCGTGGTTTACTCTACCGGCGGGATAATGAAAACTTTGGAGAGCAGCTGGAGGATGTGCTGACAGAACGAGGACTGCTCCAGGATGCCGCCTGGTTAAATATCAAGCGGGCAATCCCCGCTGTCGTGAAATTGGATGTGATTGAAAATGTGCGTAGTGCTTTTATGAGTGATGATAAATCTGCAGCCCGGAAATCTGCGGCAGCTTATCATGAATGGTATCGCAAGTTATTGACCAATCTGGAACTACTTTTTAGTCAGTTGCGCTGAATGTCACGGGGGAAGTTGCTCAGCCGGGCGTATATTTTATAAAGAGAAGGTTTTAAAAAGTTATCAATCAGAGGAAATATGAGAAAGATATTTATCATACTGGGCACGTTAATTTTGTTGTTGCTGGTCGCTGTCGTTTTAACACCGGTATTGTTTAAAGGGAAATTGATCGAAATGGTAAAAACCGAGGCAAATAACAGCCTGAATGCCTCGCTGGATTTCACTGACGCAGACCTCAGCCTGATCCGCGATTTTCCAAAATTATCCCTGGGATTGGAAGAACTCTCCATTGTCAATCAGGCGCCATTTGATGGCGATACCTTGCTAAGCATGCGCTCGTTTCAGTTTGCCGTAAACTTATTTAGTGCGATGGGGGACGGGCCGATCGAGATTAACGCCCTGGTGCTGGATCAACCAAAGATCTCCCTGAAAACCCTTGAGGACGGCCGTACAAACTGGGATATTCTTCAGGAAGAAGAAACGGCTCCATCAAGCGATACGACCGCAGCGCCCGCGATCAATCTGGCTATGCAGCGCTATGAGATGCTTGATGGCGAAATTATCGTCGATAATCGCAGCAACGGCCAGCTGATTTCCCTGGAAGGCATTAACGTGAACAGTCGTGGCGATTTTACTGCCGCCCGGTCGTTAGTCAGTACCACGGTGGATATCGCGAATGCGTTCATCCGCAATGAGAATGTCCCCTTGCTTAACAACGCCCGGGTGCAGGCAAAGCTCGACCTCGATGTTGATCAGGAAAGCGGCCGTTTCACCTTTCGTGAAAACGAGTTACGGGTAAACGATTTGGCTGTAAACTTTGATGGCAGCGTTCAGGAAGCGGGCGCCGGTTACCAAATGGATTTAACCTTTGATACACCTACAGCGGCCTTTAAAAGCGTCCTCTCCATGATTCCATATATCTATCGGAAAGATTTCAGTGAACTGCAGGCTGCCGGCAGCATGAGTTTGCAGGGGAAAATTAATGGCTTGCTGGAGGGAGAAAGAGTGCCGGCATTCGACCTTGCCCTTAATGTGAAGGATGGCGAATTCCAGTATCCCGATTTACCTACACCGGTGAAAAATGTGCAAATTGTCCTCACCGCGAACAATCCCGGCACCAATACCGATGCGACCATTATCGACCTGAAAAACTTACATCTGGAAATTCTCAACGAACCACTGGATATGCAGGCGCTGGTAAAAACACCGGTTTCCGATGCCTACCTGGACGCGTCCGTCAAAGGTAAGTTGAATCTGGATGAAATCCGCAATATCGTCCCGATGGAAGAAGGCGTTGCCTTAAACGGAAGGGTGCAATCGGATATCCGTTTGCGGGGAAATATGTCCGCGATTGAAGCGAATCGCGCCGATGGCTATAGTGTTGCCGGAAAACTGGGCATAAGCGGTGTTGCTTATAATTCCCCGGATTTACCGGAAAAAATAATGGTGGAAAATGCCGATCTGGATTTTTCTCCGGAAAGGGCTTCCCTGAAAAATTTCCGGGCAAAGGTTGGTGATAGCGACTTGCAGGCCAACGGTGTTCTGGAAAATATCTTCGGCTATATTTTTCATGGACAGACAATTAAAGGCACTCTTGCTTTAAACTCCCAGGCATTTAACCTCAACCCCTGGATGGCCGGGGAAAGCGAACCACTGGCGCCGGTGGAGTTGCCGGATAAAATCGAATTTTTACTCGCGGCAGAATTTGGAGCGCTGACTTTCGACAATCTCAATCTAAAAAATGTGAAAAGTCAATTACTCTTGAAGGATCGCCAGTTGAACCTGATGGATCTGAGCGCGAATCTTTTTCAGGGAACATTCTCCTCAAACGGCACTTACAGCTACCTGCCGCCGGCCAAGCCGAAAATCTATTTCGATATGAAACTGGTACAGGTAAATATTCCCGACATGTTTCAAAATGTGGTATCCGTGCAGAATTTCGCCCCGATGACGCAGCATATGCAGGGATCGATGGGCGGGAACCTGACGCTCAACACCGATCTCGATGGCGCGATGATGCCGGAGTGGCAACAGTTCTTCAGTGAAGGCAGCCTGACAATTCCGAAAGTAAAAGTGAAGGATTTTCTCCCTTTCAATAAAATTGCGGAAGTGCTAAAAATCGATAAGCTGCATAATCCCGCACTGAGCAATCTCGCTCCGAAATACACCATTAAAAATGGGCGTTTTCACCTGAAGCCGATGACCTTTCAGGTGGACCAGTATAAAATTGTTGCCTCCGGCTCAAATGGGTTCGACAAATCCCTGGACTATAAACTGAAAGTCCATGTTCCCGCTGCTGAATTAAAAAACCAGGGAAATGCGCTGATCAGCCAGCTGGTGAAAAAAGATCTGAATCTGCTAACCAACGAAACCGTGGTGGTGGATGTTGCGGTCGGTGGCTCTTTTCAGGATCCCTCAGTGAAGGGATCATCCGCATCTGTTCTGCAAGGCGCCAGCGATCCTTTAAAACAGGCTGCGCAGGATGAAGCCGATAAGCGGAAAGCGGAACTGGAAAAACAGGCCCAGGCAGAATTGGAAAAACAAAAAGCGGATTTAGAGAAGAAAAAGAAAGAAGCGGAAAATGCTTTGAAAGACAAGTTGAAGGGGCTTTTTAAGAAGAAGAAAAAATGATTCGTTTCTGGTTGCTGGCCAATTAGTACCGGCACAAATACCCTAGCAGCAACAAATCATTTCACTATGGAGCGAAGACTAATTTTGAGGCTGATGCTTGAACACTTTCCTGATCACTGAAAATGCGGAATTCCATCGATCTTTTGCCCGCTATGTACAGCAAATAGCCGGCAGAAAAGTGGGGTTGATCAATAAACCGGTTTTTTATCCCGCCGAAAAAAATTACCGGCAGAGCGCCCGGAATTACATGCTTTCCTTTTATGCCCAGGTCGCTTATGAAATCGAGTGTAAAACGATCAGCAGCGTTTCCCCGGCGGAAACCCTGCGGAAAACCAAGGTTTTTATTGATGCCATCAATCCGGAGTTTGATCGGGGAATAGATCTTAATCTGCTGTCCGATGCTTTGCCCTATTATCCCTATGCCCGCGCCCTCAGTATGTTGATGCTCGCTTTCCCGGAAGTGCATTGGATTTTTATTATGCGGGAAAAGCCAGATACGCCCTGGACGGAATATCATTGCCTGAAATTCCCGGAAGAGTTACCGACGATTTTCCAATACTGCCCGGAAGGATACCTCCCGCTATTTGATCCGACCGGTTTTCGCAATAGCATTCGGCAGCTGGTTAACGAAGGCGTTGGCCGTATGGGTAGCCTGGACATCCCGCTACGGGAAACACTCGCCGCCGGCCTGGATGATGAGGATTCCTATGCCTACATGAATGCATATACTGCCTATCGCTTTGGCTACCGGGCCTGGACCATCACTAACTGGAACCTGATGAAAAGTGCCTTTCGGAAAGGGCGGGAAAAGGTGCATTTGGCATTCGAAGATCTTTACCTCAGTTTCCCGGACCAGCCTTCCGGCCCGGAAGACGGGCAAAATCATGCCGAGTTGGTAGAGAAGTTCCCGGATGAAAAATTGTGGAGTATTTCCAGTCTGGAGTTTCGCGACGTGCTGCTGAAAGGATTTAATGCACTGGATTATCGGGTGCTGGTAACCGTTGGCCATCGCTCCTCGCAAAAGTATAATGATCGCTGGGAAAAAAACCTTGCCTATCTGAAGTCTGCCTTTAAAGATCGTCACATCATTTTATTCAAACCTTTATCCGGCATCTTTGATCTTTGGCGGAAGGCCGGGCTCTGGGGGGGGAAACGGAAGGAGCCTTGCTATGCCAAAGGGTTCAAATGGCCGATTGCCGAAAGCAATGTGCTGGAGGGGAGCGGAACGCACAGTGCGCCGGGACGGTTGCTACGCATAGCCAAAACCTTGTTAGACCGTTCGGAAAAAATTCTTCGTACCGCGGAAACCGTGCCGGATGCGATCCACGCAGCCTTGCTGGCGCTGGAAGCAAAAGAGATACTGGCCTGTCGCACACCAACCACAGCCCTGGAAGCACTCGCCGTACAGCAATTGGGGGAAATTACCGCGGAAAGTATGTTTTACGGTATCGAGTATAACCTGAATGTGAAAGACCGTTTCGATGAAGTCCAGAGGGAAGTGCATGCGATTAGCCGTTGGTTTAGCACCGATGGTAGCAAAAAATCGGAAATAAATGCCCGCCTGACGATTATTGAAAATCTTGCCCAGCGTTTCCGGGAATTGAGTCAGTTTGAGGAAGAGCAGGATTGTCTGGCAGAAGCCCGAAAACTACGTTTTGAATTTTGGCGGCTGCAAAGTTGGTGGCGCAACCTTACTGCCCCAATCCTTTGGTATGTTCGGCGGTCGGTCCATTCTGCCGCCTGGTTAACTTTACTGGTCGCCGGCTGGGTGATTATTTTCTCATTAATTTACTTTTTTGCTAATGGAATGTCGAACTACCCGGAAGCATTTAGCGCTGCCGCTGCTTTCTTCTTTACTTTAGAACCGATAAACGGCTGGGGATCAAAAGAGATTTTAGATAGCAAGATTCTCTGGAATCTGGTGCTTGCTTTCCAGGGACTGCTGTCCTTTTTTAATCTGTCTCTGTTGCTGGCTATCTGGTTCTCGAAATTATCCCGCAAGTGAGTGGTAGTTGCCGTCGGTCGAAGATTCAATGAGTTAAACGAATCGCAGGTCTACCGCTAATAGTTTCATTTAATCACCCTTCGACAAGCTCAGGATGATAGGGGATTCGATACGGAAATGTCCGTTTTTTCTGATGTTGTCAAATAAAATAGTGGTAAATTTTTCCGAGATTTATTTTCATTCATCCTGAGCTTGTCGAAGGGTGAACGGTTGGGAGTTATTACTATTAACTCATCAAAATTCGTGTACTTATTTATTTCTAAAATTAAAATACACCGCCTCCGGAAAAAATATGTCATCATCCATCAAAGATAAACTAAAAGTACTAGGACCGGGTATCGCGGTGGCTGCAACCGGCGTGGGGGCCGGGGATATGATCGCCGCGGCAGTATCCGGCGCAAAATACGGCACAGCCATACTCTGGGCGGCGGTCATTGGGGCACTGGTAAAATTTGCACTCAATGAGGGCATTGGCCGTTGGCAATTGGCGACCGGTCAAACCCTTCTGGAAGGCTGGGCGGATAAGCTTGGCCGCTGGGTTTCTATTGTCTTTGCCGGTTATTTGTTGGTCTGGTCCTTCATAGTCGCCGGCGCTTTGATTGCCGCCTGCGGATTGGCGGCCAACTCGGTATTTCCCGAGATATCACTGGCAACCTGGGGAATCCTGCATTCTATTGTTGCGGTTGTCCTGGTTGTCTACGGACGATATAGTTTTTTTGAATCAGTGATGAAATTTTTTATCGGGTTGATGTTCGTTTTTATTATCGCCGCCGCCTGGTTGACCCGCCCCGACTGGCTGGCGATGCTGCCATCGCTCGTGATCCCTACTATACCGGATGGTGCCGGCAAATTTCTGCTTGGGGTCATCGGCGGTGTCGGGGGAAGTGTTACGTTGCTGAATTACAGCTATTGGATTCGGGAAAAGAATTGGGAGGGAACCGGGTATAAAAGTAATATCAATTGGGATTTAGGCATTGCCTACGGACTGACCGGGCTTTTCGGTATCGCAATAATGGTCATCGCCGCCGGTGTTTCCCCGGAAGTGATTACCGGGAGCAAAATGGTGCTGGCGGTTGGAGATCGCCTTGGGGAAATTGTCGGAAATACCGGTAAATGGATTTTTCTGGGAGGATTTTGGGGAGCGGTATTTTCATCCATGCTTGGCGTCTGGCAAGGCGTGCCCTATATCTTCAGCGATTTTATGCGCTTGCAAAAACAAGAGGAAGCACCTGAACAAGGCCGCAAATCACCATACTATTACGGATTCCTTTGTTATCTCGCTTTTCCGCCGATGTTACTGTTGCTCTTCGATCGCCCGGTCTGGATCGTGATTATTTACTCCATCTGTGGTGCACTGTTTATGCCTTTCCTGGCCATCACTCTGCTTTATATGAACAATCGCCGTGAGTGGGTATCTTCGATGAAAAACGCCTGGTATAGCAATGCTTTGTTGGTGCTGGCGTTGTTGGTGTTTGGGTATCTGTGTTATGCGGAGGTGGTGAGAATTTTCGTTGATGGTTGATGGTTATCCATTGTCATTCATGCCGTAATGTTTTTACCGGATTGGAAATTGCTGCCTTAATCGCCTGTGACCCAACGGTGATCAATGCAATCAACAACGTCGCACAACCAGCTCCCAAAAACACTTTCCAGTCAATTGTAATCCGATACGCAAAATTGTTTAGCCAGTGATCAACCAAAAACCAGGCGATGGGCCAGGCCACGAAGTTTGCGAGGAGAATCCAGCGGGTGAAATCTTTACTAAGGAGGATGAGAATTTCCCCAATCGATGCGCCGAGTACCTTCCGAATTCCGATTTCCTTAATGCGCAGCTGAATGCCGTAAATAGATAATCCTAATAGCCCCAGGCAGGCAATAAAAATCGAGATAAAAGAAAATATGACAATTGTGTCGCTAACCCGTTTTTCAGAATTATACAACGCATCAAAATGCGCATCGACAAAGAATGAATTGAAAGGATGTGTCGTTGCTGCCTTCCAATGTGTTTCAATAAACGCCATGGTTTCGTCGAGATTCCCCTCAGCGATTTTTAGCGTGAGGCGTCTATGTCGTCCATTATACAAGGGAATGATCAACGGCTCAATATCGCTGTGCAGTGACTCATAATGAAAATCTTTCACAATCCCTACAACTGTGCCGATCGTTTCTCCGCCTTCCCCTTGATAGCCTAGCGTTTTCCCAATCACATTTTTATGTCTGCCGAGTAATTCCGCTGCAGATTCATTAATTAGAAATTGTGTCTCTTCATTTGAATTCCCCGTTTGCGGAGAAAACATCCTCCCTTCAATGAGTTGCAATCCATATATATCCGGAAAGTCGTCTCCGGCGATGATAACGTTCATGGAATGAGTTTCATTTTGTGAGGCACCATGTTGACGGATAGTAAGAATTCGATGAAATTCGCCGGGAATGCCATCGGAATAAGCGGCGCCTGTTATCCCGGAATGGTTTAATAATGCGTTCTTGAAGGTTGCCTGAGATTGATTTAAATCAACCCCGCGCATGCGTAATACCAGCAGTTGTTCTTCAGCGAAGCCAGGTTTTTTTTCCTGCATAAAATTGATCTGGTTGAGCATAAAAACCGTGCAAATAATCAGCACAATAGAAATGGAGAATTGTATTACTACCAGTGTTTTCCTGAAGAATGATTGACTGCCTGTTTTGCGAATTTTCCCTTTCAGTGCTTCAACCGGCTTTAAAGCGGACATGAATAAAGCCGGATAGCTACCGGCGAAAATTCCGGTTAAGATTGTCAGCACGATCAAGCTAACAGTGATTGGCCAGTTGCTATAGTAATTAAAAGTGATATCGCGGTCAATCATCTGGTTGAAAGTGGGAAGGATAAGTTCAACCAAAAAAACTGCAAACAAAAGCGCGGAAAATGCTATGATGACAGATTCCAGCAAAAACTGAGAAATCAAACGTCCTTTAATTGCTCCCAATGCTTTTCTGATCCCAATTTCCAGGTGCCGCCTGGAAGCACGGGCTGTGGAAAGGTTCATAAAATTGATACAGGCAATACCCAGAATAAATATGGCGATTAGTACAAATAAGTATATGGTAGTGATGTTGCCCTGACTTGCGTTGTATAGCAAATGTTCAGAATAAAGGTGAATATCGGATAGCGGCTGTAATTCGAATGTTATCTCTGCACCATTGGCGGCGGCTTGATCTCCGGCATGTGTTTCTACAATAGTAGCGAGTTTGCTCTGGACATCTTTAGGGTCGGTATTCTCGGAGAGTAAGAGAAAGGATTCTGGATTTGGGATTAGCCAATGCGCCAGTAGTGCCGGGTCTGCTTGTTGCAAGATCGTCATTGGTAATACATAGCGAAAATTGAAGTCAGACTGATTCGGAATATCTTTGATAACGCCGGTGACTTTTACATCCCCGGGGCGTGACAGATTAACGATTTGTCCGAGGGGATTTTTCTCCCCGAAAATCTTGCGGGCCAGGGACTCGGTCAATACAATAGAGTGCGGTGACTGCAGGGCGGTTGACGGATCGCCATGGATGAACTCGAAAGAAAATATTTGAAAGAAGGAAGTATCGGTAAACGCCCGGCCGGATTCGAAAAATTTTTTATTTTCATAATTAATAAATGCGCTTCCGGAAGTTAAGATTCTGGTATAAGTCGTTATCTCCGGAAGACTTTCGGAAAATGCCGGGGCAGCGGCCGCCGGAGTCGCTGCATATTGAGAAGGAACGCCGTTTAGCGTTTTGCTGAAGGTGAGCCGGTAGATACGATCATGATTCTCATGAAAATCGTCATAATTTAACTCATACTGAACAAATAACAGTATTAGGATTGAGCAGGCAAGGCCAAGGGCGAGTCCGGCAATTTTAATTACCGAATAGCCGAGGTTCCGTGATAAATTTCGAAAAACGACTTTCAGATAGTTCGCAAGCATAAAGATTCCCCGGGAATATTTTTTCTAACCTAAATTAACTCGCGAAAATTATGCCATTTGAATCAAAGGCATAAAGTGGCGGTATTCTTGATGCTTTTACGGGGAGATTAGCTGCAAGTTGTATATTGCACGAACAATAGCTGTCCGCTGTCGAACATGGAATGATATTATAGGGACAATTCATGAATTGTCCCTATAATATCAATAAAATCATTTCTCCGCCAGCGTGCCGGAAATGTCTGTGCGATAGGCCTGAATCGCCGGAATAACCGCGGAAATGATTCCCACTACGATGGCAAGGCCAATCAGCCAAAATTCTTCATTGAGAAATACACCACCGCTTATTGACAGCTGTTGAGCGTCGCGCAACCACTGACCCAGTAAATCGCTGGCAAGATGTCCCAGTGCTAATCCGGCGGCGGTGCCGAGGAAAGCCAAAAGAACGCCCTCAAGAATCACATGCCAAAGCAGCTTACCGGGTGATGCGCCGAGGGTGCGCATTATGGCGAGGTCATAACGACGCGCCTTCATGGCGGTGTAGAGCGCGATGAAAACGCTCAGTGCGGCAGTAATGATTAACAGAATGCCGAGGGCCTGGACAGCATCGTAGCCAACGCCGAGCAGGTTAAACAGGCGGGCGGTTTCGAATGCCGGGGAAGCAGCTTGCATATTAGTTCGGGCATTAATAAAACGGGGAAAGGTCGCCGCAGCCATCGGGGAACTGTATTGGATTAACAATGAGGTAATTGCTTCGGCACTGTCCGCCGGGGTATAGGCGAAGCCGGTTTTTTTCATGATGAGCGGATGTCCCTTGTGGGAGGCTTGTTCTTCCTGATGATCTTCATCATGATCATGTTCTTTTTCAGTATCGTGGTCATGAGCGTGTTTTTCCTCGTGTTCTTCCTCATGATCTTCCGCTTCATCCACTTCTTCGTGAATTGCCCACATGGTTTCCACGCTGCAAAGGATGAGGCGATCCAGCACAGTATCATTTTGCTTGAGAATACCTTTGACGATTAACTGATGGTCATCATGGGCATGTCCGCCCGCGGTGAGTCCATGCGAGCTGGTAATTTCATCGCCAATAGCTAAGCCGGCTTCCCGGGCGACCTGCGCGCCCAGAACGATCTCGAGAGTATGATCCCAGAGTTCACCCGCTGCTAATTCAGCTTCATAATGCTCAAGATATAATGGGGTGGTGCCGACAATGCGGTAGCCACTGTAGCTGTCTCCGAGGGCGAGCGGAATCGCTTTTTTGATCGCGCGGTTCGGCACCATCTTCATCGCCTCTTTCAAGGGAATATTGCCGGTGGGTGCATCCATATGGTAGATTCCGGAAAGGATTAGCTGCAGGGGACTGCCTTTTGCCCCGACAACCGCATCCAACCCACGGGAATTGCGCGTCAGGTTGTCTTCCATTTGTTTGCTAAAAAGAAGTACGACGACAATGGTGGCAATCCCCAGGGCAAGGAGCAGGACGTTCAATAATGTGTTTAATTTGCGTTGGCGAATGTAGGATAAACTAAGCTTTAACAAATTCATATCAGGCCCCCTCTCCGGAAATTTTATCAAGATCCAGCTGATGTTCAAAATGCGATTTAATGCGCTGGTCGTGCGTGGCGATGAGTAGTGTTGCATTATAACGGGTTGCCTGATCCAACAGCAATTGGATCACCTGTTCGCAGCTAACATCATCCAGGGCTGATGTCGGTTCATCTGCGAGAATAAGCGTGGGATTGTTCATCACTGCCCGGGCAATTGCCGCTCGTTGCTGCTGCCCAAAGCTGAGGGTTTGCGGGTATGACGACGCCTTATCAGCGATATCCAGACTTTCCAGCACTTCTGCCACTCGGGCAGGATCTTGCGGGTTTCCGGCCATGTATGGCGCCATCAGTAAGTTTTCCCGAATCGTCAAAGTAGGCAGGAGGTGCATCTGCTGAAAGATGATGCCGATATGTTTTCCGCGAAAACGATCGAGCTCGCCTTTAGGGAGTTGTGCGAGATCTTTGTCGCCAATAATCACGCTTCCGCTGGTCGGGTTTAATAAACCGGCAAGAATATGTAATAACGTCGTTTTACCACTGCCGGAGTTCCCCAGCAATAACCAATGATCTCCCTGGGCGGCGTCAACTTCCGGAAGGGATAATACTGTTTTGCCATCATATTTATGGCTGATATTCTTCAGTTTGAACATTCTCTGCACCGAAATTTTTTGATTCTCATTTAGCCCATTACAACTTCTAAAATGCGGCAATCAGAAATAAATTAATCTGTTCGCCAAGAAGCTAATATAGCAAAGAATTCGGAAAATTCCCTCGCTAAATGATTAAGGAAGTGGAGAATGTTTCTTGGAAAGTTTTACAAGCAAAGAGATGGTAATACTCCGCTTCCTGAAATCGCCCGATAAATATTTTATCATAATGATTTCAGGAAGCGGATGTTGAAAAGGTAAGCTAAATGATTCTAGAGTAATTCCCCGTTAATTCGTAAGCGGACTGAGCGCTTATTATCTGGCGAAACGATTTGCCGGTTACGAATATAGCGTAAGTTATAGTTGTTAGTTACTGCCCGGGAAAATCGGTTAAAAACGGTTTGCAGTTCATCAATACTTAGCGGGAATGCATAAAGACCATTGCTGGCAGTCAGCGATCTGAGAATGCTTTCGTCGATGCCGTCATCACCATGCAAGCCGATAATGTAACTCTTAATACGGGAGCTGTTCGGCCCGGAAGTTTTTAACATCGAAACCAATGTTTCCGGAGAAAGGGCCTGGGTGGAATTGTTGTCATTACCATCGGTAAATGTTACCATTGCCCGCGCATTGGCGGTGGTGTGGCTTAACATATGGATGCCAGCGTTAATGCCGTCATAAAGCGCGGTAAACTGCCCGGGAACTAATTGATCGATGTACTGAAACACCGTGCTGGTATCCGCGGATAAACCGAGCGAATCAACCGAAGTGGCAAACGCAACGACACCGATCCGGGCAAGTGGCGAAAAGCTTTTTACAGAAGTGATAAAGTCTTTCGCAAAGATTTTAACATTCTCGAAATCGTTGTTCAGTGAGGCACTAACGTCCAGCACTAACACAACGTTTAAATGGTCCACCCGATCATATTCAAGACTGAACTCGGTGGTTGAGTGCCACTGGTTATCAGTAAATTCCTCGGAATTCGCCATCATGATTTCATAATTGCCATTATCATCAGCCAGGCTGATGTTCTCCAGAATAACGCAGGAACTATCGGTGCCATGCAGGTTATAGGTCCACTGAGTAGCGGGGTCGAGAATGATTCCTGCTGAGGTGCGAAGCGTGTCAAGCTCTACCCGCGGTGAATTACCGTCGGGATTCCAATAATCGAGATAAAGTAAGAAATCCTGGTTGGTATTGATTACCGGTGTCGGATCGGTAATGTCCGGGGGAGTATAATTATCTGAGCCGCGATGAATAGTGTCTTTACAGGATGATAATGCAATGAAAAGAAACATCAGCGCGAAAGAAGCGAGTATATTCTTTTTCATCTTTGCTACGCCTTTGTGTTTAGTAACCGGATTAAAATTTCAGAGCACTGCCATATTCATTTTTGAAATACTGGCGTCTGTGCGAAAAATGTTTCTCGCAACTGGCGTTCCAAAAACGGAAAGAAAACATAAAAGCAAAAAACAGCTTCAGGTTTTCCGAAGGTAATTTATTGTAATTGTTGAATATCGATGTGAGGAAATCGGAGAATTTATAAAACGATTTTCAAATCCCCTGTGGCATAATTTGCAAAAAGAGCACCTGAAAGTGTGAAAAGTGTTTACAAGAGAAGGGGGGTAAGGGAATTCATGAGTAGAGGGAATTCATGAATTCCCTCTACTCATGAATTCCCTCTACGTATGAATTGCGACGAAAATTTATAAAAGCAAATAAATTTGAAACTCTTCCGGAATATTTTCATCTATAAATAACCATGCCCGAATGTCAAAGGTAGATTTTAGTAGAAGGTTGTTACGGGCACTGATAAAAAACGACAAAAAGGAATTATCGTGGATACCATTACACAATTTGTTTTAGGCGGTGCTGTCGGCGAAGCAGTGTTGGGAAGAAAAGTGGGGAACAAGGCGATCATCTGGGGAGGCATTGCCGGAACCATTCCCGATCTGGATGTGCTGGCCCGCCCATTTGTTTCGGAAGTAACCATGCTGGGACTGCATCGCGGTTTTTCTCATTCCATCGTTTTTGCATTTCTGCTGGCGCCGGTTTTTGGCTGGTTAGTAAATCGTTTCTATCAAAATCGCGATTCCCGGGGAGGCCTCACCGGTTGGAGCTGGCTGTTCTTTTGGGCGTTTCTGACCCACACTTTGCTGGATAGTTTTACCGCTTACGGCACTCAACTTTTCCAGCCATTTAGTGATTATCCGGTAGCTTTCTCATCGATATTCATCATTGATCCGGTCTATACCATACCTATTATTTCCGGGCTGTTCATAATTTGGCGGATGAACCAACAGAACAATCGCCGCCGACTGATCAACTATGGCATCCTCGCTTTTACAACTGCTTATTTACTGCTTTCTTTGGCGATAAAATTACGGGTGGATAATGCCTTTCAGGATGCCCTGGCCAAGCAGGAAGTAAGCCAGCGATCCCAATTTTCAGCGCCACTGCCAATGAATATCTTTCTTTGGATGGGAATCGCTCAAGTGGACGACCACTTACTGGTAGGCACCTATTCAATATTTGACCCGCATAATGATATACAATTCAAACGCATAGAGCGGAACAGCCATCTGATTGCCGATAATCTTTCTACCCCAACGATACAACGGCTCCTCTGGTTTTCCCGCGGAAATTATCATGTTCAGGAAATCGATGGGGAATTGTACTTTTACGATCTGCGCTTTGGCCGGAGCGATTTTTGGATGAAGGATGACGGTGCCTATGTCTTTACTTTTCATCTTTTGAAAGATCCGGCAGCACCGGAGAAAATCGCTGGTTTTGATCAGCAACGACCAGGGTTGAAATTTGAAGATCGTATTCTCGAACAGTATTGGGCGAGAATTTGGGCGCGCCCGCAATAAGCTCTGATTCAGCACTGCGTTTGTAACGCAGGTTGAAGATTATCAAAAAATAAAGGCCGTGATTATCTATTTGATAATACGGCCTTTGTTTTTACATTTTGAAAACCTATCTAAGTATTTGATTTTATTGAATCATTCTCTGTGGCATTGTTCTTGTTCTAAAGTTTATATTGAACATTTTAAATATCGATAAAATGGGAGCTAAATATGTTGAATTTCGATATAAAAAAAATTTTTAGCCGGGCATCAGGGTTTACAAAAAACGTTTTCGGAATGCTGTTTTTGTTAACCATTATTCTGATACTGCCGGCAACCCTGCAAGCACAAACCTGGCAACTGGTTTGGCATGACGAATTTCTTGGGGACGAAATCGATCTGACCAAATGGAGCCATGAAGTAAATGGCCAGGGCGGCGGCAACAATGAACTGCAGTATTATACTGCCCGCGACACTAACTCCTTCATTGAAAATGGTAATCTGGTGATTCAGGCGCTGCAGGAACAATATACCGGTCCGGATGGTACTCGCCAGTATACTTCCGCACGAATGCGCACAAAGTTTAAGGGCGATTGGTTGTATGGCCGTTTTGAAATGCGTGCAAAGTTACCGACGGATCAGGGACTGTGGCCGGCGTTCTGGCTGTTGCCGACCGATTGGGAATATGGCGGCTGGGCGGCCAGCGGGGAAATCGATGTAATGGAAACTGTCGGATATTCTCCCAATCAGGTGCATGGCACGATTCATTATGGCGGTTCCTGGCCGAATAATGTGCATAGCGGTGGTAGTAAATTTCTAAGCAGCGGCACCTTTAGCGATGATTACCATGTTTTTGCAATGGAGTGGGAACCGGGAGAATTTCGTTGGTATCTGGATGGTGAGCATTACCATACCGAAACATCCTGGTTCACTACCGCAGCTTCTTTTCCTGCCCCTTTTGACAAGCGCTTTCATATACTTTTGAATGTTGCTGTTGGTGGCGATTGGCCAGGTTCGCCGAATGCTACTACGACTTTCCCGGAAAGAATGTATGTCGATTATGTCCGGGTGTTCCAGGATAATAATGCTGCACCTTCAGTGGCGATTACCCATCCGGCGAATAATGCCACGTTTAATGCCGGCGAAAATTTGACCATCGAAACCGAAGCGTCCGATCCCGATGGGTCTGTCAGTAAAGTGGAATTTATGCAGGGAGATGGCGTCATTGGTGAAGCAGTCAGTGCACCATATAATCTTCCGGTAAACAACCTTGCTGCAGGCAGCTACACACTGAGAGCACGGGTAACAGATAATAATGGATTGACTTCATTATCTGGTGATGTAAATGTTGTTGTCGGTGGGGGAGCCGAGCAATCTCCATATCTAATGAGTGCGGTACGTCTGCCTGGAAGAATCGAAGTTGAAAATTATGATATTGGTGGCGAAGGCGTTGCCTATCATGATGTCGATACCGGCAATAATGGCGGTGGATTCCGTAATAATGAAGATGTTGATATCGAAGCAACAAATGATGTTGGCGGCGGGCATAATGTCGGTTGGATTGATGCCGGCGAGTGGATGGAATATTTGGTAGACGTCAGCAGTGGCGGCGTTTACAGCCTGGTTGCCCGGGTCGCTGCTCCATCTGCCAGTGGTATCTTTTCGATTGAGATGAATGGCACGGATGTCACCGGCCCCATCGGTGTAACAAATACTGGTGATTGGCAAAACTGGGCATCGGTAACGAAAAATAATATAAATCTGACCCCCGGCATTCATACCTTGCGTTTTAAAGTGCTGAATGGTGGATTCAATCTCAACTGGATTGAATTTAATGCCATAACCAGTATCGATGACGAAACTGCAGCATTGCCGGCCGTCTATGAATTGTCGAAGAATTACCCGAATCCTTTTAACCCGAGCACCCGCATCGAATTTCGTTTGCCGACAGCGGACTTTGTAACACTGGAAGTCTTTGCAATTACCGGGGAAAAAGTGGCTACACTGGTGCAGGAACATAAAACTGCCGGAAAACACAGCGTGCAGTTCGACGCGCGTGAACTTGGCAGCGGCGTTTATATGTATCGCATGATAACGCCAAACTTTCAACAAAGCCGGAAGATGCTGCTGGTGAAATAAACCTTTTCAAATGCGGAATTCGGAATTTGGAATGTGGAATTAAAAAATGGCATTCAGGATTCTAAATTCCGCATTCCCACTTCCGCATTCCGCATTCCCACTTCCGCATTCCGCATTCGCAAATTCCGCATTCCGAATTCGAATAATTCCCTCCCGGGTTAACCTATTTTTGTGATTTTTAGGGTTTACCCCCCTTGTTTACCCCCAAACAATCCACATGATTAGGGGATGTAATCCCCCCTTTTTTCTCGCTAAATATCTCCAACGCATTCACCCTAACCTTGGAGGACCAATGCAGAAAAGAGTTAAGTGGATTTTTGTATTTTTGTTCAGCCTGTTAATTTTTCCCCTCAACGGGCAGGTCATGGTTTCTACGATTACCGAGTCTTTTGCAGCTAGCGGGGGAGTTTCAATTGACGCGGAAGGATATCTTTACGTCGCCGATTTCGGGGCCCAGCTAAGCAATGCAAACGGACAAACGATTACCCGGGTAGATCCTGCCGATGGCTCCCTCAGCACATTTGCCAGCGGATTTTCCGGCGCCTCCGGCAACGCTTTCGATTCCCAGGGCAACCTGTTTCAATCGAATATTGCCGGTGGATTTATCAGTAAAGTCGATCCTTCCGGGAATGTCAGTTTTTTTACCAGCACGAACATTGTCGGGCCGGTTGGTATTGCTATTGATGCAAATGACAATGTTTTTGTCGCAAATTGCGGTGGAAACACCATCGCCAGAATTACCCCGGATGGCGCCACTTCTACCGTGTTTGCTACGAGCACATTGTTAAATTGTCCGAATGGTTTGACCATCGATGAAAACAATAATCTCTACACCTGTAATTTCAGTGATGGCAATGTATTAAAAATCGACCCTGCCGGAAATGTCTCAATCCTGACGTCTATTTCCGGAGCGAATAACGGACATCTAACTTATCACAACGGGTATCTTTTTGTCGTCGATCGTGGCGGTAATCGTATTTACCGGGTAAATGCAACGACCGGTCAACAGATCCTGGTTGCCGGCAATGGCGCATGTGGCAAAGCGGATGGCCCGGGGCTGGAAGCAACATTTTCTTTTCCCAATGGCATTAAAGCAACCCCCAGTGGTGATACGCTCTATGTCAATGATGCTGTGCCATTATGTAATGCCAATCTGAATCCCATCGTCATCCGGATGATTACCGGTGTGAACTCTTTACCGGCAGAAGAAAGAAGCAGTTTAGTACATACAACCGGGAATCTGGCAATGGGCGTATTTAATGATGGTGCTCTCGGCGCCCAGCAATCGCCGCCATTTACCGGCCCGGGGGTTACCTGGCGTGGTGTAAACGGGGCTTTTACCGGGGGACCGATTTGTGCCCAGCTGCCAACTGCCAATGGTTTGATGGGAAGCTATGGCATTTCCAACGACATTCTTAATGTTGCCAGTAATTATGCTGCGGGTTTCAGCAGCGACGGTAATTTTGACCAGATCGCCACTGCTAGCTTGCATGACTATGGTGCACCGACACCCTTTGGCGTCGATATCATCCAGAAAACTTATAGTAATACGGGAGATGACTTCGTGTTCATCCGCTATGGATATGTTAACAAGTCTGCTGCGACACTGAGTGATTTTTATATGGGGATGCTGGTTGACTGGGATCTAACCCCACAAGCGGTGACCGACCTTGGCGGTTATGCCCCGGAACGGCATCTTGTTTACAATTATGAATCGACCGGCGCGAATCCATATTACTATGGTATTGCCGCTTTGGATACAGTTTCCGGAATGATGACTACACCGGATCCCGTTGGTGTTAATGCTCGTTTGCAAAGCTTCGTCCGAATTTCATCCATCGATACTAATCCCATCGGTCCGCCCGGCGATTTTCGCAGCTGGATTGGCACGGGACCGGCGGATATTGCCCCGGGGGACACTTTCTGGACAACCTTCGCGATCCTCGCTGGGGATGATTTACAGGACATCCGGGAGCATGCGGATATGGCCAGTCAAAAGGCTTTTGCCCTGGGGTGGACGAATACCGTCACAGGTCTCGAAGATTCGCCGATATCTGCCGGGGAGATTCGCGATTTTGCCCTGGAAGGCAATTATCCCAATCCATTCAACCCTTCTACATCCATTCGTTATCAGCTTGCTGAAAGCGCCGATGTAAGCCTGAAAGTATTTAATCTGCTTGGTCAGGAGGTGGCTACACTGGTGCGGGCGACGCAAAGTGCCGGCGCAAAGACGGTAAGCTGGGATGGCCGGGATTACCTGGGCAATCCGGTCGCGTCCGGTGTCTACATCTATCGTATGACTGCCCGGAACGACGCTAAGGGGACATTCTTCAGCGATAGCCGAAAAATGGTATTAATGAAATAATAGTAGCAGTAGCGGCAAAGATAGTGGCAGTCGGCAGTAGCACCTGGCAGGAAAAATGTTTCATTTCCACTGCCACTGCCACTGCCACTGCCACTGCCACTTCCACTGCCACTGCCACTGCCACTGCCACTGCCACTATTCTCAATTACTGCTTCAGTGGTTCGTACGGCTTAAAAAAAGAAATCTTCGCTGCATCGACGGTTGATTGATACTCCGGCCAGTCACTCTGAAAAAAATCGTCAACTTGTTCTACGATATCGTTCAGCTGCTTTTCAAAGCGGGTGACCATTTGCGCGGACACCGGCTGCGAGAAGGTCCAGGCGGAACCAATATAGTTCATCGTGCGCCATATTTTTGCCCCCAGCCGTTCCGGGTCGCCGTAAATGCCCTGCAAACCATCCGTCTGGTTGATCAACTCATCGAGGGACTTCAGCGAATCCTGCAAAGCTTTCCCTTTTTCTTTCACAGCTTTGGCATCGTCGTCTTTTCTGTCTGTCAACTGCGCGTTGATGTTCTTGATGATCTTTTTCGCTTCACGAATTCGGTCGGCTGCAGCGGTTGCCAGTTCGATGTTGGCATACATCTGTGCGTACGCTTCATCAGCCTTTTCGTTCATCGCTGCATCAAATTCGAAGCGAGGGTCAAAGTGAACTTTAATTTTTCCGCTCGCTTGTTGATCGTTGTAAGACAGTGCGACAGTATAAGTGCCGGGGAGAACGGAAGCGCCGCCGGGTTCTGCTGCGCCGGGCTTCGGTTTTGCCTGACTGGGATAACGCACGCCCTTGCGATTGAGATTCCAGGAAATGCGATTTAATCCCGGCTTTGCCTTAACACGCAGGGTGCGCAGTGTATCTCCGGCTGCGGATAAAATTCGCACTGTAACGGTATCCGAAACAGCTTTCTTCTCTTCACCGTCTGCAGCATCCTCATCCGTTGTTTCCTTGCTTTTCAAAGCATCGGGATTAATAGAGAAGGATATCCGGGCGCCATAGCCACGATTGTCCCCGCTAAAATGGGAGGCGCCATAAAACCGGGTACCGGCAGCTTGTTTAAAGCTGGCCAGGTAGGCATCGGGAATGTCGTAGAGATGCAACGGTTTATCCAGCAAGCCAATGCCATCTTTTGCCAAAGCCTGCAGCGGACGAATATCATCGAAAATGTAGGCAGAGCGGCCGAAAGTACCGATGATCAGGTCATAATCGCGGGGGTGAATTTTCATATCCATGGTGGAGACTGTCGGGTATCCTTCCGTCCATTTCGTCCAGGTCGTGCCGGCATCGATACTGACGTAGAGGCCGGACTCTGTGCCGGTGAACATCAGGTTGGGTGATGTGGGATCCTGCGCGAAAGAGAGCGCATAACCGTAGACGTCGTTTTCATCGACCAGGCGTGTCCAGCTTTTCCCGTAATTTTTGGTATGATAGACATAGGGCGTCCAGTCGTTCTGGCGATAGTTGTTCAGCACGACAAATGCTTCTGCTGCGTCGTAGGTCGATGCATGTACCTGCGGCACCCAGGCGTTTGTTGGGACGCCTTTCATCTTCGTGGCGACGTTCGTCCAGTTCGCACCACCATCGCGGGTGAGTTGCACATTACCGTCGTCCGTGCCAACCCAGATTACGTCTTTTTCCAGTGCGCTGGGAGCGATAGCCAGAATGCTGGTATAATTTTCCGCCTGGGTGACATCGTAGGTCAAGCCACCGCTTTCCAGCTGCTTTTGTTTTTCCGGATCATTCGTGGTTAAATCCGGTGAGATGGTTTGCCAGGTTTGCCCACGGTCGGTGCTTTTATGCAGGAACTGACTGCCGTAGTAGATCGTGGCAGGATCATACGGATCCTGGGCAATACCAGCGTTCCAGTTGAAGCGTAGCACGGTATCATCCAGATCGATGGGACGGATATATTGGGATTCGCCGGTTTCCGAATCGTAATACATTAAATTTCCGCCTTGCCACATGGCATAGCCGTAACGGGAATTCTCCGGATCGGGCACCACATCAAAGCCATCGCCAAATCCGACTTCTTCCCAATAAGAATTACGAATACCACCCCAGCGCCACACCTGGCTCGGCCCTTTCCAGGAGCCGTTGTCCTGCATGCCACCATAGACGTTGTAGGGAATATCCATATCGATGTTGATGTGATAGAACTGCGCCAATGGAAGATTTTCCACGAAGCGCCAGGTCTTCCCGCGGTCGCGGGTAATCGCCAGGCCACCGTCGTTCCCGTCGATCATAAAATCCGGATCATCGGGATGCACCCACCAGGCATGATGATCCGGGTGGATGGTCGACCAGCTAACAAAGCTGCTAAAGGTTTTCCCACCGTCTTCGCTCTTGGTAACAGTGCTATGTAGATTGTAAATGCGATTTTCATTGCTGGGATCAACATAAATATCCGCATAATAAAAGGGGCGATTACCAATGTTTTTATCGGAGATTTTCCGCCATTTGAAGCCGCCATCATCGGAGCGAAACAGTGCATTTTTTTTCGACTCTACCAGGGCGTAAACCACCTGGGGATTGTTATGGGCAATGGCGAGGCCGATGCGACCCAATTCACCTTTCGGCAGCCCGTCTTCATCGGTGCGCTTCTCCCAGGTCTCACCGCCGTCAAAGGTGACGTGCAATCCGGAGCCTTCTCCACCGGATTTAAAGAACCAGGGCCAGCGGCGAAATTCCCACATTGCTGCAATCAGTTTATTTGGATTTCGTGGGTCCATCACCAAATCGGCTGCACCGGTTTTTGTGTTAGCGAAGAGAATCTTTTTCCAATTCTTTCCACCGTCGGTTGTCTTGAAAATCCCCCGTTCGCTGGTTTCTCCCCATGCCGGGCCTTGTGCCGCCACGTAAGCGACGTCGCTATTGCGCGGATCCAGGATGAGGCGATGGATATTGCGGCTTTCTTCCAGACCGAGGTGCTCCCAGGTTTTTCCGCCATTAATGCTTTTGTAAACACCGTTGCCGCTGGACTGACTGTTGCGAGGATTTCCCTCACCGCTGCCAACCCAAATGACATCCGGGTTGTTCTGGTCGACGGCAACTGCGCCTATCGCAGCCAGATCCTGGTCATCGAAAATCGGCTGCCAATCCACACCGCCGCTGGTCGATTTCCAGAGTCCACCGGAGGCAGTGCCGGCATAGATGATATCAGGGTTGCTCAAAACCACATCAATTGAAGTGACGCGACCGCTCATGCCCGCCGGGCCAATGCTGCGTGGTTTAATGCCGTGTAATTTTTTTAAATCTAGGGATTGGGAATGGATAGGGTGAATTAATGAGAATGCCAAAAAAACAATAACTGTCCATAACAGACATGACTTACCGGAAAGCCATCTGCGCATCACTGTCTCCTCCTGCGGAATGTTAGTTTCAAATTTCAGCAATTTACAGGTTGCCGTTGAACTTGTCAACTGATGGGAGGCGTGTTTTAAAAATGTTGGCAGCTTAAATATTCCTGATTCCCAAACTCCAGTTTGGGAATCAGCTTATATGCGAAACTCTGTTTCGTGTCTGAGGATGAGAGTGGTTATTTGAAACAGAGTTTCAGAAATAATTGCATTCCCAAACGGGAGTTTGGGAACGAGTAGTAAACGGAGGATTAGGAATGAGTAGGATATTGAAGAGTGTGGATAAATTCGGATGTTATTCTTTAGCCGGCATTTTCTTAAACTCATAATAATTCTGTGCATCCTGAAAAATTACCGGTGGATTCTCGGCGCCACCGTTCGACGCCAGGAAAAATGTGCCATCCTCAAATTTGTAAACAGCAACCACCTTCCCGCCGATATCTTTCGCCGGGGGAGCGCTGTCCGTGATAGTCGCAAGCAGTTGTTGCGGTTCTGTGTTCTCAGTTAGCGTAAAAGTCGCCTGATACCAGAAGTCTTCCCGCTGATAAAAATGCAGTGTATCACCGCTGATTGTCAGTGCGGTGATGCCGCGGGGCCCATCATCTTCCCAATAACCCTGAAGGCGATCCAGCTTCGACGCCGGCTGTTGGTTCGCGGTGCAGCCGGTTTGGAAGAAAAGGGAAATTAATATTGCGATGAAGGAAAACTGTTTGAAGTGAGTGACTGTTACAGTGGGCATTTCAATCTCCTTATTCCAAGGCTGCTGGATGATGGGCGCGAATAAATTGTTTGCGATTCTTTTCAGGTTAAATGGTTCGGATGTCATCGTCCTTGATAATCGACTCTGATTATAAGAACGCCTTACCCTGCGACAAGTTCAGAATGAATATAGGTTGTAAAGTGCTGGTTCCCAAACTCCGGTTTAGGAATCGGATTATGCCAGAAACTCGTTTCGTGGTGAGGGCGCTACGAGGTGTAGTTGCGAAACAGAGTTTCGCTGGTAATTGCATTCCCAAACGGGAGTTTGGGAACGAGAGGGTTAAAGACCATTGTCATTTGATAGGTAAAATTTCAGGGAAATAGCTTGTGCAATTACTTTACAAAAACCTTTGGCTAAATGATTTAGTAAATAATCCGGAGTTTTCACCTGGATCTATAGAACCCTTATCGGAAAAGGCTTTTCGCGAAAAATTTCTTTTTTGGCACAGAAGTTGATTTTACCACCGGGCAGAACGCAATCAGGTATTTGAAATGGACTACTTCACAACAATCAAGTATAGCTTGATTCTCTTGAAAATATGCTTCGCAGTAATGCGAAATTTGATATATAACTTTTTTGAAGAAATAACCATGTTCATTGAGTTTTTAAAAACAACTCTGGCCCGGCTAATCAAGATCGATATCCTCTCTCTCTTTGCTATTGGCATACTGCTGCCATTGGGAAATAGTTTGCAGTCGGCTTCCCCAAGATGGGGCGCTAAAGGGATAGGAAAAGTTATTCGTTTCGATAACAGGATGGATCTCGCCCCATCCCTCGGATGGGGCGTAGGGCTGGCTTTTCGCCCCGGGAAAAAGATCGCGATAAACCTGGAAGGCTTTCGCGGTAGCTCCCGGCAGGAATTTGATACACCGGCAGGCAGCGATCGTATCGACATTGGCGTTCGGGGGTTTTCCGCACGGGCGGCCTATACGATCAAGCGCTTTCCCGGCGATATCACCCTGGCGGCGGAAGGAGGTCTTGGGATGCTGGCACTAAACACACCGGCATACACCATTGATCTTGGTGCCCTGGGCCAGCAACAAATTTCTGCTCGCGACCAAACGTTTGCCGACTATAGTTTCGGCGCGGTCATAGAAAAATTAGTGGGAAATCGAGTCACCGCTTTTGTTTCGTCGCGAGCACATTTTTTTTCAGCATCAGGAACGATGCGGAATTTACAAGTCAACGGAGGACTGGAAATTGCATTTCACTAACAAACAGCTCATCTTTTTTGCCGTATTGGCGGCACTGCTTCTCGGCAGTTTCAGCAGTATGGCACAAAGCCGCAAGAGCGATCGATCCGGCCGAAACAGCGAGGCGGCAATAATCGATCTGCGCAACGGCGTTTCCTTCGAAATTTCCCCTCATACCGGCGCAATGGGCGGCAGCGGGATTTTTGGTCTGCGGGCATCAATGAATTACGGCACGCTGAATATGGAAGTCTCCATCGCCCAGGCAATTGGCCAAAGTGCCAATCTATATCCTTTAACCGTTAACGGGCTGCTCAATATCAGCACCCGCGGAAAGCTGCTTCCCTATGGTTTAATCGGCGGCGGATTGTTTCTTACCAAGCCGACCAATGCGGTTGGCGCCGGGACGGTTTCTTCGATGGGCGTCAACTTCGGGGCTGGTGCCCGCTATTATGTGAATAGCACTTTCGGTTTTCGCGTGGAAGCACGACAGTATCTCACCAACGTTAATAATCGCCTGGAAGACACAAGCGAACTGGTTTCTTTTCAGGAAATCAGTGTTGGTGTCACTTTCATGCTTCGTTAATACTTACTTCTTAGCAAGAAGAGGATCAAATGGATTTGGAAAGAATTAGCACAGCCCGCGCTCTAAGAAAAGTTTTCTGCATACTGGTGATATTGATGATCACGATATCCACAGGATTGCAGGCAAAAAAAGGACTCTACAGAAACAGTGGTAGTATTACTAACGGATTATACGCTGCAGATGGTTTTGGTTCGAATTATTATGTTGGCCTGCGTTATAACCATTATTTCGACAAATGGAAATACTTCGTCGAAGGTTCGATCGGGTTTAGCAGTTTGAAATCAGATGTTCTGAACGACCTGGCTTCTTTCCAGGTGTTTAATTCTCAGGATCTTAATGCATATGAATTTCTGTTGGGATACGACCCGAAGCCACTCTCCGGATTGCCTTATTTTGTCGCTGGTGTGGCCAGCATAAACCAGGGAGGTCAATCCCGCTTTGCCTATGTGCTCGGATTTGGAAAGCACATTCCACTGGCCCAGTTTTTTCGCATCAAGCGATTAGGCGTTCGCTACGACATAAGAGACCATATTTTCCGACAGGAAATCAATGATGCCGGGGCGTTTACCTCGCATAACCTGGTGTTCTCTTTCGGTCTGCAATATTATTTCTAAAGCGATGTGATATCGCCGGAAAAAGATCTTTGGAAAAAAAACGTTGATCGTTGATCGTAACAGTTTTTTATCAACGAACAACGAACAACGAACAACGAACAACGAACAACGAACAACGAACAACAAAAAATTCAAGACCACTGCGCTTGTCCTGTGGAGCTGGTCTGACTTCGAGAATTCGACAGCATTCATAATGAATTCGCTGTCCGTCAATTGACTGTTGGTATTTTGAACGGAACCATCAGTCTGAAATCTTCACTCCGTTCTTTGGAAGTTACAGGGAAGTTTACGGTAATCAACATCAAGGATGATCGCGATTTTAATCGACCTGCCATAACAGCTATCATTTATGGAAATAAATATCGGTGATCCTCTCATTCAAATATACCGGTGGCCCTGCAAAGGTTTTCCAAAACAATCAATCCTATTAAACACTCAGCGATTTGTATCTGGAAACTACAAACAATTGGAATTGCACAAAGACGTGCGTTCTATCCGGAGTTGCCTGCAATAAAACAGGCCCGGAGGGAAAAATTCAATGAGGTGTATCATGAAAATATGGACACGGAAGTATTCTTATTTTAGTGACCCGTTTGGGGCGAAAGGTTGCTGGCAAATAGCCCTGCTACTAATCGGCCTGATGTTTTTAAGCGCCTGCGGAACGGCGCCGCCCGATGCCATCCTGAATAAGGCTGGCCAATCCGCAATTGTATTTGTGAAAGAAAATAGCCGTGACGGCAATAATAACAACGCCATGAAAAGTAACCGGGATGAGTTCCATGAAGGCAGCGACTTGTTCCTGCTTTCCCCGGTAGCACCAACCGGCGAATTGAAAAACTTGACGTATCAGTATACTACGGAAGGGAAAACCAATCCCCGTGATTTTGGTGCCGCTGCCGATCCGGAAGTCTCCTTTGACGGGACAAAAATTCTTTTCTCCATGAAAGAAAGCCGGCAAAGTAAATGGCATCTCTACGAAATGAATGTCGACGGCAGCGATCTCTTGCAGCTCACTGACGCTGATGCCGACGATATGGATCCGATCTATTTACCGAATGGGCAGATTATGTTTGCATCTACCCGGCCGGGCATTGTTGATGAATATGAACGACGGGCCTCTCCATTATTACATGTTGCTGATCGCGGCGCAGATGGCCGTCTAATTAATGTTCGTTGTGTTTCCTTCAATCAAAGTCACGATACCAATCCGATTGTGCATTCCAGTGGAAAGATTATCTACAGTCGCTGGGAACACCTGGGCAACCCGAATAAATTTCCTTTGTTCGTGATGAATCCCGATGGCTCTCGTGTCTTCGTGCTCTACGGGAATCATTCGCCAACCCAAAGCGGCAGCCGGGTATTCTTGGAACCGCGGGAATTATCCGATGGCGGTATTGTTTGCTCGGTAATGGAACGGAATTCCCGTTTCGAAGGTGGTGCGATTGCCATCATCGATATCTCCAAATCTGATGACAATCTGGAATTTATCAGTCCGGATACCTCCCCATTTGTTACCCGTAATGGTTCGCAGGCGATTTTCAAAACGCCGCATCCCATACTGGATCCCAGCGCCAGTAATGATCGCCGGGAGAAAATCCTCTGTGCAATGTCTCCTTTTCCAGTCAACATGGATGACGAAGAAGAGGCAGTCGATTATGGCATTTACGTGATGGACAAAGATGGCCAGAATCTTCGCCTGATCTACAACGACCCGGATTTTAATGAGATCGATCCCGTGCCAATAGCGCCCCGCGATGAACTGCCCGGCGGACTACCGCAGGTAATTCCCACATCGCCGGAAATTGCCCAGGGATTGGCTAACAATCAGCAGACCGGTATCTTTTTCGACGGTAATGTTTATGACCGTTCTCCGAATGACAGACAGATGCGCCCGAGCCCGGATTTCGTTAACAAAGATGGCTCATTGGGACAAGCGAAATGGTTGCGCATTCTGGAAGCGGTAGGGATGCCGATTAGCCGCAGTCAACGCGGGGGACCGATTGGCAATACCAATCTGGAGAAACAGCGCGTTGTTGGGTATGCGCCAATCCGTTCCGACGGTAGCTTTTCGGTAGAAGTGCCGGCAAATCGTTCTCTGCATATGCAAACCCTCGATGAAAACGGGATGATGCTGGTAAACCAGATTACCTGGGTGCAGGTGATGCCCGGTGAGCAGCGCCTTTGCACCGGCTGCCATGATTCTCATGATCGTGATCGGATTATCGAGGACCTGGAAGTACAGCTGGATAAGTCGGTGCGCAACACTGCGCAAAACCGCATGTATGAATCCGGATTCCATAACGCGGTTAACGTGATGACCCATTCTGCTGCGAGGACCGATACTGTTGACTTTTTCGACAAGTTCAATGTAAATCGGACAAATACCGTGCAGGCAGCGCTGGAACGTAATTGCGTATCCTGTCATAATACTGCCTCGCCGGCCGGTGGCCTGCGCCTGGAAAATCTTGCATCGGATCTTTCCAATGTCGATGAACCTACTTCAGTCTATGATATTTTGACCGAAAATGATGGCTACACCACCGCGCGGGGGCAACAGCGCGATTACGTCACCGACGACGGTGCCCGTCGCAGTCCGCTGATGTGGGTAATGTTCGGTCGCCAGCTGAACGATGATTCCAATGAGGACTATCGCCAGCTTAGTTATGACCATACCCAACTTTGGGATAAGGATGCGAATGGATTGATCGCGCCTTTCCTTCCCGGCAATGCAGATTTGCTGATGATGATCGAGTGGATAGATGCCGGCACTCAATATTCCAACACGATTTTATCTGATAACCAGTAAGGAACCATCATTATGAAAACGCAACGCATTTTATCGATTCTGTTTAGTCTTTTGTTAATCGGCAGTGTTTATGCCAACGACGATATGCTCGGCAAGCCGGCGCCGGACTTCTCCCTGGAAACCATTAGCCGTAATGGCAAAATTTCTCCGAAAGATTATCGTGGGAAAGTTGTCTTGCTGGATTTCTGGGCGAGTTGGTGCGGCCCCTGTAAAAAGTCTTTGCCTTTGCTGGTAGATCTGGAAGAGAAGTACGCCGGATTGAAGGTGTTGGCGGTGAATATTGACGACGACCGGGAAAATGCCCTCGATTTTATGAAACGGCATAATCTGGATTTAACAGTGATTTATGACAGTGATAAAAGCGTTACGGAAAATTACGGTATTAGCGCCATGCCGTCCGCGGTGTTGATCGACCGGAACGGCGTGGTTCGCTATGTGAAGTATGGCTACACCGATCGAGAAATTAAGAATTTTGATGCATTTATTAGAGAATTGCTGAAATAAGCAAAGGAAAATCCTATGAAGACAATATTGTTTGTTTTACTAAGCCTGTTCATGCTTTCGGGCTGTGCAGCGGTAAAAGCGTATCAACGGGAAAAACTGGCGGATCCCATCATGGAACCGCAAAGCCAGATGACCAAACAAAAACTGGATGATAAGTTTTTCTCTACCCGGGAAGGCAGTATCGGCGGTACCGGCGGTATCGGAGGAGGTTGCGGATGCGCCAAGTAAAAGAATCTTCCGAAACACCATTGCGCCGGCGGGTAATCGATATCGCTATTATGGATACGCCATCCCGCTCGTCCGATTCACGCTTTCAACTTTGCGATTATGTTTATCCCTATGGGGTTAGTCAGGCAGTATTCACCCGTACCGGCATTCCGGCCCTTGCACAAAAACGGCGGGCCTGCTAACCGATTGGGAAATATGAATTAAAGGATATGGATAAGAATAGAATCATGAAATATTTAATAAGAACAATTGTCGCTTGCCTTTTTATCGCCCTGCAGCCCCTGGCTGCCCAAAGTGAAGCGGTGGGATATACGACCTATTACTTCACGGACAGCGGCGGAAATAGCGTAACGACGACATCTTTGAACCTGGCGAAGAAACTGCTGGAAAGAACCGCACTATTGCTGGATCTGGAATTGGACAATGTTTACGTGCCACCAGTATCCGCAGTGACCGGTGCTACCCGCCCGAATCGCCAGAGCAGTGAACCTTTCGAGAAGAGCCGTACACAGGCAATTCTCGGCATTGAACAAGGCCTCGATGCCACCAGTTCGATGGCAGTCAATCTCTATCACAGTCAGGAAATTGACTATGTCTCCAATTCCGTCATCGGCACCTATACGAAAGAGATGTTCCAGCGAAATACGACCCTGAGCGTACGTGGGCAGCTAATTCTTGATCAGGTGGGAAAGATTCTTGATAATGGCGATATCGAACAGAACGACAAACGCTCTTTCTGGAGCGTGGTGCGGGTCAGTCAGCTACTATCGACCACGGCAACCCTGGACGTCAGTTATGATGGTCTTTATCACAATGGATATCTCAGCGATCCCTATCGAACGGTGCAGGTATTTGATCAGAACAATGCCTACGTTAGTGTAGAAGAGAAGCACCCCAGCAGCCGTTTGCGCCATGCCTTTGCCGGCCGAGTGACGAAAATGCTCCCGGAAGTCGGCGCATCGGTGATGAGTAATTATCGCTTCTATTTTGATAATTGGAGTGTCGGCTCGCAAACATTCGAGGCGCAGTTCAGCAAATACATTCAGGATGAAATTATCGCGCGTTTCAACTATCGTTTCTATGCGCAAACGGCCGCGGACTTTTTCGAAGAACGTTATCGCGGCGCGAACTTCCTGAATGAGTCTTATCGTACCGCTGATTATAAGCTGCAGAAATTCAATTCAAATAATTTTGGCTTTAGTGTTACCTACTTTTTTAAGAAAGTGGCCCGAAGGAATCAAAACCTGCGTTTTCTGGAAAACGCAACAGTGGAAGGCCGTTATTTCCGCTATTTCAACTCATTGAATTTCTCCGCCAATATTTACCAATTGAATATCAATTTTGGAATATAATTTCACGAGGTTATTATGAAAACAAGGATCGTGATCAATATTGCCTGCATTATTGGAATGTTGTTTAGTGCTTATGCCAACGGTCCGCGCTCGCCAAAGGAGTTGGGAGCCGGATGGGCAAAATCAAATGATCGTGCAGCGATCGAATTGCTGCTGAATACTTTAGAAAACACCCCGGAAAATAGCCCGGTATATCGCTTACTGGCCGATCGTCTGCAGGGCGATGCCCGCATCGACTTCAAAGGAACTGTCGGGCCGGCGGCAACGGATGCTGCCCGGGAAATCTACATTGCCGGTAACGACGCCAGTGTAGAAATGCCTGATGGCAATACCTTAACGCTGGCGAAAGTCGCCAACAAATGGGTGATTACCAATGGCGTCATCGCCAGTCATGCGGCAAGATCGCAACGCTTCGCCGCTAAATCGCAAGCGTTGGCTGCCGCTGGTAAACTCTCTGCTGGTCAAACATTCATCCCGGCAGTTTTAAGTGATGCTCACGGCATCGATCAGCTTTCCAGGCAAGTGACCCGGCAAACACTGGACCGGGAACTGTTTGGTGCGCCGGAGAAAAGCGCCTCGTTTTATAGCGCGACTTATTCCCAGACAGCGCCCTATGTAACCGCCAGCTATATCCAGTTGGTTACTGATCCTTCCTGGAATCGCATCCTTTATGGCAGTCTGGATCGCTGGATTAAGGCTTATGACGATCTTGAGGGGCCATCTGCTATCGCTGTTGATGCTGATGGCCGGGTATTTGTCGCAGAAACCGGCCGGCAGCGCGTTGCAGTACTGCAGCTAAATCCGGATGCGGAAGATACTGAATTAACCTACCGTTTTGAAATCCCCGCGATGAACAATCCGCTGGATATCGCCCATAACGATAATGGCACGCCGTTGGATGTCGCCGACGATTTTCTTTATGTTGTTAACGGAGCAGAAAATAAAATTGTTAAACTTTCGCTCGCTGCCAACAGTGCGGATGTAGTCGCTACCTTTGAGGATTTTCAATTTCCCTCAGCGATCCTGTCCGGCCGTTGGGAAGGCAGCCATACCCGCTGGTTCTATGTGATAGACAACGTCGGCAAGCGCTTGCGCGTTTTTGAAGACAGCGGCTCCGAACTGTTGGAAATTGCGACGGTAAAAGGTGGGCACGATCAATACTTTAGTGCTTTAAAAGCTGACCACTTCGGAAATATCTATGTGGTTGATAATGTGCATTCCCGTCTCTTTAAATATACCGCGGATCTTACCTTGCTGGATATCAGTGCAGCAGATAGTTATTCAGGATTGTCCAGTGTGGAGATACCATTTGGTAAAGTTGTCGTAGAAGGGGAAGGCACTTATTGGAGTGGCTATGATCAGCTGTTTTCCCTAGAAAGATGGAGTGAAAACAGTGGCGTGCAACGCCGGGTACTTGGCGCCAGTATCAAAGATGCCGGTTTTCAGAGCGATGATGATATCAGCCGGGTTGCCAGCGATTTTACCCTGACCGATGCCGGTGATCTGGAAATGTTGATCACTGATGCGAACGGTAAAACGGTGCGTACGCTCCGGCCAGGCAGAATGTCCGCCGGCAGTCAATCCGTCGCCTGGCAACGCCGGGACAACGCTGGTAATCAGGTAACGCCCGGTACTTATCGCTATCGAATAACTGCCCATTCTCCATATCGGGAAGCGGCAGTCTCCTTAGGTGCCAGCTTTTACCTGCCACTCTATTATCATATCGATGGCCGGAATGACGCTGATGCTGACCGTTTTCTGGTTCAGGGGTCAAAGCGTAGCTGGGGAACAGCAGCTTCTCAGAGCGTTCATGAAGATCCGCGTCAGGTTGTTTATCAATTTAACGGACTGAATCCAAACAGTGAATATGCTATTAACCTGGAGGCGATTGCCGGCGATGGTGAACACCGAGCACAAGTCATCCGTGCTGAAAATGGTGATATTGTCGCTCAACTAAACGCCGGAGATAACGTTGCGCAGACTGGTTACATCACTTTGGAAAAAGCCTGGTATGCGGACGGCCGCCTGCGGATTAGCATAGAAAATGAGAATGATGGTAGCGCGGTTGTTTCTCAATTATGGCTGAAAGAGACCGGAGTCGGTCTTGTAGTAACGCCATCCGGTGACAATGGTGAAATTCCGACGACGTTGGCGCTGGATCAAAACTACCCGAATCCGTTTAACCCGGAAACACAAATTCGTTTTCAGCTACCGGCTGATGCGACAGTTAAATTAGAACTTTTCAATGTATTGGGTCAGCGGGTTCGCCTCTTAGCCAATGGTAATTATGCCGCCGGTTATCATACCCTGCGCTGGGACGGCCGAAATGAAAGTGGCTTATCCGCAGCAAGTGGTATCTATATTTACCGGCTGACATCAGGGCAGACTGTACTAACAAAAAGAATGTTGCTTCTGAAATAAAAAGCAGGTAGGTGAGCAGGTAAGTAAATTTTGCTCAACTGCTCATTTGCTCATTTAAAAAGTTTAGTAACCCGGCACTTGAGAGAAATAACAAACAAGGGTTTAAAAAAAGAATTTTCCTTAAGTCCGGGTTACGCCGATTTCTCAACTTGCTTCACCCGGTAAACAGTTTGAGAGATTCTGACTGTTTGCTATCAACACCTGTGCGGGAAAGTTTCCATCCATGGGAGCAAGAACGCACACATCCATATCCTCTCCTCGCAAATCAGGGACAGCTTCGGGCTGGGGCTGTCCCTGTATTTTTTTAACACTTCAGAAAATACAGTTAACTTCATAATAAAAATGACTTGAAACGATTCAAAGATTAAGAGTAAAAAGTCTTTTTTCTCTCCCCCTCTTGACGTTTCCATATTTCTTTTCTATATTCAGCTTGTCTCATCTTTACGCTGAATATTTTTCAGTTTCAAAGTATCAAATACAAAATTGTTTTTACTGGATTTAGAAAAATTGGGGGCTTTTTCTACGGGGATCGTGCAACAACTATGTTTCAAAAGAAAAAGCATTTTTTAGCGAAAAAAAGCTAAAGATCATAGAAGTCGGGACGATTATATTAAAGTGAAAGAGTAGTACAAACTCCTCTCCTCAACAGCGATGGAAGCGGCCGCATGAAGTGGCCGCTTCCATCCGTTTATAGGGGGTTACTCAAAAAATTGGGAGTTCTCAGTTCAGAGTTGTTCGGACAATGATTCTCGAATTCGGCATTCCGAATTCCGAATTCGATTATTTTCCAGAGAGTCCACGATAAAGCATCAAATACTTCTCAATTTGCACATCCCAGGAAAAATTTTGCGCCATGCCATTGAGCATTAGTTTTCGCCAGGCGTCTTTATTCTGATAAGTTTCGTAGGAATAGTTGAAGGCCCAGCGCAGTCCTTGTGCACTGAAATCATCAAACACAAAGCCAGTACCGTTTTGTGTTTCCCATTCGTAAAATTGAACGGTATCTGCCAGACCGCCGGTTTTCCGGACGATCGGCACTGTGCCGTATTTGAGGCTATAAATCTGGTTAAGTCCACAGGGTTCATAGCGGGAAGGCATTACAAAACAATCGCTGCCTGCTTCGATTAAGTGAGATAATTCAACGCTGTATCCATCATAAAAACAAAGCTTTGAGGGAAAGTGGTGCTGCGCTTTGTGGAAAAATGAGGCATACTTTTCTTCACCGCTGCCAAGAATAACAAAACGCACTTCGTAATTGGCGAGAATATCGAAGAGCGTCTCGTGAAGCAGTTCAAATCCTTTTTGCCCGGTAAGGCGGGAAACAATGCCATAGACAGGAATATCCGGATGATAGGACAGTCCCATCCGCTTCAAAAGTTCTTCTTTGTTTTTCTCTTTTCCGGAAAGATCGTCGGCAGAAAAAGAATAAGGAATAAACGGATCGCTTTCCGGGCTCCACTCACTGTAATCAACACCGTTGACGATACCGACAAGGCGATCGCTGCGCATCCGCAAAATGCCTTCCATTCCGGCCCCAAACTCCTCGGTTTTGATCTCTTCCGCATAAGTTTCACTGACCGTCGTAATGACGTCACAATTCAGCAACCCAATCTTCATGTAATTGATCATCCCGGATTGGATATCTTCTTGTGGCAAGAGATGGCGATATTCGTCCAGACGAAGTTTCTCCACAACTTCCGATCCGAAAACGCCCTGGTATCCAATGTTGTGAATGGTCAGAATGGTTTTCGAATTGTTGAATAATCCATCCCAGTTGTAACGGGTTTTTAAGAGAAAGGGAAGCAGACCGGTTTGCCAGTCGTTACAATGAAAAATATCCGGTTGCCAACCCATGCGTTGGCAGCATTCGAGCGTTGCATAATTCAACAATGCATAGCGTAAATATTCATCGCCGTCATTGGTGTAAATAGTGCCACGATTATAAAGTCCGTCGCAATGAATAAAATATACGGAAGCGCCGGAGTCCGGGAGTGTTGTTGTTAAAGCTGTGAAGTGCAAAGTGAATCCACCAAACTCTATCGGCACATTCTGTATAAAATCCACGACATGCACATCCTGCCCGGCGGGATCAATTGTATCATAAAAGGGCATGAACAGTCGAACGTCAACGCCGTTTTTATCAAGATACTTACCTAATGCGCCGGAGACATCTGCGAGTCCACCGGTTTTGGCAAAAGGGACAATTTCCGAAGATACAAAACAGATTCTTTGCGGATCCATAAGCTTATCCTGTCTAAGAGCGTGTTTGAAAAGTTAGCATAGAGAATTAAGAATAAATAAACTGGGGCTATGGCACGCAAACCATACCCCAGCGACATTGGCGATATCGAAT
>JANQQU010000024.1 GCA_028284905.1 Calditrichia bacterium
GACAGCCCTTTTCAACATTATTCAAAATTATGACAAGGAATTCCGTATTCAATTTTCAAAGATCTCTTATGTATAACCTAATTTTGTCTTGGCACTTACTTATTTTCTTTAAAATTGGAAATTGAAAATTATACATTGGACATTTCCCCGATCTAAAAAAGAGGTAATCAGCAGATGTTGTTTGTCGGGCATTTCAAATATACCACTGAAGACAATGGCGGCGAGTTTGGAAGCTTTAGCATTGTTGCCGAAGCGGAAAATCCCGATGAGGCCCGCGATGTATTTCGAAAGCGCCTGAGTGAAAGTCGCACAGTGCCTGCTGGCAGCAATATTGTTTTAAGTGGTATTATCACTTTGCCGGAAAAGTTGGACGACGGTGTGATGATCTCGCAAACCGCCTTCCCCGGTGATATCGATTTTTCGACACTGGATATGCTCCCATCCCAGGGTAAATGTGAAGCCAATCTGATTGATACCGATAGCGAATCTTTCAGCGATATCGAAACCGCTGCGAGTGAAAACGAGACAACTGAATCCCCCAATACTATTCCACCCCTTCCATTTGTTGCGCAGGAAAATGCATCCAGTGCCTGGTACATGCGCTGGCCGGATGGATCGATTTCGGTCGCTATCGCCGACACCCGGGATTCGGCCGTTTTGCTCTTTGATGCCATCGGGGCGGTAGCGCCGGAAATGGTGCTTCCCTGGAAACATCCGGAAATGCTCTTGCATTTTCGTTTCGACATCAAGACAGGTATGTGGCATACGGACAGTATTCACGATACTGCCTGGGGAGATTTGATGCGGGAGCTGGCGCCGCAGTTAAATTTTGCCCTGAACGCATTACACGAGATGGATAGTCAGGAATTTGACGGGCCGATGATTTCCCCGGACGGCCAAAAAGTGCTGGATCGCGCGCTGGAAGAACATGCGAGTGAAGCGCAGAAAGAATACGACATGATTGCCGCCGTGCATCGCGCCCGTTGTGAAGACCCGATGTGCATGTTCTGCATCGATGAAGCACTCAGTGGCAAATCCAGTGATAAAGCGGGATTAGCTTAGGGGGATAAACCGAACCCTTGCGATGTTTGGTATAATCGAAAAATGGTTTATAAATTCGTTGATCGTTGATCGTTGATCGCTGTTCGAAACTCGGTGAACGAGCGATATTTTTTCGGTAGTGTTAAACAGGTAATGCTATTAGACCTGTCATTGCGAGGCGCTTTTTGCCGAAGCAATCTCTAAAGGTGCATGCAGCGGAGAGATCGCTTCGGCAAAAAGCGCCTCGCGATGACAACAAGAGCAATTTTCAACACTCAATCTTAACACTATCTGTTTTCATTCCTTAAAAGTTTTTTGCACTTAACATTGGAAAAAGATGCTGAAAATTCTACACACGGCCGATTGGCATCTCGGAAAGCGCCTGGAGCGTTTTTCCCGCCTGGAAGAACAGGCAGCGGTGCTGGAAGAAATTTGCGATATCGCCGACCGGGAAGCTGTTGATGCCGTCATTATTGCCGGGGATATTTTCGATACGTTTAATCCGGCCAGTGAGGCGGAGGATCTGTTTTATCGAACCGTTAAGCGACTGGCCCGGGATGGCGCGCGGGCGGTGGTGGTAATTGCCGGTAATCATGATTCTCCGGATCGTATTAAAGCGCCGGTGCCACTGGCGCAGGAGTGTGGGATTATTCTCGCCGGCTACCCCGATAGCGAAATTCCGGTATTTACCCTTCCGGATGGCCTGGCAGTGACGCGTTCCGCACCCGGCTTTGTTGAGCTGAATCTCCCGAAGAAAAAGACCCCATTGCGTATTCTACTAACGCCGTATGCGAACGAGAAGCGGCTGCGCACTTGCCTGGGATTTGAGGATGCCGAAGCGGAATTACGTGAGCAGTTGGCAGCGTTTTGGAAATCGCTGGCCGATACTTATTGCGATAAAAAAGGGGTAAATATGCTCGCCGCTCATCTCTTTATGGCGCAGCGGGAAGGACCTTTGCCGGAAGAATCCGACGACGAGCGTTCGGTTTTACATGTCGGTGGTGCACAGACGATTTACACTGATGCGATCCCTTCGCAAATGCAATATGTCGCCCTCGGGCATCTACATCGTAAGCAGACGATTAGCGAATCGCCCTGCCCGGTGGTTTACAGCAGCAGTCCTCTGGCTTACAGCATGAGCGAAGCGTCTCAGCGCAAATACGTTGTTTTGCTAAATGCATCTGCCGGGAAAGCAGTGAAGATCAAACCCATTGAATTGACTGCCGGCAGAAAATTATTCCGGCAAAAGTTCGAAGATGTTGAAGTTGCGGTAAAGTGGTTGGAAGATCATCCGGATTCGCTGGTGGAAATTACCATGGTATCCGATACTTTTCTGACTGCGGAAATTCGCAAAAAATTGAATGATGCCCATAATGGAATTGTCGCGATTATTCCGGAAATACGAAAAGCGGCATCGGCAGATAGTGCTGACCAACCACAGATCGATTTAAAAAAAGATATAGAAGCGCTATTTGCTGATTTTTTTCTGCAGCGGCATCAGCAGGCACCGAGCGAGGAAATGCAGGCTCTTTTTAAAGAAATATTAGCGGAAGATGGCAGGAAGGGAGATTAGGATTAGTGGCAGTTGCGGGGGGCAGTAGCAGTAGCAATGCTGGGAATAATTGAATAGCATCGAAAAATTCATATCAGGATTCATTGTTTAGATGATACCGAAAAAACTAATATTCAAAGGCCTCTATTCCTATCAAGAGAAGCAGGAAATCGATTTTACCCGCTTAACCGATGCGCAGATATTTGGCATCTTCGGTCCGGTCGGTAGCGGAAAATCGACCATTCTGGAAGCGATATCATTTGCGCTGTATGGAGAAACGGAACGCCTGAATGCCCGGGAAAATCGCGCCTATAATATGATGAACCTGAAATCTTCGGAAATGCTCATTCAGTTCGAGTTTATGGCCGGAAAGGGTTTGCAGGATAGCTATCTGTTTGAAGTGAAAGCGCGTCGAAATAAAAATCATCATGATAAAATCTCTACAGCGGATCGTCGTCATTTCAAGGAGATGGATGGCGAATGGGTCGCTATTGAAAAAAGTGCGGAAGAAGTGGTAGGACTCAGTTACAAAAACTTTCAGCGCACAATCATTATTCCCCAGGGAAAGTTTCAGGAATTTCTCCAGCTCGGCGCGGCCGATCGCACCCGGATGCTCAAGGAGATTTTCCAGTTACAGAAATACGAATTGCTACAGCCGGCGAGTCGCCTGGCGAAAAAAAATGATACTGCGTTGATTGAGTTGAATACCCGCCTGGATGAGTTGGGGGATATCGGTAAAGCAGATGTGAAAGCCCAGGAAAAGCGCTTGAAAGAAATCACTAAGGAGCTGAAAGCAGCCGAAAAGCATCTGAAGAAATTGGATAAGCAGGCAGGTAGATTTCGCGAACTTAAGAACCTCTTTGATAAGATTACCGGGCAATCAGAAAAATTTGAGCAATTGAAATTGCAGGAGGAGAGTTTTAAGGATCGGGAAAAAGACTTGAAGGACTACGAAGATTGCCGCCTGCTTTTCAGTCAGCCGATTAGCCGGGAAAAGACTCTTCGCGAAGAAATTACCCGAACGGCGGAAACGCTAAATGAATTCCGGGAAAGAAAAGCAGCGCTGGCGACAGAAGAGAAGACATTGTCCGGAGAATTTGAAAAAATCCGGAAAGCATATTTACAGCGGGATAAACTGCGGGAAACCATAGAAGATCTGGAAAAAATTGCCGAGATCCGCAGCTTAACCGAGGGACAATCCGCTAGTGAAGAGACGATTGCTGCTGCAACGAAAAATGAACTTCTTCTGGAAAAAGAACTGGAAGGCCTGCGAAAGCAGCAGAAAAAAATCCGGAAACAGCTGAAAGCGTTACGGGGCGAACTGGCCGAGGCATCCCAGTTTGAAGTGATCCGCCAATGGTATCATCAGAACGAATTGCTGGCAGAGCAGCAGCGGACGCAGGAAGCACTCGTTACTGAGCAACAATCCCTAAGCGAGGAAAAGCGTGATGAAATGAATGAACTGCTGGCTACTTTTAAGCTGAAAGCAACGACGTCGGCGAAAGATCCTTTCTCTGCATTAAAGAAAGAACTGACCGAAAAAATATCTGCCCAGCAATCCGACCTTCAGCATCTGCAACTGCAAAAGGAGCTGGGAAATCTTGCCCATACCCTTGAGGATGGCCAACCCTGTCCGCTCTGTGGGGCGCTGGATCATCCTGATAAAATGGGCGCAGAAAAAATCGACGAGCAGCTGGCAAAAGATCAGAGAAAACTCGCCGCTTTGAATGTGGATATGGAGAAGCTGCAAGGTGCAGAAAAAGATTATCTGCTGATGCGGGCAACGTTTCAGGCGACAGAAGCGCAGTTCGCGAAAGAGGCCGGAAAGTTAACAGAATTGCTGGCTGAAGGGGACGCGCATAAAGCCACCTTCCACTGGCCGGCATTCTCGCCGGAGGATCGGTCCCTTTTCGATACAGCCGTGGCACAATTGACGGAAAAGCAAGAACAACTCAAATCCGCTGAAAGGGAACAGGAAGATATTGAGTCAGCGCTCCAGGAGATTGAAAACCGGCGTGAAAACCATCGCCGGGAAAATGAGGCCGTACGTAATAGTTACCAGCAAACCGGGGCAAAGATTGCGACCTTAAAAAGCCAGTTAAAAACACTGGATCCGGCAGACCGTCAATCTGCAGATGAAGCAAGTCTGCAGCGGGAGATCATAAAATTACAAGCGGATTATCGCTCGCTGGAATCAGATTACCTACAATCCCAGGAAAAGCGAGAAGCGATTAGTAAGGAGATTAGCAATCTTGAAGGTGAGATTAATTCCCGCGAAGGAACGCTTCGGGAGCGGGAAACTGCATACAAAGAAAATGAGAAAACACTAAAGCAAGCGTTGAAAAAATCTCGCTTTAAAAAGCTGGAATTCGTAGAGGATATTCTCGCCGTCGAAGTTGATGTCGCTGCAGAACGGCGGGCACTGAATGAATACCGGGAATCTTTTAAAGCGGCGGAAGCGTTACTAAAGTCGCTGAAAAAAGATGCTGCCGGAAAAAGCTATGATGCCGCCGCCCACGAAAAACTGGACGAAGAAATTAGCGACGCACGGGAGAAACATTCGGAATTGATTCGTGAGGAAGGTGTACTCTCCAAATCGTTAATGGAATTAAAGGAACGCATCGAGCGGAAGGGAAAACTGCTTGAGGAACAGGAAAGTCTGCAATTACGGGGAGAAAACATCCGCACGCTGGTTCGAATGTTCCACGGGAGCGGTTTTGTTAATTTCGTTTCAACGATTTTTCTCGACAATCTTTGCCGGGCGGCGAATGATCGCTTTCATCGTTTAACCCGCCAGCAATTGCAGCTAGAAATCAATGCCAATAATGAATTTCAGATTCGCGACTTCCTCAATGATGGCCAGCTGCGCAGTGTCAAAACCCTCTCCGGCGGGCAAACCTTCCAGGCCTCTCTTTCCCTGGCATTAGCCCTGGCGGATAACGTCCAACAACTTTCCGGCAGTGGGCAAAATTTCTTTTTCCTCGACGAAGGTTTCGGCACTCTGGATAAGGATGCTTTACGCACTGTTTTCGAAACTTTAAAATCCCTGCGAAAAGAGCAGCGAATTGTCGGGGTGATCAGTCATGTGGAAGAACTTCAGCAAGAAATTGAAGTCTGTTTGCGGATAGAGAACGATCCGCTGAAGGGAAGCAGTATATCTCCAAGTTGGGAGTAGATTGAAATAAGCAAACAAATGGGCAAATGGGCAAAGATGCTCGTCTTTCAATTTTACTAGAGATATATATTTATATTTTGAAAAGAAACGATTTTTCTCCAAGTTTGCACCAAGACAGACTCATCTTGCAAATATGCAAAAAATGCCCATTTGCCCATTTAGGGTTTGCTCATCTGCTCATTTGTTAAACTCACCGGTAACGGAGACGTCTCACTACCACTATACACAGAAACATGCGGGAAGGGAATCTCAATACCTTCTGCATCAAACCTTCTTTTGATTTCCATAAAGATCGCATTCTTCACATTCAGCCATTGTTCCCGGGGGGCCCAAACCGCGAATTTGATGATGATCCCGGAATCCCCAAAGCTTTCAAAAATGATCATGGCCGCTGGTTCCTGCAAACAATCAGGATGAGTTTCCGCAATGTTCTCCAGAATGCTTTGCACCCGGCTCAAATCTTCTTTATAGGCAACACTGAGCGTAATATCCGCGCGGCGAATCGGAAATTTGGTAAAAGTAGTTACCTGGCTTTTCAGTATATTCTCATTGGGAATTCGCACGAATTGATTGTCGAAAGTGCGTAGCTTGATAGAGAGAAAATCGACGGATAACACCTGCCCGGTAGTTTCCCCGACTTTGATGACGTCGTCAACGACAAATGGCTGTTCGGTAATCAGGAATATACCGCTAATAATATTTGACATGCTGGTTTGCGAGGCAAAACCGACGGCAATACCGATAATGCCCGCCGCTCCTAACAGGGCGCTGAGTTCGAAGCCCATCTCTTCCAATACCATAAAGAGAATTATGGTTAAGCCGGTATATTGAATGACTTTGCCGGCAATCAGGCCGCGCTGGGCATTGGTATGGGTGGTCATGTATTTGCGAAACCAGCGGCTCAATAACAAGATCACCGGAATACCAATAAAGATGAGGATGCCGATCTGCAAAACAATGTTCAGTTTTTCAGCAGAAAGCATTTGATTGAAAAATTGCGTTAATGTATCCATCTCAGCTCCTTAGGTCTGTCGCCAAAAGAATTCAATACCGGGAATCTCTTTTAGAGAAGCGAATGTCTTCGCGCTAAATCCGCGCCCGCTGTTCTCCCGGGCCGGGGTAATGAGTCGCAGACTTTTCTGTTTTAGATCCGGTTTGCTATCAACTTTTATTTCACTGACTTGCTTGGTGCCACGATAGCGGATTTTCATTAAATTACTCCATAGTTGCCCCTCGCTTTCAAACAGTGAGAGGCCATCTACATGCAAACTAATTTTTTCTACCAGCAATTCCTCATCGCTGCGATTGGTTATTTCTATTGGGCAGATAGCGAGGTACGGGCGGCCAGGATCAGCAGTTATTACCGGCCTGATAGCGGAGGTAATCCAGTAACAAAGTGTTCCGGAAAGGAAATCGCCAAACCAAGTTTTACCAAGCGGGATAATCGGTTGCTCGATAAGCACTTCATTATTTATCAATAATCTTACCCAAAGCGGGACGCGGACATAAATGCGGGTCGTTATATTCGGCATCAGGCGAAAGGTGGTTTCCGGTTTCACCACTACCGGGAGATCGGGAAAACAGGGGAGAAATTGCAGTTTCTCCGGAGGCTTCTTCAATGCCCAACGCTGCCAGTCTGGATCTGCTTGCGTTGCGGACTGGGCAAAAGCGACCCATAACTCATTTTCGACCGTGCGAAAAGTCGCTTGCAGGGGACCACACTGCCAGGAATTATCCTCGTTTTGTATCTCTCTTTCCGTCCAAATTGCCGGTTCATTCATCAGGTTGCTCCACAATCATATAGAACATAGATCGGTGAAAATGTTATTGCTATTTCAAAAAAATAATGCTAACTCATTTAAAATCAAAGTTCTGTTTTAAAGTTGTTTTGTGAAAAATATTAATCGAAAGTAAATCATTCTTTGCATAAATAATCCAGAACAATTAATCTTAAGAATCTATTTTCGTAAGGAATCTTCTATGGCTGCAAAGCGTCGAAAACCACGCCGTAAAGCAGGTCTGCCTCCCGGTAGTTTAGTGTATCTGGGAGCGCCGCAGGTCGATAAAGTGGAAATGTCGCTCGTTCATTACACGAAGTCTAAATACCGGCGCAAGAAATTAACCTCCCTGACGGACGCTTTTTCCCAGATTTCCGACGACAGCGTTACCTGGATTAATGTTCACGGCTTGCATAATACCGAAATCCTGATGGAAATCGGCCGCCTGTTTAAAATCGACCCGCTGGTTTTGGAAGATATTCTTAATGTTGGTCATCGCCCAAAGGTGGAAGTGATGGCGAACTTCATACATGTCATTATGAAAGCTGTGCTTGGGGAAAAAGACGGAGAGTTGATCCGTTCTCAGCTGAGTTTGATTGTTGGTAAAAATTATGTCATTTCTTTTGAGGAATTTCCGAAAGAACTGTTTACCCCGATTTACGATCGCTTGAAAAATCCCGAGGGAAGATTGCGGGAAAATGGCGCAGATTATCTCGCCTATGCGATTATGGATGTGGTGGTAGATAACTATTTCCCAATACTAACCGGGCTGAGTGAAGAAATCGAAGACCTCGACGAAATTGTCCTAAACAATCCCGAACCGGAACAGCTCCAGCGAATTTTTACTTTGAAAAAGCAGTTGATAAATATCCGCAAAAACATTGCGCCGGTACGGGAAGTGATCGTCAAATTATTGCGGAGCGAATCGCCTTTGCTGAATTCATCGAATGCTAAATATTTTAATGATTTGCAAGATCACGTTATTCAATTGGTAGAAAATGCGGAAGTGTATCGGGAGATGGCTGTTAGTTTACAAGAAATTTATCTGACCAGCCTTAGCAATAAGATGAACGAAGTAATGAAAGTGCTTTCCATAATTGCAACAATATTCATCCCGTTATCTTTCCTGGCCGGTATCTTCGGAATGAATTTTGATACCAGCGCCAGTCCGTACAATATGCCGGAATTAAGTAGTCCTTACGGATATATCATTTTCTGGATGATCTGTTTGCTTATTTGCGGCGGTTTAATCATCTTCTTTCGGCGTAAAAAATGGTTTTAAAAACACCTGCCATTGTGATTGAAACAGCTTCATCCAAAATTTACGGAAAAGTATATAATTCAAGAACATAGTTCCGCTGCTTTTTTGAAGAAGAGTCGGGAATAAGAAATTTCTATGATGCCAGTATTGCAAAGGAAAAGTGATGGCGCAGGCGCGTAAATTTAACATGATCAGTGGCGTATTTACGCCTTCCATTTTGACGATACTTGGGGTGATTATGTACCTCCGCCTTCCCTGGATTGTCGGGCAGGCAGGATTGTTCATGACGATTGGAATTATTATCGTCGCTCACATTATTTCGGTAACCACTGGTCTAAGTGTTTCTTCAATTGCGACTGATAAAAAGGTGAAAGCCGGCGGCAGTTACTACATCATCTCGCGCAGCTTGGGATTACCGATCGGGGGAACGCTGGGGCTGGCATTGTTTGTCGGATTGTCCTTTAGCGTTAGTCTTTACCTGATTGGTTTTTCGGAAAGCTTTTTGAGCTACTGGGGATTTGAAGTCAATAAAACCACGATTCGCATTGCCGGCTCCATCGCTCTATTTTCCGTTACGGCGATTACTTTCATCAGCACTGCCCTTGCGCTAAAAACCCAGTATTTTATTCTCAGTGCCATCGTTTTATCCTTAATCTCGATATTTTTTGGCAGCACGGAATTCACCCCGTCCGAGCCACTCTTTAGCAGCCTGCCGGAAGCGGCGCCCTGGATGGTGCTCTTCGGAATCTTTTTCCCGGCAGTCACCGGTTTCGAAGCCGGCGTATCAATGTCCGGTGATCTGCAGGATCCCAAACGGGATATTCCTCTCGGAACCATCGCGGCGGTCAGCGTTGGACTGGTGACTTACATCGGTCTGGCCATTTTTTTCTCATATCGGGTCAATGCCGACCAGTTGGTAAATAACTCGAACATTCTTCTGGATATATCATTTTTCCCTCCACTGGTAATTGCCGGTATTTGGGGCGCGACGCTTTCTTCTGCGATGGGCAGTATTCTCGGCGCGCCACGCATTTTACAGGCGGCTTCCCAGGATAAAATCACTCCGAAATTCTTTGGGGTCGGTTATGGAAAAGAAAACGAACCACGTAATGCGTTGATAATGACCTTTCTTATCGCCGAGGCCGGTATCCTGATTGGTGAATTGGATGTGATCGCCCGGGTAGTCTCTATGTTTTTTATTACCGCTTACGGTTTTCTGAATCTCAGTGCTGCCCTGGAAAGCTGGGCCAGTCCGGATTTTCGCCCGGATTTTCGTGTGCCGAAAACGGTAAGCATCATCGGCTCTTTGGCCTGCTTTCTGGTGATGATTTTACTGGATTTTGCAGCAATGATCGGGGCAACCCTGGCGATGGGAGGCGTATTTCTTTTTCTGAAACGACGGGAACTTACCCTGGAATCCGGCGATACCTGGGAAGGTGTGTGGTCTTCGGTCGTGCGGACCGGTTTGTCCCGCTTAAGCCGGGGATCGCTGCATCAACGGAACTGGCGGCCAAATTTGATTCTCTTTAGCGGTGGCGCCGATGCCCGGCCGCACCTGGTGGAGCTGGGAAAATGGCTGGTGTTTAAGCGGGGAGTACTCTCGGACTTCGAATTAATCGAATCCGCTGGCAAGGAAAAAGCACTGGCCAAAGGCGCACAGGATATTTCCGGTGATGATGAGGACGCCGAGGGCCTCTTCACCCGTCGCCTGGTTGTCGATAATATTTATACCGGCATGGAAAATGTCTGCAGCATTTATGGCTTTTCCGGCATTGAACCGAATACCGTGCTAATGGGATGGGGACGATACACTAAACAACCGGCGGAATTTGTGACGCTGCTGCAATCCCTGAAGCAGATGGATTATAATATCCTGTTGCTCGATTATGACGAAGAGCGGGGATTTGGGAAAAAGAACCGCATTGATGTCTGGTGGCGGGGAGGTAATAACAATTTTACCCTGATCCTTTATATGACCCGATTTCTGTTGTCCACAGATGAGTGGACGAATGCCCGTCTGCGGTTGATGATTATCAACGATGATAGCGCGCTGACCAATACGATATACAAAAATGCCGACCGTATTTTCGAGGAATATCGCCTGGAGGCAGAAGTTAAGGTTATCCCCAACGGTATTGAACAACGACCATTTGACGAGATTGTTCGTAACGAATCCGCTGACGCTGACCTGGTGATTCTCGGAATGCCCCTATTGGACCGGAAAAGAGCAAAACAGTTTGTTAGTAAACTGGATACCATGACGGACGATCTTGGATCGCTACTGCTGGTTTCGGCCTCATCTTATTTTGAAGAGCTGCACATCGGTATCGAAAATACTTCCCTGGTTACCAGCACGGCAGATGATGCAGAGACAAAACTGATCCCGCTGGCCTTACCGGCCGACGACCGTCTGAAACATGTCAGTGAAAATATTAATGCTTCCCTGGAAAAAGCGTTGGCGGTGTATGATGATCATTTCCTCCATCGAGCCCGGCAATATGCCTTGCAACCTGTGCAGGATTTCCATCAGCTGGTGGAGCGGATTTTTCAATCCTTGAAGAAGCAGTTGGAAACGGAGGATGGATTGAAACGCCGCAAGGCAATTGCCCGTAGCCAGAGCGACTACCTGTTTCAGGCCCGGCAAATTTTCCGGGACTATCAGGAGAAAAACCCCGAACAGTTGATTGCCACACTTCGTGCCGGTATGGAAGATTTAACCAATCAGTTTAAAACGCACATCGCAGCTTTACCACCGACAGTCGCTGTATATTATGACGAAACAGATTTTCAACCGGCGGCAAACGATGACTGGCAACTGCGCTGGTACAAATTTCGGAAACGCGCGGGAAATAAAATCCTCAATCAGCAATTCAGTGAAAACATCGATATTCAGCGGCTGCTCAGTCATTACATCCAGAATAAGTTTTACAAAGATTGTTACAGCGCTATGGAAACCCTGGCCGCTGCCAGCTATCAAACAATTGCCGATTTGCAAAAGATACTGGTAAGCATTCGCGAAAACCTGCAGAAGATCGAGAATGTATGGCTGCGGGAAGATGTCGATTCCCAGGCTTTTCAGGCAATCAGTGATGCGGCTTTGGAAAAAATTGCGAAAGTCGATGCGGCTATCAATACTTATTACCATCACTGCTATCAACAAATGGCCACGGCATTGCGGGAGAATATGGCTGCTGTCTGCCGCGAATTACCCGCCGCCGGCTTACAGCTACGCCTCAGGAAAGCCTATCATCAGCCGAAAGCGGCTGCTACTGCCAACTTGCTTGAGGCGCCAGCAGTGCTGGAAACCCAATTACATACTTATTTGAACAGTCTATTGTTGGAACTTCGCCTGCTCGGTTTTCAAAATCGGCTGCGCGTGGTTACACAGCGATTATTAGGGGAAATCAATCTGAATATCGAAGGCAATTTGCTCAATCCGCTGGAATCCACCTGCAAAATGCTCCAGGAGTTGCGGGAAAAATCGGTGGTTCCCCGGGATGCAAAAATGCGTCTGCATGATGATATCGCTTTTCAGTTTGATGCACAGGGAGTGATCAACCATCTGCTGGAGGAAGTGAACGAAGCAACGGCCGAGCTACCAGCGGCAATCGATACCTGGAGCGAAGAAACGCTGACATTGCTGGAAAGCCAGCCGCTGGAGGATGGCGTTACGCAAACCATCTCCCTCCGCCGTCTGGTCGAATACATGATTGAAGAATCGTTGGTAAGGCCGATACAACAACATCTCAATAATGTGCCGGCCCGGCTGGTAGTTGCCGACCAGACTGCTTCGGATGTGCTGCGCTTACTGGCATTTCATCTGGAAGACGCCGCTGCTGAAAACGATGGAGAAGCAGCAGAGAATGACGATACCGACAGCATGATTCGCAATGCAGAAAGCCGATTGCTGGAGCAGTTCGCGAATGTAAACCAGGTGTACGGCGATTTAAATAAAGCGTTCGAGCAGCATCTGCAAAAGACTCTGGAAAAATTGAACAGCTACACCGTCACCCGCTCCGCCGGAAATTTGGAACATTATATTCTCGCCCAGGAAGGTCAAAAAGTGCTTTCCGGATTTGGCGTTGCCAGAAAATCGGTGGAGAATTTTGTGCGGGAGCGGCTGGTGCGATTACTTTACCAGCGCAGTAAGGAGCTTATAGCTGTCCGCCGCCTGGAAGCAGGCAGCCATGATGGCGGTAATGCCCTGGGCACGTTGCTGGCGTATCGCAAACGCCTGGTGCCTCCATCAGCCGTGCTGGATAAATTGCCCTATTATTACAAAGAGCTCTTTCTCGGCAGCCCGCCGCTAAATAAAAATTTTTGGATCGGTAGAAAAGAGGTCTTGCAACAAGCCGGGAAATCGGTCGAGTATTTCCGTAATGGCGTAGCCGGCGGCATTGCAGTATTGGGGAATCCCCGTTCCGGCAAGTCCGCATTGTGTCATTATATTGCCCGCCAGCATTTGAGCAAACAGAAAGTGTTTGTGATCGATCCACCAGCGGGAGGCAGCATCGAACCGGCGGTCTTCCGGGAAACATTAGGAAAAGCATTGCAAAGCCGCGGGAAAATACCCCGGATGATGAATACGCTACCGGAGAAGAGTGTATTGATCTTTAACGACCTGGAACTCTGGTGGGAACGTAGCAACAAGGGATTTGAAGTCTTGAAGATTATTAGCGGCCTGCTCTCCGAGTACGGTGATCGTCATTTTATCATGATAAATTGCGGGAAAGATAGTTTCGAGTTAATGAATCGTATTGAAAACTTTGAGTCTCTGTTTCTCGACGTTTTGACTTGTAATCCGATGGGCGCGGAAGACTTGCGTCATATAATTTTTCGCCGCCATCGCTCCACCGGTTTTAAACTGGAAATGGGTGGCCTTGCGGAAGACGCATTATCGGAATGGCGCCTGGCAAAGTTGTTCAATCATCTCTTTGATTATGCCCGGGGCAATGTCGGTATTGCTTTGCAGTCCTGGATTCGCGGCATTCGCAAAGTGAATGGGAATATCCTTGAATTTGCATCGCCGGAGCTGCCTGAGCCAGACCCGCTGGAGAATTTAGAAAACGATTGGCAGATGCTGCTGCTGCAACTCTGGCTGCATAAAGCCCTGACGACAACCCGAATTGCCAGAATGCTCGATGAAGATGAAGAAACGGTGCTTACCATAATTTCCCCACTACAACGCACTGGTATTGTTGAAAGCGACGGTGAGGGCATTTTGCGAATTTCGCCTTATCTCCAACAGTCAATCGGTGAATACCTGAAAGAAACGGGGGTGTTGTAATGGAACTGTTAACCGACCTGCTTTTTAACAGTCGATTGCTGCAACTGCTTGCTGCCGGTATAACCCTCCTGGTCGTCATGCAGTTAATTCCCCGCCTGATTGGCATGCTGCGTATTAACCGAAAATCGCGGCAATTGCTGCAGCGTCTCTTTCCTGCCGTGGAAATTCTCGCCTGGTTGCTCTTTATCTTTTGGGGCATGGGAAAACTATGGGGAGATGATCCGTTTTATAATACCCTGCTGGCGGGAGGATTCATTTTTTTGCTGGTGCTGGCCAGTTGGACAACCATTCGGGATGTCGCCGCCGGTGTTGTCTTAAAAGCGGAAGATGGCTATGAAGCCGGGCAAAAAATACGCTTGCAAGAACTTGAAGGGCGCATTGAACATGCCGGTTACCGCTCATTAACGATCGAGTCTGCCAGTGGGGAATTAGTGAAAATTCCCTATAGTTTAATCGCGAAACAATCACGCATTCTCAGCGTGCCGAAAGAAAGCAGTGGCGGATTCGCCTTCCGCGTCCAACGAGCCAATACCGCCCCAAGCAGCGAACTGCAGAGTGAATTACACCGGCAAATAATCAATACGCCCTGGGCTTCCGTTACGAAATCCCCGCAAATCAGGTTAGTGGAAGAAACTGCGGATGCTGCTATCTTTGAGGTGGTCGTTTACCCGATTGGAAAGGAAAACGGCCCGAAAATTGAACGGATGCTGACGGAATTTTAGCCAGCGGCCTTCAATGGAAAAAAGGACTGTTCCGGATGTGACTTTCGAACGGAAAATAACGTCTGAATCAATGATGTTTGTGCACGGGCAGAATATAAATGCACAGTGAGCTATTTGCAATTTGCAGGATTCTGTATTACTTTTAAAGATTTGAATATTTGGCAGCAAAGCTTGTATTTGATAAATATTAGATTTTTTATTTAGGAAGCTTTTCAAGATAGCAGGGAGTGAAATGTCCGGATCGATGACGGGATGGGTTATTTTTGGCGTGGTCGTAATTTTTATGCTCGCGTTGGATTTAGGGGTTTTAAATCGTAAATCGCATACCATTAGTTTACGGGAAGCATTGATCTGGAGTGGTATCTGGATTGGTATTTCTTTACTGTTTAATGTCTGGGTGTATTGGTATATGGGGGCGACCCCGGCGATAGAGTTTTTTACAGCCTACCTCCTCGAAAAGTCCCTCAGCGTTGATAATATTTTCGTCTTCATCATGATTTTCTCCTATTTTAGTGTTGATCCGAAATATCAGCATCGTATTCTTTTCTGGGGAATTCTTGGCGCTTTGATCATGCGGGGAATTATGATCGCTGCCGGTGTAGCATTGATTCATCAATTCCACTGGATCATTTATATCTTCGGTTTATTTTTAATTTTCACCGGTATTAAAATGGCGATGGCGAAAGATGATGATGGCGGTTCGCCGGAGAATAACCCGGTGCTGAAGCTGATCCAGCGGCAGAAGATTGTTCCGGTGATTAACGTTTATAGCAACGGCAAATTTTTTGTGAAAGAAGGCGGCCGCTGGATGATCACCTCCTTGTTTGTCGTGCTGCTCATCGTGGAAACAACCGATGTCGTTTTTGCGGTAGATTCCATTCCCGCTGTCCTCAGTATCACCGATAATCCCTTCATTGTTTTCAGCTCCAATATTTTCGCTATTCTTGGCCTGCGGGCGCTATATTTTGCCGTCGCTGGTATCATGAAGCTTTTCCATTACCTGCACTATGGACTGGCGGTAATCCTTTCGTTTGTCGGCATTAAGATGCTCATATCCGATCTGGTAAAAATCCCGATCACCTATGCGCTTGGCGTTATCGCAGTAACCCTGACAGTCTCTATTCTCTGTTCTATTCTTTTTCCGAAAAAGGACACCGAAGCCGCTCCGGGAGCGTAAAAGGTGCCTGCTACTTTATACTTTGCTCTTTTATACCATTTCCTGGAATTCAGTATTGATATATCCATTCACTCTGAGCTTGTCGAAGAGTGAACTACTGACTGTTTTTCACCCTTCGACGGGCTCAGGATGAATGGTGGTTAAATACTATAACATTTGATGAGATTTGACGACGATGTAATAATTCAACTTGCCGCAGGTCAATTACAAACAATCTACAAATTTAATACGAAACCTTTTTCCTGCCTGGGAATATCTAATAGAAATATTGGGTGATGTGAAGCCTTAAATTCCATCGCAAAGGCAGTTGACAGCCGTCATGGAATACGACTGGAAAACTGCTAGCTTTAAAATGTATGCCGGACACACTTAACAGAAAGGAGTCGGTTTATGGCCGTGTCACAACGGAAAAATTTCAATCACAATCCCCAGCGCCGTCCGGCCCGGGGAATTTTCATATATATTATCGGGCTAATGCTAATTGCCGGCGTCGCGTTGCAAGGAAAAGATGTCCGAAGTCAACAGAGCGGTAACTGGTCAGACGCTGCAACCTGGGCAGGGGGCACCGTTCCCGGCCAGGGCGATAATGTACTGGTCGATAGCGGTCATGTCGTCGTTTACGATGTTCACACTTCAGACGAAATTCGCTTGGTGCATGTGCGCGGAAAACTGACATTTTCCCGCAAGGTCAATACACGTCTGGATGTCGGGATGCTCATCCTCGATCCATCAAAAGAAGTGGATGTAAATTTCCCCTGCTCCGCCCATGCCCACAAAGCGGTGTGGGAGAATGCACCTCGCCCGACACTGGAAGTCGGCACGCCAATACAGCCGATTCCCCGGGGTGTAAAAGCGGAAATCCGCCTGGTCTATTTTTCTGACATGGACGACGACTGTGCACCGGGCATTATCAGCTATGGCGGGCGGATGGATTTTCACGGCGCACCGATGGAAGAGACCTGGGTGAAAATGGGGAAAACCAGCGCAAGAGGAGCCAGCACCATTACCCTGGCAAAGACGGTCGATTGGCAGGTCGGGGATCATATTATCGTTACCCGCAGTAATCGTCCCAGCGGAAATATCGTCAGTCGCGATTCCTATCGGGTAAATGGGATGGTTGAAACGGAAGAACGCTACATTACTGCGATTGCCGGGAAGCGAATTACGCTGGATAAACCGCTGCGGTTTTCCCATCCGGTCTGGAAAAACGGAAAACATGCCGGTGAGGTCGCAGTGCTGTCTCGCAATGTCGTAATTACCTCGAAAAATCCCGACGGCGTGCGTGGCCATACCATGTATCATCTCGGCAGTTTGGGGAGCATCAGCTATGCGGAATTTTCCCACCTGGGTAAGGCCGGGAAACTCGCGCGCTATCCGATTCATTTTCACCTGGTACGGAACAGCATGCGCGGCAGCAGCATTATAGGCGCTTCTATTTGGGATTCTCACAATCGATTCGTGACCATTCACGGCACTGATTACATGGTAGTGCGGGACTGCGTCGGCTATCAGTCGCTGGGGAATGGTTTCTTTATGGAAGACGCCACCGAGTCCTATAATCTGTTGGAAAATAATCTCGCAGTTCAGGCCTATCGTACAGATAAACTGCCCGGGCAAGCACTCCCTTTCGATAAGAATGATGGTGCTGGTTACTGGTGGGCAAATGGGCGCAACGCCTTCCTGAATAATGTCGCTAATGAGTGTGATACCTACGGTTTTCAGTTCGATGTGCGTCCGCGGGTGCGTGCACCAATTACGCTTCCGGATGGAAATGTGGTTCAGAACTACCCGATCAATCGGCTTAGTTTTATCAAGTTCCGCAACAATGAGGCGCATGGCACTCTGAAATACGGATTTTGGATGCGCGGTGATGCCATCGCCAAACAACCGTTTGTTATCGAAGATACGAAGATTTGGGGACTGTGGTACTCGTTTCAGCCGGATTTAAATCACTTCTATATCAAGAACCTGGATATCTGGAATGTTGCTTATGGCTTATATGGTAAGAATCCAAAAAATGGCCGAGTGGAGAACTTCCAGGCGATTCGCCCCGGCAACCACGCAATGTCTTTTCAAGATACGCCAGAGGGATTGATTACTTTCACGGAAGTACGTATCGATAGTTCGAATGAGTATCCCTTTAAGCTATATGGACGCGATCGCCGCGAGAAGAGTACGGAAATCCACATCAAGAATTTCACCGTTACCAACGCGGATGAAGATGCGCCCGGCGTTGCCTCGACACCCGGGGCAGAGAAGCATCCGGAACTGACGCTATTTCTACATGATTGGTTTGGTCCGGGTCAGGATGCGAAGGTGATTCCCGCCAAGCAGCATCGCAACGATGGACTGACATACGAAACCTTGCCACCGACATTCAAAGCCGATGTAAAAGTGGCAAAAACTGATGTGCCTTTTCCGGATAATCCTATCGAGCCAATCGATATTCTCCCTCCTGCAACGGTCATCCTCTATCCGGCGCAATTGGAAATGCTCCCGGCTGGCACGAAAACCCTGAAGGTGCGCGGCACCAGCATCGATGCCAGCAATATCCGCGGGGTAACAGTAAATGGTGTTGCCGCAAAAGCGCTGGAGGAAAATTACCTCACCTGGGAAGTGACGCTGACCGGCTTGAAAGACGGACCGTTAACCCTCACTGCTGCGGCGATTGATGCAGATGGTAATAAGGAAATAACCGCGCATCACATCAATATCGGCATTGGCAGTCAACCGGAGCGGAAAGTGATGAAGCATTCCGGAATGGAGACCTCTCATATGATGGGGAAGCACTAGAGTAAAAACAAATGTCCAATATCCAATGTTCAATTTCCAATGTCGAAGGTAAAAATGGAAATTGAACATTGGGTGTTGGATATTGGACATTGAGTATTTTATCTGTAACTAATAAATTTAGTTCACAGACATATTTTGTGATTAAGTATTATTTGTAGCATCTTTTATGTAACCCTTTCAGGTAAAGGTTTTGGGATTTTAACCTTGGGCTGAAAAGAGCGTCAGCCCGGGGTTAAAATCTGTAACCGGTTCTTCCTTCGGGGCTTTGCGGTAGTAATACGCCGAAGGCGTTACAGATCTCAACCGGGGGCGTTGTATTTTCGCGCCCCCGGTTGAGACAACTTTTTTAGAAACCCTGAAGGGGTTACAGATTTT
>JANQQU010000025.1 GCA_028284905.1 Calditrichia bacterium
GACAGCCCTTTTCAACATTATTCAAAATTATGACAAGGAATTCCGTATTCAATTTTCAAAGATCTCTTATGTATAACCTAATTTTGTCTTGGCACTTAAATATTTTAATTATTTTACAGTAATAAAAAGGATCCCTTTTTTCAAGTTAAAAATGTGTTAAAATTATTTTTTGTGGATAAATATTCGAATTGTTTTATGATATCAATGATAGCTGCCATATTTGAAGTTGCATCAATCTCCGATTTGTGAACGTATTGCCAAAATCAACGAGTTCTTGCTCCTCTGTAAAAAATGCTCAATGGAATCCTCTTCTTTTTCTCTTTATTTCGGGAGTCGATGAGGATTGGCTCTTTGAGATTTCCCCTTACATGAAACTTTAGAAAACCCTACCCTTACATATAAAACGAAAATCAGTGAAAATTGTCTTGGCAAGACCGAGGATTTAGATATCAGTTAAGCTTGGGAAATATGACAAATCATCGATGTTGATATCGTTGCTCATATTATTGCTGGCTGAAGTGCTTTTTTGTTAGATCGGGTAAGTTTTAAATAGTATGAATAGAAGCGAAGAAAATATTCAGTTAAAAATGACGGAATGTGGAAAATGAAAAAAGTAGCGATTGAAAACCTAAAAACAGTTTCAACAGAAGTAAAAATGTTGTCTGAATTCCAAAACTCTTATTCATCTGAAACCGAAAGTACGACAGGAAATCGCAATTCATGGCAATTAAAAGTTCCAACTCTACTCCTCCCTATGCTCCAGCTGCGACGAGCTGCGCGGCGGAGTGGATGCCAGCCTGTATAAAGATTACATGTGATAGGACTTGTTGGTGTATCCCTGGCATTATATCTGATGCTTCAAAGTATTAGAAATCGCTTTCATGAACTAATGCGGAATAATTATAAGCTGATATTGGAGAACTTTAAGCGGATTTATGCCAGCAGGGAAAAATGACTTTTTGCAGTTGTCTTTGAAAGCGTCTTAAGAACATCCCACCACTAATAGTTAGATTTATTCAATTTTGAATTCAATACTTAAAATTTTCTTCTATAATTTCTGGAGGAAATTTTTTGTGTTTAAATTTTTGTAAATATTGGATTTCTGGTTGAGTTTGCAAAATTGGTTTAAGAAGGCTATATTAATTTATATATCCAACACATTAAAACTTAATATAGCCTTTAGTCAATCAAACTCAAGCGAGTAGTTTAAGATCATTTGAGTAATTGATTGATAGATTCTTTGGGAGGGGATTATGAAAGAAGGTGTAAAAAGTCAACATAAGCTATTTTCTATACTGATATTTTTTTCAAGCTATTGCAAAATATTTACGGGTTATATTCTTAAAAAATATAGAGAAAAAATCCTCCGAAATTATCTGATAAGTAATCCATTCCCAATTGCCATAACAGTATTGAAGTACATTAAGTTTCTGCCTTATTTTGTGTTAAGTCTTTTCTTTTACGTGGTTATTTTCGGCTCAAGCGATCCAATTGGAGATATCCAAAATATTCTGGATGTCTTTCTCATTAAAGGCCTCTTTGTATTTGTTGTTGTATATATTTGTTTGACTATTCAACGGGCACGCCTCAATTATTTAACAATATATCCTCCCAAAAACCTGTACAGAAAAATGTTTATGTCGTTCATTTTGATCGCTTTGCCGTTAGCATTAGCTATATATGATCTTCAAAATTATAACTACATAACACAAGATGTTGGGGAATTCGGATACCTTCTTGGAGTTATTTTCATTCTTTTCTCGATAAAATCGATTATTCCTCTGCCTGCTTTAAGGCTTTCCCAGGTTTTTTTCATGTTGGTTGTAGTGTTCTTTTGTTTATATAGCTTTCTGTTTGAAGTTACAGCTCATCCGCTGCAAATCGATAATCTAAGAAGTTTATCTGGCATTGATTTAGTTTATATAATCGGTCTGTCCATGCTCTTTTATTGGGTAAACCAAACAAGAAAAATAATCACTTTTTTGTCAACAAGAATTATTGTCAATCCATTTGATACTCGGTCTGAAGATAACAAAGAAGATTTACATGCATTAGGGACACTGTTTACGCAGAGTCTAGTGACTGAACTTCATACAATCGCGAATTTAGGGTCATTAGAGAAAGTAGAAACTGCTAACGCTATCAGAATGGATAGTGATCAAATAAAACCGATAATAGCAGGCTCTTTGGAAAATCTCTCTCTGGATAAAATGGCCGCAGTTACGAGTGTAGATCTCCCATTTGGCAATATGAAGATAAAGATTCCTGGCTCAATTTTTAAATGGGTTTTAAGCTACTTTTCCAAACTGCAAATAAAAGGGACGATTATTCGTCGTTTGGATAATTCATATGAGATTTACATTGAAAATGAAGGTAAAAGATCGAATAAGCCAATCCTTATACAAGAAACTGTTATTCCTAAATTTTCGACCCGCGTACTCACAGAAAAAGAGATGTGTCAGGTTGCTAGAAAAATTGCTTTAAAACTTGCGCTAGAAATGGAAGTTGGAAGCCCATTTTTTACAAGAGAAGAAGGCCTGTCTGAATATTTGCTAGGCCTTCAAGCCAGCGCTGAACAAAAATGGTGGCTGGCAATAGCACATTACCGTCGATGTATTGAAGTGGAAGAAACCGTTCAGGGGGAATTTGGCATCGGTCATTATTTGCTTGGAAGCGCTCTGGTTTCACAAGGAAATTATGAAAAAGGTATCCTCCAACTGCGTATGGCTGAATCCCAGGGCCCCCAAATACCTGAAATTTATTATATGCTAACGCTAGCATTGCTTTACCAAAATTATTTTCAATTGCATAAAGAGGAGAAAAAATTTATTGAAATGATGCGATATTGCCAAAAAGCGATTTTAATAAAACCTGGATTTGCTGAAGCTTATCATTTAACTGCGATTTGCTACTATTTAAGGGGGAGAATCCTTGATAGAGAAAACTCTCAAAAATATGAAGAAAAAACTGCAGATTTTGACAAATCAAAAAAATACAACAATTATGTATTTAATTATTATCGATCTAGTGTGTTTTTTACAAAAGCATTAAGGCATTACTGGGCAAAAATTATTCAATTGGTCTTGAACGTTAGCTATAGCGGTAGGGGGGAAATTTCTAAAACAACCTATATAGATATTCTAATTGCTAGCCATCAAAAAGCGGACGCTCTGCGAGGGCTTAGATGTTATAATGAAGCTGCGCGATATTATGAAGAAGTGTTAATTGGCCTACCTAAAAACCTTCGTACACTTGTAGATTTAGCAAAAAATTATTGCCTTAATAAAAAGTGGAAAAAAGCAAAGGAAGTAATTGTTCATCGTATTCAAACCATGGATGAGGGAAAATGGGATGCAGATGTTAATCTTTATGCAGGTTGGATGTATGCTGGGTTAGCAAACGACAATAAATCAAATTGCAAGGAGCGGTTTGACAATCTAAATAAAAGCTTCTCTCATCTCGACTTTGCCCTCCACCAACGACCGAGGTATATGACACGATGGGGACAGAATGATTGGCTTTCTACTTTTGAAGAAGCCTGTAATAGGTTTTTGGAAAACAAAAATATCCCTGTTCGAGGTGAGCTTAAACTTGATTCTTTTGAAAGCGAGTGTGAGGCAAAAGAAAATTGTGAAGAACATAAAAATATGGCGGCAATATTTTTATGGTGGCTAGGGTGGCGACAATTTACATTCGATTTTGATCAATCCAAACTAGCTCATCCGGAAGGAGTGGCAAATAATCTAATTTGGGAATCCAACCAATTATCAACAGATGAATCTAAAGGCGAAGATGCTGTAAACTTCCAATCTCCACAGGATTATAGACTCGGTGAGTATTATCGCTTCTTAATAGATGCACTGGAAGATTTAATCAAACTTAAAAAGGTTGATAAAAGCAAGGTCGATCCATCGGTGCTTTCAAGGCATTTTTCGAAAGAGATTGAAACTAGAGGTTTAAGTCATTCTTTGAGCTATGCAGCTATTTCTTCTCAGTTATTGGAAAAATGGCGAAAATTTGAAGAAGGGTGGAAATACCTTGAATCTAAAAAAGGACTAATAGACAATTGTAAACAGCAGTATTCTCTTTGTGATCGACTGTTTGCAGGAATTTATGCTGAATTTTCTTCTCTAACATCTCTGGTATTAGCATCCGCCCAGGATTATCAGAACTTATATGAAGTTGCGAAAGTCGCATCTGAGAATCTAAATAATTGGACTAAGTCTTGGTCGCAAAGATATGATGATATCGATCAGGAGAATGATACAGAAGTCGAACAAAAGTTTAGGTTTAGCCAATATGTTGTTAGGTATCAGTTGGCTAGTTTGTATTCATGGGCAGCATATGCATTGTTAAATTACAAGAATGAATCAAACAATTTTTATCCGCCGAAAATGGAAAAATTTCAATTTACTAATTGGGATAAATTTATTGATAAAAACGATAAAGATATTATACGTAGCGTATTGCTTGATATCGAAGAAGCCCTGAAAATTATGCCAATGCATCCTTTGGCAATGTCTGTACATTCTGAACTGCTTAGAATCCAAAAACAATTTAGTCCCGCTATTGCTGAATTAGAGAGGTTATTAAAAAAGATAGAACCGTTCGATCCTTCCAGAACTGTTGCTCGACCCGGGAGATCTAGTAAAAGCAATGATGAAAAGAAATCAATTCGTAATCAGCTTTACATTAGAGAACAATTAATCGGGCGTCAACGGTTTGAAAATTTTGTAAATTCATTTCAAATATATTTGCAGATGTCCAAAATATATGAAGATAAGGGGAATGCCGAACAATGTATAGAGCAAATGGCAAAAGCAATATCGGTAACAAAACCCAATCAAGCATCGATACAAAATTTCCTTATACTTTCTAACCGCCTAAAAAATCAGACTCGTTTTAGAGAAGCTTTCGCAATATTAGATGCAATATTTGTATCTCTAAAAGGTGCCAGGATTGAAGATTCATTATCATTTTTTGCAACTAATGCAATTTCAATTCTTAAAACCTCACTTTACAATCGAAAGGGAGAAAACGGTAAATCACTAGAATTAGGGAAAAAAATTGCTCGCAAATATTCCCCAACTAATTATTTGCTATCCTGGGAAAATTTGACGCCTGAATCTGATGAAAACAAGAATAAACAACATACTTTGTTTTCAGTTAAATTCGAGAACTATCTTCGAGATACCAAACTCATTAATGCTATGCTGGAAACAGATAGTGAACGATTTAAAAATGAATTCAATTTAGATTATTGGGGAGAGACGGTCTTACAAAGATTTAAGGATCAATATATTCAACTTCTTGAAAGACTTAAACAATATGAAGATCGAATTAAGAATGACAACTATTTAGGCTTAGTTAGAGAGGAGGTAGAAAAAGAAACTAATGAAAAGCAAAACGAAAAAACGATAGTAGAAAAACCATTGGCATTACCAAAAATATTCAGTAGAGATCGGAATAAATTTCCAAACTTACTTAAACTTGCCTGGCCTTGGATTATTGTCTATCAAAAAGAAAATGATGTCCAAAATTTCTTAAATCAATTTTTTCAAAAATTATTTAAGCGTAAAACAGACCATACTATTTTAGCATGGTTCCATAGATATATTTTAGCTGTAGGAGAATCATCTTTAGAAGAAATAATAAGACTATCGGATCTATGTAATGCAATAGGATACTCCAGGGCTGAGTTAGATCTCCGCCTAGATTTAGCAGAGACGAATTCGTTGTTTTCCCTAACAATACTTCATTTTATTTATGAAAACGTAGATAAATCTGTTGACGAAGGACTTGTCCCTCGTATTAAACAAAAACTTGCTCAAAGTTACGACACATTGAGTTGGATTTATTTCCGGTTAAGCAATAAACATGCTCGGAATAGACCGAACAAAAGGGGGGAGTTTTTAATCAAGGCACAGTCTGCTGCGGAAATCGCATTAAGATATGATCAGCAGATGGAAGTTGTTTTCTACCACCTGGCACGTATACATCTCACTCAACTAGAAGATGCATGGCAGGGCTTAACATCAAAAAGGAATGAGGAGATTGCTAAAATTGCCCCTGTAATAGATAAACATCTAAGATTGGCTTTTCGGAATTGGCGATCTGCACAACATCTACCAAAAAGTGAACGACTACAAGTTCAATTGGTTTGGCTCGGAAAAAGATTGTATACATATCAAGAGCGATGGGATAATAATCATCTTAAGGCATTTGACCTGTTTAGCAATAATGGTATAAATTTACGTATTGGAGAGCAATTTTTAACTAATCAGTAAGCAAATGTCTAATCTCTTTTGAATTTTTAAATAATAGATGTTACTATTTGTGTTTATATTTTAATTCCGGCTCTCAATCAAGTAACTTACCTGATAAGAGCTGGAATTTGTTATTTATTTACCCTTGTATGTGTATCAAGACATATATGCATAACTCTTCTGGAATTGATTATTCTCATCGTCAATCCCGCGTGTCCAACCACCAGCGCAACATCTCTATCGATTTCCCCGTCTCTTGAAAAAATATGGATCGAAAAGAGACGAAGGCTACCATCTGCAATGAGTATCGAACTACCGAAAATCATCGCTGTATTTAATTTCCTGGGAACCATCCAGGCAGTATTGATCGCCCTAACACTGGCAACCGGGAAACAAAGGCAGCGAACCGCCAACCACTATCTTGCTGCTTTATTACTGGTGATCGCAACGATTATCAGCGTTGTTACCTTATCCCACATGGAAGGCGTATTCATCTTGGATTTCCTGGAAAAAATTGAATACTCTTTTTCGTTTTTAGCAGGACCGTTGTTGTTGTTTTATTTCCTGGCTGTCAGCCGCTCCGATTGGAAATTGACCGGGCTAAATTACCTCCATTTTGTGCCAGCAGTGCTTTGTGCCGTTTATGGTGTTCTGGATTCATATTCCCCGGCTGTTTACTGGTATATCAATATTCGGGTGATTTTACTTCATCAAATGCTTTACACAGCAATTACCGGTTATCTCTACTTGAGCAGTAATGTGCGGCAAAGCGTGGAGCGGAAAGGAAACGAAAGTGGGTTCAATTGGGCTCGTAATATTCTGATTTTTATGGTCTTTGTCCACATGGTGCAGTTCGTCCGGCTTTTTCAATTGCATCCAAATGGATTTGAAGACGTCGTGCCTTTTTTCTGCGCGTTGATTTTTGTCAGCATCGGATTTATTGGTTTAAAAGAGTCGATGCTCTTTCGGGATTTGCCGTCGGAGGATAAATATGCCAATTCCACCCTGACCGCAGAAATGACCCGGCAATATAAAGCTAAATTGCTGAGTTATATGGAAAAACAGCAACCCTATTTACAAAAATCGCTGACGTTGAAGATGCTTGCAAAAGAATTGGAGATACCCACTAACCATTTATCTCAACTGTTAAATGAGCAGCTGAAACAAAACTTTTTCGATTTTATTAATCATTATCGAATTGTTGCTGCCAGAAAAAAACTGGTTGATATCAGCTCTGCGCACTACACTATCGAGTCAATCGCCCAGGATGTTGGCTTTCGTTCCCGCTCCACATTTTATGATGTTTTCAGAAAGCAGGTGGGGATGACGCCTTCGGAATACCGGCGGCAATTTCTGTCAACTGGCGATTAAGTCTTAAACAAGAGCATTTCACGATTACCTTTCCGTAAAATTCCTTGTCCGACATTAGCATTTCGGACAGAAACGCACAAACTTTCCGCAAATCAGCCAGTAACTTTCATCGATTAAACATCAGGACGATTTAATCCGGCAACGAATCAAATTAATCGAGGAAAGAGAAATGAAACTGGCTCAGCTATTATTATGTATCACGATAATTTTCACACTGACGGCATCTTTACCGCAGGCTTTAGTCGCCCAGGAAGGATATAACCGGCAATATTTCAGCAATAAAAAAGCAGGCGAATTAACGCTGGCACCGTTCAAATTTCATCAATGGGAAGCGGAATCTGGCCGTTTAATCGTGAGGGAAAACCGCAGTAAAAAGAACACCAACCTAATTGAAATTGCATTCGTCCGGTTGCCCGCGAAAAATGCTGCTGGGAACCCACCATTGGTTTACCTAGCCGGTACTGGTAGTTCCGGCATTGATGAAGGAGGAGGGCCGCTCCAGCCCCTCTTCCAAAAACTGAGCGAATTCACCGATGTCATTTTGGTTGACACCCGTGGATTGGGCCGCGCTCAGCCCAATCTAAAATGCCCTGGATCGATTACCCTGCCATTCGACAGGCCAGTGAATCTGGAGAGTGTCATCAACGCATATGACAGTCTGCTAAGCGGAGCGAAATCCTATTGGGAAAACGAAGGCGTAGATGTTTACGCCTATAACACTTACGAAAGCGCCACAGATGTTGCTGCCTTATTGGAAGCGCTGGACATTAAAAAAGCGACATTCATGGGATTTAGTTACGGTACCCATTTGGTTTTGAATATCGTTAAGCGCTTTCCTGAATTAGTTAACCAGGCAGTATTAGTCGGCACCGAAGGACCGGATCATACCTACAAATTGCCTTCGAATATCCAGCACTCAATTGAGCTAATCTCGCAGCAAATCGATGCCGATCCGGAGATCTCCCGGGAGATCCCGGATTTTCTGGCGCTGATGCGCGAAGTGACCACAACACTCAAATCGCAACCACAAAAAGTGCGCACAAAACATCCGCGGACCGGTGAGGAGGTTGAGATTGTCATTGGGATCGCCGATTTGTTTATCGCCAATAAACTCAGTTTAAAACACCGGGAGCGAATCTCCACCTTGCCATATCATTATTACCTGCTCTCTCAGGGAAATTTCAATCATCTGGCCAGATTAGCAATGAATATGAGAACTATACGTCCCCGTTCGCTGGTTCCCTACATAATGGATTGCGCCAGCGGTGTTTCAGCAACGCGGATGGCGCAAATTGAATTGGAGAAATTTTCCTTTTTGATGGGAGATTTTTACAATATCCCCAAACCGGAAATATGCCTGCGCCTCAATGTGCCACTGCTCGATGATGATTTTCGTACCAATCCGATTTCCGATATCCCGACGCTATTTGTGCATCATTCACTGGATATACATACGCCATTGAGCAATGTCGAGGAAGTAATGGCCGGGTTTGCCAATGGCCATCTCTTAACCGTGAAAAACGAAGGGCACAGTCTATATGCATTTAGCAAATCAGATTTCCAGGATAGAATTATCGATTTTATAACGAATAGAAAACTTGATAAAGAACATTCTGTATTTGAGTTGGCGCCCATCAAGTATAAACAGTTAATGAAATCGAAACCTGCAGCGGCGAATAAAATACCACTCCCGAATGACATCACTATTATGCCACCTTCTCCAGATTTACCAAAAGCGCTTGCCGCAATTTCCGGCCACTGGGAAGGGAGTTGGGAACTGACGCCGGATTTCAAATTGATTGTTAGTAATATCAGTACAGATGAAGCTGAGATCATTTATGCATTCAATTCAGCACCACGATGGCGCCTGGAAGCAAGCTATCAGAAATTGAAGGCAGAAGTGGTTAATAGTAAAACGCCGACAATCACCTGGGGGAACGAGAGAATACGTTTCGAGTTTACCTTGAATGAAAATCGGGACACTATTCAGGGACAGTTTTTTGTGAATGGGAAAGCGATCCAGTCGGCAAGTGGAAAGAAAATAGAGTAGGGGATTCTAAAAAACTCAAGGCCCTTGAAAATATTACATATTAGACTCTGAACTATGTTTTGTAATTTTCAAAGTTGCTGGTCACTGGTTTGTCTTTATCAGCCACCAGTAACCAGCAACAAAAGGAAAAAGGTTAGAATCATTAAGCAATTATTATCAAAGCGTTGGCTTTGTCTTCATGGTAATTGCGATTTTCTCAGTTCCTCGCATTATGGTTAAATCGTACGTTGCTGCTTGCATGAAAAGCTCGCGGATACCGTTGAGCGTTAGTTCAGCAACATCTTTACCATCAACAGTAAGAATCTGGTCCTTTACCTGAATGCCAGCTTTGTCGGCAGCGAATCCCGGGGCGACCTGGGCAACTCGGATAACCCCGATATCATCGACAGTTGCTGTCAGAAACATGCCACTTTTATCATCCTGAAAAGCATTCGCATAATCGACATTCGGTTCCAGGATCATCCGGGCAGCTTTATAATCGAAGATGACCCGAAATCGCCTGAGGATCTCCGCCCCAAACGCGCCATACTTGCTGACTGACAGGGAAAACGAGACCAGCGGTTCGGAAAATTCGAAGGGACCCATGGACATCTTCTCCAGGCGTGTAACAAATCCACGCGTTTTTGTCGATTCAGGATCATCGCTGAGGCCAGTAGCGCCCATAACAGGTACTCGTTTCGCCGCCGGATTGACCAGCATGTTCTTATTGACCTTTTTGCCAATACTGACTCCATAGGCACCGCCACCGGAATCGACCAGGAGATCTGTTTCAACTTTCTTCCCTTCATAGCCTTCAAAGGTGATGCTTACTGAAGGGAGGTTGCCAAAATCCCGCTGGAAAGTTAGTGGGAGGATGCCACCGCTGCCGTCATAACGGAAACGGTCGGGATCATGAAAAACAACTTCATTACGGGTATGATCCAACTCGACAGTGAAGCGTTTGAATAATGGCGTGCCGAGAATGCCATGTACTCGCTTTCCCATCATCATTTGCGCACTGGCGGAAACTGCTGCAACCATCACGCTTTTAGCGGGATACTCAAGATTGCCGAAGGAGATGTTTACCTCCGGCGCGTAGGCATAAGTGACGACGCTGCCTTGAACTGCGCCGCTGCCACTACGGGGGGCACCGGTCTGAATGTTCAATTCGCGGACAACATCCTGATCGAGCACCAGGCCACTTGCACCGGTGTCGAGGAGTAAGAGGTACGGCCCCTTGTTCTCAATTTTGGCCTCAATAATGGGAATATTCAAAATCCGTTGCATTGGCAGGCGCTCGAGTTCGGAGTTGCCGGCATTCTCCTCAGCACAAGCTGTTAGCAGCAGGGATAAAAAGATGCAAAAAGTAAATAGTCTCTTGTGCATTTTTGCTCCTGTTCTTAAAGTTTTCAAATTTGGACTGACTAAATTTCGGGAATAATGAATTATTTCTAAAAGATGTTCTATTGTCATCACGAGGCGCTTATTGACGAAGTGATCTCAGCGTTGATTGCACTTCTGAGATTGCTTCGGCAAAAGTCGCCTCGCAATGACGGTGTTAATGAACGTGTCATCCCCTGTCAGCCATTTTTACTAGGGAGATACAAGTCTGCTCTGAATGATCAATCATCGGCCAGCAGCAGGATTATTCACTCCCGCTGGTATCAAGATATTCAAAAGACTGGAGTCGCATAAAATCCCGTTTGTCGTTCGTCTCGATATCAACGGATTCCGTACCTAAATAATAGGGCGGTTCTGCAATCAAATAACGATGCTGCACGCGGGCACTTGCCAAACCGGCAGCGGTTTCAACTGCCCAGGCCTTGAATTTTTTGCCGGCAGCCTTATAATCTTTTTGCGCCAGTACCCGAGCGAAATCCCGACCGGCGATGGCATTACCGCGCGGACTGTAAAACGGATCGAGACGAATTTTCAGATCCTTCTTTAAGTCCATACAGGCCATTACCCAACTGCCCGGACCAAATCCCGGCTGAGTGAGCGGCATATTCTGATTTTGCGCCTGACCGGTTTCTGACATAACAAAGGACATCACCGCTTTATCCTCCATGACATTTGCGACATAGTAATCTTTCGCCTTACCGGGAATCGGTCCAACTTCGAATAACAGACTGAGATCTTCGGCATTGACATACATAGATAGGGAGCGAGCATTGGTATCGTCGCTCTGTAAATTCCCCGAATCGATAATATTGATCAATATTGCACGCTTCCCGTGCCAGGCAATTTCTTCCGCAGTGACAATTACCCGGTCCTGCCGCGCTTCTCCTTTTTGCGGACCGCTACTTACTTTATAATGACGGTCATAAACAGCTCGAAATGGTCGAAAGTTCTTTAGTTTCACATCCCCGGGGGCAGTCGCTGCCCATTGTTTATTGTCCGCATAAACCTTTTTCTTCGGATGGACATCCTGCTGCGCGACGAGTGGGTTCATGAGAAACAACACAGTCATTACAGATCCTGAAAACAATTTGTAAATCCACTTCATGAGATTACCTCTGTTTTTTCTTTGTTATAGTTGACGCTAAAAATCTAAAAGAAATGGAGGCGCTGGTCTAACACTGTAGCGACGGAGTTTGACACTGTAGCGATTGGGGATCGGAAAGACAGTTTTTCGGGAGAAAGCTATTCCCTTACTAAACTTTTTTCCAGCTGCGAGGGTGTATGCCCGAAATGTTCGCGGAAAGACCGGGCAAAATAGGAGAGATTGTTAAAGCCGGTTTGGAAGGCAATTTCCGATATCGAGCCGGCTTCATTTTCGATGAGCTGTTTCGCTCTTTGCAGACGCATGGAGCGAATAAAGAGCGACGGTGTTTGATCGGTTAAAGCCTTAACTTTGCGCTGAAATTGCCGCCTGGTCATATTAAAATTCTGCTCGATCGGTCGGGATGCGAGGTCGGGATCTTCGAGGTGCGCCTCCACGAAAGTGCAGAGCTTTTGCAGAAATACTTCATCCATAGAGGTAATGGCAATATCATGCGGCTGCAAAAAGATTTGACGACTGTATTGGTCTTTTAGTTTGTCCCGCTGTACGATCAGGTTTCTGATTCTGGCTTCGATTTCCGGAATCTCAAAAGGTTTGGTGATGTAGTCATCAGCACCAAATTGTAGTCCTTGCAGCTTATTCTCCAGACTTGCTTTGGCAGTAAGCATAATAATGGGAATATGAGAAGTCTTTTCTTCCTGCTTTAAAATCTGACAGACTTCATAACCATCTTTTTCCGGCATCATTACATCACAGATAACCAAATCAGGAATTGTCTGTTTTACCAGTTCAACGCCATCTATTCCATTGTTGGCTGTAACCACCTGGTATGTTTTGGAAAAGTGATTTCTCAGATAACGTAGGATATCCTGATTATCCTCGATGATCACCAAGATCCTCGCATAGTCACTGTTCGCAGCATTCTCTTTCCTGGCCGGTTTTTCAGGGGGCACTATTTCACTATTAGCCCAAGTTTGATTTCCATTATTGCTGCTGTTTGTTTCCGGCTCAATATATACTTTTTCGGCCGAAGCTGGTAAACTAACCGTGAAGCGGCTGCCGTTTCCTTGCTCGCTGAACACTCTAATCGTTCCGTTATGAAGGGTGATTAGCTCTTTGCTCAGCGCCAGTCCAAGCCCCGACCCTTCAAACGAACGGGTGCTGGAATTATCGACCTGATAGAACCTGTTGAAAATAAATTGCAGTTGTTCTTGAGGAATGCCAATGCCAGAATCGATAATACTGATGATCGCATTACTTGATTTACATTCAATCTTTAGCGATATCTTTCCGAATTGCGGAGTGAATTTAAAAGCGTTCGATAAGAGATTGTATATAACCTTTTCGAACTTCTCTTTATCAACTTTTGCAATTAATGACAGATGATTGGCGACAAACTCATATTTAATCTTTTTACGCTCCGCTTCGGATAAGAACGATTCGAAAACCGGACGTAGGAATCCAACCAGATCGGTATCTTCGGCGCGCAGCTTCATATTTCCGGCTTCCAATTTGCTGATCTCCAGCAATTGATTGATGAGATTGAGCAGTCGTTGCGAGTTTCGATACATCACTTTTAAATACTTCATATCGCTGTGGCCATAATGCCCGTTCCGGGCAATCAGTTCTTTCAGCGGGCTGATAATCAGCGTAAGCGGGGTGCGGAATTCATGGGAAATATTGGTGAAAAAGCGGGATTTTAACCGGTCCGCTTTGATCAGTTTTTCTGCCTGTTGCTCGATAATAATTTTGGCATCTTCAGCCATTTCTTTTTGTTGGGCAAGCTCAAGGGTTCTTTCGGCAACGAGCTTCTCCAGCGCTGTCTTTTGTCTTTCGATGGACCTTATCCGTATTCGATAAATCCCCAGCGAAAGTATCAGGAAGAAAAGTAGCAGCAAACTGCGGAACCACCAGGTTTGCCACCAGGGCGGTGCCATAAATAGATTTATCGCAATTCCTGCTTCATTCCAAATACCGTGGCTATTACTCGCTTTTACCCGGAAGGTGTAATCGCCGGGCTGCAGATTAGTAAGGGTAACATAGTTTTGATTGCCGATGTAAACCCAATCCTCATTCAACCCTTCCAGCCGATATGCATATTGATTTTTGGCAGGATCGCTAAAATCCAACGCGGTAAACTTAAAAGTGATGATAATATCTTTGTGGGACAACTCGATCCGTTCCAGTTCGGAAGATGCTGCTAGAGCGATTCTTTCTCCTTGTTTTCGGAATTCTGTAAAGGTGATTGCCGGCTGGGTTTTCTGACTTGCAATCTCAGCCGGATAGAAGCGATTTAATCCGCTATTACCCCCGAAAAAAAGTTCTCCTCCCGATGATGCAAAAGAAGCGGCCCGATTAAATTTTATTCCCTGAAGCCCATCAATCGTGGAAAAATTCCGGAATTTTTCCGTTTTTGGTTCGAAGCTGGATAATCCGTTTATCGTGCTTAACCACAAGTTGCCTGCCGCATCTGCCTGTATACTTTGAATGCGATTGCTGGGAAGGCCATCATCCATAAAATAGTGTTGGAGTTTCATCCCATTTTTGTTAACCGACAACAGTTTACTCAAACCACCGCTATAGGAGCCAAACCAAAGCGTCCCCGCCGGATCCTGGTAAATCGAATTGATGCTATTGTATTTGTGATGAATAAATTTGCCGGTTCGTGGATCCAGTCGGCTGATGCCACCCATCTTTGTCCCGATCCAAATATATCCTTCGCGATCATTGTAGACTGTCCAGACCTTTGGCCATTTTAGTCCAGATTGTTCTTCGGCGTTTGCCAGATAGGAAGTAAGTTTCCCCCGGGGATTAATCTGATATAATCCTTCTTCCGTCGCCAGCCAAATAGCATCCTGTTTGTCCCGAATAATTTGATAGACCGGAAATCCCGTAAATGGGCGCTTTTGAAGAAGCGTATAAGGCAGGGAAGCACCGGTGATTCGGTTAAACCTCAGTAAGCCGGTTTGCGTCCCGATCAGAAAATGATCTTCAGCATCGTTCAGTATCGAATAAATCGCGCCACTGTTAAGATTAAATTCCCGGGGGGCTGTTTCCACCCTTTGGGAAGGCGTTTCCGCAGGCAGTTGAAGCAAACTGCCCCTTTTCGTGCCGGCCCACAAAAGGTTGTTACTATCCATGAATAAAGCAGTAACCGAGCTCAATGCTTGTGTTTTATGCCGCTTAAATGGCAGTCGCAGTATAGTGAACGTATTTTCCGAATTATAAAGTTTATAAACCCCGCCAGCGCTGCTGCCCAGCCAAAGAATCCCGGAATTATCCTCACAAATGGCTGCGATTCGATTAGTGTTTAAGTTTAGCTGAACAGCGCTGAAATTGAATCGCTGGCCGTTACAAAGGGTTTGAATTCCGCCTTCACTTTCAGTTGCTGGATTAACGATCAGTTTATCCAGGCCGTTGCTGGTGCCGACCCAGAGCTCCCCCCGGCGATCAACCCGGAGCGAGAGAATGTTGTTATCGCTAAGTACGCTCTCCTGGTTGGAATGCTGGTAATATTGGATAAAGCGGGGGGGCTTGTCTGGCCCGGAGTGCACAAGCTGATTGAGTCCATTCGTTGTACCGACCCAGAAGCAACCACTGCTGTCCTCAGCAAATGCGCTAATTGTATTGTTGCTCAAGCTATTGGCATCTTCGCGAGCGTGCAGATATTGAGTGACATCAAAATCAGGGATGTTTTCTGTCCCTCGCCGGACAGGGTTTAACTTGTTCAGTCCTCCACCATTGCTGCCAATCCAGATATCACCAAAGCGGTCTTCATGAATTGTTGAAATAGAATCGGAGCTGAGGCTTCCGGCTGCAGCATTCTTCTGTAAATGGTTCACTGCTTCCGGGGATATTTCCCAATTATCAGTGGCGGCATTTTTTAGCGATATAAAATCTTTGAGAACTATCAATCCTGATGCCTCTGTGCCGATAAAATACTCGCCGGCAGTAGACTGATAGATCGCGTTAATCCGCCCAAAGGGTGCCAATCCTTTCAGGCGAATAAATCGTTCATTTGCGGCGTCGAAGAGATTTAGATAATCAACCGTAACAACCCATATGTTTCCCGTCCGATCTTCATAGATCTTTTGGATGGAACAGGCCGAAGGGGAGTATTCATCGAAGGGATGGCATCGGAAGGTTCTGAAAGTATGACCATCATAACGGGCAACCCCGTTGGCTGTCGCGAACCAGAGCAATCCCTGACTGTCCTGAATGACATCCCGGATATTGTCATCCGGAAGTCCATCGGCGATGGTTAATTGAACGTAGTTGCTGTTCCGATTCTGCCCGGAAAGGGAAATGCTGAGCAGGAGGAACAAGATAGGCAAAACAATTTTGCTGTAGATAGCTCTGCGACGCATACTGAATTAAGACATGAAGATCGGGGATATTGTTGCATACTAGCAGGCTATTTCTCAGAGATGCAGTAGAGGAATTCTGCTCCGCGCAGGTAGAGTTCGTTACCGGCAAGCGCCGCCGAAGCGCTGAAACTGTCTTCAAGTCGGTTGAGCGCCAGCACCTGCGGATTGGGATCGTGACTAAAAACCAGCGTAGTGCCATCAAGATCGGTGATGTAGATGCGATTGGCTGCCCCCACCGGGGACCCGTAAACATTGCGAATCGCATTCAGTCGAAAAGGGCCGCCGACATCCTTACCGGTTTTAATATCGACGCGGGAAAGGATGTTTTGGTAATGGCGGAGGAAATAGAGGTAGCCTCCATAAAGCAGGGGAGAGGGAACGTACGGGGTGCCGTGAATGCGCGTCCAGGCCACCCGATCCGTGCCGGTAATATCGCCACGGGCACCATCGAGATGAATCGCCAGCATTGCCCGCTTTTCGTAGCTGCTGCCAGCAAAGACCATCCCATCCGCCATCACCGGTGAGGCGACAATGTTCGCGGATAAGCCTCCACATTCCCAGATAACCGAACCGTCAGTTAGATCATAGCTACGGATGCGCGTGGTGCCGCTGACGATCGCCTGGGTCTTGCCATCATATTCAAAGATGATCGGGGTCGTCCAGGAGGTAACCTCGTCCCGTAGCACTTTCCAGCGCTCTTTGCCTGTGTTTTTCTCGAGCGCAACGATAAATGATTGTCCTTCGTGATCCCAATTGATCAGCAAAGTATTGCCATAAAGCGCCGGTGAGCTGGCCTCACCATGACCATGCTTGCTTTGCATTTGCCCGAGATCCGCCTGCCAGAGCAGTTCGCCATTCATATCGAGGCAATACAAGCCGTTTGAGCCGAAGAAGGCAAATAGATGCTCTCCATCGGTTACCGGAGAGTTAGAGGCCAGACTGCCGGTGTAATGGCCATATTCGTGGGGAAGCGCTTTATGCACCGTGCGTTGCCAGATAGTCTTTCCACTGCTGCGGCTAATTGCCAGCACAGCAAATTCATATTGATGCGTAACGGGTAGATTATCGTGGGCACCACTCGCTTCGCTGTGCTTCGGCGGCAGTTCCTCGCCGTAGGGAATCGCAGTAGTTATATAAACGCGGTCGCCCCAAGCCAGTGGTGTGGAATGCCCTTTCCCCGGCAGGGCGATTTTCCAGCGGATGTTTTTCGCTTCGCTCCATTCAATTGGAGGATTGGCATGGGGAGCAACACCGGTGCCGAGCGGGCCGCGCCATTGGCCCCAATAATATTCAGGACCGGATTGGTGTGTTTCCTGGGCAGCTGCCGAAAGTGTCAGTAGTAATATGAACAGAATGATCCGCGAGTAATATTTCATCGTGTTTATCCCCATCATGTAAGAAAATACACCTTATTAAACTATTTAAGAAGAAGAAGTTCAGCTTTTTAAAATCAATCGCTCCTAAACATTTAATTGTAGCTGCTGAAGCATTGATTTTTGTTTATCTCCGCTAAACTTGATAAGTTTGGAATATTTTTTCAAAAACAAACGACCGTTGCAATAACAGGGATATCTGCTGATGAGTATCGAGGAACGGATAGAAACATTAGGCCTAGCTTTACCACCAGCCCCACCGGCAGGGGGCATTTACAAGCCGATAGTGGTTACCGGGAATTTACTCTTTGTATCTGGTCAGCCACCGGCGCGGGAAGATGGCAGTTTGATTACCGGGAAAGTCGGGCAGGATCTCTCCCTGGAAGAAGGGCAATACGCTGCCCGGCAGACGGCATTAACGATGCTGGCGACAATCAAAACGCACTATGGCAGTCTCGATAATATCCGCCAATTAGTAAAAACCCTTGGTATGGTCAACTGTCTGCCGGATTTTACCCAGCATCCCCAGGTGATCAACGGCTACAGTCAGCTGATGGTTGATGTTTTCGGTGATGAACGAGGACGTGGGGCGCGTAGTGCTGTCGGGATGATGCTGCCCGGAAATATCGCGGTGGAAATCGAAGCAATTTTTGAGATTGGCGAATAAGCTTATGCTAAATTTGCCTGCCCCACCTTCGCTTGCTGATGAAGATAAAATTCCCAGTCCGGCCCTGTTGATTTTCCCGGAAATCGCCAAACGGAATATTGCCAAAGCGACTGAAATCGCCGGCAATCCGAAGCGGCTCCGCCCCCATGTGAAAACCCATAAAATGCCGCAAATCATCCAAATGCATTTGGCGCAAGGCATCAACAAATTCAAATGCGCGACTTTGGCAGAAGTAAAGATGGTGGCAGAAGCCGGCGCCCGGGATGTGCTACTGGCCTATCCGTTGGTCGGACCGGAATATCAATATTTCTTTGAATTTGTGAAACAATGGCCGGAGAAAACTTTTTCAGTCGTGGTTGATAATCTCGCTTCCGCGAAATTGCTGGCGGCGAAAGCGGAGGAGAACAGCACTCATCTGGCAACTTATATCGATATTGATAATGGCATGGAACGTACCGGCATTAAACCGGGGAAGGCCGCGTTTGAGTTATATGCCTATCTCGATAATTCGCCGCATCTGAAAGCCGCCGGATTGCATATCTATGATGGCCATCTCCATATTCATGATATCGAAAAACGAACACAAGCCTGCGATGCAGCATTTGCAGATATTCTTCAATTTTCCCAGGATCTCCAATCTGCAGGCTTTTCCTCTCCGGAGTTAATTTGTGGTGGCACGCCCACTTTTCCTGTTCATTCTCAATATGCCGATCGCATACTCAGTCCCGGCACCTATGTTTTCTGGGATGCCGGCTATGCCAACAGTTTTCAGGACTTGAAATTTGAATATGCCGCCTGGTTGTTAACCCGGGTTGTCAGTAAACCGGGTAGCAATAAACTTTGCCTTGATCTGGGTTATAAAGCATTGGCCTCGGAGATGAATGAGTCGCGGGTGGTATTAGCTGGTCTGGATGATGCGAAAATGGTTGGGCATAGTGAAGAGCATCTGGTTCTTGAATCCAACTTCGTTGACAACTACAAGGTTGGAGATGTCATATACGCTTTGCCGTGGCATATTTGCCCTACTGTTGCGCTTTATGATCGATGCTATGTCGTTGAAAATAAACAATTAATGAGCACCTGGCCGATTGTCGCCCGGCAGCGGACATTTGAAAATTATGCCTGATAAACCTTTTATTTTTGATGCCCACCTGGATCTGTCCATGAATGCCATGGAGTGGAATCGCGATTTGCGCTGGCCGGTGGCAGATCTCCGCGCTTCTGAAAAGGGAAAACATGATAAACCGGATCGTGGAAATAGCACTGTCTCTTTCCCGGCACTGCGGGAAGGCAATATTGGGCTGGTAGTGGCGACACAAATTGCCCGCTACGTGGCACCGAATGGGGAACTGCCCGGCTGGCATTCCCAGGAACAGGCCTGGGCACAAACCCAGGGGCAACTCGCCTGGTATCGTAGTATGGAGGAGGTCGGCGTGTTGCAGCAAATCAAGGGCGGGAAAGCATTGGCAGATCATCTCCGCCGCTGGCATGCGGATAGTAAAAATACCCCAATCGGTTACATTCTTAGCCTTGAGGGCGCAGATTCCCTGGTTTCACTCGCGCATGTGGAAAAAGCGTATCAGGAAGGGCTACGTGCTATCGGCCCTGCACACTATGGCCCGGGCATATATGCCCAGGGAACCAATGCCGCTGGTGGTATCGGTGTTAAAGGGCAGGAATTGCTGAAAGAGATGGAACGCCTGAACATCATTCTCGATGCCACTCATCTTTGCGACGATTCCTTCTGGGAAGCACTGGATTGTTCTGGCGGGCCGGTTTGGGCCAGCCATAGCAATTGCCGCAGTCTGGTAGCGCATAATCGACAGTTTAGCGACGAACAATTGAAAATCTTGCTTGAAAGGGAAGCTGTTATCGGCATACCGCTAGATGCCTGGATGATGGTGCCCGATTGGCAGCGTGGCGTTTCAACGCCGGAGTCCATGAGCGTTACTCTGGAGACAATGGTCGATCACATCGATCATATTTGTCAATTAGCCGGAAATGCCCAACATGTCGGGATCGGCAGTGATCTGGATGGTGGGTTTGGCAAGGAGCAGTGTCCCCATGATCTCGATACGATTGCCGATTTGCAAAAACTGCCCCGATTGTTAAAACGAAGAGGATACAGTGAAGAGAATATCGAGGGTATACTTTCGAAAAATTTTATTGACTTTTTATTACGGACCTGGCGTTAGTATTTACTCTTTCCAAAGCCCTTGTTCGCCAGTTACTCGTTCCAATCCCGGCTGCCGGGATGGAACGCCATAGGATCAAAACTCTGTTTTGAGTTTGCAAAGAAGATTTAACTGTATACCCTGTGATGAGCGAAACAGAGTTTCTTGAAAAACGCATCGCAAAACCGGAGTTTTGCGACGAGAGGAGAATTTATATTAAGCAAGAATGTAAAAAAAAATCTGAACATAGATATTTCTCAAGGAGCTAAACATCGATACCCAGTTATTTCTCATCGTCTTTTTTTCCTATCTCAGTTTAATGATTTTTATCGGTTGGTTCGTGTCCCGCAAACATCAGGGTGGAGAGGCATTTCTGATGGGCGGTCGCCAGCTCAGCCTGGGATTGTTATTAGGAACAATTATCGCCACGATGGTCGGCACCGGCTCCAGTATGGGCGCAGTGTCCAATGGCTATCAAAATGGCTGGGGTGGGGCGCTGTTTGGGATTGGCGGCGGCCTGGGAATTATTATTCTTACATTCCTTTTTGCAGGGATGCGCCGCTATAATTTCCTGACGATGACGGAAGAAATCGCCTTTTATTACGGCGCTAATAAAACCCTGAAAGCAATCGTCGCGTTTATCCTTTATCTGGCTTCGATTGGCTGGCTGGGCGCGCATATCCTTGGGGGCAGTTTTTACTTAAGCTGGAGCTCCGGACTGGATCTGCTCACCTGTAAAATCATTTCCGCGAGCGGTTTTGCCCTTTATGTGATTATTGGTGGCTATCTTGCCGTCGTCTGGACGGATACCATTCAGGCCGTCATTCTTTTTTGTGGGTTTATTGCATTGTCGATTATTGCTATTCCCGCGGCCGGTGGCATGGAAAATATCCAGGCAACAGTGCCTCCGGAAAATTTATCATTTTTAGGGATTGAAAAAAGTGGTTTAGTGCCGGCGATCTCTTTAAGCGTCGCCATTGCTGTTGGGGTATTGGCGGCGCCCTCCTTTCGCCAGCGGATTTATACCGCACGGACAATTTCATTGGCAAAAAAGAGTTTTATGATTTCAGCAATCGCATATTTTCTATTCTCAATATTGCCGGTGATTATTGGACTGAGTGCCTATACGATTGATCCGTCGTTAGAAAATAGCAACATGGCTTTCCCCTTTATGGCGACAACGATTTTACCACCATTGATCGGAATGCTTGTGCTGGTCAGCGGACTTAGTGCGACGATGTCTTCCGGCGATTCGGACGCCTTAACCGGGGTGACGATTTTACTGCGCGATGTCTGGATCGTGCTTACCGGAAAGCTCCCGGCAAAAGAAAATGTGGTGAAATATTCCCGTTGGGCGATTACCTTCAGCATCCTATTGGCTTTTTCTTTCGGTATTCTGGCGGAAGATATTCTCGGGTACATTACCAAAATGACCTCGACATTAATGTCTGGTATTTGTGTGGTGGCCGTCCTGGGTCGTCTCTGGAATAGAGCTACCTGGCAAGGTGCTATTGCCGCTTTAATTAGCGGCTCAGCAATCTCGTTTATCATTTTGACAAGTGCAGATTATGCTGCCTATTGGGGGAACCCGATTATTCCGGCGCTGATATTTGCAACCATCTCGCATATCATCGTTAGTTTGCTAACGCCGGCAAATACTGTTTCCCGGGAAGCTGCGTTGGAAATTATCAACCGGGAGCGAAAGGTAATGGATATCTAAGCTGCCATCGGACTGAAAAAAGCGGAATTGGCAGCCTTGGAGGGTTAGGGATTCCGCAAAGCTTTCGATACAAATAAATGCGAAGTATGGACATGGTAGCTACACCAACAGGTAATGCCGAGCCACTTGGCGCCATCCTCATAAAAATATAGCCAGTCACCTATTTCTGTTAGCCAGGGCTCCAGAATGATATCAATACCGACGGACATTGCCAGGAATCCCAATGCCATTCCCAGGAAGATGTATTTCGAGCTCAGTATCGTTTCCCGGTAAATAATCAGGTATACCAGCACAGACAGGCCCAATAACAAAAAGATGATCTTTTCATCGATGCCGAAATAACGGGCAGCGAGATCTTCGTGAATAAGAAAGAGATCATCCAGCATAAGGTAGGCAGATAAAAGGGCTGAATAGAGCAGAAATCCAAAGTGTTCTGAGCGATGAATGGTCTGTAAAACGACCGCAGCAAAAAAACTGACGGCAGCTGCAACACACCATAAGAGAATCCCCAGGGAAGATAAAGCCCCAAAAAGCGGATGAATATTGGCAATGCCGGAAACGTCTGTCGTTAACAAAGGAATGCTAACCCGCCCGGTTGCACCCGCAAATGCGATCAAAGAAAGGATCAGCAGGGCAGGGACAAGTGTAATTACATACTGGTTTTTAATCAACAATGAAATCCGCCCCTCAATTGTATAAATGGTTATTGAAATATTTAGTCGCCTAGTTATAACGAGCAAGGCAAACAGAAATTTAAATGATGAAATATCTTTCTAAGGCTGTGCTTGATATTTACTGATAAAATATTCTGAAAACAATAGTAGCCAATTTCGAATGATTCTAATTTATAATATAACTCTTAGTATTTCGTGATTTATTTCATTCATTGAATTTAGATGGTATTTTTTTTTCCGAAGCGGTGCAGGGGGGCGTATAAGATACTTAAGAAAGATTTCAACAACTGAAACATATTAATAAATTACTCGTTTCTACATTAATTAGTTTTACAAATGGGTAAATAATGAAAAATAATTTAGGCGAATTCGAAGAGATTGTTCTGTTGCTGGTCGCAGCCCAGCATGATGAGGCATATGGGCTGTCCATTACCGAGGCGATCGAAAACGAGCTAAATCGTTCCGTAACCATGAGCAGTGTGCATACTTCACTGTATCGTCTGGAAGAGAAAGGGTTTGTCCGCTCTCGTGTTGGCGGGGCGACTACTATGCGGGGAGGGCGGCGCAAGCGGCTTTTTACCATTACTGCATCCGGAAAAACTGCTTTGAAAAAATCTATGGCAGTGCGGCAAAAATTGTGGAACATGATTCCCGCAACGGTGATGGAGTAGCTATGAATCAACAGCCGATACAACCCCCGAAACGAGCAGAACGGTTCTTCCAATGGTATTGCCGGAATGAATTGCAGGAATCGATTCTCGGTGATTTACAAGAGCGCTTTTATGCTGATCTGGAAAAATTCGGAAAGCGCCGGGCGCGCCTGAAATACTGGCTAAATACGATCCGTTTTATCAATCGATATACATTGAAGAACCGCAAGCAGCACACATTCCAAGAGAAAGGAATCAATGTTATGTTCCGTCACCATCTGCTCACTTCCTATCGAAATATCGCCCGGCATAAGGTATACGCTTTTATTAATATCACCGGACTGGCGGTCGGTTTGGCCAGTTGTTTACTGATCGCAAATTTTCTTTATCATGAAATGAGCTTCGATCGTTTTCATGAAAAATCAGAAAATATTTACAGAATTAATACTTTTTTTCAGAATCGATCCGGTGACGCGACAAAGATGGTGAATACCCCACCCGCACTGGTGCCCGGATTAATGAACACTTTCCCGGAAATAAAATACTCGACGCAGTTGAGATATGCAAGGCGGGCACTCTTCGAAAAAGAGAACCGGCGTTTTTACGAAAGCAATGGATTCTTTGCCGATTCACTTTTCCTGGAAATTTTTAGCTTTTCTTTGCTTGAGGGGGATAATAGCGTTGCGCTGGATTTGCCAAATACCATTGTCCTTAGCTGGGAAATGGCCATCAAGTATTTTGGCAGTTCGGATCCGATGGGGCAAACCCTGACCATGAATAACAATCTCACTTTGAAAGTGACTGGTATTCTGGCGCCAATTCCGGACAATTCGCATATACAATTCGATTTTCTGGTGTCATTTCCCACCTACCAGGTGCCGGACGGATACTTATCTGATTTAACCAGCTGGAGCTGGCTGGGATTTTTAAGCTATCTGGAGCTTCATCCTGGTGCCGACCCAATAGCGTTGCAGGAAAAAATCAAACAATTATATGAGGATAATACCTCTGAGAACCGCGCCGATTATATCTTTCAGGTGCAAGCACTGAGTGATATCTATCTAGGTTCCGCGGACCTGGTCGATGATCTGGCCAGTAATATCCAGATTGGCAATCGGTTTACCATATATGCCCTGGGTGTTGTTGCCATATTAATTTTACTGATCGCCAGTTTTAATTTCATGAATTTATCCATTGCTGTTTCGGTCAGCCGGGGGAAAGAAATCGGCCTGCGGAAAATGCTCGGCGCGGATAAAGGTGGCCTGGTTGCACAATTATTGACCGAAGCGGTTGTATTATCCTTGATTAGTTTGGCAATTGCCTATTTACTAAGCTGGCTGGCTTTTCCTTATCTGCGTGATCTGCTGGAATGGCAATTATCAATCGATGCTAAACAGGTTCTGTATTCACTCCCGTTTGCGTTTACACTAACGTTGTTGCTGGGGATTAGCGCCGGAATTTATCCCGCCCTGAGACTCTCCGGACGGAAGGCGGTCATCGCCTTGAAAAGCAATATGAAGAATAATCTCAGCGCTGGTGCCAATCTGAGAAAATTGCTCATTGCCGTACAGTTCTGTATCTCAATCTCACTGATCATCGCAACCATGGTAATTACTGAACAAATCCAATATTTGTCGAATCAGGAACTGGGTTTCGATCAGGAAAATGTTGTTGTAATTAAACTGCTCCCGGAAGACATGAACCGTTATTATGAGCCATTTAAGAACAAACTGCTTGAGAATCATCATATCGTTAATGTCAGTCAAAGTCAGCGACCGATGGGCGATCCCTGGCCGGTAAATGCAACGCTGGTTGTTGGTCGGGATGAATCCGAAGTGAAGCAGGTATTGGGCAGCCAGGTCGGATACGACTATTTTGAAACCATGGGCATCAAATTGAAAGAGGGACGGTCATTTTCTCCGGCATTTGTCGAAGATCCCACCAGAAGCGTTATCCTCAGTGAGAAAACAGTAGATTATTTAGGGTTGGAAGATCCCGTTGGAAAAGAGATATGGTATTTCTCAATCGATGGTCCACGGACAATCATTGGGGTGGTCGAAAATTTCAACTTTCTCTCACTCCATAGTGAAATTTCTCCGACGTTATTGATTATGCCAATTGTCGATGTCAAATATCTCTATGTGCGATTAACCCCCGGAAATGTAGGGGAGAAGATCGCAGCCCTGGAAAATGCTTGGGCAACAACAGCGCCGGACGTGCCGTTGGAATTTAGCTTTATGGATGATCAATTGAATCAGCTTTATCAAAAGGAAGCAAATCTTTCTTACCTGATCGGCGGCTTTTCTGCACTGGCAATTTTACTGGCTTGCCTGGGTTTATACGGTCTGGTTGCCTTTTCGGTGAATCAGCGGAAGAAAGAAGTTGGTATTCGCAAAATTCTTGGTGCGACAGTCCCTTCGCTGTTATTTCGCTTTTCCCGGCAGTATATCTATCTTATAATCGCAGCAGCAATCGTTGCAATTCCCGCAGTGCAATATGTGCTGAACATTTGGTTAGAGAACTTTGCTTACCGGATTGAGATTAGTTGGTGGATTTATCTAATTTCAACTATTGCCTTAATTGTCATTGCGTTCTCTACAATTAGCTATCAAGCAGTAAAAGCAGCGATGGCAAATCCTGTAAACATTTTACGGGATGAGTAAAGCCGGCAAAAAATATTACTTTTGTTTTTTTCTGAAATATATAGCGCATGTTTTCGACGCTGGTGATCGACTTTTATCGTCAGCGTAGGCAAAAATACCGAATTGCGCATCTTCCAAATGATGTGCCAAATTTCTCGACCATCTTTAATATCGAAGACCTTGATAGTTACTTCATTTGTGCCGCTTATCATTCTTGCACAAGTTGGTGCGGCCTTTTACTAACCCAGCGTAATGTTATCCGCCTTTGTTGCCAAAATTTCATTGGAGTACCAGATTTCTCCATTTTTTTTACGGTGTTCCGAACAGAACTTCCTGAAGAAGACGTCGTATGGAAGAAGTATATTCTTCGATATCGAAATGATGAGCCAATAGCTACAGTGAGCCTGAATAAGGGAATTAACAAGGTGATGTGTAATATTGTATATGATAATCGTACGGGTAAATAAGCAGGGGAAAGTTATGAAGTGGATGCAATGGTTGAGTGTTTTATTCTGTTTGATGTTAATTAGCAATGGCCAGGCGCAAATATCGGATTCCTTTTCTGGTTTATACGGGGGACTGGAAGGTGGGTCGATCAGTTATAATACCCAGATTACTTTTGATGGCGTGGACGATCCCGCCGGGCGAAGCGCTGCCGGCTATGGTGGGTTTCTTGGATATAATTTCCTCTCGGATAATATGCTGCTTGGTGCAGAATTCATCCTTAATTTTGCATCTGTTCCTGGCCCGTATACTTTCGATCAAACCACCAATGGGTTTTCCGAGCTGGAGGTTCGACGGGGAACCAGCGCCGGGCTTGATCTCCGCATCGGCTATCTAATTGCCGGACGATTTTTGTTCAATGTCAAAGCCGGATACTCGGCCAACTCTCAATCTGTCCGTATTAAGGAAGATCCGTTAGAAATCGATCCGATGGAAATTTCCCGGGAATCTTTTGGCCGTTTCCAATTGGGCGCCGGTTTTGAAGCCAGCGTGCATCCCAATATCGCGATTCGTTTTTCTTTTCGCACATTAGCCGGCTTTGATCTGGAAAAAGCCGATGTTGCCGATGTTCCCCCCTTAAACGCCTTCAATCGTTTTGATGTGGAACCGAGTCAGCAGCAGTTCTTTTCGGGTGTGGTTTTGCGTTTTTAGCCTCATTAGCGAACATTTTAATCGTTTTTAGTGTCACACTCACCTTATTATTGCCCGTTTTCTCTAATTATTATTATTTTTTTGAGAAATTACTGGCCATTTATCCCTCTTTGTTTATATAATAACACATCTTAAAATTAAAATAAATCGAAATGATAACAGTTAGTATGCTCCGATAGCAAAGTAGTGAACGCGGAAGTCTGTAGAACCGCGATCATGGACTATTTCAATTCGGTGCTAAAAATATACCTGAGGACGATGATTGCAGGCGTTTATGCCCGTACAGTCCTGAGATATTTGTTGCTCATGCTTTATTGATCTTCAAGGAATGTCATTTAAAGGAGGGGGTTTTATGGGTATGTATTGTCCGAAGTGCGATGAAAATACGATTGAAGAAATTGCGCTGGTTTTGTGGGATGGCATTGATAAAAATGGTGTGGAAATTGGCGGTGTATTTTATAAGATGGAATGCAAGAGATGCAGAGGACGTTGGGAAGTAGAAAACAAAGAATGGAGAGCATACATCGGCAGGGATGAAGATTGGACGCCAGGCGCTCTGGGTGATTTTTCCAATAATTAATTTAAGGGAAGACATCAAAAGAATTTCAGGAAATACTGGCAGACTTTTGCAAAAACTCTCCGCAGTAATACGCAACCTGTGGTTATCATGTTTGTGAATTTTGCAGCAGAATACTCAGGGGAAGTGAAATCAGCATTATCGCGATGAAAAAATATTTGCCGCGCCAGTATTGGTCTTTCATTATTTAGTAAAACATAGTTATTGCCCACCGCAAGAATTCAGCGACGCTGTTATGAATACTCCGTTTCCAGATTCTGAAAAATTGATAGAACTGTATGGTAGAAAAGGATGGTATGTTTTCCCGAAAATTTCCCGGTTTGAGGGAATAAAATGGGGTGCGCCGAAATCTGTGCTGTTAAAAACTTGGCAAGAGTTAATCTTGTTGATTAAATTTTTACCGCTAATTAAACTATGCTGATCCATCATTAATTTTTGATATAGCAATAAAAACTCTCTATATTCCCAGAAATCTTTCAGTCCGAAAAATGCCGAAAAGGGGTATGGGAATGAAATGCTCATTTCATCTGGTTTTCGCATTTCTGGTTATTTTAGTAATAAGTGTAATAGCGCAATCCGGTTGGCTTTGGAGTAATCCACAACCTTCCGCGAATATACTGCTTAGTTTATCCTTTACCGATAATACGAATGCAAAAGGCATCGCGGTTGGGGAATATGGCACAATGCTCCGCACGCTTGATGGTGGCATAAACTGGGAACCGATTCGCAGGATAACCGGCCAGCATTTACGCGAGATTTATTTCATAAACAGCAACCTCGGATTTGTCGCTGGTGATTCCGGCATTGTGCTGCGCACTAATAACGGTGGGGGCAGCTGGGAGCGGCTGAACACCGGAGCTATCGACAATCTGCATGGATTACATTTTAGCGATGAAAATCATGGGACAGTTGTAGGCTGGTCCGGCACCGTGTTAAGAACTACCGATGGCGGTAACAATTGGGTAGCACAAACCAGCGGCAGTACTCGGGTATTGGAGTCAGTTTTCTTCCTCGACAATAATAGCGGATATATTAGCGGTCATAACGGCACGATTCTCCACACTAATGATGGAGGAGCGAATTGGAATAGTCAAACCACTGGTACCACAAACCGGATACAAACAATTTATTTCACAGATGATAATCATGGTATTGCTGCCGGGCAAAGTGGCACAATCCTCCGCACTACTGATGGTGGGGCGAATTGGGGAAGCATCAGCAGCGGTACCAGCGCATGGTTGGAAAAAGCCGGTTTCCTCGACAATGATAATGGCTGGATCGTCGGAAGACTGGGCGCGATATTTCGTACTACGGATGGTGGGCAATCCTGGAGCTCGGATATTGGTATGACTTCTGCCTCATTCCATGGTGCCGCCTTTACCAGTGGAGGACAGGGGCTCATCGTTGGAGGCAGTAGCGGGGGAGGCACAGAGATTTTCTATTCGACAGACAATGGCCTCAATTGGGATGACCGGATTGTAAGTGCAGGAAATTCGTTTTTTTTGAAAGGTATTTATATTACTGAAAACAATAGTGCAACCGCCGTCGGCACCGACGGCACCATCTTACATAGCAGCGATGGAGGGGAAAGCTGGACACAACGAAGCAGCGGGGTAACCGGGGCGCTTAATGATGTTCATTACCGTACTCCGGAAAATGGATTTGCGGTAGGAAACTCCGGCATATTACTGGAAACTACGGATGGCGGTTTAACCTGGAATGGTCGTGATAGCGGCACAGATCGCTTTCTGAACTGTATTCAGTTTGTTGGGCCAGATTCCGGCTGGATTGCCGGGAGTGCAGGAACAATTTTGAAAACAACCGATGGTGGTGTCACCTGGGATGAAATTACCGGCTTGACTTCAGTAAGTTTGTTTGGTCTATATTTTAGCGATACACAGCACGGCACAGCGGTTGGCCAAGCTGGCGTCGTCTTTCGCAGTGGGGATGGCGGTAGCAGTTGGGGACAGCAGACCAGTGGTGCCGGGGCAACGCTTTTTGAGACACATTTTTCATCCGAAGACACCGGATGGGTGGCCGGCGCTAACGGTGTTATTATTTACACCGATAACGGCGGGCAAAGCTGGTCGCAGCAATCCAGCGGTACAAATGAATCACTTACTGGAATTTTTGAAAGTGCACCGGGTGTCGTTACCGCTGTTGGTGTGGACGGCGCAATTGTGCATACCACCAATGGCGGGATTAACTGGCAAGTAAAACCGCCTCTTTCCCGCTCCGATTTATGGACACTCTTTTTTACCGATCCCAACAATGGCATAATGGTCGGCGATAAAGGAACGATCTTTAAAACCACTTCCGGAGGGATCGTTTCAATTGGCAATTTTCCCGGCGCCCAACTGCCTGAGCGCATGACACTCGCGCAAAATTATCCCAATCCGTTTAACCCAGCGACAACAATTCACTACGATTTAGAACAGTCCGCCCATGTTAGATTGACGGTATTCAATATTCTCGGGCAAGTGATAAATGTTTTGGTTGATGAAAAACGGGCGGCCGGTAATAATATGGTGACCTGGGATGGCAGAGATTTGCAAGGGCGTGAAGTTAGTTCCGGTATTTACATTTATCAAATTCGAAGTCGGGGAGAGGTTCAGAATCGGAAGATGGTATTACTCCGTTGAAGTATTAATTTTTCGATTGTCATCGCGAGGCGCTTTTGCCGAAGCGATCTCTATGTTGCATGCACTTTTGAGATCGCTTCGGCAAAAGCGCCTCGCGATGACTTCTTTTCGTGTCATTTCTAAACTCTCCTAAAAATCAAAGAAAGGAAATTCTTGAAGGAAGACCGATTCCTGGAAGAATCTGAGGATTATGTTAATTATCCCAGATTATGGAATTTCGTTAGTGGACAGTTTCAATGTGGATTAGGCTCTGTCCATGGCCCGAGTCATTGGCGCCGGGTGGAGGAGAATGGTTTATATCTGGCGAAGAAATCCGGGGCTAACTTAACTGTCGTCCGGTTGTTTGCCGTTTTTCATGACAGCCGTAGGGAGAATGATTACACCGACCCCCAGCATGGTTTAAGAGGTGCAGAATTAGCGTATCAATGCAGAGGGGATTTGTTCGATATCCGCGATGAGGATTTTGAAAAATTGTATTTCGCCTGCGAGCATCACACCCATGAGAGATTCAATGAAGACCCAACGATTGGGACATGCTGGGATGCAGACCGTCTCGATTTACCACGGGTTGGTATTTCGCCAAGTGAAGAATATATGAGTACCGAATTCGGAAAAGAAATTGCTCGTAGCGGAGGATTCTCTTAAGATATCATTGCTATACGTTATTAATGATCAGCTTTGCTCAAATCCTGGAATTCTTTCGCCTTTTCGACATTCCCACTTTTTTCATGTAATCTGCCAAGCAATATCGCTGTCTGGCGGGTTTTTTCGTCGGTAAGTCCCCGATGTTGTTTTTGTAAACTAAACACTTCCTGAAGCAGCGATTCCGCTTTGCTAAATTCGTTGCGCTGCAGACAAAATTCACCATAAACAAACAGTCCGTTCCAAAGCCGGGGATTGTTCTCCTTAACGCTGCTGCGAAATAGCTTTACCCCTGTATTCAATAGCGAATCTGCCAGCTGAAAATCGTCTCTTTCCCCGGCGATAAGGCCGCGTTGCGTATAACTTTCCGCTACTGCCGGGTGGGCTTCACCAAACAGATTTTGAAAAAGGTGAGCAGCAGCGATGTAAGCCGAATCGGACTTTACCCATTGTTTTTGATCATGATAAACGGATGCCAGGGCAATGAGTGCATTTCCGGTCAGGCGGTGGGATTTCCCAAACACTTTACTGCGTAATGCTACCGCGCGCACCAGCAATTCTTCCGCTCTTCGTAAGTCTCCCTTCCGTTGCAGCAGCATTCCCTGGTAATACACTAATTTCACATATTCCGGATGGGATTCCCCATAAACTTTCCCAATGATCGTTTCTGCCTCCTGAAAGCATGCTTCTGCTTCTGTAAATTCACCCTGCCGTCCAAGGATGCCAGCCAGATGGGTGAGACTATAAGCGACTTTCGGATGTTCTTCTCCCAGGGACGTACGACGGATTTGCAAGGCCCGGCGGTGTAATGCTTCCGAGGAGTCGACGCGTCCCATAATTTCACTGAGCTGTGCCATACTGGTGAAGGTATAGGCGAGGGTAGGGTGATCATCCCCGAGCAGTTTCTGATCGATATACAGGGATTGCCGCAGCATACTGTCGGCAGTTACGAAATCTCCTTTATCGCGCAATAATTGCCCCAGGTTAAAATAAGTTGTCGAAGTCTCCTGATGTTCTTCACCGACCACCCGGCGTAATATTTTAATACCCTTGCGAAAGAGTTTCTCCGCCGGTTCATAATCATTCTTTTCATGAAGTAGCAATGCGACATTATTGATTGTCGTAGCATAAGCAACGTTTTCCGGCGCACCGTTCGCTTCCATTACCGCTAGTCCTTTATTATACCAGGTTTCTGCGGCATCGTATTCGCCCAGATCGTTTTTCAGCCAGCCGAGGAAATTCAGGGTGGTGACGTAATCATCAGTGTGGGATGCCTCCAGCGTTTTCTGGATTTCGATTGCCGCAATATATAACGATTCCGCCTGAGCAAAATTGCCGAGCATATGATGATACTCACCCAGTGCCTGCATGCTTCTCGCCGTCCCGGCAATATCTGCAGCAGCTTCATTGTTGCGGAGGGTCAGCGATTTTTCCAACAGCGGTTTGGCGCGGGCATATAATCCAAGGTTGTTGTATACTCTGCCAATCACTTCCGAGAGTGCTGCTTTCACTTCCGGCTGGGAGGTTAGCTCCTGGTCCAGCCTTTTCGCCCCTTCATCGAGTAACTCCCGGGCTGTAACTGCCTCCCCGCGGGATTGATTGGGATCCGATATCGCAAAGATGCTGGTAAGAAATTCGGTAATTTGTGATGCTTTCTGTGCCTCCAAACGCGCACGGTCTCTTTCTTCTGCCAGGCGGATAGTGTAGAAGCTGATCAGCGTTGCCAGGAGGAGAAGGGTCATTGCACTACTGATAACAGCGAGGCGATGGCGCCGGATAAATTTCCCCGCCCGGTATTGAAAAGCATCCCCACTGGCAGAGACCGGTTTGTCATCGAGATAATTTCGTAAATCGTTGATGAACTCATCAATATACTGATACCGGCGTTCCGGTTCTTTTCGTAAGGCTTTCAAACAGATATTGTCGAGATCGCCACTCAGTTGCTGCTTTAACCTGGTAATACTAAGCTGGCGTAAGCGGGCTGTGTTTTCCGGTGAAGATTCTGTCGCTTTTGTAGAAGCGTTTTTCAGAAATAAACCGGTGCTCGGTTTTAAAGGATCCGTATGGCAAACGGCATCAACTAACGCAGCGACAGAATGGCTGTCCAGCCGGTAAGGAGGATTACCGGAAAGCAACAGGGAAAGGATCACGCCCAGCGAATAGATATCCGAAGCGGTGGTTACCGCTTCTCCGCGAATTTGTTCGGGGCTGGCATATTCCGGCGTCATGGCCATCAAACCAGCCTGGGTAATTGTCTGCATGATAGCGTCATCGCTCTCGAGAAATTTGGCGATACCAAAATCGAGAAGCTTCACTTCACCGCTTCCGGTTACCATGATATTGCCCGGCTTTAAGTCCCGATGGATGACCAGATTGCGATGCGCATAACGCACTGCTTCACAAACTTCAATGAATAAACTTAGCCGGTCTTCAATAGATAGTTGGTTACGGTCGCAATAGCAGTGAATCGGTTCGCCATCCACATATTCCATGGTGAAATAGGGATCACCATTTGTTGTAACGCCACCATCGAGCAGGCGAGCAATATTCGGATGTTCCAGACGTGCCAGTATCTGCCGCTCGTTACGAAAGCGACTGAGGACTTCCCGGCTGTTTCTGCCGTTCTTGATCAGCTTCAAAGCGACCTGTTGTTTGAATTCACCATCGGAGCGCTCGGCAAGATAGACAGCGCCCATGCCACCAGTGCCAATCAGCGCTATAATACGGTAATTCTCAATTTGTGTGCCTGGCGCCAGGGTGTCCGGGGCGAGTGCTATGCCATCCAGCGCATGGCCATCCAGCATGCTGTGTGGACTGTCGTCTTCGGAAAGAAGTTGCATTATTTCCCGATAAAGTTCATCATTTCCCGCACATGCTTCCTGCACAAACGCCTCCCGTTTATCGATTGGGAGTTCGATCGCCGACTTAAAGATGGATTCTATTTTATCCCAGGTGTTTTGATTCATTGAGGTGTGCTTTTTTGAAGTGATTGTTCCTCGAATTGTTCTTTCTGCTCACTTTTAATTCGCTATTTCCATTCATCCTGAGCCTGCTGAAGGATGAATGGAGGTTAATGCAGTTTTAATAATCGTCATTCCGGGGTATCTCTTAACTCTTTGCTTAACCAGGCGCGGGCGAGGCGCCAGTCCAGGCGAACTGTCGGGATGGAAACGCCCAATGTTTCGGCAATCTCTTCGTGGGTTAAGCCGCCAAAAAAACGATACTCAACCACATTGGCCTGGCGCTCATTTAGGGAAGATAAACGGGTCAGTGCTTCATCAAGATCGAGCAATCTTTCCGAGCGCCATTCCGCCCCAAAAGCTGCTTCATCGAATGTTGCGACCATCGCTCCGCCACCGCGCTTTTGGGCATTGCGCTGGTTGGCATAATTAATGAGAATCCGGCGCATCGCCTGCGAGGCAATCGCAAAAAAATGTGCGCGATTTTGCCAGTTGACGTTTTTCTGATTAACTAGTTTTAGATATGCTTCGTGTACTAATGCGGTGGTGTTTAGGGTGTGACCGGGACGCTCGCCATACAATTGCCGGTGGGCGATCTGCTGCAGGCCATCATAAATCAGCGGCATCAGCTGGTTGACAACTTCCCGGTTGCCGTCACTGATTTCGCTCAACAGCCTTGTTATTTCCTTCTGATGGCCATCCCATTCCATGTTTGAAATTACTAAATATTCCCGATGCTGTCAATTCTTTCTTCGGGGGATTACCACTTTCCACGGGTTTTGTTGCGCTAAAGATTTTCTTTTACCAGCCCGAAAATATTCACAGTATTTCGGGCTGGTTTACTTGATTTAAAATCAATTCGGCTCTGCCAACAAAGCTTGCTCCCGGTCAGTCATCCAGGCCTCAATTTCCGCTACGGAAGGATTCGTTACGCTAATCCATTCTTTACAGTATTCGAATTCTTCCTTCAAGCGTTTTTTGGAAATGTGATCGAGGTTTCTCTCCTGCGCATCCCAGCGCGGACCTCCCAGCCAAACTGCCGCAAACATGATGCGTGCTTTCAAGGGAGAAGTGCCGCCGGCGAGGCAGGCTTCGTAAAACATTCTATGCACATCTTGCCAGGGGCGCTTTTTAAACTGATTGGGGGTAATCTGCTCATTTTCCGACTGGCAATAGGCATCATGAATAATCGCGGCTTTTAGGAATTCGCTTTCAAAACGCCCATCGCTGAGCCACAAGGCTAGCCGCGGTACTGAGGCGCCATCGGTTAGAGTGCCTTTCGGTGCGGTCCATTCCACGCCGCTGGAATCGACAAACACCAGTTTTTCATCAACCAATTCTTTAAAATCGCCAATCTCTTTCAGGGTAACATTCTCCGGGGTAAATCCGGTTTTAGGGGTATCGTCCGCTTTTTCATCAGTGCAACCGATAAGCAGAATCGCAATCATTGATAACAACACTATCATTATATTTGAAATTCTCATTTTAGTATTCCTCATCGTTTCGGTTAAAAGTTAACGCATAAATTTTAGAACTTCATATATTCTGTTCTGACTGCCTTTAAGAGTAATAAAGAGAAAGTGGGGGATAAATGCTAATATTTAGAGCACAAAAACTAATGTTGATGTAACACTTATCGATTTCGAAAGCGTTAAGAAAACGACAAAATAAACATCCGGCAAATTTTTTTCAATTAAGTAAACCTAACGCTAATACTAACCTTTTATGGCATTTATTCCCATCATCAAAATTGCTTTAAGTCAATCATTGCCGTTTAAGCATTGATATAGGCGATTTGCGAGGAATTTAATTGTGCCGGTTAATTAAAGATTATATTATGGTGAACCCCGGGCCAATGAATAACAATGATCGTATTTAGATAAGCTGGTATTATCGATGTCTGATAAAAAGAATCTAACCGAGCAGCAAAAAGTTTTTGTAGAGAAATATGCCCGGCCACGTTCTTCAATCTTGAAAGAAATTACCAGCAATATAATCGGGCATGATGCCGGGTTAAATGGCTATACAACACTGGCGCAAGCGCAAATGCTTTCTGAACAGCTCAATCTGGAAGAAAATGATTATTTGCTGGATTTAGGATGCGGATTTGGCTGGCCGGGGTTTCATGTGGCTGAATGCAGCGGCTGCAATGTTATTGCCACGGACTTAACGCCGCTGGCACTTCAGCATGCCCGGCGTCAGGCAGATGCTTTTAAAATGAAAGGAAACGTCGATTTTGTTGCCGTTGACGCCACTGAATTGCCATTTCCCACAGACTTTTTTTCGGCGATTATCCATTCCGATGTGATGTGCTGAATTCCCGACAAACTCTCCGTGCTGAGAGAATGCCACCGCGTCCTGAAGCCAGGAGGACAAATTGCCGGATATGTTATTTATACCCCAATGCATCTGAATGCGGAAGAAAAGAAAAAGGCTTCGGAGTGGGGACCCGGCGATGTCGTCGCAAAGGAACTGCCGGGCGCATTATTACGAAGAGCCGGTTTTAAGTCGATATACGAGAAAGATGTTACCGATAATTACCGGGCAACTTGTCAAGACTTTATTCTTGCTCGCGAAAGATATGCCCGGGAGTTGCGGGCGGATTTCGGGGAAGCAGTCGCAGATATTGAGCTGGAGAAGAAGCGGGCCACATTAACTGGTATACAAGAAGGCCTGTTACGGCGAATGTATGTCTCCGGTCAAAAATAATGCTGTTTGGCAAATTTGCCACTTAACCTTTAATCTCTGAGTGATATATGAAGATTCGTCCTGCCGAAATTTCCGATCTATCGAAAATTACCGAACTATCCGCTCAACTGGGATATCCAGTTTTCCGGGAGGATGTGGAAGTTCGACTACGGCAAATGCTGTCGAAAGATGACCATATAATTCTGGTTGCCTGTTATGCGGATAATGATGTCATAGGATGGATTCATGCCTTTCTGGCCTATCGAGTTGAATCCGCGCTTTTTGCCGAACTGGGTGGCTTTGTGGTTGATGAAAATCATCGGGGAAAGGGGATCGGTAAGCAATTATTAAACGCTGTGGAAGACTGGTGCCGCGCCCGGGATGTTGGAAAGTTGCGGGTGCGCACGCGTGCTGATCGGGCGGATGCGCATGGATTTTATGAAGCCGCCGGTTTTCAAAGAACAAAAACGCAGTTGATTTTTGACAAGCCTTTGGGGGAATGAGCAGATTGGCAGATGAGCAGATGAGCAGATGAGCAAGTTTGTTGAAAACTTCTATTGGGAGCAATATAGTAACACTGAACTCTTAACACTGAACTTTGAACTCTAACCTTGCACTCTCATCCAGAAAATTGTATTTTTATCGCAGTTTTTGATAGGAAGTTTAATAAGGGTTTTAAAGATGATTATCCGCAATTCGGATTATGATTTTGAGCAAGAGGAATTAACCACGGTTAGTTTGATCCCGCAATACCGGGTTTTGCTTCATAATGACGATGTCAATACAATGCATTTTGTCGTGGCTTGCCTGATCAAAGTTTTTGGATTCAGCGAATCCCAGGCTTTTCAGGTGATGTATGAGGCGCATCTGAAAGAGGTGGCATTATGCGTCACCGAACCCTTCGAGATCGCAGAATTGCATCGGGATCGTTTGATCGCTTTTGGCCTTCTCTCAACGATCGAAGAAGAAAATTGACGATTGTAAAGAATATCAGCATTGATTTAAATGGCTAAGAAAACATTTCCGAATAATCTAATAATCCCGAATATTTTTCCGGCGTAAACGATTTGCCAGGGTGCGCATCACTGCCAGGGCAAAGGATGGATTTTCTTTTACCATTTCCAGAAAGAGCTGCTCGTCTACGGGAACCAGTTTACATTGCCCCATAGCGATTGCTGTTGCGCTGCGGGCGCTGGTATCAATCAGCGCCAATTCGCCGATAATCTCGCCAGCCTGAATTTCACCGATTAATCTTCCTTTAAACAATATATCCACTCGTCCTTCGAGTATGACATACATGACCTTCCCCGGATCCCCTTCATTAAAAATTGTCATCCCGGTGGAAAACTCTTGATACTCTTTATTCTGAAAAAACTTGGAAAAATCCATATTATCTCCTGCTGCCTTAAATTACGCCGCTAGTATGTAAATGCTGTGGCCATTAAATTACTATCCTGCTAAGTTAATATCTGGAGCCGAGCGCGAAAACCGCTATTCTCAATTTATGTTATTATTGCGTAAAAAATTAAAAGTTGGTGGAATAAAAAATTTTCGGGCAGATATTACCCTTGCCTAATAATATGATTAATAAATGAGAATTTTCGCCGCGTAATCATCTCTCATCTTTTGAGCCGCATAGCTTTAAGTGCTTCCTGGACTGTTCTCAGAGCTGACTGGATAATCCCTTAATCCTAATACACTTAAATTAAGCATTGGAATGTGACTAATTCCAATACCGCAATCCAGGATTTCTTTAACTTTAGTCAAATAAAAAACAAAATCTGGAATTATTAGGAGGGCAGTAAAATGGGAAAAGTTTTTTCTTTTGCATCCTGGAATGTCGAACATTTTCGGAATAACCCTGAACGGATCGATCGCGCGGTAGAATTTTTGGCAAATGCCGATCCTTCCTGTGGGGAAGCGCCGGATGTCTTTGCAATTTATGAAGTTGAAGGGAGTCAGGTCTTTGCGGAAATTATGCGTCAGATGCCTACCCACAGTTTCTTTATTACCGAAGCGGAAATTTCCCAGAATATACTTGTCGGCATCCGGCATGGACTAAACGGCTTTGTGACACAACGGGAAAAACTGAAATCCGGGGTGCCCAGTTTGCGACCCGGGGCATTGGCAACTATTCAAAAAGAAGGCGTGTTATACAGCATACTTTTTCTACATTTGAAGGCTGATGATAGACCCCGGTCCTGGGGATTACGAGACGATATGACCCTGAGTATTCGTAGCCTGAAACGAAAACTGGATGATCTTGCCGACACTGAAGAAGGTGCAAATTTTCTGGTAATGGGCGATTTTAACAATGTTGGAATGGACCTGGCTTACAGCAATAAAGATTTTAGCGGCGATGAAGAGTTAGCGCGCTATAATTCCCGCTTTAGCAGTCGCAAGCTTCGCCTGCTTTCGAAAACTGCCGATCTCACTTTCTCAAATGGCTCAACCAGCGCAACCGAACCTGCCGATCTCGATCATGTATATGCATCACGACATTTGAATTTTCATCGTTTTGAAAATGATGCGGAAGTGCTGGTGCGTGGATGGCCGGAATTTGACACTGTAGCGGAGCAGGATGCATTTATCGCTGATTATTCCGATCATGCGCTTCTTTACGGAGAAGTACACGATTAAAATCAACTAAGATGAGGTAATCTGACTTTTCGATTGTTCAAATTAAATTGAAGTAAAAGCGGCCGAAAAAGATAAACTTTTCGGCCGCTTTTTTAGATGTTATTACGATTTAGCGAAGTAAAATCATCTTCCGGCTCAACTCGCCATTTTCGCTGGTTAACCGGTAAAAGTAAATGCCGGAGGTTTGTCCAGCGGCGTTCCAACGCACTTCATGCTGGCCGGCATTGCGGTAGCCGGAAATCAGTGTGGCAACTGTTTCTCCTAAAGTGTTGAATATCTTTAAACTGATTGTCCCAGCCTTATCCAGATCGAAGCGAATAGTTGTGGAGGGATTAAATGGATTAGGATAATTGGAATATAAGCGACTCTCCCGGATAATCTGCGGGGAATCATCCAGTGCAAGCACTACCGAGAGATTTTCATGCCAGATAATTTCATGGGTTCGTCCGGAAGTGGAAAACACATCGACATCATTATCACCATCAATATCAACCGCGAATACAGCCGTCGCCCCAAAAAGATTGCTGGAGGAGATGAGATGCTCGGTAAAATTTTCTGTGCCATCATTTTCGTACCAGGAAATTTTGTCATCACCATAGGATGAAGAAAGCGCATCGATATCACCATCATTATCAATGTCGATCGCAAAGACAGCATTTGCCTGATCGGCATCGAGAGTGATGGCATGTTCACTGAACTGTGCGGTGCCATCATTTTCATACCAGGCAATTTTATCATCCAGCGCCGAGGCGGAGAGAACATCAATATCGCCATCAGCATCAATATCTATTGCGGATACATCTTTTGCCCAACGGGCATTGTTGCTGATGACAATTTCCGTAAATTGTTCATCCCCATCGTTTTTGTACCAGGCGATTTTGTCATCCTCGTAGGAGGCAGAAAGGACATCGATATCGTTGTCATTATCCAGATCGGCAGCGAAGACTGCACTGGCCACATCAGCGTTTAGACTTATTGTGTGCTCGCTAAACTGCTGATTGCCATCATTTTCATACCAGGCAATTTTGTCATCACTGGCGGAAGCGGAGAGGACATCGATATCACTATCATCATCCAAGTCGATGGCAAAAACCGAATTCGCTCCTTCGGCATTTGTGGTAATCAAATGCTCATTAAAGTTTCCGCTGCCGTCATTTTCAAACCAGCTAACTTTATCATGATCGTAGTCCCCGAAAGTCGCCAGAACATCCACATCCTGGTCCGCATCCAAATCAATCGCGAAAAGAGAATTCGGTTGTTCGTTCCCGTGGTAAATCGTATGGGGCGCGAGTTCGCGGCTGCCATCATTTTCGTACCATAGCAAAGCGCCGGTGTAAAGGTTGAATTCCCCGGTAGCGGCGGAGAGCAAGTCCATATCGCCGTCGCCATCAACGTCTGCCGCAATTACTGAGCGTGCCCATTCGGTGCTGGTAGCAGTCACATGTTCATCAAACTGCTGATTGCCATCGTTTTCATACCAGGCAATTTTGTCATCATGATAGGAAGCGGAGAGGAAATCGACATCCTGATCATTATCGAGATCAATGGCGAAGACCCATTCCGCGCCATCCGCATTGCCGGAAACGGTATGGGCAGTAAACTGGTTGCTGCCATTGTTTTCAAACCAGGCGATTTCATCCGCATTGAAGGCGGCGGAGATGACATCGATGTCCGTATCGCCATCGACATCGATTGCATAGACGGAATTTGCCCCGATAACGCTGCTGGATATTGTCCGGGGGGTAAACTGCTCGGCGCCATCATTTTCGTGCCAGGTGACCTGGTTTTCTTCAGCAGAGGCGCTGAGAAGGTCGATATCGCTGTCCCCGTCGATATCTATCACATAAACCGAAAGTATACCGGCAGGGGCATTGCTGATGTCATGCCGGGTAAAATTCTCATTGCCGTCATTTTCGTACCAGGCGAATTCATCGTCAATAAAAGCAAGTGCGCTCACCAAATCAATGTCGCCATCGGTATCGAGATCGACTGCTGATAGCGATCCATTGACGCCGATGGTAGATGTCGGGATGCGATGTTCAGTAAATTGCAAATGTTCATTTTGTTCATACCATACGATATCATTGGCGGTCAGGGCGATGATATCCGGATCGTTGTCATTATCAAGATCAACGGCGCTTACTGCAGTTGCAAACGTTGCCTGAGTACTGAGGGTGTGCTTGAGGAAATTTTTATTGCCATCATTCTCATACCAGAATATCGCATTGTTTTGCCGGGCGGCCGCCAGTACATCGATGTCATTATCGCCATCAATATCAGCGGCAAAAACGGAGCTGGCAGCACTTGCATCATCGTCAATAATATGCTGCAAAAACTTTTCAGAACCGTTATTCTCGAACCAGGCAATTTTATTGTCCAATTCCGATGCAGACAGTTTATCAATATCCCCGTCATTATCGAGATCAATCGCGTATACTGCTTTTGCACCGAAGGCGCCCAGCGCCCCTCCGACAACAGTTTGTTGCGCAAATGGAATCTGACCGGATAGTTGCAAGCTTAAAGAGGCGATTAATACGAGCGAAACCAAGAAGCATCGAGCGTAATTCATGATAAATCTCCTTTTAAGTAGACATAAAAAGCGTTTGCATGAAAACGTATTTACTTGCAGCATTTATCCGAAAGTGAGGGAGAGGGAAAATGATCTAACGAATCGTGTCCGCGCAGGAATGAATTTAAAATATTGGTAGTGTTAAAGAAGTAATGCTATTTAAATCCGTCATTGCGAGGCGCTCTTTGCCTAAGCAATCTTTAAAGTGCATACAACCATGAGATCGCTTCGGCAAAGAGCGCCTCGCGATGACAGCTAAATCAACTTTTAGCATTACATGTTTAACACTACCAAAATATCAACAGGTGTTTAATTTCACCGGCCCAGACGAATGAACTATTCGCCTGAGTCTTAATCCTAATACAGCCAATACACCCTTAACCCGCCATTTTGGGTAGGATTTGATTGGGGGCGAGCTAATTCTCATCTTTGGAGAAAAGCCAGCGTATTCCCTGGCGGAATGAGTTCGTAACGGCGGAGAAGTGATTTTCCCCTTCCAGGGTGACTGTTTTCAGTTGCCAGGGTAAATCTTCCCGGGCGGTCCAGTGTTCAATCCATTTCATTGCTGGTTCACGGAAACGCGGCACATCCTCTGAGCCACTGGAGACGAACAATCGCGGTTGCGTCGCCTGCTGGTTCTCCGGGGGAGTGGTTTCCAGGAAAAAGGGGAGATTCCGATGCAAGGCAGGATTGCTGGCTATGTACCCCCAGAACATATCCGGATTAGTTTGGGCAGTATAAAGCACGAACTGCCCACCGAGAGACTGACCAAAAATAATTCGCTGGTTCGGATTGGAAGGATAATTCTTTTCTATCAGGGGGAAAATTTCTTCCCGGAAAATTTGCTGGAAATTACCGGCACCGCCCCAGAAATCCCGTTCCTCGGATTTTGCAGTAAAATCTCTACTGCGTTGATTTCCTTTTCGCCAGTCGCTGGTGCCATAAGATATACCGACAATAATTGCTGTTGGGGAATCCTCAGCCAGTTTCAAATACCAATAATAAGAAGAGAGCATGGGAAAGGTATTGCCCCCATCAAGGAGATATATGGTTGGATATTGTTTTTCCGGTTCGGGATCGTTCGGAACGCGCACGTATATATGGTAGGTTTGTTCTATGACCTCAGAATTTAGCTCATGATAACGAGTATCGCCTAATCCCTGTAAGTATTGAATTTCCGCTTTTTGTGCAATGGTCGGAAAGATAAAACAAGCAGTGAGTAGAACAGCGACTAAAAGTCGATAAACGGTTTTTCCCTGGCCCGGTATATTTGTCCGCATAATTATCCCCGATTAGCTGAATATTGATTTTCACTTAGTTATTATCGCTATTCTACCACTAATTCTGCCTGGAGGTTGCAAATGTGCCCGAAAATTTATTCAGCGGAGAAAATCTCGTTGAACAATATGCCCAGGCGAATGCCGGACTTTGTAGCCAATTCCCGGCAAACCTTGCCACCATTGCGATAATAATCTTCTCCGGGCGTAATCCCTTCCAGTGTATTTCCACTTTCTTCCGCAGCCAGCACAGGTTTCAGAATATCAGCGGTGTAGGTGTGGATCTCCGCCAGTTCCCGGCTTTCCTGCAGCCAGTCGTTCGGGGACATTACCTTGCGAAATGGGGCGTCCGGGTTGTTCAAGTTTTCATTGTCCAGCAACTCTGCTGCATCCCGGCGCAGCCGGTTAAAAGTGCGATTCCGGCCGAGCAGTCCATCCCAGGTACTGTGCAGATTGTTTCTTTGCCCGATTGGAATCAAGTTGCCACCGCGATCGCCTTTCGGGAAAAGATTCGGAGAGAAAAGCGCAGTGGCATGCAAAGGTTGGTGGCTGTCCGCAACGAGATGAACCAGCCAGCAAATGTGCAGGGCGCGTAGTTCCGCCGGATGGGATTTATCTTTCAGGATGCGAAGGGAATTTTTGATAGCCTGGATAATATTGTAATTGCCATTATCCAATCCGGTAAAAGGATCTTTCGGAACTGGCGGGATGCTTGGGCCTACAGCAGCCTCATGGGCGTCATTGGCAAAGAAAGGAATGTTTACCCAATGCCAGCGGCTGCGGTGAAAGCGTTTACGGGTATCACCATCAAAACCGCGGGCGATGTCCGGCCATACACCGGCTTGTGAGAGTAACCAGCGTTGCTGCAGCTCCGGCGTGCCCTCTTTGATGGCATCAGGCATTTCATTGAGAAAATCTGCCTGAAATCGGGGATGCTGTTTTAAGAGTTCAAATAATGCATCACGGGTTCCTTCGTCCAACTGCTCATAGGCAATTAAGGCGATTACCCGGTGTCCGTCGGCATTGTAAGCAAATAGATGAGAAAAAAGGAATGTGCTAAAGAGGATGTAGATGATCGGTAGAAAACGTTTCATGGTGGCTCCTTAAGTGCAAAAAATCAGTCGTTTAAAATCAGAATATATTCTCGCATTTCTTTGTTGCGGGCGTTGGCAAAACCTTTATCTTCACCATTTACCTGAAAACCGCATTTCTCAAGCACTCTTTTCGATGCGTGATTATCATGGACAACCCTGGCATAAAGCGGGCGCACTGTTTGAACCTTGAGAAATGCTTGCAGCGCGTTGGTGGCCAGTCCTTTTCCCCAGAATGCTTTGCCCAGCCAGTAGGTGATTTCCGGCTCTCCGAACCAGTCATGGCTGAGGATATAGCCGGCAATGGCATCATCATATAATATGGTGCGAATGAGAACATTTTTATCTGCCAGCACTTTTTGCCAATGTAGTTGAAAAGCTTCGGCATCATCGGGATTCTTTTTAGTGAAGGCCGCCATATAATTGGCCTCGGGATCTCGCTGTTGTTCAAAAAAAGTGGTAAGATCATCGTCCAGGAATTCCCGCAGTGAAAAACCGCTACTGGATTGTAGGAAATGATCCTTCGGTTCGCTCATAATCGTTCCTGTTGGCTTGCAAGCTGGTTTATATATTTTTTAGCGATAAGTTTCACAGCCTGTTTGATTCAGAAAAACATACAAATTTTTTCGGGGAGATGCAATTGCTGACGGAGTGGAACAGATCGGGTGAGCAGCAAAGATAAAAGCATAAAAAATAGATATGTTGATTCTGTAAATAAATCTGTGAAAAGCTTCGCAGAAAATATAAATTAAACGCGATCTTTGAATGGCATCCCGGAGATCTTGCAAACCCGAGGCAAGAATTATCTCCTGGTTTTTGAAAACATCGAAAAGGGATATCAGGGTAACAGAAAGGATACGAGTTTGGTGCAAGGTAATGATTCAACCAGAGAACCAGCGCAAGCGCCTGTGGAAATAAATCCAGCTGTAGATGCTGTAAACGATGGGGCGAATCCGGAAATTGACGCCAAGTTGGTCGGTAGTGGGGATGAGACGATCGGCGGCCGTAAGTTTGGCACCTTTAATGGCGTCATTCGACCGACGATACTGACGATCCTCGGCGTAATGATGTATTTACGCGAAGGATGGGTTGTGGGGAATGCCGGATTAGGCGGGGCGGTTCTCATTATTCTGATGTGCTACTTTATTACCGGAGCGACGGCATTATCCCTTTCGTCAATTACTACCAACATTCGTTTGGGAGCTGGTGGCGTATTTACCCTTGTCACGCAAAGTCTTGGGCTGGAAGTCGGCGGTAGCATCGGCATACCATTCTATCTCGCACAAGGGATGTCCGTTGCAATGTATATCTATGGTTTTATGGAGGGATGGGTGCATATTTTTCCGAATCACTCTCCCTTGCTCGTGGTAATCGCAGTATTTGCGGTTGTCTTTGCACTTTCCTATATCAGCACCACGCTGGCATTCCGGGTGCAAATTTTTGTAATGATCGGGGTGATTCTTGCCCTGGGATCTATCTTTCTCGGATTATACAGCGCACCGGTATTACAGAATCCCACTTTCTTTGGCAGCTTCGAAAATGCCAATTATTGGATATTGTTTGCTGTTTTCTTCCCGGCCTCCACTGGTATTATGGTTGGGGCGAGTATGTCTGGAAACCTCACTGATCCCCGTAGAAGTATTCCGGCGGGGACAATGACAGCCTGGGGGCTTTCCCTGTTAATATACCTGGTATTGGCAATTTGGTATTCGCTGGTAGCGACACCGGAGGAATTACGCGGTAATTTAACCATTGCCATCGAAAGAGCGTATTGGGGGCCGGCGGTGTTGATTGGCATTCTCTCTTCCTGCTTTACCGCGGCGTTGAGCTCTTTTATCGCTTCTCCCCGTACTTTGCAGTCTTTGGGAAAACAGAAAATTCTTCCCTTTCCGGAGTTCTTTGGCAAATTACATAATGATGAGCCGCGAAACGCTATTCTTGTCACCGGTGGAATGGTGCTGATTATCTTGCTGTTGGGAGATTTAAACGCCATCGCACAGATCGTTACGGTCTTTTTTCTGATGACTTATTTTATTGTGAATTTTATTCTGCTGATTGAAAAGAAACTGAACCTGATCAGCTTTCGCCCGACATTCCGCATTCCGATATTAGTTCCTTTTTTGGGAAGTTTGTCCTGCCTTACCGCAATCGTTGTCGTCAGTCCTTTACTGGGACTTACCTGTGTGCTTCTAAGCATTACGATTTATATCTATCTGGACCGGCGGGCACTGGAAGCACCATATGAAACACTGAATAGCGGCCTGTTTATTTCGATCGCCAATTGGGCAGCGCGTAAAATCGCCCTGGATGCCCGGGCAAATCATCTGCGATCCTGGAAACCGGATATTCTTTATCCGGTGGAACGGACCACCCAATTGCAGGGATATTACCGTCTGCTGCTTTCCCTGGCGCGCCCGCAGGGATCTGTACAGGCAATCGGGGTTAAAACGAAAAAGCATTCCCGCTTGCTTCGTGGGCTGGATAATGTCATACGGGATATTCGCATGGATGGGATCTACGCATCTTCCGCAATCATAGAATCGCCGGACTTTTTATCCAGTTTGAGAACAGCTGTTTCTGTAATGAAAAGTCCATTCTTCGAACCGAATATTTTATTCTCTCCGGTCAGCGATCGCACGCAGGAAGAGTTACAGGGAATGCTGGAAATTGCCGGCGAAAACCAGCTCGGCGTGGTTTTTCTCGCACGGCATCCCGACACTGGTTTGGGCAGAGGGCGGCAGATGAATATCTGGATTCGTGAACAATCACCAGACTGGCAATTGAGCTTCAGCATGGCCAATATCGATCTGCCACTGCTGTTGGCTTTGATGCTGATAAAAAACTGGGATATCCGCCTGCGCCTCATCACGCTGGTGGACGATCCTGCGGAAATTGAAAACGCGCGCCGATACTTGCAAAACCTGATGGCCCTTGCGCGAATTCCGAAAGGATACAGCATTGTCGCAGATAGTGCCAACTTTCGCGATTATATTGACGGTGATGCGCCTCATGCCGATTTAAATTTATTCGGATTAACCAATAAAATTGATAAAAAGGCGATGGAAGAGCTGGTTAAAGAAACTGAAAGCACTTGTCTTTTCGTTAAAGATTCCGGTCTGGAAAGTGTGTTAATGTAATTAAGCGTTTGCTATGCGAAAACAGAGAATCTGTTTCTAAGCCATATTCTTTAATGATAAAGATTCTTCTCTTCCGGTGGAGAGAAACCTTCCGGGGTGAAGTCTCCATTGGTGAGACCGGATTGTAACCGCTGATCTATTGCGCCACGCCAGGTGGTTTGGACTACTGTGCCGTAGGTGTTTGTTGCCAGTTTCTGAATGATATTTGTCTGCCGGTTTAACAAAAGGAAATTTGTAGAGCCGTTTTTCTCGTATTGCAAACCGATTTTTTGCTCAAAGGGAAAATCCCGGTAAGCCTTCTCCAAAGCTTGTGCGGTTTCCAGTGATGATACTTCCCCGGGCATTGTAATAATTTTGTAGCCGGGAGGGGCAGCAAGAATTACCCCGGACAACTCATCCAGGGAGTGATTGTTGCCGCTTGATAAAGCAGAAAATATCCAAAAGAAGGACAGTAAAGCCAGCCCGGCGATGATGAATCCTAAACGTTTTTTTGTCATATCCTTTTCCGGCTCAATTAAGAACGACAGTTGGTTACCTAAAGCCATTCGCTTTTGACAGATGGAAACTATAATCGCCGGAAAATAGGATATCTCAAACCATGGTGCAAGGAGAAAATAGCCCTTACTAAATTTCTGCAGGGACGCTTTCCCGGGATGGTTTCACTAAATTATTCTTTCGTACAAACAACATCCATCCGGAGATAAAACCATATAACAACATCGAAGATACCAGTTCATAAAAATGTGCCTCTCGGACTAAAACGGGCATGTAAGGATTGGGAAAGAGTCCGAGTGGCAGTGAAATTAATATTGCAAATGTTATTCCGACGACCAACGCAATTTCCCAGCGTTTCCCCGGTATCATCCAAACCACTAACAGTGCCAGGAAGGCCCATAATATTCCCCGAATAAACTGGAATGGAATTAATAATGTATCCTGAAAGAAAAAGAGATTTGCCATATGTGTAAAAAAAGGCTGGATATCTGAAGAACCGGTATAATAAACCCGCACTGCTTCCGACTGCCAGGCGACCCAATAACCAAACAATAAGTAAACAGCGACATAAACTGCAGCTAATATTCCAATCGACTTCCAGAAACCTTCCGGTGCAGAATTAGTAAGAGGCGCCTCTGCACTTGTTCGCCATTTATTAAATATTAGAACTGCGAGCGGTGCAAAAATGAGCGCTCGTAGTGCGCCGGAGAGTATAACATCTCTGAGCATGGCCGAAGACATATTAACAGCATCATTAAAATAAAGGGTTTCGATTTGCGTTATAAAAGTTTCTACGCCGAAATAGATAATGAAGATAGCGCCGGCAAGCCGCCAGCCCCTCCATTGAGAGCGAATAAGCAGATAAGCAAATAGACTGCTGTAAATTAGGGAAATAATCAGTAAAGCCTGTCCGGCCTGCGCTTCTTCTGCCGGGGTAAAATTGCCACCCTCACCACTCATTAACATCCCACTGACGGCATAAGAAATAAGCGTTACGAAAAAAAGTAATAACATGCGAAAAGCTAACCATAACGAACGTTTCAGATTTGCCATAATCACCTCAACCTTTAAACGGATTTACGAAATGTGTTTAACCCCTCAAAGTAATACGTAAAAGGAATAGTAATAGGTTCAGTTCGATAAAGGTTTAAAAGTGACATTCTTATATAACTTACGCCACCTCTTTTACAGGAATCTCCAATCAGGTATGGAATTTTTTCCCAAAATTGTGGAATTACTCACAAGGATTAGCTGAATTTGCCATAAATAAACGAATGAACGTCGTTGCAAAGTTTAGTAATAAACTGCAGGAAGGCAGTAACAGACGTTTGAATTTCCACAAATTCTCGAACGCCTAATATACAGTTCAGGAGGAACTCGTAGTGAGACGATCCGCGTTCATTATTCTATTCCTATCATTATGCTTTTTTAGTAGCGACAGCTTGTTTGGCCAGGTGCGCTACGAAATTATCGGTGCCTCGAAAAGCACAGTGGTGATTGTTAATCCGACCGCTGAAAAATTATCAATCGGAGATCGCTTTACTGTGCAGCGAAAGACGCGCCGCAATATTCAAACCCTCGCAATTGTTGAAGTCGATCGGTTTCTTGGAAAGTTTTGCCGCTTACGTATCCGGCAACAATTAATGAGAAAAGCCCCGAAAGCCGGCGACTTTATCACACCTTATGATGCCCGTGCAGTGCCAAGAAATGAAGCGCCGGCAACCGAAATGCCGGTTCGCGAAAAACCGCGGCAGAAAGCTGTCACAGCAACCTCTCTGGAAAGACCGCTGAATTTCCGGGTCGGCCTAACCGCTGGTTTGGGATTTTCCAACTTTCAGGGATATGAATTTACCGCTGGTAAATACAATTTTACCCGCTCCGGTTTGTTTCCCGTTGGCGCGCAAGTGTTGCTGGGAATTTCATTGATTGAAATCGGCGCTGAATTCAGTTATGCGATTTATCCCTTCACTTTTAACCGCGAAGAAGCCGACGGCACCGTCTTTTGGGTGGATGAACTTGCCCAGATGCAACTGGGCGGCGTTCTACGCTTACATATCCTCAAGGGACCGGCGAAAGCTTTTCTCCGTGGTGGATTGGGATACTATATGGGCGATTTTTCCCGCACTTATGATCCCGCGATCCGCACGAGTGTAACGAATGAAACCGGCGCGATACTGCAGGATCAGGAAATTGAGTTGGATAGTTCTCCGGGATTTAACATTGGCGGAGGTTTCGGCTATCGTGGCGCCTTCATCGAGTTTGTCTATCATTTTGTCGACCGGGAGCGCACGCTCATGTTGCCCAATGCCAGCGGTCAATTGCAGGAAACCAAGCTGGGCATTAATGCAGACAACGGATTGGTGCAAGTCGGCATTTTATTAACGTTGTAATTTAATATAAAACAATATATAAAGTAGCTTTTAGAGCGGCCCAAAATCATAACAAAGGAATTGGTATGAAATATCATGGACGACCTTTCACCGTTCCCGCGATTGCAGTTTTCTTAATCGTGATGCTGAACGGATTGCTTTTTTCTCAGGATACTTCTCGGATGAGTGAAGCGGAATATCAGGCGCTGAAAGCAGCCGGTAAATTATCCCAACCGAACTTATCTGTACCGAATGTTACGATACAACCCGAGAATAAAATCTCCCCCCAGGTAAAAGTGGTGACGAATGGATTAATGGTGCCATTGGATAGCACTTTTTCCGTCGTACCGTTTTTAAATGGATCCCCCCCGGAATATCGAAATGATGATGGATTCACCGACCCGATTCCGTTATCCTTCATTTTTCAGTTCTACGGAACGCCATTTACAGAGGTATACATTAATAACAACGGTAATCTTTCGTTTGGTGATGCATTCTCTACTTTTACCCCACAGGGATTTCCGATTGCCGGCTTCCCGATGATCGCGCCTTTTTGGGGCGATGTTGATACCCGGGCAGCAGGCAGTGGGCTGGTTTACTATCGCTCCGAACCTAACCGTTTGATTGTGACCTGGGATGGTGTCGGATATTTTAGCAATCATGATGATAAGCGGAATACGTTTCAGGTGATCATTACCGATGGCACCGATCCATTGGTTGGCATTGGTAACAATGTCTGCTTTAGCTACGATGATATGCAATGGACGACTGGTGATGCTTCCGGCGGCAGCGGAGGTTTTGGAGGCAGTCCGGCTACTGTTGGCGCTAACAAAGGCGATGGTGCTAATTTTGCACTCGTTGGCCGTTTTGACCATGAGGGTGTCGATTATGACGGCCCCGGCGGCAATAACGACGGCGTCAGTTATCTGGATTATGATAGTTTCTGTGCCAACATCATTGAGGGCGCTGGCACAATTTCCGGCAACGTATTCCTCGATGATAATGGTAATGGCATCCGCGATATCGGAGAAGGACCATTACAGGGGTGGACGGTTAGACTGGATCCCGGTCCGCAATTTACCAGAACCGATGTAAACGGTAATTACTTCTTTAGTTTTTTAACCCCGAACACATATACCGTTAGCGAATTAGTATTGCCGAACTGGCAGCAAACTTTTCCCGTAGCACCGGGAACTCATACCATTGTTATCGATTCCGGGCAAACGTTTATTGATGTCGATTTTGGGAACCGGCCGTTGGCAAATGTGCAGGATCTGCGGGTCAGCGTGGCGGGAGGCGTTGCCCGTCCGGGATTCCAGAAATTCTACGGCATCGCCTACGAAAACCGCGGCACTATCGACACGGACGGTGATGTCATTTTCGCTTTACCACCGGAGCTTGGTTTTATTGAGAGCAGTCCGGGCGGTGTATACAATGCCGGTGCCCATACCGTAACCTGGGATGTTGGTCTGTTATCGCCGGGATTCGTTGGTTGGGAATGGGTGAAAGCGCAAATTCCACCGACACAGCCATTGGGATCTTTCCTGACATCATCCGCAACCATTGAGCCGCTCGCCGGTGATGCGAATCCGCTCGATAATGTTGACAGCGAAACCCAGGTCGTCCGCGGCTCTTTCGATCCGAATGACAAGCTGGTTTCCCCGGAAGGAATCATCGCTGATGACCAGTGGTTGACCTACCAGGTGCGCTTTCAGAACACCGGCACCGATACAGCCTTCACCGTTGTTGTGCGGGATATGCTCGATGAAAACCTCGATCTTACAACGCTGGAAGTTGGTGCCAGCAGCCATCCCTTCGACTTTACCATTGTAAATCCACGGGAATTAGTCTGGACCTTTAATAATATCCTTTTACCGGACAGTAACGTCAACGAACCGGCAAGCCATGGATTCCTAAAGTTTAAAGTGCGGCCGGTGCCTGGCATTGCGCCGGGAACATTCCTAGAAAACAGCGCGGCGATTTATTTCGATTTTAACCTGCCGATTATTACCAACACGGTGCAGAATCAAATCGAAATTCCCATCACACTGGGGGAAATTACCGTAACACCACTCAGCATTGCCTATGGCAGTGTTGCCCTTGGCACTTCTGTGAATCAAACTGTAGTGATACGCAATGATGCCTCAGTCGGAGACATCAATGTCTCTTCAATCTCATTGACTGGTTTAAGCAGTGGTCAATTCTCGATATTTAGTGGCGGCACTACGCCTTTCATCCTAAAACCGGGGCAAAGCAGAAGCGTCGTTGTTCGCTACAGCCCACTGATTTTAGGCGCCCATGGTGCCAATTTAAGAATCGAAAGTGACGATGCCGATGAGGGGATCGTTAATGTGGCGCTTACCGGAAATGGTACTGGCGGACTGCCCGATTTTAAAATTAGCTCGGATACTTTGCGATTCGGACGGGTGACGGTTGGTGAAAACTATTCGCAAAAATTCTATATCTGGAATGCGCCGGGTGCCACTGCAGATTTGGACATCACCTCCATACTGTTGTCGGGCATTGATAAAAGTTTCTTCGGCTATACCGGTTTTACCCTGCCATTTACCCTGTCCCCTGGTGATAGTCAGGAGATTATGGTGAACTTTTTCCCGGGAACCCTCGGTGCAAAGAATGCCACTATTCAGATCGGCAGTAACGATCCTGCGAATAATACTGTCACTTTAGTATTAGACGGTGATGGTAATATTAATCTAAGCACTTCGGTCTTGCAGAACCCGGCCGCCAGCAAATATGCCGATATCGTCGTGGTCAGCGATGTGCAATTACAGAATATGCCGGTGCTGGGTGTTTACGTACTGCCGGATACATCGCTGCTAAGTCTGTCGGTGGTTAGTAATTCACCACGTGTGTACCGCGCCCCTTACGAATTTACTGGCAGCGGCACTTACAATATCTTCACACGCACGGCTGATACCGGTATCGACACTACCTTTAACCGCTCTTTTGGAGTGGTGTTGGCAAAGCCGGGCAGTGCCGCGAGGATAAGCGCACTTGATGGCCGCGCAACCCTCAATGTCGCTGCAGATGTGTTAGACACTGATACTTATCTGCTTAGCGACTATCAGGAAAGAGAAGATGAGATCGTTTATCAATTTGGCCCGGCTGCGCGTTTTAGCCAACCTTTGAGTATCGAAATCGCCTACGATCCACAGCGTTATCCAAATCCGGAGAAATTATTCGTCTATCAAAAATCTGGTAGCGAATGGATTGCCCTGAACAGCCAGGTCTTCCTGGAGAAAACCGTGGTTCGGGCATTTACGGAGAAACTCGGTGAGTTTAAGCTTGGCTATAACAGCAACTTTGAAGGCAGCAATTTAGTGCCGCTCAATTATGCCCTGAAGCAAAATTATCCCAATCCGTTCAACCCATCGACAACAATCGAGTATGATCTGCCGGAAGATGGGGCCGTGCAGTTAACAGTCTATAATAACCTTGGCCAACGCGTACGCACGCTGTATAACGGTGCGCAAATTGCCGGCGCGCATAAACTGATTTGGGACGGCCGGGACGATCAGGGCAACCCGCTGGCCAGCGGTATTTATTTTTATTCATTGAAAACAATTAAACTGAGTCAAACCAAAAAGATGTTATTAATCCACTAATCTTGGGTGGTTACACGGAAGGAGCAATATCAATGCGAAGAATGAATATAGTTAGCAATTTGATTGCCGTCTTGTTCTGGTTAATTGCCGGATGTAATGGCATCATCACCCAGGATGGTATCTTTTCCTATGAAGATCTGGTTCGCCAGGGATGGGAAGCGTTTCAGAATGGCAACTATCCCGAAGCCAGTGGAAAATTTCTGGAAGCAAAAGAATTGAATATTAACCGGGCGGAAAGCTTTACCGGGCTGGGTTGGAGTTATTTTAAAATGGATAGTCTGGCAAATGCCGTAAAGGAGTTTAGCATTTGTGCTTCTCAGAATGATCCGACAGCCGATCTGCATGCCGGCTGGGCATTTGTGCTCAACGCACAGAAAGATTATTCGAATTCCAATTTACGGGCCACAGAAGCGCTTGCTTTGGATTCTCTCTGGCGTTTCGACTACGGACTGTTTCTCGATCAGGGCGACCTTTTTCTGCTCCGTGCAGAAAATTATTATTTGCTCGGATTGTTTTACCAGAGCTTAGTCGAAGTTCAGCGCATAAACGCCACGTTTACTGCTAACCTGGGAACAGCAGAAGGCATTGCCGCACTGGCTGCCGAAATTGAACGTCTCAAAACCGGCGATGAAATAACCGGTCCCTAGGATTTTCTTTTCAGCGATTTCTTCTCCTCTATTCCGGGGGAGAAGAAATCGAAATTAATGACTATTTTCCATTACTACTATTTTCCAAGCGACGCATTATCCCATCAAGCGCAGTATTCATTGCGGCAAACCAATCCTGCTTTTCCAACTCTCTTAAAACTTGTTCGTTTAATCCCCCGGCAGTTAAGCACTCCTGACTAAGTGCTTGCAATTGCTGTGGATTTGCAGCGAGCGTTAGGTTTGCTAATGCTTCCGTTAGGGAAGCTGAATAAAGTGCCGCCTGATCATCCGGAACGCCCTGTGCGGCCATCCAGGCGGCATTCTCCGCGACCCAGCGAAAAAATGTCGCCATTACCGCACTACCGGCAGCAAATGTGCGAAAATGTGCTTCATCGTTTAGCGGAATCACCTGACCGATGTTTTGAAAAAATGCTTCCACTAGCGGATCGGGAGGGCAGACAGGAATTGGTCCTTTGCCAATTTCCACCGGGGGCATAGGAACAGCACGATGTATTTTCGTTGCGGGAGAGAGCAGGGGAGCGAGTATTGAAAGTTTCGTTCCGGAGACAAGGCTAATTATCGTTTGCGTCGAACGGAAATGGAGTTGTTTTAGAACCGCTTCACACTGTTCCGGTAAAACTGCAATGATAACCAGATCGCAATTATCAACAAGAGATTGATTATCATCATATATGGTTATGCTGGGAAAGCTCCTGACAAGCCTGGCAGAGCGCGCATTACTTCGACGGGTAATTAAGATTTGCCCTGAATAATTTCCTGCCGTCAATAACCCGGTTATAATCGCTTCACTAATGGCACCAGTGCCAATAAAACCAACTGTCATCATCTGTCCTTTTTACCTATGCGCACGCGGTTCAGAAAAGCCTACTTTTTCGGTAAATTTAATTGCGATCGTAAAAAAGACAATCGCTTCTCGATGCTACTCTTTGCTGCGGCAAGGGTATCGGCATCAGGAGTGTAGTTTTCGGCCTTCATTCGCGCAATTTCTCTGCGAATAATTGCCAGGGCAGAACATTGCCATTCTCCCTGGCTGCCGGGCATCTTTTCATAATATTTTTTAACCGGCGTTGTTGCATCCAGCATTGCCTGCAGGAAAACCGGAATATTGTCATCAGCCGTTTCAATTTTCCTAAAGGCATCGATGGCATCCCGCTGCCCATCGCGCAATTGCGATGCGACATCGCCATCGCTATTCATACATTTCACGATGTTTTCTGTCGCTTCACGGGTAGCCTCGATAATCAGTACTTCTTTTAAAATGTTATTCATTTTCTTTGTTATCCAGGTTAATTGCGCTGAAATCTAAAAAAGAAAAAGGCGTAATACCAGTAAGGTTTACGCCTTTTTCAGAAGTGTTGCCGGGTTTATTTCGGATTATTTCTTTTTCACAGCGGCGGCTCTTTTCTTAGTGCCATCAGCTTTGTTAACGCCTGCTGCCCGTTTTTTGGTGCCGTCCGCCTTATTCACACCTTTAACTCTTTTTTTGGTGCCATCTGGCTTGTTAACACCTGCTGCGCGCTTTTTAGTGCCGTCTGCTTTATTCACACCCTTAATTCTTTTCTTGGTGCCGTCAGCTTTGTTAATACCGGCAGCCCGTTTTTTGTCGCCATCAGCTTCATTCACACCCTTCACTCTTTTCTTGGTGCCGTCAGCCTTGTTAACGCCTGCTGCGCGCTTTTTAGTGCCATCAGCTTTGTTCACACCTGCTTTTTTGTAAACATCGCCATCTTCTTGCTTCACGGTAACGGATTTGGCAACATTACCTTCTTCATCTTTACCGACTTTTACTACCTTGGTATTGCCTTCTGCATCCTTGGTTACTTTGACACCTTTTTTGCCAGCTTTCTCTTCTTTTTCTTCAACTTTTTCCATCTTTTCTTCACTTTGTACTTCCTGTGCAGTTACATTTACAGACAACAAGAACACCATCAAAAAACTGCCGGCTAATACTAAACTGATTCTTTTCATTTTCTAATCCTCCGATAAATAACGATCAATAGACGTTTTATAATTTTAACTGCTGCGAATAAATAAAACAAATGACATGCCAGAAATTGTAGTTTTCTATTTAAGTATTTGTTTTGATTTAGTTTAAATCGCCTGTTTTTTAATTCGAGAATTACTGTAACGGATGAAATGTCCGTCAGGGTACGCAAAATTGTGTCAAAAAGTACAACTCCAAATTGCTTTGGATACGGTAAATTCCCAGAACGCTGCTAAAACCTTGTATCTTTGCAGGGGCTGATTCGTATGGAGAGAGCTGACGCGACTATCTGAAAATAGTCATTGATAAATCCATATTGATTTAAACCAATATTATAAACTGTTAGAGGAATACTTATGCGAATGACGATGACGCTCTTACTTTTGTTATACTTCTCCTTGCTGCTGCCAGCCCAGGAAACATCCAAATCTGATGCCGCCAGTAAAATTCTCCAATCGTTTGTCGGGGAGTGGGAGGGAAGTGCCACCGCCTACTATCCCCGCCAGGAAGATAAAGCGCCCCGAAAAGAATCCATTACCGTCAACGCCCGAAATATGCTGAAAGATACTTATGTTGAATGTAGTTCAGTTTGGACGCAACCCAATGGCGACTATCGGGAACTGATGATATACTGGAATTACAATACCCGCGCAGACAGCTTTCAAATCTTATTTCTTTATGACAATTGGCCCGGGCGGGTGAATTATAAACTGCATTTTGATCCGGAAAATCGCACCTTGAGTGGTTATGATACTTTCACCGGAAGGGGCGGCGTGCCCGCCGAAGAAAAGGTGGTATGGCAAATTTCCGAAGATGGCAATGAAATTCGCTGCACCGAATACATTCACTATCAAACCGATCCGGCAGATTACTGGCCAAAGACATTTGAGTTCGTCTGGCGACGAAAATAGGATGCTTTATTCCTTTTAAGTTGGCAATAGTTCAAATCGCCCTGAAGTAGGGCGTTTTGAACTATTGAAATCATTCTATTCAACCGATTGAGTCGGGCGATTATGGATAATATCCTTTAAAGTGCTTTTTATTTCTTTATAATTTTCGCAGGAGTTATTGGTTAAAATAACCAACGTTCTGTTATCCTCAATTTCGCGGTGAAGTGTTGTCCGGAAACCAACCCAGCCCCCATCATGCTCAACGATCCTCTTGCCGTCTATCTCACCAATGCCCCAACCAAACCCATAGTCGTAAGTACTGCCGTCATTCAATACCGTTGGCGAAAATGCCATTTCCAATGTTTTTTTGCTGACCAGTTTTTCCGTGTAAAGTGCCTGGTCCCACTTTAAAAGATCTGCCGGCACGGAATATACTTCGCCATCCCCGAACATACCATTGACGTAGTGCTCATCGTTAGCTGCATACTTACCATCCTCACCCAGTCGATAGCCATAAACGCGGCGATAGATGTACGGATCTTTAACCGGACTATAAAGAAGCGTTTGTCTCATTTCCAGGGGGCCGAAGATATGATCCTGAAGAAACTGGTCGAAAATTTTACCGGAAATATTTTCCACTATGAGAGCTAATAAAACATAGCCGCTATTGCTGTACTCCCACTTTTCACCGGGTTGAAATTGAGCAGGTGGCTGGTGTTTTACCAGCATATCAAAAGCATCGTAGCCGGTGGCAATTTTTCGATTAGGCGTTCCTTTGTTGGGGATATCCCAATGCTCATCCAGCAGGGCAATATAATCGGGCACTCCGGACGTGTGATTAAGGAGATGTCTGACTGTCATTCCCGGATAAGGCCATTCTGCCAAATATTTCCTGATATCATCACCATAGTTTAATTTTTCTTTTTCAGCAAGTATCATGATAGACATCGCTGTAAACGCTTTGGAAACTGAAGCGAGGCGGAAGGGAGAATTTGATTGAATGTTTTCCATCGTTTGGTAATTGGCGATTCCGAAAGATTTATTATAGAGAATTTTCCCTTTTTCAGCATACATCACTGTCCCATTGAAAGACTTGTTCAGATAAACAGTTTTCAGGTATTCATCTATTCTTTCTGTTAAGGTATCAGCAAAGAGCAGAGATGCTGGTAGTATTAATAACAATAAAAACAAATAATTAACGGCGGAGTTTGTTCGGTTTCTTATCTGCATGCCTTACCTCATCTGGATAGTGGGTTTTTGATATATCAGCTGATTGCGGACAGGGGCATAGATAAAAAATAAAATTCATAAATCAAAAAATAAATATGAGATTGCGGAAAAAGGTGTGAAAAAAACAGTGCTCTTAGGGCAGGCTGGTAATCTATTTACAGTTAAAAATTATTGCAATGCCCGAACAAAACTTTCACGGTATTCAGCCGGGTGTATTTCTTTAAGATAAGTTATTTCTGCATTACTACTGGCTCGATCGAATCCTGAGACTTTAAGAATTGCCACGAAATATTCCGGAATCTGTTGATGTCTGGCCAAGATCGCTGCTTTCAATTCTGCCAGTTCCCGGGGATCACTGAACATTTTTACCGCTTTTACTTGTGAATCATAGCCAAATCCGGCTATCAGGAGATAATTCTCCATGTTTTGACCCGGGAGTTTCGCGACAAGGGCGAGATCGACTATAAAGCGGCTCTTTTCGAAGTTATGAAAGGTATTTAAGACGATCGTAGTATCTTCTTCTATGTAAATGGTGCCGTCCCACCAGGGTTTGGTTTGATAACGAATTGGCAGATTAGCCGTAAGATTTTTCAGCGCCCGCAGGTTTTTAAACTCGCCAACATAGATCAAATTACGATCTTTGATAAAATCAATCTCGATTTCAGAGGAAAAATTTATATCCATTGGTTTATTAAATGCGGAGAAAACCGGATAAATATCTACCACATTAAAAATACTGTTATGTGGTAATTCTCCTAAATTCCATTTTTCGATCTGTTTACCAGGGTTTTCCTGAATAAAAACATCCAGAGATTCTTTCTGATTAATTTCATAGTCCTGAATACGCCGCATCCGATTTACTGCTGAATCATATTCGTGAAATATTAAAAAATCGCCAATGACCAGCGAAGTCGACAGGTCATTAAAAAAGCTGCCCCAAATAGGGTCGGTTTTATCAATCAACAGCTGCTGTGCTGGAGAACTCGATACATTCATTTTATCATAAATAAGGAAAAGGGTCGCAATACCGAAGAGGATGGCAAACACTTTATAAATATTGAAACGGCTTCTCTTAGTGGTTACATCAGAAGTAGTCCCCTGGTTTATTACTGGATTGAACTCAGTAAACTTTACCTGATAATGCCCCTTGGGGATACTGAGGCGAATACTATCACCCTTGCCCTCGTTTTCGTAATAACCGTTTAATTTTTTGCGAAGATTGTGAATCTGTACACGGACAGACGTGTCTTCCGAAGGGTTGAAGTCAGTCGGTTTATTGAAAACATCGATTGCGATAGTGACCTCTTTCGGCACTTCACCACGGAGAGAGGCATCTACCAGATAGCGGAGTAGCCGCTGGTATTTTGTGCCATCCCGAAAAGGCCCACTAGCCAGAATTTTTTCCAATACTTCCTTTTGTATGGCCGAATCAATCATTTAACAAACCTTCAACTGGCGTTATTCTCCGTATTCCAGATAATATAGAAAATTCTGTCAATTAAACCAATCGCAAGTTCTATTTGTAATTTTTACAATGCGTTATGAATGTTAAGAAACTGTTAATAACAGTTAAATACTTGAGATTGACATTCTAATTTAAATAATTGTAAGTGATTCATACTGTACTAATATTTTTGAATTCCCTTTCCAGAGCACTGCAAGCGTTCCCGGGGCGCGATTTTAATTTATTTCTTCAATTGTTACATATTGATTTTCAGGGGTTTTTTATGAATACTCTGGGTGTTGGATTAATCATGTGTTTATTAATGGCGATGATGATGAGCGGTTTCGGACAATCGACAAATGTGAATGATTGGGAAAATCCGGAGATGATCGGCAAAAATAAAGAAGCCGGTCATACCACGTTAATGCCGTTTGCTTCTGAAAAGGCAGCATTAGCGGGAAATCGTAAAGCTTCTCAATACTATCAATCCCTGAACGGGCCTTGGAAATTTAATTGGGTTAAGAAACCTGCGGATGCACCTGTTGATTTTTTTCAGCATGTCTCAAAAGTTGCCGATTGGGTCGAGATAGAAGTGCCCGGCAGTTGGCAACTTCAAGGGTATGGTCAGCCGATTTATACCAATGTACAGCACCCTTTTACCCCAACCAATCCACCGTACCTTCCTGAAGATAATAATCCTGTTGGCTCATATTTTCGAACATTCTCCGTTCCGGATTCCTGGAAATTCCGCCAGGTGTTTTTGCATTTTGCTGGCGTAAAATCTGCCTTTTATGTCTGGGTGAATGGTAAGGAAGTGGGATACAGCCAGGGGAGTATGACCCCGGCAGAATTTAACATTACCAAATATTTAGAGCCCGGGGAAAATTTCATTGCTGTTAAAGTATATCGCTGGTCCGATGCCAGTTACATTGAAGACCAGGACTTTTGGCGCTTGAGTGGTATCTACCGTGATGTCTTCCTGTTTTCTACCCCGCAAACTCATCTTCGCGACTTTTTTGCAGTTGCAGAATTGGATGATAAATATCAGGATGCGCTTTTGAAAGTGCGAAGTAATGTTCAAAACTTTGAGAATGCATCGCGGGAACGCATCCTGGAAATGGTGCTGTATGATGACAAAAATCAACCGGTATTTTCGCCGCTTTCAGAAAAAATAACGATTCCGGCCAACACGGAATCCATTATTCACTTCGAGAAAAAAATTATAAATCCCCGCAAATGGTCTGCGGAAACCCCGAATCTTTATAAGCTTGTATTAATCCTAAAGGACGATAAGAACAATATTCTATCAGCAAGTTCCCATCGCATCGGCTTCCGGAAAGTGGAACTTAAAAATGGCCAGATGCTGGTAAATGGAAAGGCTGTTACCCTGAAAGGCGTTAATCGCCATGAGCATGATCCGGTGACCGGCAGAACCGTTAGTGAAGCATCGATGTTGCAGGATATCAAACTGATGAAACAGTTTAATATTAATGCTGTGCGCACTTCCCATTATCCGAATGACCCACGCTGGTATGAACTCTGTGATGAATACGGGTTATATGTATTCGACGAAGCGAACCTGGAGTCCCACGCATTCTGGAGTAAATTTACCCTGGATCCGAAATGGGAAAATGCCTTTGTGGATCGCATGCAGCGAATGGTCGAGCGGGACAAGAATCATCCCTCGATTATTGTTTGGTCGCTGGGCAATGAAGCCGGATACGGCCCGAATCATGAAGCGATGGCAAAATGGACACGCGCTTATGATAATACCCGTCTGATTCATTATGAAGGAAATGAACCAGGATATATTCCGGAGGCGAATCACTTTGATATTATAGCGAATATGTATGCTTCCACCGAACTGATGGTAAAACTAACCACGGAAAATCCCGACCGGCCACTTATTCTCTGTGAATACTCCCATGCCATGGGGAATAGCAATGGTAATATTTTTGAATATTGGGAGCTTATCGAGCAATATCCGCGCATGCAGGGGGCATTTATTTGGGATTGGGTCGATCAGGGCATTCTGCAGAAGGATGAGCGGGGAGAGTGGTTTGCCTATGGCGGCGATTTTGGAGAAGAAATCCATGATGGTAATTTCTGCATTAATGGATTAGTCTCTCCGGATCGAACACCGCACCCGGGATTTTATGAAGTCAAAAAGGTTTATCAGTATGTGAAAGTCAGCGAGGTAGACCTGGGAAAAGGATTTATCCAAATTCAGAATAATTATGACTTTCTCAATCTGGATTTTCTGGAGTGTCAATGGCAAGTGATGGCAAATGGTGAAGTATTGCAATCTGGCAGTCTTGGGCAATTGGATATATCTGCTGGTGAAGCACTGGTCACAACAATTCCTTTCCGGGGGTTTAAGCCGGAAATTGGCAAGGAATATTGGCTAAATCTGACCTTCTCTTTGGCAAAAGAAACCACCTGGGCAGATAAAGGTCATTTGCTCGCCTGGGATCAATTTCTCCTGCCATATGTGAATACCGATGAAAAACCCTCGGTAAATTTGAACCATTTTGCAGCTTTGCAGACGACCGTTGATGATAATAAGATTCTTGTTGAGGGAAAAGACTTCCAAATGACCTTCGACAAACAGCGAGGCATTTTAGCTGCCTGGCGAGATAAAGGTATTGACCTCCTGAGGATGGGGCCTCAGCCAAATTTTTGGCGGGCCCCTACCGATAATGATGCCGGAGGAGGCGAAAATAGTTTTGCCCATCGCTGGAAAACGGCTGGGTTGGATAGCCTTAGCAATAAGGTGCTCTCTGTGGAAAGTTTAAAAATTTCCGATCGGATAACTCAAATTATTTGTAAATCCCGCCTGGAAGGAAAAACCGGAGGTGTCGATTATACCGGCACCTACACTATTTTTGCCAGTGGAGAGATAATGCTCGACAATCATTTACAGGCAGACCATAATTTGCCGGTGCTGCCAAAAGTGGGCTTAAGTTTATTCCTGCCAAAATCATTTGATCAAATGACCTGGTATGGCCGTGGCCCTCATGAATCCTATTGGGACCGGAAGAAATCGGCGATGGTCGGGCAATACAATGGTAGCGTTAAGGATCAATATTTCCCCTATGTGAAACCGCAGGAAAATGGCAATAAAACCGAGGTGCGCTGGGTCAGTTTAACAAATGCGGATGGTATCGGTTTACTTGCTGCCGGGATGCCGCCGCTGAGCGTCAGTGCGCATCATTATTCCCTGGAAAATTTAACGGCTGCTAAACATACGCCGGACGTAATAGACAGCGACAAGATTACCTTAAATCTGGATTATCGCCAGATGGGACTGGGTGGCGATGATAGCTGGAATCCCAGAACACACATCGAATATCAGCTTTTTCCCCAGTCTTTTAGTTATGCAATTCGTCTGAAACCGGTTCGACTGAAGGAAATCGAACAGACCAGAGCATTGTCGTCTGCTTTACCAGTTGTTTGTGCGCCGGATATTCGCATCAGTAATACGGAGTTCGAGGAAAATGCGATTGTTACTATCAGCAGCCCAACACAAGGTGCAGAAATTTATTACACAACCGACGGTCGAAAACCGACTAAAAACGCTACAAAATATGAGCGCCCAATTACAGTTCAGGCATCTACGAAAATTAAATCGATTGCGTTTAAAAAAGGATATATCGACAGTCCGCAAAGTACATCCCATGCCACTCGCATTCATAATCTGTATGAGAGTGAAGTAATGCATTATAATGATCCCGCCCATTATGTTCGGGTGCCACTCAATGGGGTTAAAAAATTACGCTTACTGGTTTCTGATGGTGGTGATGGTTCTCATCAGGATCATGCCGATTGGGGCGATGCTCGCCTGGTAGATGCTTCCGGAAAAATGGTTTACCTTAGTGATATGACGCCGGTTAGTGCCATCCAGGGATGGGAAAAATTGGGTCTTGATCATAGTGTTTCCCGGGCACCTTTACAAATTGGAGATACTGTCTTCGAGAAAGGGCTTGGTACTCATGCTGCCGGGGAAATTGAGTATGAGTTGGCCGAGGAGTATGATTATTTCGAAAGTTGGGTTGGGATAGACCAGGGTGGGAAATCCAATGGTAGTGTTCAATTCAAAGTCATAGTAGTGAAGGAATAAGTTGCGCGATGCGACCAGCTAATCATCAGAACTTTAAAAAATTACCGGTTTGGATATTTGTCCTGCTGCTCCCGCTGATATGCATGGGGCAGAATGTCCGGCATTTAACCATCGATCCAATGACTGAGTACCAGACGATCGATAATTTCGGTGCGTCGGATTGTTGGAGTATGCAAAAGGTTGGCGCCTGGTCGACGCTGCAAAAAGAGAAAATAGCCGACCTGCTTTTTTCACCGACCCTGGGCATTGGCCTATCCGGTTGGCGCTTTAATATTGGTGCAGGAATTAACACCTCGACGATTGCCCATCCCTGGCGAACGGTAGAAACTTTTGAAGTATCGGAAGGGGTGTACGATTGGAGTCGCCAGGCGAATGAGCGCTGGTTTTTGAATGCGGCCCGGGAACGGGGTGTCTCCACATTTATTGCGTTTGTTAACAGCCCGCCGGGAAGAATGACCCGCAATGGGGTCACAAATTGCACCGATGGTCTGGGCTCTACAAATTTAAAAGAAGGTTTCGAAGGACAATTTGCCCGCTACCTGGGCGATATCCTTGAATACTTCCGGGATAACGAAAACTTGGCATTTGATTATATCAGTCCGCTAAATGAACCGAATTGGGAATGGAACAGCAATAGTAATCAGGAAGGAAATCGGGCCAGTAATGACGATATAGCTAAAATCGTTGATTCACTCTATGTCGCATTGAATGATCGCAGCCTGGACACGGAAATAATGCTCAGCGAAAGTGGTGATTTACATACTAATTTCCAATATGATAACGGCATGGAAAATGAGTATGGCGAAACCTATGGCAATTACCTGGCTTCATTTTTTGGAAATTCTGATGTGAATTCAAAAATCAGTAATCACATCGGCAGTCATTCCTATTGGTCGGATTTACTGAATAATGAACTTGTCGAACATCGTCAGGCATTAAAGCTGAAATTAATTCCTTACTTTTTTCAGGGATTCGATTATTGGGTAACGGAATACACGATTTTGGAAGGTCCCACCGGGGCTGGTGGCCATGGCCGGGATCTTTCTATTAATACCGCCTTAAATGTTGCCCGGGTGATTCATTTCGATCTGACAATTCTCGATGCTTCGGCCTGGCAGTGGTGGACAGCCGTTTCACCGGAAAATTTTAAAGATGGCTTAATCTATACGGACTATTTTAATCCTGGTGATCCGGAATCAATCATACCGTCAAAAACACTTTGGGCATTGGGAAATTACAGTCGCTATATTCGTCCCGGTGCAAAGCGCATTCAAATTAGTGGGGCAAACGATAAAAATGGTTTAATGGCAACTGCTTATAAGGATGAAAATGAAAGTAAGTTGATAGTAGTGTTAGTGAATGTTGGTTTTAATACCGAGACAATATCATTGAATGTTGCCGGTTTGGATAGCCCGGCGGTTACAACCACATTTACACCATTTGTTACATCCGACTTGAGCGAGGATAATCTAAAAGAATATCCTGGTTTTGCTGCCGATAGTTCTTTTCAAGTACCGGCTCGGTCCATTGTAACACTAACCGGGCAGTTGGCGCCAATTACAAGTATCGATAACCGTGGAACGCAGACGCCGAAATCGTTTACGCTGGAGCAAAACTATCCGAATCCGTTTAATTCTTCAACCAATATTCTCTTCACCTTGCCGGAAAGTTCAATTGTTACTCTGAGTATCTATGACATCCGGGGGAATTTAATCCGGAAAATATTGAATCGGGAAAAACTTAACAGCGGCGTATATCGCACTGATTGGGATGGAAAAAACCAGAATGGAGTTTCCGTCGCGACCGGTATATACCTGTTTTCTTTGTCCGCAAACAATTTTCGTTCTACACAGAAAATGATGCTACTGAAGTAGCTTAACACACTTTTTAAAAAGGGAATCAGTTTTGAGAGTTATTGACAAAAAGCAGTTCAGAGGCTTTGATATGATGAAGTGTTTCATCCGGATAGGGATGCTGTTTCTGGCTATTAATCTGATTGCTTCATTGCAGGCCCAGACCACCGGAAAAATTACCGGAATAGTCACCGATCAGGCATCCGGGGAACCGCTGGTAGGTGTAAACATCATTATCGAAGGGCAGGGGATGGGCACCGCCACGGATGCAGACGGCGTCTTTTTCATTCTCAATGTGCCGCCAGGTACTTATCGCGTCACCGCCCAGATGATCGGATATGCGCTGACTACCGTGGATCAATTGCGTGTTTCAGTGAACCGTACAGCAACGATTAATTTTGAATTGAAACCGGCAGTTGTGGAAGGCGAAGTCGTTGAAGTTGTCGCCGAAGCGGTTTCCCTGAAAAAGGACCAGGTTGGCTCCATCCGGAATGTCTCTGCCGATCAAATCGAGAGCCTGCCGGTGCAAAGCGTTAACGAAGTAATTAATATGCAGGCAGGCGTGGTAAACGGACATTTTCGTGGTGGCCGGCTATATGAAGTTTCCTACCTGATCGATGGTTTGCAGGTCGATAACTCTTTTGACGGGGAAGGCCGTACGGTTGATGTCGAAACCGAGGTTGTTCAGGATCTGGAGGTCATTACCGGTACCTTTAATGCCGAATACGGTCGGGCAATGAGCGGAGTGGTTAATGCTGTTACCAAAGATGGGGGGAATAATTTTCACGGCTCTGCCTCGCTGGACTATTCCAATTATTACACCGGCAACGGCGATGTTTTTATCGGCTTGTCAAACGGAGAGATTGACCGTAATCAGGATTATAAACTGCAGCTCAGCGGGCCGCTCTGGAAGAATAAAATTACCTTTTTTACAAATTATCGCTACCAGGATAATAAGAATCATCTAAATGGTATTCGCCGATTCAATGTGAACGACTTCAGTGATTTCTCCTCCAGCGATTCCTCTCAGTGGTATTCGGAAAATAGTGGGGATGGGACATTCGTACCGATGAATTTTAGCCAGAATACTACTTTTCTAGGAAAACTGACCGCCAAATTGATTCCCCGGATGAAGCTCTCTCTGCTCTACAATTTTAATGATGATGAATGGGGTGGCTACGATCATTCCTATAAATATAATCCGGATGGTCGGGCGCTGTCTCATCGAAATAGTAAGTTATATACGCTGAATATAAACCATTTCCTTTCCCAGCGTTTATTTTATGATTTGAAGTTCTCCTATCTGGACAATAGTGATGGCTGGTATGTATTTGAAGATCCCCTTGATAGTCGCTACGTCCACGATTCCTATCTTGAGAGTAATGGCCCGGGTTTTTTTACCGGGGGGCAGCAGAAGGGACATAGCACCCGGCTCACGAAGGATTTTAACAGCAAGCTGGACTTTAATTGGCAAGTCAACAATACGCATCTCATCAAGAGTGGCGTATTGCTGACCCGGCATGAAATTGATAATCGCTGGCTTAGCATCCAGAACGACTTTGATACCCGTCCGGAAGACCAGGATTTACGCTTCTTCGATCCGGAAATCAATCGAATGGTTTTCCCCAATTATGCACCGGCAACCTTTCCAGATTCATCGATTCACTCCGACATCTATATCGTTAAACCGGTGGAATTTTCTGCCTACGTTCAGGACAAAATGGAATTCGATGAAATGGTGCTTAACCTGGGAGTGCGCTATGATTATTTTGATCCGGCGACAGTAATCCCATCCCAGCCGCGTAATCCCGGTAATCAGCTTTCCTTTTTAGATAACCCGGAAAGAATGTCCACATATCCGGATGCGAAAACTCAGTATCAATTGAGTCCAAGATTGGGGCTTTCCTATCAGCTGGGACAACGGGCATTACTGCGTTTCAGCTATGGTCATTTCTTTCAGATACCGCCATTCTATGCACTTTATGAGAATCATTCCTTCCGGGTGGCACCGAATGATTATGTCACGACGATGGGGAATCCAGAGCTAAAGGCACAGAAAACAATTCAATACGAAGTTGGGCTTTGGCAGGAATTAATGCCGGGGATGGGACTGGAATTAGCGGTTTATTACCGGGATATTTATGATCTGCTCAGCACGAAAATTATCAGCACGTTTAACCAGATCGAATATGGTCTTTACACCAATAAAGATTATGGAAATGTGAAAGGCATGGAAGTTAAATTCGATTGGGTCTGGCAAAAATTTTCCGCCTATCTGAACTATACACTGCAGTACACGCGGGGGAACGCTGATAATCCTTTGCAAACATTCACCCGTGCCGGAGACAGTCGGGATCCGATACCGACCCTGATACCACTAAGCTGGGATCAACGTCACACCTTGAACCTCACACTGGGGTATCAATCGCCACGCTATGGCGCCACATTAACCAGCTATTTTAATTCCGGCGTGCCATTTACCTGGCAGCCAATTTCGGAAAACCGGGTTGCTAATCTGAATCTCTATCCCAATAACGCGGTGCAGCCCGGTGGTTTTTCTGTCGATCTGCGCGGTTTCCTCGATCTTCTCAAGAAGGATAACCTTAAGGTGCGCCTGAATGTGCTGGTTTACAATCTGCTTGATCGCTTGAACGAGGATTGGGTCTATAGCCAAACCGGCCGGGCGTATACGGATATTATCCGGGAATCTGATCTCAATGACCATCGCAGCAACTTCAATGAATATATCGACAGGATTGAGAATCCATCGATGTTTTCCGCGCCACGACATATTAAAGCAGGCCTGGAAATCGCATTTTAAAAAAGTCAATAACAGGACAGGGATTCATAAAATGATGAAGCGTAATCTTATATTTTTATTCTACTTGGTGTTCTGCCTGCAAGCGTTGTTTGCCCAGGGAAAACCTTACGAAGGTCCGGATGATGCCGCCGGAGATATCGCCGCTGAGCGGGAAGGGTTTATGACCGGCAACCGCATTTTACTGTATTTTCAGAATACCAGCGAGCTTTCCGACTGGCCCCGCGCCAATGCTTCGATTTGGCCGAATACTTTTGACGGTACCCGGATGCTTGATGGCATCGGCTTACTGGTCGGGGCCCGGGTTTATCTGGAGAATGATACCATTCCGGTAACGGACCCATTGGAAATACAGTCCCGTACGGATCTGGATACGCTTTATTATCTCCAAACCAGCTACCGTCAAAAAATGGATACCGATCCGACCGGTACGATCGAATGGGGATTTTACCCGGTTTTTGGTTACATGAACGAAAACAATGAGTATCCGGCGATGAGTAATCGCCCCGATTCCTGGCCACCATCCGGTTGGCCGTCAGCAGGCAGTGGCCTGAAGTGGCCGGGAGAATGGGACGGACGTTTTGGCCGCGGGGTTATTTACGCCGATCTGGAAACCTATTTTGCTGTTAATGATGCCCAGGATCAAGAATATCTCGGTCCGGAAGATGTCTTAAAATACTACCCGCGTCCCGGCGTGAAAATTGGGGATAAAAATCCCGGCGTTACTATTCAGAAAGGGAAACCCTGGGGCGGACTAGGATTACGGGTAGAGCAGCGCGGATTCCAATGGAATAACCCGCAGGCGCGGGATGCGATTTTCTGGGAATACTCCATCGCCAATATTTCTGATTATGATTTGCCGGAAGTTGCCTTCGGTTACTGGGTAGATACCTGGATTGGGGGAGAAGGCGCCAGCGATGACCTCGGTTTTTTCGATACGCTGGAAGATATGGCCTACAGTTGGGATTTTGACGGGATCGGCTTCGGTGGACGCCCTACCGGAACGTTAGGATTTGCCTATCTGGAAAGCCCCGGCGTGCCTTATGATAATATCGACAATGACGAAGACGGTTTAGTGGACGAACAGCGAGATAACGAAGCAATCTCTATCGTTGGCCCCACTGACGGTATCGATGATCTGGATAAGTTTTTGGCATTCTACAAATTGACCGAAGAAGATTTACGCCCTCACTGGGATGCCGACGAAGATCAGGATTGGGATGATGGAAATGACCTGAATAACAACGGTATTTATGATCCTGGTGAAAACCCCGGTGATGATGTCGGTCTGGATGGTGTCGGTCCCGGCGAGTTGAACTACTTCGGACCGGATGCTGACGGTACTGAGGGGAATCACAGACCTGATTTTGTGCCCGGCATCGGCTCGGAGCCGGATTTTAATGAAACCGATGTGAACGAATCAGATATGATCGGATTGACGGCTTTCCAGCTGTTTAATATTCCCAATCAATCCTCGTCCTATCATTGGTTTGAAGGTGACCGTTCCATGTGGGAGCTGGTCGGGGAGCATAATCTTGTCGAGTGGGCTGGTAGTTTATCCAACCTGATTATGACTTTTGCCTCCGGCCCTTTCCCACTATTTCAGGGTCGGGTGGAACGTATTTCCATGTCGGAGTTTCACTCCTACGATCCGTTAACCGGATTGAATTCACCGGACCATACCGCCCCGGCCCTTTTCGAACAGAAGCGTATTGTTCAGGTGATTTACGAGAAAGATTATCGATTCGCTCAACCTCCGAAAATGCCCACCCTGAAGGCGACGGCCGGGGATGGCAGGGTGGTATTAACCTGGGATAATATTGCCGATACCCGTACTCGTGATCCCTTTCTGGGAAATATCAACGACTTCGAAGGCTATAAAATCTTTCGGGCCAGCGATAATAAATTTACCGACCCGATTCAGGTAACCGACGGGTATGGCACACTGAGTGGGCTGAAGCCAATCTTTCAATGTGATATTATTGATGATCGTAGTGGATTTGCCGAATACGGCGCAGTCAATGGCGCCCAGTATTTCCTTGGTAATGAAACCGGTATTGTTCATCATTTTATTGATGAAAATGTGCAGAATGGCCGCACCTATTACTATGCGATCGTCGCCTATGATTATGGCTCGGAAACGCTGGGCATCTCTCCTTCGGAAAACAATATCGTTATCGAACTGGATGAATCCGATGAAGTGCGTTTCTTTGGGCAAAATGTTCAAATCGTAACACCCCGTCAGCAAGCTGCCGGCTATGTACCGCCACAGGTAGAAATCGGGCCATCATTCCTGCTGGGTGAGGGGAGTATTACTCCGGAAATCCTCGCTGAACAACAACTGCAGACCAACCATACCTATGTCGTGAAATTTGATATCGATTCGATTTTTACGATCAATAATGCCAATAATGGTATTCTATACAGCACTAGGGGCTTTTCGGTTTATGATCGGACCAATAACGATACTTTGATCTATCGGGAAACCCCGGAAAACGCTGTTTATGGAAATATCCTTTATAATGAGGATGATGATTATCATTTTCTCAATCCAGCCTCCACAATTACTTCCGACGTATTTGACGGTCTGCAATTGATTATTGACACGCCGGTAGAAACCGCTGCAATCAACTTTGAGAAGTCCGGTTGGCTGGTCGGGGAAAGCGCCATCCGAATTACCCCAACGATCCGCGAGTCACAATTTTTCCCCTGGGATTATGATATAGTCTTCACCGATAATCCCTCCGAATACACCGGCCGGGTTACCCAGACCAATACCGTTCGCGATGAAAATGATAATCGCGGCCTTAACAATTTACTGACCGGACAGGAATTCAGCTTCTTCATCATCAACAAAACTTTCTCCGATTCCCTCGGCGAGTACGAAAAGATGGATCTGATCGTTCAGGACCTCAACGGCAATCAACAATATGATATGCGTGATGACCGGATTTTTGTTGGGCCGGTCACCAGTAGTGGTCGCTGGGGAGGCACGCTGTTCATCATTGATTTTAATGATGTTAGCAGTGACAATGAATTGCCACGAAACAACGATGTCTATCATGTTAGCTATTCTCGCCCCTTCTTTGTTACGGACTCACTCTCCTTTACCGTTTTACCGGCTGGCGAACTCAATGAGGGCGGATTGAAATCGACAATGGATGATATCAAAGTAGTACCCAATCCATATGTGGTAACAAATGCAATGGAGCCGGTTGTAGCCAATCAATTTCTCAATCAAAAACGCCGGCTGATGTTTACCAATGTGCCGGCCCGTTGCTCAATCCAGATATTCACTTTTAGCGGGGTATTGGTGGATGAAATTCGCGTGGATAACAATCCGGATCGGGGCATTGTTCACTGGGATCTGTTAAGTAAGGAAGGGCTGGAGATCGCTCCTGGCGTCTATTTTTTCCGGGTAACTGCGGATGCAACCGGAGATGTAAAAATGGGAAAATTTGCTGTTGTCAAATAAAGCAGTCTGTTATTTCACTGATACAATAACCATAATTCTACAGGAGAAATTATGAAACGATTGATAATGTTTCTCATTCTAATCGGTTCGATTTGTCCACTGGTGGCGCAAACATCTCCGGTGTTCTACAATGGCCGTGAATCTCACCCAGATTCCTGGATTTGGACCTGGGGATTTTCCGAAGATCCGCTGCTGCCGGTTGATAACGCCGGATATGCCCCGGGAACGACCGCAATGGTTTGGGGCCCCGGTTTACCGGGTGAACAATACCAGGGTATCTTTTTTGGGTATGATGCCGGATTCGATTTGACCAGTGTTTGGAATACCGACTCCGTCTATTTTAAGCTGAAAGCGCCAAACGGGATGATTGACACGGATACGATCTATGTCTGGTTGTATGACACTCGCTCGGATGATTGGGAATATGCCTCATTCTATAAAATTCCCGGGGTAGATGTGCTGCAGGATGGTGAATGGCATCTGATGAGTGTTGCTCTGACAGATTTTCAGGTGAATAACAATCCAACGAACACGGCGGAATTGGCAGCGATTAGTTTCGAAGCTTATGGCACTGCCATAGAATCGGAATTTATCGTTGATGATGTCTGGGTTGGTAATCCCGATATTAATGCCACGATGACAATTTTTAACGGAAAGGCACTGGCTAACGGGGTAGGTGCAGAAGTCTGGGGATTCGATGACAACACTTTCAAATTCGCGCCGGGTGAAGGATTTGTTCCGGGAACCGACGCTATTTTGTGGGAAAATAATAGTAGTACTGGCCCTTATGATGCCGGCATCGGATTCTATTTTGCACCGCAGGATTTCACCTACGGCATGACCGCAGATACATTTAAAATCAAGATAAAAGCACCGGCAGGAATCAATGACCTTGCCCTGGTGTTATGGGACCAGGTTTTCTGGACCGCTGTAAAGGTATTGGATAACGTTACCTGGAATGGTGAATGGCAGGAGATTGAAGTACCATTAGCAGATTTTAACCTGGATCCGGATTTAAATCTGAAAGATATCTACTACTTTAGTCTTGCCCCTGCTTCTGCACCTGTTCCGGAGAGAATTTTGATCGACGATATCTGGATTGGCAGCCCGTTTATCGATTTTACCCCGCCACCGGCACCATCCAATTTGTTGGTGACCAGCGATCCGAGTTTCCCACATGTAAATATTCTCTTCTGGGATAATATCGATACGGAGGCCGGGGAAACGTATGACATTTATACCAGTAACAGTCCGATTACCAATCTCGATGACCCCGGTGTTTATGCGCTGGAATTAAATATGCCGGAAAGCGAGGACGCCACCAATAGTGTCGTGCATAGAATTTTCCATCCATTAACCAACGGAGAAGTCTCTGCTTATTATGCCGTATCTGCAACGGACGCTGCCGGTAATGTTTCCGAAACCTTCGGTGCCACTGATGCTGCATTTCTAAATACTGGTAAAAAGCGGGCAATAATTTCACTCGATAACGTTCCGGCTTTTACTGCCGATGGCGATCTTTCCGAATGGTCGAACATCGTTCCCTTTAGAATGGTGCCCGATGTGCCACGAGTATCGGGAACCATCGATGATTCTCTGGATTTTTCCGCTTTCTGCTACGTTGCCATGGACAGTGAAAACCTTTATGTCGCCTTTGATGTTTTTGATGACAATTTCACTTATGATCCGGCCAATATCCAGCCCTGGTGGGAAGACGAAGCGATTGAGTTCTTCTTCGGCCTTTACGAGTTAGATGCCCGCCCGCATGCCTTCTTCGAACGAGGCGCCGAGCCGGATTATCGCCTTGTCTTCAAGCCTTATGAAATTGAACTGTTTAGCGGCGATGTTATCGCAAATAATACAGAGAATTATTATTTTGAGCCGTTAGGACAATCCGATTATGTGCTGGAAGCGAAAATCCCCTTTAGTGCCATTCAACTGGAAGGCGATGCGCCCTTTACACCACAGGAAGGCATGACCATTCCATTCGAAATTTTTGCAAGTGATGCAGATGTTGTCGATGGAGGTAATGAAGGGCGCTTGCAATTCGGGTATAATCCTGCCTTGAATCCCTGGGGAGAAGGTCCGGAAGTCTGGACTTTTGCCTGGGTCGGTTTACCACAATCTGTTTCAATTGATGACACGCCAAACGAAATTGTTTATTCCTATGCGTTAGAAAACAATTATCCAAATCCGTTCAACCCGAACACTACCATCCGTTTCTCGATTCCGGAAACGGAGCATGTTACCGTTGAAATTTACAATGTGCTTGGCGCTTTGGTAGATGTTGTTGTTGATGAGCGTATGACTGTCGGTCGTCACGAGGTTCAGTGGAATGGCCGGAATGTTCAGGGAACATCGGTATCTTCCGGCGTTTATTTCTATCGTATGCAGGCCGGTGATTTTGTTCAAACGAACAAGATGATATTGCTTCGCTAAGTCGAAAGTCTTTAGTTCTGTCAATTGTGAACGAAAATCAGTTAAGGCCGGTGCGGTTCCGGTCTTGACTGATACTTGAGGATACTGTAATGAATCAGTACAGAAAAATAATTGTATCTATTGCGTTGGTTTTTTTCCTGGGGACTTTTTCTCATGTTGCCGCCCAAAAACCATATCGGGTTGGCACCACTGCCGCCAATTTTCTGGAAATGGGATTTGGCAGTGCGGGAATATCGATGGGGGATGCTTATGTGGCCTCGGCGAATGACCTTACTTCCATCTATTGGAATCCGGCCGGATTAGGGTTGATGTCCCAAAATGAAGCGCAATTTATGATTCAACCCTATTTCGTTGACACTCGCATCGGGTTTGCCGGGGCCGGTCTGGTGATGCCCGCTATTGGGACACTTTCCCTGGGGCTGTATTATGTCGACTATGGTGATATGGAAGTAACTACATTGGAGTTACAGGACGGCACCGGGGAGATGTTTAATGCCAGTGATTATGCCTTCAATCTTTCTTTTGGCCGTCGGATAACCGATTGGTTTTCGTTCGGGATGGGCTTCAAGTTTGTGTCTTCGCAAATCTGGCATATGAGTGCCAATGCAATTGCCGGAGATTTGGGAGTGATTGTTCAGACTGATTTTCTTTCTCCCAATGCCAAACGTAAAGACGGCTTAAAAATAGGCATGAGCATCTCCAATTACGGATCAAAAATGCGCTATGATGGCATCGACCTGCTGAATCCGATCGATATACTGCCTAATGAAAATGGCAATTTTGAATTTGTGCCAGGGCAGTTTAGAACAAACTCCTGGGAATTGCCGCTCATTTTCCGTGTTGGTGTTGCAATGAATCCGATTGTTACCGGGTCACATAAACTGTTATTGGCCGTTGATGCGCTTCATCCCAATAATAATACCGAATATGTTAATCTCGGCGCGCAATACGAATATCATCAGCCAACTTTTGGGAAGTTGTTCCTGCGTGGGGGGTATAAAGCCTTGTTTATGGAAGATTCCGAGTTTGGTATGTCACTGGGCGCCGGTTTGGAAAAACGCTTTATGAACAATCTTGCGTTAAAATTGGATTACGCTTACCGCCATGTGGGCGTTTTGGGAAATACACATACCTATAGTGTTGGCATTTTATTCTGAGAGAGAATGATGATCCGTAACCCTCGATCGGCAGAAAATAAAATATGACCAGAAAAAAAACCGATTTGGATAAGACCATTTTCAGCGCCTCTCTATCACTTCTGCTCGCGGTGACGTTGCCTTTGTTATTCTGGCCACAGGCAAGTTATGACGCCCTAAATTCAATCAAAATAGCGATTGAAGATAGTTTTGGGGTTATCTATATCTGGACCGCGAGTGCGGTTTTAGCATTTGTACTGTGGCTGGCATTCAGCAAATACGGACAAATTAAACTGGGGAATGTCGCATCTTCTTTTAGCACTTACAGTTGGGTCGCAATGCTCTTTTGTGCTGGTGTCGCCACCGGTATTCTCTATTGGGGAACGATTGAATGGGCATACTATTACGATGTACCCCCATTTGGATTGGCACCCCGCAGTAACGAAGCAATTGAGTGGGCAGCTACCTACGGCATGTTTCATTGGGGGATTACCGGATGGGCCTATTATGTGTTGCCGACAATTGCGATTGGTTATGCCTATTATGTAAAAAAGATTCCCTTTATGAGAATCAGCAGTTCATGTGAATCGCTGATTGGAGACTATAGCAATCGTTGGCCTGGTAAAATAATGGACATTTTTTTTATTGTTGGATTGTTAGGATCTTCAGGCACTTCTCTGGCTCTGGGGACGCCAATGATCGCTGCCAGTATGGAAGAACTCTTCGGGATTGAAAATACATTCTTTTTTAAAGTAGCGGTAATTCTTTGTTGCACGATAATTTTTTCTGTTTCCGTTTACCTGGGATTGGAAAAAGGTATCAAGCGGCTAAGTAATATCAACGCTACGCTGGCTTTGATTATGTTGCTTTTTGTATTGTTAGCCGGACCGACCGTCTTTATCCTGAAAATGACCACAAATAGCATCGGCCTGATGGCTCAGAATTTTATAAGGATGAATACCTGGGCAGATCCATTAACTAACTCCCGCTTCGTGGAAGACTGGAGTATCTTCTATTGGGCCTGGTGGGTAGCAGTCGGACCATTTATGGGTATATTCGTTGCAAGAATATCCCGGGGAAGAAGTATAAAACAAGTTATACTGGGATCGCTTTTCTTCGGCAGTCTGGGATGCACGCTGTTCTACGGCGTTTTTGGCAATTACGCCCTGTATCTGGAGTTGAACGATCTGTTGCCGATAACAGAATTGGTTGGGGCAGGGAATGCACCAATGGCGATTGCCAAGATTGTCGGATCTCTGCCTGCCGGGCAAATTGTGCTCTTCTTGTTTGCCGCCATTAGCCTTGTGTTTATGGCAACAACATTTGATTCTATCTCCTACACGCTCGCTTCCAGTGCCAGTAAAGAACTGGAGGTAAATGAGGAACCGGAGCGCTGGCATCGGCTGTTCTGGGCTTTTGCTCTGGCATTGCTGCCAATCGCCTTGATGCTCGTTAGCGGTTTGGATGCCTTAAAAACAGCTGTGTTAATTTCTGCACCGCCCTTAGTTGTGGTGTATGTTATGATGGCCTGGTCGTTGCTAAAGAGTTTTCAGGGATATCCGCCGGAAACCATCATGAAAGATAGTGAACTAATTGAAAAAAGCTGAATAAGAAGATGAACTATTCCTTACCGGGGTTAAGCAAGCATATTCGGGTGGTTATATCCGGTGGTGCGGATGGTATTGGCCGAACGATCGCCGAAACGTTTCTGGCGCAACAGGTGCAGACAGCGATATTTGATATCTCCGAAAGTGCTGTTGCCGAATACCGTAAGCGTTATCCGCATTCAATGGCTGCAGTGGTCGATGTTGCAGATGCCAGGCAGGTTGAGGCATTCTTTCGCCAGGTTGCAAACAAATTGGACGGAATCGATATCCTGATCAACAACGTCGGCATTGCCGGTCCAACAGCAGCCGTGGAAGATATCTCACCAGCAGATTGGGAACGAACCCTGGCGGTTAATCTCAATGGTATGTTTTATTGTTTGCGAAACGCGGTACCATTGTTGAAAGCAGCCGGCGGGGGAGCTGTAATCAATATCGCTTCCAGTGCCGCTTTCTTTGGATATCCGTTACGTTCGCCTTACGCCGCAAGTAAATGGGCGGCAATTGGCCTAACGAAAACGTTGGCAATGGAACTGGGGCCATTTAATATTCGGGTGAATGCGATTTGCCCCGGCAGCGTAAACGGACCGCGCATTCAGCGGGTGATTGAGAAGGAAGCGTCCGTTCGGAAAGTAATGCCGGAAAATGTTCGGGATATCTATTTGCGACAAGTCTCTCTCAGAACTTTTGTTGATGCCGAGGATGTCGCAAATACCATACTCTTTCTTTGTTCCGATCTGGGAAAAAATATTTCCGGCCAGGCATTGGGAGTGGATGGTCATACAGAAACGCTTTCCAACGGTTGATGAAATTGTTCGGGAATAAAAAATGATTGTTTAGGAGATGAAAGCATGAAAGCAGCAAGGTTTGAAACATTTGGTTCTGCAGCAGATACGTTAATTGTTGGCGATTGGGAAATGCCCGCAGCAGGTGCCGGAGAGGTGCTTGTCAAGTTGTTTACTTCCGGCGTTAATCCTTCCGACGTTAAAAAGCGGGCCGGCGCTGCGCCAACGCTTCTTGATAACGGTCCAGTGATACCTCATAGTGATGGTGCCGGGATAATCGAAGCTGTTGGAGAAGGCGTGTCAAAAGTCCGCATTGGGGAGCGCGTGTGGGTCTATAATGCTCAATATGGCCGACGATTCGGCACAGCAGCGGAATATGTCTCATTACCAGCCTCGCAAGTTGTTGCATTGCCGGATAATACAGATTTTGCAACTGGTGCCTGTATCGGCATTCCAATGATGACAGCCCATCGATGCGTATCTGCGGACGGTTCAGTTGCCGGTAAATGCATTTTGGTTACCGGAGGGGCTGGCAGAGTTGGCTATTATGCGATCCAGATGGCGAAGATTTTGGGAGCCACAGTCATTGCTACAGCCAGCAATGAGAAAGGGCAGGCGCAATGTAGAGCTGCCGGTGCAGATTTTGTTACCGGGCATCCGACTAAAAATTCTGTAAAACAGATACAGGAATTTACTGAAGGAAAAGGCGTTGATCGGGTAATCGAAGGTGAGTTTGGCGCGAATTTAGTTCCAGTCTTGGACGTGCTTAAAACCAGCGGTGTGATCGCTACATATTCATCTATGATCGTTCCGGAACCACAGCTACCCTTTCGCCGAATGATGTTTATGGATCTCACCCTGCGACTGGTGTTGGTCTATGCAATGCCGGAGAAAGCAAAGCAGGATGCTATCTCGGATATTACCACTTTTCTGAAAAGCAATCAATTACAACATCGCATTGTTCAGCAATTGCCATTGGCACAGATCGCCAGTGCACATGAGATGATTGAAACTGGCAACCAGTTTGGTTGTGTCATTCTTCAATGCCAATAATTGTTTGCCGGCGTGGTGAGGGGAAAATGAAGCCACCACACTCTTCGGCACGCCGGTAATAATAAGTCAGCCATTTCGTCTATACTTTAGCAGATAATTTCTCTGCTAAAAAATAAAAACGAACATTTTCCCCACCAGGTAAGTAACAGAATAATAAATTACCTGAAAACTGCCGGGGGTTAATATGTTGGGAAACTATTTAAAGGTCACCTTCCGTAATTTATTCCGCCACAAGTTTTATACGTTGCTAAATATTCTAGGTCTTTCTCTGGGAATTGCTTGTGCGATGCTAATCGTTAATTACATCCAGCATGAGCGTTCGTATGATCTATTCCATGAGAATGCCGAACGGATTTATCGTTTAAATGCCCGTTATGAAATTGGTAACCGGGTGGATCATTATGCCAACGTGCCCCGCCCACTTGGACCAACCCTGGCAAAAGATTACCCGGAAGTGCTGGAATTTGCCCGGGTAGTCAAGCACAATCGATACACTGGTAATAAAGTGCTGATTCGCAATGCTGACAATAAAGAGCGGGCTGTGGAGGAAGACTTGGTCTTTGCGGCCGATTCTGCCTATTTCAAGATCTTTTCCCATCAGTTCCTGGCTGGTGACCCTCTAACTGCCCTCAATGCGTCCAACGCCGCTGTCATCACCCGCAGCATTGCCCGGAAAGTCTTTGGCACGATGGATGTGCTGAACCGGGAAATCACTATTGATAATTCCGCAGTTTTTCGCATTAGCGGTATCATTGAAGATCTGCCGGAAACTACTCATTTGCCATTCACTGTGCTGCTTTCCTGGCAGACTTTTCATAGCAAAAGAGATTTACAGCGCTGGATTGGCGGGCATGTATATACCTATCTCTTGTTTCCGCCGGTACATGATACCGATGCTTTTATGGCGAAATTTCCGGCCTTTTACGAAAAGTATATGGCCGCAACATTTCAGCAGTTCAATGGCAAGTTCGACCTGATGATCCAGCCGCTGCCCGCAATACACCTCCATTCCCATCTGCAATGGGAGGCTGCTGAGAATGGCAATATTCTTTATGTATATATTTTTGGCGCTGTCGGATTATTTATTTTGCTGATTGCCTGCATCAATTATATGAATTTGGCAACAGCCCGGGCCGCTGCCCGCATGGATGAAGTAGGGATGCGAAAAGTGCTCGGGGCCGATCGCCAGGCGTTAATACGCCAATTCTTTGGCGAATCCTTGCTTATGGCATTTTTGTCTTTCCTGGTTGCGCTTCTCCTGGTGCTGTTGTTCCAACCAGCGGTGAATACACTGGCTGGAAAGACATTAAGTGGCAACTTTCTCAATTGGCAAACGATTTCCGCTTTATTACTTATTGCATTGACTGCCGGCCTAGTCTCCGGGATTTATCCGGCATTATATCTATCCGGTTTTCAGCCGATTCGTCTGTTGAAAAAGCAGGGGCAGGCAACAAAGGCGGCATTGCGTAAAGCATTGGTGGTCGTTCAGTTTGCGATTTCCATCATCATCATTATTGCAACTGCAACAGTGCATGATCAATTGAATTACAGCCGGGAAAAAGAACTGGGATTTAACCGGGAAAATATCCTTGTGCTTACTGTCCGCGATAGCGAAATGGAAAAACAGTTGGCAGCGATTAAAGCCGAACTGCTGCAACATCCGAATATTCTGAAGGCGGCAACATCACCGGATTTACCGGGGAAAGATTTAAACCATACCGCGATGCAAATCGAGACCCCTGAAGGTAGTATGGAAGATCAAACGGTGCAGTTTATGTTCGTGGATCATGATTATCTGGACCTCATGGAAATGCAGCTGATTGCCGGAAGAAATTTCGATCGGTCGCGGGTGAGTGACCCCGAGCGGGCAATCATTATCAATCAAACTCTGGCGAAGAAATTTCAATGGGATAACCCGGTTGGCAAGCGGGTGCATTTTGCCGGGGACACGACGGACATCTTTGTGGTTGGTGTCGTAAATGATTTTCATATCGGCTCGCTGCATCATGAGATAGCACCGGTTGTCATTGCCTTGTCCGAACAGGAACGCGGGAAGTTGTATTTACGAATTCGAAATGAAGACCTGGCAAATACCCTGGCATTTGTAAAAGAAAAATGGGCATCATTCGATGCAAATTTTCCCCTGGACTATCTCTTTCTGGATGAAAATTACTTCAAGCTCTATGAGGCGGATGAAAAATTAGCGACGATATTTCAGTATTGTGCGATTATCGCGATTTTTATTTCCTGCCTGGGATTATTGGGGTTGTCTGCATATACAACGGCGCATCGCACTAAGGAAATAGGCGTTAGGAAAGTTCTCGGAGCGACCATTAGTAATATCGTGATATTATTGTCCAAGGATTACATAAAGTTGGTTTTATTCGCGAATGTTCTCGCCTGGCCGATTGCCTTTTATGTGATGAATTATTGGTTGGAAGGATTTGCTTACCGCACTGAATTAGACTGGGGGATATTTTTACTGGCCGCCGCCGCCGCAGCTTTAATTGCATTGGTAACCATTAGTTTCCTCTCGATAAAAGCGGCATTAATAAATCCGGCAGATTCGTTAAGGTATGAGTAGAATTTGAGAAGCTGCTGATTGTCAGCAGTTTCTTCCGGATATCTAAACCGATCGATATTGAAACCAAAAATTAAAAAAATATGCACGATTTAGTGATACTTCTGTGATAATCAATCTGTATATTGGCATATTATATCAATTATAACTTCGCACATTTTTTCTTTAACGTTCTTTGATCGTCTTTACTGACTATTTCTGTAAAGTACTATATTTGTATCAAAAAAAATCTGCCTAAAGAGTGCAGGAGTGCTATAAGTTGTATCCTACCCGGCATATTCAACTTCCCAATAGTTCAGTTTAACTCAGACACAATTTGTAATGCAATTGATTATCATGGAGGATAATTATGCCCATTTGCCAACTATGCGGCACCAGAAATTTGCCGCATATGACCCAGTGTTCAAAGTGTCACTCCGGGCTGCCCCAAAATAGCGGAAACCAGGCGATCGAGCCGCCCGGGCAATCGGGAATTCGTCCGGTGAATAACCCTCAGATCAATGTTCAGGGAGCGCCGCCAATGGAAACAAGCGGTCACCGGGGAAATATGCAAACAATCATTGAGCAGCGTTTGCAGCAAGCGGATGCATCCATATACCAGCATCCGATTAGCCCCAATCAAGGGCCACCACGGCCACCGATGACCACCACAGTAAAAGTGTTAATAGGACTTATTGCTATAGCCATACTGGTCGGCATGGTAGTGATTACTATGCAAATTAGCAATTCCGCTTCCGGGGGGAGCGCTGTTTTTGCGGTTGCGGAGAACTTTTACGATGCCGGCAAAAATACCGAAGCGATGATGGCGTATCAGGACTTCCTGCATCAATATCCAAACGATGCGTTGGCGCCGTTAGCAATACAAAGAATGCAGGTAATTCGGGAGTTGTTAGCAGAGGATTTCGCTTCTGGAAAGATACAAACAACCATTGATGATTTGATGCGGAAAGCGGAACTGGCGTATGATAATCAACAATTTCTGAAGCCACGACGTAATAATGCTATCTCCCATATTTCGAAAATTTTACTGCTCGACCCTAACCATTCCGCGGCGTTGGGATTACGGGGAGATATTATTGATCACTTCGCAGAATTGGGGAATACCGCTGTTCGCAAAAATCAATTGCAGAATGCCGTCGATCATTATTCTAAGATTCTGCAAATAAATCCGGATGATACATTTTTTAAAGAGCAAATTTCCCAGTTAACGGCCAGAATCGCCCGCGCGGAGCAGCGGAAAAATGAACAGTTACTTGCAGAACAGAACGCCGCGATTCAACAATCTGAAGAGGATGATAATGCAGAGCGTAACAGCATTGAACTGGTAGAAACAAGCAAACTGCTGGATACAACAGCAATACCGGAAAACAATGCAATGATAGAAACTAGTAATTCCTCCCCGGGGGAAGCGTTGAATACTAATTCTGCTGGCGATGAGGAAATTACTTCCGTTACCAATACAAATTCTAACATCACCAACCGGGGCAGCAGGGAAAACTCATCTCCAATTGTTCGAAGTATTCAGCCATCGAATTACTGGAAACATGTAAAAAGCCATCTCCTTCCCGGCACAACTATTCTTGAGGAATCGGATAACATTCTGGTGCTTTACCAGTCCAGCATTAATGACTCGCTGGTGCTTTCCCGGGATAATTCTCGCCATGCGGATATCTTCGGCAGCACCCGGCAAAAGCGTGGTGGTAATCCCTATCGAACCTGGACGGCGTGGAAAAATAATATTTCCACAGAAGACCATAAATTCCGCTGGCAACAATTTTTAAGTGACAATTTTATAAATGAAATTCACTTAAAATGAGATGTGTTTCGACAGGACAAGAAGTGGGAACTAAGTAAAAAATTAAACTCACCATTCGCACATCTTTCTGAACAAGGAGGTCGGAATGCAAAAATATTATAACTTAGTGCTAATAATACTTTCAATTTTAACTCTGGACCTGTATGGACAGCTGGTGGACGACATCAGTGTTCATTATTCCTATATCCATATTACGGAAGCCAAATTCACTGACGTAAATGCCGAACCACGGATCAATCGGCAATATGCCGGGGTCGATTTAGGCATTGGCCGCGGCACCATTGGTGTGTTGTATCAAAAAACGACATCGCCGGGAGATTCTCCTGTGGGTACACCGGAAGAGGGAATTATGATTACTGCCGGTTATGACTTTGTGCTCTCAAGAGCAATGCGCCTGGAGGGATACGGTCGTATCGGCGTCAGTCCGGATATTAATCCGGCGCAACCTTTATATGCAACAGATACCGATGTTCGCCTGAACCTGGTATGGTATAACCGTGATGGCGTTGGCCGGCTGGGCGGCGGTGCCTTCTTTCCATCGACATATGTCGGGGTCATTGTCAATCGATATGGTCGAATACAGGAAATTGCGGGTCTGGGAACCTGGTGGCAGGGGATCGGACTTTACATCACCGGATTCCACTCCTTTAACGGCGTTGATGATCCATTAAATACCGTGGAAGATGCCGACATCCGTTTTGCGAATATTAAAAACAGTGGCGTCTCTTTTAGTGTCAGCTACGATTTCAAAAATTTGAAGATGTGGGTGAAAAAGAATGAACCGTTGGAAAATGGCGGGAATGATCTAACTTTTTCCGCGCAGTATCAGTTTTATTTTGATTAAGTTTAGAGTTCAGAGTTTATAGTTATTTGTTTTTGTCAGATAAAAGGGCATCAAGAGGCTTGCGATAGTTTCTGCTGCCCTTTATTTGTTTTCCGTTGGTGAGGGTCAGGTAAAAATCGCCATTAAAAAAAGGCTCCCAGGAGCGAATCGCACGAATATTTACGATGGTCGAACGATGCACGCGCAGAAATACATTCTCCGGTAAGCGGGTCGCCATATTTTTGAGCCGCTCCCGCACCATATAATGTGCATTCGCTGTTATAATCTTGACAAAGTAATCCTGTGCTTCGATCGATAAAATTTCATCAAATGGCAGAAAATATACTTTGCCGGAGGATTTTATTACCAACCGATCGGCCAAGGGGGAATTCTCCGTCGCAGCGCCCTGAATCAGGGATGCTTGTGGGTTGGCAGCCTGCGATTTAACATAATTTTTTAGCAGCTGGGAAAGGTTGTCCTGAACATCCTGTAAAGCGGCTGAGTCAATATGATCCTTCGCGCGTTCTAGTGCTTGATAAAAGCGATCGTCGGTAAATGGTTTTAGCAGATAATCTATGGCATGAATTTCAAACGCTTTCAGGGCGTATTGATCGTAGGCGGTTGTGAAAATAACTGCCGGCATTATATCCGCAGGCAGGCTGTTCAATACTTCAAAGCCATTGATTTCCGGCATCTGAATATCCAGGAAGAGAATCTCCGGGCGAAATTGCGCAATTGCTTCAATGGCAACCATGCCATTTTCGCAGATCGTTACCAGATCGATTTCCTTATCCTTCTCCAGCAAAACCCTTATGCCATCCCGGGCTTTTTTTTCATCATCTACTGCTATGGTTTTAAACCGTCTCATTCACGATCTCTTCTTTTTCCTGATGGGGAATTTTAATGGTTACCTGAACGCCGCCAACTGCATTCTCGACACGAAGCTCGTGATTGCCGGGATAAAGCTGCTGCAGACGGCTGCGGGTGTTGCTAAGGCCAATGCCACCGTTGTTTGCAACAGGCGGGTTATTTTCCAGCGGCGGACCGGAATTATACACCATCATCATTAAACTACCGTCGGATACATCTACGGAAATATCAATCTTACCATCGCCCATTTGCCGGCTAATGCCATGTTTAAAAGCGTTTTCGACAATGGGCTGCAGCAGCAAATTGGGGACAAGGGCATTCTCGCTATTTGGGTTTACTGAAAACTCGATGGTTAAACGGTCTTCGAAACGCGCTTGTTCGATTTTCAAATATTTCTTTAAAAGGTCGATCTCTTCGCTGAGCGAAATTAACTGAGTGTCTGCGCGGGTAAGGGAAGTACGCAGTAGATCGCTGAGTGCTGATATCATATTGACCGCCGGTCCGGATTTACCGGTTCGGACCAACATGGATATGGTATTATGAGCGTTAAAGAGAAAGTGCGGCTGTAGTTGCATTTTCAGGGTTTGTAATTTTGCCTGGGTTAACTGCGATTCCAGCTGCAGTGCAACCAGGGTTTTCTGTTGGTATTTTTGATAGTAATCAAATGCAAACAGTATAATCAAAACCACCCAATAGGCCAGCATGCTATTTACCCATGAGGGAATAAAGCGCATAGTAAAATTCTCAATGAAAACTGTCCAAAAGGAAGCAGTTGCCGCCGTGGCATCGTATAGGGAAAGATTGAATAACAGGGAAACGATAAGCACATGAATTGCGCCGTAAATAGTGCTGAGCAGCAAATGAGTGACAAACTTTACCGGCCAGCTCTGGCGGTTAAAATAGAGAAAGGTTTGATAAATTAGGTAGCTAAGAATTATCCAGGCAAGGGCATATATCGATACAAATGTCAGGGAGAAACCCCAGTCGAAAGGGCGTCCATAATTAACTGCATTTACATAATTCTTGAGCAGATCGACGATCGCCAGCAGCAGCCAAAAGCCAATCATAAATACGAGTGCAAACGGAAATTTTTGGATTAGCTTCTTAATAATATTGCCCTTTCTTTCATCGTCATAATTTACTAATTATTTTCGATTTAGTCATTTATAAAAAGTTTCATAAACAGTACATATTTCTTGGTTGACCTTTCGAAGCACTGTTGATGAAAATCTTCTGGCCTTTTGGGTCCTCCGGATTTGGAGCTTGGGAAGAGGGAAGACCTTTGGTTTTGTTTGTTGACCGATTTTGATGTTGCCATTATCTGTTGGTATTTGCCTTATCACTTTATTAGGAACTCGCCATGATGGTCTTATGGTCTCATCCATTTATTTGGTATTTGCCCCGAGCCTTCCGGGGTGGCTTTAGCTGCTTCAAGCCGATACATGAAGTGAACTCAGGAGTTGACCCGGCCGGTGTACATTCACGGATAGGATCGTCAATGCGATCATGGCTAAAAAGGTACTACCGGCCTTCCTCGCGGCATCCAACAAAGACCCCTTCTATTCTATTTGAAGGGTTGTTGGCGGGTCAACATCCAAAAGACCGCTTTGGCTATTCGTCTGGCCAAATTAGTTTTGGCTCTTATTTTTCCATGTTTTCTGACATCTCGGTTATATTTAGCTTTGTATTTAGGATGCCTTCTGGCCGTATGAGCGGCGATGACAAAGGCATATTTCAGAAAGTAGTTACAATGTTTGTTGAGCTTGATAATTCCTTTTCGGCCGGCGCTTTCATCTTCGACCGGCGCCAGGCCGCTATAGGAAATCAGATATTTCGGTGACTCAAAATAGGAGATAGAAAATATTTCGCTCATGATGATTCTGGCGGTTACAATACCGATACCCGGTGTGGTGAGCAGCAGTTTGATAGATGGATCCTTTTCGGGTAAGCATTTGTTCAGTCTGCGTTCTGTTGATTCAAGCTGCTTGTTAATCAGCCGAATTTGATCTAAGAATTGCCCGATCATATGAGGGATATACCCCTGGAGATGATCAAGTGATGACAATTCGGGGTCATCCAGCAATGCCCGAGTCGTAGAGCGAATGCCATGCATGGCCAAAATAGCCTGGATACGATTCGATAAGCTGCGGCTTAGCCCAACCAACATGAAACGATGGCGGCAAAGGCTGCGAAGCTCTAGCTCAGCTGCACTCGCTAAGTGAATCACCGGGCTTACGCCTAAACGATCAATCTCGCTTAGCATCTCGGCATCGATCCGATCATTCTTGGCGCGGCCATAGCCCTTTTGAACGGACAACTCTTGTGCTAAATTACGACTGCGGCGAGGATCAACCACTTGCAGTTTTGATACCTTTGCTTGAGATAAGAGCAACTGGCTGATCCACCAATGGTTGCGACCTGCTTCCAGCGATACCGACAGCGGGCCTTCAAGCTCATCAAGAACAGACAAAAGCGCCGCTTCTGATGTCGCTATCCTGCTCTTGAGACCTAATGTGCCATCTGACGTCATGTGTTGAACCTGAATATGTTTCTTGTGAATATCTAAACCAACATAGTTCATAACGAATCTCCTGGTTGCTTGTGGTGAAGGTTTTTGCTCACAGCTGCAATCTCGCTGCAAGCGCCAGAAGATTCAATACTTTTTACTACTTCACGGATGGCACGGATAGACACGGATTAATATGAAATTAAGGTTATTAAATTCATAAGTATTTAATTAGACTGCAAACTAAGTTTTTAAGGTCTTGAAGATTTAATAGTAAAAGGCAATATGAGCATGTTAAATCTCTGTTTGGACCTCACCCCCCGGCCCCTCTCCTAAGAGGCGAGGGGAGAAAGCCCCCATCTCCTTTCAGGAGAGGGGCTAGGGGTGAGGTCAGAAACAACCAGCTACCCGGTAGAATCCATATATTGCTGAAGAAAAAATAAAATCTGCCAACCGCTACTGTAACTGCCTCGAATAGAAAATTTAACAATATTTAGTTTACGATCTATTTAAGTAAGCGGACAAAAATCTTAATGATAAAGAAGTGAACTAAAAAGGTTAATTGCACAGCCCACTCGGCCATTGTTGCCCATTTGCAAATCTACAAATGGGCAAATGACACGGATATATGAAATTAATGGTTCACAAATCCGTCACTACTTAATCCGTGAAAATCCGTGCCATCAGTGGCTTTATAAAATTATGGAACCGGTTATTTCTCAGGAGCCCGCTTCGCCGGCCAACAGTTTATCCGCATAAGGTAACCAGAACGGCAGCCATTCGGAATTCCAGTGCGTTGTTTCACTGCGATCTATCGTTGTTTCTGCAAATTTCGCTTTTGCCGTTTGCAGTAGTATTTTCCCGGCATATACTTTTCCAAGATCCTTTTCGCGTTGGCCTTCGTTGATCAAATCCGTTCCACTCATGACATATAGCAATGGATTATCGGGGTCTGCCTTCGCTGCCTTTACAAACTCCTCCTTGGCCATTTCCGTATATTTGTCTTTAATCGATTCGTCAAACCATCCCCGGAATTTATATACCAATATCTGTAATGTATGAATCGCCGACCGGTTTTCATCACTTTTGTCCTCTAATAATTCGTAAGCTTTGTCCAGATGTTTCTGTGCTTTATCAATATATGCCATGGGATCTTCACTTTGATTGGTTCTTTTCACCAGTCTCCCTACCTGGGTAAGCATATATGCCGTCCAGTAATGACCCAGCCATTGATCTTCGTATTTTTGACTGACATCTTCAAATGCTTTTAAGGCAATCTGTTCTGAGGCATAAGATGATGCTGTATCGTGAATCGTTAACGCACGCTTCATTGCTGATTTAAAATTACTGTTTTCTGCACATAAGCTGCCGGTAAAACAAATGATCAATAAAATTAACAGATGCTTCATCTGTAATCTCCTTTACAGGTTTTATGAACGGTTGCAGACATCACCGGTCGCAGGAACGATGACCGCTGTTTCTGAGCAATGCTAATTTCTGAGAATCGATTTGCAAAGTGGATATCAGCAAAAGGCCGGATCTCGTTCGTAAAAGGAGGCAAGAATGCAGGGAAATAATCGCTGCAGCGATTACCACATGGATTGGGTACGGCAGTTTTCCGGAATTCATTGTAAACTGCTATGCAAATAAAGGAGGATCTATGCGGCTATTGATAATACTTACACTTTTCTTTGTAAATACTATGATTTATGCCCAGCTGTTCCCGGGATTGCCATTGCCGAAAGCATCAGCAAAATCGGATTTTAAATGGGCCGAAAAATATGGGAAGCGCAGTACCGAATTTACTGTCGAAGACTGGCGACAGATAATCGACGCGACCTGGGGGCCGGGTATTTCCACCAGCGAGAAATTGGCACTTTTTGATTTCTGGTTCAATGAAGTCGATCTGACTTATGCCGGATTCCATAATGATGATATTGATATCTTTGCCTTGCGGGACCGTTATCGCCCGGAAATTGAGGCTGGAGTCAGTCGGGGGCGCTTCAGTGGCATCATGAATCATTTTACCTTTCAGTTGAATGAATTGCATACCTATATCTTCGATGTGCCGGTGTGGATTACCGGAAAAAGCAGAGGTATTCCCTTGATGACGATTGGGCAGTGGAGTTTGAATCAGCACTTCGGTGCGCTGCTGACACCACTGCCGGATAGCTCCCTGTTGGTCTACAAAGCATTGCCAGGCCATCCGATTGGGCTGCAGCCGGGTGATGTTGTCCTCGGATATGATGGTGTGCCCTGGAAAGATATTTATCCCACCCTGCTGGAGGCAGAGCTGCCAATATTTTATAACTCAGTTAACGCCAGCACAAAAGCCGCGAATGACTATTACATCTTGCAGGCAGCGGGACTTAACTGGCATCTTTTTGACACCATAGACATTCTTAAATATGGCAGTAATGATACTCTGCATTACGACACCAATCTGCTCGCCGGGCAGAGCCGGACAATCTGGGGAAGCGAACAAATTGACGTTCCCGGCGTGGAGTGGCCGGATCGCAGTAATGGTGATCGGGTCAGCTGGGGCGTCGTTGAAGGTACGCAAATAGGCTACATCTATGTCACTTCCTGGTCGTTTGATGCTCAGTTCAATATTCGCGCCCAGTTCCGCCAGGCAGTGGATAGCCTGATGCATCATACCGATACCGATGGGATTATCTTTGATTTTCGATATAATACCGGTGGAGGCGCATTGGGGCGGGACGGTTTTCAGCTGTTGTTCAATACAATTGCCCCCACGGTTGGCTTTGATAAAAAATTTCGTTCGAGCAATCACTTCGTGATGATTCCTGATCCATTGCGCCCGGCCGCGAATCTGGTAATTCAGGGAAATCCGTTGACATTTTATGATAAACCCATCGCCATTTTGATTGGTCCGGGGTCTATTAGCGCGGGAGAATTGGAAGCATTGCGCTTGTCATTTCATCCGCGGGCAAGGATTTTTGGGAGAGAAGCACCCGGCGGTAATACCGGCTCGGATTTTATTGACGTCGGCAATAACGATTGGTTTGCATCATTGTCGAATAGTGCCATGTATCGAGTAAGCGATCATCAATACCTGGTGCATATCGGTCTCGCCCCGGATGAACCGGTTTGGTTCGATCGGGATGATGCCGCCAATGGCATCGACACCATAGTTGAAAGTGCAAAAACATGGATTATGAGTCAAACAGTTGGTATTGGGGATGATGCATCCGCTGGACTGCCGATGCGTCATGCACTGGAACAAAATTATCCGAATCCATTTAATCCCAACACAAATATTCGAATTCGGATTGCGGAAGCGGGAATTGTCGAATTAAAAATTTATGATATTTCTGGCCAACTGGTAAAAACATTGGTGAATGACAGTCGTCCTGAAGGTAATTATGTCGTTCGGTGGGATGGTACTGATAATCTGGGGCAGAGCGTTGGCAGTGGAATATATTTCTATGAACTTAACGCCGGATCTTTTCAACAGGTGAAGAAGATGATGTTAATAAAATAAAACGGACTACCCTTTTTATTAAATCCCGGGAAAAGCAGTTGAATATATTCCCGGGATATTTTACTTTCCGATGCCATCTAATTTGATTATACAAATATTCGGAGAGTAAAATGATTGTTATCGCGAGAAGAACCCTCAATTTAATCATCTGTTGCCTGATAGTTGTATTTTCTGCGCAGGTCAATGCTCAATTGGTTACCAATGGCGGTTTTGAAAGTTCAGCTGTCGGGGTGATCAGTGGTGGCAGCATTTCCGGTTGGGCAATGTCGTCGAGTGGCAATGTATCCACACCGCCGGTTTTTGAGATTGTTGATGATACTGTGCAAGAAGGGAATCGGGCGCTGAAGATTCTGGTAAATGCGACCGGCCCCAATCCCTGGGATATCCAGGCCATCGCCGAAAATATACCAGTTGTGCCGGGAAATGTCTACCGCTATAGCGTTTGGGCAAAGGCTGAGAGTCCCGGTGCACAACTTCATCTCACCGTTGGTAACTACAGCTTTAACGAGTATGGCTCGCTTCGCCCGGCAAATCTTCCCGCAGATCAGTGGGAGGAGTTTACCTTTGAATTTGCAATCACCGATCAGGAAACATCGGCACGGGCACCGATTCATTTCAGTATTGCAGCAAATGTAGGTAATGCAATTTACATCGATAATATGCAAATTATCGATGTGCAGCCTTCCTGGCCCGGCCCACCATTAGCGACTGGGCAGTCCAAATTTCTCGGTTGCGCATTTAGCGGCACACAAGCGCCGGGTTTCGAGAATTACTGGAACCAGGTAACCCCGGAGAATGCCGGGAAGTGGGGGAGTGTTGAAGCAACCCGGGATGTGATGAACTGGACTCAGCTGGACGCAGCATATAATCTCGCCAAAGATAATGGATATCCATTTCGTTTTCATATTCTTATCTGGGGAAATCAGCAGCCGACCTGGATAGAATCCCTACCGCCAAACGAGCAGCTGGAAGAAATCGAAGAATGGATTGGCGCTGTTTCCGCTCGATATCCGGACCTCGATTATGTGGAAGTGGTTAATGAGCCCTTGCATGATCCTCCCGCCGGAGTGGGCAATGGCAATTACATCGATGCCTTGGGGGGAACAGGTGTCACCGGCTGGGACTGGGTGATCAACGCATTCACAATCGCAGATACGATGTTTCCACCATCCACCCAATTGGTCCTAAACGACTTTAGTATTGTTAATAATACCACCAGCACCAATCAATATGTGGAAATTATTAATTTACTGAAAGATGCAAACCTGATTGATATCATCGGCGTTCAGGGACATGCCTTCTCCACCACTGCGCCTTCCCAAACAATGATGGATAATCTCAATACGCTGGCAGCAACCGGTCTGCCGATTATGGTTACCGAAATGGATATTGATGGCCCGACCGATGAAATTCAATTGCAGGAATATCAACGGATCTTTCCGCTGTTTTGGGAGCATCCATCAGTTATGGGCGTAACGCTGTGGGGCTGGCGCCCCGGACTGTGGCGAAACGAGCAGATGGCATATATCATCGACGAAAACGGCGACGAACGACCGGCGATGACCTGGTTAAGGGATTATTTACAAACATTTGTGAGTATTGATGATCGGGGTGTGAATGCCTCCGAAAACTTCATACTCAAAGATAATTATCCCAATCCTTTCAATCCGGAAACGGCGATTGAATATTATCTGCCGAAAACAACAAATATAACATTAACGGTCTATGATGTTCATGGACGGCATTTGCAAACCCTCTTCAAAGGCAGGCAATCCTCGGGTGAGCATAGAATAACTTTCAATGCGACAAGTTTAGCAAGTGGGGTTTATTTTTATCAGTTGCGAACGCCTTCTTTTTTGGCCGTAAAAAAAATGCTGCTATTGAAATAAGGAAAATTTTCCGGTAGGTCTTGAATAAAAAGCGGTTAGTCTGCAAGTTAAGAATTGTGGACTAACCGGAAATTTGAGACCGTAAACCGGAGGATTTAATGTATCACACAGGCAGTAGTTTGTATGATCGCTCATTGGAAAAGACACCTGTGCAGGTTTTGTAAACTCGCTCAGGCGAGAGTTTGAACTATCCCCAGCAGAAAGCTTATGGCTTTTTGCATGTAATTCGCATAAATAGCTGGAAAAAGATAACGGGCGAAAAATCATTGATCTTTCCGCCCGTTTGAATTTTACTATCGAATATTGAATATCACTCTAAAAACTGTCGCAATGCCTTACTGCGGGAGGCATGACGCAGGCGACGTAAGGCTTTTTCCTTAATTTGCCGTATCCGCTCCCTGGTAAGATTAAACCGATCTCCAATTTCTTCTAAATTCAGTGCATATTCTGCCCCGAGTCCAAAGTATAAACGAATGATTTCTGCCTCTCGTTTGGTTAAAGTGCCCATCACGAGTTCAATCTCAAGTTTTAACGATTCGTTTAATAATTCAGAGTCTGGAGATGGTTGTTGGTCGTCTTTAATAACTTCCAATAAAGAACTTTTTTCGCCCTCCTTGAGAGGAGAATCCATTGACAAGTGCCTTCCGGATACTTTTAAGGTATCAAAAACCTCCAGTGTTTTCATATCCAGTTGTTCCGCAATCTCAGCCGGGCTGGGTTCTCTTTCAAATACCTGTTCCAGTTCAGAGGCCGCTTTGCCAATTTTACTGAGTGAATTAATCCGATTCAGTGGTAATCGAACCAGGCGAGCCTGGTTGGCCAGCGCCTGCATAATTCCCTGACGAATCCACCAAACCGCATAGGATATAAATTTGAAACCCCGGCTTTCATCAAAACGATTTGCAGCCTTTATGAGACCCAAATTACCTTCATTGATTAAGTCTCCAAGAGCCAGACCTTTATTTTGATAAAGTTTCGCGACGCTAACTACAAACCGCAGATTTGCCCTGGTTAAGGTTTCCAATGCTTTTTCGTCACCGGTTTTAATTCGACGCGCAAGTTCAATTTCTTCCTCCGCGGTTAACAAGGGAACTTCACTAATTTCCTGTAGATATTTATCAAGCGATTGGCTGGCTCGGTTTCTATACCGTCCCGACATGCGTATTGCCCCCTTGGGGTGAGATTTTTTATTGATCGTTTTACAAAACAGATTGTCTGGTAAGATCTGCAAGGCACTGAGTTTGTTTTTTCAAAATTTCCTCAACGCCGTTTTCTTTTTTGCTGAGGCTTTTTAGGATGTGCTTCATTAACTACAATAACATATCCTTTTAGCTCGCTATAATTCAGTTTCTCTATTGCTTCCTGAGCTTGGGCTATATTCGCCATTTCGACAAAACCGAATTTTTTAGACATACCGGTGAATTTGTCGCGGATAATTTTGGCGGAAGAAACCTCACCGAAAGCTGAAAAAGCCTCCTCTAAATCAGATTCGACAACTGACTCCGATAAGTTGCCCACATATAGGTTCATCTGCTATTCCTTGTATAAAATCAAAAAGGCAACACTGGATAGTGTCGCCTTTTTGATTAAGAGTTTAAAACACATTTTTAAATTACAATTTTTCATGCGCATAATCTAAAAGCAGTCTGGGGTAGGCTACTTAATCTGCAACTTTGTCTGAATTGTAATTAGTTACAGCACCACAACATCTTGTGCTTGCGGGCCTTTTTTACCTTCTCCGATAGTGAATTCTACTTCTTGCCCTTCTTCCAGGGATCGAAAACCACCGTTATCGCGGATAGAACTAAAATGAACAAACAATTCCTGTCCATCCTTACTGGTAACAAAACCAAATCCTTTGCTATCGTTAAACCATTTAACGACGCCATTTACTCTTTCTGACATTATACTTACTCCTTTGAAAAAAATATTAAGAAAATTATGTGATTAACGGGGTATTCAAGACTGGAGAGAAATTTTACAGGCTGAAATTCCAGAAAACACGTCTGAAGCTATTGCATGGTTACGCCTGAGTCAAGGATTAAATATCAAATAATCAAAGTTTTACAATACCCGAGCGCTTTAATTGATTCGATGAGTATCTTTCGTTACCCTTCCTTAAAGGTAGCACTATCAAAAATTAGTTGAATGGCGACTATCTTTTCATTGTGTACTTCGAAAAGCTGGGACATTAGAGTTGTAATGCCTGGTTTTTTGAACCGGTAGATAATGTTGACATAATTGTTTTTTTCGAAGATATGAATTATCTCATAACTGCATTCTTCTGGTGGGTCTTCCTGTAAGCTTTCAATGTATTCCCGAGGTGACGTACAGTTTATCCATGGGCCGTGGAATTTTAAATCTGCACTGAAAATATCGTACAACTCTGTCAAATTTTCTCCGGAAAAGAATATATCCAAATATTGAATGACGAGGTCTACAGCTGGCATTATTTCTCTTTATTAATAAAGTTATCTCAAGCGAATCATACGCACCGCCAACACCGGGGGAATTTCCGGCATATCTTTCCATTTCAAATATGAGCGCTGTTTTTGATCTGCAGTAAATACGGGTTCTTCCAATCCATTAATGGCAAACCCTTCTGCAAATGCTGCTGCGAATAAAACCTGTAACGGACGATGGAAAGAAAATTGCGCGACAGGCTGCCCCACAATGCCTTCAGTCTTAAATGCCAAGGAAGTTATATAGCGACTGACCTTAATCCCGTTTATGGTGTAATGTCGCCCGTCATCCGTCACCACCCTTTCGGCAAAAGCCGGTTGTGCGGCGGAATGAAAGCAAGGATGGGTGATGCTAAAGACGAATTGTCCATTGGGGTTGAGTAGCGTTCGTAGGGCGCGCATCATTGGTGTAAGCACCGGAATGTCCATGATCCCCATCGTGCAGACTGCATAGTCAAATGTAGATTCACCCAACGAGGAGAGTGCGACTGAATCCGTTGCATCAACTACCCGATAATCTATCCCCAAATGTTTGGGCGTTTTACTTTGTGCACGTTTGATAAAATTACTGCTCTGATCAATCGCGGTAACCCGTGCCCCTTTTTCAGCCATTTGCCTGGCTAAACGGCCTGCACCGCAGGCAATATCCAGGACGCTTTCCCCGCCGCTTAGTTGAAGCAACTTATGGGTCGCAGGTTCAATCAGATGAATCTGAAAGTCATTTCCTTCGCCAATTTTTTCATCCCACCAATCGGCATTCTCTTCCCAAATCGTGCGGTTTTCATCTGTATGTTGCGGAAATTCTCCGGACTTAATATGCGATGCCATGGTAAACTTCCCTCCAGGATAGCTGTTACAGAAATGGCCAAAAGGTTTTTTGATTAACGCGGCAGTCGGATAATAAATTCCGTAAACTCGCCCTTCTCACTTTCTAAACGAATTTCTCCATGATGAACCTTTACGATGATGTCATGCGTGAGTGATAGACCCAGACCGGTGCCTTCACCTGTCGGCTTAGTGGTAAAGAACGGGTTGAAAATTTTTTCGCGAATATCATCAGGAATGCCATCGCCATTATCATGAATACGCAATTCCACCCATTTACCTTCTTTGCGCGTTGTAACTTTTACCTGTGGCTTAAAGTCTGCACCGAGTCGTTGATGCTTTTCCAGAACAGCGTAGCAGCTGTTATTCACAATATTGATAACCGCCCGGCTTAAGTCCTGGGGAATTACTTCTATTTTACCGATATCATCATCAAATTCTTTCTGGAGAATAATGGAAACTTCCGGATGTTGCGCCTTGAAGCCATGATAGGTCAAATTCAGGTATTCTTCAATCAGCTCATTAAAATTCACTTCTCCGGATTCTCCGGCAACGCCCCGGGAGTGTTTTAGCATTTCCTTGATGATATTATCTGCCCGTTTACCATGCTCGTTGATGCGCCCGGCATTCATCTTAATATCGCTCAACAGCTCTTCAACATATTCTTCTGCATCTTCGGAAGGATTCCCGGCCTTAATCGCCGCCATCTCCGTTTCCAGGTCCTCGACTAACTCGATGGAAAGGCTGGCAAAATTGTTAACAAAGTTGAGAGGATTCTTAATTTCATGAGCAATACCGGCAGTCAGAGAACCTAAAGAAGCGAGCTTTTCCTGAACGACCAACTTCTCCTGCGTGCGCACTAATTCATCGTTCTTATCTTTTAATTCTTCTGCCTGCATATGAATTTCTTCTGCTTGTTTGCGTATTTCCTGGGTGCGCTCATGAACTCTTTTTTCCAGGACCATACTGCGTGCTTTCAGCTGGCGGTTACGAATGCGGCTGACGCCGAGGGTTACCAGAATAAAACCAAACGCATATATCATGTAGGCAATCCAGGAGCGATACCAGGGTGGCAGAATGCTGAAAGCGAAAGCTGCTTCATTACTGATATGTCCATAGACATTTCTCACCCGGACGCGAAAAACATAACTGCCTTCCGGAATATTGGTGTGTTCTTTAACGGGAGACTTCCGCCAATCAGACCATTTCCGGTCGAATCCCTCCAGGATATACTGATATTGATTATCGGATTTGTTGCTAAAATAGGCGGCTGCGAATTCAAAGCTGATCGCATTATCGCTATAATCCAGGGTCACGGTTGGTTGATTCGAATTGCTGTTCCCGGATGGTGCAATATCGCCAAAGTAGATTACGGAATCACTGTTCAGCAGGCTAACCTTCCGAATGTAGGCATCGTAATCGATATCATTATGGGAGATAATCTCAGGATTATAACGGATGAGCCCTTCGGAAGTGCCAAACCAGGTGGTGCCATCATTTTCCGGATAGATCGTATAGACGATGTCTCCCAACGCGGCAATCGGATTAAAAGGGGTTTGATGAACAGTATATCCACCATTGTTATCCGGCACTGCCCGGGCAATATTCACCTGCCCTTCTTTTACAGAATATAACCAGACATTCTTTTGCGGATCTTCAACGACATATTGTATTTCCAGTGTGGTATCGGCAAATGCGGGCCCAAAGGTGTTGTCGGAAGGAAAGGCATCCTTTTCCGAATCGTAGTAGCGCAAACCGGCGGAGGTCGGGAAAATTGCCCGCCCGTTTATAGTGCTTACATAGGCAAAACCAGATGGCAGGCCATCTTTATCGTCATACTGTTTACCGCGAATATTTCGGGGATTTTTGAAGTTTTGATTTTTGATGTCCGTTATTCTCCACAAAGTGCCTGTCCAGGTTTCCAGCCACAAAGTGCCATCCTGTTCTTCAACAATGTGGGCGACTTCCGAGTCTGTATCGGCAAGTTTTCCCCTGTCCAGCCAAACGCCGTTTTCCCGTTCTATTACCGCCAGACCGTCGACGAGTCCGACAAATACCCGGTTGCTGTCCCGCGAGGACTGATGAAGCGTTTGCGTATAAATCCAATCACTTTTCAGGTGGGAAACGCCATTGTCATTGATGATATAAATGCCGGCATCTGTTGCTGCAAGAAGATCCTGACCGGCGGAAAGCAATGCCCAGCAATTGGTAACAATTGCCTTCTCCGGCTTGAATTGGGGCATTTTAGCTGAGCTGCCAAATCCGGAGATGTTTTCCAGCGGTTTTGTTTCCTGAGAATAAATTCCCCGATAGCGGCCATAACGACCAATCATATATAGTTTATCCTGATGACGCTGAATAACACTAACATCGCTCTGGATACCGGCATTCTCCGAAAAGAAAGAAAAATTGGAGGGGAGTTCTGCCCTTGCAATGCCATCGTAGAGCGCCAGCCAGAGATTTCCCTGCCGATCCGGGTATAATGCTTGTACGCCCCCGTCTCTGATCCCGGTTTCCTCGGAAAGAATTTCCATCGGTTCTCCGGCAGCATTCATCGTAACCATACCACCCCGGTCTGTCCCGAAGGCGTAAATGCCATTACTAAGCAAACTGCCGGTAGATAATTGGTTGGTTTTAAAATACTCTGTCGCAGCAGATTGAAAAGGTTTTACAACATTCCCTGATGATAAAAAAAGGCCATTAGTATAGGTGCCTATTAAAATTGAGTCCCGGGAAGAAACATTGGGGTAGGGGAGCATTACGGAAACTTCCGCTTCCGGGAAATAATTTTTTCTGAATGCCGGAACCAATGCCCTATCGGACATCTTCATTAGTCCCTTTGTTTTTTCAGAAACGTATAGCTGACCTTGCACTGCAAACATCTGTCCGAACCATTCCTCCGGTTTCCAGGTTTGCAGTTGTTGACCATCCCATTTTAAGAGCATTTCCCGGGAGACGCAATAAACACCATCCGGCATAGCCAGCGTAACCCGACCAAGAAAATTTTCGTACTCACCGGTTGAATCATTCAATACTGAAGTAAACTGCTTTTTCCCCTGCGGAGTATAAGCCAGGTAACCGAAGTCGCCGTACATGCTGGCGTAAACGAGACTATCCTGGGAAATTGTTAAAGAGTAAACACTTTCACCGGAAAGCAGGCGCCATTCCACGCCATCATATTCCAGAATTCCCTGTCCGTTGCCGATATACATGATGCCGCGATGGTCCTGAACAACCGCCCAGTTTTCGCTGTAAGCATTATAATCCCGGAAGCTGTAGTTGTCTATAAAACGATATCCTTCCTGGTTCAGCAAGATGTTGGGCTGGGCAATAATAGTGAGCGGCAATGTTGATATAAGAAACAGCAGCCAGAAAAAGTGTGGCGGAATTTTTCTCATGAAAAATCCTTCATTCTGTTCATCGGTTTATTCCTGTTAAAACATTCCATTATTAATAGGTGGAATCGATTCAATTTTGTCTAACATTAACATATAAACATAAATATAAACCTTATCAAATCTTTTCCGGTAATATTTGCATATATTTCAAAATATAGTTTGTGAAATTTATTTTTTAATATGGTTTATACGGATTTTATCACACTGTTATTTAAATGAGTTTCATAAAGTGAAATGTTACGTGTTCTCTTACTCAGCCTTTGTCGAAACCAATCTTTATATAACCCGGGAAATCAAACAATTTAAGACAGCAGCATTGGTGTCATGTGATGAATTGGCATCCGCAATTTCTGTTTTGAGACCTACAGATATTTCTTAATCGAATTTTTATAAAAAGTTAACAACCTGCGCTATATTTTATGATAATTACATAAAAATTAAAAATGTGTTATCTATGTGGATCAGAATTAGAAAAGTAAAAATATTCGAAACGGTTTAACATCGATATACATTATGAGAATATGTTATACCTCAGGAGAGAAAAATGATGAAATATGGAAAAGCTAATAACTGTTTTCCGAATTGCAGGATGCTGTTTATATCGTTAGTGCTGGCTATGCTGACAAGCATGACGCTAACTGCTCAAAATGACTTATTTATTGTTGATGGTGACAATAATGAGTTGTCGAACTGGAATCTCGATACCAATACTAAAACTGTTATCATTCCTGGAAATGTGAATAATTCCATTTCCAATGTGGTTTTTGATGCTGCGGACAGCGTTCTCTACTATCTGTATGATGATGGCTTTAGTGAGCAAACAGATATTAAACGATTAAACTTGAGAACCATGGCTATAACTACGGCAGTGTCAGATATCGGACTAGCAAATGCATTGGCGTATGACGGTAATAACAAACGTCTTTATTGGGCCCCTTTTGGCATGGCGAGAATTACTTTCGCTGACTTTTTCGAAGGTGTTTTTACCAACATAGACTTTATCACCACTTCCACAGAGGTTCGCAGCATTGATGTCGATAAATTGACAAACGATATCTTTTTCATAAACGATAACGGGGAGTCGATTAAAAGAAGACCTTTTGGGAATAGTGCGACAATCGTACCGATTCTAACCAGCGCTGAAGGCGGATTTAGCTTTAATGCGTTGGATCTAAAAGTCGACCACCTCGGTCGTCGTGTCTTCTGGGCGGATGACGGGTCTTCAAAAATATTCAACTGTAACCTTGATGGTAGTGATAATCAGTCTTTCTTTTCTGATTTAAACGTAAATAAAATTTCGTTGGATGTTTATAATAAAAAGGTGTACTGGAGCGGCATAGAAGCACCGGAAATCCGCAGTGCATTTTACAACGGCACCGAAATCGAGGATTTAACCGGTGAAACATATATCTTTCCGGTAAGTGTTACTGCAAATATCCCGGAGGTAAACACCGACGTCGGTACTGAGGTTATCGTAGAAGTACCGGTCTTTATCGGCACAGAAGTGGACACCGTTGAAATCATCTTTGACAATGTCCTTGTCCCCGGAATAACCACAGTAACTGTCGAGCAACAAAACTGTCCGGATCCTCCTCCTGGCGTCGTTGTTGGAAATCCCCCGATTTGTTACTTTATTGAAACCACTACAGAGTTTTCCGGAGAAGCATCGATCCAGCTAAGTTATGCGAATCAAACCTTTTCCGGGATAGATGAAAATCAGAGAAGCCTTTTTCATTTCACTGGTGTTGTTTGGGAAGAAATCACGGATTCGGTTTTGACAGAAAAGCGGAAGATTAAGGGACGAACCAGCAGTTTTTCACCGTTTGCAGTATTTGGTCTACCGGAGCCGCCAACTAATATTGATGGCTTAACGATTCTCGCCAACGAAGACGTTGAAATCTCCGCACCGCGGGTTGTCGATGGTAATATTCATGCCAATGACGATATTTCCCTGAATAGCGGCGGACCCTCCACTTATTACAGCGACTTAACTGCGGTTGATAATATTGACATATCCCGTAGAAATAGTATTGAAGGTGACGTTACGGCAGAATCCGTCGATAATGACGGAACAATAAGCGGTGCAGTAAATACCGGCAGCAGCCCTTCAGCAATTACTTTACCGGTTGTTAGCCCCTTTGTAGCAGGAGGGCCGGATGTATCGGTGGATGATGATGAGGTCATCACACTTCCCCCGGGCAGCTATGGCGAAGTTGAAATTGAAAGAGATGGTGAACTGCGATTGTCTGCCGGCACTTATTATTTCGAAGAATTAGTCGGCAATACCGATACTCGTTTAAGATTCTTGCTAAGCACCGAAGAAGACACCATTCGCATTAATGTAACCGATAAACTCCGCTTTGGAAATCGTCAGTTAGTTAGCACTTCTTTAGGAGAAGATGGCAGTGGCAATATCATCTTTAAGAGTCTGCAAACATCCAACTTAACCATTGGCGGCGGCGCGAATTTGATGGGGACTATCATTGCCCCGGATGCAAAAGTGCGTGCCGGTAAGGATGTTTTTTTCCGAGGAGTAATGGCCGTGAGAGACGCAGAATTCGGCGCTAGAAGCATCATTCTGGACCATCTTTCAAGTCGGTCATTCCCGAAAAGATCGATTAGTGATGCACAGACGCTCGCTGAACAATTGCCAGCTGAATATGTGCTCGCTCCGAATTATCCCAATCCGTTTAACCCGGAAACCCGCATTCGTTTTGGTTTGCCGGCAAGCAGCCAAATGAGCTTGAAAATCTTTAATGTTCAGGGGCAGCTGGTGCGTATCCTCAGTAACGAAACCCGTTCAGCAGGATTCCATGAGTTGGTTTGGGATGGCACGAATGAGCAGGGCCAGCAAGTGAGTAGTGGTGTATATTTCTATATGCTGCAAGTTTATGGTCAGGCAGATGGCACAGCTGTACAATTCCAGCAGGTGCGTAAGATGCTTTTCCTGAAATAATACATTTAATGATAATGAATTTTGCCGGGATGAAAGATAATGAGTCTTTTGTCCCGGCTTTTTTATTGGTTTCTACCTTCCCTTGTGATTTGGTGAATCTTACACCAAATTCTCTCAAAGAAATTCTTCTTCTGAAACGGCGCTTGATTTAATGATTTCAGCTTGTTTATTTATTGGGCAGTTTATGCAACTAAATGCAGGCGGTCCCTGATTCTCTAAGCAACGTTTTAAAAGTGAGGTGCTCACTATTCAGGCGAAAATTATACAGCGTTTAAATTCACTGTTTGTGGAAAATGAATGGATAACCGAACGCTGCTATTTGCGCCGATTGGTAGATAACCAGCCTTTTGTGAGTGCCAATATTATCGTCACACTCGAGCACTGCCGCCTGCAGGATGACACACTTCTCCAAAATTTAATATTAGCAAGAAATGGTCTGAAGCGGTATCAAAAGGATCATTTGACCTATCACTGGCCATTTAAAGGTGGAAAATCCCGGATGCCCAATGCGCTTCTGCTGGGCCGGTTGGATGCACTGGCAATTAGTCCTGACGCAGATTGCAGCTGCCTGCAGCAAATTGCTTTACAGGAGCACGAGATGATCCCGAAAGTCGCCGAAGAATTGGTCTTCTATCGTGTCGATAATCGCCGCTTTCGCCTGCCCGAATTTCAGGCCGTTTTACCAAAGGCGAACGGATCCTACTTAACCTGGTTCCCCCCCAAATCTCAATGCCATAATAAAAAGCTGGAAACGATTGATGTCGCCGTCGATGCGAACATTCTCTGGTTTTTAGGAAAGTTTGGTATGCTGGATTTACCCGGCTGCACGGAAACCGTTAACTTTCTCCGCGCTATTCTAAAAACGGATTTAATCTGTACTGCGCCATTTAAACTGAGTCAGTATTATCCTTACCCGGCCATCATTTTATATTTAATCAGTCGGGCGATAGTTTGGGGTAATCTCAGTCTGCTGCAGGATAAAAGAGCGCGGATTCTTTCGCTGGCGAATACTATTAAGCCGGGTTCATTTCTTGATCACCTCGCCCTGGCAGCGGTTGGCTGCTTATGGAATGATACGACATTGATGGATAAATATCGTTTTCGCTATGATGTCCGGGAAATGCGTAAATCCCCCTTTTATGTACTGCCGATAATCGCAGCGCCGGTGCAGTACTGGGCGCCGTTGGAAAACATCGCCCGACAGGGGTGGACCCACATGAAATTTGTCAGCGAGGCTTTTCAACTTGCCTTAATGCTCTGGTTATTGCAGGAACAGCCGGACCTGTTGATTGTCTAAAAGATTATCGATATTATTAACATTACATCACCATATTAAACATCAGGAGCTTATATGCTTGCGAATTTGAATAAACTGATCGAAAGAGAATTAACATCATTAAAAGCCGAACTGGCTGCTTATCCGGATGAAGGAAGTATCTGGGAGATTCCTGCAGGGATTAGCAATTCCGCGGGCACTCTGGCACTGCATCTGGTTGGAAATTTGCGACATTTTATTGGGGCGAATTTAGGGAATAGCGGATACATCCGTAATCGTCCGGCGGAATTTGAATCCCGTAATGTACCCCGGGAGGAGATATACAAACTGATTGATAGTTCCGTCGCAGAAGTGTCCGCAGCACTTACAAACCTGCCACCAGAAAAACTGGGTGAGCGTTTCCCGCTTAAATTCGGGGACATCTCCGTTCAGAATGACGATTTTCTGCTTCATCTGCTGAGCCATCTGGCTTATCACCTCGGACAGGTGAATTATCACCGGCGTTTGGTCACTACTGATGGCAGTTCTACCAGTGCCTTATCCATCCCGAAACTGGCAACAGCCCAACGGGGCGCTTAGGGCAAACTCGAAAATATCGCTAAACTCAAATTCAATTGGTTGGTCAATGAGCAAGGTTTTGACAGGTAAGATATACTCATCAACGGAGGGCAAACTTTGCTGCTTCATTTTCCTGTTTTTTCTTTGCTTTAACACCTTAACTGCGCAAAATGGCAAGTTGCCGGTGAGTCATATTTCCATAAAACCGGGATTCTCCCAGAATACCATATTTTGTATTTATCAGGACAGCAGAGGGTTTATGTGGTTTGGCAGCGAGGAAGGTTTGCAACGGTATGATGGCTATCGTTTTCAAGCCTTTTCTCACAATGAGTTTGACACGCTCTCTATTTCCGATAATATCATTTATGCGATCCATGAAGATTCCCAGGGAAGTTTGTGGATCGGCACGCGTGATGGTGGATTAAATCGCTTCCATCGCCGGAAAGAAACCTTTCAGCACTATCGCCATTTCCCCGAAAGAAAGGGCAGTTTAAGCGATAATCGTGTACAGGCAATATTGGATGATGAGGAAGGAAATCTTTGGATCGGCACTGCCGGCGGTGGTTTAAATCGTTATGGTCGGGAGACGAATCAGTTTAGGCAATATCGGCATCAGGCAGATCGCTCCGAAAGCCTTAGCGATGATAATGTTCGCTTTCTCTTTCAGGACAGTAACAAGCAGCTTTGGGTTGCAACCAACCAGGGCGGGCTGAATCGATTGAGGGAAGATAAACGGCAGTTTGAAGTATTTCGACATAACCCCGCAGACCCGACTGGCCTCAGTAATAATACGGTTACCAGTATTGCTGAAGACCGCACGGGACGGCTTTGGATTGGTACGGACCAGGGGATAAATTGCCTGGCAATCGAAACTGGCAAGTTTCTGAATATTACCAATAAATTCCCGGCGTTGGCAAAATTAAGGGACGAAATTATAACCAATGTGCTCGCCGAATACGATACACCGGAAAGTCCGTTAACTCTCTGGATTGCGACACTTAACGGATTGAAAGCGTTTCAGGAGAAAACCGGGGAATTAGAATCAGTGTCTTCCACTGCCGGTGTTGATGGTGGCTTTAAAAGCGATAATATTCTCTCATTGTTCAAAGATCGATCCGGGATTATCTGGATTGGTAGCGAGAATGGCGGTATCAACAAAATTGATCGGAAAAAACAACGATTTTCGCAATATACATTTTCAGAAAATGTTGTAACGACGGGGAGCAATGCCATCCGTGCAATCCTGCCGGAAGACGGAAATGCCGATGAATCACTATGGCTGGGAACGGTGTCGGATGGACTGATTCATTTAAATCGCCGTAATGGTGATGTGCGCAAATTTCGACTGGATGAATCGCTAAGCAGCAATAATGTAACCGCACTTTGGATGACGGATCCCGGTGTCATCTGGGTGGGGACCTGGGGCGGTGGATTAAACCGCATGGTCTTTGATTTTCCCGATGGTGCTGCCATCCCGGTCTTGCGTCGTCAGGAAACATTTAAACACGATCCCGGTAATTCAAATAGCTTAAGTAATGATGTTGTTCAGGCGATTTACAAACCGGCGAATGGCGAATATGCTGCTTGTCTCTGGATTGGTACTGATAATGGCCTGGATTGTTTCGATCTTAAAACAGCATCCTTTCGTCGATTCCACTATAACCCTGATGATCCGTTTACAATGTCCGATAATCGCATCCAGTCAAACTGTATATTGCAGGATAAGCAAGGGAATTTGTGGGTCGGGACCTGGCATGGATTAAACGTATTGCCGGCCGGAAAAAAAACAGTTGGTGCGAAGGGGATTGAGAGCAATTTCCAACGCTTTTTAAACGATCCGGGAATGATAAACTCCTTAAGTGATAATCAAATTATCTCCCTTCATGAGGACCGTGATAGAAAGCGGAATATAATTTGGGTAGGGACGCACGGAGGGGGGCTAAATCGCCTGGAATGGTTCGCGCAAAATGGTGTGAGATCTCATTTGGCAAATACCGGTACCGTTCGGATTACCCGGTTTAGTGAAAAGGATGGATTGCCTGATGATGTCATCTACGGGATTGCTCAGGATGAGAAAGGGAATATCTGGGTAAGCACAAATTTTGGCATTTCAAAGTTTGATCCTGCCACAGAAACCTTCAGTAATTTTGATGAACGGGATGGTTTGAGAAATACGCGTTTCTTTTGGGGAGCGGCTGCTTACGACGCCGAGCGGGCAGAAATATTATTTGGTTCCGATAATGGACTGACAACATTTTTCCCGAATATGTTTGCCGACGATCATTCTCCACCGTCCATATTTATTACTGACTTTCAAATATTTAATCAGTCGGTAGCTATTTCCGATGGTGAAACCCCTTTGCGTCAGTCTATCCAGGAAGCAGATGAAATCGCCCTGACTCACGAAAGCAATATTTTCTCATTTGAATTCGCCGTGCTGGATTTTAGCAATCCGGAAAAGAATCAATATGCCTATAAGCTGGAAGGATTTGATAAGGATTGGATATATTCCGGAAAACGGCATTTCGTGACCTATACAAATCTCGATGCCGGCAGTTATCAATTTCATGTAAAGGGAAGCAATAGCGATGGTGTGTGGTCCCGAAACGCTGCACCGCTAACGGTAACGGTGTTACCGCCATTTTGGAAAACCTGGTGGTTTATTGCATTGGCGGCGCTTTTTTTTATTGGCACCTTTACGTATTTTGCTACAGCGCGAGTAAAACAGTTGCTTGCCGTGGAAAGACTGCGGGCGAAACTGGCGGCAGATCTTCATGATGATATTGGTGCGGGTCTCAGTGAGATATCCATCCTCAGCGAAATCATCTCCAGTCAGTTGGAAGACGAGCGGCAGGAGCAAAAGAAAATACTTGCCAAAATCAGTGAAGATTCCCGGAACCTGGTCGATCGAATGAGCGATATTGTTTGGCTGGTCAATCCGCGGCGGGATTCATTATACGATCTCATATTACGTTTAAAAGACTGCTATGCTGAGGTGCTCTCCCTTTCGAATATCTCCTTTCGCTCGGAGAATTTAAAAGCACTGGAAAACATCTCTCTCTCGATGGAGCAGCGCCAAAATCTCTACCTGATTTTTAAGGAGGGAATCAACAACAGCATTAAGTACAGTCATTGTAACGAAATATTATTAAATGCTAAAATAGAGGGGAAGCGTTTAGAGATGTTCCTCAAGGATAATGGGCGGGGATTTAATCCGGATACGAATGGTTCGGGAAATGGCCTTGCCAATATGGCGGCCCGGGCCTCGGCAATTGGCGGTTCGTTGATTATCGATTCCCAGCCGGAGAAGGGCACCGCCATCTATTTTAGTGGAAATTTAAAAGGAAGGTAGGGGACGGGATGATCTCAGTAGTGATAGTAGAAGACCGCGATATGATTCGCAGTGGCCTGGAGATGCTTATTGATGGTACTGACGGCTATCAGTGCGTCGGTGCTTACCGTGATTGTGAATCCATGCTGGAAAGCGTTGTTGAACTGGACCCTGATATTATACTGATGGACATCGATTTACCGGGAATTTCCGGGATTGAAGGGATTAAACGGGTAAAAAAAATCTGCCCGGAGTGCATTATGCTGGTGTTAACGGTCTATGAAGAAAACGAGATGATCTTCGAAGCGCTTTGCGCCGGCGCCAGTGGCTACCTGGTTAAAAAGACTCCGCCGGCTCGCCTGCTGGAAGCGATCCGTGATGCCTACAATGGCGGTGCGCCGATGAGCTCTAATATTGCCCGGAAGGTTGTCAATTTTTTCCAATACAGCAAGCCGGTCATTCCTGATAAATCCAATGATATTTTTACCACCCGGGAAAGGGAAGTTTTGCAAAGGCTGGTCGAGGGAGATAGTTCGAAAGCGATTGCAGATGCCCTTGGCGTCAGTGTGGAAACTGTGCGTTTTCATTTCCGCAATATCTACAAGAAGCTGCATGTGCATTCCAAATCTGAAGCTGTAGCGAAAGCGATTAAGAAGGGGTTGGTTTGAGGGGGTATGTAATTCGTTGATTATCGAGCATTATCAAACTCCTGGTTCCAAAACTCCGTTTTGGAACCCAATTATGCGCGAAACTCAGTTTCGTGATGCTGGGATGAGGTCGATTCGCGAAACAGAGTTTCGCCGGTAATTGCGTTACCAAACAGGAGTTTTTCCGAAGGAATCACATTGTGGGGTAACGAGGAGTTAACGAGAAGTATATTAAGGTAAGAATATAGTGTTAGCTGTTTGCGCATCTGCTCACTTGCTCATTTGCCCCTCCCCTCAATCCTACCTAAATGGGTAGGTTTTTCTGCGAAAGTTCCCATAACCCCGAAAAAATCCCTGCATTTGTGTAGTTGATAAAATATGCTCAATGCTGTATTTTTATTTGTAAGCGTAAAAAACCGCATCCACTCACCGGAGTACCAGGAGGATTTACCCATGAACATTGCACGACAATCTCTGCTTTCATGTATTTTAATCGTAGTCTTGGGCGCATTTGTCAGCGAACAGGCGCAGGCGCAAAATGATGTGATGATGCAAGCCTTTTACTGGGACGTGCCCGTCGATGCTACTAATAATAATGGCAGTTGGTGGGATACCCTCAGTGCACAGTCGACAACCCTGAAGAATGCTGGCTTTACCGGTATTTGGGTGCCTTCCCCTTCGAAAGGGAATTTTGGCATTTATGATATGGGGTATGGCATTTTCGATCATTATGATCTCGGTAATTATAACCAGAAAGGCACCACGGAAACCCGTTTTGGCAGCCGGGCAGAACTGGAGAACATGATTTCCACGATGCAGCAGTCGCCGAAGATCGAAGTGTATGCTGATATCATTCTCAATCACATCTATACCAGTGATGACGAAAGTGAAGCGAATCCGGCAGTAAAGCAATATGTCTTTGATCATGCCTATCGCAATAATACCCAATACCAGGCATATCCAACCAACGAAATTCTCTGGGTTATTCCCAATGCATCTCCCGGTGATTACTACATTCAAATTAAAGGATATTTACTCGATTGGAGTGCCGGTAATGCTGAGCGTGGTTACGATCTGTTTATCGATTGGACCGGTGCTGGCGCGAATGGTACCGACACCTGGGAATATGAGCCCAACAATGGTGGAGGCCAGTTCAATAATTTCCCCGGTTCCGGCCGCACCGTCCGCGGGCATATCGAAAACAGCTCTGCGATAGATGAATTTAAAGTAACTGTTTCCAGCAGTCACGATATTGAAATTCGTCTGACTGCCCGGCGGGAAGATACTTCCGGCGGCTGGACCTGGGCCTGGGCAGATCAAACCAACGGTTACTATCCAGTGGCTGTTTGGCATAATGGCAGCAATCTCGCTAACAGCACCCTGGAAGCGCGTACCAATACCGGTATCAGTTATCCGACCCACACCGGTACCGGGGAACAGAATTATACCTGGAACTACAGCAATTTTCATCCGGTTGATAATAATGACTGGCTGGGATTTCCCGGCAGCGATGAAATTATCACCAATACCAAATTTTTTGGTAATGACATCAATACCTTTGGCACTGTCGAGCAAACCCGTCTGAAGGATTGGGGCGAGTGGATGGTCGACGAAATTGGCTTCGATGGCTTCCGCCTTGATTTTGTCCGTGGTTTCCAGGAATCTTTTGTCGCCGATTGGGTGAATAACCTGCCACTGTTGAATGGCAGTCAACGATTTATCGTTGGGGAATACTGGGGTGCTGATTACCGGATTAAAAACTGGGTAAACAATGTAGCCAGCAATGGCGCCGATGTTGATGGTTTCGATTTCCCGCTGAAGTTTACCCTGACTAGCATGAGTAATGGGAACCAGAGCAGCTTTGATATGGCCTGGCTGAACCACGCTGGAATGGTCCGCAATAACTCCGGCAACGGGTTGCCTGGCACATCGGTCGTTACGTTTGTCGACAACCACGATACCGGCAAAGAGCATGATAAATGGTTGACGAAGGATTTTGATATGGCTTATGCCTACATCCTTACCCACGAAGGTCGGCCCTGTGTTTTCTATCCGCATTACTTTGGTGTCACCCAGATAGACGCGCATAACTCTAGCTACCAGGTGACTGCACCGTCAAGTTTGCAGGATGACATCAATAAATTGAATTTTGTCCGCAAGAACTACCTCGGCGGCACGCTCAATGTGCTTAGCCAGACTGGCAATCCCTGGCCGTCCGGCGATACCTATCATGTCTATGCCGCCCGTCGTCAGGGCAATGGCACCCGTGATGGGGCGATTGTGGTTATCAATAATCACGATTCCCAAACCAAAGGCCTTTGGGTAGACAGTTCTCCGAGCGGTTTTTCCAACTGGGCGAATACTACGCTGGTCAATGCCTATGACAATACGCAGACCACCCAGGTTTATGCTGATGGCCGGGTATATGTATCCGCACCTTCCCGCGGTTACAGCGTTTGGGTGAAGCAGTCTGATTATCTTGCTTATAGTTCCTCAAAGGTTGTCAGCGAAAATGGCGAGATGACCGCACAGGTGCCGAACGCGTTTGAATTGCTTCCCAGTTATCCCAACCCGTTTAATCCGGCGACCAATATTCGTTTCCAAATACCGGAGAGTGGTCAGGTAACTGTCGAGATATATAATGCACTCGGTCAGCAGGTGACCACCCTGGTTAACGAATATGCAGAAGCAGGTATGCACGAAAAACGCTGGGATGCGGGCCGCCAATCCAGTGGACTTTATTACCTGCGGATTAGCTGGAATAATCAGATGAAGACACAGAAGTTGTTGTTGATGAAGTAGGGAAAGACTTGTTCAGCGTGGCGGCTTGTTGGTAGATGAGTCGCCATGGCTTTTAGCCGATACGGAATTCTGAGAAGTATGGTTCCGCTCCCTGTGGTCGCTAATGGTTAATGGGTTTATTTCCATATCATAATAACCCTTAGCGACCACAGGGAGCGGAACAATTAGCGCAGCGGAGCCATCAGCGACCAACGGGAGCGGCAACCATCATTTCTTCTCAATCTTAAAAGTATACGCATAATCACAAGGCATCTTCGAAGGGTTCACCACTGGCATCGCTACCTCAATATTTTTGCCAGTCTGTTGCCACTGTAAATTTCCATCCATGCCGAGAAAACTGATTTTTGCAGAAGTTGGCAATGTCAGGCCTTTAATAATCAACTTTTTCTCCGGGAAAATCGGGCAAATTGCGTAGAGGGTATTTTCTTTTGTCGTAAAGAAAATTTCTTTTGTGGCCTTCCCCGGAGGCGGATTAATCGTTAATTCCATGATGTCATATTTCGATTTGTAGCTGCCTCTTTCCGGTTCATTGATCTCACCAGCGCTCCACTGACAAGTATTTTTCCAGGGGCGCGTGCCATAGATCGCCTCTCCGTTCACCGCCAGCCAATTGCCGATATCTGCCAGTTTTTGCTGCATAATTACCGGAATCCGACCATCACCGGCCGGGCCAATATTAAGGAGCAGATTGCCGCCGCGACTGACGATGTCGATCAGCATGTAAACAAACTCCTGACTGGAATTGTAATGGGCGGCAGTTTCCATGCGGTTAAATCCGTAGGAATGCCCCATACCGCGATTTTCTTCCCAGGGATTCTCCGCAGTAGAAAGACCGGAGCCGTACTCGGTGGTATAGTAACCGCCGTGCTTATGACGTGTATGTTTTCCCCAGCGATCATTGATTACCACATCATCTTTTGCCGGAGATTCATTAATGAGCCAGGTCAACAATTCGGTCGCGCGCCAGGTGGTGTGGGGATAATTCCACTCACCGTCGGCGAAAATTACTTCCGGGGAATAATTGTTTACCAAATCCTTGAATTGTGGAATCATGTGCTTTTCGACGAAGAGATCGACATCGGTTTGATAGAGGGGATTGAACCACTCGTAGAGGGAATAATAATAGCCCATTTTCAAGCCGGCACCGCGAACTGCGTCGGTGAGTTCTTTCAGCAGATTCCGTTGCGGTCCGGTGCTGACACTGTTCCAGGGACGTCCCCAGGAGCGATCCGCTTCTGCGCTCGGCCAAAGGCAAAATCCATCATGATGCTTCGAGGTTAAAACGACATATTTAGCTCCGGAATTTCTGAAGACACCTGCCCACTGTTCGGCATCGAATAATTCCGTTTTAAACTGCCGGGCAAAATCCGGATAAGTGAAATTTTCGCCATAATTTTTTCGATGAAATTCATTGATCATCGCGTGGCCGGGACGCGATTCTGTCAGCAAATCGTGCCAGTACCATTCGGCATATTCACCGGTCTTTGAAAAGGATGGTACAGCGTATAATCCCCAGTGAATGAAGATGCCAAACTTCGCATCCAGCCACCACTGCGGGGTGGGGCGTTTGTCGATTTCTTCCCAGCTGGGTAGGGGGTGGGATTGGATGTTTGTTGAGAAAACCATAAGCACCAGGGCAATGATTAGTGGTGTTTTGAACATTTGTGCTCCTTTTCGAATGCGGAATGACGAATGCGGAACTCGGAATTCATCATTCCGCATTCGTCATTCCCAATTCCGCATTTCACTATTTCTCTAGCGGTAAATTCTCAAGTAGAAAATTGGTCATTTGCCGAAAAAGATGCCGGGATGTATTCTCGCCTTCATTGATGGAATGACTGCGGTTGGGATAGATCATCATCGAAAAATCCTTGTCATGGAGGATCAACTCATTTACCAATCTTTCGAAACTCTGGTAATGGACATTGTCATCGCCGGTGCCGTGCGCTATAAAAAGGTTGCCCTGCAGGCGATGGGCGAAGGTGATCGGGGAACCGTTAATATAGCCGTCCTGGTTGGTCGTTGGCAGGCCCATAAATCTTTCCTGATAAATGGTGTCATAGAGCCGCTGGTCGCTAACAAAAGCCAGGGCAATACCGGTGCGGTATATTTCCGGGTAGCGAAAAAGTGCGTTCAGCGTCATTTGACCTCCTCCGCTCCAGCCCCAGCTGCCAACTCGTTCCGGATCGAGGTAAGGTTTGCTGGCCAGAAGTGCCTCTACGGCTGCCGCCTGATCGGCAGATGCCAGGATACCGATCTGCTCGTAAATAATTTTCCGCCAGTCGCGACCACGAGGGCCGGGCGTGCCGCGATTATCAACGCTGATGACAACATAACCCAGCTGCGTCAAATAAAGATGCCAGAGATAGCGATTACCTCTCCAGCGATCCAGCACCGTTTGTCCGGCGGGCTCGCCGTAAACGAACATCAGTAAAGGATATTGTTTGTTGGGATCAAAATTGGGCGGGCGCATTTCCCAGGCATCCAGTTCGATGCTATCTTCGATGGTTACCCGAAAGAATTCCGCCGGCGTTTTTGCTAATGCATTCATCCGATCTTTAACAGCCTGATTATCGACAAGAGATTTTCGCTGGCGATGATCAGGGAGATTAATCAGCGAGTTGCTGGGGGGGACGCCGAAGCTGGTGGCAGTATGGAATGCCCACTTCGCGCCCGGAGAAATTTGATAGCTGTGAATGCCCGGCTGATCTGCCGGTGTCAAACGCTGCGGTTCTCCTTTTCCGTCAAGGGATGCCCGGTAGAGATAACGCTGGGTAGGATTATCCGGGGAAGCGATGAAATACACCCAGCCGCCTTTTTCGTCGATCATTTCAATACTGACAATATCATAATCGCCCGGTGTGAGGAGCTGCTGACTGCTGCCATCGCGGGAGATCAGGTAGAGATGCCGCCAGCCATCCCGCTCGCTCAGCCAGGTGAAGTATTTACCGTTTTCAAACCACTTCAGATCGTCATGAATATCGATCCAGGCATCATCTTTTTCCACCATAACGGTTTTTACCGAGCCGTCCTTGATGTCGCCCAGCAGCAGGGTGTTGGTATTTTGCAGGCGATTCATCCGTTGAATCATCACTTCTTTCGAGTTTGCCGCCCACTCCATACGTGGCACGTAATTATTGCGCAGGTCACCGGGAATATCGAACCAGGTGGACGCACCGCCTTTCGCGGAAATTACCCCGACCGTTACAGCGGAGTTTGTGGTACCGACTTTCGGGTAGGGGAGCGGAATCGGGCGGGAATAAATACTGTCTGTATTATTGATCATATAAAAAGTGCCCACGCCGCTTTTATCGAATCGCCAATAGGCGATTTTTTCCCCATTCGGGCTCCAGCTAAAACAGTCGCGCAGGGAGAATTCTTCCTCGTAAACCCAGTCCGAAGTACCGTTGACGATTGTCTCCGAACCGTCGGTCGTAATGGCGAGAATCTCTTCACTCTTCAATGTCTCGATATAAATATTATTCTCCCGAACGTAACCAACACGCTCCCCGTCCGGGGAAAATTTTGCAAACATTAATGTCGAAGGTTTTGGGGCATCTTTCCCTAGCTGCTGTAACTTGCCGGATTTCAGATGCAGTACCCAATAATCGCCGCGGGTGTTATGGCGCCAGACTTTTACAGTATTGGTGAAAATGAGCAGGCGCTTCTTGTCGTTCGACCATTGATAATCATCAATTGCTAACGGTTGATTATGCCCTTCCGGGGTCAGGGCATTACTGGAAACGAGAATCGTTCGCTCCCCACTGGTCGGATCGTATTGGACAATATCCTCGCCGCCGGTTTCCGGAGATGTCTCCAGGATGGTGTATCCATTGCCATCTTCCAGCCAGCGGGCCGGGCCGAAACGGGATAGTTTGAATTCATCGGAAGAGAATATCCGTTCGAGAGATAAAGATGATTGTCCCGAAATAGCTGTTGAAAATAGGAAGCTTATAGCAATTAAAAACAGAAGGATGCGATTCATAATGTCTCCATACAGTTATGCCGCATATACGTGCGCCGTTAGTGGTTTGATGATCTTAAAATTTACGGCTTTTGTTCGGATAAACAAATAGCCCGATGAGCGTTTTTTGAAATTGTTGGTTATTGGGGAATGTTTGAGGATTGTTTTGTTATCAAGCCCGGAGCTTTATGCTCCGGGCTAGGATTGATCGGCCTTTTGGGCCTTGATTTTATAGAGCGAATAACTAAGTCCTGGAAGGGCACACTTTGTAACCCGGGGCGTACAGCCTCGGTGGTGAGAGAGCAAGAGTGCGGGCATTAGATACTATAACGATCACACGACTTCGGAAATATGTTGATGATCACCCTTCCAATCCGTAGATTACAGGCCGTTTATGGAAAAGGCTGAAAGATAGAAATTGAAAATTCGCTGAAGGAATCCCATGAGTAAGCAAAATGATCGCGCATTACGTATCTACAACGAAGTGTTGGAACTGGACCGGCTGCATTACGGCCTCTGGCAGCCAGACGACGAACTGACTATCGACAACCTGAAGATCGCCCAGGAGCGCTACGAGAGTCTCCTGATCGATAGCATCCCGAATGGGGTAAATAGCGTGCTGGACGTCGGCTGCGGCACCGGCATTATGAGCAAGCGCTTGATCGCGGAGGGATATGATGTCGAGGGGCTTTCCCCGGACAATAATCAGCAGAAGCTGTTTACCGAATCGTTAGATGTGCCCTTTCATCACTGCATTTTCGAAGATTTTCAACCGCAGAAGAAATATGATTGTTTGATTATGAGCGAATCGGCGCAATACATCAACCTGGAAAAATTCTTCCCGGCAGTGAACAACGCTTTGAAAGCGAACGGTCATCTGATCGTTTGCGATTACTTCGTAAAAAACGATGCCAGCGGTATTCTTGCGAAAAGCGGTCATAACCTGGAAAATTTCCTAACCCGGGCAAAGAGTGCCGGTTTTACGATTGTGCAGGAAAAAGACATTACCGCCGACGTTACTAAAACCCTGGACATCGCGAAAAACTTTGCCGATAAACTTTTCCTCGCCGCGGATATCGGCACCGAAAAGATCCGCGCTAAGCATCCCCATTTGCTGCGCTTTCTGCAGTGGTATTTCCGCAAGAAGATCGAGAAGAGCAAAGAACAATTGGCATTGATTGATTCCGTCGCGTTTGCCGAGAACAAGAGTTATAATTTTTTTGTTTTTCAATCCGGTGCATAATTGTGGAAAATGATTTGCAGGGATGAAGAATTCCCGGGCGATTTCGTGGAATTATGTATATGCAATGTTGTTGGTGTAGGGGGGGAAGCATTCCTGGGCAAGATCGTGATTATATCTCCTGCTTTGAGATGGAATGCTTCCCCTACACCTTTAATACATTGTTCAAAATATATCGGCGGACATTGTACAATTCATATTCATTGCGAATAATCCGTTCATAAAAATTGCGTTGCCATAATTTTTTGCCGGGTGTTTTACGGATTCGGTTTATTTTGCGGGTGGTTACCGATGAAAAATTTTGGATGATGGCGGATAACGATCCGGGTTTGGTGCCATTAGGGCGTTTTGTCGATGGTGTCGGTGCATGTAGGGACGAAGCATTCCCTTCGGTGATAGTGGATTCACTCTCGGGATTTTTGAAGGAATGCTTCATCCCTACATGACGCGTCGTCGTATCCTCATCCCCCACCAACCACAAAATTCCATGAAAATGATTTGGCATGGCCACGAATTCATCTAATTTCGCATTCTGAAAATGGGATGGTATTTTTTCCCAATGATAGGCGATTATTTTTCCGAAATCATTCAATATCATTTTCTGGTTTCGGATTTCCCCTAAAAGACATTCCCGATTTTTAATACAAATGGTTACAAAATATGCACCGGGGCTGGAATAATCATATCCCTTTAACCGGATCGATTTACGATTGTGTTTTTGCGGATCATATTTCATTTTCTACATGTCATCCTTTTGATTTTTTGTGGGGGCGAAGCATTCCTGTTATATTATGTTGCCGAAAAAAGTATTTGCCAGGAATGCTTCGCCCCCACACCAAATATCACCCTATATTGCCGAAAAAATGTTTGCCAGGAATGCTTCATTCCCAGGCAATACATTACCATTTATTGTCAGATTTAAGAAAAATAAACGCGGAGGCCAGTGTTTCTTGGAAAGGCATTTTGATCCTTATTGAGAAATCCTCAATCTCTAACTACATAAAGTAGTAGACTTACGAGCAAGAAAAATTGACCTGTACAGAGAAATTATGAAACATAACCGACAATCTTCCGGTATTGGGTAACTATTCACTAACTGAATTGCTTGCCATCAATATTCGGAGGCGTCGCCTATGTTCAAAAATTACCTTAAAATTGCTTTACGAAATTTATCCCGCCACAAAATCTTCTCTGCGATCAACATTCTTGGCCTGGCGATTGGGATTGCCGGCTGTCTGTTAATTCTCCAGTATGTTCGCTTCGAGCTGAGTTACGACAGTTTTAATAACGCGGAAAATATCTATCGCGTCCGCCTGGATCAGTTTGCCAATAATACGCTGGTGTTTAAGAGTTCCGAAAACTATCCCGGGGTAGGGCCAGCCTTAAAGAAAGAACTGCCGGAAGTGCTGGAATATGCCCGACTCTATAACCTTGGTTCAAAGAACAACGTGGTTATTACCTACAACGACGCACCGGGCGAGCCGATTATGTTCAAGCATCGCCGCTTTCTTTATGCGGATTCATCCTTCCTGCCAATGTTTGATTATCCGATGGTAATGGGAGATGCAAAAACCGCCCTGAAGGATCCACTCACCATGGTGATTTCCGAATCGTATGCGAAGAAGTATTTCGGCGATGAAAATCCCATTGGGAAATTTCTTCACCTGAAAGATGATGATTACAACGACGAGCTTTGCAAAGTCACCGGCGTGGTGATAGATCCACCGCCGAATACACACCTGAAATTCGACGTGTTGATTTCCTACAAAACGCTTTATACCCGGGGCGACTGGGCACCGGGACGTTATGGCACTACCTGGCAGCGCAAGGATATGTATACCTACATCACCGTCAAACCGGGCACCGATCAGACTGCGTTGGAAGCAAAATTCCCGGCGATTGTCGATAAATATAATCCCGGACTGGCCGAGCAGAATCGCCGGGACGAGCTAAGTTTGCAGCCGCTTAAAGAAATTCATCTCTATTCCCATCTCACCGATGAAGCGGAAATTAATGGCAATGGCGATGCCGTCTATTTTCTGTTGATTATCGCAGTTTTTATCGTAATTATCGCCTGGGTAAATTATATCAATCTCTCTACCGCACGGGCGATGGAACGGGCGAAAGAAGTGGGATTGCGCAAAGTGGTTGGTGCTTTCCGCAGTCAACTGATTCGCCAGTTCCTGGCAGAATCCCTGCTGGTCAATTTCTTTGCTGTTTTGCTGGCAGTCGCGTTGGTGATCCTCTCACTGAATTACTTCAATCAACTGGCCGGCCTTTCCTTTTCCTGGCCATTATGGAGCGAGCCGTGGTTCTGGGGAGCATTAGTTGGCTTATTTGTCTGTGGCACCTTGCTTGCCGGTGGTTACCCTGCTTTTGTGCTCTCTTCTTTTCAACCGATTACAGTATTGCGCGGAAAATTCAGCCGTAGCTCGCAGGGGAACTTTCTCCGGAAGATTCTCGTGGTGCTGCAATTCGCCGCTTCTGCTGCGTTATTGGTTGGTACGTTTGTCGTGCACGATCAATTGTCATTTATGAATTCCCAGGACCTGGGATTCAGTATGGAACAAATGATGGTTGTGGAAAGGCCGGGCATCGCCAGCCGGGACCGCGAGCAGCGTGGGAAGGATGTGGAAGCTTTTAAGAATATGTTAAAAGAAAATCACAATATTAGCGAAGTAACCGCGGCAAATACATTACCGGGAAAAAAGATGCGTTTCAAAACAGGCGTGCGGAAATTTACCGCAACCCCGGAAGAAGAAGTGCAATTTACATTCTCCGGCATCGATTATGATTTCATTGATACTTTTGATATGGAAGTTATCGCCGGCAGAAAATTTGATAAAAGTTATCCCAGCGATGAGGACACTGCTGCGGTTATCACTGCCAGTGCCGCGAAAATGCTCGGCTTTGCCAATCCGGAAGATGCGATCGGGAAAACCCTGGCGATATCCCGTTTCCGCTGGAATCCCATTATCATTGGAGTGTTGAAAGATTATCACCAGGAATCATTGAAACTGGAAACCAATCCAACCTTGTTTTACATGAGCTTCAGTAGTCCGGAATATTTTTATATGAAAGTGAATACTGCTGGCCTGCAAGGCGCGATTGAGCATGTAAGCGCCTCCTGGACTGAGGTTTTTCCGGGAAATCCCTTCCACTTTTTCTTTCTGGATGATTACTTTAACAAGCAATATGAAACCGATCAAAAATTCGGACAGCTTTTTAGTATCTTCGCTGGGCTGGCTATATTTATCGCCAGTTTAGGACTCTTTGGTCTGTCGGCATTCACCACTCGTCAGCGCACCAAAGAGATCGGTGTGCGGAAAGTGCTGGGTGCGAGAATTAGCACAATTATTCTCCTGCTCAGTAAGGATGTATTTAAACTGGTCGTCATTGCTAACCTCATTGCCTGGCCGTTGATGTATTACATTATGAATCGCTGGCTGGAGGATTATGCTTATCGGGTGGATATTAACTGGACTTTATTTCTCATTGCCGGCGCAGCGGTGTTGTTAATGGCTTTAGCAACTATCAGCTATGAAACCTTTCGGGCGGCGACCCGGAATCCGGTAGATTCATTAAAGTATGAATAATATTCCGAACAAATGGTAGCATTATGAAAGGTTCAATTCGCTTTATATATTTGATTCTATTGATATTAACAATGTCTTTATCTTTGCCTGCCCAAAACTCTTTTGGGCAGGCAAATGTCAATGCGCCGGAAATGGAAAAACTTGCTTATCTAACCGGCGATTGGGAAGTGACCAGCTATTTTCGGGGAGAGGACAGTACCTTTTCTCCCAACCCTCATAAAAGTTATTTCAAAGCATATTATTTATATGATGGCTATATGCTGCAAACTGAATATTACGGAGACGACCCCAACGGATTTTACAGCACAACGCTTATCCGCTGGGATGATTCCACAGCCACATATCATTGCCACTTTTTTAATGCAAAGAAAAACCGCACCGTTCTTTTTCTCGGCCGCTTAAGCGGGGAAGTTTTGGAGGTAACCAATCGCGGCGGTTATGCTGCGAAGGAAGATTATATTTACCGGGAAAGCGATACTCGCTTGTCCGATGATCATTTTCTGAAACATCTCCATCGCTCCGATGATAATGGTAAAAGTTGGCATCAGCTGAATTATTATTTTGAATTTCGTCGAAAAAAGAGCGCAAGATAATGCCGGAAATTCAACCGCTGGATCATACCGTTTCTGCTACAGCCAAAGCAATTTGGACGGTTTGCCAAAGATCTTATCAATTGGAAGCAGAGATTCTGGAGGTAGAAACTTTTCCTCCGCTGCAGCGCGGAGTGGATGATATATGCACAGCTCAAACGCGTTTTTGGGGGATGATGGATCATGCGGTGTTACTGGGAATTATAGAATTGGAAGACCATTCACAAGATCATTACCATATTAACAGCTTATGTGTCGATCCGGACTTTCATCGAAGAGGAATTGGCCGGAAGTTGGTAAATCATATCGTCCAGATATTGCCAGATTGCCTGCTAACCGTTTCGACAGGCCGGAAGAACGTTCCGGCCTGCCGTCTGTATCAGAAAACAGGTTTTCAATGGCAGCAGTTTTGGCAAACGAAAAGTATGATTGATATGGTTACTTTCGGACAACATATCTTTAAAGAAAACTAACCTTTACCTTAACCTGCCTACTAATTTTTGAAGATCACTTTTTCCGCAAAATTTCCAATAATCGGCAATTTAAAACGTTTGCCGCCTCGTAATGCCATTACGATCAACAGCAGCCAGAGGAAGATGCCGACCCCTGCCACTATCCAGAAAATATTGGAATCTTCATTGCCGGTATAAGCAAACAGGAAGAGTATAATCTGTATCGGCAGGAATGTCAGGAAAGATTGCAAGCCGTGGAACCGAATACATTTCGTTTTCCCGAAAAGCCAACCGATCAAACCGCTGAGGGCTGCCAATAGATAGCATAATGCGTTCGGAATCGGTTGCTCTTTACACTCTTGCTTCGGAGGCGGGGTAACGGATACGTAATGCGCACGGGTTTTCGTATCTTCAAGATTACCGTCGCTAACTTTAAGCGATACTTGATATTGCCCGGCTGCCTGGTAGGTATGGCTGGGGTTTTGCTCATTGCTGGAATTACCATCACCAAAGTGCCAGTGCCAGCTGTTAATCGGATTGCTGCCGGCAGTAGAGGCGTCGGTAAATTGCACCGTTAATGGCGCTTCGCCAACCGTTGGTACGCCGGAAAAATCAGCGACCGGTGGCGTTTCCGCCTCAATCGTGATGTAATTGTTACGGGTTTTGCTGTCACTCATCTGTCCATCGGAAACAGTGAGCTTGACGGTGTAGGTGCCCGGCGCTTGGTAGGCATGGGACGGGTGTTGCTCCGTGCCGCTGCCGCCATCACCAAAATCCCACTGCCAGCTGCTGATTGGACTGCTTCCGGGCGTCGAGCTATCCGTGAACTGCACATTATCGCCCGGCTCGCCGCTTTGTGGATTAGCGCTAAAATCTGCCACCGGCGCTTCCGCAGTGACGGTAATTGGGGCCGGTGCGGTGGCGGTATCACTGAGGCTGCCATCGGAAACGGTGAGTTTAACGGTGTATTGTCCGGCATTGTTATAAGTATGGCTGGGATTCTGCTCATCACTGGTTTGCCCATCGCCGAAATCCCAGCTCCAAATGGTAATGGGATTGGTGCCAGCCTGAGACTGATCGGTGAAGCTGACAGCGAGTGGCGGATTGCCGTTTTCCGGAGAATGGGTAAACTGGGCTGTCGGCCCTACGGCATTAACGGTAATCGGTGTTTGTGCCGTAGCGGTATCGCTAAGGCTGCCATCGGAAACCGTTAGCTTGACGGTATAATCCCCGGGGGAAGCATATTGATGCGTCGGGTTTTGCTCACTGCTGGTATTGCCATCACCGAACTCCCATGTCCAGGAAGTAATCGGGCTGGAGCCAGCCTGGGATTGATCGGTAAAGCTGACCGATAACGGCGCCGAACCGCTCATCGGATCTGCACTGAATTGCGCTGCCGGTCCTTCGGCGATAACCGCGACCTGGTTCGGAGCGGTAGCCGTATCACTGAGTGTGCCATCCGAGACGGTTAGTTTCACGGTATATTTACCAGCGTCGTTATAGGTATGGGTCGGATGCTGCTCGTCACTGGTTTGTCCATCCCCAAAATCCCAGCTCCAGATAGTAATGGGATTTGTTCCCGCCTGAGATTGATCCGTAAAGTTAACTGTCAATGGAGGCGCGCCGCTACCCGGCGTAAAAGCCAGCTGAGCTGTCGGCCCCACAGCATTGACGGTAATCGGTGTTTGTGCCGTCGCAGTATCGCTTAAGCTGCCATCGGATACTGTTAATTTAACGGTGTATTCGCCCGGTGCAGCATAGGTATGGCTGGGATTTTGATCGCTGCTGCTGTTACCATCACCAAAATCCCACGCCCAGGAAGTAATCGGGCTGGAGCCAGCCTGGGATTGATCAGTAAAGCTGACCGCCAGAGGTGCTGAACCAGTCATCGGATCTGCACTGAATGCTGCAACCGGGGGACGAATGATGACAACCGGGACACCATCCATCCACAGCTCATTCACATCGTCGTCTGTTTCATTGACCCAGGCGACGAGCAGTTCGTCCGGGCAATTTTGTGCCATGGTCGGTGTTTCGCGCATATCGCGATAACCCTGGGCAAGATCCCCGCTCAGGTTACTACTATGATCTATCCAGCCACTGCCATCATTGGCAAAATGATAGAAGGTTTCCGGAGGATCCCCACCACGGGTACGTTTTTTAAAAATAGTGTGCAGATGCTGATTGCCGTCAATTTGCAAAGTTAGGGAATCCGTATGCTTACCGGCCGGTGAAGCAAATTCACCGACATTGCTCTGCCAATCATTATCCCCGGCAGAAAACACGATGTGTTTAATCACAAAATCATCGCGATCGTTGAAGCAGAGTAAATGAACATTACCGTCATTATCGACGACCGGGGGCGAGATTGTCCGTGCCTTGGTATCCACATCAGCATTCACAGTCTTCTCTGCTTCCAATGTGCTGCCATTCCAGCGGCGTGCCGCCATCTCTCTGCCAACCCGATAGGTTAGCAGCAAATCGTCACCGCTATTGCCGACCTGGCAAACCCGATGGGGACGATAGGCGTCGGAGAGGTCGCCGGAGGGAATATTGCCCTGATCCTGCCAGTTTGGGGTGCCTGATGGGGTCGCACTATTACAGGTATAAAAGGCGGCCTGGTAGTCGTTGCCGTCAAATCGTTTCAGAAAAATGCCCCATTTTCCACTCGCAGAGCGGCCAAGGGTGGGATCGCGATATTCCGGGAGCACCGTTTCATCTACTTTGTGTTCACCTGCCCAGTTTATGGTGCCATCGGCGGCGAAGTCGCCATACTTAAAATAAAGTTCACGCTGGTCCGGATCGCTACTGGTGCGCTTTACCCAGGCAATACCAACCCGCTGGTTGACGTCATCATAATGAACATCATAATAGTTACCGTACTGCGACAAGGAATTCTCGGCAGTCGTTGCGCTGCGGTTTTCTTCATCAGCCAGTGCAGGGACACTGTTTGCACAACGATAAAACAGCTGACTATCCCCGGAAATTTGATCGGCCCAGAACAAATAATATTTGCCCTGCCGCTTAAAAATTTTCCGTTGAAAGCTAAGACGGACTGATGCATTACTCAGCGTTGAACTGATTATTTTCGGCATGATCATTCCCTCCGATCATCGAATTTTGGAGTGAGCAGATTGTTATGATTTTTGTTTTTACAAATTCGGATTATTACTTACGTAGCTAATCCTGAAACCGGTAAAGCCGTTAGAAAATCTTTAAACTGCTATAATGCTGTATCGCTTTTTAAATCAGAGAATTGAAATAAGCTTCTTGCTGTTTCGCCCCAACAACAGTTTGCTTAAGAGATGGTACATGGCATTCCGCCCTGTAAAAAGCGGCCAGTTTCTTCCGAGACTGGCCAGAAAGATATATATTAATAACTGCTTATTGAACAGTTACGGTCGTATCCAGTGTTTCTGAGCGATGGCACCAAAAGCGGCATGTGTAATCGCCGGGGCCATCGAAAAGCAAAGGCACTTCAGTAATCGTGGATCCAATCGTCTGGATGCAGGCCTTCTCTTTATCGCGACGGCCAATTACTGTTACGTAAATTTCTCCGTCCTTTTTGGAAATTTCGTAGCGATGAACTTCCCAGCAAGGATCGGGTGTTTCCACTTTCAGGGAAAACACATGGCCGCTGTCGGTTTGGGTGATACTATTGATGCGAGCCGTATGTAATGCGCGCTCCAGGTAATCATCATTGGATGTTTCCAGATTGCCGGAAGGGATGCTCCCTGCAAAATTTTCCCGGCTGTTTTCCTGGTTTTGGGCGCAGCTGTAAAGCAGTGCGCCCATTGCGAATATTACGGTGAAGAGAAATATGCGATTCATAATTTTATCCTGTTCAGATTAGAAATTACGGACCATTCGCCGCGCTGTACCCAGCAGCATAATAAAAACGGTGAGATTCAGAACCACCGTCAGCAGGCCGTCCCATTTCCCATTTCCGGTAGAAATAGAAAGTGGGGGAGCACCGGCGCATCCGCCGCCACCAACATCTTCGCTGACTTCGAAAGTGACCACTCTGCTCTGCCCGGTATTGCCGGCATCATCCGTTGCCCGGACAAAATAGGTAACGGTTGTGCCATAATTCTGGGCCGGGATTTCCCCGCTGTATTCCGGTCCATTTGCCGTCATTACCGTAGAATCCGACACGCCACTGGATAATGAATAATACATGACCGCTTTCTGAATCGAGTTATCGTCCACTGCATATGCTTTGATGGCATAAGGCGTGGAATTATTTTCCGTATCCGGCTGCTGCTCCGCGGTTACCAATGGATTCGTTGATAGCGCCTGAAATGCATTCAGACGGCCGCCGGTAACGGTTTTACCTTCATAAGCAGCTTTCGGATCCGTGCTGCCCATCAGGCGATATTTTAAGGAGATATGATCAATCGACGGGTATTGCGCTTTTACCAGAGCGGCAACGCCAGCTGCATAAGGCGTGGCCATGGAAGTGCCGCTAAATTGCTGGTAGCGTCCGCTGGGCGTGGTGCTGAGGATGTCGGACCCCGGTGCGGCGAAGTCTACCGTTGTGGCGCCATAATTGGAGAAACCGGACAATCGTTCCCCATCATCGGAAGAGGCGATTGAAATGACATTGGCGGATTCATAATTGGAAGGATAATGAGAGCCATTATCGGTGTTGCTGCCGTCGTTACCGGCGGCGGCAAAAAAGAGGATGCCGGCCTGGTTGGCAGCTTCTATCGCATCTGCTAACGCCTGCGAGAAACCGCCACCGCCCCAGCTGTTATTCAAAATCGGAATGCCCATCTGGGTTGCATATTGAATAGCTTCAATCGCATTATCCAGCGTGCCGGAGCCGTTGCCTGCGAGGAACTTCAAGCCAACCAGGCTCACCTGCCAGTTAATACCGGAAACACCACGATCGTTATTGCCGGTAGCGCCAACGATGCCGGCGCAGTGGGTGCCATGAGCATTGTCATCAAACGGATCATTATCTTCAGCGATAAAATCCCAGCCGCGAAAATCATCGACATAACCGTTGTTATCATCATCGATGCCATTGTTTTCCTTGCCATCGCCACTTTCACCGGGATTTTTCCAGATATTATCTTTTAAATCCGGATGATTGTAGTCGATGCCAGTATCAATAATACCAACTACGATTTCGCGACTGCCGGTTTGGATATCCCAGGCTTCCGGCGCGTCGATATCCGCATCAGAGCGGCCGCCGGTTTGGCCGGTATTATTGAGGGCCCATTGATCGGAATATTCGTCGTCATTCGGGGTGGTTTCGAGGATATGATAGTAATAGTTTGGTTCACAATATTCAAAATTACCGGTATCTTCCAACTGCTGAAGCAAAGACTCCATGTTGGTTTCCGGGGGGAAGGTGCATTTAATAAGGTTTAGGCCAGAATAGGTATGAACGGTCTGTAAACCGATAGACTGCAGCTGAGCATCTACAGATTGGGTCGTTATGCCAGATTTTAGTTTTACCAGCATTTCGCCAGGCACAAATTCCGGGTGACTGGCTGCCTGAACCAGATTTTCACCCTTGTCCTGTGCGGTAAGCGTTGTCATCAATAGTAAGGTAGTAATAAAAATATACGCGATAATGCCTTTCATACGTCCTCCTGATTTGTATGTCGTTCTGCCGATAGTAACCATAATAAGATCAATTATCGTTGATATTTCTCAATTGAAGGCATAAATATTCATAAAAAGAAATTTTTGGAACGGGTCCTTGTCGTTGGTAATTTGGGTAAGGCCTATAAAAGTAGGCAATGCACTGGCTGGTTGCAAGAAGAAAGTACACAGTTCTTTATTGCTAAAGGATTCACAATCTCCTTTCATTTTTCCCATTATTGCGATATCATTATTTCCGATAGTTTGAGAAATTGTAAGATGATTTGTTTTGTTAAATAGAGAAAAAATGTTATGAAATTTTCAGTATTTACCGGCGTTTTTTGTTATCTGTTGATGACACTTATTCTCTTCGCGCAGGATAGTGAGCAAACAGCGACGGATTCGGTTACGGTAATTTTTAAGGCTACGGTTTACAATGTGCCAGACAGCGCGACGGTTTATATTGCCGGAAATCATCCAAAACTGGGGGGCTGGCATCCGGGCAAAGTAGCTTTGCAGGAAAAATCTGCAGGGATTTGGGAACGTGTAATCCGTTTCCCGCAGCAGATTAAACTCGCGTTTAAATTTACTCTGGGGAAATGGGAGAATGAAGCGCTGTCGGAAACGGGGAGTGTGCCGCCGAATCATCAAGTAACGCTGAATAGGGATACCACTTTTACCGTCACCATCCCTGATTGGCGCGATGGGCAGAATTTTCATCAGGAAGCGACTGGACAAATTACCGGCACTGTTCGATATCATCGGAATATGCAGGGGGAAGAATTGCTGCCGCGGGACGTGGTTGTCTGGCTGCCTCCGGGATACGCTGATGCGCCGGAAAAACGCTATCCGGTGATTTATATGCACGACGGGCAAAACATTGTTGACCCGAATACTTCTTTCGGAGGCGTAGACTGGCAAGTGGATGAGACGGCCGATAGCCTCATCAGGAATGACGAAATAGAGCCGGTTATCGTCGTCGGTGCCTATAATACTGGCCATCGCTCTCTGGAATATTCCGATACGACACTGGGCCATGCCTACATGAATTTTCTGATTAACTACTTAAAGCCAATGATAGACAGCACTTACCGCACCTTACCGGGGCGGGAGCATACCGCGACAATGGGATCTTCCATGGGGGGATTGATTTCTTTTCTGCTGGTATGGTATCATCCTGATGTTTTTTCCCAGGCTGGCTGCCTTTCTCCGGCTTTTATCTACAAATATCATAATGCTGTTACGATGGTGGAAAATTATCAGGGTACGGATAAGAATATTCGTATTTATATGGATAATGGGGGAATTGACCTGGAAGCGAAATTGCAACCGGGCTGTGATGATATGCTTGCTGCCTTAAAAGCGATCGGATTTACGGAAGGAAAGAACCTGCATTGGTTTCTCGATCCGGAGGCAGCGCATACCGAAGCAGCCTGGGCCAGCCGCATCTGGCGCCCACTAAAATTTATGTTTGGAAAATAAAAATATGTGATTTTTACCGGTATAAACGCAATACAGACACTTACCTTGAGCGGCTTGTTGAATTAGCGATGAAGAAAACGATTATGCACACATTAACACTTTGCGTCCAACCGGACAATATTCCCGTCGGGGATGCCGTCTACATTACCGGTAATCATAGAGTGCTGGGGAACTGGCAACCGAATGGCCTGCCTCTGGAAAGACGTAACGATGGCGCATGGCACGCCAACATTATAGTGCCTAAAAACACTCGTCTGGAATATAAAGTAACCCGCGGCAGCTGGGATTCCGAAGCCTCTAATGAGCAGGGTCATGCCCTGGATAATTTTCATGTTACTGTTAAAAAGGACGTTATGCGTAAGCTGGTAATTCCACACTGGAAAGATTCTGCAACCAAGGCGCAGGAAGAAAAAATTGCCAGTAGCAAACCGGAGGAGCGCATTACCGGTAATGTAAAATTTCACCATGCGCCGGAAATGATGGGGCTAAAAGAACGGGATATTATCGTTTGGCTCCCCCCGGGATACGAAACGGACACCGATAAACACTATCCGGTCTTATATATGCACGATGGCCAGAATATTTTTGATCCATATACAGCTTACGGTGGTGTGGACTGGCAGGCAGATGATACTGCAACAGAATTAATCGAAGAAAAACGCATGCGCGAAATTATCATAGTCGGCATTAACAATACCCATGATCGCCTGGATGAATACTCATACTCCCCCAAAGGTCGTAGTTATCGCAATTTTATCATCCGGGAATTGAAGCCATTTATCGATTCTCACTATCGCACGCTGCCGGAAAGGGAACATACCGCGACAGCTGGCGCTTCTATGGGGGGATTAGTATCTTTTCTGTTGCTTTGGTATCATTCCGACGTCTTTGGGCTAGCCGGATGTTTTTCTCCCAGTTTTATTTATGGCAAGAATGCTGCGATAAAACATATCCGTAATAGTAAACGGCCCCGTCAGCCAATCAAATTTATGATGGACTGCGGGGGCATTGGTGGTGAACGGCTGTTGCACAAAGGCTGCAAGCGGGTAAAGCGTATTTTGCGGAATAAAGGGATTAAACGGGATGTTGACTTTGAGTTCCATTTTTATCCCGACGGCAATCACACCGAAACCGCCTGGGGTGACCGCCTCTGGCGCCATTTTGAATATCTTTTTCCTCCGGAATAATCCTGAGAAATGCTGTTTGAATGTCCAATGTCCAATACTCAATATCCAATGTAAAATGCTCAAATTGAAAATTCACATAAGACGGTTTTTCGCGTGTCACTTCGACATTGGAAATTGGACATTGAACATTTTACATTAATCTTTCCCCCCTTTAATATGCCATCCAACATTAAATGTCTTCTCTCAAAAAACTGAAACAGAAAATCGTGATTCGGTAAGAAATGTTTCAGTTGCCGCTATGTTAATTTCCGGCTTCTAAAGTTTGAACCGCTATTAATGTATTGATTTTTTAGTTTCGTCCTTTTCAGCGGAAAAGTATCGTCAAAGAAGCTTACACATGATGAATCGAACCTTTGTATTAACAATGCGAGCTATGGCTAAACGCTTGCGAATTGTTCTTGTCTATAGCCTTTTCGGGGTTTTGTTGCTGAATTCTTCGATCTTTGGTCAAATCTCTGTTAAAATTACTGCTATTGATAATATTCCCATCGGTAGTGAAGAAATATCAGTTGATGAAGTAGCAAAAATCTCAGGCACAATTACCTTCACTGGCAATGATTCTACAGAAATGCTCCTGCAGGTTGCCTGGCGTAAAGCCAATGATGAAACCTGGTGGATCCATGATTACACACTTTCCTTTATGCCAAAAGTCGGGCAGACTATCCCCTGGGAAATCAAGGACATGCCAATCGGTACTCGCTTTGATTATAAGCGAAATATGGAAGTTGTCGCTTTTGCCATTCCCCGTGGAGAATATATTCCGGAAGGCGTAATCGACTATAATTCGATGCTCTACCTCAGCGCAGGTATTACCCGGCAGATTGCGGTTGTCCGTCGTACGAAAACGCCGGCGGTCTATTCCGTAACCCCCCGAATTCGAATGGGATATATTGCCGGCAAACCGGTGAAAATCGGAGAAACCCATGAAGTTGGGCTAAACGCTCTGGTCAGCGGAGAAGTTCGAAAACCGACCGATAGTGTGGTTTTGCTGGTAGTGCAACCACTCAATAGTGATGAACACTGGATAATGGAAGACGAAGTTTTTCTCCGTAACGGCCGATGGAGTGGGAAATTCGATTTTACCAAATACGGATTTGAGGAAGATAGCGAGTTTATCGTTTTTGCCATCGTTGCCCGGCAACTGCTTCCCCGTGGAGAGGCGATTCCCCTGGCAGCATGGCATGAACATATGATGAATGATATTAGTGGTATTTCCACACTGCACAAAGTGCGCAGAATAGAGATTCCGGTCGATAAGAATCAAATAGGTATTAAGATTTTAACGATTGATGACCGGCCGGTTGATCCGGACGGACATTGGGAAGTGCGCCCGCAATGTGGCATCAAAGGGATGCTAACCGGTAGGAATTTATTGCCATCGGAAGCGTTGTTAATTCTGGTTGCCTCGGAGTTTGGCGACCCGGCCTGGCAACAGGTGGGGCGTGCGCGCGTTAAGAATGGCCGTTTTTGGGAAATTTCTCCCCGCAAATTAGGACCCCCTGGGCAGTATTTGAAAGTAATGGCAGTTGTTGCCAGCGGTGGCGTTCAATTGATCAGCGATCGAATTGAAGAAAACGTCGCCTTCTCCGCGCCGATTCACATTCTCACCAAGGATCAACCGCCACTGTCGGTACAAATTGAGAGAGTTGATAAAAAAGCGATTCAAACCGGCAATGATGCCGGCATCGATGTCTTTCGGGTTAGCAGTGTTAGCGGGCGGATAAGTGGGCGCCCATTGGAGACGGATGACAAAATTTGGGTGCTAAAAATGCCCAATGAAGAAGAGGAATCCTGGGAATTAATTGGACGCGCCGGATTTAAAAGCCGTCATATCTGGGAATTACCTCCAATGTCTTTAGGCGAAAGTGGCGACGAGTTAATACTGGTTGCGGTAGTGTCGAAAAACAAGGTCGATTCCATGAATTTGCAGGAACAGGGAAAGATACAGGCTTCATCGGCGCGAGTGCATATTCGTTTAACCGATGAATAGAATGACGTTCGTTGCATTGATTCGGGGCCGATTGTGTTGAAGATCTAATAATTGAAAAGGATCAGCATTTATGAATTTTAAGCAGCTCTATCGTTTTATCCTATTGATATACGGACTGCTTTTTGGATCGGGATTTGCGCAGGATGTAATGCCGCCGACCGATTTTACCACTGCGCTGCCGCAGGCCGGGGAAAATGTGTCAATCGCTATTCGCTGGGTTGCCAACGAGTATATCAATCCGGAAACGGAGCGTATTGATCGAAATTATCTTAGTTTTGAATCGTTCGACGAAGTTGCCGGGGAAGATGTCCGCGTAGAAATTTGGGGCCTGCCAACCGATGGTGCAAATATCTGGATTTTCGTTCACGATCGCACTGCGGATAAATGGTGGTCTTATGGTGGCGCGAATCATGAAGGTAATGGCATTTGGGTTATTCACGGTGTCCGTTTTGGGGAAGGGGCCCACCAGGGACAACGGTTTACCATTCGCGCCGCAATTGTGGACGAACCGCCCGCTCAACGATTGATCGATGGTGAATCCTGGACCCGCTCTGCCATAGCTATTTCTGATCCGATTTATACAACGATTCAACGCCGGCTGGTGCGGCCGTATCCACCAACGGGCGATGTTCGCTCGCCGCAAATCTGGCTATCAACCATCGATCATCTGACTGTTTCAAGTACCGAAGCGATGGTAGTACCACCGACAACCGGTATTGCCGGTACTTTTGAGATGCCCGGCAAAACAGAAATGTCGACCACAGCACTGGACGAAACTGAGAAAGAGTTTATCTATGTAATGATCCGTTCCACAGCATCGGATCGTTGGCGGGTGTTTGGTCCGGCGGTGAAAAATGGGGTTAAATGGGAAATAAGAGATGTAGACATTAGTGACCCCGGTGAGCCACAGTGGGTAAAGTTTAAAATTTCTGCGGTAATGAGCCGGATACGACTACCGGAGGGGTATGTCGATTATGAAGATTGGTGGGAACATAAAATTACTGCCAGCGATCCGGTCGAGGTATCCGTGAAAGCCCATACACCGAATATCAACCGGCCCTATCCGCAAATTGATGTGAGTTTCATCCAGACACTTGCGGATACCCAGTCTGTATTCAGTGATGAGCCATTAACGCTGGACAGCCTTGGAGAGATGATCCAGGTTGGGGGACATATCAACAATATTCCCCAGGGAGCTTCGGTTTGGCTATTGATTAACCCGATCGGCACACCATTATGGGAAGTGCATGGGAAAGCGATTGTTACGCCACCTTACTGGGAATTGCCCTTGATTCACAGCAACCGTCTCAAGCTGCTCAATGCCGATCAGTTTCGCATGCAGGCAGTGGTATCGACATCAACTTTACAGCCGGGCTTAATCGAATACGATACCTGGAGGATGAACACACTTTCCATTTCCGATGGGGTAGTGATTAACGAAAATATTCCCGAGAAAAAGCATCGCTACCGTTTCGAGGATATTTTGATCGACCGCATTGGCGGCATGGATACGGACGATAATCTTACCGTCGCGAACCTAATGTATAACAGCCGGGTTGAGGGGACGATCAATCGTTTACCCCAGGGAACAACACTTTGGGTTGGCACCCGGCGCAGTGGATTTGATGACTGGCATTTTACCGGACCGGCGTTCCTCAATGAAGAACGCTGGGTGATTCCCAATACTTTTTTTGCCGGGTTAGTCACCAGTGAGGAAAATCCGCAGGACAAATATTTTGATGTTGTAGCTGTTGCTACAAAAGGGGATTTGCCGGTAACAACCTTAAAATCCGATGAGCTGCAGTGGTATGCTTTGGGGACTTCTCCGGTAGTGCGCCTGTCTCATCAGGAAGGATTTTCTTTTCAATTTGCCAGCCTTGGTAATTCGTCAACAATTTTTCTGATACTATTGCTGCTGGCCATCCTGGTGTTCCTTGAATATTACTTCCGAACAGTAACTGAAGTCTCCCGATACCTCGCGGAAATCTTTGGAGAACTGACTGAATATTTACAAACCCAGTTTAAAGACATTCCTAAGCCGGAAGTTATACCTTCGACATTTGGGATGATAATTTTAGTGCTGGGGGTCTTTGCGATCGTTGGATATTTCCCTATTTATACCCATGTGCTGGAAGAAGTGCTCAGTCTCTCGCCGGATAAAAGTGAAAGCCTGGCGCTACTGTTGATTATTTTTATTGGTCTTGCCGGTGTAATTACTCACTTGAGTATTGAATACGTCAGCGATCGCGGGGGGAAATTTATTAATCGAATATTCGATTACTTCCTCAATTACGCGCTGCCGATTTCGGTCCTGTTGGTTACCTTTTGTCTTTGGGGCGTACAGGCACTGCTCTATCTGGAATTATATACGAACCAGGTTGAGCCGGGCAATGTGCGGATTCCGGCAGCAATGGGAGCCGCAGCGTTTTTCATTGCCGGTATCGAAACCCTTGGTTTTTATTGGGCAGCCCGTCTGGGAATGGATTTTCTCGGTTGGCTCAGTTACAATCTTTTTATTCTTGGGCCACCGGCACTTTTAGCAAAAATTTTTGGAGTAATACATACTTTTTTTAACGGGCTCCATAATCGGGAAACCGAAGATGAGGAAGCACCGGCGAAACGAAAATATTCTATCCCGGCCAGGCAGCGGGGGTAGGGGAGCGATCTTTTATTAATCCTGCTCTAATGGGCAGAAAAAATGGAGAGTAATTAATGTCAACAGCGAAAAAAACCATGATTATTCTGGGTGGGGTTACCTTTATTGCCTTGATTGGTATTGGCGCGGTATTTATGATCTTTACCAAATTGGCAACGGTCGAATTTGAACCCGGGAAAGAAATATATACCCGAGATGTCTACGTTGTCATCGATCAAACCCTTTCGATGGGGCAGGGCGAGCGCCTGGAAGCAAGGGAAATGCTGAAAACCGAAATTTTGAAAGGCGTTGGTCCTGGTGATCGGGTTTCCTGCTACCGGATCGCTTCTAATTTTAAAGAAAGCAACGATCGGGTATTTTCCAGTACCCGGTATTTACCAAAGGTATTCGAAAATGTAGCAACCACTAGTAATAGCTCATTGCCGGCCGGGGTTAAAGCGGATTTGGCGAACCGCTGGCAGACGTATAACCGTGAGAAAAATAATTGGGTAGAGCGGCTGGATAATCTTGATCAGCCCGGAGGAAATTATAGCGATTACCTTGGTGTGCTGGCGGAAGTCGGCCGGCGTATAAATAATACCGCAGATCCGAATCTTGCCCGTGATAAATGGCTGGTAATGATTGGCGATTTAAAGCATGAACCAGTGCCGGATGATCCTCCGGTGGCGAAGGGCAATGAGAAACGACAGTATTCCGGCGTCAGTATAAACCTGGTATATCCGGGTGGACTGCATCCCCCGTTAGAGCAGGAACGTATCGAGCGCTTTTGGAAGAAATATTTTACAGCCCGGGGTGGAAAAGCAATTAACTTCATTTCCTATGACGGCTTCACCGGCCGTTTTCCGGACACAACAGTTCCCCGGCCGATTAGCTTGCATTAAGCTCGCAATTTTACTTTTTTCAAATGCACTGGCAGTTTGTAGAAATATATTCAACGACCAGTGCATTTTCTTTATTTTCTTAAACATCCCCAAAAGGATCATCAATACTTTTCATCGGTTTTGTAAACCAACGCGGGCCATCTTCGGTAATGTAAAAATGGTCTTCATGGCGAATACCAAACTCGCCGGGCATACAGATCATCGGTTCGATACTGGCAACCATGCCCGGTGCCAACGGCGTGTCGTTGCCCCGCACCATGTAGGGATATTCATGGATGTCCAATCCCGTACCATGGCCGGTGCGGTGCGGAAGTCCGGGCAGCTGGTAGTCCGGGCCGAATCCCGCCTCCGCTATCACTTTTCTGGCAGCATCATCTACCGAACTACACCTGGCGCCAACCTGGGCAGCGTTAAATGCTGCAAACTGGGCTGCTTGTTCCAGTTGCCAAATCTCCCGGTGACGCTCGCTGGGAGTGCCGTATACAAAAGTTCTGGTGATGTCTGAAATATATCCCTCCAGCATGCAGCCGGTGTCCAGAAGCACTACATCGTTATCAACGAGCGGCTGCGGAACCGGGACGCCATGGGGATACTGGGAATCTTCCCCAAAGAGCACAATACAGAAGAAGGAACCGGCAGGAGCGCCGACCTTGCGATGGGCTTCGTCGATAAAACCGACCACTTCCGGGGCAGGAATGCCGGGGCGAAGAATGCGCGCGGTTGCTTTAAGAACAACCATGGTCATATTTTTTGCTGCTTGAATAATAGCGAGTTCCGCGGCTGATTTATGCATCCGGCATCCGGCGGTAACCGGGTAAGCATTCTGAAAATTATAGCCTGGATTGGCCTGACGTAACCCGTCAGTCAGAAAAAATGCCGCACTTTCATCGATACCAATTGTTCCGCCACTTACACCGTTATTGCGTAGAATATCTCCAAACAACGCATAGGGATTTTCATGCTCTTCCCAGCAATGAACCTTACCTTCCAAAAGTTTAAAACTTTCCAGTGTGCCTTCTTCAAATCCGGGAGCGATATAATCCAATTGCCCATCGCTATTCAGAATCACCCCAACCATGCGTTCCGAGGGATTCCAGCGTGTGCCGGTAAAGTAATAGAGATTCGTGCCGGCATTAAAATAAACGGCGGAAAAACCGGCTTCTTTCATTAAGTGTGTAGCCTTATCTGTACGAGCCTGAAATTCTGCCCGAGAAATAGGCTGCACACCTTCGGTCATGTTGGTTAATTTTTTCAATTCTGCTTGTGCTGTTGAACCGCCAACGCCCGGAATCATAGTTTCCCCTTTCTTTGCATTATACATCTCAGAAATTTTAATAGTATATAAAATTACCGGGGATTAGAAAAGCCATTATTCGAATAGAAATATGCCGCAATTTCGTACCGGCGAACTAATTAATAAGCAGAAGAAATACTTTCGTGTGATAACCCTGAATGGATAAATTTGTTAGGGATGGCGGGAGCCTTGCATACGTCTCATTAGGTTGGAAGCAGACATTTTCATCTGCCATACCTTGTAGCCTAAACCGGCGGTAAAATGTTTTGGATAGCGGTCGCTGTCCTGATGAATAGCGATACAATCAAAAAATTTTCCACCGGCACTTATATTGGGTATTCGGGCTAAAGTAAAAGTGTCATCACCAGAGTTGCGCTTACCAATATTGCGGAAAAAATGGTATCCAAAGTTGCTAAGAAAGCTTTCAATATCAAGCTGAGAACGCCCTTCCCGATGGAGCATTTCGCTGGCGATTTCTACATAAATTATTGGGCGATGTTGATCGATGAGCTGTTTACAGGAATTGAGAACGGATAATTCAGCTCCTTCAACATCAATTTTGATCAAATCAATCTTCAGCGGTTGTTCCTGTTGTTGATACCACTTATCTATGTGAACAGCACTTATACGTATTTCATCATTCTCAGATATTGCCTCATAATAGTACATACCACTGTTGGCTTGTTGAGGAAGACGCATTGTAAATACTTCTTCTTTTTCCGAAACAACGCCATGGGTAGGAATAATAGATTGGGTAAGATTATTGGTCGTAATGTTCTTTTTCAATAATTCAAAATTATCCGGGTTTGCCTCAAAGGCAAAAACTTTCCCTTCACCATTATTAAAACGAGCGAAAGGAACGGAGAAAGTTCCGATATGTGCCCCAATATCAACAATATTATCACCGCTTTTGATAAATGATTTTAGCATTGCTAATTCATTTCTGGTATGCGCGGAAAACTTTTGCAGTTGTTGGGTAATTAAATCATCTTTCCAGGAAAAAAAGTTGCCGTACATGGTTTGTACTTTTTCTATCTCGCCGGAACTCATCTTAACTCTCCTCGGTGTCGCGAAAAATTCTTACAAATCTCCCCTCAAAATAAGTATTGATAAAGCGGCCATTTTGGTCAACAATAAATTTTTCAGAGAATGGCAATGAAATTAAAAATTTTAATCACTTCGCCCAACAGATTTGGATACTTCAAAAAATAATTCATAAATATAAAAATAAAAGCAGATACATCAATAATTTGCTAATTAATTATTGAGAATCGTCTCCGGAGAAATTCGAAACACTGATATTTTGATACGATTTGTGCTATTAAGCTTAATATCTCCAACTGCTTAAGTCTGCCCCCTCCGGCGCCGTTGATTCTATCCTTTTAATAATTTTATCTACATACATTTGATGATAGCGTAATCTTGAAAGCCCATTGCCACGAGTATGATCGCCATTCCAGCAATGTTCTGCCCGGTCGCCATAATCTATTTCACCGTCATAATAAGGCGCTTTTGTATTTTCCAGAAAAGATTCCATCAAGTATACAGCGTTGTTTAGGTAGTAATTATCCATATCCCCAACATAAATATGGATTTTCCCTTTTAACCGGGGTCCAAGCTCTTTCCAGTCGCGCTCGAGAATGTAACGCAGATCGTAATTCTCCCTCCAATATGCTGCTACCTCGTGGTCGATATCGCCGGTTAATTTATCCCAGATTGGTTTCGGATAACCATCATCGCCTACCGGGGAATATACAGCCTGCCAGATGTCCCATTGTCCACCGGAGCGTCCATTGCTTGCAATAACCATCTCCAAATGATTCGCTCCTTCCAAAGTCGCGGAAAGTTCTCCGAGATAATTCCGTTTTTCCGGTACTGGAATGCGGACATATTTGTCGCCAAAATAGTAAGCATTTTTATGCTCATAAATATTTGTCAAGCAATAGGCCCGGAAGTCGATGGGGTCTGGACAGGCAGCGAAGCAACCATTATACTCATCCGGATAAAACACCTGTGCAGCAAGCGCTTCCCAGCCACCGGTAGAACCACCGTATAAAAATCTCGCCCATCCTTCTCCGATGCCGCGGAATTTCTTTTCGATATAGGGCCCCAGTTCATAAGTGATCGCATCGCCGTAAGGACCAAGATTGGCTGAATTGACGGCATAGGAGTCGTCATAATAGGGATTCGGATGCTGGATTTCAATAATTAACATGCGAGGAAAATCCGGCCCGGTCCACTCCTGGTAAAACTTATAAGCATGTTCCTGAACGATGCGGTTATATCCTTCAATACCAAATCTCTCGCTATAAACCGGTTCCAGATCCGGATCTGGCGGCGTTTCCCGAAATCCACCGAAATCGTAAGGAAAATGGCCATGCTGAATGAGCAGGGGATAGCGTGCTTCCGGGTGCTCATCAAACCCCTCAGGCAGAAGAATATGCGCACCGAGGTACATCGGGCGGCCCCAGAATTCACTCAGCAATTCGCTCTTAATTTTAATATGTTTGATATATTTCGTTTCCGGAGGATCGGGTATTGGGGGGATCTTTTCGCTTAACTCAATTTTTATGATCTCTGAAGATTGAGGGTCGATTTTTATCTTTGTTGGTGTGCTGTACAGATTACCCGGCTTACGTTGCCACTGCTGTCCTTCGCCATAATCCATGGGCAATTTAACGGTGTGCCCATCCGCCCGTTTAAACGTCTCATAGCGGTTTAACAATGCCTGCACCCAATATTCACCCGGAGGAAGGTCGTTCAGGCTTTTGAAAGGGAAACCGAAAACGCTGCCATCTATTTCAGCCGATTCACCCGCCTGTAGCCCTTCGATATCAATACCAAATACCGGTTGCGCAGCCAGCGTTTCCCGCACCTGAAATCTTGGTTCGCTGTTGTTGTTGTCGCTTAGAATGAGAATAATTCTGCCATCCTGCGGCTGCGAATACTGGTTTTCCGAAAATGATATCTGGAATTTTAGTTTTCCTTGTTCTGCAAACAATAGCAGGGGAGTAATGATGGTCAGGATAATAAGATGCTGGAAAATATTACCGGCTTTCATTTTCTCTTCTCCGATATTTTGAGATATGATTATCTGAATCCAACATATCTAAAATCAGGAAGATAAACAAGGACTGCCTAAGGGGATATTGCCAGCAATTATCCTTCCTTTTCGAATGCTTTTATCTCGGCGAGATATCCGGCAGCGGTGATTAGGTTTTGACCGGTAATATCGTACGTTGCTATATTCTCCAGAAGCTTATGGAGAAACGGAGAACGAATTTTGTTTAGTGCATAAGCGAATGATAACCAAATACCAAAAATACTGAAAGCCGCTCCCAGGGAGATCTGAATCGTAAACCACTGCCAATTAAGCTCGTCGTAGAAATCGATTCCCCAAATGCCTTGCAGTGCAACGATTAAAACCGGCAGCCATAACAGCGGATAAGCAAAACGGGTAATGGTTAAATATCGGATGCGTGATACTGATAAACTCATGAGTTTTTTCTGGATGCCTGTAACCGGCGCTTCATAATTAATTGTTCGGAGCATGCTGGTTTGGTAAATGCTGAATAGCAACTGAAAAAGTGCAAAGCTGGCAATAAGACCCGCAGGAATAAGAAAACGCAGCATTCCGGCATGGTGATATATAAAGCCACCGAGGTAAAGCAGCGTAAGTAAACCGACGATCAGACCAAGGTAGGGCGTAACGCTAAAACGCTGAACTTCGTGGTGGGTTTTATCCAGATTCATCTTCTTTAGGATCTCATTATTCAAACGAATATTTTCGTCCAGTTTTTTATCATGGGACTGCCAAATGTTTTTGAGGTCTTTTAAGTCCATTATAAATCTCTCCTTAATTCTGAAGGTTGGCGAATTGTGTTTTCAATTTTTGCTTTAGGCGGCCTAGTTTCGTGCCGACATTGGATTCACTGATACCGAGAATCGCAGCGATTTCCCGATAGCTGAGATCATCGAGATAGAGCAAAATCAACGCTTTATTCAATGCATCCATTTGGTCGATAAATTGATACAAAAATGCAATGTTCTCGTCTGCAGAAAGCGACTGTGATTCCGGTACGAAAATATCCGGGAATGATATCATGCTATCAGCAAAATGCTTTTTCCGGCGAGATTCGCTCCGTTGAAATGAGATAGCGACATTTAATGCAATGCGGTATATCCAGGTGGATAGTTGATATTGTGGATCATAACGATTCGCAGAATTCCAGAGCTGAATGATGATTTCCTGGGCGAGGTCTTTGCGATCTTCCGGATCTTTGCAAAAGGTATGGCAAATTTTATAAATGATTTTTTTATTCGCTAATATCAGCGTGAAAAATTTTTCCTGGTCTGCACTCATTTCTTTTGCCATTTATGCTGACGGTATAATTAATCGTACTTATATACTATTATTCGCTGGCGCCAGAAAAAAATCACACCCGGTCAAAAAAAAAGCGCAACCAAATGGTCGCGCTTTGAAATAAGTTGTATCAATCTAATGTTCGTATGAGTTCTAAATCACTTTCGTTATCGGATGGGAAGGTTTGCCAGCCTACCGGCAGGCTTTTTGACTGGTACCAGAACTTTTTCATTCCATCGGCGAATTAACTTACGAATGCCGATAATGACTAAAGCAGTAATCATAAAATGCCTCAAATTTCTTAAACATACTTCGAAAAATCTGCTAAGAAAATAGCCGGATTTTTCTTTAACGCTGCGAATATAGGGGAGTGGTCCAGGAAAGTCCAGATTTATTTAATTATATCGTTATATAAATTTTTAGTATTAACTGTAAGGCTATTATAATTAGCAGGTTGTGTCGATAGTTTTAATAGGAGTATTTCTGTAAAAAGCAGGATTAAAACTCATTGATTATGCGAAAATGGAGTTTTCCTTCCCGGAAAGGTGCACCACTTTCCAGTCCATAATCAATTTGCACGACACCGAGCGGACCGGCAAAGCGTAAACCCAATCCGTAGCTGGTTAACCATTCCTCCAGAACTTCCGGAAATTCCCGGTTAAAAAGTGCATTATCCGTGAAGAAGAAAAAGCGGGCTTGCGGGCCAAGAATAAAACGATATTCACTGTTTAGCCAAAATACCCGCCTGGCAAAAAATTGCGCTTCCCGAAATCCTCTCACCGTTGTCGCACCACCAAACCAGACCTGATCGGGAGAGCGAAGCACATCGCCACGATTTTCAATAAACTCCATATGAAAATGATTGGAAAGCAATTGCCGGCGAAACGTTGGAATAAACAAACTGAAATCCGCCCGCATCCGCTGCAATGTAACCGATGGACGTAATGAATCTTCTTCGATAAGATATTGCGGACCGGTATTTTTCTGGCTGCTGAGCGCAAATGCGACCTCCAAAAGCGCCCCGCTGCGAGGATTCTGGATTTGATCGCGAACATCCCAGCGCAAACCTGTTTCCGTCGTAAAACTTTCCGTTTGCGGTAAACGAATCCTCCGGCTAGCGAGTGAATCCGGAACAACATTGCGGCTGCTAAAGGCGACAAAGGCACTTAATGCATCACTGAGCGGTAATTCAAAATTGAGATCATACTGCCACTCGATAAAAGTAGTGTCCCGCACCAAACGATTCATACCAATTTGACTATGAAAGGGGAGACCAAGCATGAAAGGCTCTCGATAGAAAACCTTGAATTCATCCGAGAACTCGTCCTGCTTTTGCCAGAAAATATGCATTTTCCTGCCACCGCCGAACAAGTTTCGAATGCCGATATTGACCAGCCCGGTAAAATAGCCGGAGGCGTCGGGATCGTTTGCGGGGGGAGGGATGTAACCGACAATGCCATCCAGCGCGGTCGCCGGCGTTTCCTCAAATTCTATATCGAGGAAATAATCTCCATTTTTATCTTTGGAAAGTATCGGTGCCTGAACGTCTTTGATGAATTCCTGTCGACGCATGACCCGAATGTATTTGGCTATTCGACGCTCGTCATAATGAATACCGGGGCGAAACCGTAATAGGCGCTGCAGGTATGGAGTGAGATTGCTCTTCTGCTTGGGAAATCTTAAATAGGAAAGCTCTACTGAATCACCGGGCGTTATGGAAAGAGAGAGATCCAATAACCAGGGCGCGTTTTTGCCTTCTTCGGAAGGGTTGAAAAGAAAATCTTCGGTATGCGCCTTTGCTAAAGGAAATCCATTATTCTCAAAAATAGAGATAATGGTTTCCAGTAAATTATTGAGTAAATCCTCGGTATAAATATCACCCTGGTAAAATTCCAGTCGGTCTGTTAGCATATCCTGAATATCATCCGGAAGAGAATCGAGATTGGTAATAAACACCTGGTTCAGGCGCATTTGCTGCCCTGCCTTGTAGGAAAGCTGCACTGTTACGGCGTTTCGCAGCGAATTTAGTTTGATCGACTGGGAATCCAGGCGGGCAAAATAATACCCGTTACTTTTCAGATGGGCGTTAACTGCCTCGTCGATTTGTTTCAGCAACTGTGGTTGATAAATTCGGTTCAGGTATTGGTTCTGGAAAGTGCGCAGCGGAAAAGACACCTTTGGCGCAAATTCGATTTCCAATCCCTCGATAAATGGCTGGCCGGTTCCGGTCGAAGGCTGTGATTGCGCCTGGCTGTTTTTCGGCATAAGAACGAGCATAGAGAAAAGCAGAATCAGCCAGCTCAGACGGATGAAATCTCCCGGCCTTTGTGCACTGGCATTCTGATGCTGCGAATATTGTTTTTCTGTCTTAAACGCCAATTTTTCGTCCTGTCTCTTCATTAAAAAAACGCTCTAACTTCAGCTTTACCGATATGGAGAGTGCGAAGGGCTTCTGCATCTCTACGACCATTATAGTTCGCATTAATGGTAACATTGGTACTGATAAAATACTCAAACCGGGCATTCCATTGCCAGGAGTCGCCTATCTTTTTTCCCTGACCCATTTCAAAAGGAATCGCCCGGTCCAAAGGATTTTCCGGCGCGCTCACCCGAAGATAAGTCATGTTCAAAGAGGCACGTGCTTTTCCCCGCAATGAAAATGATACCTGCGGTTGAATATCCCAGAAATTGACCTGTAGTGGCATATCATCATTTCGATCCCGCTGAATACCCCGTTCCAGATCCAACTGAAACTGCCAGCGCACCGAGGGGCGATAATTGATTTTACCACCATACACCTGGGAAAGAATGTTGAGATTCCTTGAAGGACTGGAGGTAACCCAGCGCTTGTTAAACGAATGTTGAAATTGTCCGGTAATATTCAGTTTTCGCCGGAAAAACAAGCGACGCATTTCCAGCAATCTTTCCCAGGAGATACGGGTTTCATTATTAACCGCGTCGAGGAATTGATTGGTGAGATTATCCCGGTAGCGGGAACGAAACAGCAAGCCCCAGGAAGGGTTTCTTTCGTTGTAATAGACATCCTGATTGATAATGTACACGCCCCGTAGCGAAGAGGTGGCGTTATGAAATTTATCCAGATTTAGCAGGTAGATATCGAGAATATTATCTTCGCGGCTTTGCTCTTCCACTTTTAAGTAGGAAAGAAAAGAAAACCGGCGGGAGAGGCCTTTCCAAAAGTCCATTTTTTTCGAGGGAGAAGTTCGGGGGCGATATTGCACCTGCAGGGCACTTTCCAGGCGGATGACGCTTTCGAAATCGCCGGTTTGAAAAAAGAGCTGGATAAAATCTCCCTGTGGATCCGGGACATATTCCATCAGGGTTGAATCGAAGCGAAAGTTACCGCGATTCCCTTCTACGGCGAGATAGCGAATTTCCCGCAAGGCTTGCAATTCGCTGGCGACCTTGTAATCCCAACGGGCGTTGAAAGTGCCGGATTTGTTCCGGTAATTCAATTCAAGATTTGCCAGGTGGCTTTGCCGGTCCTGCCAGCTAGTGTCCTGGAATTGCGCATCCGGTTGATAGACCGGAAGGCTGTCTGCCGGCAGTTGCTCAAAAAAAGGATCGAAGTCCTTTTCCCGGAAGGCGACAGAGAATTTTCCTTTTACCGGGCTTTCCGGGAGAATATCGCCCTGCAGGGAAAGCGTTTGGGTATCTGCCTGGCGAAGTGTTTCTCCACCATTATTGGGATTGTAGAGGAAATCCCGGCGAATCTGGTGCTGCAGCATCCAGTCTATGCCGAACATCCTTTGTAGAGCCAGTGAAGATTGAAAATCGTCATAGACAAATCCGGTAATTCGGCCGCTGTTGATGTTTTCTACCCGGCGGTCTTCGCTTTTATATTCAAAGCGTGGTGTGAAACGGGTAAACGGTCGAATTAATGTGAGGCTTTGCCGCTGCCATTCACTGTCGTCAAATGCGGTTTTACTTTCCACGGATTCCAGGCGGGCGGTCATGTCCGGCAGTGCGGTATTAAATGTTTGCATCTCCCCGGTTTGCCGGCTGGAAGAAATCAAATCTCCTTTGTTGATGGTGCCAAGACTGCCACCAATGCGCAGAAAGCGATTGGGTTGGAAATAAAGACTGGACTCCAGACTATTTTCTTCGTTGGTGAGGCTACTGGCATCGAGGTTCCATTTGTAGGCGTATTCCGGTTGTAATGGGCGATCAAGCGGATTAAAAGAGGAATCCTGCCGGGTCCAGCGGGTGTCGAACTGCAGACTGCCGAGGCGACGGCCGAAGAGGGAAAATGTGGTATCCTTCAGGCTGGAGGTTAGCTGTAATGCACTGCCCTGATTATCGTCATCGCCGATGTCGGAGAACACATTCTGATCGGCGGAAGTCGCAGCAAGCTCGCCCTTGATCAGCCAGTTTTTACTGACGTTTGCCCCCAACGATATATTTGCCAATCTTTTGTCCCCAGCCAATGGCACCAGACGGATCGGTAAATAGCTGCCGTTTCCTTTGCCAACATAGGTGTAAACACCAATCCTTTCCCGGGTGTAATCACCATTGCCGAAACCGACCCCGGTAAAGCGTACATTGTAGTCGCCGAGATCCGTACCGGCGTAGACAAAGATTTCCGTGCCCTCGCCGTCGGTGGATTTTATATAATTCCCTTTGCCCTCGCCAACAAAAGTTGCACCAGTGGTGAAGGCTGCCAGGGGATCATCACCGGCTTCGCGAAGGGCCGCTTCTTCCTCAGTGGATAGCGGTGCATCGTCCTCCAACAGATTATTGGTATCATCCCATTCCCGAAAAAGGCGGACATCATAGTTGAAGCGCCCGGCGACGTTCCGTGCAGTGGAAGAGAATCCGAGGAAATTCCGGCCATAGCGCTGGAAGATGCTGGTATACTCAAAATCAATCTCGATGCGGTTTTCCGAGGTGATCAGTTTGTTGCTGGTAAAGGTAATCTGGGAAAGACCGTAATCAATGATGTAGTCATTATTTTCTCCGCGCACCTGGAGCACGCCATCAACATACACCCGTTCGGTACCGGCAAGAATGATAATTTCCCGTTCACCATTGCGGCCAGTTAGCAAGTATGGTCCCTGGTTTCCTTCCTGGGCAAGGAATTTATTGGAATGGAAAAATCCCCGGGAAGTGCCAAAGGTAATCTGCTGATGGGTGTCCTTGAGATCATTTTCTACACTGAACCCCTGCAGCTTTCGCTGAATATTTCCAAAGAGGGAATTCTGATAGCGCATGTTGAAATCGCCCAGCGTCCCTCCGATATAAGGGCTTTTAATCCTCACAAAAACTTTGTCTACTTCCCGGAGAGTTTGGGTGTTACCCTCCGGCTGGATCGGCGTGCTTTCATCCGTCAGGGCAGCAATCAGTTCCACATCCGGCGAAATTTTTCCGGAGAGCTGCAAATTGAGACCGGAATTAAGGGTGAGGTCCTGATTATTACCGATTTCGATGCCCCGAACAATACTACCGCTTTTTTGGAGGTTGCTCTGATAACCATCGATGTTTTCAAGAAAGCGCGGACGGATTTCCCGGGCTGTTATCTCGCCACTATCCGAGCTGGCAGAATCATTTTTACTGAATGCCGCCAGTTCACGATGATAGTAATCAACGATCAGGGGAAACGGATACTTGCGATAGGTAATCAGCAAACTGTCGGCGGATGGCATTTCCTGCAAGAGGACGACTTTCCCATCGCGATAATTGAAGCTATAATGAATATTGGGCATCAGGCGAAAATTTTTCAGGCGCAGACGCTCACTGGAAGGGATAATAAAAGAATGGGGCAGTTTAAAAGACTGCTTTAAGGAGTCACTATGAATGTAAAGAGAATCCTGTGGTAAGCTTAAAAGCACAGATGCCCGTGGCTGCTCCTGGGCTTGTAAAATATTCGCCGGGATTATCATCAGGCAGAGGAAAATAATTCCCGAACGAAGTAAATGTCTGAAAAAGTGTATCACGCGATTTCCGCTTCCGAATCAATAAATTGTGTAGCAATTATTTCGCGGGCTGCCTCCGGGGTTTCAGTAAAGCTTCAGCACAATCCTCTGCAATTTGCGATGAAAATGAAATACTGAGAGGTTAAGTAATTATTCGTACTAACATCGTAATTTAAGTTGTTTTTCCAGTATTAGAAATATAAAAATGCAGTTATTGCGTAATGGTAGGATCAAATTTGAAAACCCACAACCCGGTGGTATAATCGCTCACATATATCCGATTATCCGGGGCAAAGGGGTATATACCAAATGCGCCTCCGACATTGTAGCCTTCTCCGAAAGCTTCCGTTGTATCAAAATGCCGGACAACGGTAATGTTGAGAGGGTCGGAAATGTCAAATATTTTCATACCGGCGGAATAGTAGCTGGTATAGGCATAATTGCCAATTACGTAGAGGTTGTGGATGGTCGCGGTGGTATCGTTAATGGTCGCCACTTTTTCCGGGTTGTCCAGATCGCGAATATCCCATACGGTGATATCCGGTGTATCTCCTAAGGCCAATTCGTCGCAAATTAGCAGGTAATTTCCATCCTCGGTCGGGGCGCCGATATGATGATACTGAATCGCCGGATCGTTAATCTGCGACAGTAATTGCGGATTGTAGGGATCGCTGAAATCATAGATACGGGTAAAGCCGGGAGTACTGGCTCCTCCATGAAAATCGTATAAACGATTGCCGGCAACGGCGGCATCGTGTCCACCCGGCGTTTGATCATCGAAAATCAACTGTGGCTGTGTCGGATCGGGATTGAGATCGTAAATCTTAAGACCATTCACTTCGGCAATCATAAATCCATCCTCGGTGATGAGGATGTTATGGGCAGTATTGAAAGAACCAGCATGCACAGGATTGGCCGGATCGGTAATGTCAAGAATGTCACCTTTCAGGCCAGTGCCCCCACCATTAACTGTATAAAGGTAATTTTTCCATACCTTTACGTCGAAGCCGGAAACGGTTTTTACCCGGGAAACTTCTACCGGCTGATAAGGATCGCCCAGGTCGATAATCGACACGCCGGAGGGGGCATTCAAATAGCCGACAATCGCATATTCCCGGCCTTCCGGTGTTACATAGCCTGTTACATCAGATATTAGCGAACCAGTGGCAAAGGTGATGTTGCTGTAAATTCCAAAGGGCGCATCGGCAAGTAAATCCTGGGGGCCCGGTTCAGTGCTATTACTGGAACAATTTGTGAATAAAAAAAAGAGGATCGCCCCGAAGACTAATTTTTTTAGCATATTAATTGACCTTAAACATTTTTAACGTTTTGCTAAACCCATCAACAGTCATCCGGTAAAAATAGACACCACTACCCATTTGCAATCCCGTAGAACTGGTGCCATCCCATTCCAGATTGTGGCGCCCGGCTGCATAAATACGGTTTGTTAATTCCTTAATGGGCTGACCGAGAATATTATACACGGTGATGTTGACAAATGAATTCTCCGGCACTTCAAAAGGAATCGTCGTACTCGGATTAAATGGGTTGGGATAATTGGGCATCAAGGCGAAGCTTTCCACGGGAATTTCCGGCTCCGGCTCTACCGAAGTGCTGCTATCCGTAAAGGAAAAAACAAACAGGCCATTGTGCCAGTCACTTACCAGAATGAGGCCGGATGGCAATCTCGTATAAATTCCGAATGCACCGGTGAATCCCTCCGAGCTACTGCCCGGTTCCGTATCGTATTCTGCGGCAACGGTGAAATCCAGCGGGTCGCTAATGTCAAAAATCCTCAAACCGGCAGAATAGTATGAGAAATATGCGAAATTACCGCGCACCATGGCATTATGAACGGTTGCGGTATCATCAGCATATTCTCCGATTTTCTCTGGATTATCCAGGTCGCTGATATCCCAAACAGTAATATCCGCCCGTGGTGCGCTGGAGAGTTCATCGCAGATATACAAGTAGTTTCTGTCATCGCTCACCCATCCACTATGATGGTATACAATTGCCGGATCGCGAATAACAGAAAGCAATACCGGCGCCGCTGGCTGGGAAATGTCATAAATCTGGGTGCCGGATACACCGTGAAAATCGTATAAACGATCATCGATAACTAACAAATCATGGCTGTTTGAACTTATGCTATTCCAAATCAATTCGGGCTGAGTGGGATCATTATTCAGATCGTAAATTCGAAACCCCTGGGAAGTGGTATAAAGGTATCCATTATCCGAGATCCAAATATTATGCGAGGATGGGAAGCTGCCGACAACCTGGGGGGTTAACGGGTCACTTATGTCGACAATACCGCCGGAGCCGGAGTTGCCTCCATTTACAGTGTAGACATAGTTTTGATATGTCTTCAAATCAAAACCGGGCACTGTACTGACGTTAGCGACCTGCTGTAAATTCTCCGGATCACTGACATCGACGATGGTGATGCCGCTGCCGGACTGGTCACCCACTATGGCATATTCGATGTTACTGGTTGGGTCGACATAGCCCCAAACATCCGTGGTAAACGTACCGGGGACAGCGATGCTGTCCAATACTTCCAGTTGACGTGCTTGCGCAAGAACGCCGGGCAAAACTATTAGAATGGCAAGCAGTGTTTTAAAGCATGGGTGTAAACGTGAAGCAGGAGAGAGAAGCGTTTGTTTCATTGAAGACTCCAAAAAATCGATCAGGGCTGAAACTGGAAAACGAAACATTCCTGATTACCTAATGCCAGAATTCTTTTCCCGGAATTGTCCTTGCCGGTTTTAATTGCAACATCAACTATTTCTTCTACATAAGAAGACAGCGATATGATCCCGAGAAATTTTAAATGTTGTGAAAAAATATAGATATCTGCTGTTCCTTGATGAACCACATATAATCTCTTATCGTCTCCCCAGGTAATGCCCCCGGGGCTGTTAAGGTCCGGATGGTTCAGTGTCTGGATATAATTGCCGAGATAATCAAAAACAACAATCGCTTCCTGGGCAGGGTCGCTGACGAATAAACGTTGACTACCGTCCAGGCACATTTGCACCGGCTCCAACAGTTGACCATAAGTTTCATAGATGCCGCCGAAGGCCGCTGTCGGTTCGGAAAACCGGCTGAACTTTACAATCTTCCGGCTGCTTTCTTCTAAGAGAAAAAGGTCGTACTGTTGGGAAACTGCAATTGATATAACTCTTTCAAAATTATAGGGTTCTGGCCAGCTTGAGGTAAGGGTGTTCAGAAAATTCAAATTCTTGTCGTAGCGAACAACCCGGTTATTGTTGTAGTCTGCGATAAAAACATCCAGGGGCGTTTGAGCGACGACATCCAGCGGATCCGCGAATTGCTCCGCAGCTTGTCCAAATCCGCCGACCTGGTCGAGGAGCTGTCCATCCTGAGAGAACTTCAGCAACTGATTTCTGTCCCGGTCGACGATGAATACGTTTCCGGCAAAATCGATATCAATTGCCGTCGCGTTCGTGATAGTAATGGATTTATCATCAGGAGGAATGCGGTTGATGAGACGAACAGCTTCATTCTTTGACTGTCCGCAGAGAGTGGATATTGAGAAAAGTATCAGGCAGAGTGTCAGCTGCGCCAGAGAAACAAAGCGTTTTTTCGATGAATAAATCATTGCCTGATTCCTTATTAATCTTACTTGATATTGCTAATTCAAACCGATCATTTATTATACATAATATCAGCGGCGAATCCAATCAAGAAGCTGTTTATTAACGGGCAGCAACCAATCTCTTCCTAAGTGATTAAATAGAATTTAATACACTAAGTTCCTGCAAATTATTCCTGTAGAGGCGTGATTCAGGTCAATGATTTCGGGGGATATCATGATAGAATTAGGGGAGTAGTCCGCTGGAAAATGCAAACGCTTAAGCATTCTCCTCAGTCATTAATTTTGTCATAAGGAATGAAGGATCCATGAATAAACAAACATTGTTAACTTTGCTCATTTGTATATCGCTTACCGCTTTTTGCTGCAGTTGCTCGAAAGCGACTAAAGATAGTGCGCCAACAGTAGAAGAAACGGTGCCGGATGTTGCCACTGAAGAATCAGTGAGAAAGACGGAAAAAACGGTTGAGGCAACCGTGGAAGCCCCGAAAAATTTAGCCGATTATACCAGCTATAAGCCCGGGCCCAATGAAGTCGTTTATATTATTGATCCCGATAATGGGCCGGGGACCGATTACACATCCCTGAATGAGTTTAATGACCGGGAGAAACGGAATCTGGTTTTGCGAAAAGAGATTGTTGTTGCACTCTGCCGCAGCAGCAAGGGAACAGCGGATAAGGCTGCTCAAATCGAAGGTTTTGTTACCAGTGACGAATATTATGTAAAAATTGTTGCTGATGAAGGGCACCGGGCGGATGCCAAGTGGGATGAGAAAAAATATCGTATCGAAGAATATACAACCATCAATTCCGAATGCCTGGATGTGGAAGTAGAGCATCTGGTGGTTGATGGCATTCAAATGCGCATTTACGGCACCGGGAAGAGCAATGATATTATCGATCCGGAAAAAGGAAAGAAATACGTCATTAAAAATTGCTATTTATGGATGGAGCTGGATGTGGAATCCGGCTATGGCATAGATCTGAAATCCCGGGCGGATATTTACAATTGCATTTTCCGGGGGACCGGCTCTGCCGGGGTTTTTGCATTCCCGGAGGCGGAAGTACATCTTTATAATAATACCTTTATCGGATGGAAGAATGCGATTAAAAACGAAGGCCTGGTAAAGGCCGTGAACAATATTTCTATCGGCGCATCCCGGAAGGCATACCGCGCGAAAGATGACGGACGCTTTACCGATGACTCTGACTATAACAGTGCGGAATTCCCCGGTCAGGCCCTGGTAAGGCCGCCGCGAAATAGTCAGCAGCCACCCTGGCATCTGAATAATCAAACGCAAAACGAGATTTTTGTTGATCCGGCAAATAATGATTTCAATCTGAAACCTGGCACAATATTCAATAATATTGGTATTGGACCGGAAGCTTTTGAAGGTGTACCGAAAAAAGATATAAACGGTAAATCCCGTGATGGTGCCGTTGCCACACTTGGTGCTGCTGAGCGTAGTTAAACACTTTTTTTTAAAGCATTTAGTAGTGATGTTTTCAAGCCCCGGAATATTAACCGGGGCTTTTTCTTTAATCCAAAAGCCTCACCTTATTTGAGAATACAGGTAAAAGTGTTGAGAAAAACCAACAACTTTTCATTGTACTTAAATCATTTAAAAACATATCCTTGAGAAGTTATAATAAATGTTTCTTCTATAATTTTTTTTGCTATTTTCCCCGGAGCTATTGTCGGATTCCTGAAAACCCCTTAGATTGATCAAATTCTCATTGTTTAACTTTACTGAAGGGTGTTATGATGGAATTATTGATTAGCTTGTTAGGCGGCGCATTAGGCGGCAATGCTGCTGGTGCAGTATTAAAGCAATTTAGCCTGGGAACACTCTGGAACTCTGTTGTCGGTATTTTAGGCGGCGGACTGGGGGCTCAGCTACTCGCTATGCTCGGTGTGCTTGGCGGTGGCGGTGGTTCCGCAATGGATATCGGCAATATCATCGCTAATGTCGCTTCTTCCGGAGTCGGCGGTGGTGTATTGTTAGCTATCGTTGGTGTTGTTAAAGGCATGATGGGCAAATGATACGACGCCTCGGGAATATTCTGATTCTTCCATAGTATCACTCCACCACATCCACCACGTTTAATCTTTATCTTGACAACTGCTGTTTGCAGATAATATCAGAAGTTCGAATTTTTTAATTGGTATCAGTGTAAGTTAAACCTTTAGAAAAGATTTAGGGGACGCTCTGTATTTATTGCTATTGGTTGTCACCGTATTCCCGAAAAAAGAAAAAGCCGCTCCCTCGAGCGGCTTTTTCTCGTAATACGACGTAAAGTCTTTTTATTCAGCTTCATCTACCGCTGGACAATTAGGACATCTACCGGTGATGTATTCTGCGTTAGCAGGATCGGCTGCAAACTTCTGCAAATGCTCCCAGAACTCGTGATCATCGCGAATTTTCTTACACTGACAAATCGGAATCAATTCACCCAATTCTTTAATCTTGATGTCCAGGTTACGAATCTTCGCTTTACTGGAGAGATATTGGGTCTGGGCAACTTGCAGCGCTTCCTGCGCTTCTTTTAACTGAGTTTGAGCAACCTGGTGCTTTTCGGATAACGCTTCATAGTCTGCGTTAACCACGCCGCCTTCCGAACTGCCTTCGCTCTGGGCCTGCTGCAGGGCTGTGACAACTTCGTCATACTTGACGCGCATTTCAGCCAATTCAGCATCTGTCCGGGTAAGCTTCTCTTCAGTTTCCTGAGCTTCCATCTGCCAGCGGCGAATCCGTGCGATTGCTTCGTTATACCTAACCTGAAGCTCTTCTTTTTCATTTTGCAGTGAGTCATATTCGGATTTCATTGAAGCATGCTCGCTCTCGATATCACTCTGCCGTTGTTGCGATTCTTCCAGTTTGTGCTGGGCTTTCTGGGCGACAGCCTTGGAGAACTGCAGGCCAGACTGAATATCTTTTAATTCATGCTGAGTATTTTCCAATGCTTCCTGTGCTTCTTCATACCGCTTGAGCAATGTTTCCCGCTCGGACTCGGAAGTCTGAAGGCGATTCTGTAAATCATCCAGATCCGACTGCATAGAAGTAACAACTTCCTGAGATGGACCGGAATTTTCCTGAACTTCTTCCAGCTGTTTTTGGGCATTTTGCAATTTCGCCTGAAGCACACCTATGCTGCTTTGCTGGGAAAGCATGTCGCCATTGGTTTGTTCCAGCGACGTTTCAGCAGTTTTTAGTTTCGCTTGTGCTTCTTCCAGCTTTAATTGGGTGTTGTAAAGCTTCGACTGAGAATTCTCAAACTTCGCCTGAGTGCTCTGCAGTTTGGCAGTCATATGCTCGTACTGGGTTTTCAGCGTATTAATTTCGCTTTCCATCGCTTCGGAGGCATCCGAAGCTTCGGCCAGAGTTTGCATTTCTGTTTCAGTTTTGGACAATTCATTTTGTAAAGCTTCAACCTGCTGGCTTAGTGCTTCTGTCGAAGCCTGCTTGTCTTCAAATTGCACTTTGAGTGCATCATATTTTTTCTGAACTTCCTGCAACTGGGTCTGGTTTACCGCTGCTTCATTCTGAGCGCTTTGCAGTGCTTCCTGGGCAGTTTCAGATTTTTCCGAAGCTTGCTTGAGGTAGCTGATATCGCGGACGATCAGCAAATTGTTTTCCTGACCCTCATATTCCACAGCTCTTCCCCAGAGCTTAACGGAAAACTGCTGGTTCTCGGAAGTGACGTTGATACTTTCACAGCTTTCAATTTTTTCCTCAATGAGCAAACGGATATTCTGCGCAACTGCATCCCGGAGAGAGTGGGGGACTTGCTGTAAGAAGTTTTGACCGATCAGATCATGCCGCTTCTTTTTGTAAATAATGCACGCAGCATGATTAGCATTGATAATCGTACCATCAGAGGCAGTAATCATCAATGCATCCGGGGAATGAGTGAACAGATCCTCGAAGATGTCGTCGTTACTACTGCTGGAAGCCAATGCTGCCTCTACCGGCGCTTCTACCGAATTCTGGTGAAAGGTAAATTGAACCGCTGCTTTGTTGTTCAGATGAATGCGGGAAGCAGTTACTTTCACTTCCAGTGGTTCACCGCTGAGGTCGAGAAACTTTTCATCCACTTCCGGTGCATCGTTACCTTCTTTAAGGAGCTTAACGACGCGTGCTTTCACCATTTTCTGGTATTCCGGATGAACGATATCCAGCAAAGGTTTATCTATTAATTCTTCCGGCGCTTCTGCACCCAGTAAACTTGCTGCGGATGGATTCACATAAATTAACTTTCCATCCTGATGAATGCCGACCGCCTGATTACTGGCATCCAACAGTTTCAGATAATTATCTTCCTGAGATCTTAAAGCTTCCTCAGCTTTGCGATAGCGAGTGACATTTCTGGCAACGCCCAGGGTGCCGGTCATGCGACCATTCTGGATTTGCGGCAGAAAAGTGAATTCGCCAATCATGTAATTATCGGACTTCGTGCGAATGCGAATCTCGGATATCGATGGCGTTTCTCCTTGCAGCACCTGCTGGAAAATTTTCAATGCCAGCATGGAATCATCGGGATGAACGATTTGCGTGAAGGGTTTTCCAACCCATTCATCAACTGTCCAGTCCGTGCTGCTTTCGAATGCCGGGTTTAATGATGTGAAATTGCCATCGAGAGAAAGTGAGAAAATAATATCCTGCATGGCATCCAACAGACTACGATAACGCTGCTCGGAACGCCGCAGGTCTTCTGAGGTCTTCTTCAACTGGGTTTCATGTTTGACGTTTGCAGAAATATCATTCATTGCTGCGGTAAAGAATACCAGCTCGGAAATTTGTGTCTGGGTAATTTGTAATTCAATTGGGAAAACGGTTTTGTCTTTCCGCAAGCCTTCCAAAATCAACCGTTGGCCAATCGCCCGGGATTCTTTCGTTTCCAGGTAACGCTTCATCCCTTTTTGATGTTGCTCCCGGTATTTTTCCGGCATCAGGCATTGAATATTCTGTCCGACAAGTTCTTCCTCGGAATATCCGAACATTCCCAGCACTTGCTGATTCACCAGGATGATCTTTCCTTCTGCATCCGCGGTGACAATACCCTCTTCCACTGTGTCGAGAACAGAGTGGAATAATTTAACCGACTCAAGCGCTGTATCCTGAGCAACGATTAATTCATTCTGAGTATCTTTGAGAACGCCGTTCTTTTCCGACAACTCGTCGTTGATGCGTTGCAGATGACTAACCTTGTTAAGGAAAACGGTGCGAATCTGTTCGCCGGTTAACAAGCCGATCTTGTTTTCATCCAGTAATTTGTCCGGTAATAGCTGAACAACTACGTAGAAAGTCTCCAGCGGCCGATAGGTTTCCGCCAGTTCGCGATAGCTTTTTTCATAAACGGATGCCGCTTCTTCGATACCGACGACTTTCTCCAATCGGTAATAAAGACGTTGGGCAATTTTAGCTAACAAGAGGATCCACTGGCCATTGGTAGTCGGAACATCTGTTTCAATACCAAGCGGCATGGGGGAATCGGCGATTTCCGGAATGCGGAAAACCCAATCACTAATTTTGTTAAACTCTGTCTCATATTCATCACCGACAACCGTGTTGGCGCGGAGCACCAGGTTTTTCAGTAAGGATTGACTGAGCATTAATTCCTGAATTTTCTCCTGCTCGAAAATAAGACTGAAATTCTCCAGCTCCATCAAAGGCTCATAACGGTACTTCACAGTCTTACGCAATTGAGATTTGGTGAACTTCTGAAGTGGATCTTCGTCAACCAAGTATTGTTCAATTTTAAGATATAGTGAAGGTAACTCTTTTTCCTGATAAGTCGGGGGCAATTCCTTAAAACGGGAAATTTGAGACATTACTGTCGTTGCCCGCTTCGGGTTAGAAATTTGACTACTGAGGAAATCGATAAGTTTTCGGGTTAAGGCAATATGCAGGTCACCGCCATTATTGGCCGTCTGAGAATTGGTGGGCTGTTTACGAAACCATTGCAGCATGCTAATATCTCTGCTCTTTATGTAAACTTAAATATTTATTATTACATTGATCAAATTCTGCGAATCGAATCCATATCCTGTTTTCGCAGGTTGGAAGTTAGAGGATATTCATTCCAATTTAGTGTTGATAGTCAAGAATTTTATTTTCATTGATTTTACACGGTTTAGGAACTGTAAGGAAATATTTAAAGCGGGCATTGAGCGATTTCTGTGAAAGAGTGCTTAATGATTTGTTTTAAATATGTTTAGGTGAGCAATTGGGTGTGAATATGACCGGGATTCAGATGCCTGGTCTGAAATGGGTTATTTTCCTGTGATGAATCGCAAAAAGCGTTGAAACCCGCATTGGGGAAGGCGTGAAGTGGCTATTTCTTTTTCGGCGCCGTCGGTTTAAGCAGTTTTTTACCGTAAGATGACGGGGTTTTATAATTTTCTTTTACCTTTTTATCGAGGATATCGCGGACGCTTTTGATAAAATCTTCCTGTTCCTGCACGGTTAAATTCAGGAAATGCTGGTAAAAGCGATCATAATCATCACCCTCAAGATTTCGGGTGTTAAACAGCGATTTTAGCAGATTTTCTTTCAGGGAGTCCGTTGCGGTCATCTCCTGGATGATTTTCATCTCTGCGACGACGCTATCCCAGGGAACTGCCTGAAAGTCAAAATTTTCTTCCGGCTGCGCCTGCAGGGGGGAGATGCCCAATAAAATAGAGAATATGAAGAATCCCATAACGGGAAAAAGATGTTTACTCATTACTTTGGCTGTCGCTTTCTGCTAAAGCATTTTGTTTTATCCTGGCCATCATATAAGAATCGACATATTGGCCATTTCGGAAGGCATAATCTACATTGCGCCCTTCGATGATAAAACCGAATTTTTTATAAAGATGAATGGCAGCGTCATTATCCGTGTAGACGTTTAGTTCCAGACGGCGAAGATTTAGCCAATTGTCGGCGAGGTCGATTGCTGCCTGCATCAACGCACTGCCCACGCCTTTTCCCTGAGCATTATCACTTACTGCCATGCCAAGACTACCGCAATGGCGACGACGAATTCGTTTTAAATAGGGATTGAGAATGATATGGCCGGATAATTCATTTTCAATGATAGCTACCAAATGGAAGATTTGCGGATCCATTTCCTGCGATCTTTTCCGATTGTTCTCCAGTGACTGATATGGCAATTGTAAAGTGCCGAATACAGCATTCTCGCCCTGGTAAATATTGTAAATGCCTTCAACATCTTCTGGCTCTGCCCGGCGAACGATGATATTTTTCTTTCCGGCCATTTCACCTGCCATATTTTACGTTTGCTATTGTTATTATCAAATTTACCCCTGTTCGCAATATACATTTAGTGGGTAGAAAATGAAACAAAACGTGCAATTTCCCGGGAAGTGTTTTATCTTCTCGTCTGATCGATACAATTTCGTATCTCAATTTTCAAATTCCAGTTTCCGGATGAAAAATTATCCCCGGTATTGCTCACCGGAAAAGACCGGTGGGTTATTTTCCTAATTATACAGCTGTCTCAAAGAGATATCTCGAAATAACTATAAGTAGAAGAGGTCGATTGTGGCTAAAAAAGCGGATGCTAAAAAGGGAAGCTTTGAAGAAAAACTGGCACACTTACGTCAACTGCAGGAAGAAGCGCTGCAAGGAGGAGGCGAAGCCAGAATTAAGAAAATGCATGACCAGGGAAAGTTGATCGCCCGGGAACGCCTGGAAGTATTGCTGGACGAAGGCAGTTTCGAGGAAATCGATATGCTGGTTCGCCATCATACGCATGATTTTGGATTGGATAAGCAGCGTTATTTGGGGGACAGCGTTGTAACCGGCACCGGAAAAATCAACGGCCGGCCGGTATGTGTGTTTAGCCAGGACTTCACGGTTTTTGGCGGAAGCCTTTCCGCTGCCCATTCCGCAAAAGTTTGCAAAATTATGGATATGGCCATGAAACTCGGTGTACCGGTGATTGGCTTAAATGATTCCGGTGGTGCGCGTATTCAGGAAGGCGTCGTTAGTCTGGGCGCTTATGCCGATATCTTTTTACGGAACACCCTGGCCAGTGGTGTCGTGCCGCAAATCTCCGCGGTAATGGGCCCCTGTGCTGGTGGCGCAGTATACTCGCCGGCGATTACAGATTTCATCTTTATGGTGAAAGATCGTAGTTATATGTTTGTAACAGGACCGAATGTTGTTAAAACCGTTACGCACGAAAATGTCACTTTCGAAGACCTCGGCGGCGCGGTGACCCATGCCTCGAAAAGCGGCGTCAGCCATGTCGTTAGTAATAATGATGTGGAATGCCTGGTGAAAATTCGTGAGTTATACAGCTACCTGCCGCTAAACAATGCCGAAGATCCTCCTGTAATGCCAACAAAAGATGCAGCCAGCCGCAGTGAAGAGGCGCTGAATAGTATTATCCCCGACAATCCTAGTAAACCATATGATGTAAAAGATGTGATCAAGCTTCTCGTCGATGATGGCAATTTCTTTGAAATTCACGAGCACTTTGCCCAGAATATTGTGGTCGGATTTGCCCGGATGGATGGCAAGTCAATCGGCATTGTGGCCAACCAGCCTGCCGTCCTGGCCGGTGTGTTGGATATCGACGCATCCGTGAAGGCGGCCCGCTTTGTTCGTTTTTGTGATGCTTTTAATGTGCCGCTGGTAACCCTGGTGGATGTACCGGGATTTTTACCCGGTACCGCGCAGGAATGGGGAGGCATTATTCGCCATGGCGCGAAACTACTCTACGCCTATTGCGAAGCGACAGTGCCGAAAATAACCGTAATTTTGCGCAAGGCCTATGGCGGCGCCTATGATGTAATGAGCTCCAAACATATTCGGGGTGATTTTAACTTTGCCTGGCCGACAGCGGAAATTGCCGTTATGGGCCCGAAAGGTGCAGCAGAAGTCATCTTCAAGCGGGATATTGCCGCAGCGGATGATCCGGAAGCTGCGTTGGCGGAAAAAGAAGCCGAGTATCGGGATAAGTTTGCTAACCCCTATCTCGCTGCGGAACATGGCTATGTCGATGAGGTGATCGAGCCGAAAAATACCCGCGCCAGAATTTGTAGCGCGCTGGAATTACTGAAAACTAAAGTGGATAAAAATCCCCCGAAAAAACACGGTAATTTACCATTGTAACCGTTTAGTCTGCATCCTTTTCACTCAGAGAAAAAAGCGAAGTCAGCTTTGCTGTTAACATCTCCAGGGTGAAAGGTTTCGGCATAAATGGCAGGCCGTATTCCTGAATCATGGTAAGCACTTCATGCTGTTTACCATAGCCGCTGCAAAGCATAACATTTGCCGTAGGATTTATTTTCCGTAAACCCTGGAAAACTTCCCGGCCATTTATATCTTTCAGCCCGTAATCAAGAATGATCAAATCAATCTTTTCCTGATGCGCCTTGTATAATTGCAGGGCGGATTTTCCACTGTCCGCTTCCAGATAATGATGGCCTTCCAGTTTGAGCATCCCTTTTAAAACATCGCGGAGGTTCTCCTCGTCATCGATAATCAAGACGGTTTTTGCCGGAGAATCGGCTTCGGAGGTAGGCGCTACAGGCGGTTTTTCGTTTTCCTGTTTGGCAGACTTGCTCAAGGGAAGATAAATTTTAAAGGCACTGCCTTTTCCCTCACTGCTCTTTAGGAGAATATAGCCACCGTGCTTTTTCAAAATTCCATAAACAATACTCAGACCCATGCCACTACCGACGGTATCGGTTTTCGTGGAGAAAAATGGCTGAAATATTTTGCGGCGTATTTCCCGGGGAATGCCTCCACCGGTATCACGAACGATTAACTCCAGGTATTTACCGTCAGGAAGTTGTGGATTGGTGTCCTCCGCTGCAGCAATTTCAGTTTGGCGTGTGGAAATGAATATTTCACCACCATCGGGCATGGCATCGCGGGCATTGACAACCAGGTTCAGTAACATCTGGGTGTATTGATTGCGGTCCCCGGTAATGTTTGGCAATCCTTCTTCCAGGGCATAATGCACCTGAATATTTGGCCCGATTGTCCGCTCGAAGAGTTCTCGGGCTTCCAATACTACGCCATTCAGATTACAGATGATCGCTTGTTCTTCATTCAAATGGGCATAGGAAAGCAGTTGCTGAGTCAGCGAAGCTGCCCGGCGGGCCATCTTGTAGATAATATCCGCACGAATGGATGTTTCCGGGGCATCGGGGGCATTGGCGATCAGTTGAGCGCCGGGAATTATTGTGCCGAGAATATTGTTAAAATCATGGGCAATCCCTGTTGCCAGGGTGCCGAGGGTTTCCATTTTCTGCGCTTGTAATAATTGATTCTCCAGGCGGCGCTGCCGGGTGATGTCGAGTATTTCGCAGATTACCGCTGGTTTGCGATTATATTGAATCTGCATAAATATGCCCAGGCAATTTATCGTTTGCCGCTGGCTGTCCAGTAGCCGGAACTCCAGTTCATTCTCCCCGGGCTGCCGTCCGCTTTCTGCGATCATTTCTTTCACTGCCGCAAGGTCTTCCGGGTGAACGTTCAGCCAGATGTCTCCTTTAAAATCATCCTTGTCGCGAATTTGCAGCAGGTTGATAAACTTCTGATTATACAGTTTCAGCTGGTCCTGTTGCAAAATGAAGATTGCCAGGGGAGATTGTTCCAGCAACGCGCAGTAGTTGACTTCATTTTCCTGAAGCTTATATGCCGTAAGGTGGTGGTGTAGTGCAAAAGATGCCTGCTGCACAACATAGGCGAGCAATAACCGGTCGGTGTCATCGAAGGCTCTCCCCCCATCGGTAACGCCAATTTGCAGAATCGTATGGGCAATATTGCGAATACGAATGGCGCCCAGTAATTGACCGCCCGGTAGAAAACTTGTATCTCCATCATCCTTTAAATCCCGAAGTTGCAGATTACCGGCAACTTCACTATGGATGGCTGGGTCCTCTATCAGATAATCAGTGCTATTGGTTTTATCGGGAGAAAAAGACAAAGAACGGGGGAGGATCAGTTTTTTCGCCAGTTTCTGTTGATCATATCCGTTGCCAATGCCATAGGTATATCCATGCGGCGTACGAATAAGAATCGCAGCAGCTTGTGCGCGTGGAATCAAACGTTGAATATGTGCGAGCATTTGCTTATAAAAAACGTTCAAATCTTTTATTTGATGAAAATCCCGGCTGATTTCACTCAGCAGCTGTAAACGGGCGCTCATCTGGCTTAACTGTTGACGGGACTGTAGCGGACTGCCAAAGAGAATGATTTGCTGCTTGGGAAAAGTCTCCGGTAGTTCACAAGCGGTAAACTCCAGTGTTACCGGAGGGTGATGCGTCGATTGATCCAATTTAAGGAGAAATTTTTGTCCCGGCTGCGGATCCCGCGTGTAAGCTTCCCAAAAATTTTCGGCTATTAACCGGTTGCTTTGGCCGAGCGCTTCCGGGAAAGGCCGGGTAGGATTTCCAAAAGCCGCTTCTGAATAGTTCGGTAGGTGCTGCTGTAAACGGGAACTAAGGTATTGCAAATTCCCCTCGGGAGAAATCGCCATAACAAAATCTTCTTCCGGGGCAATGATTTCTTCCAAAAGTGCCCGGCGGGGGAAATTATGTAATTGCTGTCCATCTGTTCCGTTTAAAGGGATGATCAGGCCTGTGCATTGGCCGGGAAGACCACTGGGATCATAAACAACTCTTCCCATTTCCTGCACATGCTGCCAATTGTCGTCTGCTTTCCGAAATCGATATTTCAACTCATATAAAGGTTGCCGGCGATGAGCAAATTCGGTTACCTGGGAAGAAATGCGCTTATAATCTTCCGGATGAATGAGGTGTTGCCAGTCTGGATTCGGTAAGGCCTCGGATTGGTTCAAACCGGTCCATTTCAGGAAAGCTTCGTTCGTTTCACAAACACCGCGGAAACGATCCCCTTCGATATGAAAAGCGAGTCGCTCTAACGGGGGAATGGTTACCGTCGCTTCGATAAGCTGGGAGATATCATCCGTTACCGATGCCGGTGGCTCTAAAGGAGGCGGGACAGTAATTTCCGCTGCCGGTGGAGGAGTTACTTCTTTCGGAAGTAATACTGATACTCGGTTGACAATAAGTTTGAAAAGGCTGTCCAGACGGGAAAGCCGAAGATCACGAATTTCCGAATCAAACTGAGTTTCTTCAGTGACATAATCGGATAACAATTCACGTAAATCCATCAGCGCTGTCGTCGCGGCAGTTTCGCTAAGAGATTTATCCAGCAAACCCGGTAAGTGATGATCGAAAAAATCCTCAGCCGCCTGTTGATCAAAATCTTTTAAAGCCCGGATAATAAATTGGAGGATAATAAACCAACGGGTTGGCTGAACATAGCCTTCGATTGCCGGATTACGGCGTTGCCACTCCTGAAATAGTGGTTGCTTTAACCCGGCTTTCTGCTCCCCGTCGCGATCGGTTTTCCGGCGGCGAATTAGTTTTGTCAAATCCATTAACGTCAGCCTCTTCTTAATAAACCGGCGTATTTATCGGCAATAATAATCCGTATTAATGCTTATTCGGATGTTATTCTTGCCTGTAAATACCCCCTGTGAAATATCCTGATAATCTTTGAAATTGAAACTGCTGGCTGGCGATTAAACTAAAGAGTGTGAGAAACTACCGGTGCTTCTGGCAGGGAAAAATGCTTGCGGTGGACGGCAGCTGCATCTACTCTCGTTTCTCGATCAAATACCAGAGGAAAGATTAGAAGAAAATTTCCTTTCTGGATGTGACGAGACGGGCAAGATATCAAATCAGTAATTTATTACAGGAGGTATAATCAGCGAGAGATTGTCGACTAAATGTTGTTAAATTTTCTATTCGAGGCAGTTGCAGTAGCGGTTGGCAGATTTTGTTCTTCATTCGGTTCTATACGTCTACCTAATAGCAAACCCCCCAGCCCCTCTCCTGAAAGGAGATGGGGGCTTTCTCCCCTCGCCTCTTAGGAGAGGGGCCGGGGGTGAGGTCATCAACAGCGATTTGACATTCACATCCTGTCTGTTACTACTAAATCTTCAAAACCTTAAAGGCCTAGTTCTAATCTAATCAGCGAGAGATTTCATTGAATTTTAATCTAGCTGTAACTTAACCGGCAATCTTTTGCGATTATCTTATAACCTGCGATAATATTGTGGTTGTCAACGGTGAGGAAAGTAAAGATGAGTAAAGCAAAAAAATCGGCAAAAACAACCGTATATCTCACGCTGTTAGGAAGTTTGGACGATGGTTATATGCCTGAAATGGATGTGCAGTTTAATCAAGTCCTAGCCCAGCCTTTCGATGAGGTTGACCTCAATCTTTCCAATGTTACTTTCTTCTCCGATGCTGCGTTAGATAAATTAAGAATTTTCTGCGAGGCAATTATTAAAAAAGGCGGTGTTTTGAAATTGGATAACAGCAATGAATACGTTGCCGAATTATTGACTGAAGTGCCATTAAGTCAGTAATAATCGCAATCTTAAAAACTTATTTTAATCCACCGAGCATCCCTCCTTCTCAGTCGTTCTGAAATTTAATTTTCGGTTTTCTAGTATGATAAAAATGTTTTTCTCCCGGCAATTGCTTCGGGAATTAACTTTTTCTAATTTTGCGCATCATAATTGGTGAGTGCAAAATGAAGGAGAATTACAATGGATTACAACACCAATGATTTTCAAAAAGATGTGATTGAAAAAAGTTTTCAGATACCTGTTTTAGTGGACTTCTGGGCAGAATGGTGTGGCCCGTGTAAAGTACTGGGTCCGGTATTGGAAAAAGTGGCTGAGAAGCATAAAGAGCGGTTTGCTTTTGTAAAGTTAAACACTGAGGATTATCCGGAAATATCTGCCCAGTATGGCATTCGTGGCATCCCCAATGTAAAGCTCTTTCTTGAAGGGAAACCGATCAACGAATTTACCGGTGCCTTACCGGAGCCGATGATTGAAGACTGGCTGTCGAAAAATATCCCCGGTCCTGGCTGGAAGAAAATGAAAATTGTGCGCGAACTGTTGGAAAATGCACGGTTGGATGAAGCGCGCACGGTTTTGCAGGAAATCGTTGACAGTGAGCCGGAGAATATGAACGCGGCCATATTATTGGCGAAGCTCTATCTGCGGGAAGATCCTGGCAAAGCAGTTCAGCTGGTTGAAAAAGTTGAAGAATATCATGATGGTTTTCAGGAGACTGAAGGCATCCGCACATTCGGGCATCTTTTTCAGTTAGCAGAAGATGCGTCCGCTTTGCCTGCCGGCAGTGGTCGTGCGGATTATGTCGCTGCGATAAAATATTTACAGCAGGACAACTACGGTGAGGCATTAAAAAATTTCATCTCGGTTATTGAGAACGATCGCGGATACGATGACGACGGCGCCCGGAAAGCCTGTATTGCCATCTTCAAATATCTCGGTGAAAACCATCCGGTTACCCGGGAATACCGCACCCTGTTTAGCCGTGCATTGTATGTATAACTAACACCCTCAATCTTTTTCAATCCCCATTTGGCAAATTTACCGAATGGGGATTCTTTTTGTACTTACCTTCCTCAGTTAATAATTCGCTGTTGAGACACTTGCTAAAGTCCGCTGCCCGGCTTATAATAGAGCAAATTACCAGTACCAATGGCTACAGGAAGAAGATGAGCGATTCCGGAATCTCTGTTGAAAATCAGTTCACCCTATTCGAAAAATGGCGTAATCTTTTATTACTGGCCATTGCAGAACTACTGGCGATGACCCTCTGGTTTTCTGCATCGGCCGTTGTGCCGCAGCTGATCAATGAATTTGGCCTGGATGGTGGCGAACAATCCTGGATGACCATGAGCGTGCAGATTGGTTTTGTTGCCGGTGCGCTGCTCAGTGCAATTTTTAATATCGCCGATCGCTTTAGCAGTCGAACGTTGTTCATGCTAACCGCGCTTATTGGGGCTGGCCTTAATGCAGCGATTCCCTATTTGGGTGTCGATGTTGGCGGTATGCTTGTGCTGCGCTTTTTTACCGGGATGATGCTTGCCGGCGTATATCCGCCGGGAATGAAATTGATGGCAACCTGGTGTAAAACCGATCGGGGATTAGGGATCGGTATATTAGTCGGGGCATTAACACTCGGCTCCGCCTTACCCCATCTGCTGAATGCCTTACCGATATTCGGGGCCGGTGGTATGCCACCCTGGCGCGGTGTGCTTTACGCGACTTCCGGGTTGGCGGTAATCGCAGCACTGATTGCCGGCCTGTTTGTGAAGGCAGGGCCGTACCTGGGAAAGGCGGCCCCTTTCGATTGGCGCTTCGCCAGCAAAGCACTTGGCTATCAGCCCACTCGGTTGGCCAACTTTGGCTATTTGGGGCACATGTGGGAATTATATGCGATGTGGGTTTGGGTGCCAATTTTTTTAATCAAAGTCTATGAGAACGCCGGTTGGGCGGTAGAATCCGCCCGCATTGCCGGATTTACAGTTATCGGTATTGGGTTGCTCAGCAGCATCATTGCCGGGTTAATTGCCGATCGTATCGGCCGCACCATTGTAACATCCGCCAGTTTAATTATATCCGGAGGTTGTGCGTTGCTGGCTGGTTTTACTTTTCAATACCCATTGCTCGCCACGGTTGTTTGTGTTATTTGGGGATTTGCAGTTGTTGCTGATAGTGCCCAATTTAGCGCGGCCATCAGTGAATTATCCGACAGTCGATATGTGGGCACCGCATTAACAATCCAAACCTGTTTGGGGTTTCTCCTTACCCTCTTTACGATTCGATTGATTCCGGCAACAATCGATTGGCTGGGATGGGAATATGTGTTCATGGTATTGGCAATCGGGCCGTTGTTTGGGTTATGGAGCATGTTGAAATTGAGGAAATTACCAGAAGCAAAGAAAATGGCCTCTGGTAATCGATAGGAGCAAGTATGGGCGAACAGCAATATATTGCTTTCCTGACATTCTCGCTGATTTTTTACGCCACTCCGGGGCCGGCAACACTTAGCCTGGCAGCATGTGGCGCTGCTTACGGTTTTAGACGATCGATTGGATTTGTTGCCGGGATTTGCGTCGGATTAAGTTTTAATCTAATTATAGTTGCTGTGGGACTTGGTTATATCTTCCGTTACCCATTGGTCTTTACAACTTTTAAATATGTTAGTCTTCTATATATCTTCTATTTGGCGTATAAAATTGCTACCAGTGAAACTGTAAAAATGACCGATGCGAAGCCTTTGAGTTTTTTCCAGGGCGTATTATTAAATTTGCTTAACCCGAAGGCGTATATTGCCGCGGTAGCAGTAATGATCCAATTTGCCGCGGAAGGGGAACAGTTTACCGTGAGCATTATACAGATAGTACTTTCGCTGCTGGTGATGGTATCAATGATTAATATTACCTGGTGCTATGCCGGGAATATGCTTAGCAGATTATTTTCCCGCCCGGAAAGTGCCCGCCGTTTGAATATTGTTCTGGCGATATTATTAGTGTTGAGTGTATTAATAGCAACATTTAGTAGTTAATCTTTATTGGATTCTCAAAAAATTAAATCGGCCGATGCCAATATCTGGATTGCAATGATTCGAATGATAACCATAGTGCTTATTTTTATACTCTTTCCGCTGCAACTCCCGGCGCAGGAGCAAAAGCTGCTGGAAGTCTTACCGGAGTATCGGTATTCGATCGGTTTGCCGGAAAATGACGCCTGGGTGCAACCTGATTTTGACGACTCCGACTGGGCAGTGAAACGCCAGGGAGACTTTCCCTTTGATGAATGGCAGGGGGCAGGTGTATTTCGCTTTACCTTAAAATTCGAAACCATGGATTCAACAATTTCCGCAATCTCACTGGCGATTACTGCCCGTGGTGCACTGGATGTTTATCTGAATGGGAAAAAAATTGGTGCACTCGGTACGCCGGGAGATGCCGTAAATGAGCGATTACCCGAAAGATTTCATCAGTTAATGACATTTTCTGTTGATAAACTGGATCGGGAGCTGCCGTTAACGTTGGCCATCCGTTATACCAATCATGGCTTAAGGACTGCCGAATGGAAGAACTTTGCGCCAATATTTTATTTCTCAACCGGCACTGCTGAAAAATTACATCAAAAGCGTTTAAAATTCGTGCGGGGAATTACCGCCAACCAAATGGCGCTGCTCAGTATCTGCCTTGCCTTTGCATTATTACACTTTCTGATGTACCTCTTTTACCGGGAATTAATATCCAACCTTTTCTATGCCCTGGTGACGCTTTTTGCCGCGCTGAATATATATGCAGAATTACAACTGCATTTGACGACCGGGTTCCCGGAACATTTTTTGACGATGCAAATTGCCCATTTCTCTTTCATCTTTTTTGCTCTTGGGCTCCTGCTGTTTATCTATTCGATCAATTATTTTCGGATACCACGGCAATTTTACGGCTTTGCAATCCTCGGGAGTGGTATCGCAATATGGCTTTGGTGGCGTCCCCTCGCTGAAGGAAATATTCATTTCTGGTTCCTTTTAATCGTTATTCTGGAAGTGCTTCGTACATTTATAGCGACACGAAATTCCGAAAAGCCGCTCCAGGGCGGATGGATTATTGCTTTAGGTGCCGGCGGTTTAATATTAGCGGCGGTATTACAAATTGCCATTTCAACTGGTCTTCTCCCCCGGCTCTGGGAATTCTCCTCATTTCCGGCGCCTTATTATGGTATGTTAATTTTAATGATTTCCATGTCCATTGTATTGGCAAGGTATTTTGCCACCCTTAATAAAGATTTATCGGTTCAGCTCGTTGCTGTTAAAGAACTATCGGAAAAGAATCTCGCCCAGGAAAGGCAAGCGAGAAAAGAAGCGATTGAAAGAGAGCGGCTGGAAGCGGAAAACGAGCGAAAAACCCGTGAGTTGGAACAGGCGCGCCAACTTCAGCTTTCCATGCTGCCGAAAACAGTGCCGGATCATCCCCATTGGGATATTGAAGTATATATGGAAACTGCCACTGAAGTCGGTGGGGATTATTACGATTTTTACCTGGATAAAGACGGGACGCTCACCGTTACAGTGGGAGATGCTACCGGGCATGGCTTGCAGGCCGGGATTATGGTTGCTGCCACAAAAAGTTTATACAACGCGCTTCTCAGAAATGATGGCATTACCGATATCTTTCGGCAAACATCTGCAGCGTTAAAAGCGATGGGGCTGAAAGGAATGTTTATGGCCTCGACAATTGCCAAATTTGCAGAGAAGGAAATGCGGGTTTCTGCTGCTGGAATGCCCTTCACGCTGGTGTATGAAGCTGCGACGAATTCTGTAAAACCTGTTCAGTTAAAAGCGATGCCCCTGGGTAATTTCCCGAATTTTCCCTATAAGGAGGAGTCCGTAACCTTCAACCGCGGGGATGTGTTCGTTTTTATGAGCGATGGCTTACCGGAAATGTTCAATAATGCCGACGAAATGCTTGGGGAAAACCCGATTGAAAAATTGTTGCAGGAAATTGGTGATTCTGACGCCAAATCTATTATCAGCGCATTGGTTAAATTGGGGAACGACTGGGCGAATGGTCGTCCGCAGGATGATGATGTAACTTTGTTGGTCATGAAGGCAAAATGAAAAATCCCACGCGAAGAAATCGTAATATTGGTACTGCCAAGCAAGGATTTCGCCGGCAAAATAAGCTGACGATTCCCTTCAGCTGGCATGAGATGGCCTATTTCTTCGAAAAGCTGAATAATCCGATCAAGCTGAAGCGCTATATTCATCAGCGGGAGTTCATCTTTGTTGTAGAAGAAACCCGCGAATCTGCTTTTCATGCCTGTACAATTGATGATCTTTGCCGGGTCTTAACTGCGTTGCCCGCAGAAGACTTAGGCGAACTCGATCTGATTGTTCTGCGCCAGCCAAAGCGAAAGGAAGAAATCCTCGATGCTGCCTGGGGCCGCTTGATTTATGCCTATGAGTTAAATAAAGCGATCCATCCTGCAATTATTCTCGAAGCCCAGGATTATAGCAAACCACTGAAAATGGCCCGCGCTATGAATCCTGAAAGACAGCAGGAATTCGAACGTTTAAAAGCGGATGGCCACATTTTTCAAGCGGGCAAAAGAGAATTCGTTGCCACCCTTACTTTGGAAAATGTCCGAAAAACGCAGCTTTATCGCACTCTGCTCCATGAAGTCGGGCATTATGTCCATTACCGTGATAGTGTCGGGCCGTTCGATGAAGATATGGAAGAAATCTCCATTGAAGATCGCATCGAACAGCATCACCGCTTGACGGAAAGAGTAAAAGAAGATTATGCCCATAGATATGCAGAGGAAACCCAGCGCCGCTTAACGGATGAAAAAATTATACCATTTCAGCGAATGGCCAGTTCGGAAGCTCTGATCAACCAGGGGGTGAGAGTGACAGATTTTTTGCCAGCGTAAATATTCTTTTGAAAAATTAGCAGGTGAAATTGGAAAAAATAGAATCCTCAATTAGTAATCTACAAAATCTTTACAAGATTAGCAGTTATACTGAGATCTTTTAAAACGGATAAGAAAATGTTTTTTGGCAAGAAAAAAGCGAAAAAGAAATGCGGCTATTGCACCAAACAGCGAACGATAAGCTGTGGGCATTGTGATGAAGGCAGCTGCAAAAAAGATGAGCACACCTATCAAAAATTTTTCACAAAACGCTACGGCACAGACAATGATCAGATAGGTTCTAAATTCTTCTATATCTGTGGAGAGTGTGAAAAATCGCTTTGTGTCGATTGTCTGGGCATTCGGGAAGGATATCCCTGTGATGAAGCCGATGTGGAGATCTATCCGTTTGCCTGCCCGATTTGCGAGGGTCGGGTCAATGTATTTCGCTGCGACCAAAAAAGTTATTGGGAAGCGGTTAGTGAGATGAATGCTTATTTGGAGGCACCTACTCAGAATGATGGTCTTCGTGTAGCCTTTGAACTGCAGCACAGTAAAGAAGAGTTGGTTGGGCCGGAAAAGATGGGGGGACTGGTTCTGGGCCCTCGGCCACGCGCACTCTGGCCAGGCGAAATATGGGAAACCGCCATTCATCTGAAAAAAGATGAAGAGACGCTGGCTACGATTTTTCTTGGCCGCTCCGAGCAGGGAGGATTGCGAAACAGATTATATACGCTCGAAAATGGTGAGCGTAAATACCTTTCCGATATTCCTCATAAAACCCTCTGGCATAGCGAAAAGATATTTGAGCTAACAAATAACAACGCTTTTCAGGAACAGCCGTTTACAATCATTGTTGAATCTGATAATCTTGGTGTCGCCAATTTATCTCAGACAGAAAACCTGGTGTTGGAGAGAATTGGTATTGCCCGTTATCCGGAGATGGATGATTGGTCTGTTTTTGTGTCCGGCCAGGAGGATGGCGGCCTGGACGAAATGCAGCAGTATTTACAGGAGAGCATGGACCGTATTCAGAATATTTCGACGGAAATGAACGAGGAAAATATTGCCAGTTTTACCAATGAATTGGAAAACATGCGCGACGTTTTGAAAAATTTCATCGGTGAAATGGATGAGCGGCAGGAGAAGGAAAAAAAGACTTCGGAAACTGCGGCGTTGTTAAAAAAATTGACTGATAAAAAGATCTGGGATTATGAGTGGATCGAATGCCCTCCAAAGGATCAGCGGGATGGTAGCCAGGCCCTGGTGCTGGCTGGCAGCACAGATTTGATCTATTACCAGTTAGTGCGCGTTCATTTTCTGGGAGTAAGATATATGGATTGCTGGAATTATTTCAGTCATCCTTATTTTCGCCTCGCCACTGAAATGGAAAGAAAACAAGTCGAGAGTCTGGTGGAATTTGGCCCGGAGTCTCAAGTGTTTGCAATAACAAAAGACTTTGGAGGCGGGATTTTTGAAGGAGGCAGCTTTGTTGTTGCGGATTCTGTTCATGTCGAATGGGAAAAGGAGTGCGAAAGCGACTTTAAACCACATAATCCTGATAATACCTCATGGTGGTATAGTAAAGATTAATCAATAGACCTGTGACATATTATTATTTACTGTAGAGCGATTAAAAATTCATTGGGAAAGGATAATCATGAATCGATTTTTAGTATTGTTATTTCTCGGGCTTTTTTCACTGTCCTTGTTTGCAAATGAAGAAAGTGAGTCCGAAACGAATAAAAACTGGCATCAATGGCGAGGACCGCAGGCAGACGGTGTAGCACCATATGGCGATCCCCCGGTAGAGTGGGCGGAAGACAAAAATATTCGCTGGAAAGCAGACCTGCCCGGAAAGGGAAATTCTTCGCCGATTATTTGGCAAAACCGTGTCTACGTTACCTCTGCAATTGCCCTGGAAAAAAGCGAACCGGAACCCCAGCCTGAAGAAGGCCGCCGCCGCCGAAGAGGGATTCAGCCTGTCAAACAACAATTTGCGGTTTTTGCCCTGGATCGTGAGAATGGCAATATCGTATGGCAAAAGGTCTTAAGGGAAACATTACCCCATGAGGGAACACACCGCGATGGCAGTTGGGCATCTGCTTCACCGATTACCGACGGCGAGCACCTGATCGTTCATTTTGGTTCAAATGGCCTCTACTGTCTGGATTTGGAAGGCAATGTCATCTGGGAAAAAGATTTAGGGAAAATGCAAACCCGCCGCGGATTCGGCGAGGGTGCCTCACCTGCGTTGTATGGCAACTATCTTGTTATCAACTGGGATCATGAAGGGGCCTCTTTTATCGTTACATTGGACAAACGTACTGGTAAAGAGCTGTGGAAGTTTAGCCGGGATGAGGTAACTTCCTGGTCTACCCCATTAATTATCGAAGTGGATGGAAAGCCACAGGTGATCATTAATGCCACGAATAAGGTGCGTGGGTATGATCTGGAAACCGGTGATATTGTTTGGGAATCCGGTGGTATGACTACAAACGCAATACCGTCTCCCGTACATAAAGATGGCGTTGTTTACGTAATGAGTGGCTTTCGAGGTAATGCATTACATGCGATCAAAGTTACCGGTGCCAAAGGCGATATTACCGGCAGCGAGTCCATTCTCTGGGAATTTGACCGGGACACGCCCTATGTGCCTTCACCCTTATTGTATGACGGCATGTTATATTTTCTGAAGCATAACAAAGGAATTGTATCCTGTTTTGATGCCAACAGTGGCGAAAGTTATTACGGTCCGGAAAGATTGGACGGCATTGAAGGCGCTTATGCATCTCCAGTCGGCGCTGGCGGTCGAGTGTATTTTGTTGGCATGAATGGCGTAGCAGTTGTCGTTAACAACAGTAAAGAGCTGGAAGTGCTGGCCCAAAATTCACTGGACGACCGTTTCTATTCATCACCAGCGATTGTTGGTGGCGAAATATATTTGCGTGGACATGATTATCTGTATTGTATCGCAAAATAAGTATTTGATTAATGATGATCAAAAAAGCCCCGGTTGTTTTAACAGCCGGGGCTTTTTAATGCGATAGGGGAGAGATGTTAAATTTTTTTACTGCAGGGCGATAATTCCCAAATCTATATTTTTACCGGGGGAAACCGAAATATTTTCCCAGACGAAACCATTACCGGCAGTATCCTGAATGGCAACGGTGTAAATATCCGGTGGTAAAGACGATAAAGTGAATAAGCCGGTGGCAGCATCAATATTGCCACTGTAAACAATGTCAGCTTCGGAGATAGCGTAAGCTACCGGTCTGTTTTGCGGATTAACAACTTCACTGGAAATACTGCCGACAAATGATGGCACATTATTTTCAGATAAGTTAGAGTTTGATTCGGCTGCTGTAACACTCCTGCTATCCTGGCAGGCAATCAGTCCCGCAGCAGCGAGTAAGAAGAGAATAATAAAAATGTCAATTTTGCTATAACGAGATACATCCTGTATCTTCATGGCTAACCTCCATTGTTAGTCGTATTGGCTGTAAGGATCTTCCTACTCTTCATTTCAGCAAATACGGTACCAATGACGAAAAAGCGATTTATTGGGGATTTCGAAAGGGGAGGTGTTGCAAAAGTGTGCGAAAAGTGTACAGAATCAAATAGTTAAATTTACAAATGGGCAAATGGGCAAATTTACAATCTTGCCCATTTGCCCATTTGTTCCTACGCCGCATTGACATTCGTAGAGATTACCACTGGTTGAACAGTCGTTTCTGCATTCTCCAATGCCGTATTGAACAAAACTTCTTCGATATCCGCCGGCTTAACATCAATCGCCAGCTCCTTGAAGATCTTACTGATAAATCGCTTTGCACTAGCCAATGGGATCGCATCCAGCGGCTGCTTGCCGGAGTTACGAATGAAAAGCCGCGCACTGCGATGCTTGCGATTCTCCAGGTAAAAGTTCAGGAAATTAACCGTCTCCAAGGGCACCGGCAGCTTGCGGTAAGCTTTCCCACTGCCCTTAATCCGCAAATACATCTGATCGTCAATCCACTGGAAATCACCGGAAATCGCCTGAGAAGCATCCGCACGAATGACACCGCTTTTGTGCACTTTCAATTTGAGCGCTTCCTGCAAAGTGCAGCCAACACTAACCAGCAGAAACAACAGGGAGGTATCCCGGCGCTGAGTATCGTTGCGAACATTGAAGCGAAGAAAATTCAGGAGCTGCTTCTGCTCATCGGCCGTCAGTCCCCCCATCTTTACCGCTGGTGCTTTCTTCAAGTTTACTAAAGAAGGCAAGCCCTTCTCGACCGGATAACCACCATCTTCCAGATACTGAAGAAACTGACGAAGCACCAGCAAGTATTCACTTTGCTCGCCCTCTACCCGCTGGATTCCTTCCGGAGTAATTTCCCAGCGACTGTTCTGCAGGGCCTTTTCTACCCGATGGGCATTAATATCTGCCAACTGATTGATTTGCAAATTGCGAAACACCTGTGGGAGGGTATCCACACAATAGGCGACGGTTTCCGCATGAAAACGACAGGCGTTACGAAGATAATCCTGAAAAGGCCCTACGAGATAATTCATCATTTTCCTCCTTGTTCTT
>JANQQU010000051.1 GCA_028284905.1 Calditrichia bacterium
GTAAGGTAAGCGTTCATGAGAGAATTTAACTGCAAATGAGCAAACGAGCAAATGGGCCAGTAGAGGAAATTCATGAATTTCCTCTACTGGCCCATTTGCCCATTTTATTATTTCGGTTGCAGGCGTATCACCGGAAGGACCATCTCTTCCAGGGAAATGCCGCCATGCTGAAAACTGTCCCGATAATAAGACAAATATTTATGATAATTGGTAGGATAGACGAAGTAGTAATCTTCCTTGGCGACGATATAGTTGATGTTAAAATTACGCCGCGGGAGCTTGCCGTCCAGGGGATTGCGGATAAAAAAAGCATGCTTGTTATCGACCTTCAGATTACGACCGTATTTGTAACGCAAGTTCGTGGAGGTTTCCCGGTCGCCAAGCACTTTCGTACCGCGCATACAACGAATACTGCCATGGTCGCTGGTGACAATTATGGTCAGATCTTTCCGCTCCGACAACTTCTGGAAAACCCGGTAGATTGGTGAATGTTCAAACCAGGAGCAGGTCAGCGAACGATAGGAGGACTCATCCGGGGCAATTTGTTTCAGGATGGGTAGATCGGAGCGGCTGTGGGCAAGAATATCCACAAAGTTAACCACGATGCTTAACAATGGCGTATCGAGGTAAGAAGAGAGATTCTTTTCCAGATTACGCGCTTCATCGACGGAGATAATTTTGGTATAGCGTGGCTGGTTGCGCAGTTTTAATCCCAGTAAGCGCAGCTGATCATACATCAACTGGCCTTCGTGGCGATTGCGGCTATGATCGTCATCTTCGCCTTGCGCCCACATTTCCGGATAGCGTCGTTCCAGTTCGCTGGGCAATAATCCGCTAAAAATTGCATTGCGGGAAAACGGCGTGGCCGTGGGGAGAATACTAAAGTGATAATCTTTTTGAATGTTATAGTAATTGTAGAAATATTTTTCCATCGCCATCCACTGATCGAGGCGCATGCAGTCGATAACCATGAAAACGACTTTCTTGCCTTCTTTTAATTCGGGATAGACAAATTTTTCGATAATATCATGGGAAAGTGTCGGGCGATCATCTTTTTCGGCATTCACCCAATTGATGTAATTCTTCTCAATGTACTTCCCGAATTCAACATTGCACTCCCGGCGCTGGTTATAAAGAATTTCCCGTAGCTCTTCATCGGGAACACTATCCAGCTCCAGATCCCAGTTACAAATTTTCTGGAACATCTCGATCCAGTCTTCGGGATACATATGAGACATCAGCTGCATGGTGATTTTGTTGATTTCCTGGGTATAATCGCGGGTAATTTTCTTCTGGGAAATGTCTCGCGATTCCAGAATCTTTTTCGCCGCAATCAATATTTGACTGGGGTTTACCGGTTTGGTGAGGTAGTCGGTAATTTGTGCGCCGATGGCATCTTCCATCAGGCTTTCTTCTTCGCTTTTCGTAATCATAATTACCGGCAGTCCCGGGCTAACTTTCTTGATTTCGCCGAGGGCGGTTAGTCCATCCTGGCCGGGCATCATTTCATCCAGTAAAACAAGATCAAAAGAGGTTTGTTTGAGCAGATCAAGGCCGTCTTCCGCATTAGTTGCGGTTTCGACATCGTAGCCTTTTTCTCTCAGGAAAAGTATGTGCGGTTGCAAGAATTCAATTTCGTCGTCCACCCAAAGGATTTTGGCTTTGTTCATCAATCGTCCTTCAATTTTAGTAATGTGCTCGTTCTGTCAGTTAGTGCTGTTTGGTGGCGCTTTTGTCGATATGAATCCTTGGAAGATGGTTGTTTTTTTACGTATTTAATCTCTTACTAAAACTATCAACTGGGTTCGTTGGCGCTTTTGTAGTGTATGGTTCCGCTCCCGATGGTCGCTGATGGTTCCACTCACTGCGTTCGTTAATGGTTGCGCTCCTGGCGTCGCTGATGGTTAACTTCTTTAGGCCTGCTATTTCAACCATCAGCGAAGCGCAACAATTAGCGACCGCAGGGAGCGGAACCATATTATCGAGACCTTAGGCTAAGCAAGGATTCTGATCTGTTAAAATACATCACTTATCCTCGCGCCAAACCTATCTTCCCTACTCACTCTCAGTTGCAATATCCGGATGAATAACAATATCGATCCGGCGATTCTTGGCCCGGCCTTCCCGGGTTTCGTTATTGGCAATCGGCTTGTTTTCGCCATAACCGACAGCATCAATTTGATCGCGATTAATATTGCTCATATTTGCCAGTAAATATTGCCGAACTGCTTCCGCGCGTTCCTGGGAAAGTTCCAGATTCTTGTTGTCTGATCCATGCGAGTCGGTGTGTCCTTCGATGGTCAGGCGACTTTCCGGAAAGGTGTTAATCGCATTTTGTACCCGGGTGAGCAGACTGAAATATTTCGGCTCAATCACGGCTTTGTTAACAGCGAAGTTTAATCCCACCAAACGAAGGATCACGTCATTCTTTTGGCGGAAGACACGGGCTTCTTCCCGGTCAAACATTTTTTCAACAGTCGCGAATTGCTGACGAATCCGCTCCTGTGCTTCTATACGCTCTTTCAGGGCAGACTGTTCCTGGGCAATAACGCCCAATTGACTTTCCATTTCGGTAATGCGCGCTTTCAGGTCAACAATTTGCTGATCGCGATCGGCGAGATCCTGGGTAAGACGCTCAACCTGATCCTGCTTGGTGCGGATGTAGTCGATAATGTTGTCTGCCGGTTTATCATAGCCTTCATCAAATTCCGCGACAGCGTCCATCGCTGAAGCAATTGCTTGTAAAGGCATTTCTGCCTCCAGCAATAGATCTTCCAGATCTTTCTTTTCTTTCTTAAATGCATTGATCTTTTGGGCGAGATAAAGTGCATGCTTGGCTTCATACTTGGCCTGCTGGGCGAGGCTGCGCGCTACGTCTTTATCATAGCGATTTTCTTCCAGCTCCTGCTCGGCTTTTGCGACCAAACTGCGAGCGCGCTCTAATGTGAGCGGGGCGCGATCTTTTACTTTCTGTTTATCGGCAGCGTCCAGCAATGCGCGGGTTTCGTTCAGATAATTTGCCTTGATTGCTTCCAGCTCTGCCTGGCGAAATAGCGCTTCTGCTTCGCTGGATTTTTTCTTGGCATTATTGACGTTGCCGTCTTCCAGCTTCATTGCGGCTTCCCGAAATTTTTCCTCGCCTTTATCCCACAAAATCTGGGTGTATTTGTCGGCATTGGCTTTCAGGGCATCCTGACGGGCTTTAATGGAAAAGTTCAGGGTTACTTCCGCCAGCTTGGTTGCTTCGATCGCTTTGTTGAAATAAGCGACACTGGCTTTCAGTTTTTTACGAATGTTGTCGAGATTTTTCCCGCGGTCATATTCGGATTCCGCTTCTCGGTGGAGTTTAATCGCCTGGCTATAGTTCTTGGGGGAAAGATATTTAGCCTGCGCTTCGTCAGCCGATTTTAAGCTGGCGTTTGCTTCCTGAAAAAGAGTTTCCTTGACACCCTGGGCGAAAATTGTCTGGGTGCCCGCAAGCAGCAATAATACCAGCAGTAATTTTCCAAAACCACTTACCGATTGCACACGATTCCGCTTCATTGTGATTTCTCCTTGAATTCTGATAATATAGGGATGGTAAAATTTTCTGACATATCGTTATCTATTGTCGATGTTTTTCTGCCTTTCTTGATCCTTTTGCAGAAAATGTAAAAGAATGTAGATGGCTGGGTTAATATAAAGAATGTTTATAACCGGCGTTAGTAAAAATGTATTCAATTTTCGCAGCATGAAAAACCCCTCTAACAGCTATTTACATACTGCCTAAGGGATGATTTCCAGTCTTCAAATCTATTTTTGCACAACACTGCGCAAAATATGACAAAATTACCTGTCAATATCCCCCGAACTCCGCTAAAAATAAGCCTTTCTGAGTGGCACATGATTTGATTTAGATCAGTTTTTCGAGAATTAATCATCAATTCGAAAAGTTGCCCGAAGAACGATCTTCTCCCACTCTTAGCCAATAAGGAAGGTAAATATTATGGAAGCTATCAATTCGTCAGATAGAACTGCCAGTATCGAACGATTTTTTCGTGAGGAAAAGGTGTTGGAAAAAATAACCCGGATTGTCTGTTTTCAGGTAAACGGATCTTGTGAAGACCGGGAAGATTTAATCTCGGAAATCGTCAAGGTTTTACTGATGAATCTAAGAAGAGGGTTATACATCCCGGAGAAGGCTACTTTTAATGCATACCTGCGGGGAATTATTCGTCATAAAATCAGCGATTACTTCCGACGCAAAAAATTTGCCTCATTTACTGAAATACAAGAACCTGCTTACGAGGGGAGGAGTGAAAAGCTGCTATTGCAGGCAGAGGAAAAACAACGCTTGCGGAGGTCAATACACAAGTTGGAGCGCAAATATCAGTCGGTAATTATTCTTCGTTATTATCAGCAGGCTGGTATTGCCGAAATCGCCGAACAGTTAAATCTCGACGAGCGAAAAGTGTATAATCGTATACATTACGGCTTGCGGAAGTTGCGGGATTATATTTGAATCAAGTCGCTGGATTTGAGCAAATCACCAAGAGTTTTTTCCGAGCCTTTGACGAATTCATTTCGACATTTCTGTCGAAAATAGCCCCAAATTACTACTTCAGGGGCGAAAACAGCCCGTTTTTACGTTTGGTACGAAAATCGCTTTTTACTGGCAAAACATTAACCGGAAACCGCCTGGCGGTAAAGGAGGCGTTAGTGAGAAGCGTTTTGATACTGTGTTTGGTTTTGTTCCTTTCTCAGTCACTCTTGGGGCAAAATAGTTTCTATGAACCATCTGATAAGGCGTCGTTGAAAAGTCCGCGAGTGGCCGTGATGCGGGCGATCGGAAATACCATTATTCCAGCCCTGGTAGGATCCTATATGATTGAGAATACCAATCCTGATCTGGCACTGGGCGGATGGACAATGTTGGCTTTCGGGAGCATTTTCGGTCCATCCAGCGGCAATCTCTACGCGAAGGACGGGAAGCGGGGCTATACGGGCATCGCCATTCGTTCGTTGAGTGTTGCGTTCTTTTTTCTTTCTGCCGGTGCACTGTTTCGGGAAGGGCAAAGTGGGGCCGATCATGAACTGATGGTCACCCTGCTTTATGGTAATTTTTTTGTGCTGCTCGGTAGTGCTGCCTGGAATATACAAAGCGCCCCGGCTTCCGTGCGGGAATATAATGAGCGCTATTTTGAGCGATACAGCATAGCGCCATTAATTGACCCGAAGCGAAAAACGGCAGGATTGCAACTAGCCATCCGGTTTTAGTTGTTGCCAATTGCCCGATTGGGCAACACGGTAGGGATACATTTCCGGTGTCATAACACCACCGGAAACACCCGGATCGGCAGCAACGATTTCCCGGGCCTGTGTTTCGGAATCTGCCAGAAACAGGTAGAGTCCGAAGCTTTTTTCATCAGCAGTCTGCGTCCGCCCGAAAAAGATGGCGACTTCATCAGCGACCAATTGCTGTAAATATTCACCATGCGCCTGGATAATCGGGAGCTCCGCTGCCAGTGGGCCTTCGGTAAGCATCGCCAGGCGAGTTGGGCGCAGCAGGCACAAATATTGTTGCTTCTCTGTCATTATTATTCATCCTTCATTGGAGGTTTGTGGCCAGCATAGGTTAACCCGGCCGGGCCATACCACTCAAGCACTTCGATGGTTAGCCGACCGGCTTTTACTGCCGGATCATCTTTCATCAGGGCAATGGCCGCTTCTTTTGTGGGGACATCGAAGATGAAAATGCCTGCCAGCGCATCTTTCGGGGCATCTTCGCCCTGGACGAACGGACCGGCAATGATTAAATCCCCGGCGGCAGCCATTTTTCCGATATGGGCCATATGTCCCTTACCGATCTCTTCAATTTCTGGAGTGCGCTCCGCTGTCCAGTTCGGGCCGCGCTTGAGGAAGCCCATAAAGTAAGAGCGCATGGAAAATTCTTCTTTTTGCTCGATAGATTGTGTTTCCGACCCAGTGGCCGGTGCAGTCGATTGTTGCGCAAAAATTAGAGAAGTATATAGTAATACAATGCAGAGCATTTTCATGATCTATCCTTTCAAAATCATTCATTGTTTTTTGGGGGGATTCTTAAAGAGAGTAGATGGTTCCCTGGGTTAAAACAGGGAACCATCAAAAGCATTATTGTGTGCTTTTAACCAGGCCAACCACATTGCCTTCCGGGTCTGCGAAAAGGGCGAAGGTAACCATGTCCGGAATTTCCGTTACCGGGACGATCGTTTGGCCTCCCATACCGCTAATCTTATCCAGATAAGCTTGTGGATCATCGACTTCGATGTAGACCGTTACCTGCGGGGTTTCGCCATCCGGTGCCTGGGCAACACCACCGCCAATTGCGCCGGATTCCTGGGCCGGTTGAACCATGCCGTACTTCATCGGGTTATTCGCATCGATTTCCCAATCAAAAATTTTGCTGTAAAACGATTGTAACTTCTCTGCATCTTTACCTAAAATCTCAAAATGAACAACGGGTGCAGCCATAATAATACTCCTTTAGTTTAGTGGATTGAAATATTTTTCTTATCCACCACCTTGACCGATTTTTTCTACGATGCTCCGGCAAGAATGTTCACAAATTTCCGGGCAAAAAAAAGTAAATTCTTATTCCTGCTTTGTTTTTCAAATTCCGAATTCCGAATTCTAAATTCCGAATTCAATCTACGCTTTTTGCAAACCATATTTCTGGGTCGCATATCCAACGATTGCACCAACGAGCGAACCGGGAAGAATGATCTGCCAGAAATAGTTGTTGCCGGTTGCCGGGTCTTCCGCGATGGCAAAGGGCAGGGTGATCAGGAAAGCAATCACTAAACCGCCGATGATACCGATCGGGAGCGAGTTTACTTTTTTCGCAAGAAAACCGATTGCAGTACCGGCGAGCAATCCCTTAAAAGTTGATCCCATAATAATAGTCATCATCTGATCGCGCACTTCCGGAGTAAACCAGGCGGTTAATCCATCAAAAAATCCCAATACAGCCCCTAACAAAATTCCTAAAACCAGTTTCGACATTTCCGTCTCCTTTGTTGTTAAATGATGCTTACTAACCTCTTTGAAATTCTATTCAACAAAAAAAATGAATCCTTTAAACATTTAACCAAACAATCATTAAATATCTGAGGATGAGGTAGGTAAGTATGAGTCCTACAAAGAACTTATTTTTCTTAAAAAAACGCAGGGAAAGTTCAATGATATTTTCTTTGTAGGCGGAAATTGCCATATCATCGAGAAAATTGTCGATATCGCTGATCAGTGCCTGCACAGTTGAATAACGATTTTCCGGGGAAACAGACATCGCTTTTTGGCAGATATATTTTAGCGGTTTGGGAATATTGACAGTTTTGCCAGACACCTGCGTAAGTAGCTGGAGTATCTTTTTCGGAGATGTCGTTGCCCTGGTTATTTGCGGAGGTGGTTCGCCGCTCAGAAGAAAAAAGAGGAGTGCTCCCAATGCATAAATATCACTTTGCTGATTAATCGCGGTAATTTCTCCTGCCGCCTGTTCCGGCGCCATATAACCCGGCGTACCTAAAATGGTGCCGCTGAGCGTCCGGGAAGTATCTTTTGCTGGAAGGAGATGGCTAGTGTTGTTCTTAAGCTCGACAGATGAAGATTGATTGAGCACTTTGGCAATTCCCCAATCCATTACCAAAGTTTCTCCAAAATCGCCGATCATAATATTGGCCGGTTTCAGATCCCGATGAATTACCCCATGGGCATGGGCAAAGGCGACCGGTTCACAAATTTTCCGGAATATTCGCAGCCGCTCGGAAATTGCCGTCACACTTTTTATTGCGATATCCAGCCGTTCTCCCTGGACGTATTTCATTGTATAGAAAACGCGTCCGTCGGATAGCGTGCCGACATCATGTACCGGGACGATGCCGGGATGTTCCAGGCGGGCGATGATCCGCGCTTCCTCGATCATCCGTTCGCTGAGGTGATTGTCCTGATCGGGAATATCCAGCACTTTCAGCGCTACTTGTCGCTGCAACTCGCTGTCTGCCACCAGGTAAACGCTGCCCATGCCACCCCGCCCTAATTTTTCCCGCAGCTGATAACGGGTATTGCTGAGGTCCGGCGCATCGGCAACCTCGCGAAGATGATGGAGCATTTTATCGGAAAGCCAGTTCATTCGGGATCTTTTCCCAGTATCAGGCGCGCTTCGTTACGAAATTCGGCATCATTGATGGTAATATCCCGCAATTTGTCCAGCAATATTCGCCGAAATTCCCGGCGAGCAAAGGCGAGGTAGTTTGTTACCTGGGTGACAGGGATCTCGAAGTTGGAGGCAATTTCGCTATAGGCGGGAGGATTGGCGCTATCCGGATTGAGATCGTACAGCTCAAAGATTTGAAACTGCTGCATTTTTCCTTTCTTTTCGCAGAATTCTTTTAATGCCTCTATCGCCAGGGCAAAGAGACTGCGCAGCCATTCCTGATCGAAAAACTCGTCCATAGACTGGGCATCGGGCAGCTGACGGGCGCTCAGTTCTCCCTCGGCATTTTCAAAATCGAGGGAAGCGATATGCGCATTGCCGCCGCGTTTTTGCCGGTTGCCAGCTTTCATCTCGTTGGAAATGTAACGATCCAGACAGGTGCGTAAAAAAGTGCGAAAGCGGGCGCGGGCCGGGTCAAATCCCTGGAAAAAATCCTTCTCCATCACCCGGGTAAAAAAGCCCTGGGTAATATCTTTGGCATCTTCATTCGATTTTCCCCATTTGATCCGAATGTATTTATACACCGGCTTCCAGTAACTGGCAACGAGCACCTCGTATGCGCGGGTGCGTTCGTTGCTGTCGCTGCTGCCGGCAGCGACGATTGCGGACCAGCGGGTTTGGGGAAAGCGTTCTTCCGCGCCACCGATGCGGGTATCATCAGACATATAAGCTTCAACCTGCTGAGATGTTGGACAATGATTCAGGTGATAAAACCCCGGGAGCATCGGTCACATTGGGGAAGAACCAAGACCCGGCCGAACAAAATAGAGACTTGCTGGCTTCATCACTAAACCCTTATTTTTCATTCGAATATAACCGTTTACAGATGAAAAAATCAATAATTTTCATGCGAGGCTATTGCGCTTTTCTATTGAGAAAACAATTAGAAGTCATTATATTTTTCAGCTTGAACTGTTGCTGGCTTTTTCGTTTGTAATGGATACGAAAAATAAAGTTTCTAAAATCGTAAAGTTGGTAGTCGGTTTAATTCTGTGTAAAGTTATTCAAAAGGAGAGGTTATGACACACGCCAATGCCCAAGCGGAAAAAATTAACTGGACCGATAGTACGGCCTTTATTCTGGTGCATATTGCTTGTATTATGGTAATTTGGACTGGAATTAGCTGGACGGCAGTAATTACCCTGATTTTAACATATGCAATTCGGATGTTTGCGATAACTGCCGGATACCATCGATATTTTTCTCATCGCTCCTATAAAACATCCCGCGTGTTTCAATTTATGATGGCTTTTCTCGGCAGCAGTGCCGCACAAAAAGGACCACTCTGGTGGGCAGCACATCATCGCCATCATCATAAGCATTCCGATACCGAAGAGGATATTCATTCACCACGCCGCGGATTTTGGTGGTCGCATGTTGGCTGGATTATGTGCGACAAATATAAATGTGCCCACATGAAGCTGGTGCACGATCTGATGAAATTCCCGGAACTACGTTTCCTCGATCGCTTTCATATGATTGCACCAGTCACGATGGCAGTTTCTCTGGCCGGATTGGGCTGGTTGCTGAATTATTACTTCCCGCAATTAAATACGTCCGGTTTCCAGCTGTTGATCTGGGGATTTTTTATTAGCACAGTTTTTCTTTATCACGGCACTTTTACCGTTAATTCTCTCGCACACGTTATTGGCCGCCGCCGTTTTGCTACCAGCGACGACAGCAAGAATAGCTTTTTCATCTCGATGATTACCCTGGGGGAAGGCTGGCATAATAATCATCATCGCTATCCATCGTCCGAGCGGCAGGGATTTTACTGGTGGGAAATTGATATCTCGCATTACGTATTGAAGGTGCTTTCCTGGTTCCGGGTGGTCTGGGATTTGCGCAAACCGCCGAAGAAAGTCTACGCGGAAAATCGTTTCTTTAAACGCCCCAGCGAACTGGTGAAAAGCGAGAAGCCGGAGAAGTAGGTTGAAGAGACGGTTCTTTTTAAGCCACTGATTTGCACGGATTTCACGGATAACGGCAAAGATCTTATTAAGAGGTTTTGAGAAGTTTTTTACATCTGTGAAAATCAGTGATCATCTGTGGCTTAATTTTAAAAGCGCTGTTATGTGAGATGTTCAATTCCGAGTTAGCCGGCATATGTTGTTTCTAAGCCACTGATTTGCACGGATTTCACGGATAAAGGCAAGGGCCTTGTTAAAAAGTTGTGAAAAGCATTTTACATCAGTGAAGATCAGTGATCATCCGTGGCTTAATTTAAAATATATTGAAATAACGTCGAGATGCTCAATTTCGAGATTTTTGGCATTAAAGATAGAATAAAATCAAGCGGCGTAAGACTAAGGGCCTTTAGGAAAGGAGATAGAGATGATTGATAAGATATTGCTGAGAAATAGTGGGAAAAATGTTTTCACTCTGCAGCGTATCATTGGATTACTCTTTATGCTCCTGATCACCGCTGCCAGCAACATTTATGCCCAGGAAATTGTCGAAGTCGGGGATCGATCCCTTAATTGCGAGGAAGACCCGGATTGCATTAACAGAATTCATCCGGCAATTCCGATGACGAAACGGGTAAAACCGGGGGCGACAATTGTATTTCATACCCGTAACGCCAGCGACTTTGATATCGATCCCGCAGCACTGCAGGACCCACGCAGTGGCGATCCCGGCATCGGTACAGTCCATCCGTTGACCGGGCCAGTCTACATTGAGGGCGCGGAACCGGGCGATGTGCTAAAGGTGCGTATCCTCAATATTGATCCCGGCCCCTGGGCTTATACTCTGATCTCCAAGATCGGCTTTGTCTCCGATAAAATTCCCGGACCGCTGCGCATCCTCTGGAAGCTAAACCGGGATTATGCGGTTTCCGACGATCTGCCCGGAGTGCGGATTCCCAATCGAAGTTTCCCCGGTGTTGTCACCGTTTTGCCCGGGCCGGCGCAGCATGCAAAAATGCTTGCCCGGGAGAACGAATTGTTAGCAGCCGGCGGCACGGTGATGCCGGCGTCTCATTTAAAACATGCGTCCCCAAAGGAAATCTGTGGGGAAGGTGGTAGCCATGCCGGTGAGTGTCTTCGCACGATTCCACCGCGGGAGAATGGTGGCAATATGGATATCCGCTACTTGCAAGCTGGTGTCGCGATCTATTTGCCTTGCTATGTAGAAGGTGGTGGCCTGGCCATTGGCGATCCGCATTATTCCCAGGGGGATGGTGAAGTCTGTGGCACCGCACTCGAAATGGATGCAACCATAACAGCGACAGTTGAGTTAATCAAAAATGGCCCAAACCTGACACGTGGCCCGCATTATGAAGGTTCCGCCAATCTACTTGATATCCCATCGCGCAGATTTTATGCGACGACCGGTTTCCCGATTAAGGAAAAAGGTGAGGTGCCGCCTGATATGGCCTACCTGGCATCTGAGAAAATTGCTAACCTGGAAAATCTGTCGAAGGACATTTCCCTTGCTGCCCGAAATGCCCTGATGGAAATGATTGAATACATTTCGAAAACCTACGGATATAGCAGGGAGCAAGCTTACCTAATCGCCTCCGTTGCGGTAGATTTAAGAATTGGGCAACTGGTCGACACACCGAACGTGGGAGTGACGGCAATTTTACCACTGGATATTTTCGAAAAGCGCTAAACGGATCATCCGATGAACAGGAAAGAAATTTACAAAAAGCAGGTGGAAAGCCCTGAGGAGACTGCACGGTTTGCCGCTGAATTTGCCGGAGAATTGACTGCTGGCGATGTATTGGCATTTTATGGCGATCTCGGCAGCGGGAAAACCTTTTTCACGAAAGCGCTCTGCCAGGAACTGCAAACTGCCGAAGAACCGACCAGCCCTACCTTTACTATTGTTAATGAGTATAATGCTGCCTCGGGAATGCCGGTTTATCATTTTGACTTTTACCGCATTGAGCATGATGCCGAGCTGTCGAATCTCGGGTTGGATGATTACTTCTACGGTGAAGGCATCTGCTTAATTGAATGGGCAGACAAAATCAGCGCCCACCTGCCCATTCCCCGATACGATATCTACATCGACCCAATTGAAGGAAAACCTGAATCCCGAACAATTCGCATCGAAAAAGTTCTACCCTGATCAAAGCGACCCCTAAGCCTTCAGCCTACCGCCTAAAAATCTTCCGGCTTTTCCCGAAAAAAACGCCCGGTGAGCGTTGAAATTTGCAAGTTTCCAACGGGAGTGTTATATACTTAAAAATCGAACAGGAGTGTAGCGATGAAGCTTGGATTTGTAAGTGCAATTTTGCCGGACCTCTCCCTGGAAGAAGTATTCTCTTTCGCCGCCGAAGCCGGGTATGACTGCGTGGAAGTGATGTGCTGGCCAAAGGGCAAAGCGGAAAGACGCTATGCCGGCGTTACCCATATTGATGTTACCAATCTGAAGAAAGCAGATATCCAGCGAATCCACGATTTATGCGAGGCGACAGGTGTTTCTATCAGTGGATTGGGGTATTATCCAAATCCCTTAGCACCGGACAAGGATGAAGCGAAAGTGGCTGCCGACCATATCAAGAAAGTGATTCGCGCTTCTGCCAAGCTGGGTATCTATCGCATGAATACTTTTATCGGGAGGGATTGGCGGAAATCGGACGCAGACAACTGGCCTCGTTTTAAAAAGACCTGGGGACCGATTATCAAGCTGGCGGAAAAAGAGCAGGTATATGTCGGTATCGAAAATTGCCCGATGTATTTTACCGATGACGAATGGCCCGGTGGTAAAAATCTCGCCCGCAACCCGGCAATTTGGCGAGAGATGTTTCGCACGATTCCCAGTGATTATTTTGGCCTTAATTACGATCCTTCCCATATGATCTGGCAGATGATGGATTACCTGCAGCCGATGCGCGAATTTTCCCAAAAACTTTTTCATGTGCACGCCAAAGATGTTCGTCTGGACCGCCACAAATTGAATGATGTCGGTATTATGGCCACACCAAATTCATTCCACACCCCGAAACTGCCAGGCCTTGGTGAAGTGGATTGGGGCAAATTCTTCTCCGTACTCACCGACACCGGCTACACCGGCCCGGTATGTGTCGAGGTCGAAGATCGCGCTTACGAAGGCTCCCTGGAAAACCGGAAAGCCTCTCTCCGCCAAAGCGCAACATATTTACGACAATTCATCCCCCGGCGATAATTGTCTTATATCCCCCGGTGATGGAATCATCGGGCCCTGCTAATGCCTCACAAGTGACGCAAAAACAAAGTCCGATTTATCGGACGGCTGAAGATAAGCCATGGATTCATCCATGGCCAACAGTCCAAAAGGAACCCTCATGCCCGAAACAATCACCCTAAAATCCCTCGCAAAAATGATCGATCACTCCCTCCTCCACCCAACAATGACAGACCGGGAAATCGCTGAGGGCTGCGAGCTCTCCCGAAGATATGACGTCGCCACCGCCTGCGTAAAGCCCTATGCTATCCCCCTGGCAAAATCAATCCTCTCTGGCTCCGATGTGGAAGTCTGCGCCGTGATCGCATTTCCCCACGGTAACAGTACGCCAGCAATGAAGCGCCGCGAAGCGGAGGAAGTCTGTGCCGCCGGCGCCACCGAGGTGGATGTGGTCGTTAATATCGGGAAAGTACTTGGGGGCGACTGGGATTATGTCTCTGCTGAGATTGAGTCCATCAATAAAACCGTTGTAGATAATGGTGCGATCCTGAAAGTGATTTTCGAAAACGATTATCTCTCCGATGAACACATCATCCGTCTCTGCGAAATTTGCAGTGAGCATGCAGTAGCATTTGTAAAAACCTCATCGGGGTATGGCTTTGTGAAGCAGGAGAATGGAATGTATTCCTACAAAGGAGCGACCGATCCACAGCTTCGCCTGATGCGCAAGCATTGTCCACCGCCCGTGGATATTAAAGGCGCGGGAGGATTACGCACGTTGGACGACCTGCTGCGGGTGAGGGAGATGGGCGTTAGCCGCATCGGCGCCACTGCTACAGCGAAGATTCTCGATACTGCCCGGGAACAAGGTTTCAAGTGAGCAAATCTGCAAATCTGCAAATCTGCAAATCTGCAAATTTGCCCATTTGTAAATTTACCCATTTACCGCATCTGCTAGTTCAAACTTAAAGAAGGAAGCAAAATGGTCACTTTTCATCTGCTGGACTGGATTTGGCTAATCGCCTTCATGGTGCTGATGATCGGCTGCGGGGTTATTTTCTATCGCCTCGGGAAACGATCGCAATCGGATTTCTTTCTCGCCGGACGAGGGCTGCCCTGGTGGTTGCCGGCCTCATCAGTATATGCTACTCACACAGCAACAGATACGCCAATTTGGGTTACTGGTGTCATTTACAAGTATGGTTTGGCCGGTATCTGGTATACTTTTTTTGCAGCCTGGTGCGCAGTGTCAGCGTTTATCTCCACGCGGATTTTTCGCCGTTCCCTCGCCTATACCCAGGCGGAATGGCAGAGCCTGCGCTTTGGAGGATTGGGGGGCGAGCTCCTACGGGGCTGGGTTGCTGGCTGGCAAGTTTTTATGAATATGTTCATCCTCGGTTGGGTGGGTATGGCAATGGGCAAGGTCTGTTTCTTTGCCTTTGGTTGGCCGCTCTGGGTAGGGTTGACATCCTTTTCAGTCGTCTGTGCAATTTATGTGCTCGCCGCCGGTTACTGGGGCGTGATAATGGCGGATTTCCTCCAGGGGATTATCGCCTTTTCGGCAATTGTGATTGTTTCCGTCTGGCAGATTGTTGCTGCTGGCGGTCCGGGAGAAATAGTTGCCAAGCTGATGGCAACCGGCGAAGGCTGGCGATTGGATCCCTTCGCATTCAGCGGCTGGTTTGAAGGAGATTTCCCCATTGCCTGGTTTTTGACGATGATGGTAATTGCCATTGTCGGCGGGATTGGGATGGGGACGAGCATGGACTGGTATGTGGAGGCGCAGCGGATTCAATCCGCAAAAACAGTTCGGGATGCTTCTTACAGTATCTGGGGGGGCACCGCATTGGTGCTGGTACGTAATTCCATTTGGGCGGTGGCAATACTGGGATTTTTTGCCCTTAATCCAAATATCGCCGAAATGAAAGATTACGAGATGGGTTGGTTCCAGATGGCTTTCGAATATCTGCCGGCAGGCATGCTTGGCTTTTTTGCCGCGGCTATTTTGGCAATTCATCTTTCAACGATTTCCACTCACCTCAATCTTGGTGCGATGTATGTTACCCGCGATTTGTATCATCACTACATTAATCCGCAGGCCAGCGAACAGAAACTGGTTTGGGTGGGACGGGTGGCAACGATTGTTCTCCTGCTGGGCTCCTTTATGTATGGTTTGATGATGGAAAAGATTACCGAGTGGTTGATTTTTGCCATTTGGATTATGGCTGCCGGGGTTTGGCTGCCAAACATCCTTCAGGTGATTTGGTGGCGTTTTAATTCCTGGGGATATTTGTCTTCCTGGGTGGCGAACCTTAGCCTGAGTTGGCTAATTGTTTGGGTGCTACCCGAGCTCGGGGTTATACCGAAACTCGCAGATTATCAGCAATTCTGGCTGCTGGTCTTCCTGATGGCACTGATATACATCCCGGTAACCTACCTGACCAAACCGGAGAATATGGATCATCTGGTGCGCTATTACGTGATGTCCCGACCCATTGGCTGGTGGGGGCCGGTGCGGGCGGAAGCGGAAAAGCGGGGATTGCTCAGCAATGAATGACCATTATTCAACGCCGAATACCCAATGTCGAAGTTAAAAAGACTGAGAATGCTTAGGGATATCAACCAATGAAAACTTCGAAATTTTAAATTGAGAATTGGACATTGGATATTTCATTTAGTTCAGACAGCTTTCAATATGCAACATAAAATTATTAAGTAAGGAGCCGTGATGGCATTTTTTCGACGCAAATGGACGCCCGGTGAGGCGGATGAATGGACGAAGGAAGATTACATTGCCAGTGTGCTTTCTGCCCTGGCCTATATCGCCCTGGCGGTGGGTAGCGCGTTGTCTATGCTGCTGATGACCAGCGGATTTATCATTCTTGCTATCGGCATTTTGCTTTCCCTGGCGATGTATTACATCATTGATCCGAAACTGCGGATGATTTCTTCCGAGTATGAGAAGCGGCAGAAAGAATACTTGCAGGAATTGGCGAAAATTCAACGCTGGGAGGAGATCAAATGAGTGGCGATTTATGGCTGTTTATTATTGGAATGATGATGTCCCTGGTCGTTTCTGTCGCAGGAATGATGCTGGCGTACTTCTCCTATAAAAAACATCATGGTACTGGCGCAGATGGTGCTGGGAAAGGAGGTAGTGAAAATGGCTAAATTGGTGTTTATGATTGCCGAGCCGATTGGGAGTCCGGCCCTGGGAATTATCATTCCCGGAATTGTTTTTGCCGCAGCGGTATTGGCAACCTATCTCCTCTACCGGCACTTTTCACAAAGTAGCAGTGGCGGGGAATAGTAAATGAGCAAGTGAGCAAATGAGCAGTTATTGCTTGATTGCTCATCTGCTCATCTGCTCATTTGCGACAAAAATATATTTCCCCGCTTGCTTCCGTCAACCCCATTTGTGTTGCTGTTTCTGCGTCAACAAGATCCGTTATTTCGATGACATCTACGCTAAATCCGGTTTCGCGCAGTCGTTCGGCATAATCCGGACCATAACGGCGCACATGGTCTTCCTGCCCAAACAATGCCAGGCGTTCTGCCGGATCGGTGATGCTCGGATCTTCAATCGTTTTCTCGCTGGTAATCGGCACTTGTAAAATTGCCCAGCCATCGCTTTTTAATACCCGCTGAAATTCCCGCATCGCTTTTTTATCATCAGGCACATGCTCCAGGACGTGGCTGCAATAAATAACATCGAAGGATTGATCGGGATACTGAATATTGGTGATGTCCATCTGCACCATTACGTTCGGATCCAGCAGATCGGCAGTTAGATAACCCGATCCGATCTTTTCCCGAAAACGGGATTCGAAACATTTTTCCGGGGCGACGTGAAGCATCTCTTTCTTACGCCCGTCGAAAAGATTGGTATGCTCGGAGAGATAGATCCAAAGCAGGCGATGACGCTCAAAGGCACCACAATGGGCGCACTGCGCATCCGCCCGGGGAACAATACCGCCGTCTAAAAATTGCCGGGACGAACGTTGGCAAACCGGACAAAATCTAGCGCTGCCATGGTAAAGTGTCGAGCGAAGTTGCCGCAGGGGTTTCTTGGCCCATTCGGGAAGTTGAGTGAACAAGGTTTTCATAAGACGTTGGCCGAAATATTCCTTCAAAGTATAAGAATATATATTAAAGCTGCGGATATTCAGGGGAAAGTACTAAAATATATTCCTGTTGGGGTTGCAGAGTAGCGGAGAGAAAAATTCGTAATGAAGAAAGATATCCGCAATGTAGAATTTACCAGCACTACGGATATCCTTTTGATGCATGGCAAAACTAGGACGTGGCGGCAGTTACGGCGACAGAGGCACCAATGACCGCTGTTATCGCTACAACGGCAGTGACAACTTCGGTGACGGCCTTCCCGATTATCTCGCCGGTGATGATCGCTTCAATCCGTTTTTTCGCTATTTTGCGATCCGGTTTGTCAAATACTTCGTTGATCAGATCGCAGGATTTCACCAGGCTCAGCAGGGCGATATCATCTTTTTCCGGGGCTTTATAGCGAAGGACAATTTCGTGAATGTTTTTGCGAATTTCATTTTCCGGCGCGCCATCGATGGTCGGATAGCGGTTGGAGGGGAACACCCAGAGAATTTTTTGCTCCCTGCGCTCCAGAATTTTTTTCTCGATAAGTCCATTCGTAACGCGTTTCTGCAGGTTCTTCACTTTGCTGTAGATGCGTTGTACCCAATATTTGATGTCCCGGGATTTATCGGATGCGCGGATCAGCTGTAGCGTTTCATCCAGCAATCCATCACCGGTAGGACGGGGATTGCGCACTTTTATCTTTCCTTCTACCAGGGCAATTCTCTCCTGAAAAAGTAAATCAATGATTAGTGCGCCGGCGAGTCCGTAAGGTAGTGCTGTAGATGCTGAGAAAATCACCGAGCCTTTTTCATCATGCAAGGCCAGCAACATTAGTTTTTCTGATAATGATAACATAAGGTCCTCAATCGTTTAAAGTATCTTTTCAAATCTTTCTTTCTAGATACTTAGCAGATCGGCCGCGTTTTTTTGATGCTTTGGGAGATTAGAAAAAAATAGGCAGTGGCAGGAAAAAATGTCCAATGTCCAATCTAAAATATCCAATGTAAAAGGAACTACATCAGGCAATGAGCAGCGTATCAGGAAGGAAAACACTTCGACATTTTAAATTGAATATTGATCATTGGACATTCTATCCCACCACAACCATGGTAACAGCGGTTACAACATCGGAGACTGATTTGCCGACAGCTTCGTTTGCGGTTAGTTTTTCGATTTGCTTTTTCGCTGGTTTGCGTTCTTCTTTGCTGAAAACTTCATTGATCAGGCCGCAGGCACGCACCAGGCTGAGGAGAGTAATATCGGTTTGCTCCGGCTTTTGCTGCTGAAGAACGATTTGGCGGATGTGTTGGCGAACTTCATGCTCCGGCTGGGCGTCGACCATGGGATATCGTTTGCTGGGAAATACCCAGAGAATTTTTTGCTCCCGCCGTTCCAGGATGTTTTTTGCTACGAGACCGTCAATTATTCTTTCCGGTAACTTTTTGATTTTGCTCGCGATTCTCATTACCCAATAATTGCTATCGCGTAGTTTTTCGCTGGCGCGAATCAGTTGCAGTGTTTCATCCAGTAGCGTATCTCCGGTGGATTTTGGATTGCGCACTTTCACTTTTCCATCCACGAGGGCGATTCTTTCCTGTTCGATCAGCTCGATAAGCATCGCACCGGCTAATCCATACGGGAAGGAAAGCGACGCAGAGTAAACGAAGGAACCTTTTTCATCATGAAGTGCCAGCAAGGTTAGTTTTTCGGAAAGGGTGAGCATCTAGACCTCTTTATTTTCAATGCCATTTTTAAAGTAAAAGGACTACTCATTTGTTAAGGAGCGCTTATCGCGAAAGTTAGCAGCCACAACCGAAAGAGTAGGGGAGTACTCTGGAAATTCTACGCCTTAATTCCAACTGTTTGGTTTCTTGATTAAAAAATGGTTTATACATCCGAATCGACTCTATGCCGCCATTAATAATATAAATAGATAGTTCATTACTTCGATCGCCATTGACATCAGTGATACCTAAAATTTGTGAATATCCAAATTGGGTCTGATTAAAAACTTCATTTCCGGCTTCATCCCAAATAATCATTCGACCTTCCCGGCTTTGTTCATTCGAATCCTGCGATGCCATCCCGGCATAAAATCGCCTCTTTTCACCCTTGGAAGCATATTGAAAGGGAGTTAGCGAGCGCAGGGGAAGATCGTTAGAAAAATGAAATCCCACTTCTTTTGAAACCTGAGCACTTAAAGTATCCATTAAGGTTTCGATAGAAGGCGGGATCTCTTCAGAAAAGGCTTTATTTTTATGTCTGTAAAAGTGAAAAGTTGCTATGAGATTATGATACTTTTTTCCGGCAGTTATTTCATGATACAAACTATCATTGTCAATCGAAGATAAACGGATTAATAGAAATCCATTAACATTGTAGAAAATATCCTCGATGGTGGTTTCAATTTTAATCCCGGAATTATCTTTGGTTATTTTTTGCAAGCAAACTTTTTGGCCGGGATTCGCGCCGACGGTGTTACGGAAATTCATGTCCGAGCCTGACAGTAGCCAACTGGTATTGTGTTTTCGATAGGCATTTTTTTCATAGATGCCATGAAGAAGGTCAATATATTTATCAAATACAAATGTCGAATCTTTCTCTACGGATAATATTGGCTGTCGGGAACTTTCATCAACCAATTGCCCGGCCACTAGTGCCGCTTGCACTTTCGATATCGTTTGTTTATCATCGAGAAAACCATAAGGAACTCGGTCCACGAGAATCGTATAGAAATAAACCTCTTCCCACTTTGCCTGAAGAAGTGTTGAAATAAGCAGTAAGGCAACAATATACCGCATGATGCACCTTCCTTTAAATGACGATAAATAGCTCTGCCGTTTGTAGACAGTAACTGTTTCAGCAAGGGAATACCGAAATAATCAGTGTAAATTGAGAGTATGAAAATAATATAGTTTAGAAAGTAGTGTTTGGCAACTTATTCGGAGGCTTTGCCGAGATGGTTGAAGAGTGGCACAATAGAGATTCGATGGATATTCGCCCGGCTGAAAACTTATTTCAACCGGGCGATTAAATGCGATAAAATATTTAACTAGTTTCCAGCGTGCCGGCCCGATAGGCAGAGAATTTGTCCATGAGACCGGATACTGCCTTTTTGATGTCCTCAAGAATACGATAAATTGTCGGCACCAGGATCAAGGTGATCACCGTTGCGAAAAGAATACCAAAGGCGAGAGAAATCGCCATGGGGATAAGGAATTGCGCCTGTAGACTGCGTTCCAGCAATAGCGGCGTCAGTCCGGCAAAGGTGGTCAGCGAGGTCAATATGATTGGGCGGAAACGGGAAACCCCGGCATCGCGAATCGCTTCGCCCAGCGAGCGGTTTGTTTTCCGTGCCCGATTGATGAAATCGACCATCACCAGGCTGTCATTTACCACCACCCCGGTGAGTGCAACAAGCCCAAATCCGGAAAGGATGGTAAAATCCATGCCCATCATAACGTGCCCCCAAATAGCCCCGATCAACCCAAATGGAATGGCGCTCATGACGATAAACGGCTGAAAATATGAGCGAAAGGGAATCGCCAGCAATACGTAGATAAGCAGCTGTGCCAGGATGAAGCCGCGCAGCAATCCACCAAGCGTTTCCCGTTGTTCTGCCTGTTCGCCTTCCAACGAGTAATTCACTGAGGGATACTGTGCCAGCAATTGTGGCAAATAATTCTCGGTGATATCGTTGACGATCTCCGTGGGATTGGCAAGGCTGATATCCACGTCTGCACTAACGCTGATCGTGCGTTGACGGTCAGTGCGGGTGATGGAAGCAAAGCCACGATCTTCGCGGACTTCCGCCGCTACCGAAAAAGGGATTTCCCCGCCGCCGGGCAAGCGCACTCGCAGGTTTTCCAGATCGCCCAATGACTGCCGTTCGGTGGCCGGATAACGAATCATCACTTTAATGTCATCACGACCGCGCTGAATGCGCTGAGCTTCTTCCCCGTAAAATGCCTGCCGTACCTGCCGGGCGAGATCGTTCAGTGTCAATCCGAGCGCTTCTGCTTCCGGTTTGATATTCAGTTTAATTTCCTTCTTGCCATCCTGAAAAGAATCGGTGATGTCGAAAACACCGGGATATTCGGCAATATACGCTTTCAGATCTTCAGTCGCTGCCAGCAACCTTTCATAATCGTTACCGGCCAGCTGAATGTTGATCGGGTCGCCGGCATTAAACAAGGATGATGAAAATGTCAACGCTTCCGCATCGGCAATGGGGCCGGTTAACTCCCTCCAGCGCCGGGCAATATCGGGACTGGTAACGGTGCGTTCTTCCGCCGGGAATAACTGAATATTGACCTCGCCGATATTCCCGCTTTTCCGGATGCTTTGTTGCACCGGTCCCGCCTGGTTGGAGATAAACGGTTGATCGCCGATAGTGCTGAGCATGTGCTGAATGACTGCTTCTTCTCCGCCGTTGAATTCGTTCCGTAATTGGCGGGCGCTCGCTTCCAGTCGTTCGATATTTGCCGCGGTAACGTCTGCCGGCGTGCCTTCCGGCAGCTTGAGCAATGCGACGACATTATCCGCTTCAACATCCGGCATAAAGGTGAATTGAACCCGCCCGGCAGCAACCAGGCTAACGGTGATAATCAGCGTACCGACAGCCAGTGCGATGGTATGGTAGCGGAATCGCAAAGCAAAATCGAGCAAACGGCGATAGCGGGTGTTGGCAAAGTTTTTCAATCCGTTTGCAAAACGATCCTGGAATTTCGTCCAGCGAGCCCCAATCCCTTTCGCCTCTTTTTTCACATCCTTCTGCTTCAAATGCGATAAATGCGCCGGCAGAATAAAAAGAGATTCAATCAATGAGAAGAGTAATGTGGCAATGACGATGATCGGAATAACCACCATAAATTTCCCGATATTCCCGGGGACGTTCAGGAGTGGTGTAAAGGCCGCTACCGTAGTTAAGACGGCGAAAACCACCGGTACGGAAACTTCCTGAGCGCCGTCGACTGCTGCGCGTAATCCGGTCTTTCCTTTTTCGAAATGGGTATAAATATTTTCTCCGACGACGATTGCATCATCCACGACAATCCCGAGTACGAGAATAAAGGCGAAGAGGGAAAGCAGGTTGATGGAGATGTCGTATTGGGGAATTACCCAAAATGCCCCAAAGAAAGAAATAACCATTCCGATCCCGACCCACCAGGCGAGTTTTAAACGCATAAAGAGGGCCAGTCCGAGCAACACCAGCAGAAGTCCGGCCCGCCCATTCCGCAGCAGCAGGCTGAGACGATCCTGCAATACCCGGCTATCATCCTGCCAGGTGGTTAACTGAATCCCTTCCGGCATGCTCGGCTGGGTTTTGGCGACATAGGCTTTTACCGCTTCCGCGACGTCCAGGGCATTTTCGTCGCCAACCCGGAAAACTTGCACCAACACTGCTGGCTGATTATCAAAGCGGGATGCCTGATCGGTTTCGGCAAAACCATCGACCACCGTGGCGACATCGCCTAATCGCAGGCGGATGCCATCCCGGGAGCTGCGCAGAATGATGTTCTCGAATTCGCTGCCCCGATAGGCCTGCCCTTTGGTGCGCAGTAAAATTTCTTCATCGTTCGTTTCGATAGAGCCGCCGGGGAGATCGAGGGAAGAGAGGCGTACTGCCCGCACCAACTCGTCGAAGGTTAATCCGTAGCGACGCAAGGCAGCTTCGGATACTTCGATGGAAATTTCATAAGGACGGGCACCGGAGAGTGAAATCTGGCTGATTTCCGGCAGGGTGGAGAGCTCATCGCGAATTTCCTCGCCGAGCGTTTTCAGGGTTTTTTCGTCCGCTGGTCCATATACCGCAATGTTGATTACCTGCCGGCGGCGCACCTGTTCCTGGATCACCGGCTCTTCTGCTTCAACCGGAAAAGTTGAGATCCCGTCTACCCGCGATTTGATATCGTCCAACAATTTACGGGAATCGAAGCCCGGCTTCACTTCAATCGTAACGTTACCGGCGTTTTCCGCAGCGACGGAACTGATCTTGTCGATGCCTTCCAAATCCTGAATTTCTTCTTCAATGCGTACGCAAATGCCTTCTTCTACTTCTTCCGGCGCGGCGCCGGGATAAGGCACGGAAACCGTAATAATGTCCGAAGAAAACTCCGGGAATACTTCCAGTTTGATATCCGATAGTGCAAAGAAACCGGAGGCGATAATAACGATCATCATCAAATTTGCCGCAACGGTATTTTCGGCAAACCATTCAATGGCTCTGTTCATTTCGATTCCTCCCCGTTAAGCACCTGGGAAGTTTTTTCCGGCACGCTTTCGTCGGCAATGGCGACAGTCATTCCTTCAACTGCGGCAGATAACGTGGAAATACAAATGCGTTCGCCATTCTTCAGTCCGTCGTCAATATAGGCGTCGTCGCCAGCTTGCCGTATTATGTTCACCGTGCGAAAGTGCAATTTGTTTTCCTGATCGACGATTAGCACCTGGTTGCCATTACGCAAGGCACTGCGGGGCACCCGAATCACATCCGCTATCGTCTTTCCATGGATCTCTGCGGTTACAAAAAGCCCTACCGTTAGCGGCACGTGCTTGCCGGTTTTATTTAGACCGTAAGGATCTTTCACCCGGGCAACCACATAGATCATGCGGCTCTGCGGGTCGATCTCCCCCTCGATGCGCGTCAGGTAGCCTTCCCACTGATGGGTTTTGCCAGCGAAGCGGGCGCTGAGCACTACCCGCGGCCCCTGAATATCTTTCATTGCTTCGATGCTGTAAGGCATGTCAATGTAGGCAAGCGCCTCGTCGGGAATTGGTAAGCGCACTTCCGCGTAATCCACGGCATAAACCGAGCCAATTGGATTGCCCGGGGCGACGTACTGCCCAATGTCAACCGCCTTGCTGCGCACCCGGCCAATAAATGGCGCGCTGATGCGAGTTCTTTGCAAGTCCAGCTCCGCTTTTTTCAGATTGGCTTTAGCGGCATCGAGTGCGGCCCGTGCTTCATTCAACTGTGGCTCCCGGGCAACCAGGGGAGGAATTTCTCCCTTGTTCAACCGTTGCCATTCTTCCCGGGCAATTTTGCCTTGCTGCTCTTCCATTTGGTAGATCCGCTCCGCCTGGGCGACCTGCGACTTCGCCTGAGTGACGGCCAGTTCATAATTACTGGGATCCACGGTTAACAGCGTTTTCCCTTTACCGAAAAAACCACCGGCAACGAAAGAGGGAGAGACGGAAACAGCCCGCCCGGCCACTTCCGATACCAGCATAATTTCCGTTCGTGGTGCGACACTGCCCTGGGATTTGACAATCATCCCGGTGTTCTCTTTCTCAACGGTCTGCACGCGCACAATTTTGTGCGGTATTTCCGGAGCGACCTTCTCAACGGTCGGCCGGGTAACAATAACCAGCACCGCGATAAGAATGCTGACGAGCAGTATTGCAAGCGGGATATATTTTGATTTCCAGTTCATGGTAATGCTCCTAAATGCTTTAAACTTTTCTAGACGGTTTCCTATCGACGGAACCCTGTTCGTTTATTTTGCAAATATTATTCTGACTCTTGCACAAATCCGCCGCCCAGCGCCAGATGCAAATCGATGCGGGCGTCGAGCCGTTCCCGTCGTACACTGAGCAGTTGACTTTCTGTATCGAAGGCTGTGCGTTGTGCATCCAGTAAGCTGAGAAAATCGCTGAGACCGCTGGCATATTGCTCCTCGGCGAGGTCTCGCGCGGCAACAGCCTGCTCGGTGGCAGTGCGTAATGCGGCTTCCCGGTCTTGCAAAAACCCTTCCCGGGCCAGGGTGCTTTCCACTTCGCCGAATGCGCGGAGAATCGCCTGGATGTAGCGAAAGCGGGCGATATCTGCCTGGCTCTCGTTTAGCTTCACATTCGCGCGCAAACGCCCGCCCTGGAACAATGGCTGGAGGATATTGCCGGCGATGCTCCAGATGCTAAAGTCGCCATTAAGAATTTCTTTCAGTTCATCCGTTGATGTACCGGTGCTGCCGGTTAAGGAGATACGCGGATACAACGCCCGTTTAGCACTGGAAACATTGGCGTCCGCGGCCAGCCAGCGTCGTTCCGCGGCAATCAGATCCGGCCGGCGGGAAAGAATGTCTGCCGGAATGCCAGCAGGTACTGCAGCCGGCAGTGTCGGCAGTGAAGGGCTTAGCTCCAGCGCTGCAGATGGGTAGCGCCCCAGCAGGATTTCCAGCTGGCGCACGGTGGCATCAAATTGCGCCTGTCGTTGGCTAAAAACCGCTTCGGAAGAAGCCAGGCTGGAAAGAGAGAGGCGGTAGTCCAACGATGGGGTCAGTCCGCTTTCATACCGTTCGCTAACCCGTTGATGAGACAAGCGGCGGTTTTCCACGGTGGCCTTTGCCAGGCTGACTTGCCGCTGCGTTTCCACCGCAGCAAACCAGCTCTTGGAAACCTGTGCTGCCAGAGAAAGACGGGCACCTTCCAGGTCGGCGCGCGCTGCCTGCATGTTCGCCAGTGCTGAGCGGTGTTCGGAGCGAATCCGTCCCCATAAATCAATTTCCCAACTCATATCCAGGGAAACACCGAAGGTATTGCTCAGATTGGTTAGAACACTGCCCTCGCTGCCAGGAATTGGTAAACCGATAAAATTTTGTTTCCGGCGGGCACCATTGGCAGCGGCGGATAGTTGTGGATAGAGCGGAGCGCCGGCGATTTTCGCCTGGGAAGCGGCAGACTGGAGATTCGCTGCAGCAATTTGCAAATCATAATTTCGCAGGAAGGCCTCATTTAAAATATTCGATAGCTTTTCATCCTGAAACTCCGGCCACCAGCTACTGTCAGCCTGAAGTGTTTCCAGCTGTAACGTGTGCCACTGCTGCGGTGTTTCGGTGCCGATATCTACCGTCCGTCTTTCGGGAGTGCCGGCACAGGCGGTAAGTAGAATCAGGGGAATTGTCCACCCGATAATTCGTTTCATTTTTCTGCTCCTTTTCTTTCTAAACCGGTAGCATCGGCGCGGAAGCCGGCTGCTACAAAAGCAATAATTTGATGGAATACAACTTCCAGTTCGGGGGAATCATCCTCACTGAGTTTAAACTTTTCAAACTCCGGGGGAACGATCATCATGGAAAACATTGTGCCCAGCATGAAGCGCATCCTCCAGGCGACAAGCGCCGGGGTGAGTATGGGAAGTGTTTTTTGGAAGGCTGCATGGAATCGTTGGAAAATAGTTGAAAATTCCTCAAACACCAATTTTTGGGATTCCCGGGATTCTGCATGCATTCTGCCAAAGAGCCGCATAATTCGCTGGCGCTGTTTCGGATCTTTTAATTTCATTTGAAAGGCGGGGAGGAGGAAGGATTCGATAATCTTCTCCAGTGGCACAGGCTGCTCTCCGGCTTCGGCTTCCAGGGCATCCAGCCGGCGGATCCGCTCGTTGTTGATCGGATCGATATGCCTTTTGAATACTGCCAGTATTAAGCCTTGCTTGGAGCCGAAGTGATAATTGACAGCAGCGAGATTTACACCGGCTTTCGCAACGATCATTCGCAGTGATGCCCGGCCAATACCATGTTCCGCAATCATTTGCTCGGCAACGTCGAGGATTTTTTTACGGGTTTTTTCTGAACTCATTGGGCCTCTATAAATTTTTGTTTCAAACGTCTGTTTCAAACGAACGTTTGAATTAATGTATAAGTTTCTAATTAGTCAATAAATTTTTAAAAAGTGGGAGCTAGCGGTTTTCGTTGCGGCATTTTGCAGAATGATAGAATAAGTGAAAAAAAGGAATGCGAGGTTTTTTTGGAGATGATTGCCTGAACTGCTAAATTGCCGGGTTGATTAATATTCTTCAGAGTTCCTGATTAATGTTTTGCAACTGATTAATTGACCTTTCATCCAAATTTAATAAGGTGTCTCATGAATAAACGACTAACCCTGGCAATTTTGAATATTGTTACCTTGATTGCTACCATTACCGTGAACGCGCTTGCGAATCTACTGCCAATTAACGGACAAACCACCGGGGGGATTTCTGATAAATTCGACGTTTTGTTTACCCCTGCAGGTTATGTCTTTTCTATCTGGGGCGTTATCTATCTTGGGTTGATTGCCTTCGTCATTTATCAGATCTTACCGGCGCAACGAAATTCTGATCTGATTGATAAAGTGGGCATCTATTTCATTCTCAGTAACCTTGCCAACGTGGGCTGGATTTTTGCCTGGCATTATGAGATCTTTTTCCTTTCGCTAGTCTTGATGCTGACGATCCTTTATTCTCTGTTGAAAATATATTTGAATCTCGATATCGATTTGGTAAAAGTATCCTCAGGCGCGCGACTATCAGTCTTCCTGCCGTTCAGTTTGTATACTGGTTGGATTAGCATCGCGACGATCGCGAATGTTACGATTTTTCTGGAATCAATCGGCTGGAACGGGTTCGGGCTCCCCGATGTATTCTGGTTTGTTATCGTAATGGTTACTGGTATTGTGGTGCTTTCCCAGGTGTTGGCGCAGCGTCATGATCTGGTTTATGGGGCGGTGTTTATCTGGGCATTTACCGGTATCGCCGTTAAAAATGGCGGTATACCAACAGCGTCAACAATTTCATGGATTGCGGTTGTTTTGGTAATTCTTTTAGTAGTGTGGGAAATTGTTCGGCGGGTAAGGTCTGCCAGTTAAACTTCCGGGCGGGGATTATTCCCCGTCCAGATCAAGTTTATTCAAGAGGGCATTATAGCGGGCGTCGCCGTGCAGATTCTTTAACTGCGGATCAATCTTCAAATATATCATCCGAAACGAACGTTCGTTATATGCTTTCTCCAGCCATTCAAAAGCCTCATCTTTCCGATTTAATACGGCGTAAATAGCTGCGATAGAATATTGAGAATAAACTGTCAGTTCCTCTTTATCCTGGAAAGTCAGTAATTCAGTCAGGGCTTTTTCTGCCTCGGCATTGTTGCCGGCAGCTGCGTATACCCTGCCCAATTCGCCAAGCATTTCCTGACGATTATCTGCAAACGTGTCTGTATTCTGAAAAATCGTTGTTGCTTCCGCATACATGCCAGCCTGCTCGTAGGCGCGACCGAGGAATAACTTTGCCAATCCAAAATCGGGATCGACATCCAGCACGGATTGATACTGTTCAATCGCGTTGCGGTATTTCCCCATAAAGTAGTAAATAATGCCGACGGAAATATTGATAACCGGCGAAATCGGATCGAGATTGCTAGCCTTGCGAATTTCGTCCATCGCTTCGGCAAAGCGTTGTTGCGGTAGCAGAAAATTAACGGCATACCAGTGATGTGCTGTGGAATAACCGGAATTGAGCTTGAGGGCCTGACGGAATTCTTCCTCTGCTTTTTCCCACTTCCATTCATATACCGCGTGGATACAGGCAAGTGAGGTATAGGCTTCTGCGAAATTATTATCCAGTCTAAGGGCTGTCTTTACAGCTGCTTTTGCTTTCGGAATGATATCCGCGGGTGGAATAGCTCCGAGAAAACTCAACAGGATGTAACCATCTGCCAGTCCGGAAAATGCCGGTGTAAAAGTGGGGTCTTTCTCAATTGCCAATTGACAAAAATCGATGCCCTTTAAAAGACTTTTTTCCGTGCGCCGGTTGAAAAAGAAGCGCGCTTTCAGGTAAAGATTGTATGCTTCCAAATTTTCGGTGTAGCTCCTGACCAGGGAAGTGGTATCCTTCTTCAGTTTGACCTTCAGTTGGGTAACGATTGCCCGGGCGATATTTTCCTGAATTTCGAAGACGTCTTTCAGTTCGCGGTCATATTTTTCCGCCCAGATCTGAAAACCATCATCAACCTTGATTAGCTGGGTAGAGATACGCAGCTGATTACCAGCTTTTCGTAAACTTCCTTCAAGAATGTGCGAAACGTTCAGTTCCTCGCCAATATTCCGCACATCCAGCTCTTTTCCTTTGAAGGCAAAAGAGGAAGTCCGGGAAACCACACGCCATCCTCTTACCGTGGCCAGGGCGTTGATCAGCTCTTCGGTCATACCGTCGCAAAAATACTCCTGGTCTTTCTGAGGACTTAAGTCGACGAAAGGTAATACGGCCACCGAGGAAGGCTCCTTGCGTCCGCCACCGGGACGTTTCTTTCCTTCCGTTGATGTACTCGATACATTCGCAGCTGGCGAGCGTAGGGAATTAATCGCTTTCAGTAACTCGCCGGCATCTGCGTAGCGTTTATTCGGCTCTTTTTCAAGTGTTTTGGCAACGATTTTCAGCAGACCAGCAGGAATGCGATTGTCATCATTATCAATTTCGTCCGGTTCTTCATACATAACGCTGTACATCATCGCCCGGTAGTAATCACCGGGAAAGGGAAGATTGCCGGTAAGCATTTCATACAAAATAATCCCCACGCTCCAGAGGTCTGTCCTGGCGTCGACGGTTTTACCGCTTAGCTGCTCCGGAGACATGTAGGCGAGGGTGCCAAGGGTCTGTTCGGCCGGATCGGATTCGTTATCTTCTTTCTTCTTCGCCAGACCAAAATCGAGAAGCTTGATACGATCTTCCAGGGTTACCATCACATTGGCGCTTTTGATGTCGCGATGAATAATTTGTCGGCGATGCGCTGCCTGCAGGCCTTCTACAATTTGAGCAGTATAATTAAGGACAGTTTTGATCGGAATGAAATTGGATTGACCGGTTTCCGCGGCAATTTTATCCTGAAGCGTCTGCCCGGCAATATATTCCATAACAATGAATTCATCATCACCTTCTTCGGCGATTTCATAAATCGTAGCGATGTTCGGATGGTTTAGCGAGCCGGCTGCACGGGCTTCCTGGATAAAGCGATCGTGCGCATCAGTATCCTCTTCTTCCGGAGAGGTGAGGAATTTAACCGCGACTTCTCTTTGCAGACGTTCATCAGTCGCTTTATATACAACGCCCATTCCGCCTTCGCCCAGCTTTTCAATAATGCGGTAATGGGATACTGTTTTGCCAATCATTTAGGTGCCTCCGGCAAGTCATTCTCTCCGGGTAGAGTCATCATTGTTTATGCAGATTCAATTCAGTCCTAAAGATAATCATCACCGGAAGAAAGGCAAATTGTATTTTATGATTAAACTGCCTTTCAATCTGTGCGAAACGATTGAAGATAGTTGCGGGTCTCCGCCGGGATGGAAGTGAAGCGTACATATATGGCCGAAGCATCATTGCCGTCGTTATCCATCACTTTTGCGAACAGATCACCAGCATCTTTCGTCTCTACAGCATCAAGATCAATTTTGATCGTAGTCAGCGAATCTATTTGCTGATCTGTACGAATTATCCCACCTTTATCAGAAAGTTTGATAAAATTTCCTTTAAGCACTTTTTCGCTCAGATGTTTCTCGTGCAGCAGGGTAATGCTTAGGGGGATTTCACTTTTAAGCGAAGACATCAGATCTTCCGCCTGATCCAACTCAATATTGTACTGCCCGCTGATGCTACTGACATCATAAATGCTGATCGGGTCTTTGAAACCTTTTGCAAATATTTCGTTCTTTTGCTTAATAGTCAGCAAGTCCGGGGCATACTGATAGGTAGAATCCGATAACAATACCTGGCCGCCGACAGTGCAGGATTCAATTCGTGCCGCCAGGTTAACATGACTGCCAACAACGCCGTATTTCATTCGTTTCGGGGAGCCGATATTACCAACGATGACTTCACCGGTATTGATACCAATGCCCATTTCCAGGGCAGGTAATCCTTCTTCTCTGTTACTTTCGTTAAACCCTTTCATTGCTTTTTGCATTTCCAGGGCACAGGCAACCGCACGCTCCGCATGGTTTTTGTGCTCAATTGGCGCACCAAAAATAACTAAAATGCCGTCACCGATAAATTCGTCGATTGTCCCGTCGTACTTAAAGATGACGTTGACCATCGCTTCCAGGTAACGATTAAGAATGAGGACAACCTGATCGGGAGGTAACCCCTCGCACATTGAGGTAAAACCGCGAAGATCGGACATTAATATAGTTACTTCGCGCATCTCTCCACCGAGCCTTAAGCCACCGGGTGTATCAAGTAAAATTTTTACCACTTCATCGGTCATAAAATATCCGAAGGTTTCCCGGATATAGCGGTTCCTTTTTTCCAGCGCCAGCTTCTCTTTAAGTTCGCCAACCATGCCAAGGGTTTTCCGGACGGTAATCTCCAGGTCTTTCAGATCGATTGGTTTGGTAAGAAAGTCAAACGCGCCATAGTTCATAGCGGTGCGGATATTGGGCATGTCACCATAGGCGGACACAACCACGGATTTACAGAGTGGATGCTGAGTGCTCATTTCCTGAAGTAGGGACAAGCCGTCCATTTCCGGCATGTTGATGTCAGTCAGTACCAGATCTACCGAATTATCATTTGCCAGGTAATTCAAAGCTTCGATGCCATTATAGACAAATCCAAACTCAAATTCGTTTTTGCGAATTTGGCGGCGGAAGGTTTGCCGGATAATATTTTCCAGATCCGGCTCGTCGTCAACGATTAATATTTTTGCAGGCATGTATTTTTCCTGTTTAAAATGAATATATCCGGCAAAAGGTGAAGAACGCTCTTTATGCTGAATTTCGAAGGAATAATTTACCAGATCAATTTTTTGTTGTACTAAATAATGTTACGGATGTTTTTTCTGAAAATCAACCCGGTAAGGCTGCAGAGTGAAGATTAAATTAGTTATTATCATGGATTTGATATATGAAAAATTTCCGCTATCTTAATCTTGATAAGAATAAGGGGATGCCATGTTCACGATGGACCAATTGATGCTGCATTTACTTGGGGACTATGTTTTGCAAAGTGAATATATGGCGGCAAACAAGGCAAAAAAGACCTGGGTTGCTTTTTTTCATGCATTTGTATATTCCGCGCCTTTTTTATTGATTTGCCAGTCCTATCCGGCATTATTTGTTATTTTTTTTACCCACGCGATAATAGATCGCTTTCGCCTGGCGAGATATGTTATCATGGCGAAAAATATTGCCGGTGACCCGGTCCACTATCGAAACTATTTAACCAGCAGCGGATTTCCGGAAAATTTACCTGCCTGGAGCGCCGGCTGGCTGGTGGTTATTGTTGATAATATTATGCACTTGTTCATTAATGGTATGGCAATCTATTATCTGTGATGAGACTGAAAGTTAATGGTAGTTTTTCGCTGGAAAATTCCCCAACCTTCCGAGCGTATTTATGTTAATTTTTAGTTACATTCTTCGTTAAATTTTTACCTACTCGTCCCGCCTGAAATGTGATAAAATTCTTTATTGGCAAATTTTAGCTTGATTTTTTCAAAAAAATGATTATTTATACATTAAGCAATAACAGGTGTATAAAGCATTTTTTAATACCGCAAATTATATACTAAAGAATATGTTTTCAGGGATCAGTTGTTAAAACTGTTCTAACGGATTGGGAATAATAACATTTTCAAATTATTCATGTTAGGGTATTAAACCCCGTTTTACGATTTACCCTAATGCGTGTATCATTGATTTCGATGTACTTCGAATGCACGTTGTCCTATTTACGCAAAATTGCGTAACAGACAGCGCTTTAGTGTTTGATTTTATTGATATTATGCCATAGTGCTACTCTTTTGACGCACCTGGGAAAGGAGGTGCAGCTTTGGGTTTGGGCTATCGATCTTGAGGAGGGTCGAACGTCGGGTTTTTTAAGCAGATCGGGATGAATATCTGCTTTATTTTCACACTTTATGAGTGAGGTTAACATGTTGAGGAGAGTAACTTTAGGGTTATTATTAACCCTCATGGGGGTACTGTTTCCTGTACTGCAGGCATCAGGGCAGGAAGACAATATCTGGATCAGCCCCCAGGAAATATTTCAATTGCCTACCGAAGGATCGGCCTGGGATGCATTATGGGCCGAAGCCAATAATTCTACAGGTTCCCCTAACCTTTCTAACCAGGACGATAATACAAATGTACGAGTGATGGCAAAGGCGCTCCTGTATGTTCGAACAGGCAACGAGCGCTACCGCCAGGATGTGATTGAAGCTTGTATGGATGCTATGGGTACTGAGTCCGGTGGCCGCACTTTGGCAGTCGGGCGAGAACTGATGGCTTATGTTATTGCCGCCGGTTTGGTAGGGTTACCTGAAGAAGATGATGATAATTTCCGTGATTGGTTAAACGATGTTCTCGATAAAAACCTTCAGGGAAAAACTTTAAGATCCACTCACCGCGAGCGTCCGAATAATTGGGGGCGTGTTTGCGGTGCCACCCGTGCAGCCATTGCCGTATACCTGGGAAATAGTAATGAACTGGCAGAATGTGCAGCTATTTTTCGCGGATGGTTGGGAGATCGCAATGCCTACAACGACTTCAAATACGGCAGTGACCTGAGCTGGCAGTATGATCCGGATAAGCCTGTGGGCATTAATCCGGCAGGCGCTTATAAAAACGGGCGTTCTATAGACGGCGTTTTACCGGAAGAAATGCGTCGTTCCGGTAGTTTTACCTGGCCGCCCCCATTAGAAAATTATGTTTATGAAGCGCTGCAAGGGGCCGTTGCAATGGCGGTAATTCTTTCCCGCAATGGTTACCCGGATGTTTGGAACTGGGAAGATAAAGCCCTTTTGCGTGCATTTCGCTGGCTCTACTACGAGGCGGATTTTCCTGCCACCGGTGATGATGGATGGCTGCCCCACATCATTAATTTCTATTACAGCGAAGCAAATTTTGATGCACCGGTCCCGGCTACACCCGGAAAAAATGCTGGCTGGGCAGATTGGACACATGGAGAAAGAGATGTTCCTCAGCATGTCTACCTGACCCTGCATACTACTGGAAATGGCAGTGCATCTGCGCAACCATCTGGTGGCATTTATCCTTTGGGAGCAACAGTGGATTTATCTGCAAATGCTGCCAACGGCTACATATTTAGCCATTGGAGTGGGGATATTGGCGGAAATAACGTTTCGACTTCCATCATTATGAATGGAGACAAGGCGGTAACAGCGCATTTCGTACCGGAAGAAAATTACAGCTTAACAGTACATGCCAATGGCGGAGGTGCCGTAACAATTGATCCACCGGGCGGCTTTTACAGTCCGGGCAGTCATATTACCCTAACCGCTACACCGTTTCCAGGATACGTTTTTCGCGGATGGGGAAATGACCTCAATAGCGCTGCTAATCCTGCCAGTCTGGTTATGAATGAAAATAAGATCGTGGTCGCTTATTTTGAGGAACAGGCCACCGGGAATGGCTCGATTGTTCATTATGAAACTAAAAATGGTGGCGCTTCCGGCATAGAAGTTTCAACCGCAGGTAATCTGGAGAATGTCTCTGGGCATGTCTATTATGCGGCAATTACCATGAAAAAACTGGAAGCAGTGACCAGCGTTTCAGGATTGGGATTAAGCTGGACCAGAGAAGCAAGTCAATGTGCTGCCCGATCGCAGACTGGCATTGAAATTTGGTCGGCCTGGGGTAATGGAGGTGCAAGCGGAAAAGTGACGGCGGAATTTGCCGGCAATGTGTCTAATGCAGCAATATCGGTGAGTCGTTACAGTGGCGTTAGTGCCGCCAGCCCACTTGTTGGAATTTTGCAGGGAAATAGCAATGGTCTGAATGGTCAGTGCAGCAATGGAACAGATAGCAAGCTATATAATTTTACGACTTATAATACAATCGATAGCCTCTTCATTTTTAGTGCCATCGCGCATCGTAACCGTCGCCACAGCCCTGGTACGGGATTCACCGAACGTGTGCAAATGCATCAGGGGGGTGGGGGAAGTACAGCCGGATTATCTGTAATGGATCGCTGCATATCCGGTACAATAACTGTCAGCGTCAACGGTACTTTTAATAGTTCCGTCGATTGGGCAGCTATCGGATTATTGCTAAGGCCTGCCAGCAACAGCTACCAGCCGGAACAGTATACTTTGACGACCTCTGAATACGGCAACGGGGATATTTTATTGAATCCTGACGGAGGCATTTATAATGAAGGCACCACTGTTGAAGTATATGCCAAAGCGAGAGTCGGATCAGTATTTGACCATTGGGAAGGTGATCTGGACGGAACTGTTAACCCTGTCAACCTGGTTATGAATAGTGATAAGGCAGTGACAGCTGTCTTTACTGATTTGCCAGAATATGAATTAAGTATAGACATTATCGGTAATGGTAATGTTACTGCTGATCCTGCAAATGGTCCGTACCTGACGGGCACAACGGTGACGTTAACCGCCACACCGCAGCCCGGCTACGAGTTCAGCGGTTGGAGTGGTGATTTAAGCAGTACATCCAATCAAGCATCGATAACAATGGACAGCGACAAATCCGTAACTGCAACGTTTACGGAAATTATTCCGGAGTATAATTTGTCTGTGTCAGTGGTTGGCGGTGGTTCTGTTGCT
>JANQQU010000061.1 GCA_028284905.1 Calditrichia bacterium
CGGTCTGGCCTATCATGGGATGCGGGCGAAAAATGGCGATTTTAATGTAACGATTGAACGGGATTTTGATGAGAGTGTTGGAGAAATTCCCCTGGTGCCACAGGATATTAGCCGGGTGTTTCTTAATTTGCTGAATAATGCGTTTGAGGCTTTTGACATCCCCCTCGGTCCCCCTTCAAAGGGGGAGGCAAGGGTGAAGGTGAGTAGCAAGAATCTCGGGGAGCAAGTGGCAGTACGCATTCGCGATAATGGTCCGGGAATACCTGAGGATGTCCGAAAACAAATCTTCAATCCCTTTTTCACTACCAAACCAACCGGGCAGGGCAACACCGGACTGGGGCTCTCTATCAGCCACGATATTGTCGTAAAAGTGCACCGCGGAGAAATTGCCGTTGATTCGCAGCCGGGAGAATTTACCGAGTTTGTGATACGCCTACCGAAAAAACAGTGATCAGTTATCAGTGATCAGTTATCATTTTTCAGTTATCAGATTTACATGTTTGTAATTTTCACTGACTACTGATAATTGATAACTGTAAACTGTAAACTGTTCACTGATAACTGTTATCCGCCAACTATTCCGCAAAAATTGCATAATTCCTATAGTTCGGCTATTATAAAGTAATTCCGAAATTATTCAACAGGGATGATGCGATGAGTATATGCCGCAGGTTCATTTATTCGTTTATAGCATTGTTGTTCTATTTGCCAATAAACCTTTCCGGGCAAATCGATAACCTCAAGTTTGAAAACTTCAAGAACTTCGGTGTATTGGACGGACTTCCGGATAATACTGTGAGGGTGATCTTTCAAGATCGTATGGGCTTTCTGTGGTTGGGAACCCAGAACGGGCTGGTAAGATATGATGGCTATAATATGTCCGCCTACCAATATGATCCAGGCGATCCGAACAGTTTGTATGGCGTTACAATTACTACACTGTATGAAGATGCTGCCGGGGATATTTGGGTCGGTACTTTTAGAAACGGACTTAACCGTTTTGACCGGTCAACAGAAACCTTTACCAGCTATTTACCTTCCCAATATAATGCCTCCCTTTTTGGAATGATAACAAACCTGCAGGCAGCCGGCCCGCCAATAGCTGCAATTTTGGGTGCCGGGGATGATGTCGACAGCAGTAAAGTATTCACTTTACAAGATGAAACTACCTTGTTGATAACCGTTATGGGTGAAGGCGTTGGTGAAGATTTGTGGGATTACGGATGGATAGAAGATTTGGATAGCAATATTGTTTGGCAAATGGACCGAAAAAAACTTTTTTGGGCTGGGGGCCATCCTAAAAACAAGATTCAAATGGTATTAAAAACATTGCCGGCGGGTAGTTACCGGCTGCGCTACCACTCCGATGTCAGCCATTCTTTTGGGCAATGGAATCAGCCTGCCCCTTTGTATCCCCACTTGTGGGGGATTCAATTACTGGATGTAAAGGATAAAACGGTGCTTGAGACCGTACTGGCGGTGCAGGACTTTCAGGAGAAAGTTCCATTTGACAATATTTCCGGCATTAGTGGGACCGCAGAAGGAAACATTCTTTGGATTACCAGTAACAATTTGGGTTTATGCCGAATAGATCTGAGATCTAATGCCTTTAAATATTATCGCACTGACTTGAAGGATTCAACTGCATTTCCGACTAATGTGCTTAATTGTATTTTCATTGATCAGGAAGGCGTTATTTGGATCGGGGCCAATCGTGGTTTAATAAGATTCTTACCGGATACAGAAGAATTTACGCTCTTTCAATCGGATGCTGCTCGTGAAAATAATGGCTTTGACCACTTTAGTACGATATATGAAGATCATGCTGGAACTTTGTGGTTAGGCAGCTATGTAAGTGGGCTGTATAAATTTGACAGAGCAAATGAAACTTTCCAGCAGTATCAACATGATCCTGCTAACCCCAACAGCCTAAGCGGAAATAGTGTTATCTCTATCAATGAAGATCATCAAGGTCTCCTATGGATTGCCCTTAATCGTAATGGGCTAAATATTTTTGATAAAAAGGGCCATTTTCAACACTTCTCGCATTATTCCGATTCAGCAAATCATCTTAGAGGTATTGGTACATTATCGATTTACAAAGATCGTACGGATGTAATGTGGGTAGGTACCTGGATGAGGGGAATGTATAAGGTAAACCGGGCTAGAGAACCGTTTAAACAGTATCGTCATGATCCCGATAATCCCAATAGTTTGAGTAGTAATCATATTGAATCACTTTACGAGGATCGATCAGGGGCTCTCTGGATCGGCACTCGCAATGGTGGACTCAATCGATTAACACGTCAAACCCAAACTGCTGAAGAAGATGTTTTTAAACACTATTGGCACGATCCCAACGATCCAACCAGTATGAGTGGTAATCGCGTCCTGGCAATTCATGAAGATCGTTTGGGAAACCTTTGGTTTAGCCATGGTTGGGAGGGACTTTCCCGGATGAGTAGGGATGAACAGGAGAGCGGCACTTTTCTTCGTTATTACCACGATCCGGATAATCTTAAAAGTTTGAGCAACAACGGTATCCGGACAATATTTGAGGATCGTTCCGGAACAATCTGGATTGGTACCGCCAATGGGTTTAATCAGTTTCATCCGGAAACAGAAACATTTACCCGACACAACATTGATATCAAAAATAATATTATCACGATTTTTGAAGATCAATTCGGGACGTTCTGGTTAGGAACAGATGGTGGTGGAGTAGTAAAATATGACCGGAATACAAGTCAGTCTGTCGCCTACACATTCGGTAGTATTAGCTTTATTAGTGCTACTGCGATTCATGAGGATGCCGCAGGGCGTTTCTGGATCAGAACCAGCCACAACGGATTGCATTTATTGGATCGGGAGAATGAAGAATATACTCATTTTAACGATAAAAATAATTTAATAGCCTATGGAATACCCAAGATGCTGGAAGATAATAGTGGTCAGCTTTGGGTCGGCAGATCCGGGGGGATTTCTATTTTTGATCCTAAAACAGAGATATTTAAAGATTTTGTAAGGAACGATGAACTCCGGGATCTGAATATTTTTACGGAGTTCAAGAGCCCTCGTACTGGAGAGATGTTTTGGGGCGGAGAAGGTGGATTGGTAATTTTTCATCCGGACAGTATTAAAACAAATCCTTACCCACCACAGGTAATTATTACCGAATTGAAACTCTTTGGCCAGGCATTACATGTTGGCCGGGATTCTCCCCTAAAAAAAGCAATTTCGGTCAGTGATACTATACAATTGGCCTATTGGCAGAATGATATTTCGCTGACATTTGCCGCGCTGCATTTCAATGATCCCGCAGCGAATCAATATGCCTATTATCTGGAGAATTACGAGGATAGCTGGCAGGCAACCAGTACCCGGCGCGAGGCAGTTTATACCAACCTCGATCCGGGGGAATATGTTTTTCGGGTAAAAGCCTCCAATAATCATGGTCTTTGGAATGAAGCAGGGAAATCGCTCTGGATCATTATTGCTCCGCCCTGGTGGAAAACGACCTGGGCGTATATCAGTTACGTTCTTCTCGGAATACTGGCAATCTTCACGATCATAAAACTGCGCACCCGCCAATTGGAAGAGCGTAGCCGGGAACTGGAAGAAACCGTCGAAGAACGCACGCTGGAAATCCGTGAGCAGCATCAGGAACTGGAAACGCTCGAAGGCATCGTGCGCACTATCAACAAAGAAAGCGAACTGGAGAAAGTGCTTCATGTTTTATTGGAGCAGGGCCTGGCGCTTTTTCCCCAGGCGAAGAAAGGCACTTTTTTACTGCGCGATGGAGATAATGACCTTTTCCGTATCGTTGCCGCCAATGGGTATGATGACGCGTTGATCAAAGACGTTGCCCTCACTGAAGCCGAGTTGGTGAACCGCTATACCGAGCAGTCCCAGCAGATTGAGAAACGCGCCTATATCGTCCGTGAGTTTCAGGAGAGCAGTGCCCAGAAGAAGATGAAGGATTTCCCCCGTCCGCAGTCATTGCTGGCGATGGCAGTGGTTTTGGAGGAGCGCCTGGAAGGTTTCCTGGTGCTGGACAACTTTAACAGCAGCGAGGCCTTCGTCGATTCCGACGTGGAAAAGCTGGCCCGTTTTCGTCAGCATGCCGTATCAGCGATTGACAAGGCGAAACGCTTGCAAGAGGTGAAAGCGAAGAATGCCGAACTGATTCGTACCCGCGAGCAGCTTATCGTTCAGGAAAAACTGGCCTCTCTCGGCCAGCTGACAGCGGGGATTGCCCACGAGATTAAAAATCCCCTGAACTTCGTCAATAACTTTGCCGAGCTATTGGTGGAGATGGTCGCAGAAGTAAAAGAAGATATCGAAGCGCATAAGGGGATGCTCGATAATGAAACCTTGAAGAAGAGCAAAGAGATACTCGCAGATGCCGATGATCTGCTCGGCGAAATCAGCGAGAATGCCCACAAAATCAACGAACATGGTAAACGCGCCAATAATATCGTTAATGGGATGCTGCAGCATTCCCGCGGTAAATCCGGGGAATTTCAGTCCACCGATCTCAATGCCTTGCTGGATGAATACATCGGTCTGGCCTATCATGGGATGCGGGCGAAAAATGGCGATTTTAATGTAACGATTGAACGGGATTTTGATG
>JANQQU010000074.1 GCA_028284905.1 Calditrichia bacterium
ATGATCAGGTAAATCGCGACCTCATCGCTTGAGAGGAACCCAGATTATGCGGGTAAAGGCGTCGGCTGCTGTGCAATCAGAAATTCGACAGTCTCGTTATGTAGCATAGATAAATGGGAGTAGTTAACGCCCAGATTGAATTCGCAAAATTGTCAGACGCGGTTGAAATTGGCCAGCTATCAAGAGATGAGATCGAATATGGCCTAGGCTGGAAATATACTGCTAAGACTGTAACGCAGCTGATTAAGAGTAAAACGAAGAATGTTGTCGTTGCACGAACCGCAAACGATTTGGCGGGATTTGGCGTAATGACTTATTGCGACGAACAAGCCAATCTGGACCTTCTCGCTGTAAAATCAGGCTATAGGCGTAAGCATGTGGGGTCGGCAATTGTTCTTTGGCTTGAGAAAGTAGCAGTAACGGCTGGTGCTTTTAACGTATTTGTCCAACTTAGGGAGAAAAATTTTGCAGCATTTTCTCTCTACGAAAAACTCGGTTATCAAGAACTAGAAAATATTCCTGGTTTCTATCAAGGAATAGAGAATGGTATTGTGATGGCCAAATCACTAAGGACAATGACAAATGTCACATAACAATCACATGCAATGGACTCGCCGCTTCGCAGCTCGCCATTGATGTGAGGCGTTATGTGCTTAGTCGATGCCAATGAAAGATAGAGGCGTTCTGATTTTCTTCTGCGGAAAGATGGGGGCGGGAAAATCAACTATGTCAGCAAACGAGGCCAAAGAGCAGAATGCCGTTTTGTTATCCGAAGACCAATGGCTATCTCAAGCATACCCGGATCAGATAAAAAACTTCGACGACTACATAAAGCTTTCTCGCCAAATCCGACCCCTTGTGGGTGATTTGGTCAAAAATATTCTTAGAACCGGGACTAACGTTGTAATGGATTTCCCCGCCAACACAGTTCGGCAACGAACTTGGTTTCTAAATTTGTGTGCAGAGGCCGAGTCTGATCATGAAATGATATATCTCGAGGCAAGCGACAAGATATGTTTAATGCATTTATCTAAAAGGCGAAAAGAACTGCCAGAGCGATCAGCATTCGACACGGAAGAGGTTTTTCTTCATGTGACTCAATACTTTGAGACGCCTGAAGAAAAAGAGAAAATAAATGTTAGAAAAATTGAAGTACGCACATAACAAGCGCATGCAGCCGGACGCTTCGCTCGCTACGCGAGCTGCGCACCGCTGATGCGAGGCGTTAGATTGCATGGATACTCTTGCGAAAGAACTTTATCCGGTTCCCGATGGGTTTCCCCGACCCGACTGGGAGCGTATATACGAAGTAATCGGAAAGTGCCCCGAAGAAACACACGAAGAAGAATGGAATAAAGTCTCAGATTACTGGTTCAACGGCATCCTTGAAGCACTGGGGAGCGATTACCGTCGATACGATTCGACAAATTTTTGCGTGTTATCTTCTGAAGAAGAACGCTATTCAACGTTGCTAATCGAATTTTTCGAAAGGGCGCTTGTTAGAATTCTCGGCCGCCTAGAGGGACTAGCTTCCGATGAAGGGTACGGAAAGCATTTATCGCTGGTTCTCTCCGAGTCAGATACATACTAAAAGTACATTTCCTATCACTTTCCTTCGATAGAGGAAACGACGGTAAGCTCGGGCATCTATTTAAATCGGGGGTATGGCCATTTTGCGTTTCCATTTTTGGAAATGAATGAAGCAGAAGCAACCGCGGCCCATGAACTAACGCATGCGTGCTTAGCTCACTTACCGATACCGCTTTGGCTTAACGAAGGAATTGCCGTCACGATCGAAAGTGATATGTGCGGTACATATCCATTGCAAATGACACCGGAGAGGCTTGACCAGCATAGTCGATATTGGAACGCGGAAACGATCCAGGATTTCTGGAACGGAAAATCATTTTCGAGCTCGGATGATGGCCAAAGCTTAAGCTATGAATTGGCTCGCTATTGCGTGCGCTCACTATCGCACGACTATGAAGATTTCCGAAAGTTTGCGAATAATGCCAATTATCGAGACAGTGGTGAGAGCGCAGCGGGTGACGTATACGGTGGGAGCTTAGGCGGATTGATTGAACAATTTTTCGGTCCGGGAGACTGGAGTCCAAATACAGAAGATGCGCGCGAAGAGTGATGCAATCTAACCAGGCAATGAACCTGACCGCTTACAGTGCGCTTTTCCGATGTGCGGATATTTTCACATCTCCAAAGCGCACTGTAATCGGCAGGTTATCGCGACGTTAGCTTTCAAAAAGAAAGACCATGTTCAGCGAATACGTCAAGAAAGAAGTGGACCCCGGATATTGGACAGCGCGATAAGTGCGTCCTCAGGTCAGGCCGCCAGCTTGGCAGCGGATTCGTAGTACACGCTGTCCGGCGTGCAC
>JANQQU010000079.1 GCA_028284905.1 Calditrichia bacterium
CAATGGCCGCCAAAATTACTGATCACCAATGGACTGTTAGAGAATTGCTAAAAACGATACCTATTAAAAAACAACAGCAAAACGGGTGACTACCCAAATGGGCAAATGGGCAAATGGGCATTTTTGAAATTTTGCTCATCTGCTCATCTGCTTACTTATTCTGTAACGTATCCATCAGCGTGCGCAGAGATGCTTTTTGGGTATACATGATACTGGCGATCCGGAAAATCTTCCCTCCCAATAATGCCGTTAACACAATAAACAGCAGCATAATTCCAGCCGAGATGTAATAGTCGATCATCGGTGGTTGCGCCAATGGTGTACGTAGCACCATAAAGGTTGGTGTGAGTACCGGAATAAAAGATAAAAAGCGGATTAAGGCAGAGTTAGGTGCCAGTAATACTAAAACGATCAGTGCCAGGGGAATGATCGAAATGATCCGCACGGTTAAACCCAACTGATGGGCATCCTGGTAATCGGCAGATAACGATCCCACCGCAACGAAAATTGAGGCAAAGAAAAGATATCCTAAAAAGTAGTAAAGGATGTAGAGTCCGGCATTATTCAGGTTGAGGAAACCAATGTCTTCGGCAGGAATGATATTCGCAGCCATCAGCAGGAATGTAATGAACATCCAGATGAGAATCTGGAAAAGACCGAGCATACCGAGACCGAACATCTTGCCGCCGATTAACTGGAAGGTGTTTACCGAAGAGACCAGTATCTCGAGGATGCGCGACGATTTTTCACTGACGATGGACGTGAATAGAAAACCGCTGTTGGAGATAATGCTGACAAAGAGCAATAACACCGCCACGACCGGCGCGATGTAGGTAATCAAAAATTTGAATTCCCGCTTGTTACCGCCTTCGATGAGCAATTGCTGAATAACTAACGGCTGGAGCATCTCCTGAATTTTCGTAACGGTAATTTCTTCCTGGCGCATTCTCTCTTCCACAAGCATCACCTGCAGTGCTTGTTTCAGTGGTTGAATGTGCAGGAAGTTCACCGGTTGGAGGGAATGGAACTCCACGATGCCTCTTTCGAAGGTGCGGGCATCCAGCAGCAGATAGCCGGAAATCCGCTTGACGCGCAGCAAGCTGTCTGCCTTGTTCATTACCGCTTTTTCCACCAGGGAATCGAGGCTGGTTTGCATGCGATTATAGTCGATCTCGGCAAGATCACGCTGTTCGCGGGTGCTGATCATTTCTTCATATGATTCGCTTAACAGGCGGGTTTTTGTCCGGGAATTTGGTCGCTGAAAGTGATATTTCCGGCGCTCTTTCACTTTATTGTAGGCTTCGTCCAAGCTATCCAGACTTTCCCGGGTCGAAATAAGATTAATAATATCCCGGCGCATCCGCGATGAGGTATCGGGAAGGATTGGCTCCAGCAGAATGCGTGGCTGCATATCATCCTCTGCCAATGCTGCAGAGAGACGCTCTGCTAATAACTGGCTATAGGAGGTCGTATCTACTTCTACGCAACCGATTACCTGGTCCTGCGTCAGCCGGGTATTCTCATAGTAGAAAGAAGGAATAAGAATAAATGCCGTAAAGATCAGCGGCGAGAGAAAAGTTGCCAGCAGGAAGCCACGAGACTTCAGGTAGCGCATAAATTCCCAGGCTGCAATCACAAAAAATCGAATCATGCATTTCCTTTCCGGCTTTTCGGTGCGGTTATATCTGCATAGATATCCTGCAGATTCGGACGGTGAATTTCCAATTTCTTAACATCAACCGCCCGGATGACGCTATCGAGCACTTTTTGCGGGGAATGTTTACCATCGACGTAAAGCCGGACGCCCTGGTGATTCTGGGTGATTTTCTTCACGCCAAAGATATCCTGCAAGGCCTGAAGATCATCCGGGGTTTCCAGGTAAATCATATGCTCCCGAAATTTATCGCGGATGTTACTGAGCGTATCCTGCATAACCACCCGACCTTCATTAAGCATCAGGATTTCGTCGCAAACTGCTTCTGCTTCGTCCATTTCTTCCGTGGCGAGAACAATCGTTTTTCCCTCTTCTTTCAAATGAAGCACCAGTTTTCGTATCAAGGTTTGATTACTGGCATCCATTTTGTGAAAAGGTTCGTCGAGAATAAGCAGATCGGGATTGTGTATAATCGCGGTCATTAGCTGCACCTTTTGCCGGACTTCTTCGGAAAGATGCAGCACCGGTGTATCCATCTGTTCGATAATATTAAAGCGATCCATCAGGCGGACGGCTTCGACCTGTGCTTTTTTGCGGGAGAAGCGCTTCAGGCGGGCAAAGTGAACCAGCACCTGGTTGACGGTGTATTCACTATAAAGGCCGCGCTCTTCCGGGAGATAGCCAATTGCGTTGCGGATTTTTGCATTTACGGGTCGGTCGTCATAAAGAATAAGACCGCTGGTGGGGCGAACGATATCCATTAACATTCGCAGCAGGGTTGTTTTTCCGGCTTTCTTCGGACCCAGTATACCTAAAATAAAACCGGCACGTGCTTCAAAGGAAAGATTGTGAAGAATCGTATTGCCGGAAAATTCTTTCGAAAGATTGTCGACTTTTAGGTGCATTTTTCCTTCGTTGCTATAATTTGAATGTTTCCGTCGCCTGCACCAAGCAATGCCTGGGTGAGTTCCTGCTGGCGATCGGATGGAATTTTTATGACCGAAGTAATACTGGTATCAAATGTCTGTTCGTCTAATTGTCCCTGGAATTTTCCAACGATGTAGTGTATCTGTCGCGTGAGATTATACGGATATTGCAGCGTTATAAAATGATAACGAACAAATTTTTCCAATTTACATTTTTGAACCGTCTCTTCCGCGCATTGTCCGTAGGCTCGCATCAGGCCGCCGGTGCCGAGTTTTACACCGCCATAATAACGGGTAACAACGAGGGCAGCTTTAATCAGATTGAACTTGTCGATGCTAAGCAGAATCGGTCTTCCGGCAGTGCCGGATGGCTCCCCGTCATCTGAATAGCGAAATATCTGTTGATCGATCCGGTAGGCGTAGCAGTTATGAGTCGCATTATAATGCTGCTGCCGGATCTCATCAAGAAATTGCTCTGCGGCCGATTTACTTTCTACCGGCGCGATTGCACCAATAAAAAGCGAGCGCTTGATTTTTATTTCATGAACAACCGGCGCATTAATAATGAATAGTTGATTCTCTGACATAAAATTTTTTCGTTATGTGCCGCGTTTTATTTCGAAAACCAGCACCGAAAAATATACCGATTTGGGTTTTCTTTGTCAATAGTGGCTTTATGAGAGCGGGATAATCGCCGGTTTTTGTTCGGGGGAAAAGTCTGATTCTTTTGAGTTTGGAATCGTTTAAAAATTGCTGATAATTGTTCAGTTCCGTGCGGCATTTTGCCGCCCCGGGGGGAAAGTATGATTTCGAGAAGTTCTGTTTATTAACGCTTATATCAATCGGATGTGGATTATTCCTCGGGAGAATCGAGCACTTCACCAAATAAGCGATGGTAACTGAGAATGTTCTTATGAATATTGAATTTCTCTTCCACTATTTTTCGGCCATTTTCGCCAAAGCGTTTACGTAACGCAGGATCTTCCAATAATTTTATTACTGCTGCCGCCAGTTCACTTTCATTTTTTGGTGGAACCAACAGGCCACTGGTTTGATGATCTACCATTTCCGGCAGCCCGGTGATAGTGGTTGAGATGACCGGCAGCTTCATTGCCATCGCTTCGATAACAACATTGGGAATAATATCCCGCCCGCCGTTTTCCGCAATGACACAGGGAAGCACAAAAATATCGCTCTTGCGGTATTCATCTAAAATTTCCGCGAATGGTAATGCGCCCCGAAATTTAACCGTTTCTTTTAGGCCGAGTTCATGATACAGCTGTTTTATTTGAATATAATAGACCCAACGTTCGGAGTTCGGTGCCCCAATGATATGCCATTCAAACCGGTAGCCTTGATCGAGCAAAATTCGGCATGCATTTAACAGATAGGTAATTCCTTTTTGTTCTGTTAAACGAGCGACAGTGATTAATCGAATGATGCGCTTGCTTTGCGTGGCTATTTTTTCCTTCGGTTTAAATTGGCTGATATCGATGCCGTTATAGACCCGGTGTATGTTATTTCGGGTGTTTTTTGTCATCAGGCTATTGATGTAATTTCTGTTGTAATTGGTATTGGTGATGATAAAGGCGGCGTTGTCAAATTTTTCTGTCAGGGCAAATGCCGTATCCTTTTTATGCAAGTCGAATGCCCGGGCCTGAATCGAGAACGTAATGCCGAGCAAATACGCAGCAATCAGGGCAACAAAAGCATGTTGATTGGCCCAGGGTGAATGCAGGTGGGTGATGCCGTTTGCCGATAATTCTCCGGCAAGTTGTATGGCTCTCTGAAATGTGGCTTTGTCGATATCGATGGTTTTTGTCGGTTTATAGCGGCATTTCAGGACAAAAAAAAAGCGTTGAGATATTTTAAAGGGTGATTCCGAATCAATGTTTTTCGATAGCCTTGCAGGCGGATTGGGTCAATGCTCCCGAGGTACTGTGTCTGGTTCATCAGGGTGCGGGCAGATTCGTCCAGGCGCGAGACATCCTGCGGCTCGTTGGCAAATACTTTTGCCGAGGCGTATTTCTGCTTTACTGCGATTACTTCCCGCTGGATGAAGGTTTCGCTTAACACCGGGAACCAGGCCAGGTAATATCCGAGACGCCTTTCGCGCTCTGCTGATTTTGCTTTTTGGGTGGTTGAGAAAAACAACGTCCAGGGAGGGAAAAATCGTAATTGGAATTTATATAAAGCATCTTTGGCAGCCAGGTAAATTTTCCGTCGCCAAATTCGCCTCAGCCTTTTGGCAAATTCGCGAATCTTTACTGAACGAATACCGGCGTGCCGGAAGGCGCGCAAAATATTTCCCCGGACGATGTTTGAGAAAGATGCATCCTGCCCATTAAGAAAAGACAAAAAGTTTTGCCGCCGCAGAGACATTAAGAGCAATACGCTTTCTTTAGCGGTCTTAAAGGCTTCAATTTTACTCTCCGGTTGCCTTCTGTGACCATATAGCATTTGTGGGATGATTTTTATCGGGTGGCGTTGAGCGATCCTGATGGCCATTTCGGTGTGCAGATTGCTGGTCAATGTTTCATTAAATACTCCGGTCTCTTGTAATATTGCCCTATCATACATATGGCATCCGATGCTACTCGGATGCCCGGCAATAATGCTGATTAGATAGTCCTCGCGGGTATGTGCCATCCGGGAAATTTTCTCCGACACCCACTGACAATGTTTGCGATAAATCTGCCCGGCATTGTCGGTTTTGAAAGTGAAGCAACAGGCATAACCCACTTTTTCCTGAAGAAATATTGCCGGCACCTTAGATAGCGCACGCGGAAAAAGAACGCCATTCGGGTCGATAACAGTAATTATTGGCGCGCTGCACTTCTCCAGGGCGATGTTAAGACACTTCGCCACACCTTCTTTCTTCTGCGTGGAGACAACGGTCAGCCGATCGTCTGTAAAGGCACGGAGAATTTCCGGAGATTTATCCGTAGAGTGGTCATCAACAACGATGAGTTCCAACTCTATATCCGCTTGTGCTAATATAGATGTTATCGTCTCTTGGATAAATTCTTCCTGATTGCGAGAGTGGACAATTACCGATAGTTGTGGCATTATTCCAGAATATTTAAATGAACGAGATAATCTCAATTAGTTTTTTATACGGATCATCCTTGAGGAAAAAGTTTAGATTATCACTGAACTTTTCTGATAAGGCTGTCCGGATTTTTTCTGTAAATATATTCAATTTATAAGGATCAACCAAAAGCGCTTCATGGCAAATTTGCCAGTTGCCGCAATTTTTCGAAGCGACGAGATTGCATCCCATTACCGAGGCTTCATATAAAATCCCCGGGGCAGAGTCAAACGCGGAAGGGCAAACAACAGCCTTGCAATTTCCCATTAGCTTAAATAATTGTGCCCTCTCGGTTAGCAGACCATGATGGGTGGCATGGGGAGTTTCGCTATCTTGTTCTACCTGTCCGACGATATGGATATTATACTTTTTGCATTTGGCGGCAATCTCTTTTAATAGCTGATAATTTTTTTCTTTTCTATCCCAATCGCTCGCTACAAACAGTATGTCTATTTCGCGATCGTTGAACGCTTTATTGTATTCTTGATAGCCAAGCGGTTCTTTAATAACCCAGGAGGCTTTCCATAAAATGTCCGGTAATAGTTTTCCGGAAACGCTCGGGAAGAATTTTTCAGTTATATAGCGGATGGATGCCGAATGGGTGATAATAAAATCCGCTTTTTTGATAGCATCGCCCTCTTGTTTATGAACAACTCGCATGCCGCCGTGGATTTCCAGAGATTTTTTCAGACTGGTATAATCTTTAAAAAGCCCTTTCTGCAAATATACTTTTGTTTGCACACTGCCCCCGGTAAGGTAGATCAGGGGAATGGTAGATTCGGCCTGTTTGAATAAATAGGCGGCAATGTAGCCGGAGCCAATTATAACGTCAGGTTTGATTTTACGAATTAGATCAGCCAATCCCGGTTGATTACTGAACAAATTCCCTTCCGTTATGTAGTTATGTACCTGGGGGAGGTTATCCGGATTTCCGAAATTATCGCCAAAGGAAAATTGAAAATACGCTTCGTCGCGCCAACCAATAATGTTCACGAAGTGAACGTCATAGCCGTCTGCCCGGAATTGCTTGAAAAGGTTATATGTGGATGTGTTTGTACCACCGATGCCGGGAACTTCAAAGCATCCGATAAGAATCTTTTGTGGGCTATCCGTCATTACTGCTGTTCGCCTAATTAAGTAATTTCGTCAGCATATGAAATTTATTTTCAAACTCTTTTTGGTTGTAGCAACCGGATGTATATCCTGCCCCTAATCCTGCTTTTGCTACCCACTTGTGGCGATGCTTGTAATTAGAAAGGCTCTGCAGGTATAATATCGGCTGTATGCTATCCTGAGATCTGCGAAAATCGATGCCCATCTGGTAATATTTTAAGAACGTTTCTCTCGGATCATTTTTCAATTTTACTTCCGGCAGTTTTGGCGTGGAGGTAAAGCTGTTACTGGTCTGCAGTAATGGGGCCAGCACATTTTGTTGAATGCCAACGGAAAAATCCGGTGTAAGCAGGTCCCGGTCACCCTTCATAAAGAGGCCATTGGCGAGGGCAAATTGGGCGATCGGCGACATTGGGTGGTAACTATTTTCCAACAGCCTGAACATATGTTTTAAGCCACCGGGGCTTACCCGATAACGGTAGCGGCATCCCAATCGCAAAAACTTGGCAATAATATATTCCAGATGATAATGCGGCCGGTGATCTCCCAGGGTATGCCAGTAGAGAGGGTTGTTACTATAAAAATTTAAAGCCAAAACCATATTCCAGCCATGGTCGCCCATTGCCTTATAAAAATCGGTATCCGGAGAGATTGTATTTGGAAACGGCACCATTTGGCAGCAATCATGACGGAACAGTTTGATGCCGCGGATACGGCCTAGCAGGGGATCCCGAAGGTGGCCAACAGCCAGACCGGTTGTTGGGGTCATGCAGGCGTGCAGCTTTTCAAAACAATTTTCATCCAGCAACATATCCGCATCCACCTGGACGAAATAACGGGTTTTTACTTTTTGCATCCCGGTATTCCAGGCTTTGTAAAACGGACTGATATTTTTTACATAAATGATTTCGTCCGGTGCCAGGGTTTGTTTCTTAACGCTGTCTACGCACTTCGGCAGCGTCGCTTCTCCCATCGATAAAATAACTGCAGTAATATCACTATTCTTTTGCATTTATCATCATCCTTGATTCAATTTGCAATCTTTGTAAAGTCTAAATTTCGGAAAATAAACATTCATGCCAGGGTCACTTTAGTCGGTCGTTTTCAATCTTAGGCGCAATTAATAATTCCGGTCGCTCGCAGCAATTGGCAATTGTGACTATAGAATGCCGTAAGAATTATTATACAAAAAAAAATTGGAAAACCGCATGCATTCTTTTCGAAGCCGCATCATCTGTTTATTTTCGATAAGTTTGTCTCCAGCCGTCTTCGGCAGAATAATTCGCCTTTTCTTTGGCGATTTTGTCTTTCGAATCTTTATAGATAGCCTGTTGTAAATAACGCGAAGTTCTGATTTCGATTTGCAGCGCTATTTCATCCGCGCTCATGCCGTGTTTTTTCCAGATCTTTTTTAACTCGGTAATTTGATCTTCCAGCGGAATATGCGTCGTCAAGCGAAAGTGGCTGCGATGGTCCCGATAATAATAGAGACATTCCTGGATCGCTTTAAAAGTTGCGCCGGCTTCCGCCATCGACCAGGGAAAATCATAATCATCCGCGCCATGAGGGCCGAGCGATTCATCCATCCCGCCGATCTGGTTTGCAAAAGCGACCCGCCAGCAATGGAGGTGCTTCGCCTGACCCCTGTGTTTAAAATCCTCAAGTGTAAACGATTCGATGGCATCATATTGCCCGCTGATAATCTCTCCGTTATCGTCGATGTGTCGCCGGGCGGAGTGAAAATAATCGACCTCGGGAAAAGCCTTGATGGAGGCCGATAGCACTTTGATGGCTTGTTTATCCAGCAGATCATCACAATGAAGTGCGCAAACAAAAGGCGTTTCCGCGGCCGCCATGCCACTGTTCAATGCACCGGTTACCATGGGCGATTTGCTCTTGATAACTTTTATGCGCGGATCATCCAACCGGCGCACGCTGTCTATTTTTTCCAGCGAATGAATATCCGAGCTACGATCGTCTATGACGATACATCGCCAGTGCCGGGATGTTTGGGCAAAGACGGAATCTATGGCTAGCTGGAAATAATCCGGCTGCGGTTCTTTGCAGGGGATGAGAATTGTTATATCAATTGTGTCCATTATATTAGATCCTGTTTAACCGGTTCGGAAAGCGTTCCCCTAAAATGTGATTTTTAATCACCTGAATTTTCAGATATCCTTGAAAATTCAGTATGCTTCAGCAGAATCTTTTCTGCGATGAAAGTTGCGGTCAGCTTATTGGCGAGTGCATTTGGATGAGAATCTAATTTATGTACTCTGAAATGCTCGGCATAAGGAGCGGGATCAGAAAGGATCTCGTTCATTAAGAAAATCGTCAACGCCTTTTCTTGCAATGCTGAAAGCAGCTGCTTTGATAATTCTGTTTGCCGGTCGATGAAAAGGACGTAAAACTTTCCATTGGGATAAATTTCCTGAAACCTCGCTGCCGCTGCTGCAATAATTTCCGCATATAATTTGATCTCTTCGCTGCCGACATTGTGATAGTTAAGGAAAAGCCAGGGCAATGTTTTTGAAAGTTGTATCCATCTGATAAGATTATTGTCGTTCAGCGTCCCGTTTAAAGAAACGCCTCCATCGCTGTTTAAAAGATAACGCGGACCGCGCTTATCCCATTTTCTCCAGCCAACTGCCCGGAGCACGTGATCCGGAAATGTCAGGAAAAATCCGTACTTCGCTTTTTCATCGTTGGGCACAATCTCTTTCACATTGCCATATTCCAATGCGGCCAGCATTTGGTGAGGGCCATAGCCGTCATAGGCAAAATTGAAAATACGATATCGCCCATTCGTTAACTTTCCCACTTGATACGGGTATGTCGCCTCGTCTGCAACACCTTCTCCAAACGTATAAGAACAGCCAAAAAATAAGCAATCACCAATTAGCGAATCTTTCTTAAAAGACGGACTTGTCCGTAAACCATATTCGTTGAAGGAATAAGTGGCGTTAAAAAGCATCTGGTCTTTGTAATATTTCTTTTCTGTTAACTGGTTATTGCTTATCGGGGAATATCCGAGGACTTTGTCTTTTTTCAGGTATTTGCCGGATTTGATCAGTTCTCTTCGGGAATCGCTGCCTTTAATTGAGAGATATACTTCATAGCCGCTAAAAGTAATTAGAACGACGGAAATGTATAACCAAAGTAAGCGCCAGTGCGAGCCACGACGGGCAATAATAACAGCACAAACACTTACCAGTACCCAAATAAAACCCAATACATAAAATGGTACGTCTTTTATTTGGGGCCAGTAAAATGATATAGTGATAGTTGCGCCGGATATAATAGTCCATACCAGCCATTTAAGCCAATTGTGCTTCATTCTAATTATTTCTCACGAAAGTTTTAGGCACGTGGGGTTATATAGGATAATTCAGAAAAGCATAACCAGGGAAATTTTTAGCCACGTCATGATCCCAATGTCAATAAGAGGATTCGGAAAATCAGCGGATCATCGAAAATTTATTTGTCCGTTTATATCTCACCCCGTTTAAGAAAACCGGATAGTATTGTAAATAAAGGATTGGAAATGAATAGTGCGTTGACTTTTGCCATATTTCAATTCTTCTTTTTTCTAATGAGATTGGGCGAAATGCATACGTTGCCTGTAAAACCAGATGTTTCTCCTGCTGAAAAAATGTATGGTGTGGGAATTTAAGGGGAGTTAGGTCATGCGCCGGAACGTTAACTCTGGCACATGATTACAAGCTGAGAAGAACAATCGATTATCACCTGTCTGACAGATCAATTTGTAGTTGCCAGTAACCAGCTAAATTACGAGGGAGATGCTTCCGTTTGAAAATCCCAACGGCTGGCCGCCGGTTCAGCGCTATAAATATACTCCCTGGTTAGCGGGCGGGCAGGATCCGCTCCCGGGGTAATAATCAATTGAAATAATTCATTACGGCCGTAGTTCATCATAGGAACAGCGTTACTAAGATAGATATCGAACATTCGGAAAAACTGTTCATCGTACATCTCACAGATTTGATCTCGGTGCGCGTGGAATTTATCCAGCCAGCGCTGCGCGGTAAGCGAGTAATGGCGATGCAGATTTTCGACATCATATACCCGCATATCGAGATTCGCGAGCGATTGACAGATTTCGGCCAGGGTGGGAATATAGGCGCCGGGGAAAATGTATTTATTGGAGAAGGCCCCGGGACGTCCCGGTGTCAATTTCCCAATGGTATGAAGGAGAAATGTACCGCCGGGTTTGATTGCCTGCCGGGCAATCGAGAGAAATTGCTGATGGTTGGATTTTCCGATATGCTCAAAACAGCCGACCGATGCAACCTTGTCGAAAACTTGACCAAGTTTGGGAATATCCCGATAATCGGAATAGATCACCCGGATGCGATCCTGTAGGCCGGCATCGCTAATCCGGCGATTCGCTTCACTCGCTTGTTCTTTGGAGAGAGTGACGCCCAGACCGCTAATGCCATAATTCCGGGCGGCATAGATCATTAATCCTCCCCAGCCGCAGCCGATATCCAGCAGTGTTTCACCGGGCTGCAATTGCAGCTTGCGGCAAACATGGTCACTTTTCTGCTGCTGTGCCTGATCGATCGTATCCTGCGGTGTTTTAAAGTAAGCACAGGTATAATGCATATCCCGGTCCAGCCATAAAGCGTAGAACTCATTACCAAGATCATAAGTGCTGGAGATAAATCGCTTGTCATTCTCATAAGTGTTGGGCTGATAGAAATACTGCCAGGCCAGCCGCAGGTGGCTGGGTAAATGACGCAGTACATTTAACGGATGGAACATCACCTTGCGAAAATCACTGATCAAATCGCTGGTCATTACCATTGTCATCAGGTCACTCATTTTACCATCTAGCTGGATGTCCCCAAGCATATACGCTTCACCGAAACCCAGGTCTACGCTAACCAACATGGCGCGCATCGCTTTTTCGGTTTTGAAAATCAGATTAAACTTGGGGGGACCGTCACTTCCGTAGTGGTGTGTAGTTTCATCCGGGTAGGTAATGCTGAAGGGCATGCCGTCTGCCTGCAAAAACAATTTGTGAAAAAGCGCCTTCATAGTGCCTCCTTTTCGCCAATGTTTGTAATACAGTGTCAGATGCTGCGAATATATTTTTTTGGCAGTGTTAAACATTTAATTCTATATGTGCTGTCATTGCGAGGCGTTTTTTGCCGAAGCAATCTCAAAAGTTGCATCTACAAAGGGATCGCTTCGGCAAAAAACGCCTCGCGATGACAGATAAAACGGCACTTAGCATTACTTCTTTAGCACTACTATTTTCTCAAAGTATATGACTGATCGGTAGGATTCCATGCTTTTTTACTTTAGCGGGTAAGTGTTGAACGAAGCGAAAAACAATGGATACCTTCTGCAATATTTACAGAAGATAAAGTGATGAAGAGGGGTGTGATTATTGTTTACAACTACTCTGGCGGGGAACTGTTTCCGCGCCAGAAGTTACAGATTAACGGGGGCGGGAGAAAAGTAAAACATCGCGCAGTTGCTCTGCATTACGCGCATTTTTCCATCCTTCCTGGAATTTCGGATTCTCTACCAAATGGGCGATGCTCATCAATGCCCGGAGGTGATAGTTGCGCTCATCGGGGGAGCCAACCAGGGCGATAACCGTTTTAACCGGCTGATTCAGCTCGGAGAATATCGCACCTTCCCGGCAACGCACCGGCAGAATATCAAAAACGTTCTCCCCTTCGACAATGACATGCGGAATTGCTAATCCGGGATGAATAACCGTGCTCGATTCTTTTTCCCGGTCGATAAACGATTGATAAACGACCTCTTCATCAAGATTGAGGCGTTTGGAGAGCGTCGCCGCCATTTGATGAAATAAGTCTTTTGCGCTAATCGATTCCTCGATGTCAAGAATGTCGCATTCCTGTAATAAATGATCGAATCGATCCAGCTCTGTGCCACTTCTTTCCAGGGAGATATGGCGCAATTCATCTTCCAGGTTACTTCGGTCAATCTCCTTGGAAGTGATCGATTTTACCAGGTAGACAAACGCCGACTCACGGTCAATTTTCCTCCAGACGTAACCAATATACCAGGCACCGGCGAGCAGCCCAAACGCCGCTGTTAAGAGCAGCGGTATCATCCCCATTTCAAAAATCAGGAAAAAATAGAGCACAATGGCAATAATTTGCAGCCAGGGGTAGAAGGGCGAGCGATAAACCGGCCGATAGCTTTGCAGCTTGCTGCTGCGCATAACGATCACCGAGATATTTACCAGAATGAACATCAGGATCATCATCGTTGAAGCGGTTTTTACCAGATCTTCAATGGATAGGGCAGCAACGACAACAATAATAAATGTAGAAGTTAGGAGAATCGAGGTATGGGGCGTGTTGAATCTTTTACTGGTATTTGCCAATGCTTCCGGCACCAGCCCGTCCCTGCTCATCGCCATGGGGGAACGGGAGGCGGATAAGATACCGGCATTTGCGGTAGTAACGAACGCCAACAGCGAGGCAGCTTCAATCGCAAGAATTCCCCATCGGCCGAAAATTTGTTCCGCACTGAGAGCGACGGGAATCAGGGAGCCGGCCAGTTGCTCCGGCGCAACGGTGCCAATCGTTACAAAAATTACCAGCAAGTAAAGTATACTAACGACAAAAAATGCCAGGAACATGCCTTGCGGCAAATTGCGCCCGGGGTTTTTTACCTCTTCGCCCATGCTGGCCACTTTTGTGAGTCCGCCGAATGAAACGAAAATCATTCCGGCAACCCCGAATATTGTTTCGATATCGACGGTCATAAACGGGCTGAAGGAAGTAGGCATCACCGCCTGGATCCCAACGAAACTATGCAAGAGTAAAATGCCCAACAGTCCAAACACCAACAAGGTTTGCAATACCCCAACGCTTTTAACGGATAATAAATTTATAATCGTAAAGATGACACAGCTGACAATCGCAACCAGTTTGATGCCAAACTCCAGGGGAAAGGGCAGGAAAAGCGCGCCGACAGTGCCAATACCGATTAAAGCAAAAGCTGCTTTTAGGGCAATGGAAAGCCAATTTAAAAATCCGGCATAAGTGCCCAGCAGCGGTCCAAGGCTGCGCTCAATGAAAAAATAGCTGCCACCGGCTTTTGGCATTGCAGTGCCCAGCTCTGCTTTGGAAAGCATTGCAGGGATAATAAACAAACTGGCTAGTCCATAGGCTAAAAGCACAGCCGGGCCAGCTTTCGCGAAGGCAATGCCTGGTAATACAAATAAACCGGAACTAATCATCGCTCCGGAAGCGAGGCAGAAAACGTCTAAACGACTGAGCTCTTTTTTCAGCATTTAATCACCGAATTTTGTTGTATTTGTGTTTACTAAGAGAACCGTTGAAGATAGAGAGATAATACTTTCGATTTGGGAATTATCATAATGCTTTATGAAGAATTATTAATTTGTGGACTTTTTATTCGATTCAATTAAGAAGGGAAGAGAGAAAAACTTGGAAAGAGAAAAAGGCTGATCGGAAAATGCCAATCAGCCTTTTCGGATGTTTCCGGCAGTCGCCAGGAAATAATTTTATGAACTAAAACTCTCTTTAAGCCGTCCGGGCATGGATATTTCTTAACGCCGACTGGATCGTTAAAAATTTATCAATATTATCTTTTGTCAATAACCCGACCAGGCGGTCATTCTTTACAACCGGCATAAAGTTGAAGGGACTGCTTTGTAGTTTGTTGAAAACCGATTGTAATTTTTCACCGGCGCTGGCCAGCGCAAAAGAACGCTGCATTATTTCTCCCACCAGAACATTGGGACCCTGAGAGGCCAGGGCGTTCACAATCATCTTGCGGGTTAGCACGCCAACCAGCCGATCTTCTTCCATTACCGGAAAATCTTGCTGAGCACCAGCCAGGGTATGCTCCACAGCACGATATAAGCTGTCGCTGACGTGTAATACATTGAAACGGGTCATCATCGCGGAGTCGACCAGGGTTCCTTGAAACGCCGCGCGCATGCTTACCATTTTTGCTTCCTGGGCGGCACCCATCCAGACGAAGAAGGCAATGATTATCAGAAATGGATTACTGAATACGCCGAGAATGCCAAAGAGAACTGCCATTCCCTGCCCAAGCCTGGCAGCAATTTGAGTGGCCCGGCGGTAATCCATTCGCATGGCCAGTAAGGCGCGCATCACGCGACCACCGTCCATAGGAAAAGCCGGCAGCATATTAAAAAATACCAGCAAAATATTGATAAACATGAGCCGCTCCATAAAGGTGCCATTGACGAAGGCTAAGAGCTCTGATTGCTGAAAACCGCCGGTTACGCTTAACCAGAGGTAAATAGCTGCTGCGATGACCAGGTTAACTGCCGGACCTGCCAGGGTAATCCAAAGCTCCTGACGAGGCTCCTCCGGCATGCTCTCCAGGCGAGCAACACCACCAATGGGATAAAGAATGATATCTTTGGTCTTTATGCCGTATTTTTGTGCCATTAATGCATGGCCGAATTCGTGTAGTACCACACATGCAAAAATGGCCAGTACAAAAATGATACCTGATAAAATAAATCCCAGGTTGGGATTTTGCTGCCAATACGTCAAAGCGACCCAGGCAATAATCAATGCAAAGGTACTGTGAACATAGACGGCAATGCCGCGATATTGACCAAGTTTTAAGGACCACTTCATAATTGTTTCTCCAACTATTAAAATTACTGGTAGTGCTTCATCGTAATGCTGAATGTTCTTTTCGCTGTCATCGCGAGGAGTGCAGCGACGAAGCGATCTCTCTTTAAATACTCATACTAGAGATTGCTTCGGCAAAAAGATACCTCGCAATGACATTTCAGCCAGAATTAACCATTTATCTCCAACAAATTGCTTTATAAAACGCTAAAAGATTTTTCTCAGGAAGACAAATGCCACCTAGCCGGCTAGCATTTCTGCCACGTCACTATTGTGAAAATCCGTGCTGTCCGCTTTTCCGGATAGACCAGTGCTTACTGCGTTTGCCCAAAAGGTAGTCATTTGATCGGCATATGCAGCAGTCTTTTCAAAGTCGTTACTATAATCATCAAGCCAGAATTTGAACAATTCGATATATGTATTAACGAGCAGTTGAATATTGATGTATTCTAAAAAACCCTGGTAAATCTGCGTGCTCTGATTGTTCTTCAGGATTTCCCATGGTGTGGATGAATTCTCTTTTTGATGATTGTTCGCCTGAATAAACATGCTGAGAACATCTTCGATCGCCCGATAAAAATGATTTCCAGAAGTCCATTGGGATATAACTTGCTCAAATGTTGCCTTTACGAACGCTCTATCCTTTTCCAGTATGCCGAACATTACATAAATAAAATTGGACAATTTTTCTTCCAGCGTGCATTCGTTAAATCCTTCAACTTCGGGAAGCATATCTTTATATTGTTTTATGTAGCCGGCATAAATGCTTTCCAAAATGTCGGTTTCGCGATCGAAAACCAGCTGAATATCCTCCTGATCAATATCCAGGGCAATACTAAGTTCCTGGAATGTTGGCAACTGCTTTTTCCGGGAAAACAAATCAAGAAATGCTTCTTTCGTCCGATTTTCCAAATCAAAATAATATGTTATCATTTTCAGTCTTTACCTTTTTATATTGCATCTTTGTGTTTAAAAAACGCTCAAAACGCTCGCACTTGGATCATACGCCTGACCGGACCACAGGTTTCAAAAAAAGATGAAAAGCGTATGGCAATGACAGTCGAGATATTTCATAATTAAGATTACTAATATTTGCTGTCTAGATTGAACAAGAAATTGGAAAGCTGGGAATAGTTTTATAATTTGTTAAGCCAGATATTATTCATAAATGATCAGGTTGTTTGATCATCTTTTACTTGACCAACGCTCTATAAGCCTGGTTATGGCGTTTCTGAAAAATTGCCTTCGATGATGTCATAGAAAAAGAGAAAGTTGTGAAGAAAAAAATAACCGACCTGGATAAAGTTCTCCTTTTGGCTGACAGGCCGATCAAAGATCAACTGCTTTTAAAAGACAGGGCGCTTGCTGCAACGGCCGAAGGAATTACCATTTCCGATAACTTTCAACCGGATAATCCCATTGTCTATGCCAATGAGGGATTCGAGCGATTAACCGGATATTCCATTGAGGATGTCCTCGGTAAAAATTGCCGCTTTCTGCAGGGGGAACAGACAGATCAGAATACCATTGATGAGATTAGACGATCGGTAGAGGAAGAAAAACCGTGTTCAGTCGAAATACTTAACTATCGCAAGGATGGCAGCACATTCTGGAATTTGCTTTCAATTACTCCGATTCGTGACGACTCTGGACAGGTGACCAATTTTCTCGGCATTCAGTCCGACATTACCGAACGCAAAAAATATGAAGCGACGCTGTATAATGTTCTGGCAAAATTGAAAGCGCAAAATCAGCGGATGGTAAAGGACCTCGAGGATGCCCGGAAGTTACAACTTGCCATGCTGCCGGCAGATCTGCCAGAATTGCCTCACCTGGAGATAGCGGTTGAAATGCGAACCGCCCAGGAAGTTGGCGGCGATTATTATGATTTTCACCTGAATGGGGATCAGCTCACATTTGCCATCGGAGATGCAACCGGACATGGCCTCAAAGCCGGCACTATTGTTACTGCAACCAAAACGCTTTTCAATTCTTTTTTTACCCTGGATACTCCCCAGGAAATTCTCACTGAAATTTCCAAATCGCTAAAGATGATGGGATTCCGCAATATGTATATGGCGATGCTCCTGGCAAAAATATCTGACAAGGATATGGTGATTTCCTCTGCAGGTATGCCCTTTGCCTACTATTTTAAAGCGTCAGATAAAACAGTCATAGACATTGAATTAAAAGGAATGCCGTTAGGTGGTTTTCCCGAATTTAAGTATCAGTCCAGGAAGATCAATTTTTCCCAGGGAGATACCTTTTTATTTCTGAGTGACGGGCTTGCCGAGTGTTTTAATCCTGCTGGAGAAGCCTTTGGCGAGGAGCGAATCAAAGACTTGTTTGAGCAAATGGCGCCCCAATCAGCGGAGAGAATTATTGCAGAAATGACGCAGGCGGCGAAGGAATGGGTCGGCAGCTCTCAACCGCAAGACGATAAGACTTTGATCGTAATGAAGATTAAATAGACACCCTTAAACAAGATAACTGTTTTAACACCTGAAATATCATCCACTCCTATGATGCTGGACACCCTGCCGGTTTAAAAACGAGGACAATAATGGACAATCTTGGGCTTTTTCTTGATAAACTGGCACAGTCGGATGACGAACTCACCCTGCTTTGTGATTTATTCGATTGGTTACGTCCGGAGGATTCTTCGCAAATTGATAGGGTTCAGGATAAAGTCCATCGGTTTGTCGAAGCTATGGATGCGAATCCCGGGCAAGCGACCATCATTCGCGAGAAAGTGCATACATTTATTCTTGATATGCGCTTTTTACCGCTCTACAGTGACACGGGTATTTTGCCGCGCCGTAGTTTTGCAAATGAATTTTGGCGCCGGGTTTATGACCTGCTTATGCCGAAACCGCCGGTCATTTTCAGTGCAAAAAATCTACTGGAACAAATTTTCAATAAACCAGCTGATCACAAATGGGTGCAGGCGTTGCCGGATGATGTATGGATGGCACTTTTCTTTGCTTTCATCCCGGAAGCTAACAATAAAAAAGTGAAGGACCATTTGCTGAGCGAGGCACTGTATGCGTTGGAAATGCTTTCTATCTGGTTGGCGGCGGAAGAAATGGAGGATGAACTGCTGCGTTTGAATCCTGCCATTGTTGAATATGATTCGAACTTTATCGCCCAGGAACGGGAAATCAGCCAGTTTGTGGCGGCATATCGCTCCCGGTTAATCCCGACCGCCAAGGAAAAGCAGACAGATGCCGCCCATGCCTGGATTATGCTGGATCAATGTGATGAGCAGTTACAGGGATTTCGGCAACTGGCGCTCAGCAAAGGGAGTGATCTTAAACTAACCTACCTGCTGGAACGCCTGGAACAGGTTCTGACGCGTATCCAAAAACTTCTGGACATTCTTGATGAAGAAAAAGAGGGAGTGTTCAGAACGAAATGCCTGGCGCTTTTCCGGCAGTTTGTGGGAGAATTAAATACTGAGCGTAGCGTCACCAGCTTAATTCGGCAAACGACTTATCTGCTGGCGAAAAGCGTAACCAATCATGCCAGTGAAACCGGCGAGCATTACGTTACCGAAAACCGTCGCGAATATATTCGCATGCTCGGTAGCGGATTTGGGGCCGGGGTATTCATTGCAATTATGGCGTTTATTAAGATTCATATTTCGACGCTGGATTTGACGATGGAGTGGAACACATTTTGGGTGAGCATGAACTATAGTCTGGGGTTTGTGCTTATTCATATGCTGCACTTTACTGTTGCAACCAAACAACCGGCAATGACCGCTGCTTATATTGCCAAAAAACTGGAACATGCCGATCACGGTGCAATCGATCGGCAAGAACTCGCTCAGCTTACTATCAGAGTGGGGCGTTCTCAATTTGCAGCGATTTTGGGGAATGTCGCGGCGGCCCTACCTTTTGCGCTGCTTATTGGGGCTGGTATCAATGCATTTCTTGGCAACCCGCTCATCGATACGGGAAAAGCGGCGTCCCTCATGCAGGAACAAAATCCGATAACCAGTTTGGCACTTTTTTATGCGGCAATTGCCGGTGTGTGGTTATTCCTCTCCGGTTTGGTTGCCGGTTATTTTGACAATCGCTGCCTCTATCTGGATCTTCCGGGTCGTATTCGGGAACATCCATTGCTAAAACGAATTATGCCAAATAAGCTGCGCAATCGCTTCGCCGATTATATTGGTGAACACCTTGGGGCGCTTTGGGGGAACTTCTTTTTCGGGGTGATGCTTGGCGCGACTGCCTACCTCGGCTACATACTTGGGTTGCCTTTGGATATCCGTCACGTTGCTTTCTCGGTTGCCAATGTTGGATTTTCATCAACCGTTGCCTGGCCGGGAATATGGATCTTTCTTGAGTTTGTTTTATTTGCGCTGCTAATCGGTGTGGTAAATTTAACGGTAAGCTTTATTTTTGCGTTAAATGTCGCGGTACGTTCGCGGGGAATACGAATCGGTAAACCTGGCGCTATTGCCAGCGCATTCTGGAAAGAAATGCGCAATCGGCCCTGGGCACTTTTTCTGCCAACGGCGATAGAATCCCAGCGTCGTCATTAGCAGTGATGATTTCATTCAACTTTTCGTTACAGGCTGATGCGGATTCTTTTGATGGCCTCACGGTCAATGAACTGGCAACGGAATCGATTGTTTATGGCGTTGCAGCGGTTAACGGGGTGCTGCTTATCCGCACCGGTGATCAGCTGACCAAAATCCGTGCTGGTCAGTAAAGCATTAATGAGGGGATTGTTGCTGAGGGGGTAAACCGATTTCTTCATTGTCATTTCTGTCGCATCATTTCCAGAATGCGTTGAGAGGCAGATTTTAAATCACGAAAGGTTTGTTCCACTTCGCTGTTCTGAACATCTTTAAAAATCATCTCGATGGGGCGGTGTAATAGAATTTCCCCGGCTTTCAGGAAAATGAGTTCGTCTGCGATATCGAGTGCATCTAAAAGATCATGGGTGATAAAAACCATGGTCATGCCGATTTCCTTGACGATCTGGCGAATTTCCTGTCGTAGCCCTGCCTTTAAGCCGGCATCCAAATTACTAAAAGGTTCATCCAGTAGTAGAATATCCGGATTCATCGCCAAAGTTCGGGCCAGGGCGACTCGTTGCTCCTGGCCGCCGCTCAGCTCCCCGGGAAAGCGGTTGGCGTACTCCTCCATTTTGATCAATTGCAGGAGATCATTCACTTTTTCTGCTTTATCTTTTTTCAGGCCGTAGCCAACATTTTGCGCAACAGTCAAATGGGGGAAAAGGGCAAAGTCCTGAAAAACCATCCCGACGTTACGTTGCTGGGGCGGGAGAATATGTCCGTCGTTACTAACTTCCTTCCCCTTGATTCTTATGATGCCCTGCGTCGGTCTTTCCAACCCTGCTATTAAGCGAAGGATCGTAGACTTTCCGCTGCCGCTTTCACCGACAATTGCCAGAATATTTCCCGGGCTGACCGAAAAGCTGCAATCTTTCAACGCAAAGCTTTTTCCATCAAAGGTTTTCGAAAGATTCAGTAACTCTAAAATCTCCATGTTCATTATGTTGCCTTCTTCCATTAAAACAGATGCCCTAACTTAACATATTTAGCCGAACCTGCCAACTTTCTCTGGCAGTGATAAATAAGTAATGCTAAAAGGTGTATTAGTTGTCATCGCGAGGCGCTTTTTGCCGAAGCGATCTCCTGATTGCATGCACCTTTGAGATTGCTTCGGCAGAAAACGCCTCGCAATGACGAGGTCAAATAACATTGATTCTTTAACACTACCCTCTCCATTAATGTTCAACCAACTCAGCCGGGTTCTTTTTTGCCCTGGTCTTATTATGGAGATTATTTACAAACAGCAGCAGGGAAGCGACTACCAGAATTAATAATAACGCCGGGAGGGCAGCTTCTGCTACCCGTTCGTCTTCGGCATATTCATAGGCTTTTACTGCCAGGGTCTGCACCTGATAAGGTTTTAAAATAAGGGTTAGCGGTAATTCTTTCATCGTGTCGATAAATACCAGTATCATGGCGCTCAGTGCCGTGGGCTTTAGCAGGGGAAGTTCGACTTTCAGCAAGGTTTTAAGATTCGAATGCCCCAGTAAGTAAGACGATTCGGCCAGGTCCTTGCCGATTTTCAGGGAGTTTGCCTCAAGAGGATTATAGGCCACCGCCAGAAACCGGAAAATGTATGCATATATCAGGATCACGCTGCTGCCGTAAAACAGGTAGCCAATTTTTATCTGAAGAAGATCATAAAAAAAATCGATCACCAATTGGCTGCTGCTAATGATCCCAATGCCAATGATTGCCCCGGGAATGACATAGCCGACCGTAGCGATCTTCGGGAAGAAAGCTACCCCACGCAGATGATTCCATTTATTGAAATAGATCAGCAACAGGGAAAAAATGACTACCAAAACTGCGCTGAGAGATGCGATACCGAAACTCTGTATTGCCATCCAGAAAAAGTCAGGGCGAAAAATATCATTAAAGGTGAGAACGGCCCAGTATAATAACTGCAACAGCGGTAGTAAAAAGCCGAACAAAACCGGAACGGATAAAATACCCAGGTTAATAACTTTGCGGGAACCACTCACTTGTATTTTCCGGTTTGTTGCCGAATCCGGCTGCTTGATTCTAATCGAAAATGATTTTTTCCCCCGTTGTAATTTCACCAATGCCATCAATAAAAATACCAACACTGTTAACATGCCGGACAAATAAATAGCCGATTGCAAATCTTCCAGGGCGGTCCAGCTACGGAAGATGCCGGTAGTAAAGGTATTAATACCATAATATTTAGCGGCGCCATAATCATTGAGCACTTCCATTAATACCAGGAATAATCCCCCGATAACTGCCGGGAGGGCTAGCGGGAGTGCGACGGTAAAAAAGTAGCGCCTTTCTGAAGCACCGAGCAGCATTGCCGCATCGCGTAATACCTGCGGCTGACTCTGAAACATCGCCCGGGCACTGGCATAAACATAAGGGAAAAGCGACATGCTTAACACCCAGATGAGACCATAGATATTCATCATCTCGATTCTTTGTATATCCAGTCCGATCGAGCGGAGGAGAACGATCAGGGTCCCACCATTTCCGAGCATGCCGACGTAAGTATAAGCAAGAATGTAGGAAGGGATCGCCAGCGGCAGAAACAGCAACCATTCGATGAGGCGATGGCCGGGGAATTGATATCTACTGACCAGCCAGGCGCAGTATGTACCGATCAGACAGGTTATAGTACCGGTGCCGATTATCAAATATATCGAGTTAAGGATATAGTCTGTCAAAAAATGGGATACAATATGATCCCACATTTCTCCGGTGCCGCCGAATAAATTCAGAATGATGGCGAAGAGGGGAATGGCAATTGCGAAACCCAGGGCCGCTGTAAGCAGCGACCACTGGTTAAAATCTCTGCGGAAGTGTGTAGTCTTAAGACGCTTTTTTTTTCTTACTTCCATCCTGCTTCATCAAAAGTAATGACTGCTTTTTTATTGAGCTCACCGAGTTTCGGTAGCGGAAGTTCATCTTCTTTGAATTCGCCCCAGGAAATTAACAATTCCGAAGGACTGGCTGCCGGATTGACCGGATATTCGTAATTGGTGCCGGCAAAAGTTTCCTGCACGTCTTTTCGGGAGAGATACTCAATAAAGCGAACTGCATCCGCTTTATTGGGCGCGTGAGCAGCAACCCCGATACCACTGACATTAATGTGAGTGCCACGGCCATCCTGGTTCGGGAAGAATATCTGCACCGCCTCCCCGGCCTTAACTTCCTCTGGATCCTTGGAGTTCAATAGTTTCCCTAAATAATAGGTGTTGATAACAGCAACTTCTCCCTCGCCGGCGAGAATCGCTTTCACCTGGTCGCGATCATTACCACGGGGCGAACGGGCCATGTTCTTGACCATCGCGGCAGCCCATTCTCCGGCCTTTGCTTCTCCATGATGGGCGATAATTGAGGCAAGTAAAGACTGATTATAAATATTTCCGGAAGAACGAATCAATACTTTTTTATTCCATTCCGGCGCTGTTAATGCTTCATAAGTAGAAAGATCGGCAGGATTCACCTTATTTTTATCATAAGCAATAATCCGCGCTCTCTTGGTAATTCCGAACCAGTTATTTTCCGAATCCTTGAGATAGCCGGGAATATTCTTTTCGAGAACAGATGATGTAACCGGCTGTAAAAGGCCCTTGGCCTTGGCGCGAACCAGGCGTCCGGCATCTACGGAAATCAGCAGATCCGCCGGGGATTGCTCCCCTTCACTTTCCATTTTTTGGATCAATTCATCAGCGCTGGCCTTAACAACCCGAACTTCAACGCCGGTCTCTTCTTCGAATGTTTTAAAGACGACTTTGTCCGTATCATAGTGACGATGGGTGTAAAGAGTGATAAAGGCATCTTTTTTTTCTATTTGATCGCCAGATGCGGCTGGCTGGTTCTCCTGGCAGGAAAGTGTTAAAAGCGCAAGCAAGAAAATCGCAATAAATTTGTTCATTGGGCGGACATCTCCATAAATTTAAGCGTCATAGTCATTTATTTTCAGTAAGCTGATCCTGTTAGCAAAGCATTACTAACAAGGGATACAAATAGATTACTTCAGCAAAAACAAGCCGATTATACAGCAGAGATTATCTAAAATCAACAGGATAGAAAATGGAGAATTACTATCAAGAAATAAAGACAATTTCTGAAAACGTCTAAAGAATACCAGTGTAAGCGCATTAAAAACAATCACTAAGGTGTGATGGGAGTTGCTGCTCGGTTTTAGTTGCGGTAATAATAAAAAAGTCGTTCCTGAAACAGAAACGACTTTTTTGAAATCCCATTTGACTTACAACGGCCAGTTGCTTGTTGATTTTATCTGCCTAATATTTAAGAGACGCTAGTTTAATCCCGCTCAAATCCAAACGCATAAGTACCAAACTCCGCGCCCATTTTCATTCCCTGCGCCGCCTGCATCAATTCTTCCGGTACATCGCCACAAAAGAAGAAAGGACCCGGTATAGCGATTTCAGCCAGTTGGGGAAAATGTTTGGCAGCGGTAACGCCGAGATGCATACCTAATGCCCCACCATCCTTAAACAGATCGTGTACGTAAATGGCATTCTCTTCATCTGCAAAATAGGTGGCCATTTTCAGCGTGCCCGGTTCGTTCGCTTCCATCTCTTTCAGTACTTCTGCGTAGATTGCTTTCAGTTCATCCAGTTTTCCCGGCTGGGCAGTCCACTTATAAAATACGGTGATTTCTTGATTCTTCATTGTTTTCTCCTTTGTGATTGTTAATTGTTGTAATCAAGATATGGCACAAAAAGCCCTTTGAAAAGTGTGTATTCCGACACAGTCCGGGGTTGTTTGTGCCACATTCTTTGTTTATCTTAAGAGAAAAACGAGGATGAGCGGAGATGAAACATATTAGTATACTGGTGCCGAGAGGGGATGTCGTTCCGGATACTATCATGGGTGCCCGAAATATGTTCCGGATGGCCAATGCCTATCTGCAGCGCAGCGGGCAACTGGATGTGGAAAAATATAAAGTAGAATTAGTAGGTCTTAGCCGGGAGCCGGTTTCTTACGGCGGGGTTTTTCAGGTGACGCCGGACAGGACCATCGAGCAAATCAGCAAAACGGATTTGATCATCGTTTCTGCCATTAGCGGAGATCTGGAAAAGGGATTGGAAAAAAATGCTCCTTTTATCGATTGGATCAAAAAACAGCGCATCGAAAATGACAGCGCTATTGCCAGCTTGTGCAAAGGGGCGTTTCTGCTGGCAGAAACCGGTTTACTAAACGGTAAAACCTGTGCGACGCACTGGACGGTGCACGAGTTGTTTCAGCAGAAATATCCCCAGGTCAAACTGTTAGCGGAAAATATAATCAGTGAAGATAATGGCATTTACTCCAGCGGCGGGGCCTATTCTTTCCTGAATTTGCTACTTTACCTGGTGGAAAAATATTATGGGCGAGAGACAGCGATATGGTGCTCGAAAGTCTCGGAGATCGATTATGACCGCAGCGATCAGCGGCATTTTGTTATCTTTAACGGGCAGAAAGAACACACCGATGAGGCGATTAAAAACGCGCAGATATTTATCGAGAATAATTTTGCCGGCAAACTGAGTATCGAAGAGATCGCTCGAAAATTTGCCATCAGCAGACGCAATTTTGTACGCAGATTCAAAAAGGCTACTTTTAATACCCCTTTGGAATATATTCAGCGAGTGAAAGTAGAAGCGGCGAAAAAGAGCCTGGAATCATCCACACAAAATATCTCCGAAGTAATGTATAGTGTCGGTTATAATGATGATCGGGCCTTCCGGAAAATCTTCAAAAAATATACCGGATTGTCGCCGTTGGAATACCGGCGCAAATATAACCGGGAAATGGCCTTGTCATGATAAGGCAAACTAACTTCAATCCAAAAGGGAGAGCACTGCGTCCACCGAAGCGATGGATTCGGACAGTTCAGGTTTGGTCTTATTGACGACTCTTAAGCCGGTCATGAGGATATAAAGCAGATTGGCAATCATATTTAGATTTTTCTCCGTGGAGATTTGCCCACTATCCTGCCCCTTTTTTAGAAAAGCTAAAAAGAGCGTTTCAATCTTCAATTTATGTTCGTTGATTATCGGCTGTAGTAGTGGATCCGCAGGAATCAATTCCGTCGTTGTATTGACGATAAAGCAGCCTTTACAATCCGGATCCGCATGATCGTCCCGGATCATTTTCTCAAACAATATCCGCAGTCCACTTTTTACATCATCCTGACGCTGCAAAAAATTATCAAGCCCCTGGCTCATATTGGATCGATAAGCGTCGAAAGCTTTGTCAAACAGCTTCTTCTTTCCTCCAAAGGTATCATACAGACTGGCCCGGTTGATACCCAGGACATCGACTAAATCCTGAACAGAAGTATTGTAATAGCCCTCTTTCCAAAAAAGATGCATTGCTTTTCTGAGGACTTCTTCCTGGTCAAATTTTTTTGTTCGCGGCATCTTGAAATATAAATTAGAAACGTTTGTCGACCAAGGACGAAACTACTGCCCATTGAGTTTAATCGATGAAAAAAGCATGAGGTGATAAGCCCCAGCACCCGGCGACGCTACCTGGCTTCTTCAAACAAAACCAATTTATCACTTTTGAAATAGGCCCAAAAGCTGAGGATTATCGCGCTGGCGGAAAAAATCGTCATTAAAGTTCCCGGTATAAAATTAACATATCCGCCCAAGTCAAGGAAAAGAAAATACCCGAGATCCGCCAGTCCGCCGGTAAGTGCTGCGAGAAAAATCGCATTTTTGTTTTTCTGCCAAATATAGAAAGCACAGATTAAGGTTACGATGCCGATCCAGAATAAATTAAAACCGTGCTGTCCCAGTATCGCCCCGACTGCGTTGGGATAATCCATTTTTAACGAGATCGGATCCATCGCGTCTGCAATGCCAGCAATAGAAGCAGTAATGTCCCCGCTTAATGGACCCTTCATCACCAGAATACCGGCTAAAATGTGAACGAGTCCCCAAATTATCCATAAGACTGCTGAGATTTTTAATAAATTCGCTAAAAAACGTGAGTTCATATTGAATTCCTCTGCTGTAATTTAGTTTAACTATGTTTTGGAATGATCGTTCCATTATAAATATTTAGAACGATCATTCCAAATAAAAAATCAAATATTGGATACTGAAGAATTGGGAGGGGAATTGGTCGGATTATTTCCCGGGCGATATTTCAGTAACACGAAAGCGCCTGCCAACCCGATGACGATTTCCAGGACAGTGGCTATCACCAATGATTTGCCGGGCATGCCATCAACGGCCATGCTGAGCATGCGGGAAATGCCGTAGGAGAGATAGATTAAGGTAGAGAGCACAAGCGCAGTAAAAGTGAATCTGGATAAAAAAGCGCCGAGCAGCATCAACAGGCCACTGAGAAATAACATGCCGCCGGGCGCTCTCGTTTCACTTAACAAATTGATATTATTACCGAGGACGATGCCGCTTGCTGCCTGGAATGCTACCGGAAAAAACAATAAGGATGCGCCAATACCGCTGGCAATAATACCGGATATGATTAATACCGTTTTGATCATTTTTGAATTTTGCATGATGCCTCCTGAATGGATTTTGTTATAGATTCGGCGAATTTTTAATTCACCATTGTTTATTGACAGGGGCAAGATGGGGAAAACGGCGGGGTGGATCGTCCGGGATTATAATCAGGGACCTCCGGATGAGAATCCGCACTTTCGATGAAATTCCGGATTCTCGGAGGAAAAACTACTTTTCGGATTTTAGCCAGGCACTCGGAGTCATGCCGGTGGCTTTTTTGAAGAAGGCATTAAAAACAGTTTTCGAATTAAACCCGCTTTCGAATGCGAGGCCTAGTAAACTGAGATGACTGTTGGCGGGATCCCGGGACATAGCCATAAAAGTATCGAGTCGATGGCCGTTGATGAACTCGTTGAAATTCTGAGCAAAGTGTTCGTTGATCAGCCAGGAGAGTTTATTGGGATGAATGCTTAATTGATCTGCCAGAGACTTAAGGGATAGTGCCGGATCTAAAAATGGTTTTTCATCCGTCAGTAGTGTGGTTAATGCAGACACGATCGCTGATGCTTCCGCTTTATCCATTTTGGCTGTTCGGATGGTCGTTTTCTCAGGAGCAGCGTTTTCCAGTACTGTGCCGGAGGATATATCCGCAACCAGTTTCCGGAATCTGCGATCTTCCCGTATTGGTATCAGAAAGGGATCGTTGCGGAAGTTGATGAGCTGCCCCATTCGGTTTTGGACACTCTCTTGGAGAATGGCGAAAGCGGTATCGATGTTGCCGAGGTAAACCTGCAGGTAAAGATGCCAGGGAATAAAACTGGCTGCTCCCTGCGCTTGCAACATCGTGTGGCTGGCGGCACGCACTTCCTCCAGATCCAATTCGATATCATCTCTCTTATGGATTAATCGAAAAAGTAATCTGCAGGTCTGGGAGTGCCCTGCCAGCGGAGTTTGGGAAAGTTGTGTTTCAAGATTTTGATAGTCCCTCAGGAGAATATAACATGCCGCTTTAACTTCAAAGGCGATGGCAAAGCTCGGGTCAATTTTTAGCGCGGCGTCCATACACTCAATGGCTTTCCGGTATTCCTTACGGAGATAATGAAGATTGCCTTTGGTATAATAATGATTCGGTGATAATGGATTCAGCGAGAGCATTTTTTGAATGAGTGCCGTAGCTTTCTCAAAATCGCCGTTGGCGGTATGAATCTCGGCAACCGCTTCCAGCGATTCCGTATGGGTCGGGTTTACGGCCAGCGCGCGGGAGATATGATGGTGGGCATCGGCGAACTGCCATTCGCCCCAGAGGCTGCGGACCGCCTGAACAAAATGGCCACTGGCCAGGTTGTTGTTTAGCTGAACACCACGATCCAGGTACTTCACCGCTTTTTGCATGCCCGTTGCCCGCGGCATAAATGCCCAGGCACCGAGGATGATGTAACACATGCCAGCAGCGTAATAGGGATGGGCAAAGGTTGGATCGGCCTCAATACTTTTATCATAAAATTCAATTGCCTTAAAGAAGCCGGCACTACTCCATTGCAGCTCGTGGTAACGCCCTTTCAGATAAAGATTATAGGCGCTAATCTCTTCCGTGGAAGCCTCGACCAGATGATCCTGAATATCGAAGTGACCAAAATTCTCCCACACCTGATCAGCGATTAACAAACTGATCTCATCCTGCACGGCGAAGATATCTGCCAGCTCCCGATCGAATTTCTCCGACCAAAGATGGGTACCGTCATCGCTGCGAATCAATTGGGCGGTGATGCGCACTTTACCCTTGCCCTTGCGAACGCTCCCTTCCAGAATAGAGGCTACATTCAATTGCCGGCCAATCGTCCGCACATCGATATTTCTTCCCTTAAACGCAAAAGCGGAAGTTCGGGCGGTCACCCGCAGGCCTTCTATCGTCGTTAGGGCATTGATGATCTCTTCAGTAATGCCATCGCTGAAATATTCGTTCTCCGGATCAGCACTCATATTCACAAAAGGAAGGACGGCGATCGATTTTTCAGTTTGTATGCTTTCTGGATTTCCGAGCATTGTTTGGTGATACTCTTCAGTTGGTTGCAAAGATTGTTTTCAATATAAAAATCGGTTTGGAACAGATTTAATCTAAGCGGCAGTGCTTAAATGAGTCAACTATTTTTTTGTGGTTGTCGAATGGGAGAGCACTGCAAATGCAATATCTCTGACAAACAATAATAATGAATGTATACGAGCAGATCGGTTCCGCGGACCTAACGACGAGATAGTTTTTTACCTGCACAAATAAGTGGTATTTCAAGCAGCTGTTTAATCGTCATCGCTCCCTGTTTACCGCTAGAAATCTTTGGGCATAAAGTGCCGCTTTTTTAAAACTTTTTTTTTCAGTAAATTAATAAAATTGGAAAATAGCGGTGGTTTTCAGCGTTTCTGTTTTCAAAAGAAATTGGCGTTGTAATCGAGAGATTTATTAATCATAATAGCAGCAGTCGTTTTCATAAAATAAGCATTGTTATGTAGTTGAATATTTATTGTCGCCGGGCAGCGCAAATACCCGATAAAAGGAATCGAGTCGAGTCAGGAAAACTTCAAGAACTGACAGGCGAACAATCATGAAAAGGGCAGTTTCAACAGAAAAAATTAATATTGGCTAATTCGGAAGTCGTCTCTTATATTTTAGCCGATTTTCCGGTGAAGCTGATCTGTCCGGTAATTTGTGAGAAATTTATCAATTACATATTGAAGTGAATACGATAACAGGTAATCTGAGGAAGCTTAAAAATGATCAAATTAAAAAAGGGGCTGGATCTCCCTATTACCGGCGCGCCGGAACAAGTGATCCGTGATCAAAAAGACACTTCCACGATCGCGGTTTTAGGGATCGATTATGTAGGGATGAAACCTACCATGATGGTCCGGGTGTCTGATGAAGTTAAGCTTGGGCAAGTACTGTTCACGGATAAGAAGAACCCATCAGTGAAATATACTTCCCCGGGCAGCGGGAGAGTGATTGCAATTCGCAGAGGAGAGAAACGAGCGCTTCTCTCTGTTGTTATTGAACTTTCCGGAGATGAGGAAATAACCTTTAATTCTTACTCGCCCGATCAGCTGGTTTCTCTGGAGCGTGAGAAGATCGTTGAACAGCTTTTGGAATCCGGTAGCTGGACCGCTTTGAGAGCCCGGCCGTTTTCAAAAGTTGCCGACCCGGATACTACCCCCCATTCCATTTTTATTACTGCTATGGATACCAATCCGCTGGCGCCGAGTATCGAGAAAATCCTCGAAGGCCAGGACGAAGACTTTCGGAACGGTCTGCAAATTCTCTCTAAATTAACCGATGGTAAACTACATTTATGTAAATCTCCTGGTGCAAATATTCCCAGTGCGGATTTGGATAATCTGTCGGTAGAAGAGTTTTCCGGGCCGCATCCGGCGGGACTGGTTGGCACTCATATCCATTTTTTGGATCCGGTTGGCCGGCAGAAAACGGTTTGGTATATCGGCGTGCAGGATGTTGTCGCATTTGGTAAGCTTTTTACCACCGGCAAGATCGCTGTCGAACGCATTGTAGCCCTTGCCGGTCCGGCAGTAAAAGAGCCTCGTTTAATCAAAACTCGTATCGGCGCTTCACTCGCTGATGTGACTGCGCGGGAATTGAACGGTGATGACAACCGGATCGTATCCGGGTCAATTCTTTCCGGACATGCGGCCGATGAGGCTGTTGGCTTTCTCGGCAGATATCACCAGCAAATTTCTGTATTGGCGGAAGATCGCGAGAGACGCCTGCTTGGATGGCTGGACCCGGGACTGAACTTATTCTCTGTAAAAAATATCGTCCTTTCGAAACTGACCCCGAAAAAGAAGTTCAACTTTTCCACTTCGACGAATGGTGAGCATCGCCCGATTGTTCCCAGTGGGAATTACGGACAGGTAATGCCGCTGGATCTCTTGCCTTTATTCCTGATGCGGGCATTGGCGGTCGATGACGTTGAGGAAGCAGAAAGACTGGGCTGCCTGGAATTAGATGAAGAAGATCTGGCTTTATGTGCCTTTGTTTGTCCTTCGAAACTGGACTTCGGTCCGTTGCTCAGAAGAAATTTAACGATTATCGAAAGGGAAGGATAATATTGTGAAATTCTTGAGACAGATCCTTGATAAACAAGGAAAACTTTTTGAAAAAGGCGGTAAGCTGGAAAGGTTATACCCACTGTATGAAGCTGGTGATACCTTTCTATACTCCCCGGGGATGGTTACCCGCAGCGCACCGCACGTTCGGGATGGGATGGATTTAAAGCGAATGATGATTTTCGTCGTTTTAGCGCTTACTCCGACAATTCTTATGGCGTTCTACAATACCGGCTACCAGGCAAATCTGGCTTTACAAAGTTCTGGTCTTGCCGCTGCCGCCGGATGGCGAGGCGAGTTGATGGCGGCACTGGGAGTGGGTATCGATCCCACCAGCCTTTTTGATAATTTTGTGCATGGCGCACTTTATTTTCTACCGGTATATATAGTAACGTTGGCAGCGGGCGGATTATGGGAAGCGGTGTTTGCGACCGTAAGACGTCATCCTATCAGTGAAGGATTTTTAGTTACCAGCATGCTTTTCCCCCTTATCCTGCCGCCAGATATTCCTTACTGGCAGGTCGTCATCGGTATCTCATTTGGTGTAGTCATTGGTAAAGAAGTCTTCGGTGGTGTTGGGATGAACATTCTTAATCCCGCATTAACCGGCCGCGCTTTTCTCTATTTTGCCTACCCCGCTCAAATTTCCGGGGACCAGGTCTGGGTCGCGGTAGATGGATACAGCCGGGCAACCCCGCTGGCAGAATTTGCCGATCCGAAGTTTGCCGATGCAGCGGTCAGTTATTCCGATACTATGATGGATGCATTTTGGGGCTTTATCCCCGGTTCCATGGGCGAGACCTCGGTGGTGGCTTGTTTGATCGGCGCAGCTATTCTGATCGGTTCGAAAATCGGATCATGGCGGATTATGCTCGGATGCGTTGTCGGAATGATCGGCACGGCGTTTCTGTTTAATGCGATTGGTAGCGATACCAATCCGATGTTTGGTGTAACCGCGCTGGAGCATTTTGTCATTGGTGGATTCGCTTTCGGCACCGTCTTTATGGCGACCGACCCGGTGAGCGCCTCGCAAACCCGGCAAGGGCAGTACTGGTATGGTATTCTCATCGGACTGCTAACGGTAATGATTCGGGTGATCAATCCCGGATATCCGGAAGGCATCATGTTGGCAATCCTGTTCGCAAACGTCTTTGCCCCGGCCATCGATAAAATTTTTGTAAATATGCACATAAAGAGAAGGCAGTTAAGATATGGCGCAACAAGATAGTGTTAAAAAAATCGTTTTAGTCGCGCTGGGTGTCTGTCTGGTTTGTTCCCTGTTGGTTTCTTCTGTTGCTGTTGGCTTAGCTGCCCGCCAGGATGAAAACCGGCGGTTGGATAAAATCAAAAATATCCTGCGTGCTGCCGACCTGTATAGTGACGGCGTCGATGTTGGTAAAACCTACGCGGAAAAAGTAGAACCGGTCTTGATTGAGTTGAGTTCAGGAGAAACTGTCGGGGAAGATCAGTTTAATGAATTCCTGAACATCGAAAATTTTAATATGGACGAGGTTACGAATCACCCCGAGTATGGCGAAGCAATTCCCAGGGACGAAGACATTGGTGGTATTAGCCGGAAGCCGAAGTACATGGTGGTTTACCTGGTAAAAGAGAACGATCAGCTCAGTAAAGTGATCTTACCGGTTCATGGTAAAGGACTGTGGTCTACATTATACGGATTTCTTTCCCTGAATAATGACCTGAAGACCGTTTCCGGTATTACTTTCTATCAACATGCGGAAACGCCCGGTCTCGGTGGCGAAGTGGATAATCCCCGCTGGCAGGCTATCTGGAAAGGCAAAAATGCATTTGATGAAAGTGGTGGATTGATTATCCAGGTCCTTAAAGGACAGGTAGATCCGTCCAGCCCGAATGCCGGCCATCAAATTGACGGACTGGCGGGGGCAACCATCACCACTCGTGGGGTAGACAATTTTGTGAAATATTGGTTAACCGAAAATGGATATGGTCCGTTTTTGAACAAATTACGTGAGGGAAATTAACATGAACGAATATAAAAAGGTCCTGCTGGATCCTTTGTTCAATAACAACCCCATCGCGCTACAAGTTTTGGGGATCTGTTCAGCACTGGCGGTAACCACGAAATTGGATACCTCGGCAGTGATGATACTGGCAGTGATATTTGTAGCGGCATTTTCCAATTTATCGGTAAGCTTGGTAAGAAATCACTTACCGAGCAGCGTGCGTATTCTGGTAGAAATGACCATCATTGCTTCCATGGTAATCGTTGCGGATGAATTCATTCAGGCGTTTGCCTACGATATCAGTAAGCAGCTGTCGGTATTCGTTTCGCTGATTATTACCAATTGTATCATTCTGGGAAGAACCGAAGCATTTGCGTTGAAAAACCCCCCGTTGATCAGTATGATGGATGGGATTGGAAATGCCCTCGGATACGGAGTGGTGTTACTTTTCGTAGGATTTTGCCGGGAACTGTTTGGCTCCGGGAAACTTTTCGGAATGCCCGTTCTGGCCCTGAATACCGAAGGCGGCTGGTATGTGCCCAACGGTATGATGCTATTATCACCCAGCGCCTTTATTTTAATCGGCCTGTTTATCTGGGCGGTAAGAACCTGGAAACCCGAACAAGTAGAGGAAGATTAAAATGGTAGAACATTATCTGAATTTATTTTTAACATCGGTGTTTATCGAGAATTTGGCCCTGGCTTTCTTTCTGGGAATGTGTACTTTCCTGGCAATCTCCAAGGAAGTAACCACTTCTTTTGGCCTGGGAATCGCCGTTGTGGTTGTGCAGTCCATTACGATCCCGGTAAATAACCTGATCTTTCAAAATCTGTTGAGGGAAGATGCCCTGGCATGGGCCGGACTGGAAGGCGTCAATCTTACCTTTCTGGGCGCGGTTACCTACATTGGGGTAATTGCTTCGATGGTGCAAATTCTGGAAATGACCCTGGATAAATTTGTGCCCAAGCTATACAATGCGCTGGGAATATTTCTTCCCTTGATCACTGTAAATTGTGCAATCCTTGGTGGATCTCTATTTATGGTAGAGCGTAATTATAATTTCGGCGAAAGTGTAGTTTATGGCTTTGGCTCTGGTGTTGGCTGGGCGTTGGCAATTGTCGGCCTGGCTGGTATTCGTGAAAAAATGAAATACAGTAATGTGCCGCCCGGCCTGCGGGGATTAGGTATTACCTTTATCGTCGTTGGTTTGATGGCGATGGCATTTATGTTGTTTTCTGGTGTCCAACTGTAAAGAGGAAATTATGAGCGAACTGAACTTGATCTTGTTAGGCTCCTTTATGTTCATTCTGATTGTCCTGGCACTGGTAGGAGTTATTCTATTTGCCCGCTCCCGCCTGGTTGCCAGTGGTAATGTTAAAATAAATATTAATGATGACCCGGAAAAAGCCCTGGAAGTGCCGGTGGGTGACAAATTATTGAGCGTGCTGGCAGATAACGGCATTTTCTTATCTTCCGCCTGCGGCGGTGGTGGCACCTGTGCCCAGTGCAAAGTCGTCTTAAAAGAAGGCGGCGGTGATGTACTGGCCACCGAGCGTTCCAAATTAACCCGTGGGGATATTCGCGAGAAATGGCGCCTGTCCTGCCAGGTAGCGGTAAAAGAAGATCTTAGCATCGAAGTACCGGCAGAGATGTTTGAAATTAAGAAGTGGGAATGTACTGTGCGTTCCAATAAAAACGTCGCTACCTTTATTAAAGAATTGATCCTGGAACTCCCGGAAGGAGAAAATGTCGACTTCCGCGCCGGAGGATATATCCAGATCGAAGCCGACCCGCATACCGTTAAATACAGCGATATGAAGGTCGAAGCGGAATACAAGGGCGATTGGGATAAGTTTGACCTTTGGCAGTATGTTTCGGAAGTGAAGGAGCCGGTGGTACGTGCTTACTCCATGGCGAATTATCCGGAAGAGAAAGGCGTCATTATGCTTAATGTGCGCATCGCCTCTCCGCCTCCGCGTATGCCCAATGTGCCTCCCGGACAGATGTCTTCTTTTATCTTTGACTTACAGCCGGGCGACAAGGCAATTATTTCCGGGCCATTTGGCGAGTTCTTCGCGAAAGACACCGAAGCAGAAATGATCTTCATCGGTGGTGGCGCCGGTATGGCACCGATGCGTTCACACATTTTTGATCAGCTGCGCCGCTTGCACTCGAAGCGGAAGATATCTTTCTGGTATGGTGCAAGAAGCTACCGCGAAGCTTTCTATGTAGAAGACTTTGACGAGCTGCAGAAGGAAAATGATAACTTTAAATGGCACCTGGCCCTTTCCGAACCGTTGCCGGAAGACAACTGGGAAGGATATGTCGGCTTTATTCACCAGGTGTTGTTTGATAATTACCTGAAAGATCACCCTGCACCGGAAGATTGTGAGTATTATATCTGCGGACCCCCGATGATGAATAGTGCTGTTTTTAAGATGCTGGATGAGCTGGGCGTTGAGCCGGAAAATATCCTCTTTGATGATTTTGGCGGTTAACCAAGCTTGGATAAACGAGCGTAAAGGTAATCGACTTATAAATACAGGGATGTAGATTTATTCGTATTCCTAAAACCTTAACTGCGTATCATAACAATGGAGTAACGGCATGATAAAATCACTAACAGCAGAATCAATTCTCGAAGAGAAGGGCAGTGAGATGCATTGTGTAGCACCGGATACTACCATATCAGAAGCGTTAAAGGTGATGGTTGAGAAAAGAATCGGGGCCTTGCTTATCAAAGAAGAAGAGCAGATTGTCGGCATCTGGACGGAGCGGGATCTCATGTATAATACCGCCGATGGTATTGATCCACAGTCTGCGAAAATCGGCGATCTGATGACTAAAGGACTTATTACCGCTCCGCACAACGCGCCCGCGCTGCAACTGGCCGATCAGTTTATCGGTCGACGTCTGCGTCATTTATTGATTGAACGCGACGGCAAGTATATCGGACTGCTCTCCGCCGGTGATGTCTTAAAAGCGAGTCTTCGTAATAAAGCAGAGGAAGCGGATGAGCTGAACGCCATCGTTCACCTGCAATTTTATGATGAGTGGAAGTGGAAGAAAAAGAAGAAGCGATGAAGCAGTTTAGTACCGATGTCGTTTTTAAGAGATTTTCACTGTGCTTAATCATATGCTTTTTATTATGCTTTCTGCCCGGGTGCACCGGGCAAAACCAGCCTGCGGTCCTGGAGCAAATCCAGGGCCGTACTATGGGCACTACCTTTGTGGTCAAATATAAGAATACCGCTCTTTCCCATACCGTTCCTCCCTTGCAACAGGTTGAAAAAGAAATCAACGATTTGTTGGTCGAAGTTAATCGCCAGATGTCAACCTACATTAGCGATTCCGAGATTTCGCAGTTCAATCAGTTTGCAGAGACGGATTGGTTTCCGGTCTCGGAAGACTTTGCCAAAGTCGTACAACTCGCCCTGAAAATCAGTGATGATTCCCGCGGCGCTTTTGATGTGACCATTGGGCCCCTGGTGAACCTCTGGGGATTCGGACCGAAAAAGCAAGAAGATGTTGTGCCGGATGAAACAGAGATCGAAAAGCTCCTGTCCGAAGTAGGCTACAGCAAGCTTGCGGTTAGAATGACACCGCCGGCAATAAAAAAGGAGTCCCATCCGTTGTATTGCGATTTATCCGCGATAGCCAAAGGTTTTGGTGTAGACAAAATTGCCGATTACCTGGACAGTCTGGGCATTGAGGATTACATGGTGGAAATCGGCGGCGAGGTCCGGGTAAAAGGGAGCAATCAGCAGGGGCTTTCCTGGAGAATCGGCATCGAAGTACCTAACGTCGGCGGTGGTCAGCAAAGCGTCGTCGCTCTGGAGGATGTTGCCATGGCTACCTCCGGAGATTATCGGAATTATTTCGAAAAGGATGGAGAGCGCTACTCCCATACGATCGATCCGCGCAATGGCTGGCCTATTCGCCATACCCTGGCTTCGGTAACGGTTATTCATCCTTCATGTGCAATCGCCGATGCGATCGCGACGACGATTAACGTGCTGGGTCCGGAAGCGGGATTGCAGTTTGCACAGGAACAAAAACTGCCTATATTTATTATAATTAAAGAAGAAGGGGAATTTGTGGAAAAGATGACCCCTTCTTTTAAAAAATATTTATTAAACTAAACGACTAAAAATTAGAGTGCTATTATGATGACATATATATTTCTTTTTATTTCGATGATCGTCGTTTTTTCCTTTATGGCTTTCGGATTACACTTTAGCCGCTATCGGCAGGACGGCCGCTGCTGCACCGGTGGCATGGAAGGTATTGGAACGAAAAAGGAATCCTGCATGACCTGTCCTTTAAAGGAAGAAACTGCAAATGGTGCATAGATGATTTTGTCGATTCTATAGCGCTTATTCATCAACAGCTTCGATTTTTTGATGGGTTAAGTGTCAGAAGTCCGTCGTTTAAATAAAACTTGTTTGATAAAAAGCCGTTTCAGGAAAAGAAACGGCTTTTTTGATATTTGGTAGCTTTCGTGGGACGTGTCGCGATTTTTTTTATGAATCCGATACTATCAACTTTTTCAACTTACCCTATCGTGATCTATTCCACTGCTTAAAGTCAAAATATTGCCTTCTTGTTTATATGGTAAACCTTGGGCTGGAAATGTTTTGAAATAGGTGCGTTTTGAATTGGATAGATAAGCTTGATGCCTGACCTGTGCGCTTTGCTGCGTGTTGCTGCTAGTGAGACGTTGTAATTGCATTTGAATCTTTGCAGAAAAGCACTACTTCCCAGTATCTGGTAATAGATTCGACCATCTGATGCTAATCTTGGAAGTGTTGCCGGGATTAAATGATCAGTCTTGAAAACCACCCGTCGAACCCCCTTTTCACCCCTTATTTTTTGAGATTCTGAACCGCTGCAGAATCCATCGCTTTAAATGGAGGAATAAAATGACTTTCCAATGGAAGAACCAGCGTTCTTTAATTTGGATGCGGCTATTGCCAACGCTGCTTTTATTAGCCCTTACGCTTTGCAGCATTATTTGGTACGGTGCTTATTATTCGAACCAGCCAGCCGAATTTTTTCGACGCTGGCCATTTATCCTGTGGATTGCCACATCTTTCCTTTTTGCTGTTTACTTCTTCGTGTCTTTATTTCGAAGACGTTTGCAGAATGCCAATAACTATTTCTGTTATCTCTGCATCGTTTTGTTCGTTGGGCTGGAAATGACTCTACAGATAAAACCTGAGCTGACACCGGGCCGGCTAATGCCTTATTTACCCAAAAAAACCGTCGAGAAAATTCGCATTGCAATTGCACACAAGTGGGGTTACTACACTGGCGAGAACATGATCTTTCACTACGTACCGTCACAACAATTAAACTATGGGCAATTGAAGCGACCCTGCATCTTTATTGATGAAGAAGGATTTAGAAATCCCAACCAAAATGCCAAAAAATACGACTTCGTCCTGCTGGGAGATTCAATGATTTTCGGCCTTGATGCGTGTAAAGACCTGGCTGATCGGTTTAAAGCGATTGGCAACTCGGCGATAAATCTTGGCATGGAAGGTTATGCACCTCAGCAGTATAGAGATGTTTACAAGAAGTATATCATTGAGAAGAACGTTCAGCATAAAAATGTGCTGGTGTTTCTCTACATCGGTAATGATTTTACTGATGCCGAGGAATACCAGCGGATCCAGGATGAAAATGGCGACTATACAGATTATGTTATCGGGGAGACATATGGCAATCCCCGGTTGCCATTAGTTCTCAATCTGCTGAAAGGGTTACCCCATTATCTCTTACAATCCTGGCAAGCCGAATTCGATGACGGCGACTTCCCGGGGAATTCCACGGAAGATACGGAAGATATGATAGATGGGCGGGTAATTGAATTGCCATATACAACCTTCGGGGTAGACGATTGGTTATGGCCACCTCCGGCAATTAATGGTGATGACGCAAAATGGGCACTGGTGAGAACAGCGCTTGACGAAATTATTTCGCTCGCGGTGCAGTCCGAGGCAACCCCCTGGCTGTTTTTACTGCCCTCACCGCTTACCGTTTATTCGGAGTTTGAACTTAATCCTCCCCCCAATAATAGCTTGCATAAGTTCGATCGACGACATGCCGCCATCCGGAATCTGCTCGAAAAATATGCCAAATCAAAGAGCGTTACGTTTTTTGATTTGGATACGCCACTCAAAGTTGAAATCGCAAACAAATTCCTGTTCGTGGCGAAAAATGACGGTCATTTTAATGACAGCGGATTCGATAAAGTCTTTGAACAGATCACTGCCGTGCTCGGCATTCGATAATTTCGATCAAATTGCTCAATTCTTGAAATATAATTCCTAGCGCACTTTACCTTTTTTGATGTTCCGGATTGAAATGGTCCGGAATCAGTTTCGGATTAAAAGGTGCGGGAAATTGCATAAAGGAGCTTAGGAGAATCGTAGTTAAAAACAGAAGGCTAATTATCGCCGATAAATGAATCCAGGAATTTTGTATGTTGCCGCTCAGGTACCCATAAATCCAACTAAAGCCTAAAAGAATCATCAGTACGAAATGCGGCCAAAGGGAAGTATCTAGCTTCCGGCTTATTTTCACTTTAGGGGTAAGCGTATACTGCGTTGCGCGATTTCTGAAAACATCAACCAGGGCCATAATAAAATAAGGCCATTTTACCAATTGAAGCATGGCGATTTGCCAATGGAGGCCGACTTCGTTTTTCTGATCCAGATAAAAACGTTGTCGATAAAAATCACAAAGTAGCAAAGCCCCGAAAACAAACAGGCTGCGCGTGACCGTTTCTTCCGTGAATAAATCGACGGTATTTCCTGTCGCCAACAGGCATAGGTATAAAATGGTGCCCATGGCAATTACAATTGTTTTGTATAAATAGGTAAACCCATGAAGAAAGCTGATTAGTCGGGTTCGAAAAGGATATTTCTGCGATAATTTATTAAAATAGAAAAATTTTAAGTCAATGACAGAGCGTGCCCAGCGGCGTTGCTGGACGAGATATCCTTGCCAGTCTACCGGTGTAAGGCCCTTCACCAGAATTTCCGGCACATAAACCCCTTTCCACTGAAGAGAGCGATATATCATCGTCGCTAAAAGATCATCTGCATCATGTGCCGCAAACCCCCCGACTGCTTTTAATGCACTTACCCGATGGGTATTATGACTGCCGATAATTATTGGATATCCCATTGAAAAAGCAGCCATCTGCAGGGATGAATTAAATGCGTAGGTTTCCTGAGCTGCGCCGTTGGCGATCACGCTTGCTTTTTGATTATAATAGATAGGCGCAACCTGAACGTAACCTATCTGCGGGTCGGAAAAATAACCTAATATCCGGTCAAGAAATGCCGGGTCAGGGATATGGTCAGGATCAAATCCGCTTATAAAGTCATATTGCTCGTAGGCGACCTCATTGAGCCAGGCATTATAATTGCCCCACTTCGTTTTCGCTTTATAAGTTCCCTGCTGCTGTTGATATTGCGGTAGATGCTTCCGGCTAAAATGATAGACGCCTAACTCTTCACAAAGTGATTTTACCTGTGGATCATCGTTCTCATCCAGTACCCAGGTATCATGCGGGTATTGGACGTTTTTCATCGCTTTTAGGGTGATTGCCAACATTTCCAGCGATTCCACATGCGATACAAATGTTGTCGCAATTGCAACTCGCAAACCTTTTGGGGCCGGGATAGGTACCGGTTTACGCATTTTTGCCAGAAACATCCATCGACCCAGGTAATTGCCAAGGGTAATAATTATCAAAACAGAAATGATGCTGTAAATAATTGGATAGTTAAGCCAGCCTTCTAATGTAAACCAGTATCTTAAAGCATCGAAGATGATGCCAAGTATTATTATCGTTAAGCTGGCATAAAGCAGGTAATCCCACCAGCGAAAAACCTTTTCAGTGACTACCGGTTTACTAACGGCATCAGTCTTTTCCTTAAGTACTTGATCTTTGCGTACCACCTTTTTTCCTCAACATTTCTAATGAAACCGCGCCCACTTCGGCACATCCTGAATACTTACTTCCTATACCTATGTTGCTGCTTTTAAGCATTTTAAGCCTTCTTTTCCTATCTATTGTGAATCCGCCAATAGAGGAACAGGCGTCTTTACCGGTCCCTTCCCAACTTTAGCGGCAAAAGTTATATCTGTATCTGCACCACCAATTTCGATCCTCGGTAAAGCGAGGGGCGCATGATGTTTATTTATCCGACCCGGCTCACTGGTAAATGCCAATTGGTATTGACAAAACCCGGTCAGGTACATAATTCTTCGGTTAAATTCACCATATGGGTAAGCCATGTTTTTTATCGATATATCGAGGTTTTTTTCAAGCAGTGAGCGGGAGTCTTCCAGTTGTTTTACAGCGTCCCGCATTGGCAGATTGGTTAATATCGGATGAGTGCGAGTATGTGCGCCAAAGGTAACGCCTTCTGCCTGTAACTCCCTGATGTCTTCCCAATCCATCAGCTTTATTTCTTCGCCAAATTCCCGATCCCACAGATTTGTCTTACCAATCAGATCACTGACCAGAAAGACATGTGCCGAAAACCCGTATTTTTTTAACAGCGGCCAGGCGTATTCTTTAAAATCGCTATAGCCATCATCAAAGGTAATCAATATTGCTTCTGCCGGTATGGGAGTCGATTCATTTAACCAGCTCAGGCAATCATCGATTGTAATGGAAACAAAGCCTTCATCTCTCAGATAGCGTAATTGTGCTTCGAAATTTTCCGGTGTTACACGATATTCGTCCAATGCGCCTACTGCATTCGGCGAAACGCTATGGTATAGCAGTGTTGGGAATTCATCCGTACAGCCATGCCAAAGCACCTGGGATGAAATGAAGGGATCTAATTCAGTGGGCTGAGCCATTTGAATAATTTCCGGGGCTGTATTGCCATTCACCGGTGATTTTTCCGGCGCCTTTTGAAACAGTTGCACCCGGTAAAGCGGTGTTTGAATTTCTTTCAGAAAAGTTAAATTTGGCAGGCTGGAAAACGTTTCGCCAATTCCCTTGGCGCCGAACGAATGCTCCCAGTTAAAACCGGTTTTGTGAACATCATCGATAACAACATTGCCATGGACCATAACCAGATATCCATCCGGCAGTATACTATTTGCCATTTTTTGAGCTATTTTTCGTAACCTTTTCCGGGAGCCGGCATAATAGAGCACTTCGCTGCAAATCATTAATTGATAGCGGCCGTCTATTTTTTCACTGACCAGGTCGAGCCGCTGGTATTGGATGTTTTGATGTTCGCTGCAGCGTTCGGCGCATCTTTTTAAGGCGATTTCTGAAACATCGGTGGCCAGGAGATTTTTAACTCGCGGCGCCAACTGAACTGTGAAATGGCCTTCGGCACAAGCCAGCTCAAGCGCATTATCAATTTCTATATCCGGAATGATTTCCAGGGTTTGTTCATATTTCTTTTGTTCATATTCACTGGTATATCCCCAGGGATCTACCTCTTGATCAAACAGGTCTTCAAAGAAATGGGTATCTTCCGAAGGGAACAAGCGGCGGTTGACTCGATGCGCCAGCCGATAAAGACTGCCATTCAGTTTAAGGGTGCTTTCCACATGCCGCTTGACATAGTGAATGACGATCCACGCTTGTCGTTTCCCCCAACTTTTCGCACGAGGGTAAAGTAGTGTCTTTTTATAAAACGAAGCCATTACTCGGTTAAGCCCCCCGGTGTCCCCCATATAGATACGGGTTATCCTTGCCGGATACCGAATAACCCGATCGGCCATGCCAACAGCTGAAGAATGTTTTTCCAGATTCCGGAGAAATGTTAATGTTTTTTCTATCATTGGCGGCCATATTTCCGACCATTGCTTAAGTGGTTGGGAAGCCGATAATAGTGCAGCTAAAGTAATGCATTCTGCGATGGCCAGCGGATCCCAGCCCAGCCAGCGCTCTTCATCCAGCAGTTCCAACAAATAACTGGGATCTTCACCACGGCCAATCAGCAATCCGGCAGCGGAACAGAGTAAATAATACTTTTTCGAAGTCAGATCTTCATCTGGTAATCCGGCAACATATTTCGGGTGTTGCTTCGCTAAGCGCCAGTCAGATTTATGACCTTGTTCGAGCACTTTTAAGCCATCCTCTAAAATTCGCCGCCCGTCCATAGAGGCGGATCCGGCTCGCATCCTGGCCGGTGCCAATATTTGCGGCACTCTGCCAAACAAGGTGCCTGCTCTTGAAACACGCTGCCATAAGTCCCAATCCTCGCATGTCGCTAAAGTCGGATCAAATCCACCGACCTCGCGGAGGATTTCTGTTTTTACAAGATAAGCATGGATGGCAAAGGGGCACTCTACAGCATGCAATGGAAAAAGATCCCCCTTATCTCTGCCGATATCTTTGAAAAAATAATAATCGTCCGGGGAATACCAGCACCATCCGCAATATACTGCGCCTAATTGGGGATCATTATTTAATACTGCGGTCATTAATTCCAAATGTTTGGGTAAAATCCAGTCATCCCCATCAAGAAAAAGGGTCCAGTCGTATTTGGCTTCCGCAAGACCTCTGTTTCGGGCTTCGCTAACGCCGGAATGATTTACTTGAATAATGCGAAAACGGTCATCTTTCTGCGCAAATCCCTGCGCAATCTCCAACGTGGCATCTGTAGATCCGTCATCGATTAATAATGCTTCCCAATGCTGATAAGTTTGCTCGCTAATTGACTGCAATGTCTTTTCTAATGTCTCAGCGATATTATACATCGCAACGATAATGGTTACTTTAATCATCACTTACCTCCATGTGTACTTCTATTCTGGAAATAGAAGTTAATTCCTGAAAAACATCCGCTTATTTCTGAACGTATTAAGCGGGATTGAAAAGCCGGGTCACCGGAAAAAATCCGAATTATATTTTTTAGATAAACCAGGGGAAGAACTACAAATAGCCGAAAAAGATTACCAAAATCACGGTAGCGTTTGAACTGAAAAAGTAAGGCTGTTACATGCCCACGCATATAGAAATGAAGCTGACTGGAAAGGCTCTCGATATCAGAACGATGGGTGTGAAAAACGACGGCTCTTGGTTCATATTGGCATTCCCATCCATTTGCCAGTGCGGCATAAAACAATGCGCTATCCTCACTACAACCTGCCTGGCCCGCGCCGAGCCGTTCATCGAATCCGCCAATCGCATTAAACACAGATTTTCGAATGGCCATATTTCCGCTGCCGCCGATATCCCAAACCGGCACTCCGGTTTTACGGTGCTCCTGGTAGTAGGCGCTGTCAAATGTAAATGGGGTATAGCCGCGCACGAAGCTGAATCGTTTTTCGAACATATATTGAATTTCATTCTGTAAATCGCCGGGCAGCACTAATCCCGTTGCTAAGCCAGTGCTCTTTTCTGTAAAACAATTTACCAGATGAGATAGCCAGTTTGGATGAACAACTTCATCGTCGTCGACAAAAGCAATTAGATGTCCTTTGCTCTGCCGCACTCCAGTATTTCTAGCGGCACTGGACCCCCGTTTTTTTTCGGATAAATATCGGACCGCTGGAAATTGCTGAACAACTTCCCGGGTGGCGGGATCGCCAGCGGAGTTATCAACAACGATGATCTCGTATGGTTTTAGTTTTAGCGCTTGGAGGGATGTCAGGCATGCAAAAAGTTTCTTCGGGCGTTGGCAGGTCGCCAGAATTACGCTGACTTTAAAAGACGAACTCTCTGGTTCCTCTGCGGATGCTATACCGAGTTTTGCAAATGCATTTAGTTGATCTCTTAATTGCTGAATGCCTTTGCCGGCGGTGCTGATATTGTTGCTTTTAAATAAAGAATCTTCGTTTAAGTTCTTATTTAACAGCAGTTTTGAGTATTTTAGATAGGTGTCGCTTACCCGGGTCTGTACAAGAGAGATAAGTTCTGAAGCAGACTGAGGGAAATTTTCCGGACGTAGATACATTTGCCCAAGCGGGATTTTTCGCCACCAGAAAATTAAGAGTGTTGTTGCATCCCGCCTGATTGTCGGAATGGAAATTTCTCCATCAAGATGCCAATTTAATAGATGATATTCCTTTGCATTCATCGCAGCCATTCATCCTTGAATGTTCGCTAATTATTCTTTTTTTAGTTAACTGACATATTTTGTGATTAAGTATTATTTGTAGCATTTTTTATGTAACCCTTTCAGGGTAAAGTTTTTTGGGATTTTAACCCTGGGCTGAAAAGCACGTCAGCCCAGGGTTAAAATCTGTAACCGGTTCTCCCTTCGGGGCTTTGCGGTAGTAATACGCCGAAGGCGTTACAGATCTCAACCGGGGGCGTTGTATTTTCGCGCCCCCGGTTGA
>JANQQU010000071.1 GCA_028284905.1 Calditrichia bacterium
TTGAGAGAATCTTCTATAAAATTCGTTATTTCCCAACCGCCAGGGGCGGTACTACTTTATTGTACAATGGGGGTACGACTTAACAACACATAACAATATTGGACATTAATGACAAACCGTGCAAATCAACACTAATCCCAGTATCACTCCACCGCATCACTATCAAAATCGCTGCTGCTAAAAGTGCCTTCGAGGCTTTTCGAAAGTTCGCGAATTTTCGTCTCCGCACCATTGAGTTTATCCGCGCAAAACTTGATCAATTCGCAACCTTCTTCATAGAGCTTGACCGATTCTTCCAGCGGTGTATCACCGTTTTCCATCAGCCGGGCAATTTCTTCCAGACGTTGAAACGCTGCTTCAAAATTTTTCTTCTTACTCATCATTTTCTCCTGTTTCCGAGACGTTGGCATTTAGCCAACCTTTTGCCAGCTTAATTCGAACTTCATCACCCGCTTGAACACTTTTTGCATCACGCACGATTTTTCCCTGGTGCGAAGTAATGCTATAGCCCCGTTGCAGAATAGCGGAAGGATTCAGCCCTTCCACCCGCAAAGTCAGATTTTCCACCTGACTGCGTTTCAGCTTCAGTGCTTGCTGCATCATATGCTGCATACTCCGCTGCAAATCGTCGAGACGCTGGGAGTATTGATAGATGGCATCGGTTGGGCGGCGGAAGGCATAACTCTTCTGTAAATTATCGAGATGCAAGCGATGCTGCGATATGTTTTTATGCAATATGCTTTCCATTTTCTCCTGATAATACGCCAGCGCGCCGAGTAACTCACTTCGGCTCCGCACCGCCAGCTCTGCCGCTGCCGAAGGCGTGGGGGCCCGATGATCGGCAACGAAATCCGAAATGGAAAAATCCACCTCATGACCAACAGCGGAAATTATCGGCAGTTGCGATGCAAATATTGCCCGGGCAACAATCTCTTCATTAAACGCCCAAAGGTCTTCGAGGGAGCCTCCTCCCCGGCCAACAATCAGCAGGTCTACTTCCCCGTAAGTATTCATATCAGCAATCGCTTCGGCAATTTCCGCAGCGGCGCCATCTCCCTGCACCCGCACCGGGTAAACTACGATTTCGATGCCGGGAAAGCGCCGGGAAAGCACGCTGATGATATCGCGAATTGCTGCACCGGTCGGAGAGGTAATCACCCCAATCCGTTCCGGGAATTTCGGCAAGGGCCGCTTGCGGGATTCGTCAAAGAGTCCTTCCTTCTGCAGGCGTTCTTTCAGCTGTTCAAACGCTTTTTGCAGCGCCCCGATGCCTGCCGGCTGCATTTGCTGGACGATCAGCTGGTAGCTACCATTCTTTTCGTAGACCTGCACATCTCCTTCTACCAGCACTTTCATACCGCTTTCCGGGGAGAAGATCAGACTACCTGCACGGAAGCGCCACATGGCACAGCGGATCTGCGAATTTTCATCTTTCAGGGTAAAATAGATATGGCCGGATGAATGGCGGGTGAGATTAGAGATTTCTCCTTCCACCCACAGGCGGGGGAAGCTCCGTTCCAGCAGAGATTTAATTTCCCGGGTCAAATCCGACACGGAATAAACTTGTTGGGGCATACCAAATCAGTGTTTTAAAATTATTCTTCGAAGGACGATTTAAAACAAGGCTACCGCCCAAAAACAAGTAAGCGCAGAGCAGATACTCTACGCTTACCAATTAACGAACTTTCTTTTTGTGGCGATTCTTGCGGAGTCTTTTCTTCCGCTTATGAGTTGCCATCTTATGACGTTTTCTTTTACGACCACACGGCATAAAGATCACTCCTTCAGGTTACTGGATTAAACTGGTTTCCGAAAAATCGGGAAAATCTATTTATAATTAATCTGATTCTGAATTATTTTGCTGCTTATTCGGATCTGCGACCTGGCTATGAATTTCTTCCAGAATTTGTCCTGCCCGAACAGCTTGTTCGGAATTAGGCGCAACTTCCCGCAGGCGGCTCCAATATTGAATTAACTCGTTGACCTCTCCCAGCTGAACCGAGACAACACCCATATTATACAAACCATTGATATGATCCGGTGCGATAGCCAATGCTTTCTGAAAATGACTTTTTGCTTCCTGCATATCATTTAAATTAAAATAACACACACCGAGATCCACGGTAACATCGGGGTTATTCGCATCAATTGATAATGATTTTTTGTAATAGGGAATCGCTTCTTGAAAACGGCCGCTATCGAAAAGTAAATTGGCCAGGTGAGTATTTGTTTCGGCACTGTTTGGCTCGCTGTCTACCCGGGACTGGGCAGCTTGAATATCTGCTTCAGACGGTCCCTGAGCAACTTCGTCATGATTATGGTCATGGCCATCATTTGCACTATGGGCATTCTGAGACGATTGCTGTTGCCACTCTGTTTTACCTTCGAGCGGAGATTGAAAACCGACGTAATAATAAACCATCGCAACGATCAATGCTACCAGGGCAAACCCGCCGAGCATCATATAATGCGTATTGGAGAGCGGCTCTCCCTCGACGCCTACGGCAACAGTTTTAACATTCCTTGCTGCTGCCTTCGTTAATGCTGCGCCGCAATTTTTGCAAAATTTTGCTTCGGGAAGGTTTTCCGTTCCACATTCGGCGCACTTCTTTACAGTAGGTTCTACAACATTTTCACCGCAGTTGTGGCAAAATTTTGCATCTTTGGCAAGTTCAGTCTGGCATGATTTACACTGCATTATCATCTCCATCCTTTCCCAGATCTGCTAACCGGGAATCGTTAACACTTTCTTTAAAAAATTTCGCCGGGCGAAAAACCGGGACAAAACGATGTCCGACTTTCACAACCTGGTTCGTTCGGGGATTTTTGACCGTTCGTGCTTCCCGCTCTTTTGCATGAAAGCTGCCAAATCCACGTAACTCGACCCGATCGCCGCTTTGAATTGATTCCACGACCTGATAAAGGAAGCCATTTACCACAGCTTCAATATCTGCTTTGGTCAGACCGGTGGCGTCTGTCAACAGGTTTACGAGATCTGCTTTTGTAACCGTCATTAAATCCTCCAAAAGTGTGCAAGTTTACAAAAAAAGCCTGCGGAAATCAAGTTATTATGTAAGATATACCCGGGAAGGCCAGTACCGCTAGTACAATTTCATTTTCGGTATTTGTCTGGCATTATTTAGCAATCTCAACTTTTGTTTATTTACACAGGAAAGCGTATCTTGGCAAAACGATTTTTCCGAACATTTCTCATTGAGGAGAGCAATCATTATGGTGCGTAGATGCATTTTTTTATTAATGTGCTGCCTGGCGATCCCCACGATTAATTTCGCCCAGGAAAAGGCGCAAGCCTATAGTGGGGCCTTAATTTACACGATTGCCGGCGCCCCTATCGAAAACGGCACGCTGGTTGTGCAAAATGGTAAAATTATTGACGTTGGCGCTACAGATCAGGTGAGTGTGCCTGCAGATGCCGTTCGCCACGATGTCAACGGTAAAGTGTTAATGCCCGGTTTAGTGGACACCCATTCTCACATCGGTCAAGGCAGCGGTGGGGATGCATCGGCCTCGCTTCATCCGGATGTGCGCATCCTGGACGCCATCAACGTGCGCGACAAACGTTTTCATAAAGCACGGGCCGGCGGTATTACTACGGTCAATATTATGCCCGGATCCGGCTACTTGATGAGTGGCCAGACTGTCTACCTGAAACTGCGGGAAGGAAGCACCATCGAAGAACTGCTTTACTGCGATGATCCGCAGAACGGGGTATGCGGCGGTCTAAAAATGGCCAATGGCACTAACTCTCTGCGCAAAAAACCGCCGTTCTCCGGCACACGGGCAAAATCTGCTGCGATGGTGCGGGAGCTTTACATCAAGGCGCAGGCCTATCGGGAAAAAGTGAAAAAGGCCAATGGCGATCCGGAGAAAATGCCTGAGCGGGATCTTGGTATGGAGACGCTCCTGCAGGTGCTTGACGGGAAACGGATTGTCCACCACCATACCCATCGGAGTGATGACATTCTGACGGTACTCCGCCTGAAGAAAGAATTTGGTTTCCGGGTAGTGCTGCATCACGTCAGCGAGGGCTGGATGGTGGCCGACGAGATCGCTGCAGCGAAAGCGCCCTGTTCCGTTATCGCCATCGATTCCCCTGGTGGCAAGCTGGAAGCGATTCATCTCGATAATAAAACCGGTGGCGTGCTGGCAGCAGCCGGCGCGGATGTCGCCTATCATACCGACGACGGTATTACCGATTCCCGCCTCTTTTTCCGCTCGGCAGCCTTTGGCGTTAAACACGGCCTTTCCCGCGAGAAAGCACTGGAATCTCTCACCCTCGCCGGCGCCCGCATGATGGATCTTCAGGATCGTATCGGCTCGCTGGAAACAGGGAAAGATGCAGATTTTATCGTGCTTTCCGGAGATCCGCTCAGCGTCTACACTCAAATCGAACAAACCTGGGTGGAAGGGCAATTACTCTTCGACCGCGCCAATCCGGAACATAGCAAATACGCGACTGGTGGATATGATGTTTTTGAGAATGCTGAACACCATGATAGTTGCCTTGAGGAATTTGGGACTCACTAGTAGGCTTTAGGCTTTAGGCTTTAGGCTTTAGGCTTTAGGCTTTAGGCTTTAGGCTTTAGGCTTTAGGCTTTAGGCTTTAGGCTTTAGGCTTTAG
>JANQQU010000087.1 GCA_028284905.1 Calditrichia bacterium
TCTTTGACAAATTTTGTGAAAATGTATTCACTGGCAACATTTAACATAATAAATTCTGTAACCCCTTCAGGGTTGGTAAAAAAGTTATCTCAACCGGGGAGCTCACCTATGCCCCCCGGTTGAGATATGCAACGCCTTCGGCGTATTTTTACCGCAAAGCCCCGAAGGGAGAGCCAGTTACAGGTTTTAACCTGAAAGGGTTACAAATAAGGTGTAACTAATAATACTTGATCAAAAATATATCAGAGAACCGAATTTTATAAATAAAATTTGGTGCAGCATATAATACATGCCCAACTTGTTTAGAACAAATCTTATCCTTTCAAACCGGACATTGAGAGACTCTTTACGATCTGCTTTTGGAAAATCAGAAAGAGTATCAGCACCGGAACAATCGCCAGGGCAGCACCGGCCATCTGCACATTCTCCACATTACTGTAGCGTCCCTGCAAGAGGGATAATCCCAGCGGCAGGGTGTAAAGACTTTCATCAAAAATATAGATCAACGGGGAAATAAAATTATTCCAGTTGTAAAGGAATGTGAGAATGCCCAGCGTCGCCAACAAGGGTTTGGATAAAGGCAGAATTACCGACCAGAAGATGCGGAAATCGCTGCAGCCATCGATACGTGCAGCGTCGATAAGATCGTTGGGAATTTCCTCGATAAACTGCCGGGCGAGGAAGATACCAAACGCTCCGCTAAGCCCCGGTACAATCAACGGCCAGAAGGTATTTAGCCAGTCGAGATCACGCATTAAGAGAAAGCCGGGCACAAGTAATACCGAACCGGGAATCAGCATCGTAGAAAGCAGAAAGTAGAAGAAGAAATTTTTCAGTTTGAACTGATGTTTGGCAAAAGCGTAACCGGCCAGCGAACAAAAGAACAGGGTGCCAAGCGTTGTTATCAACGCGATTAAAAAACTGTTCCACATAAATAAACCGTAATCCAGCCCTTCCAGCAAGCGGGCATAGGGACGAATAGTCGGTGCCTCCAGTGCCAGGCTAATCGGCACCCGGGAGACATCCTCCAGCGTTTTGAAGGAGGTAATCACCATGTAATAAAATGGCGTCACCATCGTTACTCCCACGCCGATGATGACAGTGTAAAGCCAAAAACGAGAGAGGTTTATTTTTGGTATTTTCATCTATTACTTCCGGACTTACAGGTTGCCTGACGGCGTTATGTTGGCTGCTATCTAATTATTATTGCCCGCGAAATACGCTAAACATGCGAAAGCGTATAATGCTTTTGAAAAGAAATTTTTGATTAACAGCCATACAATTTAAGATTAATTTTTCCTTATAATTCGACGATACTTTTCGTGTTATTCGCGTATTTCGCGGGCTATTAAAAAACAACTTTCCCGCGGAAATATGTTACTTATTCGCAGCAATCGCCTGCATCCCGGAGCGTTGGATTGCGCCATCGCCCGCTCGATAAGATAGTCGGGAATATTGTTATCCGCATCTGACCTGGCAATGGTAAACATTTCTTTTACGATTACAGGGTTCTCATCCGCGATGTTTTTACCCAATTGGGGATCCGCCGTTAGGTCATATAAAAACACGCCGCTGCCATCTACATTGCAGTTCATCCACCAGCGATCTTTTATGACAGTGATCGCACAATCCCAGGCGATGGTTACATGATCGCGGATCGCCTTCCCGCCCTCTACAGCTGTTTCCCAAAAGGCTTTTCCATCAATCGGTTGATTTGGCTTGACGTTGGCAAAATCCAATATCTGCGCAGAAATATCGATATGCTGTAAAAGTAAATCCGACCGCTCGCCAGCGCCTGCGCCGCTTGGATGACGGATCATCAAACCGATATCGAAGACCGATGGATGAGAAGGATAACCGCGCTTCCCCATGTAGTTGGCATCGCCAATGGAATGTCCGTGATCTGTTGCGACAATTACCACGGAATTTTCCAGTAATCCCTGCACCTGCAGCGATTCATAGAAATGGCCGAACCAGCGGTCGCACATCGTAACCAGGGCGCTGTAATTCGCCTGGGCCCGCTCGATGAGGGCAACGGGGATGTCATCGGTTTCCCGGTAGAGGGAAGCAACCTGTTCCTGCCGCTCGCTTTTATCGTACATCTTCCGGTAATTTTCCGGGACAAACCAGGGTTCATGGGGATCAAAACTTTCTACCGTCAGGAAAAAATTTTCCGCCGCGCGGTTTTGCCGCAGCCAATGACTGGCCTCGGTCATTACCCGGGCGTTGAAGTAGTCTTCCTCAGCAATACGATCATGCATGTTCTTTATGCATTGCCGAATGAAATTGTGCCAATTCTCCGGACTTTGGTATTCCCGCGCCAGCCAGTAGTCAATTTCCTCCTGAGTGGGTTCCGGCCCACTGCGGTAGGGATCGACTTCCTGCCCGCGTAAAAATTGCCACTGGTCGAAGCCGCGCTGGAAATTTTTCGAAGGTTTAAATTGATGATAAACATCGGAAATCAACCCGGTGCGATAACCACCTTTTTCCCGCAATAATTCCGCCAGTGTATCGTCGCTTTCCGGAATCGGTCCCCAGCCGGGAGAACCGGTAAAATCACCTTTCAGGTAAAACATGCTCTCATGAAATGGATAGACCCGTTTCCCGGTATAAATCGCCCGGCGGGCGGGCAGCGTGGGAAGCACTTCCGGATAAACCCGGTCAAAAACCAGCGAGGCTTCCGCGAAACGATCCAGATTGGGGGTATGCACCTTTCCCCAGGGAGGCTGTCCGTATGCGCCGATGCAATCCTTCCGAAGCGTATCGAAAATGACCAGAATGATATTCATTAGCTTTCTTTCTTCATAATCAGCTTAAAGTTAAAGATCGTCAGGATTAGTAGCAGCACAAAGAGGATGTAGGCAACCGCGGAGGCTTCCCCCATTTTAAAATACTCAAATCCTTTCCGGTAAATAAAAGGAACGATAGTCATACCGCTGTCGTCCGGGCCAAATTTGGATTCTCCTTCCCCGGCCCCACCGCCCATCATGAAGATTTGTTCAAAGACCTGAATGGCTCCGATGGTGCCCATTACCGTCAGAAAAACCACCTGCGGCCGTAAACCGGGCAGGCTGATATGGAGAAACTGCCGGAAAGGACCGGCCCCATCGATTTCCGCTGCCTCATACTGCGCAGCCGGAATATTTTGGAATCCCGCCAGGTAAATCAAAATGGTAAAGGCCAGTCCCTGCCAGATGCTCATCACGATCACGCAATTCAAAAAGAAACCCTTATCTTTCAGAAATACCACCGGATCTTTTATCATTCCTAAATTCAATAACAGGGCATTGATCCAACCGTGTTCCGCCCCGGTGAACAGGGTGAACCAGATTAAGCTGACCGATACAATTGAGGTTACCAACGGGGCAAAGTATACGAATTTGAAGAGTTTATCCGGCCAGAGGTTTTTATCCAGGCAGGCAGCCAGTATTACCCCGAGGACCAGCTGCAGTGGGATAACCAACAGGGCAAAATAAAGCGAACGGCCAAGGCTTTGCCAAAGTACCGAATCCGCCAAAATGTTTTGGTAATTTTCCAGCCCCACCCACTTTGCCGCGCTCAATGGCGTTACTGGATTATAGCGGGTAAAACCAAGGTAAAAAGAGACGATGACCGGAATGATAATAAACACTAGGGCAGAAATAACGGCTGGCGCGATATAGAGATAAGAGCGCCAATTCGCGCGAATGTCCGGCACTACCAGAATCATGGCAAAAAAGGCCAGGCAAAGTATAAAAACGATCAGCTCGGAATAATCGAGGATGTCCCACTCATTCGCGCTGCCGCTGCTGCTTAGATATAAATCGCCGTAATAACGCTGAAAACTCTCCCGATCGATATCGAGCTTTTGCTGGGCTTGAACCGTAAGTTCGTTTAATAGTTCTTCACAAGAATGTGCCAGAAATTGCCGGTATTTTTCCCGTTCTTCTGGTAATTTCCCGGCAGCGAACTGTTGCTTTAGCTCTCGTACGCTGATATCGTATTTTGCGGCGACAGATTCATGATAGGTTTGCAGGGTTTCCCACATTTTGTAGCAACTTTGCTCCAGAATGCGTTCCGGCTCTTTCAGCCAGGGATGTCCCTCTTTCGTTTTCAGACGACCAAAAATTTCCCGAAAAAGTGCCTGATCGCCGTCCCGCAAAGCGAGGTCTTTTTCCCAGAACGCCATGTTGGGGGAAAAAGTCAACCAGGCGCCGTCGTCCAGGTTGGCGAGATAATTATACTGATAAAACTGCATTTCGGCGGATGTCAGATATTCCAGCCATTTCATCGCCCCATCGGGATTTTTCGCTTCCCGGAAAATCACTGTGCTCCGCCCGCCCATGATGGTTACCGGGATGCCCTCATCCGCCCGGGGGAAAGGAAAAACGCCAATGTTGTCCATCGCCTCTGGAAAGCGTATCTGTAAATCGCTCAATGCTTCGTGGTAGGTAAAAAAGAGTGGGAGAGCCCTGGCCGGGTTTTCCTCAGCAATCAGCAGCATTTCCTTTTCATCGGCGAGATTGTAAGAATTCCAGAGATCAATCGCGTATCGATATCCCTTCAGGAAATTTGCTTCTGTCCATCCCACCCGGGCGCCGTCGTCCAGAAAACTTTCCGCCTCAAACGGCCAGGTAAAAGTACCCAATCCCCAGGAGGCATTGCGCGTCCAAAAAAAACCGTATTTGTAGCCCTCGGCTGTTAAGCGGTCTAGCACAGTCGTTAGTTCGGACCAGGTTTGTGGTACGGTAAGGTTATTCGCTTCAAAAATATCTTTGCGATAAAATCCCACTAAGGCAGCGGCGCTACCGGGAATAGAAAAGAGTCGCCCCTTGTAATAATTGATCGGCCACATCCCTGGAAAGAACTTTTTCTTCAGGCGAGCAATGGCCTCCGGATAGCGCTCTGCCAGGTCGATCACCCCGCCAACTTTGCCATAATCCAGCCCGGCGCTCAGGCTGCCGGAACCAGCATCCGGCGGATTTCCGGAAGCCATTGCCGTAACAAACTTGGTATCGAAATTCCCCCAGGGAAGCGCCTGCACATTGACGACAACACCGGTTTCTGACTGGTATTTTTTAGCAATCTCTCGCACGGCATTTACTTCCGCATAGCTGCCGACATACCAGAAGTCGACCTCCTCACCTCCGGCTGTCAAAGCCATGCTGACCAAAAAGAAGAAACAGAACGCGAGTTTATTCATCAGATTCCTCAAGAGACGTTGTTTTGTTCGGTTTTAATATCGGCAGCCATTTCAAATAGACATCCAACGCCACATGCGGCTGATAAGCAAAATAGTGATTTCTGTATTTTTTCCCGGCGGTTTCCCATTCTATCAGCCACAATCGGGTCCGGGTCGTTTCCGGTAAATATCCCTCCAGCAATTTCCCGTTTTTGCGAACCCGGAATACCTTTTTATACAGTATCTCTTCAGTGTCTGCGTCTTTTATTGTAAAACGGCCTTCGGCCTCCTCCAAAGTATCGTTGACGATGACAACAGGATGTCCATCCGCTTGCGCATCACCGACCATTACACAGACATCGGTTTGCACTCGTTTGATATAATGATAGGCAAGTTTTTTACGATAATAATAATCAACAATCGCATCGGAGATTACCGGCCAACCATCGCGGAGATTCCACCAGAGAATCCCGGTCCGGTCAAATTTATTCATCCGCCAAAACTCAATGAAATACTTCTTCGCTTCTGCCTGAATAATTTGCGATGCGAGGATAAAACGGTCAAGATCTGTTGGCACTTTCGTAAAGACACATTTGATCTGATTGATCATTAAATCGTTGCGTTGCAATAGCTCGGTTGAATGAGGATGGGAGCGTACCGCTTTGGTCTGCCATTGATCGTTCCACTGAAAATCTTTTTTGTTCGTCCAGGGATACACAAAGTCTTTATCAAACATTTTTTCCAGACTTTCACGATTCGGACAGCCATGGTAACCGATTTCACTCACAAATTTCGCATCGTTTTCCGTGTAAAAAGGCGCCTTGTAATACCCACGCGGCCCCCAAAGGTGCTGCTCCGGTGCATAGCTTTGGTCCACCCGTCCGGCCAGCCGGAAGGCCTCCGCACTAATGTATGGTGAGCTGGGCAGGTAAGGCGTTTTTGGGTCCAGGCGACGCACCATCGCCGGTAAAAGCTGGCGGCTGATTGGGTCATCATTCGGATCTACAAATGACTGATCATTGTTCCATTCCCCGGAAATATCATTCTCATTATTCCCTGCCCATAACACCAGGCTGGGGTGCCGGCGAATTCTACGAATCGCTCTTGCTGCTTCCGTTTCAATCTTTTTCAGGAAACTATCACCCTGCGGATATTGGGTACAGCCCATCATAAAATCGTGCCAGACCATAATGCCATGTGCGTCGCAGCGGTCATAAAATTCGTCTTGCTCATAAACATTGCCGCCCCACATCCGGACCATGTTGCAATTTAGATCCACCAGCATATTAACCGATGGCTGGATGTGCTGCTTGTCCCGACTGTGAAAAGCATCCAGCGCGACCCAGTTGGTTCCTTTCACAAAAATCTTTTCCTGGTTGATCTTAAAAACAAATTCCCCAGGATTCTCTTTCGTTGTGGCATCAGTGCGCAGTAGTTCTACTGTTCGGATGCCAATCCTTTGCGTATCTTCCGCGAGGGTTTCCCCATTTTCGTCCAGAATTGCTAATGTCGCATCATATAATGCGGGATCGCCATAACCGCGCGGCCACCAGCAATCTATGTTCTTCAGATGATTCAGCCGGGTACGAAAAACGGTGGAATAGATTTTGGAGCTTTCTTCAAATACGATTTGATCGCCACGCTGCAATTTTACCTGTAAAGTCAAGTCATCGACATTGAGGCGTTCCGTGGCAAACTCCCAATCAACATAAATCGAAGCTTGTTTGCTCGCCGGATCAACCGAGTTCGTTGCCCAATATACCCCCTTGAAATGTGTCGGGGATATAATTTCCAACGCTACATCTTTCCAGATGCCCGCACTGACCAACCGGGGAAGAATATCCCAGCCATAGGAATGTGCTGCTTTGCGAATATTCACCGATTCGCCCCCCAGCGCATCGTAACGCACGCCGAACATCTCCCGCTGGTATTTCCGCCCTTCCAGCACAGCCGAATCGATACGAACAAACAATTCATTTTCAGCGCTCAAAAGATCGTTGACATCGAAACGATGCGCAATGAACATATTTTCGACATGTCCGATTTTCACATCGTTTAACCAAATTTCGGCAATACAATCAATACCGTGGAAGCATAGCTCTGCAAGGTGTCCTTCGGGTACATCCGGACCAGGGAAATTACAGCGATACCACCACTGGCAGGATTCGTATTTGCGAAGGGCATAAACATTATTACCGATCTCTGGTGCCTGGATCTCACCAGCTTTTAACAAATCCAGCTCAACATTTCCCGGCACTCTGGCATCGATTTTTTTCCAGTTAGCAGCGCGTAACTCAACCGGCGTCCGCGGTGCATCTTTATCTTGTAATCCCCAGTACAATTGCCATTCAATTGTCTGCCCGGAGTTTAAGGAAACAACGGTTTTTCTTCCCGGCTTGCGATCGACGCATCGTATACGATTGTTTTTTTGCATGTTCAATAGCCGTGCTGAAAAGACTGGTGAATGACTTGTATTTTGTCTTCAGTTTAACGGTCTGAAAATTCATGTCCAAGGGGGAATTGCGCGATTTTTCAAAACTGGTAATATCAAATTTCTGCTGAAGTTTAACGAAGATCTGTTTAGGCTAAACCTTTAGGGCAGCTCAAATTTATTTTATGACCGCACTTAAGGCACCTGCACCAGAAACAAGTTTGCTTTACCGGCAGATTTTAAATGATAGCGCTTCAGACTGGCCGGAATTAAAACCGCCTGCCCTTTTTGAAAATCGACGGTTTCATTTTTCCACTGAATAGATACTCCACCATCAACAATCAAAAGGAACTGAATGCTCGTTGCTTCCACTGTTTTTATCGCTTCTGCGTCCAGCTTTATTTGTTCAATCGCAAATTCCGGCACCGGTGTATCGTATTTATTCCGGGAAGCTGCCTGAATGGTTATTGGTGTGGTTTCGTAGGTGAGAATATCAACCAGCGTTTTTACATCCTGAAATTTCGGGGTTAATCCGGCCCGCACAACATTATCGGAATTTGCCATACACTCGACGATATTTCCCTTTAGATAGGCATGGGGAATGCCGGCGTTCAAAAAGACCGCTTCTCCTTTTTTTAAGCGAATCAGGTTCAGGAGAAAGAGAGAGAAAAGGCCGGAATCTGCACCCGGGTAAGTTTCCCGTAGTTCAAAAAAGATTTTCTCCCGTTCGCTCAATCCACCTTTCTCAGTCAGGCGGTTGCTCAAACTTTCGATGGCTGCCAGCAATGCTTCTTTGTGGGTTTGGGACTTATACATTAATGCTGAAAACATCCGCTTTACGATCTCACTTGCTTCGGGCGAATCATTTCGCACCTTTCTCATTTCAGCGACGATATCTTCTCCGATAAATGCGGCGATTTCCGGATAGCGCTGAAAAACTGTAAGCAAAGTAGAAATCGGTTGAAAACCGGCCAGTGCCAGGAGCTCATCCAGGGCAATGGCGATTTCCGGCTTATGATTATCATCGGGATAATGCTCGGGATCAAGCGTATGGAGCGCTGCTGCCTGCTGTTTATTGGGATGTGCCTGAATCGAAAGTGCTTCATTGGCAGAAAGCACTTTGAATAAAAAGGGGAGCTTCTTGTCGAACTTTCCCGCCACCGCTTCTCCCAAAATTTCCAGCGGGTATTTTTCGATTAAACGGTTGAGCAAATATCTTTCACCATCAATTTCTATTCGCGATGGTGCTTTCGGATGCGCGCCCATCCAGAGCTCTGCATAGGGCAGGTCCTTTTCCGTCGCGATGCCAATAAATCGCGGAATAAAGGCTTTATCGTTTTTTGTTCCCCACTTATAATTCTGAATTTCGTTATGTAACAAATATGGTTTGGGAAGGAATCCGGATTCGTTTTTCATCTTGTTCATAGCATCTTTCTTTTTCAGCTGATTACATGAGTTTTCATTGCTTACACAACGGCACTTTCGTATTTCTGCAATTATTTTCCGTAGCACTAAACAGTAATGCCGGATAAATATTTGCTGTCATCGCCCACAGGCATCTAACCGGGCGATGACAGCGTTAATAGAAAATACAATCCTATAATTTTATTTTCAAACCCCCATTTATCACGAACCCGTCTATTGGCGCATAAATGTCTTTGAAAACCGGATTACTCCTGGGTCCGCTATAAATTTGCCCAAATTTTGTTTGCCGGGTATCAAGAAAGTTTTCGAAGTTTAGAAAGAGCGAAAAACCTTCCCAAATTTTCTCCGTCATCAAGCCAAGAATCCAGTATTTCTTCCCGGTGCTGCCATCATTGAGTTTTTGTGGACTAAAATAATAGGCCTCAAGCCCAATCCGCAATTCGTCGTGAACTTCGTAAATTAAAACATTGTTCAATCGATGTTTGGCAACCAGCGGCAGAGATGTAGAATTTTCATTATAGTGCTGTTGAACATTGGCATATGTATACCCAACGAACAACTTATAATGATCATAAGTTAACTTTAGGTTCGTTTCAATTCCCCGGGTATCAATATTTCCTTGCGGCTGTTGAAACTCATACTGCCCGTTAGAAATTGGAGTAAGTAAAATTGGCTCGCTGATACGCGTATAGAAAAGCAGGGAGTTAATGTTAAATGTCATCTTTTTTGAAAGCAAAGTACGATAGTTGATATCAAAATTACTGCCAATCGACTCTTCAGCGTCTGTTTTTTCACCGTCCACAGGCAGCACATCCCTGAACTGTAATCGCTCGGCATCTTCAGTAAAAACGGTTGGGGTTTTGTAGCCCAGCCCACCGCTTAATCTCATTGTCAGATTTGGATCAGGTTTCAGCAAAAGCGAGATCCGGGGAAGAAGAAAGCTGCCATATTCGTTCTGATGATCAAAACGCAGTCCGGTTTCTACACTCACTTTCTGAGAAGTATTCCAGGTGTTTTGGGCAAATACACCAACCGTAGTATGATCATAGTCTACAACTTCACTATTATTGAACTGATCCTGGGTAAAACGGTCCGTCCATAAATTTAATCCCACAATCCACTCAAAATTCTCCCTGCTATCGCTAAAGTTTGCTTCGCTGAAGGAGGAAACCTGCTGACCGGCGAATTTGTAATCAGGAATTTCAACACTTCTGTCATAGAAACTGACACTATTCTTAAAGGAAAACTTTGCGCTTTTTGTTGCCAGATAGTCAAACCCGAGTTGCGTGCTAAATCGGGTGGTCTCGTTCTTTTCAAAATAAGAATTCGTGCTATCCGCAATACCTTCGATGTATTGCATATCTCCGCCGGTTCTATCCTCAATAGTGCTGTTAAAACCGAGATTAAGGGTTGTTTTATCGTTTAAGTAAACAAACAATTTCGGGTTGAAGGTATATCGCTGGAATTCGGGAATTGCAGTTAAACCAATATCTGCCGGGTCGTAAGGCGAACCCGAGTTGTATGACATGAAAATGGTCGTTCCCATCTTCCGCGCTTTTTGGGAGAAGAAACCACTGACATCCAATCCTGAAGCAGAAGTCCCATTAAAGAGGAAACTCAACTGTGCGGGTCCATCCGGTGCTTTGGAAACCAGGTTGACCAACCCGGCAATTGCACCGCCGCCATGCAATGTCGATGAAGCGCCTTTGATAACTTCTACCTGTTTTAAATCGAGCGGTACGATCTGCAGTAAGCTTAATCCTCCAGAGAAACCGGCATAAAGCGGCAGTCCATCTTTTAGTATTTGGGTATATTTCCCATCAAGCCCTTGAATACGAATGCTGGAATTATAGGATGTCGCGGAGGTTTGCTGGGTTTGTATACCGGTGCTTTCGTTCAATAACATCCGAATATCACCGGGTTTCATATTTCCTTTCTCATCGAGCTCTTCACCGGATATAACTTCAACCCTGGTGGGGATATCGGCAATGGTACGGCTGGATCTTGTTGCTGCAACGGTAACTTCTTCCATAGTTTCGTGATCATGATGAAGCAAAACATCCATCGGTTCACTCTGCTGCAATGGGAAGTTAAAATCCCGTGAGACCTCCTGATAGCCGACGTAACTAAAAATGATTGTCTGATTTCCGTCAGGAATATTGGTGAGAAACACAAAGCCATTCTGGTCTGTGCTCGCGCCAATGGTGGTATCTGCTAAAATTACAAAAGCACCAACGAGCGGTTGCCCACTCTCAGCATCTTTAATGTTTGCCTGAAATGTATTCTGGCCCCTAGCTGTTGAAAGGCATAGCAATGCCAACAACAGCAGAATCAATTGTTTCATTTTGATTATCCCTGTTTAAGTTGTTGTAAGGATTAAAATGATTTACGCAGGATAAAATTTGCGCATCAATCATCAAACGCTGTTAACAACTTAAATTGGGTGGATGCCATATTTGGGCAATGTAGTTATTTCTTAGGTGGGAGATGTTTAATTGATGAAATGACTCTATCGTTAAAAGAATTTTCGGTGGGGTAAAATTCAAAGAGACAAAACCGGCACAGGTACCGCAGGCCATAAATTGAGAACAACTGGCGCAATCATCATCTTCATGTGATTCTTCCGGATGTTCGGCACCACTGACTTCCATTTCATCATAACAGGCCAAATCCGAACAACATGGTATCGATGACAGGAGCAGGATATAAGCCGATAAAGCTACGCAGATCAGCTTGACAATTGAATACCTGTTAGAAGAAAAATTCAGTCTCATTTCTACATCAACAATCTAATTACGAACATAAGCGACGATTTAAACTGTAGAATCAATAGAAATATAAAATATTAAGCGATCATAAACTATCCTTTTGAAAATTGTTATTCTGTAATCAGTAAGGGAATTTTTCAATTCCCTTACTGCGCTTCGGCGAAGATTAATTTTACTTCATCAAAACCATCCGTCGTGTTTGGGTAAAACTACCAGCCTGGATGTGGTATAGGTAGATACCACTAGCCAGTTTAGCTGCGTCAAAGTTGATCGTATGCTTTCCAATCGCAACACGACGATTGACCAATTCCTGAACTAATTTCCCGGAATATCATAAACGGCCAGATCAACATGGGATTCTTTCGGCAAGGAAGGAGTAATATTGGTAGCAGGATAGCAATTTTAGACCATTGCTGAAAACATCCCCTTTATTACCATAAAAACAAGAATCGGCTGATAGCGGAGATAGTTTCAAGTATGATCTAATATCCAGGAAAGAAATCTAGCCCTGTCGATCCATTAATTACCAATCAAGTCTTATCGGTTTCATCATCAGCCGAAAAACCGTCAAAAGAATTGCTCAAATTATGGTCATCCAATTTCCAGGGTTTGTGCCACAGGGACCAGCCTCCATCTACCCGGATGGTCTCACCGGTAATATATGCTGCTGCCGGAGATAACAGGAAAGTAACCGCTGCTGCAATTTCGGATTCTGTTCCCAGTCGCTTTGCAGGGATTGCAGCACGGACAGAATCGATATAGCTTTTCATAAAGGCAGGATCATATTGACTCAGGCCATGCCCATCGATAACGCCCGGCGCAATTGAATTGATCCGCACCCCTCGCGAGGCCCATTCTACTGCCAGGGTTTTCGTTAAGTTAACCACGCCCGCCCTTGCAGCCCCGGTATGGGCCATCCCGGGAAATCCGTTCCGGATTTCCGCGACAATATTAACAATGCTCCCCCCTTTTTTCACCATTGCCTTATTGAACACGGCCCGCGTTACATTAAATGTACCGGTCAGATTTGTCTCAATTACCGCGTGCCAGCCTTTTTGCTTGATATGCTCTGCCGGACTGGGAAACTGTCCCCCCGCATTATTAACCAGCATATCCAGTCCGCCATGTGCATTTACAATTTCCTCAATCAATTTTTCGACGTCTTCTTCCTGACGAATATTGACAGTATGCCAGCTGCATCGCCCTCCTGCATCGCTAATTTCCCGGCAGGTTTTCTCAAGCGACTGCTCTTTTCGACTGGCAATGATCAGATTCCCTCCGAGCGAAGCAAGCTCATGAGCTATAACACGCCCGATGCCTGTGCCACCTCCGGTAACAAGTATTGTCTGATCCTGAAAAAGATTTGGTCGAAAAATACTCTGATATTGCATTATGCTTTCCTAACTTTTCGCCTTACTTCATGAAGGCATCAAGATGGTAGTTTTTATCCCAACATAAAGGCTGGTTCATCTTCGCCAAACGTAACGATTCAATATCTCATAAACAATAATAATTAACCTGGAAGCTTAAGAGGTTTTTAACACATTGTCCCAAAAGACGTGTTATGATTCATCCTCGTGAACTCTGCTAAAAAGTGATATACAGATTTATTGCTGACCTCAAATAAAAAAGGGTTACAAGAAATTCTTGTAACCCTTTATCATGGCGTCTCCCAGAATTGAACTGGGGACACACGGATACTTACTTCCGATCAGACTAAAAAATACTTGCCACTGATTAGCAATCAATATATTTTATTAATATTAAAAAGGTATATTGTATACGATTTAATAAGCCGAGTGATGTCGTATGTCGAAAACCCATTCTCTAAAGAAAATTAATCGGAATGTACCGCTTAGTCTCAAAGTAGAAGAGCAATTAAGAAAAGCGATTTTCCAGAAGGTTTATGCACCTGGTGAGCGCTTGCCCAGTGAAACTGACCTCGTCGAAATATTTGGGATAAGTCGAACAGCAATACGGGAAGCATTACGAATGCTTGCTGGCCAGGGATTAATCGACATACGTGGGAGAAGTGGTGCATTTGTCGTGGAAATTGATTCAAGTCATGCTGCGAAACCACTGGCCACGCTTCTGCTCAGGAAATGTGGGGATCGCGGTTTGATTAATTTTATTCAGGCCCGAAAAGAAATTGAGCCCGGGAATGCTCGTTTGGCAGCAATTCATCGAACCGAAGAAGACATTCGCCACCTGGAAAAGTACTACACACTTATGAAAGAAAATGTCGAGGACGCCAAAACTGTCGCTGAGAATGACAGTAAATTTCATAACAGAATTGCACAAGCGACTCAAAACCCAATCATTCCAATCATTATGGAGCCGATTTTTCTGCTGCTGCCACAGTTGTTAACAGTCAATTTAGATGTGCTTTCTCATCGACAGGTATCCTTGCAACATCATCAAAATATTCTTGATTGCATTATCAGGGAAGATGCTGACGGTGCTTTTCAAGCGATGTTGGAACATATGAACATCGCCGAAGAGCATGTGAAAGAAGCTTATGAAAAGAATATTGTTACTGAAATAGATGAGGAAAATTACAATCTAGACATTTAGCATTGATAATATTATCTCGATAGATTCAATTCCAAACTTTTAAGTATCTTTTTAGTTTTCTCCGAATTTGGATCTATCGCCAACGCCCTTCGAAAAGCCGTCATCGCAGCATCGTGTTGCTTCTGCTGGAGCAGCATAACCCCAAAGTTATAGTTCAGTTTAAAATTATTTGGCACACGCGTTATGCCCTCATTAAAAGCTTCAATTGCTGCTTTGCTCTCTCCTTGTTCATGTAGCACAACCGCGAGTTTGTTATATGTTTCTGCCAGATAAAGGCCCAAACGAATAGTTTCCTTATAGTAATAAACAGCCTTGTCATACTGTTTAAGGCCATGATGAAAAATACCCAGATTCAAATAGGCTTCCGTATAAATTGGATACGACTCAATTGCTTTTGAGTAATATTCAATCGCCTTGTTAACATCCCTTTCCTTAAAATGAAGCCCAGCTATTCTGCCATATGCCAAATAGTTATTGGGTACCATTTCTAACACAGATTGTAATTTTTTTATAGCTGCCTTGTTTTGTCCCAATTGCTCAAGGTATTCGCCATATTTCCAATGCAGCCACCAGTCAAGAGGATTGGATTCAATCGCTGACCGATACTGTGGATCGAGAGATTTCAAGGCGGCCGGTTTTACATTATCAGACAATGCCATAAGTTGCTGCCTTAGTTGCTTAATGCGTTCCCGGCTATAAAGTTGGTTCGTAAAAGGCGCTTCTTTCTGGAATTTCAGAAGATAAAGGTTGGCAAACCGTTGTTTTTCATGATCAAAATAGGCAAGCATTTCGGCGCATACATCTTTCCGGGGTAGAGGAGTATCCGACAGTTTTTCTTCCCTAACCCATTCTGGCAATATCTCTTCTATCTTCTCATAAAACGTTTTAGCCAGGAGATAATTACCGGAGAAGTTCATATGAACATGTTCATAAAACAAGCTGTCACCAGGCATACCATTCGGGCTGTTCTCAGAGAATTCTTTCTCTGCATCAATTAAAAAAACACCCTGTTCTTTTTTCTGATTGGCCAGGTCGCGAATGATTTCATTAATAGAATTATCCGCCCGAAAACGCAAGGTGTCAAAACGACGTGCCAGGCTATAATGTTCTATACTCTTTTTATAAGCGCCTAAGCGTTCATAACACTTTCCCATGCGGAAATGTAGATCAGCATATTCAGTATCTATCAGGCTCGCTTTGAGGTAAAAGTCCAGCGCTTTTGAATAATCCGAATTTTCTTCATAATTAATGCCTTGCTTATAGATTTTATCCCATTCTGCTTTTTGTGAATCAGTCAGCTGCTTTTTGTGAAGAGAAGCGAATGGTGGACTGTCTTTGAGATTACTAGCCACCGTCGAAAAAATTATTTTTGCCCCGCCATCTTTTGCCGAATTTTGTATGTCCTCCAGATTTTCCCGAAAATTCTCATATACTTCCGCTAAATTGGGATTGCTCGCACGTACCTGGTTTTCCAGGAACATACTCATCCCCCTCCATGTTTGCGGATTATTGTCATCACGGAAATAAGCAATGAGGTTGGTGTAGAGTTGGGCTATTTTGGTTCTTTTAAAAGCAATACCGAAACGAATCAGTGCAAGATTTCCACTGATTGGCGTAAAAACAGTGCCGGCGCCATATGGTCCGACCACTTCGTTATTGCCCAGGTAGACAAGAAAAAGGTCCGGCTGGTAATCAGCACACTCCTTCGCGATTTCCAAGACGACATGAGAGTTTATGGCAGGCATCGCCAGGGTTATTACTTCAAATTTTATTTGATCGTATTTTTCGGTAAGCATTGTTTCCAGAATACGACCGAAAGAAAAAGCCCCATCTGGCGTCCCGGCAGCTGCGGATCCACCTAACACAAAAATTCGGTAGGCATTATCATCCTTATCTACCGGAAAAGAAAAGGGGTATGCGGTTCGTGCGATGGTAGGGGGGAAGAAACGCCAGGCATATTTGTCATTATTCGTATAAGTTTCTCTGCCTTTAATAGTTTCTTTAAGGGCTAACTCAGTGGGGAATCCGTAGTCAATAATTCGTAAACCGGCCTCAAGAAGCAGCAGGGCAACGGGGAGGATCAGTATTGCCAAAATGCGGAAAATCCATAAGCGTCGGCCAGTCGTCATTTTATACCTGCATTTGTTCTTGTTTTTCACTAATTGGATACATGATATCTGATTCTATTTTCAGCATGAATACTTTTTATTAAAGCCACTGATTTGCACGGATTAGCACAGATTTATAAATGGTGTCTCTAAAAAATGATTAAAAGATTTTTTAAATCTGTGTAAATCCGGGATAATCCGTGGCTAATTCCTAAAGATGTCCGATACTAAAGGATTCTACAAAATTTCAGATTATTTCAAAAGGATCATTTTTTTACTTTTGAAGAAACTACCGGCTTTTAACCGATAGATATACAGGCCGGATGAAACGTTTTTTCCAAATTTATTTTTACCATCCCATACATGTTGATAATTACCCGGTTCAAGGGCACTCCAACGAAAGGAATTAACCTTTTGTCCTAAAATATTAAATATGTCAATGCGGGCGTCAACCGTTTCCGAAACATCAAATGAAATGGTTGTCGCTGCATTAAACGGATTGGGATAGTTCTGTGCTAATGAGAATTCCGTTGGCACCTCGATCGGTTCTTTATCTATTACTTCCAAAAATAAAGTGCCATAAACCGGAAGCGTCAGGCTTGTGTCTACATAAGTGCCATTCAACAAATTTTTAAGGGCAGAAATATTGCCGTTCCTGAGCGAAATATCAAGTTTGGCAGGCGTATTACCTAAATTAACAACCGAGACAATATTATTCCCATTCGTCCCTTTCACAATTTTCCAGGTGCAGGTCTTGACAGAACGATCATTGGTTTCTGTTATTTTTACTTCAGGTAGTTTGTTCGCAACAAAAGATAGCGCGGCATTTTTAATGGCCTCAACCCCATTTGTCCGAATAATATTTCCTGATAGCTGCGTAGTATGAATCTCGCCATACTCATTCATTTCCAAGCTGGCATCATCTAAAATGACTGTACCACCATTATCCAAATATGATTGCAGGGCCTCAAACTCTTCCTGCGTGACATACTCGGTTTTATGAACAGTAATGAGATCCCAATCTTGTTGATTTTGCCGGTTAATAATTCCCGCTGTAGCAAAACCAATCGGCACTCCCTCGAAAAACAAGGATTCGTATAACTCGAAGACGTCATCCATATGATGCGATTTATTGATGGCGGAGGTTTCCGAGTAAAATATGCGGATCGGCTTTTCTTGCCGCTGCATAGCCATAATTTCTTCGCTAAACGAATTTAGATCCATTAAAGTTGAGTGAAGCTCCTGCGTCACCCGTGGCTGCTGATTATTGGAGCCGGCGTAACTGTTTGTGACAGGCGTTCTTAATGAACCATCTTCCCGCCTCGGCCAATACCAGGTCTGGCTGGCATTTAAACCCTGGGTATGGGCCAGCCAGTAAGTTGCACGGGCATAAGCAGGATCCAGATATAAGTCTCTTGATATGGTGGTTGACAAATAATGTGCTTCGGAATTAAATATAATTTTCTCCGGACTGACGGATTTTAAAAAATCATAGCTCATGCACATTTCCCGCCAATCATAGGAATAGTTTTCTTCCCATAAAAAGGGGCCGCCCCACATACGATTGTGGGAAGCCCCGGCATCGTTACCAATAATTTCGCTCAGTACTGTCAGCGCTTCAAAATCGATCCCGTGCCCCCGCTGATTTTCTGACCAGAGCCAGGGCATGATTTTCAGATGGACTTTCGCATTCGGATCGTTTTCAATAATTTTATTTTTTAGAAAAGTATACCAATCCGTTACCCGATCGTTGTTAAAGAGATGCCAATCATACCATTTCGCTGTTCCGATCAATCCATCACTAATTGGAATGTCTATTGTTACTGCATCAAAGTCTGTAAAACTTGTCCCCCAGAGCGAGTTTAGTATGTTGATATCTCCATGTCTATTTTGTAGCCAAACCTTAAATTTATCAATTGTATAATCAGTAACGGGGCCGCTTGCCCAATTTAAAATGCCAGTTGATTTTTTAGTCGTAAAAAAGTGGGGTTCATTAACCAACATATAGCCTAAATCGGCATATTTCTTTCCAGCAATTTGGGGCACAGTAGCATCGAGTAAAAATCCCATCATTTCCCGGGCGCCGGGGTTATCAATATCATAATCTGTAAACCTTGTGCCGGTGCTTGCTTTCAGGTCAAAACCCGGTCCATACTTATCTATTGCCCATTGCGGTGGGTTTCTATGACTAATAAATACGAATCCGATATTATCTGATTCTGAAGGCACGGATAGATTTACGCTTCCTGTTTCGTTTATAACATTCCTGGGTTGCATGAAAAACCCGCCGTTATCGCCAAAATACTCCGTCAATTCCGGTATATCCGGTTTCCAGGTATAGTATTCCAGAAACACCGGCCTGCTGTTATAACTCAATTGATCGCCGTTATGTGTAACATTCGCCCAGTCTATTTTGGGAATGGTTTTCCGCGTATAGATACCATCAATTAGTTTCTTTAAGAAAACGATAGCGGAATCCAGCATTGTTATAACATCTTTACGTTCAAAATCCGGAAGGTCATTAGCCATTTGTGTAGCTGTGGTATTGTACTGATTCATTAAAGCAGATACCATCGCAAAATAGGAAGTATTCTCTGCGATATGCGCTTCATCCCAGTCGGCATATTTTAAAAAGACTTCTGCCGTTCGCACGGTCATCATTTCCTTTAATGCATCAATACCCTGCTGTTCTGCCTGGGTAATCAGGGCATTGAGTTCATTAATTTTAGCTTGTGCGGTATCTGCTAATGTTTGCGCATTCAATGAATGGAAACATTGAAGAAGCAGGATTGTGAGAAGGACAAATTTCGTATATTTCATCGTAGCAATTTTCTCTATTTTATTCATGATAAAACAGCGGGTAGAGACGATCCTAATTCCTAGTGAGGCCTGCAATACTAGCACCTCAAACAGGTAAATTATTTCATCAGAATCATTTTCCTGCTCTGGGAAAAGCTCTGACCTCTGCTTTTAATTCGAATCGTATAAAGGTAGATAGCACTTGAAACTTTTTGCCCGCTATCATTCAATCCGTTCCACTGCACGGAATGGCTGCCGGTATTTTTCCTGGCACTGACTAAAGTCCGAACCTTTTGACCGGCTAAATTATAAATCTCTAACTGTACATAGGATTCCACAGGTAGTTGATAACGGATATTTGTCTTTGGGTTGAACGGATTCGGATAATTCTGTTCCAACCCAAATCCGGTCGCAATGGATATATCTTCAACATCGGAAATAGCTGTTGGATCATCTTCACGTTGCCAAACCCGGATATATTCAATTTCAAAATCTGCGGGCAGATTGTTTGGATCCGGAATACCCCACCAGGGAAAGATTTCTGCATCAGCCCAAATGTGTTGACCGCCGGTCAATGACCAGCGAGTTGAGTACTTATCGTTCGCTGCCCCTTGTGCCGGGGTATTTTCCACCCAATCCCTGCTGGTTCCGTGAACAAACTGACCATCGGCATAGATTTTTAAAGAGTCCTGATCCCACTCAGCAGCAAATGTATGAAAACCATCTCTAAAATTGAAAGGCAGCTGTGTTCTATCCGACCAGGAATGGTTCGGGCGTGGAAATGACCAGTCATGAAGCGATGACCACATTCGCGCCGAGTATATTAAATGTTTCCCAATGGCCTCAAAAACATCCAGTTCACAGAGATCATCTCCGGTTGTCCAGAAGGCAGCCACCGCTCTTGCATCCGCCAGCTTACAACGAATTTCCATATACCCGGCACTATCCGATTTTACTTTAGACCACATTCCCCCGGTGGTAAACTGATAATTGCCTGTCCCCGGGTTAACCCAAGGATAATCGGGATCATATTCTGTGCGAATTTTAAGAATACCGTTTGAGACATGCATGTTATCCGGAGAATATTGCCAGCCGACATCTGTTGTAGGATCATAGCGGCCGGTAAATATTCCTGCCCAGTAGATGCTATCTCTGCCGCAAACCTGCCATTTGTTTTCATCCAACGATGTACCGTTGAATTCATCACTAATAGCAGTGTTTAATATCCAATTTCCCGAATTCGTTGGATCAGTATGTGGATACGGTTGAGCGACAAGATTGCCAGCGCCCAAAATAAAGATCAGTGCAAAATATATTGTTCTTTTCATACCTTCTTTTCTTGTTCTTGAATAGGCAGTATTAAAATTTCCACGATACACTTTCCAAGAACTACTCTCCCATAATTTCAAGCAATAATACACCGTTTGATTTCAGTTCGAATGCCGAACCTAATTGTTGCCCGGTTAGCATATCCGTAGAAATTGCGCTATTGCCATTCTTCATCTGGATTTGTAGTTTTGCGCTGTTTTTTCCGACATTAAGGATTGTCATCCAATAACCACCATTCGGATTTTTGACAACCCTCCAGGTACAACCTTTATCTGGTGTTCCATTGGATTCGGTGAGAACCACCTCCGGCAAATTCCCGGAATTTAACGATAGCACTTTATTTTTTAGCTCTGCAACGGCAACTTCTTTCTCCATTAAAATCAAATTGCCATTACTTTCTTCCAGGTGCTTTTGGCGTTTTTGCCCGTATTCATTTTTTCTCAAACTATTCTGATGGTCAATGATTATGGTGCCGCCGCGATTCAGATAGCTTTGTAGCGCGTCGAACTCAGCATCGGTTACAAATTCCGTCTTATAAACAACAATCACATCCCAGTTTTCAGGATTTTGCTTTTTAATGATTTTTTCCGTGGCATACCCTAGTGGAAATCCTTCAAAATACAACGATTCGTATAGTTCAAACTGTTCTGACATATGATGCTTTTTGTTGATAGCGGACGTTTCCGAATGAAACAATCGTATTGGCCTCCGCTGTTTGCGCAAAGCCATCACCTCTTCAGAAAAGCTGTTTAAATCCATATAAACCTGGGCGACTTCATTCACTGTCTGAGGCTGCATATTGGCAGAACCCGCATACGAACCTGCAAGAGCAGGGTCAAAGAAACTTAACTCACCTTCCAGCCGGTCTTCCGGAGAACCGTCCGGGTCTCTGGCCCAAAACCAGGAGATGCCCGCATCCATTCCGTGAATTGTCGCCAACCAAAAGACGTTTCTCACATAGTCCGCAGAGGTGTTTAAGTCTCTCCATCCCGAGGTGGAAAGAAAATGTGTTTCGGAATTTACATGTATTTTATGCGGCGAAACGGATTCCATAAAATCATAAGAAAGGGCAAGTTCCTCCCAAAAATAAGCGTATTTAGATTCCCATTTTTCCGGTTTATCAGGCCATCTTAAATCCCGGCCAGCGACGGCTTTCGCATCATCGCCGATCATAGATGTTAGCTCGGTTAAGGCTTCTAAATCGATCCCATGGGAACGGTAGTCGTCCGTGAATAGGTTGGGCATAATTTTGATATGGGTATCGGCATCCGGATTGGCGGAATGTAATTCATTTTGTAAATAAGTGAACCAATCAATCCCCCGGTCCATATTAAAGCGGCACCAGTCGTACCACAGCGGTTTTCCCCGGTTAGACTTATCGATAGGGATTTCTATTTCCACCGCATTAAAATCGCTAAAAACACTTTGCCAATTTCTGTTTAGCGCATCAATCTTACTGTTGTATTTTTTTTCTAACCAGTTTCTAAACTTGTTGAGGGTATAGGATGAAATGTCATTCATCTCTTTAAAATTCTGAGACCAGTGCCCTTTTTCCGAATACCAGTGCGGTTCGTTGGATAAAATGTAACCAAGCTGGGTTACTTTTTTACCTTTTGTCAATTCCCCGGCTTTCCTGATAACATCGCTCCAAACTTGTCTCATTAGCGGGTTGTCCACGTCAAAACCGGTAAAAAGTGATCTTCCTTTAGCGACTTCAGGTTCCTGCTGGTGTATCCATTCCGGCATTCCCATGTTCCAGAGTATCAGGAAACCAACGTTGGTGTTAGGTACTTCGGTAATATAGCCCAGTTTCTCCTGATTAAATGTTCCATCCTGGTTAAGAATAAATGGATTAATTGCTCTATCCTGATCGACTTCATACAATCTGCTGCCGCCATGGTAAATATTGCCTAAATGGTCGTTATACACTTTTTTATCTGTTAAAGACCTTCCGACTGATTTAGAAAAATAATCAAATAGAAACACCGGTTTACCGTTACTTAAAAACTGATCTTCTTCAACAACGATGTTTTCCCAATCTATTTTGGAAACAGGCCTTCTAACAATACTGCCATTCAACACTTTCTTAAGGTTATCTATGCCCTTGTCCAAAATTTCAATGACTTTTTGCCTCTCAAAATCAGGAAGCTCCTCTGCATATTTCGCTTTCTCATTTTTATAGGGGCCATAGTAACCGAAGAGTTTTTCTATCGCGGGCTTATTCGCTTCATCCCAATCAGCGAACTTCAAGAACTCCTTCGAAAACCAAAGTAATGATTCCTCTCTGGTGACATCGATTGATCTATTTCTCGCTTCCTTCATTAAAGCTTCAAGAACGCTTATCTTCAGGATGGCGTTTTCTTTATGTTGTGCCATACAGTTGGTCATAGATAAAAGAGTAACTAACAAAAGGCAGAACAAAATTTTTATGTGAGCTGTATTCTCTATTTTATTCACTGATGCTTCCTGTCGCTTTTACGATTAGTGCTAAGATGTGGGCCTGATTGGAAAGCCAAACTGACTACCCGACTTTTGCCTCCTGAAGCATTCAAGGAGTGGGAAATCCGCAAAAAATTTGATAGTAATAAATGGTGGTAGTGTTAAGATGATATCCGTGCTGTCATTGTCTCCGAAAGGAATCCCTTCGTAGCTATAACAAGTAAAACGACACTCTATTTTCCAGTTCAAGCGCTATCTTTTAGTAGCTCCCCTTAAGTCAGATTATACTCATGGTTTATTGCACATGATAAGCAAGCAGGAATGCCAGAATGTTATTGTGGCATTCCTGCTTGAAAATAAGTGGATTTGCTATAGTGACATCAAATTAAATCAGCAAATCTTTTTAGCCTGAAGTATGGATGCCAGCTTAGTTTATTACTTCATCAGTACCATCTTCTTAACCGACTGATACTTCCCGGCTGTTACACGATAGGTATAAACACCACTGGGCAGATCCTGTGCATTAAATTTAAAAGTATGCTTGCCTGCTTGCAGTTGATTGTTAACCAGCAGTTCAACTCTTTGCCCTAAAACATTGAAGACATCCAAAACAACATGTTCTCTCGTCGGCATGGTGAACGAAATAGTAGTACTCGGGTTAAATGGATTGGGATAGTTCTGTTCCAGTGCGAAGTCCGACGCAATATTTTCATAAGTATGTTCTTCGATACCAGTAACATAGCCAGCCAGAACAGGATAGTTAGGGCCCATTGTCCAGATACTTTGGTCCAAAGTAGGATAGCTTGCCCAGTCGGTTAGTGCGGTTGAATCCAATGCTGTTGCATTTACTTCGTGCGCTTGCGGTGTATTTCGGTTATGATAATACATAGTGTTATTCCAGATAAGCGTTGAATTTCCGGTCAAGTCACCGGAAATAGGACCAGTATTGGAAAGGCCACTTATAGAACCATAAAATATATTATTCGAAATTTCATTCGGGGCATAGGAAGTATCCAATCTGCTTCGCGCAGTTATCCCACCAACAACATCAAATCCTTCTATATAACCATCAAAGAAATTGTTTCTAATGAAATTACCGTTTGGCCAGCCCCATCCAACAATGCCGCCAACATGATTGCCACCAGTAACACGACCATTGGTAACAAAACATTCTTCTATGGTACGGCCAGGTTGAAAAGCTTCCGCTGCAATACCACCGCATCTATTTCCCAGCGATGCAACAGTCAGGTTGTCAAAACCAAGTCTTACCACACTAGATGGATTCCCCATAGAACCGATAAAGCCTAACTGAATTTGGCCTATTTCGCCAGTAACATACAGGTTGCTGATCACATGATAACCACCATCGATGTGCCCATACCATGCACCATGGCCGCCACTTCTTAGCGGTACCCAGGAGGAATCTCCGGCCATATCAATGTCTGCGGTTAAGATAAAATATGATGAGCTATCCGTATCCAGCATCGCGTGTAATTCAGCCGCATTACTTACCTGGTATGGATTCCCTTCGCTGCCATCTCCGCCGGAGAATTGTGCGAATGCATTGCTAAACAAGAATGATAGTGCAATTACTATTAAAACAAATACTTTTGAACATCTCATAATGATCTCCTTAAAATTATTCAAAAACTGCAAACTCGATTAAAAGCAAAAATTCTAATTGTAAATCCACACAATAAATCGTTAATCATTTCACCATAAGCCTCCTTAATTTGATTAAACATTAGTAATTGAAAGGGATAGCGCTATGAGCCTACTCTGCAGGTTGCCAAATCCGGATATACTCGATTTCATAGTCCGCCGGTAAGTCTGCTTCCTCCGGTAGCCCTAACCAGGGAAAGGTTTCCGAATCAAACCATATCCAGTACGGCACATCGGTTACCCAGCGATCATTATCCGCACCATTATTGGTAATTTCAGATTTAAGTATTCTGCCATCGGGATGTAATTCGCCATCGATATAGACCTTGATAGAGTCGGCCGTCCAATGAAATCCATAGACATGAAAATCGTCGGCAGTATTGTTCTCTGCCTGTATGTTCCGGGTATGGGCAGGTCCGTTTCCGTCCGGTAAATAATAGGGGTTATCAGGATCCCAGCTGATCATATTGAACTTAAGCCGCCTGCGCCAATCGGGATTGGTTTGATGCCCTCCGAACATTTCAAACATGTCCAATTCTGATTGGAATCCGGTGGTCCAGAAAGAGCTGGTCACTTCCGCATCCGCCGCTTTACACTTGATTTCCATATACCCATATTGAAACTGATTCTTGCTGATCACAGCGGCCGTTGTAATATTTTCGAAAGCCTCTCCGGTGTTCGGATGAACTTCAGGATCAAAGTCGTAATCCGGCTCCCAACGGCTTTCAATTTTTAGTTTACCGTCTTCCAACCGCACATTGTCGGTGGAAAATTGAGAAGGAGGTCTGCCAACAAAATTCGATTGATAGATACCGTCAGTGCCTTGAATGTGCCATTTTTCAGTATCTAACTCTGTGCCTTCAAATTCGTCACTCATGTCCTCAAGCAACGTCCAGCCGGCAGTATTTGCGGAATCAGAAAGTGGGTAGACGACAAACTCGGGTTCAGTCTCCGTATTAGGAAAGGGATCGAGCGTTGTTTCTTGCGAACAACTCACAAAAAACAAACCTAAACCCGAGATTGTAAAAGTAAGCAGTAAAGATTTTACCTGGTTCATTCTTGCTATCCCTTCTGGAAAGGTGTAAGGAATTAGTAAACATTTTCGCTACCGGATATCGAGGTCTATATTCCCCGCTCTCATCATCTTTTCAGCGGCAGCCTAAAAATTATTTTAGTAATACCATTTTGCGGTTAAGCAGCTCATGGCGCTCTCTACCATCAATTCGCAAACTGTAGATATACATGCCGGATGCGACTCTTCTTCCCAATCCATCTATCCCCTGCCATTCGATATTGTGCTGCCCGCTGCGCTGCTTTCCGGATACAAGATTCGCGATGTGCTGTCCCTGCACATTAAAAATGTCCAGGGATATTTCGGCGTCTCGCTCTAATTCAAAAGCGATGTTTGTCGTTGGGTTAAAAGGATTGGGGTAATTTTGTCTCAATTTAAACCGTACAGGAGTATTCCCTTCTTGGTTATCAATAGCAGTTATAGTGCTATCTTCATTAAATGTTTGTCCGTATCGGGGCATTCCCCATGACTGCCAATACTCTTCCTCTTGCTCGCTCCAAAACCAGCGGGGCACGGTATCTTTGTGGGTGTTTGTCCATTCCTCAAGCTCGGCAACCATCTCTTCGAACAACGCGGGATAAGTGCTTCTTAAATCATTATTTTCACCTAAATCCTCAGCGACATTGAAAAGCTGCCAGGGGTTCTGGTAAATACTGTTCACTCCTTTTCGAACGACTTTCCATTGATCGCGTCTCCCGGCAATGTCATGCCAGTTTAGGCGATGGCGTAATACGTAGATCATTTCGCCGGCGCGTGCACTGGTATCAGCAAGTAAAGGATGCCATATATTTTTACCATCAAGTTGTTTGCTAGCAGGAATCGTCGCATTCGCCAAACCTGCAAAGGTCGGATAAAAATCGAGCGCTGATACCGGATGCTCATAAGTATGCCCTGCCGGCACATGACCCGGCCAGTGGAACATCATTGGTACCCGATATCCGCCTTCCCAGGTGTCACCTTTTCTTCCTCTAAGCGGGGAATTACTGGCACCTTGAGTGGGTACCCCACCATTGTCGCTTAGAAAAACGATTAAGGTATTATCATATTCTCCCGTTGCTATCAGCGTATCAACGATTTGTCCGACACCACGGTCTATCGAGTGCACCATTGCCGCGTATTTCCGGCGGGCATCATTGGTTATATTTGCATATAGATTATAATCTTCAGGCTTCGGGTCCATTGGAGCATGCGGCGCATTATAAGCAACATAAAGAAAGAAGGGCTGTGTCAATTGGCTGGCTTCGCTGATGAATCGCGCGGCTTCATTCGAAAGTTCATCGGTTAAGTATTCTGTTGAAGCTGTTACCGGAACATCTACGCCGTTATGCTCTATTGGCCATAAGTATTCATGTACCCAGTTTCCGGGGCCGCCTTTAGTATTACTGTATTGCAAGGGATAGTATTTGTGCCCCCCGCCGAGAAATCCATAGAAATCATCGAATCCACGCGCATTGGGATGATACTCCGGGCTAACAGCACCCAAATGCCATTTCCCGATAGCGCCGGTGTAATAACCAGCATCTTGCAGCATTGTGCTCATTAATGTTTCGCTGACCGGAACACCTTTAACATTCCATCTTTCAATGCCCTTATGTACATCGGGCAGATTATATGGCGTCCCCATTGCATGGGGATAACGCCCGGTCATCAAAGCCATACGACTGGGGCCACAGAAGGGATGTACTACGTACGCCGATGAAAAAACGGTGCCACCCTGCGCCAATGCATCCAGCCGGGGCGTCATGATGTCCGTAGCGCCATTAAAACCGACATCGGCATATCCCTGATCATCGGTTAATACCACAATAATATTGGGCTGCTGCGCTACTGCTACCGACACTGTTAACATGATCAAGATTGCTATCAATTGCCTCATTATAACATCCTTCAATGATGATGAATTCTTGCGTCTATCTTCCTGCTATCAGGGCGCCATTTCCCAAACGCGGACGTAATCGCAATACATTTCTGTTGGAAATCCCTCAGTGGTTGTTTCTTCCGGCACCGGAAAACGCTCATCGCCGATATATCTCACAAAAGGCCGGCGAAGCCCCATGGATACGGTTATGTGCATCGGTTGATGCCAGTACAAATTCTCTTTCCGGCCTCTTTCCACCCCGTCAACATACCAGATGATGGAGTCAGGTCTGCTAAGGACGCCATAGGTGTGAAAATCATCGCGGCTATCCCAGGGGGCATGCCATTTATTTCTGGTGATGTCCGGATAACCGCCCGGCCGTATCCAGGTCAATTGACCATTTTGAAGAACCCTGGCATGAAGGTTCATATCAATCACTTCCGGGCCTTCCCACTCGTTAAGGTCAAAGTCCCACTCACTTTGCTGCATTTCTACAACATCTATTTCGCAGTATTGAACGCCCCCCTCGTCGGTAGGAGTCGGCAGCCCAACACTATACAGCCAAAAAGCAGGAGATGCGCCGGGAAATCTGTCACAGCCCTTTATCCGTGTCTCGAAATAACCATATGTAATTGTCTCTTCGATACGAGCAATTCCGGATTTGTAATAGTATTCAGCACCATCTCTCGTATGCGTCTCCTGGATCATCTGGATGGTTAGCATGCTGTCATTTACATAGGCTAAATCCGGCTCCCAAGACCAGACACCCCAATCGCTGACATTATTGTTCCACTTTGCTGCGTCCAGGCTTGACGCATTAAATTCATCGCTCATAGCTTCGTTCAGCACCCAGCCGCCGGTGTTGTCCGGATCAGAAGCCGGATAAAACACCTCTGTTTCAGGAGCGGGCTCAAAAGGGATTGTTAAATCCTGTTTACAATTCATAAAACAAACGCATATGGCGACTATTGCTGTCAAAGTGATTCGCTGCTTAAATGGACTCATATAACATCCTCATTTCCTTACAATTCAATTTAGTTGTGATGATATTCTGAATAATGTATACAAGCTGATATAAAATTATCCCATAGCCATTTAATCTCTGTATGTTCGCTCTTCTTTAAATTTCTAAAGATTAAATAAGAGCACCATCAAGCTAAAGTTTGGTAATATCAGGTCTAAAACTTTAAGCCAAGGGAGAATCTGTTCACCGAGCCAAAAATAGTGCCGAATGAGCCATAGGCATAATCAAACACTAACATTTCATAATTCAGACCGACGCCAAAGGTAAGTCCTTCCTCATCATGGTTAAACTTGTAACCACCCCGCAAGGCAAACAGATCTGAATACCAGTATTCAATACCACTATGAATTTGCTCGCTAAAATCTCGTGGATGGATAGCATCTACTGCGACAGTGACGGAATGCTCCTCTACATCCCAAACGCTCATGGCCAGTCCCATTCGAAAAGTTAAGGGGATTTGAAAAGATTCTTCTTCGTATTGAAGATTTTCGGAAAAATTTGAAAGGCTGACCGCGAAACGTAAATCCCTGATACCAGTCATGTACGAGGTACCAAAATCTACTGCCACTACATCGACCTCATTTTCTTTATAACTATTGTCTACACCATCCGATGTTGGGCTGAGCCCCAACCCTTGATAGGCATATTTTAAATGCATACCCATACTAAATTTTTCAGTGAACTGGCGGGCGAAAGCAAAACCGGCAACATATTCGGTGGGGCTAAATGATGATCCGATTTCAAATCCCGCTTCGGTATCTGTTCTTCTCGTATAATTAATCGGATCACCATAATCCATACTAACCAGACTAAAAGCAAATGTACCGATGCCATCTAAATTCCAAGCGGCAGCTACAGCCTGGTGTTTTAGGTCTGCAATCCAATCGATGTATGAGAAGGTAACTTCACGGTCCGCAATACTGGCCAGGCCGGCAGGATTCCAGAAGACGGCATTAACATCACCAGCCATTGCGGTGTAAGATTCTCCCATCGCTGCCGCTCTCGCACCAACACCAATTTTCAAAAAGGTCATACCCGTCTGAGCCACTTTTTTCTGTGCAAACGCGGTAGTTGAAAATGCGACAATCAGCATAAGCACTACCGGAAAGGCAAATATATTTCTTTTCATTTTTTTTCTCCTGTTAAGATAAAATTCTAAAAACAGCTTAGATTTATCCTTCCCATGTTTACCTGATTATCACTAATTTTCCAATTTTTTGGCCAGCGAGCTTATTACCATTAACATCTTTTTCCTGGACGTGATACAAATAGACACCACTGGTAACAAATTGATTTTCGGAAGTCAGCTGATCCCAGGATTCATCACCGGTGCCATTGTCATGCTCAATAACTCTCACGATTTCACCGGAAATTGTGAAAATTGTAATGGTGCAAAAACCGGGCAGATTAACGAAAAGAATTTTATTATTCTCACCCGGGAAATTATTGGGATCATTAATGTTATATGGATTTGGCACCGGCTCAATCAAACTCATATCCGGATTTTCTGCCGCGCCGACCTGCCTAAATGCCGGTAATTTGGTCATATTCCAAAATTTACTGCTTTCCAGCTTTTCGCCGGGATTAATTCCCCAGGTATTTTGCGTGCCATCATCAAAGGCGGTGCAGTAATAATAAGCGGCGGCACCACGGGGAACGTCTGTATCGAAGTAGGAATTAGCAGTTCCCTCATAAATTTTTTCCCAGCCACCAACGGAATCATAGCGACCAATTTGGCGATACAAACGATATCCTTCAAAATCCAAAACGCCGGTATCGGGATCAGGAGTTTCAGCCGGATCATTACTCCAACTGATGTCGATGCCACCACCGGCATCGTAAACAAAAAGTGACGGCGACATTGGCGGATCCGGCACATTGAAATCGTTTTCGACTAAAAATTTTGCCTTGGCGGCTGATTTAAATAAGGAATCTCTACCGGTAGCCAATATTTGCTGCTTTGCTTCAAATCCGGTGTATGTCTGCCCGGTGGTAGGATTTGTCCAGGAAAAATCATCCGGATTTCCTCCATCAACGGCAGCTTTGTATTCAGCACCATATCTGGCCAGATCCTGCTGATTAACACCATTGACAATTTTCGCAAAAACAAAACGCCAGTCTTCGCCCGGCTGCATCTGATACGGGCCATACGACACATGCATACTTAATTGATTTTCATTATGCCAGTTAGGATCGCCGGAATTTAGTCCGCCTTCCCAAACCGGTGTATCGCCACTGCCATCCCAGGAGCGAAGTTTGCTGGGATATTCGGACATAAAATCATACATCCGATTAATACCGTTGCCAGGCTGTGTATTTGAAGGAGAAAAAGTATACCCTACCCACTGGGCGGATCGCGGTGCAGCAGGATCATTATTTTCATCGGTTGGACTGACATCAGCATGTATCGGAGAGATGCCAATGTAAGCACCGGAGAGCCACATGCCATTATCCGGGTCCGGGTCTCCGGTATCTTCAACATCAGGAGAATCATCTACATTATCGCCATCCCAGGCGTAAAATAATTTCAGGGAATCTCCGGGATCTGCGCCATAATATTCTGCAAATTCATGGGTATGCCATTCTCTGGTACCGACAGCAAGGTGGCCTTCCCGGGAAATCGTCGGCCGTAAGCTGTAATCAAAATAAACATTGGTTAATTCCTGGTTTGCTAATTCAAGCGTATCATTCAGATTGATATTTCCGGTGTTGGTAAAAACCGTTTCAACAATGATCATATTATCAAAATGATGATTTGTGTAAGCATAGGCTCTTTGCAAAATATCTACACCGATGTCTGTCCGGGTCTGGTTTTCAATCATTTGATCAGAAACCAGATTGGGGCGTAGCTCGTCCCCATCTCCCGGCGGAAACAATTCGGTAAGCACGATGTCATTTACGACAACTCCGGGAGGTTCTTGCCGGAAAACCTTTTTAATGTATACCGGAATACTAATGTTAACTTCATCCCAGAACCACCAGCCGACTTCAGAAACATGCTCGTTTTTGACATCACCGTTTTCATCTGTCCAGGGACTGGCGCCAATCCAATACGAGCTGGCACTAGCATTAACAGGTCCCTCAAATCTATGGCCACTATTCCAGGGCTCTGCCATATTGCGATTGGCAGGCCATATCATAAAGGACTTATAGGGTTGTTGCCAGCTATATTGCCAGGGATGCGCGCTTGATGCATAAAAAGTATCCCATAAGCTACCAATTTCAAATGACCTGAATGTCTGGCCTTGAACGGAACTTAGCACCCCCGAACAGAGAAATAAACCCGCGAATAAAAGAAACAACTTGTTTTTCATTTTAAATCTCCAAATGTTCTCAATTATTTTTTTACAAATTGACCCGTAATCCTAACTCTATCGAGCGGGGGAATAAAAATTTGGCCCATTCGTTCTCTTTACTTACGTTAAAGTCCAGATGCTCATTCTCACCATTTTCAGGATAGATACCAACTCTGTCGCCTTCGCGTAACGATCCAATGTAGCTAAGCCATTGTGATCCATCCATAACCCAACGGTTTAAATATTTTTGATTGAAGAGGTTGTTTACCACCATATAGAAGGCGGGCTTAACATTATAGACATCAAATTTCTTTGACAGTCGTAAGTTCGTATTAGAGCGGGGAACCCACTGATAATCATTTTGTTCTGGCGTGGTTGGGTCATTATAACCGCCACCCTCTCTCCAGGTATACAAGAGATTTAACGCCCAACCGCCCCATATTTGACCATAATCTGTCGGTGTGTGAAGGTCTACTGATGCTCTGAAAGAAGGTCGGGAAAGCGGCCGGGCTGCAACCGCGTCAGCTCTTTCTCTATTATTAATAAGTGCATCACTGATCAGAGAGAAGCCAGTATTGACATTCGTCGTTTTTACCCAGTTATAGTTTACCCAGCCATGAAAGAATCGACCATATGTCTTTTCAGCTCTGAACTCCAATCCGAAAATATCTTCATAGTTCTGGCTGGTATAAGTATCATAATTCACAGTACCATCGGCGCTAACGTAGTTCACTACCCCTGTTTGATCAGAGATATTTCTATAATATCCTGCAAAGTGTAACAACACTGCATCGAGGAGATTCTGATCATATCCGAGCTCATAGGCAACGGTTCTGGGAATTTCTAAATTCGGGTTACCCAATAACTCCAGTTTTGTTTGTCCGGCAGATCCAATTCGAACACCATAATATTGGTTATTGGTTGGCACAGAATAAAAATGACCGTAGTTAAAATAGATCTTCGTGTTCTTACCAATAGGATGGGATACCCCTAATCTTGGTTGCAGATTAAGCTGCGATTTGGATTTTTCACCGGGTGCTTCAGAAAGGCTGTCGATTAACTGAGCGCTATAATACGGGGAGAATGGATCCGTATGATATTTACCATCGGCATCATTGTAATCCATTCTCAGGCCGAAATTAGCAATCATCCCTTCCCATTCCAGTTTGTTCTGGATGAAAGCAGAAGCTCTTACCGGATTTCGTGTATATTTTTGGATGATCTCTACCTGATTGGTAATCTCACTATATCTCATATTTTCTTTCAAATCTGAGTAGACTACCTCAACCCCCGCTTTCACATTGTTTGCGGTATTAATTTGACTTTGGATATCAAATTTCGCTCTCCAGGTTGTTATCGAAGACGAGTCGAGCGTCGCTGGCCAGCCCAGGGTTCTATAGACACCCAACTGATCCTGAATACGCGGTGCATCGTAATGGCCCCAGGGCGTTTCATCCAGCCATTCGCCGGAGTTTGGTAGTTGAAATAAATCGCTTGTATCTCTTGGCACAAATGTTCTTCTGTCATCCAGTGTGCTGAATCTTTCAATCTGGGCATTATAAAAGGTTTTTTGACTCAGCGTGTGGGTCATTCTTGCTGAAACCATTGCCGTGGTTTGTTTAAAGGGAGAATAACCCATCTGATATTTAAAAACATGCGCATCATTCCACCAATCGGCCAAACCGATAAAGTTGCGACTCAACCCTCTCTGGGGCCCAAGCCAGTTCTGCACACTATACAGGCCGGTGACATTCAATTTGATACGGTTACTGAGCCAGGAGGTCAGCTTCAATTGATAGGAGGATATCTCTCTGCTGAGTTGGCTCCGTGATGTTGTTTGATAGTAGGGCACAATCGATGCTTGCGATTCAACTCTTCCACTAAAGAAAAAGCTGGTTCTGTCCAACATGGGAATCGGTCCACCAAAACTACCCTCTACCTGGTAATCCGCTGGCCCTTCTTTTCCGTATTTTACCGGACGATGAAACCATTCCCATTTAGCCCGCGCATCCTCTGCAGTAATATCGTTGTCGGGAATTTCATCATTGTTAAGTCTTTCGGCAAAGGCAATCCACCCTTCAAAGGTTTCGTCACCCTCCATGTTCTCTACACCGCCCCAGCGATTCCAATCCTGGGTCCAGTATTTATCATCGCCAAAGTGCTTGTAATGCGGGGGAGATCCTCTGAAATCAAAGGAGGCTGTATACTTGTCACCCCCTTCTTTTGTGTTTAGCTGCAACATTCCCGATCGCACATTGCCGTATTCCGCATTGAATCCACCGGTAATAATATCAACCGATTCGACCGCCGATAATGGTACATTCAAGAAAGGCCTGTTCCGGCGCTCATCATTCAATGAAGCACCATCAACCAGCATTAAAATCTGGTCTCCACCGCCACCGCGCATTACGATATCTTCAGCTGTTGGGCCAGATTCAATACCTGCTTGCACTCTCAGGAGGTTCCGGACATCTCTGATCGGTGAATTTTCCATTGCTTCAGCAACGACTACAGAAACCTTACTTGATGCGACATCCAAAGGAACGACTTCCCGTTCAGCGACAACAACAACTTCATTTCCAGCGACCGATTCTGTTTTCATTGGAAAATCAACGATTGTCGTTCGATCCGCATTAACACGTACCGCTGTTACATTTGTAGTCGCATAGCCAATCATTTCCGCTATAACTGCGTATGAACCCGGGGGGATATTAAGTATAAAATAATTCCCGTCTATATCCGTGGAGGCCCCTAAATGTGTTCCTTGAATATAAACATTTACGCCAACCATCTTTTCGCCGGTTTCTTCATCTGTAACTGTACCAGCAATTTTTCCTGTAGTTGCCGCAAATGTAAGTGAAGAAAACAATAGTAGAAAAACTACATAAATTAGAGTAATTTTCCTGAACATAACATCTACCTCCAAATTGTTAGTACTAACAGAAATTATAAAGCTGTCTTGGTTCTTTCTTTATCTCTTTCAAGCTTGATTCCGGCAAGACCGGTTGAACACTTGATATATTGAAATTTAATCTTAAGCCACATCATACAGATCGTAATAAATGCCAGATTCAATGTATAATGTATACATGTCTAAATAAAATTTTATTCCTGCATATACATTTAAAATCATTGACAAATTTTCTTTCACATTAAACTTGCGGCAAAAAATCCTACTCATTTTTGTCATCACCTAAATGTTGTTCATCCCAGTGCATTTTGGCGGTATTCATGTGATTCGCCATTGCATTATATGCTTCTTCTTCATTCTGCTCCGCTATGTGCTTAATTATTTGCTGATGATCGTGGATTGCAGCTTCAGGAGCGCGGGACAGTTGAAAATTTTCTATAATAAAAGTATCCAGCATGCAGTAAATTGGTTCCATAATAATAGGAATAATCGGATTATCAGTTGAAGCAGAGAGGATGCGATGAAAGTTCATATCATGCTGAGCCATTACCAGGCGATCTTCTCTGGTATCGATCATTTTTTGTAGACTCGCATTTAAATCTTCCAAATTTTTGTCTGTGCGGTTCTTAGCAGCCAGTCGAGTTATCTCAGGCTCAAAACTCATTCGGGCATGCATGAGATACAAAAGACTCATGTCACCAAATTTCAATTGCATTAAATTGGCAAATGGATTGACAACGCTGGAAACTTCAGTACCGGAAACAAAGATGCCATACCGGCCATTAACTTTAATCAGCCCTTCTCCTGCAAGTCGATGAATTGCTTCCCGTATAGCTGTTCTTGAGACCTCAAATGTTGAAACTAATTCGTTTTCGCTGGGTAAACGTTCGCCAGGCTTAAAGACCTTTTTAAGTATCGACTCTTTGATCTGCTCTTCTACTTTTCTGGCCAGGGGTTTATTTTGTTTGATTTTTTTTAAAGCCATCTCTATTCCGATTGCCAGGGAGTTTATTAAACATTTCAATGTATCTTGTATACATTATACACACACCCATTATATAAAATACTTTTTAAAAAGTCAAAAAAAATATTTTTAAAATTAGTCTAAGACCAAAACAGCTTCGAAGAAAAGATCGCTAATCCTATTAAAAACAGTTTTATCTCATCCATATTGTTTAATTAATAATCTCATTAATTTTATACTTGTAAAGAGTTTTTCGCGTAGAACAGGCCATTTACTCTATATATACATAACTGTATATCAGTAAAGGGGGACTGCATACAGCCTGGATCAAAACCCTACCTTTATAACGCGTAATCTCCAGCGATTTAAACGATATAGTAAACCCTGTATGCTCAAGAACCAGACCATAAAAAAGCCCCCCTCCTTCAGTCGTTAAAAAGACTGCTGAATATTTTATGCTTGACATTGTGAGTCGGAGTGTCTATAATCTACAAAAGTATTTTGTATACATTATACATTGCACTGTGTTTTAAAGCGACCTGAATTTATTTGCTGAATGATATTTTTTGAGCGGTATGGCTTTTTCTAGTCAGGATTATTCGGAAGATCAAAGACGCTTTGTTCAATTAGGAATTAAATATTCGCAGACAGGGGACCACAGGATGAGAATTAAAGAGGTGACACATTATATTATTTCGCATAAACTTGATGAAAGTTTTTATTTCTCCCAGTGGCACTATGATCGAAGAACAATTTGCCTGGTAAAAGTGACGACAGATGAAGGACTTTATGGATGGGGTGAAGGATATGGCCCTGCGGGCATCATCAAAGCCGGAATTGACTTTTTTGCACCATTACTCATTGGTAAAGATCCACTTCAGCAAGAAAATATTTGGCGGCTAATGCATTTAAGATCTTTAGACTTCGCACGCCGTGGCGTTATGCTTTCGGCCCTCAGTGCATTAGATATCGCTTTGTGGGATCTGAAAGGGAAAATTTTGAAACAACCGGTATCGGTGCTTCTCGGCGGCAGAAAACGTGAGAAAGTGAAAGCCTATGCTACCGGATTATATTTCAGGGAATCAGAAAATCTCGCGCAAGAATTAGCGGAAGAGGCGTTATTCTACAAAAACGCCGGTTTTGAAGCAGTAAAGATGAAAGTAGGTTTGAACATACGTGCAGACATTGAAAATGTGAAAGCAGTTCGGGAAATATTAGGCCCGGATATCGAACTGATGGTCGATGCCAATCATGCTTATTCCTTAAGGGAAGCGATTCAGCTTGCAAACGCTATAGAGCCCTATAATATTTCCTGGTTTGAAGAACCGATAAGCCCGGAGGAGTATGATAATTATCGAGAACTTCGCTTGAGAACAAAGATACCAATTGCCGGCGGAGAATGCGAATATCTTCGTTTTGGCTTCCAAAATTTGTTTATTAATCGCTGTGTCGATATCGCTCAGCCGGATGTTTGTGCGACCGGCGGCATTACTGAATTCAAAAAGATTATGAGCAGTGCACAAACATTTGGCGTCGATGTTGTTCCTCATTCCTGGGGAACAGGCATCGCCTTAAGTGCGGCATTGCATCTTATCAGTAATTGGGATACCATTCCGGGACGATTATATGAACCGGAACCGCTGATTGAATTTGATCGGACTGAAAACCCCTTGAGAGATGATCTGATTAAACCAAGATTCTCCCTGGAGAATGGCCGTTTGGATGTGCCAACGACTCCCGGTTTAGGGATCGATGTTGATATGAATCTATTAAGTAAATATGTATCGAAGTAACCATAATAAGAGGGAAATATGGATTTTGGTTATCATAAACTTTATATCAACGGCGAGTTGACAGAGGCCGCTGCCGGCGAAAAATTTACTGTCGTTTGCCCGGGAACAGAAGAAAGTGTTGCGGACATCGCCTGGGCTTCCAGTGCTGATGCAGAATATGCCCTGAAAAGCGCACAGCGTGGTTTTGAGTTATGGTCAGCCCTTTCTCTCAAGGAACGCACAGAGTGGATGCATAAACTTAGAGCTGCCGTCATAGAAAAACAGCAGCTCTTGCGCGAAAGCATTATGTATGAGATGGGGAAAACCTGGGAAGGCACCGAGGAAGATTATGAAACGGTAATTAACGCGCTGCAATGGTATCCGGAAGAAATGAAAAGAACCCGGGACCAGGCGCTGCCGGATGAAGATAACACATTTAGTCATCAGTTAGTTTCACAACCTGCCGGGGTTGTAGTGGCATATCTGGCCTGGAATTTTCCTTTGTTAAATTTGGGATTTAAACTGGGCCCGGCGCTTGCGGCCGGTTGTAGCTTAATTATCAAACCTTCTCCAGTCTCCCCCCTTTCAGCATACCTGATTGGTGAAATATGCTATGAAATAGGATTGCCTCCCGGCGTTGTGAATATACTCTGTGGACCCGATGCGGAAATTGGTAGCAACTTATCCGGCAGCAAGATCCCGCGGGTCATTACCATGATCGGCTCTTCTGCAACCGGCCGAAGAGTCATTGCCGATAGTGCGACATCTATTAAAAAAATTAGCATGGAACTAGGTGGCAACGCCCCTGCGATGGTATTTGAGGATGCGGATTTAGACCAGGCTGTTCAGGAAATAGCTGCCCTTAAATTTGGGAATACTGGCCAGGTATGTGTTTCCCCGAACCGGATTTTTATCCATAAAACAATTTTCAATGAATTTGAAGAAAAATTTTTGGAGAAGGCCCGGGCGGTAAGGGTTGGATTTGGCAAAGCGGATAAACCGACAATGGGACCGCTGGTTAATAGTCAGGCCCGGGAAAGAATCCAGGAAATGGTGGCAGATGCGCTGGAAAAAGGTGCTGAAATCATCTGCGGTGGCAAAATACCGGATGGACAAACGAGAGGCTATTTCTACGAGCCAACAGTTATTAAAAATGTTACCGCAGAAATGAGAATCGTTAAGGAAGAAGTTTTTGGGCCGATTGCAACGCTTATCCCATTCGAAGGTGGGGAGGAAATTGTTGAACAGGCCAACGATACCGAACACGGGCTCGCTGCTTATCTGTACACCCGGGATGTCAATCGAATTCGTTATATCACGGAAAAATTGCAGTTTGGGGACATTATGGTAAATGGCTTTAAGTATGCCATTTATTTACCGCATGGTGGTATTAAAGAAAGCGGTGTCGGTAAAGATTGTTCTCATCTGGCCCTGGATGATTATCTGGTCGTTAAGCGGATCACTATTAAACATTAATATTAGGCGTTCATTTGCTTTGACAAAGAAGTAAATAAGGATACTCCGAATGCCAAACACTTTTATTAGCCACTGATTATCACGGATTTACACGGATTATAAAAATGGTCAATTATTAATGAATACTTTTAAAATCTGTGTTCATCTGTGCAAATCCGTGGCTTCAATAACGGGCAAAATATTGTAATGGTACAAGAGAATAAACTAAGAAAACGTTTAAGAACGGGGGAAACGGTTTTTGGGCCGTTTCTAAAGCTTGCTGATCCCGCGATTATAGAGATAGCCGGATCAGCCGGTTTTGACTTTGCAATTATCGATACCGAACACGGGCCGCTCTCCATCGAAAGCGCACAGAACCTGGTCCGGGCTGCAGAGAATAAGGGAATAACACCGATTATTCGTGTGCTCAATAATGACCATGGTTCAATCCTGCGCGCATTGGATATCGGTGCTCATGGCGTCCAAGTGCCGCAGGTGTCCACTGAAAAGCAAGCAAGAAATGTCGTCGCAGCGGTCAAGTTTTTTCCGGAAGGCGAGCGTGGGGTTTGCCGGTTTGTCCGAGCGGCCGAATATTCTTCCATGGATAAATTTGAGTATTTCAAAGCTGCTAACCGGGAAACAGTGGCAATTATTCACGTCGAAGGCATTGAAGGGATAAACAACCTCCCGGATATTTTAACCGTTGAAGGTCTCGATGTCGTATTTCTCGGTCCTTATGACCTCTCCCAAGCCTGTGGTGTAACCGGACAGGTCGATCACCCCAAAGTCGTGGAGAAAATGCAATCGGCGGTTAACCTCGCCAGGGAAAAAAATATTGCTGTCGGCACTTTTGTAGAAAGCAGTGAAACCGCCGAAATGTGGATAAATCTGGGAGTGCAATATATCTCCTACTCGGTCGACGTGGGCATTTTCTTCTCAGCGTGTGCAAATATTCTTGATGGCTTGAAGCGCGTCGCCAGGTAGAAGCAAGCTCTTTGAAACCAATAATCTGAGCGGCTATAACCTCGCATCTACGCTAATTTAATCTCAATCAAGGATGACTAGCAATTATTTCAAACATTTATTTTTGAAGGGTTTAAGAGCTATGAAAACAATGCATTGCGTAAGATTGCTCCTTTTTCTGTTTTTTTCACTACAAACAACAAATGCACAAAACCAGCCAAATGTGATCCTCTTTTTCGCGGATGATGCCGGATATGCCGATTTTGGCTTTCATGGCAGCAAGGAGATGAAAACACCCCAGTTAGATCAGCTTGCCACAGCAGGCGTCCGCTTTACGCAGGGGTATGTTTCCGATCCCACTTGTGGCCCCTCCAGAGCTGGATTGATCACAGGAAGATATCAGCAACGTTTCGGTTATGAAGAAAATAATGTGCCCGGTTTTATGAGTGAAAATTCGGCAGCAAAAGGCGATGATATGGGGCTCCCGCTAACCGAAGTGACCATGGGCGACTACATGCAATCTTTGGGATATCAGACCGCTTTCTTCGGGAAATGGCATTTGGGAGGAGCGGATCGGTTTCATCCCACCAAAAGGGGATTTGATGAATTCTACGGGTTTCGCGGTGGCGCGAGAAGTTATTTTGCATATCCAAATGAGCCAGCGAGACATCTCGATAAAATGGAGCGCAACTTCGGGAATTTTGCCGAGCATGACGGTTATTTAACGGATGTTCTGGCAGATGAAACCATATCCTTTATCGAGCGGAATAAAGAAAAGCCATTCTTTGCACTCGTTTCCTTCAACGCGGTGCATACCCCCATGGATGCCCGGGAAGAAGATTTAAAAGAATTTCCAGAACTGACCGGGGACCGACAAATAGTGGCGGCGATGACCCTGGCAATGGATCGCGCCTGTGGTAAAGTAATGGCAAAGCTGGCTGAACTGGGATTAGATAACAATACGATTGTCGTTTTTACCAATGATAATGGGGGGCCAAGTGACAGAAATGCCTCAGTAAACCTTCCTTTAAGCGGTACAAAATCGAATCATCTGGAAGGCGGTATCCGGGTTCCTTTTATCATGCGCTGGCCGGGGACAATTCCCGAAAATACGGTTTATGATTACCCCATTAGCACGTTGGATTTGCTACCGACATTTTTTGCCGCCGGAGGTGGAGAAGTTGATTCCCTGCGCAATGTGGACGGGGTCGATCTGATGCCTTACATCCTTGGAAAGAATGAAGCGCGCCCCCATCAGGTAATGTATTGGAAGAAGGAAAACCGTGGTGTTATTCGCGATGGGGACTGGAAGCTGCTTCGTTTTCCTGACCGGCCTGCCGAGTTGTATAATCTCGCCGAAGACATTAAAGAGCATAACAATCTGGCAGCGGAATACCCGGAAAAAGTGAAAAAGATGTTCAAACAGCTCTTTGAATGGGAATTAACGCTGGAACGCCCCCGCTGGCTGTTGAAAAGGGAATATGAGAAATTAGATATTGACCGAATGGACCAGTACAGATAAAAACTTGATCTATACAATAGAGAGCGAAGGGGTAATGGTTACCATGAAAAAACAAATTCAATTTCTGCTAATTGGCGCATGCATCCTGTTTAGCACTCATTGCCTGGCGCAGAGCGAAAAACAATCGGGTAAACACCCATATTCCGACCCTTCCAATGCTGGTGGCTGGGTGCTAAATGAAGACCTCAGTGATGAATTCGAAGGCACGGCGCTGGATACTAATAAATGGTTTATTGAGGGATTAAATGGGGACTATTATATCTGGAAAGGCCGGGCGCCTGCGCAGTTTGCCCCGCATAATGCCATTGTGGAAGACGGAAAACTGAAACTGAGAACCCAATGGGAACCGGACTATCCTTTCGACCAGGAAGGCTACAAAGAAAGTGGCGCTGAGCCTTATGGTGTCTTCGAAGGGGAACCCTTGCCAGTCACTACAGCGGCTGTAATCACTAAAAAGCGATTTCTCTATGGTTATATGGAAGTTAAATCCAAATCCGGTAATGCAGCAATTACCGCGGCGTTTTGGACGATTGGCTACGAACAGGAACTGGATATTTTTGAACAGATGGGAAATCCCAAAATCAAATTAGAGAATAACATTCAGGCAAATTCCACTCGCACCGGCGTGCACGACTGGAGCCCTCCGGCTGTCCGCCCGACAAAAGCATTTGGTTACGACGATATGAATTTACCTTATCGCACCGCTGATGACTTTCACGTCTACGGCGCGGAATGGGGTGTGGATTACCTGAAGATTTATCGCGATGGCCAATTAACCTATCACATCACGCAGGACGAATTGGGATTGGATTGGGTGCTTAATAATCCGATGGAAATATGGTTGGATTCGGAAGTTTTCAAATGGCTCGGCGTTCCCCACAAGGAAGAATTACCGGTAGATTTTGAAATTGAATACTTACGTGTCTGGCAAAAGCCCGACCCTAATCTTCTTGATCGCGCCTTTTATGGTTTTGAAGGGCCGATCTTATACGAGGAAAATCCCCGGCCATTAACATTATTACCGGAAAGTTCCGTGCCGGATAATTATCAAAAATTTTGGTTAATCGACAGCCTCTCCGCGAAATACTTCATCATCAATGAAGGAGATTATGCAACCGGCGTTAACAGTTTAGAATTTTCCGGCTTTGGGAAAAACGAAAAGCTGGAAACCGATAAAGTCGTGGCTTTATCACCCGAAGGTGCGGTAAATATTCCCGCGGGAGAGTACACCCTTTCTCTAAAAGTATTTAAAAAACAAGGTAGAGATGTTAAGAAAGTCTATTTGTCTTTCGAAAATCCCAGACTGGAAATACCGATTGACCTCAGCGGATTGGAAAGAGACAAATGGATAACGATTGAGCATAAATTTACCAAACCGGCAGCCTCGAGTGCCAGTGACCAATTCAAGATCGAAGTCCGCAAAGAAGATGTTCCCCAAATAAAAGCAGCTAAATTTTTCATTGATGATATCGCAATTCATGCAAATGACAACTAGGACTCACAAGGCTTTAGCATTTCGAAGCGCTTTTTAGCCGAGATATCATTGCCCTATTTAAGGACACCATTATTATGAACAGATACGACAAAAATGCTGCCATATATGCAACAATCGTGGCGATGGGCGGCTTTCTCTTCGGCCTCGATGCCGCATTGATTGCCGGGACAGTCGACTTCATTACAAAGGAGTTTTCTTTAACTGCATTGCAAATCGGCGATGTTGTCAGTGCACCGGCATTAGGGGTGTTGATTGCCCTACCATTTGCCGGTTATATCACCAATCGGTTTGGACGAAAACGGACGATTCAACTGATAGCTGTTCTATATTTAATTTCCGCGGTTACTTCTGCCCTGGCCCCCAGTTACGGAACGCTGGTTGCGGCACGTTTTCTTGGCGGACTCGCTTTCACGTCTATTGCACTGGCCTCGATGTATATCGGGGAAATTGCCCCGGTGAAATGGCGCGGTAAGCTGGTTTCGATGACCCAGATCAATATTGTCATCGGCCTTTCTGGCGCCTACTTCATCAATTATCTCATTCACCATTGGTCTGGCACAGGTGCCGGTTGGGTGCAGTCGCTGGGAATCGATCAATACACCTGGCGTTGGATGCTCGGTTCGGAAATTCTCCCGGCGATTATTTGGCTTGGCCTGCTGTCGATTATCCCGGAAAGCCCTTCCTGGCTGACCAACTGCGGTCGCATCGAAGAAGCGAAGACCAACTTAAAGAAAGTCATGCCGGAAAATGAGATTGATAAACACATTGCGGAAATGCAGGAAAGCATTCGGCTCAGCACCGAGGATCGTTCTGTTTTGGCCCAAATGAAGGAAATTTTCAGCAAGCCGATGCGACTGACAATGATCATCGCCTTAACGATCGCTATTGCCCAACAGGCCACCGGTATCAACGCTATTTTATTCTATGCCCAGACGGTTTTTAAGCAATTGGGAATTGGAACGGATGCCGCCTTCGCGCAAGCTATCTGGATCGGTATAACGAGTATCGTGTTTACAGTTTTAGGCTTATTACTGGTCGACAGGCTGGGACGCAGACCGCTAATCATCTGGGGAATGGTGTGGATTATCGCCAGCCTTGGCTTGTGTTCTTACGTCTTTAACGAAGCACGCTATGTCCTTCCTGAATCGGCGATAGTTCAGATGACCGACATTCCGGATGCAGATCGCTTGCAGTCACTGGTTGATGTTGAGTATGAAAGCGATATTGCTTTTAAGAATGCAGTTCGGGGAGCATTGGGCGAGGCGGAAGCGCAAGAACATCAAAGTCTGTTGCTGGAAAAGTCGATCCAAATGAATGCGACGCTTGTACTGCTCGGTATTCTTAGCTTTATCGGAGCTTTCCACTTTTCAGTGGGACCGGTAATGTGGGTGTTGTTTTCGGAAATCTTTCCAATATCGGTGCGTGCGATCGCCATCCCCTTCTTTACCATTATTACCAGTCTTACAAATTATATCGTCCAAAAATTCTTCCCCTGGCAGTTAGAGAATATGGGGATGAGTACAATTTTCCTCTTTTATGCAGCAACGGTTGCCGTTGGCCTGGTCATCTTGTTTTTCACCCTTAAGGAAACGAAAAACATGAGTATCGAGGAGATCCAATTGGCGCTGACCGGCAAAGCACAAAAAGGAGAAACAACAGCGGAAGTAAGTCCAAACACAGGGATGTAAAAATTGCTGACATAGCTAGCGCTTAAATAAAAGGTAGTTGAAGAAATGACAGACGCATATCTGCACAAAAAAGCAATTATTAACAATTCGGAAAGTCCGCATGTAAAATTGAAAAGCATCAACATTGGTGATTGCCGCTGGACGGACGGTTTTTGGGCGAAGAAGTTTAGAAGCTGTGAAGAGGCAATGGTGCCATATATGGGCGAGGTATTATGCGGAGACGTTGGCCATGCTTTGAACAACTTCAAAATTGCTGCTGGCGAAAAAGAAGGCGAACATCAGGGGATGTTTTGGCATGATGGCGATTTTTACAAGTTTATGGAAGCGAAAACCTATGTTTACGCCCAAACTGAAAATAAACAATTGCTGGAAGAGCTGGATGAGTACATCAGAATCATTGCCAAAGCGCAGGAGGCAGACGGCTATCTGCAAACCCAGATAAAACTTCGGCAAGGCGTCGATCGATATGAGAATCGCAAGTACCACGAAATGTATAACACCGGTCACCTCCTCATCAGCGCCTGCATCCATCACCGCGTTACCGGGCAACGAAACTTTCTCGATATCGCGATAAAGCAAGCGGATTTGCTATACACGATTTTTATGCCGGAAACCAAGCATTATGGCCGTTTCGGTTTTAACCAGACGCAGATCATGGGATTGGTTGAATTATATCGCACTACCAGAGATAAAAAGTATCTCGATTTGGCAGAACGATTCATCAACAACCGCGGCAAGTATACGGTTGAGCATCATTCCACCACCGAAGGCTATCCCATTGGAGATATGGTTCAGGAACGCACCCCGCTCCGCGAATCGAATGAAGCGGTTGGGCATGCAGTGCTTGCCTTGTACTACTATGCCGGCGCTGCCGATGTTTATGCCGAAACCGGCGAACAAGCACTGATTGATGCCCTTGACAAACTTTGGGAAAATGTAACCAATAAAAAGATGTTTGTTACCGGCGCGGTTGGTCAGGCGCACTACGGCGCTTCCACCAATCGGGATATGATTGAAGAGGGATTTATCGATGAATACATGATGCCCAATATGACCTCCTATAACGAGACTTGTGCGAATCTTTGCAACGCAATGTTTAGTTACCGGATGCTCGGTTTACATGGGCAGGCAAAGTATGCAGACATCATCGAGTTGGTGTTATTCAACAGCGGCCTTTCCGGTATCAGCATTGAAGGGAAAGATTATTTTTATGCCAATCCCCTGCGCATGATCCACAATACCCGGGACTATCACGCCCATGAAAATGTTACCGAAACACCGGACCGCGAGTCCTACCTTCACTGTTTCTGCTGCCCGCCGAATTTGGTGCGTACCATTGCGAAGGTATCCAGCTGGGCGTACAGCTTGTCGGAGAATGGGGTTGCGGTGAATCTGTTTGGCAGCAACCAGTTAAACACCCGCCTGTTAGACGGCTCAGCGCTAAAACTCACTCAGCAGACAGAATATCCCTGGGATGGCCGGGTAAAAATCACCATTCAAGAATGCAAGGAAGCACCATTTGAGGTTTTACTACGAATCCCCGGTTGGGCGGAAGGCGCGAAAGTTCTAGTGAATGGCCATGATGCCGGCATCGACGTTGCTTCCGGCAAATTTGCCAGAATCGAACGTCAATGGAGAAAAGATGATGTTATTACCCTGGATATGCCAATGGAGATCCATCTGGTAGAAGGGCACCCCCGCATTGAAGAAGTTCGTAACCAGGTAGCAATTAAACGCGGACCAGTGGTGTATTGTATTGAATCGCCGGACTTACCAGCGGATACGAAAATTCTGGATGTTTACATTTCCGGGAATACTGAATTGAAGGCAGAACATCGCCCGGAATTTTTGGGGGGGATTACCGTTCTCAAAGGAGATGTATTCCTGCGTCTCGATGAAGGTGAGGGGATTTATCGAACAGTGAAAAAGCCGAGCTGGAAGTCTCATGAGACTATCTTTGTCCCCTACTACGCATGGAGTAACAGAGGTACGGCAGAAATGACCGTATTCATGCCTGTTATCTGGAAAGAGTAATAACAAACTTAATTTGCGCGAGAAGTCATGAATAATTTACTGAGCAGTTGCAGAACTTTAAGCATTTTGTTCTTATTGATATTTGTCTGCGGATGCAAATCCGCCGAAGAACCACAACAAAAACCCAATATCCTCTTCATTGCGATTGATGACCTCCGTCCTGAACTGGGTTGCTATGGCTCCGAGGTCGCAGTAACGCCCAATCTTGACAAATTCGCCAGTGAGGGTTTGCTTTTTAACAGAGCTTACGCTCAACAAGCCATTTGCAGCCCCTCCCGGGCCAGTCTTATGACCGGCGCCCGGCCTGAGACCATCAATATCATCGAAAATTATACCTATTTCCGGGATCTTCATCCGGATATCATCACACTCCCGCAGCACTTCCGGGCAAACGGCTACGAAACCGTTCACAGCGGAAAAATTTATCATAAACCAGCCTTCGCAGACCTCGAAAAATCCTGGAGCCGGACGCCAGCAACACTTGATATTCCCGAGCCCAGATATCCCGGAGCTTATGCTTTGAAAGAGAATCAGGAAATTTTCAAAGAAAATCAGGCGACTATCCGCAAGAAGTATGGAGAAGGCGCTACTTCTCATCATGCGTTGGGGAGAGGGCCGGCTTATGAAAAAGCAGATGTGCCCGATCATGCCTACATCGATGGTTTTCATACCGAAGAAGCTATTGCAACGATGAAAGAGATGGCTAACCAAGGAGACAAACCATTTTTTCTCGGGCTGGGATTCAGATTGCCTCATCTCGATTGGAATGCGCCGAAAAAATATTGGGATTTATATGATCCGGAAAAAATACCAATGGCGGCGCAAACCGAGCGGCCGAAAAATGGGGCTGCAATGGGGCTGCATGCCTCATTCGAGCTACGGGTAAGGCATGGCATCCCAAAAAGTGGGCCTATCGAGGGAGAATTGGCAAGAACGCTAAAACACGGCTATCTCGCCAGCGTCAGTTATGTAGATGCCCTCTTTGGAAAAATGCTAACAGCTTTGGAAGCAGCTGGCGTACGGGATAATACCATTATCATCGTCTGGAGCGATCACGGCTGGCATTTGGGAGATATGGGTATTTGGGGGAAAGCAACCAATTATGAAATTGCTACTCGCGTCCCCATGATGATTTGGACACCGGACATGCCCGGAGAAAACCGCGGGAAAAAAACCGATGCTTTAGTTGAATTAATCGACATGTATCCAACCTTATGCGAACTGGCCGGTATTGAATTGCCCGCACATCTGGAAGGCCAAAGTTTTGCTCCGCTTTTGGAAGTGCCGGATAGGGAGTGGAAAAAAGCAGCGTTCAGCTTATATCCAAATCCTGCTCTTCGGGAATGGGCGGCGAATCCCCTGACTGCGAGCATGCGGGAAACTTATTTTGGTCCGTTAATCGAAGCAGTGGAATCACGTATTATCACGCAACAAAAGGAAAAATGGGATCGCGACTTATTCGAAAACGATCTGATGGGCTACACAATGCGAACCGATAAATACCGCCTGGTAGTTTGGAAAGATCACACAAATCCGGATAGTCAGCCCATTTTTCTGGAGCTTTACGACCATCAGACTGATCCTGCAGAAACTATAAATATTGCTCAGGATGAGCCGAAATTGATCAAGAAACTATTGGCGCAATTCAATGCAGGATGGAAAGGGAGCCTCGCTGCAATGGAGCGAGTAAATTAGAAAAATGATATCCCTGAATTACATCAGAATAACTCTATTCCTGATTGCTTGCTGGATGTTTTTCCTGAGCGTCGGTAAGCACACTTTCGCAGAAGAATCAAAGCAAACAATTCTGCGACCTTCTTTCGTAGAGGCACATGCGGATTTTCCGCGAGTAGAAAAAAATCTCAGAAAATGGGATGCCCCTGTGATAGCGGATCTGGATCAGGATGGCTTTTTGGATCTCCTCCTAAACGAGCATGGATTTAGCGTAAGCGTATGCTGGAATAACCAAGGTCGTTTTGCCAAACCTTATGATTTGATTATGGGCGATATGCATGGCATTTCGGTTGGAGATTTTGACCGGGATGGCAATCTGGAGATCGTCATTTCCCGCGGCGGCGGCTCGGGCAGTAATGCCCGAAACTCTAAGATTCTGCGGGTTGACCGACAGCGTAATTTTACCGATCTGCCCGATTTTAATCCCCCTTTAGAGTTGATGCGGGGACGCACGGTTAAATTTTATGATGGTGATAATGATGGCGATTTAGACCTCCTGAACTTCGCTTTTCCAGATCGCGAGAAGAAAGGAAAAAGTGAAAACTATATCTATGAGAACGATGGTAAAGATCAACTAGTGCTTGCCTCCCTGCTGCCACCGGTTAAATCCGATGGTCAGAAAACCTTAATCACGGATTTTAATGGGGATGCTATTGTCGATTTGTTGCTATACGGGCATGGCAGCGTAAAAGCATACCAGGGACAAGGTGATCTGACCTATACAGATATGACAGATGCAGTATTTCCTTATGACATTAAGGATGTAACTTGCATCGTTGAATTTGACTACGATAATGACGGCGATTTTGATTTGTTTTTTACCCGTGGAAAAGGATTTGAAATTGGTGAGACCTTTTTCGACAAAGAAAGAAAAATTTGGGGATTTTTCACCAGCCGTGGTGAATTCAAGTTTGAAGATTTGGAAACCGGTGATGTTTTAAATATTGAGAACTTTCAATCGCAGTGGCCCTATAATGATGCTTATTACATTGGTGAGTCTGCTTATATTTATGAATTTCCCGGTGAAACACATTCCGGAAAAGACATTCGCTTAGTTAACAGCAATGCATTGGGTTTCCCGGATAAATTAAATGAAGACGGTGGCTTTCATATTGGATATATCGGCAACCGAAAATGGCGGATTGCCGGAAATATTAGGTCCCCTGCGACTGGTGTTATCCGTGGCGTCGCTGCTTATTCTGACTACAATCATCCCAAAGGGTTAAATGATATTTTGCTGGAAAACAAGGATGGCAAGTTTGTTGATGCCACCGAAAAAAAGAACCTCTACCGCGAAGAGCACACTACCGGAGTGGCAGTCGCAGATCTGGATAACAATGGATTGCAGGATTTGTTGATTGCTCGCCGCGGCAATTTAATTCACGAAAACGAAGCGCTTATTTACCTGAATCAAGGTGCAGCCGGATTCAAGCAGTTAAAACATCACCAAATTATTTCACCCGAACTGGGTGCAATAGGGTTGGGATTGGAAACTTTCGCTTATAACCATGATGGCAAAGTCGATGTGGTAATTGGCAATGAGCGTGGGAAATGGCATTTATTCAAAAATACGATGCCGGCAGCTGAAAACGTTAATTTTATTGTTGTGGAGGTGGGTAATTCGGCATCAGGAAAAGCGACCGCGCTGGGGGCATTGGTAGAAGTTAACGGTTGCGGTACGAAGCAAATCAAGCGGGTCGGGTCAAGCGGCGCGGCTTATTCTCGCAGTTTTAATCATTTTATTCATTTTGGCTTAGGCGCATGTGATGGTCCTGTTAAAGTAACGGTCACCTGGACAAACGGCGAAGCATTGACGCATAGAATCGCCTCCCTAAATAGCAAGGTGTTTGTTGGTGCCAAAAATTGATCACCGCTTTTATTGAATTTAAATGCATTATCAATGTCATTGCGAGGTAGTTTTATGCCGAAGCAATCTCCTGGAGTAGTCTTCATGGCAAGAGATCGCGTCGTCGCTGCACTCCTCGCGATGACAACAAGTAAAGTAGGACAATGCACAATCTGTTCATAAAATTGATATTATATAGTTAAATGGTAAAAAAATGACACAATCAAAAAATGAAAATCCACATCGCCGATATAACCCTTTAACTGGCGAATGGGTGCTGGTTTCCCCCCATCGCACCAAACGCCCCTGGCAGGGGAAAGTGGAAACACCGCAACAAGAAGTTCGGCCGGAACATGATCCAAACTGCTACCTGTGTCCGGGAAATATGCGCGCCGGGGGACATCAAAATCCCAATTACAAGAACACTTTCGTTTTCACCAATGATTTTGCTGCTTTACTGCCTGGCGTTTCAGATCCTGAAAATGAATCCCACTCGTTGATGCAAATGCAGGCCGTAAGCGGCACTTGCCGGGTAATTTGTTTTTCACCCCGCCACGATTTGAGTCTGGCAGAAATGCAGGTAGAGAACATCCGGAAAGTGGTTGATTTGTGGAGCGAGCAGGTTGAAGATCTCGGGCGAGAATATCGTTGGGTGCAGGTTTTCGAAAACAAAGGGGAAATTATGGGCTGCTCTAACCCCCATCCCCACGGGCAAATATGGGCGAGTGATCAAATCCCCAATGAACCGTTTAAAGAGAATCGTGAACAAGCGCTTTATTATCAAAAGCACGGCTCCATTTTGCTTTTGGATTATTTAGCAGAAGAAATATCCAAACAGGAACGCATTATTGTTGAAAACGAACACTGGGTTGTGCTTGTGCCTTATTGGGCAGTGTGGCCTTTCGAAACATTGTTGCTACCGAAAAGGCATGTGCGCCGTCTGCCGGATTTATCGAATATTGAACGAGATGCGCTGGCGGATATTCTAAAGCGCCATTTAACCCGCTATGACAATTTATTCGAAATCTCATTCCCATATAGCATGGGCTGGCACGGCGCGCCAACCGATGAGCAGGATAATCAACATTGGCAATTGCACGCCCACTTTTATCCGCCCCTGCTTCGTTCGGCAACTGTGAAAAAATTCATTGTGGGATACGAATTGCTCTCCGAAGTTCAACGGGATATTACACCGGAGCAGGCTGCAAAGCGATTACGCGATTTATCTGAAATTCATTATAAAGGAAGTTGATGTATCAAACGGCTACAAAGGTAAAAAATAACAGAGCATGATATTATGAATACTTTACCATCTGTACTTAGAAAATTTTATGGAGATTGTGAGCATACACAGCAGAAGCAAGAAAATCGTTATGCGAAACTTCATGATACTTTTGCATCAAGATTCGGTAAACAGCAGGTTTACCTTTTTAGCTCGCCAGGCCGTACCGAAATAGGCGGGAACCATACCGACCATAATCATGGCCGGGTGTTGGCAGCCAGTGTGAACCTCGATTCAATTGCTGTTGCATCCAGGAATAGCGAAGACACTGTGGTTTTATATTCTGAAGGGTTTGATACATCTTTTGTGGTTGATTTATCCCAACTGAATGTTGTTCAGGAAGAACAGGAAACAACATATGCACTAATTAGAGGTATTGCCGCCCGGCTCAAGCAATTAGGATATACAATTGGTGGATTTAACGCCTGCATGACCAGCGAGGTGCTGCCAGGATCGGGATTGAGTTCATCTGCATCAGTAGAAGTACTGATCGGCTCAATATTTAATACCCTTTACAATGCAAACAGAATTTCTCCGGAGGAATTAGCACAAATCGGGCAGTATGCTGAGAATGAGTATTTTGGGAAACCGTGTGGTTTGATGGATCAAATGGCTTGTGCAGTAGGCGGTATTGTTACCATCGATTTCGCCAATCCTCAACATCCGCTGGTTGATAAGATAGACTTTGATTTTAATGCCCAACAGTATCGGCTGCTGGTGGTGGACACCGGGGGGAATCACGCCGATTTAACCGATGATTATGCCGCTGTTCCTCAGGAAATGAAATCGATTGCTTCTGCACTTGGCGCAGACGTTTGCCGGGAGATAGATTATAATCAATTGGTCAAGCAAATGGGATTGCTACGGAATCGAGTGGGTGATCGGGCAATATTGCGCGCAATCCATTTTCTCGGCGATAACGACCGCGTTCTGAAACAGGTAACGGCATTAAAAAACGACGATTTCCCCAAATTCCTTTCATTGATTAACGCATCCGGGAATTCATCATTTAAGTGGTTGCAAAATATTTATACTGTCAAGAATGTTCGTGAACAAGGGGTTTCATTGGCATTAGCAATCACCGAAAATTTTATTACGAAAATCGGAGAAGGGGCTTGTCGGGTGCATGGAGGAGGATTTGCCGGAACCATCCAGGTATTTCTCCCCCAAAGAAAAGTGCCGAAGTTTACGGCTCTCATTGATACGGTTTTTGGAGAAGGAAAAGTGATGGACCTAACGATCAGGCCTTTCGGAACAGGCTGCTTAAATGCCGATATTTTATGAACTGTCAAAATTATAAACTGTTAGACAATAAAAAAACAAAGGGTTACAAGAAAATTTCTTGTAACCCTTTGTTTTTTCTGGTGGCGTCTCCCAGAATTGAACTGGGGACACACGGATTTTCAGTCCTTGTAATAAATTTTTTGTTAAATTCAATATCTACAACACAAATTATTGTTTTTGCAAAGTCTTAGCCCCTAATCAACTATATCAAAAATCACCATTTAACACCTATCAAAACATATCATTTACCAAAACGTGCTGACTTATTGCTGACTTTTTTGATCAGTATAACTATTTCCGAATACATCAATTATGTAGAATTCTAAGTACATAACCCAAATTTGTATAGCATAATAAATTTCGCGATTTTGTCTCGAACTTGAAAATGGTACATTAAATTTTCAAAGGAACCTCGCTATATGGACATATCGATCATTAAAAATCGCATTGATCAATCAGTAACTGAATAATGTATCCGATGTTTTTCATTTTAAACTTTCCCGAAAAAACAAACGAACTTTGTTATTTACCTTTACAATATCTTCCTAAGCACTTATCTTTAAATATTCCAAAACAAATAGTCAAAATATCGGCAATAAGCAGATCAGTATTTAACTACAGAGATGTACGAAAATTTGCATCACGATTGTCAAATAGTGAGTTTTGAAATCTTAAGATGATAATCTACAAAATTACCTTATCAGACTCAGGTTATTTGAGAGAAACTGCTCTTTGTTAGCATATAGTCAATAACTGGATAGTAGTAAATGGGTGAAAAGTAGAATGAAAACGAACAAAGATAAACCGGTTGTTTTAATTGTCACTGCGGATAATCAGCGCGATTTACCACGGCTGATCCGTGAACGGGAGGGGATCAGAAAAGCGTTCAAAGCACTAAAAGATCAAGGTCTTATAGAAGTTGAGTTGGTTACCGATATTACCGCTTCGAGACTACAGGAGTGTCTTCTTGAATACAAAGACCGTTTGTCCATATTCCACTTTGCCGGACATGCTACAAAAGATTTTTTGAAAATCGCCAACGATACCGAAATTTTTCCGGAGGGATTGCTTCCTCTATTGTCTCAACGGAAGAGCCTTAAACTTGCATTTTTGAATGGCTGTTCCACTTTAAAACAAATAGAAACCCTATCCAGAAACAAGACTAGGAACAATATATTGGCAGCTATCGGCACAGTCGAAGCTGTGCCTGATGACCTTGCCAGCGAGCTGGCCATTAATTTTTATCAGCAACTGGTAGCTGGAGACGATGTACAGACTGCCTGGGGAGCTGCAGAAGACCGCTTAAAACTCACCCGAACTGAAGGAGAAATTAGCCAGCAAATTTCCCGGGACCTCGAATCATCGAAAAAAGCTGGCCTCTCCTGGGAAATCCGCTATAGCGAACCAGAGGTGCTCGCTAAATCCTTTTCCCTTGCGACACTACTAGATGATCCACTCTACAACCTGCCACTCAGTGAAGATGACTTAAAGCCACCCTTTCCCAAATCCCCCTTTAAATCCTTGCAACCCTTTTCCCGGGAAGATGCGGCGATTTTTTTTGGGCGGGGTAAAGACATTCGGGAATTATACCGGTTAATTTGCAGTAACTTTTCAATTATTCTGCTGCATGGACAGAGCGGCGTTGGAAAATCTTCTCTGCTGCACGCTGGATTTATTCCCCGTATGGAAAACAAGGGTTATCGCGTAAAATATCAGCGTCGGTCACAAGATGGCCTTGTTGTAACTTTCCGTGAATTGCTGCAAGAAGCTTACATTGAGGCTGGTATACCCAAACCAATGCCAAAAAACCTTCATCAGTGCTGGCAAAAAATTGAGGTAAAAGATGGTGGAGAAGGTCTGATTATCATTTTGGATCAAGCGGAAGAATTATTTACCCAGCAAAAAAAAGAACAACAAGATAATGAGTTATTGAAATCCAAGGAAATTCTAACAGAGTTATTTGCTCCACAAAAAAAGCCTCGCTTAAAAGGCACACTAATCCTCAGTTTCCGAAAAGAATTTTATGCCGATTTTCATAATACATTGGAAAAAGGTGTTCGCTTACCTATAACCGATATGCTGCTCAAACCCCTTGACCAGCAGGGGATTATAGAAGCTGTAACCGGTGTTGCCGGTCATTATATACCCGAAATTCGAAATCAATATAAGATTAATGTAGAAAAATCTGAAGATCAAAATTTACCTCTAGCGATAGCGGCTGATCTGATAAATGATGTTAAGTCCACTATTGCCCCAATACTTCAAATGGTATTGTATCAAATGTGGGAAAAGCAGAAGAATAAACGAAATAAAAATTTGTATTTAAAGGAGTACCGAGATAAATGGCGAAACCGCAATATGATAAGACATTATTTGCTTGAAAAGATGCAATCTGTGGAAAAAGATTTCCCGTATGAAATACGTCAAGGCTTAGTATTAGATATATTACATTTTCACATTACAGATAAAAAAACAGCAGGCAGGAGGTCGACTGAAGAGATAAAGAAAAATTACGATCACATTAAGATAAACCCCATGAAATTAGTCCAATGCCTAGTAGATAATTATTTATTAATAAAAGAAGAAAAAAGCAAATTTACACGCCTTGTGCATGATGCTCTTGTACGAGTGATTTTAGATGAATTTCAAAAATCCTTCAAAATGGCTCAAAGAGCATCAAGAGTATTGCAACACAAAACCATTGATTTTGAACATTCTCCAGAAGAAACTTGGCTAGACTCTAGAGACAAGATTGTAATAGAAAAAGCAGAACATTTTATGCGAAAACACTCAGACATCGAAAAAAAAATATTAAATATTATCGAGCAAAAATTCTCTCAAGATAAAAAACCTCCTCAAGATAATTCATTGCAAAATAATAGACGTGATATACACCCTCTATTATATAGCCAAAGCATGGCATTAGATTTAATCGAAGCCTTGGCTCACAGAGGAAAAGCTATCTCTCCACATCTAAAACGCTTAAAAAGTAATCATTTTATGATTTCTATGGTTTTTAGTAATTTCAACTTTAATCTGACTGGAAAAATAAAATATCAGTTAAATAAAGTTAATATTAGTGAATTAGTTAGTAAAATTATTAATGCCCTCAACTACAAAGCAGAGTTTGAGTATGGTATCGAAATAAAATTCATAAATGATCAATCTACTATGATGTTTCTGGACGAACTTCTATTCGAACTAATTCTATTCAATATTATTCTTAACGCTATTCAATACTCAGTTAAACGGTCAAAAATCATTGAAATAAATCATATACAACAGAAAATTACTTTTGAGGGTATTAAGAATACATCCTGGGAGGTAATCAGTATTAAGAATTGGGGCATTGGTATTTTAGAGGAGGAAAAAGAATTAATTTTTACAGAATTATTTCGAGGTAGCAACGCTTATTTAACCCAAATTGACGGCTCAGGTTTAGGCCTGGCAGTTTCGAAAGAGATTATCGAAGACCATGATGGATTTATTCGTGTAACTAGTCTTCACAGTCCTACTATTTTTTCGATTTACTTACCTAGTTATCTAAAAAATCAAATGCCTGAAAGGTTGTAAACGTTTATTTCCTTTTTCTACTATTAACTATTTGTTCAATTCTATTAACAATTTCAGTTGTCGATGTCGGCTTCCTTAGATATGCTGCCACCTGTTTATTTAAACCTAATTCATCTAATTCTTCTTCCAGAGCTTGTCGGGCTGTTAAAAGAATTACAGGGATTTTACTCTGAGTGAGTTCAGTTATTTTCTCGAGTAACAACAAACCAGTTCGTCGGCCTTGATTACTTGCTTCAATATTTATGGAGTCGTCTGGGGGCATCATAACATCTAAAATAATAGCATCTAACTGGTTGCCTGCAGACTGGATAAGTTTTAACCCTTCCTTCGGAGAGCTTTCTAGTATAACCTCCCATTCTTTAATTTCCACCAAAAATTGTTTTAAATAAAAATTTGTATTTAGATCATCATCTATAATTAATATCCTCATTGTAAGGTCTCCTTCTTTTCAAATAACTGGGCAAATAGATAGAGAAGATCGTCGGATTATTAAGATGGGTTACTTCTATAAAACCATCATGATTTTCAATAATCTCTTTTGAAACTACCAATCCTATTCCGGCCCCGGAGGGATCAGTTTTAGATACATTACTCCCCCGTTTATAATCCTCAAAAATAAGTTCCTTTTCCTCCTCTAAAATACCAATGCCCCAATTCTTAATACTGATCACCTCCCAGGATGTATTTTTGATTTGATCGAAACGTTTATCTTGAAGATAGTAACTGATTTCAATTTTATGCATACCTTCCAAAGAATACTTAATCGCATTTTGAAGTAAGTTAAAGATCACCTGTTCGAAACGTTGTTTATCAATATACATGTCCGGTATGTCACTAATATGTGAAACTATATCAATTTTACGATTAAAACGCGCATATCTTATAAGTAATTTACGAATTTTGGTAATTGAATCATACATATTCACTAAGGTAAAATTATATTCTGATTTCTGATTAGTTCCTTTGCCAAATCTAAGACGAAAGTCTTCAATTAAATGATATAAATGCTTTGCACTTTCTCTCAAATAACCGAATTGTGCTTCACGATCCTTTACCTTATGATTTTCTAAGAATATCTTCTTCACAAAATCAAATTGCACTTCCATTGCATGAAGCGGAGTTGCAAGCTCATGCGATAATTGTTCCAGATATTCGCCTTTTTCAATACTTAACTCGAAATTCTCTATTAGTCGAGCAATTACACCAGCAACCAATTCTAAAAAATCCTTATCCCCCTCTTCAAAGGCCTGATGTTTTCGGTGAGTTTGTTGTTTATTAATGCAGCGAATCACACCGATCGGTTCTCCATCCCCGCCCAATATTGGCGTGCCAATTAACGAACGATATTCCCCATTTTCGAGAATCTCTCGAAATTTAGTCGGTTCATTTAAGGATCGCCGAATATCATAAATAATTACAGGACGATTGAGGTGAAATATTCTTTCCGAAAGACTATTTTCTTTTAAGGGATAAAGATCAATCCCTATAAATTCATTAATTGGTTTTTCTTCCAATTTATTCTCAGTGTTTCGGAAACCCTTTAAAGCCGTTGTCCCTGCCAGGCAAAGCGTTTGATTACGCGCATTTAATAAAAAAATGCTACAAACCTCCACGCTCAATACATTTTTTAAAATATTTGCTAGCTCCGGATAAAAACTTGCATTATTGGTTTTTGACAAATTCCTTAGTTTTTTTTGAAGGATGTCGACTTGACGATACCGTTGCTCAAACCTACTTTTTTCAATAATCGGTGAGAGACGTTTCACAAATCTTTCCAATCGTTCAATCTTTATTTCATCCAGTGAAAACTTAGTGTTGTTATTGTTGTTCATACTACGGGTTTTTCTTTCCGGGCGATACAAATATATCAAACCCAATACCAGTTGTGAGTAATTCTTGAATTCCCCGCCGAAAATAATAGGTTCAGTGTGTTTTATGATTGGAATGACAATATTAGCTTTTGTGCCAAACTCCTGTGCAAAATCTTGCCACCGTCCCTTTGATTCACGGCCACTTTCAACCATGTGTATGTTTAGTTTTTTATTTCGGTTATAAATCAGCTCTCCCATATAACTTTCATCATGAGGAAAAATATCTGATTTGTAAAGGCGCTCTTCTAAAGCAATATCATCACGACTTTGCGTATCTTCAGTACCAACATAAACTGAACGTAATTGAACTTTAAAACGTTCGGCCCCCTCACCAAATCCCTCATCAAGCGGAATCCATAAGGTCGCCACATATGCATCCATTACCTTATTAAGATATTGGAGAATACTTCGGAAAATGCTATCTGAATCATCGGTTAGTATTATGGAATTCAAAAAAGCCTCATCCTCACGAAGCATTCGTTCTTTTTCATGACTTTTATAATTTTCATAAGAGACATGTAATTGATGTGCAATGGTTTCCAGAATCTCTTTTTCATCTTTTGAGAATCCTTTTTCAGATATCTTTAATTGATTTTCCAACCTATTAATCAGTACCATCACTCCTGAAGGAATTTCAATGTTTTGCTGTGATGTAATAGGGATAACCAACAAGTGTCTAATAGATTTTGTTTTTAAAATACTTTGCCTGAAGATATTAATATTTTCAGAATTAATTTTGACTTGCTTTTGACTTGTGATATCAGGGGAAATCTCAATCAATTCACCTTGAATTGCCTGATCCCAGGCAAAAGTTTTTTTGCGACCATATAATACAGACGCGACAAGTGTTTCCTTAATCCCTTCATTACGTAAATTGCTTAATATTTCACGAATTTGACTATCATTCTTATACTGCATAAAAACAGCAGCTTCATCCAACTCATACCCATTAACAAAGCTAATAGAACAATATTCCACATTCAAATGATGGACAATTGTTTTCGCAAATTCTTTTAACTCTTTTTCTAAATCACGGCGACTTTTGACGGTAGCAATATTAGCAACATCCTGTAAAGCATGACTAAAAGAAGTTTGAAGATCCCTGATATGTAGTAGTTGATCATAATCTGAGTAAGTTTGATTTTTTTCTGCAATTGTTTCATTTAATGCTTTTACAATTTTATTGAGTTCTAACTCATGATTTTGTATGGTTATCGCAGTCCAGGCAGCTAACAACGCAATAAATGTTTGCATAAACAGTTCTAATAAGTGCGCAGAAAACCCATTATCGTTTTCAGCCAAAAAACAAAATACAGACATAGCGACAGTAATTGACGTGACAATACCATAAGATCTTTTCATCCAATTAATTTTTAAGGTTAAAAGGTCATACTTTGAGAAATAATAGGTATGCAGAACAATCAAGATATAAATAGCGTGATAAAACGGACTTTGAACACCACCACTTGCAGCTGCAGCAAGGTATATAGTAAAAGCATCCGGGATAAGCATGAATGCAAGAAAATTACTTTCCAAAGCGATGTTTTTTCTATTCTTATAAGATAGAGTATAAAAAAACACCAGTAATCCCAATATAGAAAAGAACAATTGAACAGCCCACGCAAACCACATCTTTTCAATGTTAATTCCTTTACTCCAAATTTCAGATGCTATAAAACCAATTTTGGGAAAAATAAGTAACACCAAAAGGCTAAAAACTGTAAATATTAGACGAATATATATATAGCTTGGAAAAGCATTTTTCGGATTTAGGATTTGCTTCATTGCAATGGTAATTTTCTCAAGCAATTGAAAGCTCCCGCCTTTATTAGTAAAATTCATGAAAACGGATAATAGACAAGTATATAAATTTTTATCGCCAGTAAAAACATTTTTTTAAGCCATCTGAGAGTTTCCCCCCAATCAATCCCTAAGAAGATTAAACCAAAAACAGGGATTGATATGAAAACATTACAAAAAGTTATCTGGCACGAGGGGATGTTTTTAAAACCCCATCATTTTCAACAGGCGGAGCGCCATGGGCAAATTATGCTGAATGCGCGGATTCGTGCGGTGGCACGCCACGACTGGGGACTCTCGGAAATACAGATTGACCGGGCGGCGGTGGGCAATGGGGAAATCAATTTACTGAGTTGCCGGGGCGTATTGCCGGATGGGTTGGCCTTTGACGCCCCGGAAATACATCCGCTGCCGGCGGCGCAAAGCTTTCAAAAAATTTTTACCCCGAAGTTACAGGAGCTTGGCGTTTTCCTGGTGATTCCCCGGGAAAAACCTGCTGGGGGAAATTGCCAGATGAATGGCAAAGCAAACGGCGATGCGACCCGTTACCAATTGCAGCAAATCGAATTGCGCGATGATAATTCCGGAGAGAACGAACAGGATATCGCTATCGGGCTGCCTAATTTGCAGATTCGTTTTGGGAAGGATTTGCCCCCCGGCTTTACCGGCATTCAGATTGCCCGCCTGGTTCGGCAGGAAAATGATCAGATTACCCTGGACGAACGCTTTGTGCCGCCTTGTCTTCACCTGAAAGCTTCGCCTCCGTTGGCGGTTATTTTAAAAAGCTTGTTGGGATTTCTTCTGGAAAAAAGCAGCACCCTTAGCGAGCGGCGGCAGCGCCAGAGCAGCGGGCAGGTGACTTTTAGCAATGTCGATGTAAAAACCTTTTGGCTGCTCCATACCGTCAATTCCTTTATTCCCCTGCTCAATCATCTTGAGCGCTTGCCGGTGCCGGGCTGCCATCCGGAGGAGCTTTATCAGCAGATGCTTACCCTCGCCGGTCAGTTGAAATCTTTCTCGGATAGTAGCGATATGAGCTTCCCCCGCTACGAACACCAGCAACTTAAGAAATGTTTTTATAGCCTCTACAATGAGATCCGCAAATTGCTCGATCAGGCCGTGCCGCCGGCGAATTACCTGCGCATTCCCCTCACCAGCCGGGATCGCTCGCTTTACGCCGGACAGATTGTCGATGAATCATTATTCCGGGGCAACACTTTCTACCTGGTGATGCGTGGGGAATTTAACGAACGGCAAATTGAGCAGGATCTGCCGATGCATATCAAAATTGGTAGCCCGGATGAAATTCAGCAGCTGGCGGAGTCAGCGGTGCAAGGTGTGAAGATTAGTAGCGTTTCCCGTCCGCCGGTGGGGCCGCCGAGTGGGCCGGGCTTGCATTATTTTCGTCTCAATCCGTCGGGGATTTACTGGGATAATGTTCGGCGCAGTCAACGTATTGCGATTCTTTTTCCCGCTGCCTATAAGGCCCTGACGCCGATGTTGTTGGCGGTTCAGGAGAATGGTTAAGGTAATGAGCAGTTTGTTTATTGCCACGGATGGCACGGATATTCACGGATTTTTGTTGGGTATTGTTCGTCGGGATGATTTTTTATTGGCAAATATGTCGTCCCTGTAGGGCTTTTGGGGGTTAGATTAGGTAGCCCGGGGCAACGCGCCGGGAATATTCGCATCCAGAAAAGATTATTGCCCTGAAAGGGCTACATAGAAATATCAAATCATTCACATTTTTTATGAATAATTTTTATCAAATATCCGTGTTGATCCGTGTAAATCCGTGGCTATAGAAAAACATCTCATTATCGCAAACATTAAAAAATTCCAGGACAGGCAATTTTCTTTTGGGTAAAACCGTGCCTTTTTGTAGATTGTAACCCAACTCTTAAACACGAATAAAATTAGCCCGTACGTACCGATGGATCACCAGCAAAAAAAACAATTGGTGGCTGCCTTACTTCGATTGCCTTCGATGAGCGATCCGGAGACACGCAGCGATGTTGTCAATAATCTTCGCGATGATATTAAAAACAATATCCGGCGCAGAAGTAAAGCGCAGAATGAAGTGCTGAATATTGTCGAAAGCTGCCTGAATTATACCGGCGGCGTTGATGAATTGATCAAGGTATTGCGGGATCTATTTGAAAGAGACTCCCTTCCCCAGCAGGCGCTGGAAAAAACCTGGCAGGAAATCGCAACTTCGCAAAGTAATGCAGTACCTGAGATTTCACCGCCAGCACCTTCAACGGCAATGCCCGCAGCAGCTGGGGCGACCGGAAAAGAAAAGCGCATTTTCATCAGCTATAAAAACGAAGCAACACCGGATGAAGCCGTTGCCGAGGCTGTGCACCAGGCATTGCGCGAGCACGGCTATTACGTTTTTATCGACAAGGATATGCCGGTGGGCACGGAATGGGGGCGGCGTATTGAGGCCGAAATTCGTCAGGCGGATTTTCTCATCCCTTTCCTTTCCCGCCATTCCGTCAACAGCGAAATGGTGCTGAGTGAAATTGAAAAAGCCTATCACCTCTCCAAAGAACAAGCGGGTCGTCCGGTTACCTTGCCGGTGCGAGTGGCTTACCAGGAAGCTTTCCGTTATCCGCTTAGCGCCTATTTGAATCACATTAACTGGGCCAGTTGGGAAAAAGAAGGGGATACCCAAGCGCTCATCGCGGAGTTATTGCGCGCGATTGAAGGGCAGCCGCTACCGGAAAAGCGCGCCGTTGAGCCACCGCCTGCAACAGAAATGAGCGAAGATAACGGTGATCCTCACTATGCCGCCCAGCCGTTCCCGGAAATGCCCGAAGGCACCATGGCGGCCGATTCCCGCTTTTATATCGAACGACCGGCGGACGATGTCGCCCTGAAGGCCATCGCGACCCAGGGCGTGACGATCACCATTCAGGCGCCGCGCCAGATGGGAAAAAGTTCTTTGCTTATCCGCATTATGCACAGCGCGGAGCAGCTGGGGAAAAAAGTAGTCTTTATGGATTTTCAGCTCTTTGACCGCATTACCCTGGAAAATATCGACAGCTTCCTCTACCAATTTTGCGAAGACCTCACTTACGAACTCGATCTGGAGAGCAAGCTGGACGAATACTGGCGCCCGGGCATCAGCAAGCCGTTGGCTTGTACCCGTTACCTGGAGCGTTACATTCTAAAAAACATCGAACAGCCGCTGTTGCTGGCGTTGGATGAAGTAGATACCCTTTTCGACAAATCCTATCGTTCGGATTTTTTCGGGATGCTCCGTAGCTGGTACAACAAGCGCAGCTCTAAACCACTTTGGAAACAGCTCGATCTCGCTTTGGTCACTTCCACCGAACCGTATCAGTTGATCGATAACCGCAACCAGTCGCCCTTTAATGTCGGGACCAATCTGCGTTTGCCGGATTTTAGCAGCGATCAGGTGGAAAAACTCAACGAGTTCTACGGCAATCCTTTGAAACCGCACATGATTGCAGACCTGATGACCTTACTGCACGGCCATCCCTACCTGGTGCGCCGCGCCCTCTTCTGGGTGGTCAGCGGGCAAGGAGATGCCGGCAATCTCTTTCACCGAGCGATTGAAGAGCAGGGGCCGTTCGGCGATCATCTCCGCTATCATCTCTTCCGGCTGCATGAACGTCCCGCTTTAGAGACGGCAATGCTAGAGATCATTGCGGCGCAGACCTGCCAGGATGACGACCTTTATTTCCGCCTGGAAGCAGCGGGACTGGTGCGCCGGGAAGGACGAAAATCCCTGCCTCGTTGCGGACTCTATAAAGAATATTTTCGGGAACGCCTGCGGGTAAACGACAATGACTGATCAAACAAAAACAATTTATGCCGTCGGGGGGACGGTGCAGGCCAAGGGGGGAATTTACATCTCCCGCCAGGCGGATGAAGAGCTGCTCGCCCATTGCCGGCAGGGCAACTATGCCTACGTATTGAACGCCCGCCAGATGGGAAAATCCAGCCTGATTGCCCATACCTGCGAACGGCTGGATGATGATATTCATACCGTTAATATCGACCTCACCGACATCGGCACCACTATTAACGAAGAAGAATTTTATCTCGGCATCTTAACCATGATCGCCGACGAGCTAGACCTGGAGAGCGACATTTACGACTGGTGGCAGGCGCAGGCCCATCTCGGGAAAACCCAGCGTTTTAGCCGCTACCTCCGTTCGGTGGTTCTAGAAGAGATTGCCGGACCGGTAATCATTTTTATTGACGAGATCGATACCACACTTAGCCTACCAAGTTTTACCGACGATTTTTTTGCCGCGATTCGCGCGCTTTACAACGCCCGCGCCACCGACCCGGCCCTGGCACGGCTCTCCTTTGTGCTGATTGGGGTGGCCCATCCCGGGGATTTAATTAGCGACCCGGCCCGCACCCCCTTTAATATCGGGGAACGGATTATTTTGCGGGATTTTACCCTGGCAGAAGCAGAACCGCTGGCCGGCGGGCTGGGGAATGACGCCAGCGAAGGAACGCGCATTTTAAAAGAGATATTCCAGTGGACCAACGGCCATCCCTATCTCACCTTGCGCCTCTGCGATGCTTTGACGAATAAAGCGGCAGCTTATAATGACTGGACGCTGCCGGCCCTGGTAGAAACCCTCTTTTTTAGTGAAGAAAGTGCCAAAGACAGCAACCTGGAATTTGTGCGGGACAAGCTCACCGATGACGCCCCGCCGGGGAAGCAAGCGGAACTGCTAAGAATCTACCGGCGGGTTTTTCTCTCTTTTCTTCGGGAAAAAGATGAAGAACAATCCCGCCTGAAAAACCATTTAAAGCTGGCCGGGGTAATTCGTGCGGAGAATGGTTACTTGAAAGTACGTAACAAGATTTACCGCCGGGCCTTTAACCTGCCCTGGATAAGTGAGCATCTCCCCTTTGACTGGCAGCAGTTCCGCCGCCGCGCCCTGCAAACGATTGCCGGGCTGCTTTTTTTAATTGCCCTGGTTGTCGCAACCCTTACCTGGCAATTCTGGCAGGATGCGGAAGCACAACGTTTAAATGCCAATTTTTACCTGGCAAAAGTGCTGGAAGAACGGGCCGACAATGCACTTGCTGCTGCCGCAGACACAGCCCAAATTAACGAGCGCAATGCAAATTTGCAACAGGCCTGGCTCTATTCCCTCGCCGCCCTAAACCAGGAAATTCCTGCCGATAAAAGCCTCCTCTCAGCACTTGGGAACCTGCATTCCAGGGAGTTACGTAACATGCTTTCAACACAACGATGGACATCTCATTATTCCCTGCGTGCGTTCAACCAGTTGGCTTTCAGCCCCGATGGTAAGACAATCGCTTCCGCGTCTGATGATCGAACCGTTCGCTTGTGGGAAATGGATTTGCTCGAGCGCTACTTGGCTTTTGGTAAGGATGATCCACAGTTCCAGACACTCTATGAATATTCTTTCCGTTTATTACCCTACGAATTAAAGGATTTTACCCTGGAATCGGCTCCCTTGCTAATCGATTTACCTCTGAAAGGCGTCAAACGCCCCATGGAAGCCTTCGAGCGCCCCCGCACCAACATGGATTTTGCCCGCTGGATTCTGGAAAATGCGCCGATAGAACAATAAGACAATTCTCAATGACCAATAATCAATGTAGAATGTCCAGGTGAGTTTGTTGAAGGTAAAAGTTTCGCCTTTTCTGCCAATTTCTTTTCACTTCTACATTGGAAATTGAGTGTTCGATATTGTTATGTGTTGTTAAGTCGTACCCCCATTGTACAATAAAGTAGTACCGCCCCTGGCGGTTGGGAAATAACGAATTTTATAGAAGATTCTCTCAA
>JANQQU010000013.1 GCA_028284905.1 Calditrichia bacterium
GGCACCGAAGGCGGCCATAACAACGATATCATCTTTTTGCAACTGGTTGTTATGAACAATCTCGGACAGCGCCAGTGGAATCGTTGCTGCAGTTGTATTACCGTAACGCTCGATATTAATCACTACCTGCTCGGGGTTGAGCTTCATCCGCCGGGCGGCGGCATCGATAATGCGAAGGTTAGCTTGATGCGGGATGAAATATTTGACGTCATCACCAGTCAGGTTATTACGCTCCAGGATCTCAGCGGAAACATCCGCCATTCCTTTTACGGCAAATTTATAAACCGTTTTTCCATCCTGGTAAATGTAATGAAGGCGATCGTCGATGGTCTGATAAGATGCCGGGTTAAGGCTACCACCGCCACGCATATGAAGGTGATCCTGGCCGCCACCGTCGGATCTCAGAATCGAATCGATCACACCGATGCCATCGGTGCCGGCACGATCATCTTCCCGCGCTTCTACCAATACGGCACCAGCGGCATCTCCAAAGAGGATACAGGTTGTGCGGTCGGTATAATCGACAATGGAACTCATCTTGTCGGTGCCGACGACCAGTACTTTTTCATATTTGCCGGATTCGATAAACTGAGCGGCAGTGGAAAGCGCATAGACAAAACCACTACAGGCGCCGTTCAAGTCGAAGCCCCAGGCTTTTTTGGCGCCGAGATCTTCCTGAATCAGGCAGGCGGTACTGGGAAAAAACATATCCGGTGTTACTGTCGCGGCGATAATCAATTCAACACTTTCCGGATCTACATTTGCATGCTCCAACGCCATTTTGGATGCCAGGTGCCCCATGTAGGATGCTCCTTTTTTCCCTTCAAGCACCCGGCGCTCCTTGATACCGGTACGGGAGACGATCCACTCGTCATTGGTTTCTACCATTTTCTCTAAATCTTTATTGCTGAGCACTTTGGGGGGTACATAGTGCCCTACGCCTGTAATAACTGCTTTTCTCCCCATGTCAGCCCTCTTGTTCTTAGTTCATCTTTAATGTGCTTATTTACCTGCTTCTCGCCCATAATTCTTGCAACATGAATTGCATTTTTCAATGCTTTAGCGCTCGAACTACCGTGGCAAATAATTGAAATACCATCAATACCAAGCAGCGGCACGCCGCCGTATTCCTCGTAATCATAGCTACGCTTCAATGCTTTAAATGCCGGCCGCATAAAAAAGGCGCCAGCCATTGAGAGCAGGTTTTTCTTAATTCTAATTTTCAGACTTCGGCTAAAAACACCGACGATACTTTCTGCAAACTTCAGCAGTACGTTTCCGGTAAAACCGTCCGTAACGATGACGTCAGCCTTACCGTTCAGCACATCCCGTCCTTCAACGTTGCCAATAAAACTGGGAAGATGCTTTTCCATCAGTTCATTGGTTGCCAACGTAAGCTCATTACCCTTTTTCTTTTCCTCGCCGATATTCAGCAAACCGATTTTGGGCGAAGGAATCTCAGTAAAATATTCCATAAAAATACCTCCCATCAAACCAAATTGCAGGAGGTTAATCGGTTTACAATCCGCATTCGCACCAACGTCTATTAATAAAGTGACCCCTTCTTCCCATGGTAGAAAAGCCCCTAAGGCCGGACGTTGAACACCTTTTACTCTACCGAGAATGAACAGGCTTGCAGCCATTTGCGCACCGGTGCTTCCGGCACTGACAAATGCATCCGCTTTACCATCGCGAATCATGCGGACACCTTTAACCATTGATGAGTCTTTTTTACGACGCACAGCAGCGGCGGGCTGTTCATCCATTCCGATGACTTCCGAAGCATGAACAACTTTAATATTTTGGGGAGGCATATACCGGTGACGGGCAAGTTCTTCTTCAATTGCAGCTTTATCACCGACCAGAATTATCTGGTCCTTGCCCCGGGTTTCCCTATCATACAAAACCGCCCCTTGGACAGGGGCGTGCGGAGCAAAGTCACCACCCATAGCATCAACAACTATGCGCACAAAAACTCCTAACGGCTAAGGATTATTCTTCGCCTTCGAAAACTTTCTGGCCTTTGTAATATCCGCATTTCGGGCAGGCATGGTGGGGTAATTTTTTTTCACCACAATTGGTACAATCAGATAAACTCGGTGGGGTGATACTGTTCATCCAGTGTGCACGACGCATATCGCGTTTAGATCTGGACACTTTTCTTTTAGGATTGGCCATGAGAGGTCTCCCGTTATTTTCTATCTTTGTTCTTTAGTGAACGTTAGCAATACTTTGGTCTCTTAATATATTTCTGCACAGACCAACAATATACTTATTTTATTAATGATTTCAATTTTTCCCAACGTGGATCAATCGGTTTTTCGCCACACTGGCATTCTTCTTTATTTAAATCGACACCGCAGCCGGAACATAGCCCTTTACAATCATTTCTGCAAATAGTTTTGATAGGTAAAATCAGTAACAATTGCTCGACAATATCGTTATTCAGATCGACTTCCACGGTCTCTTTGTCCACATGAACGACATCGTCTTCGTTCGTTTCCAGCCGGTCCGGGCCGATGTGGAAGAGCAGGTTTTTCTGCGTATCTACCGGCGATTCAAACGCTTTCAGGCATCTATCGCATTGGTAAGAAGCAGTTGATTTTATCTCTATCTGGCACTGTATGTTCTGACTAAATTTGTTTAATTCAACCGCAACTTGCAGCGGCGTGCGATATATATCCTGTTTCTTAAAATTAAGGGATTCAGTGTTTATTGTATCATCAAAACGGTGAATCCCATCGGTTAAGTGCAAAATTGGTATTTTCATAACAGACCCCGAATTTAATTCTAAGGGCTAATCTTGTCAAGGTCTTTATGATTTCCAGCAGTTTTATTTTCCTGCGAACAAATTATATTTGGCTTGAGATAATTGATATTATAGATTTTATTTCTGCAGATGCGTTTCAAATTTTTCAGGCAAATTCTTAAGTAGACTTCGAATCTCCGACGATTATAGAAAGGTGCCGATTATGTCGATCACTCAGCTTAAAGCCAACAAACTTCGCCGTCAGTTTTCCAGTAAAACGTTTTCTTTCAAAACGACAGACGATCTTTCTCCGCTTGGAACCATTATCGGGCAGGACCGCGCGCTGCAAGCCCTGGAACTGGGTTTGGAAATGCGCGCTTCCGGGTATAATATTTTTGTGACCGGTCAACCGGAAACCGGCAAAACAACGATTATCGAGAAATTCCTGCGGGATTATGCCAGCAAACAGCCAACGCCGGATGATTGGTGCTATGTCTACAATTTTTCCGAGCCGGACTCCCCTACCGCTTTAAGTCTCCCCGCTGGTGAAGGAAAAAAGTTCATGCAGGCAATTTCCGAGTTGATTGCCACTTTACAATTGGAAATCAAACGCGCATTTACCAGCAAGCATTATGAGAATCAGCGCACGGCATTAACCGGAGAGATTAGCAAGCAGAAAAGAGACCTTCTCCAGGAGATGGAAAAGAAAGCCCTTGCCCGTAGTCTGCAAATCAAACCGACTTCCATGGGATTCCAAACGATTCCAATCCACAATAATGAACCATTAAGCCAGGAAGTTTTCCATTCGCTCTCCGAAGCTGAGCAGAAGAAAATCAGTGAAAACGTTCAATCGATGGAAGCAGAGATAAGTAATACCCTTCGGGAATTGGCAAAACTGGATATTCAGGCTCAGAAAGCACTGATGCAACTGGACAAAGATGTCGCCAGCTTTGTCGTCGAGCAATATGTAAACGAGATCAAGCAGGAGTATCGTAAATTTCCGCAAGTGCTCTCTTACCTGGAAGATCTTTGTAAAGATATCGTTTCGAAAAGCAATCATTTTAGCGGGGAAAGCAGCGAGCAGGAAGGCGGGGAGAATCCCGCTGCAAAGGAAGCATTCCTGAAGCGTTACCGGGTCAACGTCGTCGTCGACAATAGTAACATGAAAGGCGCACCGGTTATTTTTGAAACGAATCCGACCTACACCAACCTGATCGGACGGATTGAGAAATATCCGGTATCCGGCACCTACATCACCGATTTTACCATGGTTAAATCCGGCAGTCTCCTGAAAGCGAATGGCGGCTATCTGATGATCGAAGCCGGAGATATGCTGCAAAACCCTTATGTCTACAGCGCCCTGAAACGCAGCTTGAAAAACAAGGAATTACGCATAGAAGAAATCGCCGAGGCCTTTGGCAACATTTCGATTGCCTCCTTAAAACCACAGGCGATTCCGCTGAATTTGAAGGTGATTGTCATCGGAAGAAGTCACCTCTATCACTACATCAGCCGGCATGATGAAGTCTTTCAGAAAATATTTAAGGTGCGGGCGGATTTTGATTATGAGGCAGATTCCAACAACAGAACGGCTAAGCAATATGCCCAATTCGTGAAGCGGGTCATCGACCAGGAGAGTTTGAAGCCATTTGACGCCGGTGCAGTGGAAGCGATTGTTCAGTATGGGCATCGACTATCGGGCAGCCAGACGAAGATATCCCTGCGTTTCGGACAGATCGTCAAAATAACCCAGCAATCCGCCTATTGGGCCCGGAAGGCAAATGCCCGTAAAGTGAAAGCGGAGCATGTCAAAAAAGCGATTGATGAATACGATAACCGTCATAGCATGATGCGGGAGAAATACCAGCAACGGATTATCGATGGCAAACGCAAGATTATAGTTAGTGGAGAACGGGTTGGGGAAATTAATGCGCTCTCCGTGCTTAGCTGGGGAGATTTGTCTTTTGGGATGCCGAACCGGATCACCGTAAAAACTTACATCGGCAGCGGCTCATTCGTCAGTCTTGATAAAAAAGCAGGCCTTACCGGCCGGATTCACGATAAAGGCAGTTACACAATTAATGGATTCTTCAAATCGAAATTCGGTGAATATGCCCCGCTCTCTTTCGCAGCCAGCATGAGCTTCGAACAGAATTATGGGCGCATCGATGGGGACAGCGCTTCTTCGACCGAACTTTATGTATTGCTCTCCAGCCTCTCGGATGTGCCGATCAACCAGGGCATTGCGGTTACCGGTTCTGTCAATCAAAACGGTGAAATTCAACCAATCGGCGGTGTGAATGATAAAATCGAAGGCTTTTTCGATATCTGTGAACATTATGGCCTCGATGGCACCCAGGGCGTTATGATTCCTCGTACGAATGTCAAAAATCTTATACTGAAATCCGAGGTTATCGACGCTGTTGCCGCCGGTAAATTTAACATTTGGGCAATTGATACCATCGAAGATGGCTTGCAGCTTCTCACCGGCGTAAAAGCCGGACGACGCGGAAAAAATGGTAAATACTCCCGGAACTCAATCTATCTGAAGGCGGAAGAGAAAATGCGGGAATTCGCCAAGCGTTCCGAAGCCTATCGGAAATCGTTGAATAGTAATAATAAGAATAATGAGAAGAATGGAAAGCCAGGAAGCACTGCAAAATCGCAGGCGAAGAAGAAGTAATGTTTAAGATGAGCAGATGAGCAGATGAATAAGTCTGCTCATTTCTAATTAGGCATTTTGCATACTATGAAGGATCGCTTCCAAATCGGCAATCAATGCCTTCAATGACTGATAGCGCTCATCTTTATCCTTTTTGAGCATTTTCAGCAGCAATGTTTCTAATACTGCCGGGGCATCCGCTCGCACTTCCCGTAATTTTCGGGGCTGTTCGTGAATAACCGCATAAATGTAGGCAGCTTCATTGGGGGACTGAAAAGGCAGCTCACCGGAAAACAATTCAAAAAAGACCACACCGAGCGCATAAATATCGGAACGGGTATCCGCTTCCATACCGGCCGCCTGTTCCGGGGACATATAGGCAAGGGTGCCCATTGCTGTACCGGTTTTAGTTAAGCGTGGCCCATTTGAACCGTCCATCTTCGCTAATCCAAAATCCGTTATTTTTACGGCATCGTCAGCGGTAATCATTAAATTATCCGGTTTAATATCGCGATGCACGATATTCTCCTGATGCGCGCATTGTAATCCCTGGGCGATTTGTAAAGCGACTTTCAGGCGATCCAACACACTTTTATCAGTATCTTGTCGCCATTTCGCCAGGGTTATTCCATCAATGAATTCCATGACGATAAACGGTAAACCAAAGGATTCCTCGATAGCAAAGATAGTTGCAATATTAGAGTGATTGAGGGCGGAAGCAGCTTTTGCTTCTAGCAGAAAACGCTCGCGAAACTCACTTTCCTCCAGCATTGCCGGTGCGAGAATCTTTAAAGCGACCATGCGTTCCAGGCGAGTATCCAATGCTTTATAGACGGTCCCCATGCCCCCTTTTCCCAATATAGAAAGCACATTATAATGCCCGAGTGTTTTTCCCACATATGAGGTCGAATCCTCCCCGGAGAATGCTGGTAAAGCGGCTGCATTAATGCCGGATGCAGAACGATAAATGGAATCTTTAAACAATTGCTCTTTTTCCCGCTTCAGCCATTTCTCGAAAAAGTAGTTGGCGATTTGCAGGTTGTTTCCTTTTTCCCGCAAATATCCTAATTGAATGAGACTGTGCAACGCTGTCCCCAAACTCTCCAGTTGAATCGCGGTTTTCTTAGAGAGCTCATCGGCTGTTATCTCTTCGGCGATAAGAATATACCAGATGATCATTTTTTCAGTATCTTCGAGATAATCGAAATCGACTGCGAAGAAATGGGAGACCATATCATCATTACCAATTTCACGGATCACCGTTTGCAAATCATTGCCTTCGAATAAGCGGCGGGACAACAGCTGCATCAGGTAGGGATGATGATTGGTTTTTTCGATAATTTCTGTGATATCAGCATCTGAAAATCCTCCCCGGGTAAGTAGCTGGCGGGAGGCATCCAAATCAAAACATTTCAGATAAACCGGAGGAATGAAGCCATTCAGAAAGGGTGAGGTATCCGGAATGGAGCTCTGTTCCAATCGCAAGAGACGCTTGGTTGCGGCAATCACTGTTTTTATGCTATCGCCTTTTTGGAAGATGCGGCGCAGGCGAGGCATAATTTCCGGATGCTGCTTTTCAATATTAATCAGCTCTTCACATTCATCGCAAAGCAGCAACAACGTTTTTTGATGCTGTTTCGCTTTTTTGCGCAACAGGCGCAGCATTTCCAACAAGGTGGCATCTTCCAGCGAATCCGGGAAAATCTCCAGCGCTTCGAAGCGTTCTTCCGCATCTTCGATGCTTTCCAGCAGAGATTCAGTGAGTCCTTCCAGGTCACCAGCGCCCTGTAAATTCCAAAACAGGCTGATGTAATTATCAGAAAATTCACCCTCGGATGTCAGATACTCTAACTGTTTCAACAGGGATGTTTTTCCCAGACGGCGAGTGCCGGCGATCCAGTAATAATGGCCGCTGCCCTCGAGAATTTCCGAAAGAATCTGCTGGCGGCCGAGGAAGTTTTCACCACGCACCCAATTACCGGCGATAAAGGGATTTTTCATATCTCTTCACTTTCCGGCATGGCCTGTTTTGCTTTTTCCACATCTTCCCGGGTAATATGGCGCCGCCTTTCATGTATCACATTACTGATAATATTTACACACAATTTTTGAATCCGGTAGGGCACACACTGGCTGTAATCGACAATTTCTGCAATTGCATCTTCATCGTAACTATAAATACCGCTAACCGGCTCCCGCACTAATGCCTCTGCAATTTCACGATCGATACCCCCTACTTCGACCTGCTCGAAGAAATTGTACCAGGGACTACCTTCGCTTTCCCATTGCTTCTTGATATAACTGCCGGACATCACCGCGACTAAATTCTCCGCAAACGTTTTCATAAAAATGCTGCGCAATCGTTGATTTGCCCGCTCGCTGTAGGCGTTCAATTCATCTACTTCATCGATGAGCAGCACCAGCTTTAGCGTCCTGTCATTAAGATTGTTCAGATGCTCGAGAATGCGTTTAATATCCGCACTAAAATCCCGCGGCCCGTAACTATCCTGTGGCTTTTCTTTGATACGTAATTCAAAATCATCGGTAAGGTATGCTTCGCAACCTTCGATGATATCATGCATCATAACGCCAAAAAACTTTTCCTCGGGTGTTCCCTGTAAGTCAATATACACCGGAACATAGAAATATTCCCGGTCTTTTTCTTTTTCAAGACGGCGCTTCAGCTGATGCAACATTGATGTTTTCCCGATGCGGCGCGGGCCGAAAATCATCAAACTATTGTTATGAAGGGTGTTAATAATTTTCCGCAAGAGGATTTCCCGTCCGTAAAACATTTTCGGATTTCGCACCGGCGCACCGGCGATGTAGGGATTATAGCGATTCACGAAAGCGATTTTTCGCTTGGTATGAATATTTAATCCCACAGCCAGCAATGCCGCTAACAGTAAAAATCCCAGACTATAAAAGAACAGCGGCGTTTTATAGAATGGGGGCTTCCGGGTAATGTCAATCGGATAGGCATCGCTGTGGCGAACGGCATCAATATCATAGGCAATAATAACGATGCGGTTTTTGCCGGTTACCAGTGGCAGACTTTCCCGGAAGCTGAATTGCCGGCTATCCAGGCTGTCCGGCGGCGTTTTCCGGACAACATTTCCGCTGCTATCCTTATACACTTCCCCATTAATAGTAAACTCAATGAAGTCAATTCCCTGATCGTCCCGAACTGAGGCGGAAATCAGGATCGAATCATCACTAACTGCGCCTGGCAATGGCGGCAGGGCAATCACTGGTGCCACGGTCTGGATAACGGTATCGGGAGGCAACGATTCCGGCAATTGGATTCCGGCAGCGGTTATTTCCGATTGGGTTCGGCGCAGCCAACCGTTAACATCGCGAAAATCCGGCGCACTTCGCCGCACTGCCTGAAATTGCAGATAGGCATTTTGGTAATCGCCATTAAGGAAGGCACTTAATCCCTGCTCAAACATTCGCACCGTTTCCCCGGATGTGCGAATATCGTCAATTTCCCTGCGGGTGGCATTGAGGCGTTGCAACAGATTTTCCATCGCAGCCAGCGAAGGATCATTCGGAGATTCTTGCCGCAATTCCTGGAACAAAAGGCTCGCCCGATCAAGCTCGTTTCTGCTAATTGCCGAGCGAATTTCCTGCCACTTCGTCGTGCTCGCTTCGCTTGATTCCGAGCGTTTGTTGGCAGATTGCTGGAGATTTTCCAGAGTGCGGCGGGCGGCGGCAAAATCTTCCTCCAGATCACTCATCCGCGCTAAGTTTCCGCGGTAATTTTCCAGCACCGTCAGCTGATCGGTTTTCTTTACCGCACCCCATTGTAACGATTTGTCAAAATTTTCCCGGGCTTTCTCAAAATCTCCCTGGTTGTAATAAACAACGCCCAACCAATAGAATGGCAGATAATTGATTTCCTGCATTGCGTAAGTTTCGGCACGGAACTGTGGTATTTGCTTTTTGTTGAGGGCATTTTCCATTTCGGTTAGCGCTTCGGCCCAATCTGTCCGGCCAACGGCATCCAGCGCATTAGTGTAAAAATTATACCAATGTTGCTGGGCATACAGCTGTGAGGCAAGCCCAACAAAAAAAAGAAGATAGAAAAGAATAGTTTTAATTGATGTTGACTGAATCATTACGACCCACTCAGGTTTGGTATTCGGAAACAAGACTTAGAATACATACACGGAAGATCCAACAAACTCCAGCGAATTGGCGGAAATATCCACTGCACCATCCAGTCGTAGTCCTTTCCCCCAAAAGAAACCTAAACCAAGGGTAAAATGATGCTCATCGCCGGCTTTCGGGAAAGAGAGGTTCAATTCGGGTTTATCATCAACCGAATGAATAATATGGGAAGGATCGAAATAGTAGCCAATGCGAACAGGCAAACGATACTTTTGTGGCAGCACCCGGAAAATATATTCCAGACCGGCATGAAATTCCCAGCGATCACCCTGTCCTAAATCTGAAGTCCCTTCCGGGTCGAACCCATTCGCATCATTGTCCTGGATCAGATCGCGGGGATCGCGGCTGTTTCCAACGCCCGGGGATGCATTCGCCAACTCGGAATAGCGGATACGGATCAGGTCCATGGTTAAGTTCATCCAGCCGCGGTATTTGTAAGCCAGGCCAATACCATATGAATCCGGGATATTAAGCCTTACATGGGTTGTGGTATCTTCCCGGGATTCAAATGTAATTAAGGAATCACCCCGGTTAACGGCATAGCGCGGGAGAAATATCGTACTATTCAGATCAAAATTAGCCCGGCGATGATATACTGCCCCTACCACCAAACGACTGGTCAGGCGACTCAGTATGCCGGCGCTAAAGCCCACTCCCCAGTCTTTTTTATCAACAGTTTGAATGAGATAAAGATTGGCCGGCGTAATCGTATTCTCCAAACACTGGGCCGGATCATTTCCATAGTGACTGTTAAAGTATTGACGATCATTCAGGCTATATTCAAAACGGGTCAGCCGTAAAGATGCACCAAAATTGAGCTTCTCATTAATTTGCCAGGCGATGGACCCGCCATTATCCACGACGCCCATTTTTAACACTGTTCGTTGCGAAGGGAAATTGCGGGAAATGATATCTTCTGCGGATGCATCATCATCCAGCAATAAAGGGCGGTTGTTTTGATAAGAGAGCCGTGCATCAAAAATCACTTCCCGAAAAGTAGCGAAGTAGACATTTTCCATAAAGGGCACAACAGCACTGACCATCGTTTGGTCCAGCAGAAAATCGCGATCTTCAATATCCCCCGGCTGCAGTGCGCAGTCATAAGAGGGCTCTTTGAAGCGCTGGGTGGTTAAGCGCACACTGGATGAAATTGCCGGGCGCACAAAAAAAGCAACGCCGGCCGGATTGACAATCACTGATGTTGGATCGTCCGAAAGCGCGATTGCGGCGCCTCCCATAGAAAGCGGACGGGCGGAAGGCACGGAAAAATCGAAGCGTAGATTTCGCAGGTTAAAGACATTAAACGGGCGACTCGTAGCATCACGGTTTTGCGATAAAGCGTTTGATGAAAGCAGGATAATACTGCCGATGCAAATAAGCAGCAATAAAAAGAATCGCTTTTCGCTATTTAATCGCCCTATCTCTTTCTTAACCGTCTTCATATCCCTAAATCACTTTATATTACGGTAATGGGTAATTTATTCGCAATGCTGAGTTTAACCGTTTAAAATCCGAATAATTTCCGGGAAATTCAACAGAAAAAAAGAGGTTAGCCTTAACAATTCGCTAAATTCTTATCGCCTGCGATTATCTTGAATTCTGAGCATCACTGATTATCTTGATAATTTTTTTGTGGTGGGAATTATCGACGCTTGATTGTTTAAGCACATACATTTGACAACGCCGGCGCACGGTCCAGGTCAATCCGATTAAAAACGCAGTGTAAAAACCGTCTTCACATTCGGCTCCGACTGCACGCTGATTGTGCCGCGATGCAGACGCATAATCTGCCGGGAAAGACTAAGGCCAATCCCTGAACCGCCTTTTTTCGTTGTAAAAAACGGAATAAAAATCTTCTCCTGAACTTCCTTGAGGATGCCCGGACCATTGTCACTCACCTGGAGCAGCACCCGCCCCTTTTCATCCTGACTGGCCCGCAGACCCACTTCAGGTGCGGTCATCCCCTGAACTGCCTGAAAGGCATTCATACTGAGATTAATCAATATCTGTTCGACCAATTCCGGATCCGCGGTTAATTCGAGAGATTCGGGATAGATATCAACACTAAAGTCAATCTTTTGTTCTTTCGCCTGGGTGCGCATCAGCATGTGGATGCGATCGTACAGCACCGATACTGGAAATATCTGAAAGTTTGGTTTCGGGATGCGGGTTAAATTGCGATAAGCATCGACAAAATTGGAAAGCCCTTCGCTACGTTTGTGAATTGTCTGCAGAGCATTGCCGATATCATCGACGGCATCCGCAGGAATATTGGTTTCTTCAACGGTGTCCTGCAATAGACCATTTGCCGTGGCAGCGAGAGAAGATATCGGGGTAATCGAATTCATGATCTCGTGGGTCAGCACCCGGATCAATTTCTGCCAGGCCTCCATCTCTTTCTCTTCCAATTCCGCGCCAATGTTTTGCAGGGATACCAGGGTAAAACGCTGCCCCTGCATGCGAAACTCCGTGGCATAGATAACGAACTGCAACTGTTCATTCGGGGTATCGATTTTTACCAGGGTCTTTTGCCCGGAATTCAATTCGGTGAGAATATCTACCAGTGATTCACTAAAAGAACGAAGTGCATTGATATTTTTTAGATAAGGCACATTTAACAAACGCTTGGCAGCATTGTTTATCAGGCTTACCTGGCCGTTCGAGTCAAAGGCAAGTAAGCCAATACCGACATGCTGAACGACCGTTTGCAGATAGCGGAAGTGTTCCTCTTTTTCCGAACGCGCTTCCTGAAATTTTAAGATTACATCATTAAATGCAGCCTTTAAATCATTAAACGAGGAGCCCAGTCCAGTATTGATGAATGTCTGGGAAAAATCGGAATACTTGATCGCATCGAGAAAGCGGGTGAGATCGCGATTGGTTTTCTCCACATATTGGATGAGCGTGGTAATTTGGTATGCGATCACCGAAGCGACAATTAACGTCGCGGCATAGTAGGACGTTTTTAATATGAGGAAATAAAAAAGGTAAATCGTTCCGCAGAGCAAGAGCACCCGGGCAATCAGGACAATTCGAAAGCGCCTATAAACCATACTTTTCCAATCGCCGGTATAATGACGCCCTGGTTAATCCCAACTCTCTTGCTGCCTGACTAATATTCCCGGCATGCTTGGCAATCGCTTTCCGGATTACCAACTTCTCGACTTCCTCGAGATTGTAATTATCAAAGATCAGTCCATCCTCCTGCTGCTCGCTTTCAGAGAAGAAGAAATCCGAGGGCTGGAGCATCTGGCTGTCACTCATGATAATTGCCCGTTCAATGGCATGCTGCAGTTCGCGGATATTCCCCGGCCAGTGGTATTTTTGCAGCTTCTTTAACGTAGAGGCATTCACCCGCGCCTGCGGTTTGCGGTATTTTTGCGAGTAAATTTTCAGAAAATGATCAACCAGCATGGGGATGTCATCCTGCCGTTCATGCAGCGGCGGCAGATTGATCTCGACGGTATTGATTCGATAGAGCAAGTCCTGGCGAAATTCCCGGCTGGAAACCATTTGATGGATAGGCATATTAGTGGCGCAAATCAGGCGGATATCGATATCCCGGGATTTATTGGAGCCAACCCGGGTCACTTTCCGGTTTTGAATAACGGTAAGCAGTTTCGCCTGCAATGGTAAGGATAAATTGCCTATCTCATCGAGAAAAAGGGTGCCACCATCGGCAATTTCGAAACGGCCCGGCCGGTCTTCTTTCGCCCCGGTAAAGGCGCCCTTGGTATGGCCAAACAGTTCGCTTTCAAAAAGGGTTTCGCTGATTGCGCCCATATCCACACTGATAAACACTTCTTCACTGCGTTCCGATTGACGGTGCAGTTCCCGGGCAACCAGTTCCTTGCCGGTGCCATTATCTCCGAGGATCAAAACATTGGCATCGGTGGCAGCGACTTTACTGATTGTGGCAAACACCTGCTGCATTGCGGCACATCCCCCGACCAATTCGCTGAACGGCTGGTCGAGATCCGCACTGAGCTGCTCCTGCAAGGAACGCATATCATCCAGGGCCAGGCGGGATTGGCGCAGTTTACCGGCGGTAGAAATGGTCGCGATCAACTTCTCATTTTGCCAGGGTTTCATTACAAAATCGGTAGCGCCTTCTTTTATTCCCCGCACCGCCAGCGACACATCGCCATAGGCAGTAATCAGAATAACCACGGCGGAAGGATCGATGGTCAAAATTTCGTTGAGCCAATGAAATCCTTCCCGGCCACTAGTTACGTCTTTGGTAAAATTCATGTCTAATAGTATAACATCATAACTCTCGTTTTTCAGGAGCATGGGAATGGTGTCAGGATTCTTTTCGGTATGGATCAAAGCAGCATGTTTTTTTAGCAGCAAGCGGGCGGCTAACAAGACATCTTCATCATCATCAACGATTAAAACTTTTCCCAGGGAATGGTTCATCAGGCACATCCTTATTGGCTTCGAATAAATTTTCCGGACACGTCGGAAGCAACTAAAATTAAGTGTCCGGCGGGGTAAATGCAAATGCTCTTGCGTGATTGATCTTTACGAAGCAGATTTAAAATTGTTCAGCGGCAAAAAAAACTGTCCATTCCCCGCTTTTTCTTAGTAGATTATTTTATGAGCATTCGTGACAAACTATCCCGGCTGGATACCACTTCCGCAGCATCTCCGCAAAACGAACAGGCCACGGAAGACTGGATCATACAATTACAGCACGAATTGCAAATTAAAGTGTTACGGGAAGAAAAATCGTTTATTCTCCTCAAGGAAAACTATTACCCGGTATACAACGATCCCTTCTTTGATGCGCTGCAGGAGAATGCCTTTGAAATTGAAGGTTTTCAACGGCTGGCCGGTGATTTTCCGGAAAAAGGAAATTTGCGCCGTGCTTTTTTTGTCGACACGGAGACTACCGGACTGGCAGGCGGCACCGGCACTCATGCCTTTCTGATCGGAGTGGGCCATATTGAGCTTGACCATATCGTGGTGCGGCAATATTTATTGCCCGATTTTGGACACGAATGGCTCCTGTTAAAATATGTTGATCAGGCCCTGCAAAATTTTCAGTATACCGTTTCTTTTAACGGGAAATCTTTTGACATCCCTTTGTTAAAGAGCCGCTACATCCTGAATCGAATGGTTACTTTGCTGGACGAAGTGCCCCATGTTGATGTGCTGCATACCGCCCGCCGAATCTGGAAGAATCGACTGCCGGCCTGCAATCTGCAATCTCTGGAAAAATATATTCTTGATATTCACCGCGTCGCGGATCTTCCCGGCGAAATGGTTCCCCAGGCTTATTTTGAATTTATTCGCAAACGGAATTGTTTTCTCCTGCGGGATGTGCTTGAACATAATTATCATGATATTGTCAACATGGTGCTACTCACCATCCGGATGGCGGCAATCAGTCAGCAACCACTTACCCATCTCAATCATTCTCAGGATATTTTTTCCGTGGCGAAATATTTTTTCAACAGTGGGCAACATCAGGAGGCAGTGCCATTATTACATCACCTTTCCAATGATGCTGTAGATAATGCACTATTAAAAGAAAGCCTCTTCCTGCTGGCGCAGACTTTTCGAAAACTGGGCAATAGCAGCGATGCGAAATCCCAGCTGCTGCACTTATTAGAAAAGAATGTTTATCATCCCGACGTTGTTGAGGCACTCGCCAAGATATACGAGCATAAAGAGAAAAAATTTTCCGACGCAGAGCAGCTGGTAGAAAAAGGACTAAACTACCTGGAAATGATTCGTCAATTGAACGCCCGCTCTCCACTGCTGAAAGCGATTCCCCGCCTGCAGCATCGGCGCAAACGCCTGTTAGGCAAGCTGGAAAAGCAGCAGCAGACAAGCGGATAAGTTCTTGAATTACTGCAGCATGGAGATTATATTTTATTCTGGCATTTTCCAGACAAGTATTAGACAGGCAACCTGAGGAGCAGCGATTTTTATGAACAAACGGAAAGTAGGCATTCTTACCGGTGGAGGCGATTGCCCCGGATTAAATGCAGTTATTCGCGGTGTTACCAAAAGCGCCATCGGCCGTTATGGCCTGGAAGTGATTGGTTTTCATGATGGCTTTGAAGGAATGATCGAAGAGCGTTTTTCTATCTTACGCCATGATGACGTTTCCGGCATCCTCACCCAGGGCGGCACCATCATTGGCACCAGCAACAGCGCAAATCCTTTTGCCCACAAGGCAGATAAAGACGCTGATCCCGTGGATGTATCCGATGACTGTATGCGATTATATGAGGACCTCGGCCTGGAGGCGCTGATCTGCGTCGGCGGTGATGGCACTATGTCGATCGCCGGACAGCTGAGTGAAAAAGGCGCGAATATTGTCGGTGTGCCGAAAACCATCGACAACGACCTGATGGAAACCGATATTACCTTCGGATTCGATTCCGCCCGGCAAGTGGCGACCGAAGCCATCGATCGCCTTCATACAACCGCCCAGTCTCATCATCGGGTAATGCTCGTCGAAGTAATGGGCAGAAATGCCGGCTGGCTGGCATTGGAATCCGGGATTGCCGGCGGTGGTGATGTTATTCTGCTCCCGGAAATTCCCTATGATGTCGCGGAAATATGTTCGGTGGTGCGCAAACGCAGTCGTTTTGGTAGGCGCTTTAGCATTGTCGTCGTCTCTGAAGGTGCCCATGCGCAAGGTGGCAGCCAGGTTTACAAAAACGAAGAAAAGGCGGCCAGAGAACAAAAGCGGCTCGGCGGCATCAGCCGCATTATTGCCGACGCCATTGAAGAGGAAACCGAAATCGGCTGCCGGGTGACAATCCTGGGCCATCTGCAGCGCGGCGGATCACCAACCCCATTGGATCGGATACTGGCAACGCAGTTTTCCGTTAAGGCGATGGAACTTGTTGCCAAGAAACAGTTTAATCACATGGTTGCATTACAGGGAAATCAACTGGTAGCCGTGCCGGTTGAAAAAGTAATGAACCAGCAAAGAAAAGTACCGCTGGATTCCCCGCTCATTGATGCAGCATTAGCGGTTGGCACCAGCTTTGGGGCGGATTTGTCCCACTAACTCAACATTAACTTCGTTTGCTTAGCTAAATTCACAATAACCACCGATAAAGGACACAATTCTCAAATGGAGGTGAGAAATTGAAATTTTCCAGAAAACTTGTAGAGCGATTATATGTCGCATACAATGTGGTAACGCTTACCGGCGCAGGGATGAATGCGCACAGTGGCTTACCGGTTTTCAGTGGGGAAAATGGTCTTTGGGCCAAATTTAAACCGCGGGAGTTTGGCACACGGGAAGCGTTTCTCAAGAATCCTGCCCTTGTCTGGAAGTGGTATTGTTGGCGGCGGGAAGTTATTCGCCGGGTAGAGCCGCATCTGGGTCATTATGCCCTGGTGGACATCGCAGATTTTTTTCCGGAATTTACCCTCATCACTCAAAATGCGGATAATCTACAGCAACGAGCGGGAAGCCGGAATCTCATTCAGTTGCATGGGAACATCATGCGCAATCAGTGCATTAACAATACGTGCACTGTTACTGAAGAGGCACTAAAAAAAGTGGTTGCGACAAATGGCATCAATCCATCCCGCTGCCCGCAGTGTGGCTCAGCGGTGCGCACCGGTATTTTGTGGATAGATGAAGACATACCGGCGGCGACGATCAGTGCAGCGCAGGAAGCAACGGCTGCCGCGGAAGTATTTATTGCCATCGGCACTTCCTCTACGACGGAACCGGCGGCATCATTGCCATATCTGGCCAAAGGAAATGGCGCTTATCTGGTAGAGATTAATCCGGAGAAAACGCCCTTAAGCGATGTCGCCGACGAACATATTACCGCCGGCGCTCAGGATGTTTTACCGATGCTGCTGGTGGTATTGGAAAAGATTCGCAAACGGGTAAAATAAGCCCCTTGTTTGCCTGCCGCTTTTTCGGCATTATATTGTTCCGCCGGATATTTACCGGAACGCTTGAAATTGGTTGTTCAGAAACTCGTAACATCATTTATAGATTGGGATTTACATGCATCGTTTTAAATATCTGATTTTAGGTATTTTTATTTTAGTTTCCGGATGTGCCTACTACAATACCCTCTTTAACGCCAAAAGAAGCTACAACGAAGGCATTAAAGCAATGCGGGAAAACCCGGATCAGAACAAACTGCCAACCAACGCCAGGAAAAGTTTTGAAACGACCATCGAGAAATGCTGGAAGCTGATTGAATTGTTCAGTGAGGAAAGCAAGTATGCGGACGATGCGCTCCTCTATATCTGCAAAAGCGAATTTCAAGTTGAAAAGTACGCGCAATCCCAAAAACATCTGGAAAACTTTATCACCAAATATCCGCAAAGCCCGTTGTTGCCGGAAGCCTATCTCTGGTATGCGAAAGTTTTACTGAAAGATGAAAAGGTCGATGAAGCCAATGAATATTTTATCCGGGTGATCGATAACGCCAAAGATTCAAAAATTCGTTCTCAGGCGAATTTTGAGCTCGGCCTCTATGCATTCGAAAAGAAAGACTATGATCGGGCGATCGATTATCTGGAACGGGCTTTGAAGGAAAAGATTGATAACGAATTCAAAGCTTTCCTGCTCTATTATTTGGGAGAAGCTTATTACATTCAGAACAAATATGAAGAAGCCATCGATCAATATAAAAAAGTCGAAAAATATTCGCCCTCATTAGATATTGATTATAAATCGAAACTCAACCTTTCCCGTTCATATACCCAGTTGGGAAAACATAACAATGCTTACCAGGTGCTTCGTAAAGCACTTACTGCGCCGCGCTTTGCCCCCTTTGTGCCGGTTCTGAAAACAGCAATCGGGGAAAATTACCAGGCAGAAGAAAATTTTCCGGATGCAATGGAAACCTACCGGGAAGTTATTCGGGATCGTAAACCCGGTCCGGGCACTGCTCAGGCAGCGTTTAATATGGCGAAGTTATACGAATTCTTCTATCAGGATATCGATTCTGCAGTTGCCTACTACGAGCAGGTTGGCAAGCTTTACAATCAATTCGACAGCCTCGAAGTCGCGAATGACAAGAAAGTATTCCTCAGCGAATACAAAGAGATCAAAGAGAAAATTCGCTATGAAGAGCGGATGATCTACCGCTTAACCAATGATAATTATTTTCGTGATTCACTTTACTACGCCCAATACATCGATTCAGTAAAAATTGCCAGTGGTGAAATAGACACCACCCGTTCAGATTCTGTTTTAACCCCGGAAGACTCATTACGACTGGCATTGAACGATTCCTTAAGAAACACTGGTAACTTTGGCAATAATTTTCCCAATAACTTTAATAACCAGGATTCTACCAACTCGTTCGCAAACAACAATAACAATAGTAGCAATAATAACAACAATAGCAGCAACAATAACAATTTACCGGGAAATACCAATACGAGTAATAATCCTTTTAATAATCAGGGAAACAATTCCAACAATCCTTTTTTAGGAAATAATAATCGCGACAATCGTGATGACGACGATGATGATGACAAAAAGAATAAAAAACCACTAGAGAAACGAAAACTGCCAGAGTTTGAATTTGATTTGATGAACAATCGTTATCATCTGGCGGAATTCTTTTTATTGAAAGTAGAGAAGTTTGATTCAGCCTTGCATCACTACAATAATTTTCTCAGCACATATGAAGATTCAGTGCTCTCTCCCAAGGCATTATACTCTATGATATATATTCATCGTACGAAAGCGTATGAAGACCTTCCCAAAGTATATGAGCTGGAAAAACAAATCCTGAAAGATTATATCTATTCTCCCTTCGCGACAGAAATTATGCGTCTGAAAGGAATGGCCCAGGAAGATAAAGCGGAAACTCAAAAACAGGCTGAAGATATTGCGAATGAACAATTCCTCGTGGCTGAATCATTGTATTTTGACGGGAAATATCAGCAAGCAATAGAAGAATACCAGAATGTTGCAAAACTGGATTCGACCTGGGAAGTTAGCGCAAAGGCACAATTTGCAACGGCCTGGATCTATGAATACGATTTGGGTCAGGTAGACTCTGCACTGAGTGCTTACCAAAAAGTTGTTGACAACTACCCAACGGCCCGGGATTATGTCACCATTGCCCGTAAAAAAATTACACCACCACGGGAAGATCTGCCACCAGACTCAGCCGCTTCTGCGGCCGCCCAGGATTCTCTGCTGGCCAGTCAAAATAATGACCAAAACCAGATTCCAATCGACATTCAATCCGAGGATATTCTGAGAGATAAAATTCGCTGGCGCAACAAGCGCAGCAAATTTTAATCTGCTGGATTAAATCAGCTCAAATTTTACAGGCGCTAAATTGCTTCTCTTCCAAGGGAAAACTTTAGCGCCTTTTTTTGTATCTCCCCCCTAACGATTCTTAATTAAGCCACGCAAAGTCGCTCCTCTTACATGTTGTTTTCATTAAACTTGCTCCCGGTCACATTCATTTTTTTGGGGTATGGTATTTGCTCTACTTAGAGTAAATGGAGTTTCAGGGAAGGGAAAACAACAGGGAAGGTATACGATTGCAGTATTTTGAAAAAAACATTAACGATCCACACTGTGCAAAAACCAACCAACTTGTTGAATTTCATTCCTGGCTCGCGAGAAATCAAATTCAGAGAAAGGAAATTCTATGTTACACTTCACCAGGAAAGGTGTGGCCAGATGGTTTGGCACACTTATCGCGATCACAATCTTTTTTAGATGTGCCGGGACGTACAATGCCCGGGATGGATTCAAAGGCTGGGACCGGGATCAACCGGCTTATTCTCAGGATCAAAAGCAGCCTCCGAAAAAGAAAACTTATGATTTACCGTTACCATCCATTTATAAACAACCCAGCGTTCCGATTAAGAACAAACGCACCAAAAAGCCGGGAAACACTACGATCAAACCCAAAAAGCAAAAGAATAAGGGGACGACTGTCCATAAACAGCATCATGGAAAAGCGTCTTATTATGGTGGTAAGTTTCATGGCAGGCGGACCGCCAGTGGGGAGGTTTATGATCAATATAAAATGACTGCTGCACATCGCACGCTCCCATTTGGCAGCGTTTGCCGGGTGACTAATTTGTATAACAACAAATCCGTTCATGTGCGCATCAATGATCGTGGTCCGTTCATAAAAGGAAGGATTATTGACCTATCCTATGGCGCGGCAAAATCTCTGGATGCCATTCAGGCTGGTGTCATTAAAGTAAAGCTGGAAGTGCTGTCATACGGAAAAAAATAGTTTAATTTGTAACCTTGCTTAAATTTTACTATCTAAATTAGCGAAAGTAAGAATGCTAAAAAGCAAAACTAACAATATATAACCTTTGGAGGATTCCATGGCTAAACCTGCTGAAATTACTGATGCGAATTTTCAAGAAGAAGTTTTGAATTCTGACGTTCCTGTACTGGTAGACTTTTGGGCAGAATGGTGTGCACCTTGCCGACTGATTGGCCCAACGATCGAAGAGCTTGCCGGTGAATATGAAGGCAGAGTAAAAATCGGTAAGATGGATGTAGACAGCAATCCGAATACCCCGAGCAAGTTCAACATTCGCGGTATTCCTGCACTGCTGGTTTTCAAAAATGGCGAAGTTGTTGATTCTATTATCGGCGCTCAGCCAAAACCGGCAATTGAGTCTCGTTTGCAAAACGTTTTATAATTAAACGCTGACATTTAAGTAATTAGTTTAAGAAAGGAAGATTGGTCTGGACATACCGATCTTCCTTTTTTATTTTAGAGCGCTAATTGACAACTTAATATGAATTTATTATTCCGGGCAGTTTATGCAGATCATTAAAAATGTAAAGTTTATTAAAAGTATTCTCAACTGGCAGGAGAGCCCGGAACCAGCACTTCCAGAAATTGCCTTTGTCGGCCGCTCCAATGTTGGCAAATCTTCCCTTATTAATTGTCTGGTTAACATCAAAAATTTTGCCCGGGTAAGTAAGCAACCGGGAAAAACCCAAACGCTGAACTATTTCTCGGTTAATAATTTATTCTACCTGGTAGACCTTCCCGGTTATGGTTATGCAAAATCCTCCAAGTCCCAGAAGAAAGAGTGGCAAAAGGCAATTGAGGCCTATTTACTTAATAGTCCAAACTTACGAATGCTTTTGGTGCTTATTGATGGAAAAGTCGGCGCTAAAAGCAATGATGTTCAGCTGGCTGAGTGGCTGGACTACAATCAAATCCCCTATCGAATAATCGCGACCAAGATCGACAAAGTCTCTAAAAACGCCCGCCAAAAACAGCGCAAATTGATCGTGGAACAGCTTCAGCTAGATAAGGCCTCTCCGGTTATTATGACTTCCTCCAAGGATAAAACCGGGCAGGAAGCCGTTGTCGAACTCATCGATCAAATCCTGCAGCTTTCCAGCTAAAAATTTACGTTTTCCCCATAAGCTGTAATCGGTCACTTTATTTATCACCAATTCTTTCATATCTTTACGAAATATCAGTCTGATGCAATTGTAGCCTTGTGAAAAACAGATAGAATCGATATATTGGGGACGAATTGCATTTATTGCTTCACTTACCGGATTTTTAAAGATCATAGATTATACATATTGAGCTGAGAGTTTTTTCCCGATTCAGGTATCATTAATCAACGAGAACATTAATGGCGAGAGGTCTGAATGAATGACTTAACAAGAACGTTACTGATACTGGCGGTGGGTATTATCGGGGGGATGTTATTTTTCAAGTTCGGCTGCACCACCGACGAGGAATTACAGCGCGTATTAAATGAAAACGAAAAAATTCGTTCTATGGTGGATTCCCTCGATACAATCAATCAACAGGCAGAAGCCCGGTTAGATTCCTTGCGCCAACAGGATCAACGTAACCGGATAGTAATTGATTCCCTGCAAACCAATGTCAATGCAAGGGTAAGAAGAATCATTAAAACTGTGGAGAGTCTCGATGCATACGAAGGTACTCCGACCGATCTTTTACGTGAGCTTAATGAGTTTGTTCATTCCCCTTTTCCTGCACTCCCAGACACCACCGGACTTAAGTAACATCAAGACACATGTGGTACCGGATAGTATCATCATGGTCATTGATGCCGAGGGAGACACGGGATTCGTGATGCCGATAAAAACGGCAAAGGAACTGGTGAATTTGCGATTTCGAGTACTTCCTCCAATGCTGGACACCTGGGCAGAAGTCAAGAAATTGAATGCCTCATTAAAGGATCAGATAAAAAATCTGGAAGCGCAAAATACCGAACTGCAGGGGATAGCCGACCGTAATAAAACATCCAAGGAGCTTCTTGAAGAACGATTGGATGACACGGAAAAGACCCTCAAGAAAAAGGCGCTAGGGCTGAAAATATATCGAATGCTTGCCACGGTTTTGGGAATATCAACGGCTGTTTTACTGATAGCGAAGTAGGCGTTGCAATCAATTGATTTGGTAGATAAATAAGTTTATAAACGAAAAAGGCTAGTTTGCAATTTTGCAGACTAGCCTTTTTTGTTAGCGGAGAGGGTGGGATTCGAACCCACGGTGACCGTGAAGCCACAACGGTTTTCAAGACCGCCCCGTTCAACCGCTCCGGCACCTCTCCGTATTCTAATATTTCTTAAAACTATTTCAAACCTTCGTGAAGCCACAACGGTTTTTTCCATCGGAATCCCTTTGGGGCAAGACCGCCCCGTTCAACCGCTCCGGCACCTCTCCGTATTCTAATATTTTTTTAACTATTTCAAACCTCCGTGAAGCCACAACGGTTTTTTCCATCGGAATCCCTTTGGGGCAAGACCGCCCCGTTCAACCGCTCCGGCACCTCTCCGTACAGATTTGAGATGGCAAAGATATTGATATTTCTTTGCCTAGTAAAGTAAAATGTTACTTTAAAGAAAAAAAATGGGTTCTCTGACATATTTTGTGATTAAGTATTGCCGTACCACCTTAATATACAACCCTTTCAGGGTAAAACGCCTTTGGAGGTTTTAACCCTGGGCTGGAAAAACCTTCACCCCAGGGTTAAAACCTGTAACCGGCTCTCCCGCCGGGGCGTTGCGGTCAAAATACGCCGAAGGCGTTGCATATCTCGACCGGGGGACATACGTGAGTCCCCCGGTCGAGATAACTTTTTTACAAACCCTGAAGGGGTTACAGAATCTTTTATGTTAAATGTTGCCAGTGAATACATTTTCACAAAATTTGTCAAAAAATGAAAAATGAAAAATAACCGCATCTTTGAAAGGCACGCTTTTATAAATGAAGGAACTAAGCCGGTAGATTTGCTTCATCTATTGGTGGTGTCGCTCCATTTTTAGTAGCTACATAAGCACCAATCGCATTTGCCCGCGTTAATACCAATTCAGCTTCCATGCCACTGAGGATACCGGATATTAATCCCGCAAGAAAAGCATCTCCGGTGCCAACGGTATCAATCGGTGTAATTTTGAAACCAGGATGTTCTGTCCACTGCTGCTGATGCCATAACGCCGCACCATTCTCACCTTTGGTTACACAGACCGTCTCGCATTCAAATTGCACGGAGAGGGCAACTGCGGCCTGCTTTATATCAGCCGGCCATGAGAACCACTCCGCCAGTTGCAAAATTTCTTCATCATTTAGTTTTATGATGTGGGCATCCTGCAAAGACTCCCGGACAATATCTTTATCGGTATGGGGATGGCGCAGGTTGATATCAAAAACGTTTTTCTTTGCCAGCTTACGCAAGGTTTTGATCGTCTGACGAGACTGTTCAGACCTCTGGGCCAAACTGCCAAAGATTAAAACCTGAGACATCTTCGCCAGCTTTAGTAATTCCGGATCCGCACTGATAAAATCCCAGGAAGACGGCTGCACGATGTCATAGTCCGGAATGCCATCAGCACTTAAAGTAACATTGACAATACCGGTGGCGTGATCCGGATCGACCTGAATACTTTTGCTATCCATTTTTCGCTCATCCATCCGGCGCACAATTTGTCGTCCCAATTCATCATCCCCTACCCTGCTAATCATTGTCACATTATTGCCCAGGCTGTGCAAATGACAGGCAACATTAAACGGCGCGCCACCTGGAAAGAGGCCACCGGGTAGCGAATCCCATAAAACTTCTCCGATTGATAATATCCGAACAGACATGTTTTACCTTTTTCTTTGAAGCCAAATATTTTCGGGTAGTAAGAATAATAAATTACGGGGAAACAGGCAACAAACTCGATTGATCTAAACAAAAAAGGCTTGCCATTTCTGACAAGCCTTTAAGTGGCGGAGAGGGTGGGATTCCCCTAAAGGGATTCCTATGGAAGAACCCACGATGAGCTTTTGACCCATACTTTGGTTTGATTTTTTCGATTGGATGAAACAAAAAAAAGCTTGCCATCTCTGACAAGCCTTAAAGTGGCGGAGAGGGTGGGATTCCCCCGAAGGGATTCCTATGGAAGAACCCACGATGAGTTTTTCATCCTTAAATCAAATGAAGCAAACTCTTTCTTATAAACGAAAAAAGGCTTGCCATCTCTGACAAGCCTTAAAGTGGCGGAGAGGGTGGGATTCCCCCAAAGTAACTATATTTGAAAAAAAGATACCTCCTTGCCATATTAAAAGAACTCATCAATTAAGGTCATGGTCAAGGAGGTATAGTGAAAGCTTATAAAAA
>JANQQU010000038.1 GCA_028284905.1 Calditrichia bacterium
CCAATGAACAATGAACAATGAACAATGAACAATGAACAATGAACAATGAACAATGAACAATGAACAATGAACAATGGAAAATAGAGATGGGAGATTCGAGATTGGGGAAATCGTTGAGCGTTGAGCGAAATAACGGCTCCGCTCCTATGAAGAACTACACAATATTCATTAATCGTGTCTATTCGCGAAACTTCGCGGCCCTTGGCTGTTCTTCGCTGCCTTCGCGGTCATCATTTGCAGATCTACCGTTTTACAGGTTTGCTGAGTTGCAGATTTGTCCATTTGCAGATTTACCGATTTGCCTATTTGCAATAAAACCCAGCCAGATCCCGCGCATGTTCAAAATCCGCCAGCTTAAAACCGATGTCGCTATCCAATGCTACCGGGTCACCAGCGGCAAGTTGCTCAATTGTCACCCAGGCATACGCCGCGTGTTCCGCTGAAAGTTTTACCTCTCCCCCGCGATACGCCGCCAGGTAATCGATCGACAACAGGGGTTCACCGTCCCCAAGATCTCCAAACCAGGTACCGGCCAGTCCGACTATATCCGTATGTAGACCAGTCTCTTCCATGATTTCGCGATGAAGTCCTGCAACCGGGTCTTCATGCATCGCAAGACGTCCCCCTGGCGGTCCCCATACCAACGGCGGATTATTCCTCTTTAATAAAAGAAAGCGATCGCCATCGTAAACGAATCCGATGACGGCGACGCGATGGGTCAAGGTATCACTCATACAGAAACGCCAAATGCATCGAGCACAAACTGCGGTACGCGCACCGGCCGCCCGTTGGTATTTATGACAACCCAATTGACGTACGCATCGGCAATCAGCTTGTCGTCACCCTTACGAAAAATTTCCTGATAAAAGGTGCCATTAGTGCGTGTGCATTCAAAAAGTGAAGATTTTATGCATAATGTGTCGCCGAACACAGCGGGAAGGCGGTAATGAATATTAACTTTACGCAAGACGATGGAAAAGCCACTTTCTTTCATCACTTTTAATGACAAATTTTTCTCTTCCAGCACTTCCATGCGTGCGGCTTCAAGGTAGTTTAAGTAGGTAGCATTGTTAACGTGTCCGTAGTAGTCACACTCAAAGGCACGAACACGAAGCTGGAAATCTGTAAACACATTGCTTGTCATTATTGAATTATTCCATCGTTGTTGATCTTTGAATTGCGGCTAATTTAGTGCTCCCGATGTGAATCTGCAACTGCCGAATGTTTGAATATTTTTTCACAAAACCCGACAAGATATGCAGTTTTGTAAAGAAATTACACAACCGATCACATCAGAATCAGCAAAAAGCCTCATTTTCAAGGATTTAAAAATTGGTATGGTCTTTGTAATTAACAAAGGCAGTCAAGACAAGACAAAAGCAGTAAAAAATCATCCTCTCCTCCATAACGCGCAAGAGCCGATTTTAAGTGACTCCTCGCCCTTAAAATTCGGCTCTTGTCTTTTTTTTGCCATTTTTTCCATCCCTTTTTAAAGTCTACTTTTTTCCTTAGCTTCCGAGTCTATTCGTAGCAACTCTGGCCACAGAGAGCACTGGGGAATAGTGGAGTAATGGAGCGACATCCTCCCTACAGAATTCCAACATTTCCCTCCGTGGCTCAATCTGTAACATCGCGATAAAAGTGGAGACTGATAATGAAACAAGTATTGGTTCTGGGCGCCGGTCAAAGCGCAACCTACCTGATTGACTACCTCCTGAATGAAGCACAAAAGAATGACTGGTTTGTAACTGTCGGCGATCTCAATCGGGAGGTTGCGATGGCAGCAGTCAACAATCACCCGAGCGGCAATGCCATAGCCTTTGACATTAACGACGCCACAATGCGGGAAACCCAAATAAAGAAGACAGATATTGTTGTCAACCTGCTCCACCCGATGTTTCAGCATTTGATTGCAATCGATTGCGTCCACTTCGGCAAGCATATGGTCACAGCATCCTACGAAGACGCCAATGTGAAGCTGCTGGACCAGGATGCGCATCGAAAGGGCATTTTGATACTCAACGAAATGGGGCTCGATCCCGGCATCGACCACATGTCGGCCATGAAGCTGATTCACGCCGTGCAAAGCAAAGGTGGTATTATCACCTCCTTCCTTTCATACGGCGGTGCCCTGCCAGCGCCGGATTCCGCGCCGGAGCCTCTTCGCTACGCCATCACCTGGAACCCGCGTAATGTTATCCGCGCCGGTGAAGCCGGTGCGCTATACATGGAAGACGGAAAACTGAAGACCCTCTCCCATCACCATGTCTTCAAAAGAACCTGGCCGGTAGAGGTTGAAGGGATCGGCACTTTCGAAGCCTATCCCAATCGCAACTCCATGATGTATCAGGAGTTGTTTGGCCTGAAGAATGTAAAAACGATGGTTCGTGGCACCCTGCGTTTCCCGGGCTGGTCAGAGACCTGGCAGCAAATCGTTGCGCTCGGCTTGCCGAATGAAACGATGCCTATCCCCGGATTGGCAGATATGACCTATCGCGATTTCACCCAAATGTTTTTGCCGCTGCATGTTTCCGGCTCCCGCCTGGAAAATCGGGTAGCCAATTTCCTGGGCATAAACCCTACCGGTGGCATTATGGCCAATCTGAATTGGCTGGGCTTGTTTTCAGAAGAAAAAATTGGCGGGAACCACCGCACCTCTGCAGACGTGATGACGGCAATGTTGAGCCGCAAACTCCCCCTCCCCGAAGGCGGACGGGATATGGTTATCCTCATTCACGAAATTGATGTGCATTATCCGGAAGAGAACAATCGCAGCGAGCGAATCACCACCACACTGATCGACTACGGCGTGCCGAACAGCTTCACAGCTATCGCCAAGACGGTGGGTTTGCCGGCAGCCATCGCCGCCAAGATGATATTAAATGGAAAGATGCACTTGACTGGCTGCCATATTCCGACACATCCCTCTATTTATGAACCGGTCCTGGAGGAGTTGAAGAAGTTTGGGGTGGGCTTTGCCGAGGTTGTGAAGCAAAAGTGACTAAAGTGACTAAAGTGACTAAAGTGACTAAAGTGACTAAAATTATTGACTTTAAGCCGTCTCTACAACTTTATTAACTCTAGCTCACTTTATTAACTTCAGTCACCATCCTCTCCATCCAGAAACTCCTGCAAATAACGGAAGTCCGGGGTCAACTCTCCGGCATGAGCAATGACCGCCTGCTTGAAGGCCGGCGGTAGATCGAGCTTCTCAAAAGGCTGCGTATAGTCGCATGCGGCAAGGGCAGGTACAAAGGGAAGCAGACAATTGCCAAAAAAGGTCGATGCTTCGCGCGGCAATTCCGCCGGAAGAATATCGACCGCCATCACCACCGGGCCATTCCCGGCGTGACCATCGAAGGTGCGACCGGTCCGCGGATCATAGACATAGATGGGACTATTCGCGTCCGTTGATTTGACAGTGGTCTGCAAGGAACCGTCGATATCGCAGGTGATATCCCCTATCACGCGCAGACGTGGTTGTTCACTCTTTCCATACAAATCCCGCACAAAGGGTCGTGTCAATAATACCGGACACTGTGGCGTCCAGTAAATGCCGTTGATAATCATGCTCAAATAAGGCACATACTGTTCATAGCGGGAATTGTAGTTCTGTGGATTCTTGAAGTAGTCTTGCAGGTCGAAGTTCGCGCCGGACTTACTGGTAAACATGTCCTCTTCCGTAAATTCAACCTTATAGAGGGTATTATTCTCAAATACACCGGCCTGCATAAAGCCTGCAAGCTCTGAGGCCGAAATCTGCTTGTTCGGCAAATGATCAAAAATATCCTGCGCCCCCTTCGACACCTGACCATACCCGTTAAAACCGCAGACAAAGGGGCCCCCAAGCGCTGCCGGTAGACCATCTTTGCGAATGGCATCGCCCACTTTTTGGATCGCCTCACGAGCTGCCGCCAAATCATCATATTCGTAGGCTGGCAAAATTTCCGCGAATGGTGTATTCATCCCCTCCCACTGCAGGCGTTGTCCGAGCGCCCACAGCGAATCAATCATACCGGCATATCCGGCATAGTTGCCAAAAAAGATCTGCCGCCGGCCATTTTCGTCTTTAACCAACTCATAGTCAAGGAGGGTAATGTTGAGGTCAAGAATCTTCTGCAAGAGAGGCATATTGTAGGACTGTCCCTTAATGGTGTGCGAAAAGAAACAGAAGGCAGTATTCGCAACCAGCTCCCGCTTAGGGACTTCTTTTACGCCGAATACGATATTGCAATCGCGGAAATCGCCATCAACTGCTGCACCTGCCTCGCGATACGAATCATTATCAAATACGCGTTTGGCGGAGGGCACAACGTTAACCGCCACCCCATGATTATCCACCAGGTCTTTCACGTGCTCCGGAATTAAGGGCACCCGCCGTTCCGTTTGCAGCTTTGTTTCGTCTCGAATACCAATTTTGTATTTCATACGGCAACCTCATTACGACTGAATGCTTCATGTAAAATCGACAGGCTTATAATAAAGCAGGGAAATGTTAAATTCCAAATCCCAACAGGAAAAATTCCAAATCCCAACAGGAAAAATTCCAATGGGCGGAGCGGAGAAGTTAATTATCGGCGACGGTCAGAATCATCAAAAACCGTTTGACACAGATACACGCGGATTCTCACGGATCAACACGGATGATAGGAATTTAATAATTTTCTTTCGAAGAAAAGTAGCAGCAATAAGTGCACAAAATCTTTATCTGTGGACATCTGTGATGATCCGTGAACATCAGTATCGAAAGGTTTTTGAAATATCGCATCTATAGTGTTGCACTGGAAAGCTTCTATCCTTATTTTCCGAGCGACTGAATACACCAGACCCGCCGGAACGCAGCATTTCGGGACTTCTACTACATCCATCCGGCAACCGATTTGACTGAGAGAAATATCAAAATTGAACAAAGGAGAGAGTAATGACACAGATAATGGATATAACCGCACGGGAAATTCTTGACAGCCGTGGTAATCCAACTGTCGAAGTAGACGTTTACCTGGATAGTGAAATCGTTGGTCGCGCAGCAGTGCCCTCCGGCGCCTCAACCGGCGAACACGAAGCAGTTGAATTACGCGATGGCGATAAAGAACGCTATCTTGGCAAAGGCGTCCTGAAGGCCGTGCAAAATGTAAACGATGTCCTGGCAGATCACCTGGTAGGAATGGACGCTACCGACCAGATCGGCATTGATAAAATCATGCTGGAACTGGACGGCACTTCCAATAAAGGTAAGCTCGGTGCAAATGCAATTCTTGGTGTCTCCATGGCAGTTGCCAAGGCCGCCGCTGAAACGCTCGGGTTGCCGCTTTACCAATACCTTGGCGGCACCAATGCCAAAGCCCTGCCTGTTCCAATGATGAACATCATTAATGGCGGCAGCCACGCAGACAATAGCGTTGATTTACAGGAATTCATGATCATGCCGGTTAATGCCCATTCCTTTCGCGAATCGCTGCGGATGGGCACCGAGATTTTCCACCACCTGAAGAAGGTCCTGCAAAGCAAGAATTACAATACCAATGTTGGCGACGAAGGTGGATTTGCTCCCAACCTGAAATCCAATGAAGAGGCACTACAGGTTATCATGACCGCCATAGAGAAAGCCGGCTATAGGCCTGGCGACGATGTCGTTCTGGCGATGGACGTGGCATCCAGCGAATTCTATAATGCAGAGAAAAAAGTCTATCATCTCGCCTCGGAGAATCGTGAGCTGGTGCCTGCTGAAATGGTGGAATACCTGGCGGACCTGACAAAGAACTATCCAATTTTTTCGATTGAAGATGGCATGGATGAAAACGACTGGGAAGGCTGGCAGTTGCTGACCAGCAAGATTGGAGACAACGTACAGTTAGTCGGCGATGATCTCTTTGTAACGAATACCACGCGCTTACAGCAAGGTATTGAGTCCTCAGTCGGCAATTCGGTGCTGGTAAAAGTGAATCAGATTGGCTCGCTGACGGAAACATTTGATTGTATTCAAATGGCTCATCGCGCGAACTATACCACAGTTATTTCCCACCGCTCCGGTGAAACCGAAGACTCGACCATTGCTGATATTGCAGTAGCAACCAATGCCGGGCAGATTAAAACCGGATCTGCATCACGCAGCGACCGTATCGCCAAATACAACCAACTTCTGAGAATCGAAGAAATGCTTGGTGAAACAGCACACTTTCCCGGCAAAAGCATTCTGAAGTAATTGATATGGCCGGCCTTCGGGCCGGTCAATATCTCTATTCATATACACCAATTCCATATGAGAAAAACAGCACCAAAGAAAACCCGGCGCAAGTCGCGCAAAAAGAAAAATCCGCTTAGCTATGTACGCTGGATCATTCTTGCGGTTTTCCTGTTGCTCCTCTATGTATTTTTCACGGGGCCAAAATCCCTTCTGGTATTATACGACTTCTACCAGGAGCGCAATGAGCTGCTTTTGGAAAAGCGGATGCTTGAGGCTGAAAACGAACGCTTATTGAAGGAAGTTGAGCGCTTGCAATCTGATCTGAAAGCCGTGGAGAAGGTCGCCCGCGAAAAATACAATATGAAAAAAGACGATGAGGAAGTCTTTAAGGTGATACCGGAATAGAGGATAAAGTAGATGCTACCTGACATAGGGTAGTGTTGATTTTTTTGTGCTTTTGCAATTCTGGATATTAGAAGCGAAGGAGCCGTAGGCGAGTGAGCTTCTAATATCTATTAAGAGATTATAAAGATAGTTGTGTAAATCCTCAAGATTCAATGATATTGAAAATAAGGAGGATTTATCGTGAAGCTTTCCGAAGAACTGCTCAAGCAACTTCAGGAAGATGTAGCAAAGAGTGAGTCAGTAGATGATTTGATGGGCAAAGATGGGGCGATTAAGCGCCTGGTAAAGGGCCTTCTTGAAGAGATGCTTGGTGGCGAGTTAAGTGGTCACCTGGGTTATGAGAAGCACGACAAGCAGAGTAAAGACACGACGAATCGTCGTAACGGTAGCAGTAAGAAGACACTGAAGAGCGAGTATGGGCCTCTAAGTATTGACATCCCGCGAGACCGGAATGGTGAATTCGATCCGGTTTTGATCAAGAAGTATCAGAAGGATTTGGGTGTTATTGAAGACAAGATTCTTTCGATGTATGCCAAGGGGATGAGCACGCGCGATATCGGGACCCATATCCGCGACATCTATGGGATCGATATCGCGCCTTCGACGGTCTCCGCGATTACCGAGAAAGTGCTTGTGAAGGTGAAAGAGTGGCAGTCCAGGCCACTGGAGAGCCTGTATCCGATTCTGTATTTCGATGCTATTCATTTCAAAGTTCGAGATGAAGGCCGAGTGGTTACCAAAGCAGCTTATACGGCACTAGGCGTCGATGTGAGAGGACATAAGGACCTCTTGGGTATCTGGATAGATGATGCGGAAAGCGCGACTTTCTGGTTGTCGGTGTTGACGGAGATTCGCAATCGTGGCGTAGAAGATATCCTGATTACCTGTGTGGACGGATTAAAGGGATTTCCCGAAGCGATTGCCACCATCTTCCCGCAGGCAGAGGTGCAGGTATGCATCATTCACCAGATTCGCAACTCACTACGCTACGTGAACTGGAATGATCGTAAGCCGTTCATGAAAGATCTGAAAGCTGTTTATCAGGCCGCCACCCTTGAAGCAGCGGATTCTGCCCTGGAGATACTGGAAGAAAAGTGGGAGAAAAAATATGCGCTGGTGGTGAAATCGTGGAAACGCAACTGGCCAAACCTTTCAACCTATTTCAAATACCCCCAAGAGATAAGGCGGATTATCTATACCACCAATATCGTCGAAGGACTGCATCGCCAGTTGCGGAAGGTAACCAAAAACAAGGCCAGCTTCCCACATGACGAGGCACTTAGGAAACAACTATTCATGGCTTATGAGGACATCAGCAGAAAATGGAATCGCCCGTTGCCAAAGTGGCCTTTCATTCTATCACAACTGGCCATTCTCTTTGAAGG
>JANQQU010000040.1 GCA_028284905.1 Calditrichia bacterium
CAGCTTCACTTTTTCCCCAACCTGCAAATCGGTGGCGAGCTGCACCCAGCCGTCTGCGATCTCGCTCAGTTGGTAGATATCCGGCACCACGTCGGTCATGGTGGAAACCGCCTGCGGGAAAACTTTCTTCACTTGCTGGGCAATTACTTTTTTATGGGATTGGCTGCCCTTGGCAATGGTGTCGATCATGGTATAATCAGTGATTTCAACGGCTAACAGAGTGCCAAGGTCCTGCTCACTGTCTGAGCGGCCGCGAATGTTTTTGATGCGCTCGTCCGAGAAAGCATTGAATTCGATGGCGGCAATCCGGTTGCTGGCATAAAGCGAATAACTGCCGAGGCTATTGTTCGCTGTTCCGGTGGTGCCGCTACTGTTTAACCAACCATAGCTAAGTGTATTATCACGACCGCCGACAATCTCTACTCTCGCCCGGGTTGGGTTTATGGTACCAATGCCGACTCTGCCGCCAGGGATAAGGCTTATACCTCCTGAGCTGGAGAGGTTTCCGGCCCTTATTTTGAAAGCATCAGCGCTGTCGTCCCAACCGATAATGCCAACAGTGCCGGTATCATCCCAGAACTGAATTAGCGGATCGTCATCTGCATCTCCTTCGATGCGGACTTTCGCGTCATTGTCGCCGGAACTCTTGATATGTAGTTTTTGTGCCAGCGTGGCCGTACCGATACCGACGTTCCCGACACTATCTATGCGAAATCGATATTTTGCGGCAGTATTATCCCAAATAGCAAAGCCACCTGCGCCGCCGGTAGCATTGCTGCCTGTACTAAGGAGCGAATAGGCTCTCCCATCTGTGCTGGTCGATTGAAGCGTTAAAGCCGCACCGACATTACCGGAGTTGATCACTTTTAAATCACCACCGCTGCTGTTGTTCCAGTCCGAACCGAAAATCGTCAATCGCTTTTCAGGATTGTTTGTGCCGATGCCAACATTACCATTAGGGGCAATATTGATGCCCTCCGATGTTCCCAAAATATTGTCTGCTTTTAATTTGAACACCTGATCATTTGCATCCCAGCCGATCAGAGCTTGATTGGCAAGATCATTCCGAAATTGGATTTGGGGATTGTCATCCGCATCCCCTTCAATTCTGATTTTAGCGTCATTGTTACCGGAACTGAGGATGTGCAGCTTTTGCGCCGGCGCGAGCGTGCCGATACCAACATTGCCGTTACCAACGATGCTCATCGTTCTTGTCGGATTTCCGGAGCCGTCAACTTTAGTCACAAATCGGATGCCGCCGGTGGCACGAACGGCAAATTCATTGGAGGCAGCAGAGTTGAAATCGGAAAAATTGTAATCCGAGAACAGGAAAGTACCATCGTGATCATCCGCTATTTTAGCGCGATAGCCGGCGGCAAAACTGAAATCAGCGGCAGCCGTATTCGAAAAACCACCCGGCACTGTAGAAGCATTGCCGCTGGCTGTATTTTCCTGTCCGCCGCCGATTGTTGACCGCAGCCCATCAGCAGTATTCTCCCGACCACCGGCTATTGTTGATTGGATATTATTGGACCGGTTTAAGTAACCGCCGCCAACCGCCGACCCAATGCCGCTGGCGGTATTATCAATACCGCCGCTGACTGTCGCATCGTCGTTCGTGGCATTATTTTTGTACCCGCCGCCGATCGTCGACCCGGAGCCGCTGGCTGTATTAGTATTACCGCCGCCAACTGTTGCATCGAAACCCGAGACTTGGTTATTGCGTCCACCGCTTATCGTACCATAGTTGCCGGTTACAGCGTTTACTGAAGTGCTACCACCGCCACCGGAAATTGTCGCGCCGCGAACATCCTCCTCTACACTATTGCCGGAATAGCCACCAATGATATTAGGGGCATCCGGATCGTCATACAAGCGCAGAAGGGCCTTGTTATTCACTTTAAAAATCAGTGGCTGGTCATCGGTGGTGCCAATAAAATCCGTGGAGTCGATGCCGGTATTGCCGCTGAGCTGCCAGCCATTGCCCGGAGGCAGATTGGTCAAGCCGGAACCATCGCCCACAAAGGAGGTGGCAGTAACTTTTCCATCCACCTCCAGTTCGCTCCCCGGTGCTGTTGTGCCGATACCAACGTTGCCGCCATCCTGCACCTGCAGCAAGGTATCGCCATTGCTGTTAACGAAACTGACGCCGTTGGCAGCAGCACCTTCAAGATTGGGATTGCCGCGATTATTCGCTTTTCCCGTTTGTTTTAGCGAAGTGGCGGATGTCCCTTTACTTTTTTGCTTAAGGCCCGTATCTCCGGCGAAAAGGCTGCCGGTAAAAATGCAGATTAAGCTTAAAATAAAAATCTGTCTTTGCATGATTTTCTCCTCGCTTGTATGCTAAATCGCTATATGGCGTATCACTGCGGTTTTTTATAATTATTGAGCGTCATTTTTTTCTGTGATCGTGGCGTTCCTAACTGCGTTGACAGGTGCCAGCTGTTCCATAATTGCAGCAAGTTGCCTTTCCAAGGTATCTATCCTGGCAACTTTTTTCGTCAACGCTTCAATCGTTTTTTGTTGCGCATGCATCGTTTTTTTCTGAGCATTCATCTCTGCCTGCTGCTGCTGCATCCGCTGATACAATGCCTGCGTTGCGCTCACATTGAGCATGGCAATAGCCTCATAATCGACGGTGTGGAAATCATCCACTTCCCGACCGTATACGAAGACTTCGCCGTTTTCCGCCAGATCTACCCGGAAGGCGCCGTCCCGCACTGCCTGCACTGCATAGATATCGCTGCCATCT
>JANQQU010000041.1 GCA_028284905.1 Calditrichia bacterium
TTTTCAAGATCATAATTCCGCTTATGCTATTGGATCAAATGGGGTTATACGGAAAACAAATGACGGAGGCGCAACCTGGATACACAAATCAAGCGGAACCGATGTTCGACTCGAGGATATAGTTTTTCTGAATTTTACCACGGGCATAATAATAGGACACAATGGCACAATTCTGCGATCAACCAATGCCGGTGAAACTTGGCAAAGTATTCCCAGTGGAACGATGGAACACCTATACGCAGTATCTTTTTTCAACGAGAATTATGGAATAATCGTCGGTAAAAATGGTGTTACCCTCAAAACAACAGATGCTGGTGCAAACTGGGAAAACCTGAGCAGCGGTTCATTTTATTCATTCCTTTTTGCTGTTTCCTTTTCGGATGAAATGACCGGCCTTGCAGTCGGTGAATACGGCACGATTCTGTACACCAGCAATGGTGGGGAAAAATGGATTCAACAAAATAGCGGCACGCTCAAACATCTTTCAGATGTTAATTTTATCGACAACAATGTCGCTGTAGCTGTTGGGAATTCGAGAAAATTTCTTCGCACTACTAATGGTGGAGAGACATGGTTAGAAAAGGGGCATTTACTGCCTTCCTCATTAACAAGGGTGAGTTTCAGCAGTGCTAATATCGGTACTGGCATAGGCCCGGGCTCCCTCTATGCCAGAATTCTTCGTACTAGTGACGGTGGGGAGTCCTGGATTGTACAAGATGGAGGCAACAACACATTCAATGATGTCGCATTTGTAAATGAGAATGTCGGGATTATCGTTGGAAATGATGCCACTGTGCTTAGAACCAATAATGGCGGCGAAACATGGATTCAGCAAGACATTAATATACCAAATGATCCGGATTTATTGAGTATTTCTTTCGGCGATATCAATACCGCGACTGCAGTTGGGTATCCGGGTACAATTCTTCGCACCAGCGACCGCGGGGAAACCTGGATTGAACAAACACATGACTTAAGCGGCTCCAGAAGATTTTTTGGTGTCTCTTTTAGTGATAGATACAATGGCGTTGTAGTAGGAGACCTGGGCGCTATTCTCCACACCAGCAATGGTGGAGAAACATGGACGACACAAAATTACATAACGCTCACTGCTACTCATTTATCTTCCGTTTTTCTCAGCGATTACAAAACGGCTACAATTGTTGGCGGCAATGGCACTATACTGCGAACAACCACGCATGGCTCAGTAGATATTCAGGAACCACCAGTGCAGCAATTACCTACCGATTTTGCCCTCATGCAGAACTATCCCAATCCGTTTAACCCAATCACGAACATTGAATTTCGGATTCCCCCAAGGGGCAGGTCGGAATTCGGATTCATTGAATTGTCGATTTATGACATTACCGGGCGGCTGGTAAAAACATTAGTGAGTGAGAATCGCGCTGCCGGTAGCTATTCCGTGCAGTGGGATGGCAGCAATGATTTGGGGCAGAAAGTTAGCAGCGGTATTTACATCTACCGCCTGCAGGCAGGCAATTTTGTCCGTGCCCGGAAAATGGTTCTCTTGAAGTAAGGAAAGCCACAAAAAATGAAGGGCCTGCGAAACACGCGGAACACGCGAAGATTAATTTAAAGAAATTATTTCTTTCGTGTATTTAGTGTGTTTCGCGGGCAAAAAAATCTTTCCCGATGCCAAAGGGCAGCCGCAACAAGATCGCATCAGGTAGCCTTCATCCTCAAATTCCAATACGATAGTAATATGCTCAGATTGATGAGCACCACCAGAAAGTAAAACTCCTCCTTTTCGAAAGCCAAACTATTATTAAAAACGATTGCTGAGCGGTTTTCGAAAGTGCTAAATTCCATTTCAACGTAATGCTTTTTTATGTCTGTATGGCGACTGAATTCAATTGATTTTTCAAATAAACAGTTCACCCACTTACAGAGGAAAATGACATGAAAGAAGCGAATCGGAAACGTTGGTTGGTAGTTGTTGGCGGACTGATCGTGCAGGTTGTTCTGGGAACGGTTTACGCATTTAGTGTTTTTGTAAAACCTTTGGAAATGGAATTCGGATGGGGAAGATCCACCACGCAATGGGCGTTCTCATTTGCCCTGGCATCTTTCGCCCTGACAATGATTCCGGCTGGCCGTTTACAGGATAAAATCGGTCCGCGAAAAGTAGCGACTATCGGCGGCGTTTTATTAGGCATCTCTTTTATACTTACCGCATTACTCCTTCGCCAGGATTCTCCCTGGATCCTTTATCTCACATATGGCATTATCGGTGGGGCCGGCATTGGCTTTGCCTACGTCTGCCCGATTGCCGCATCAGTGAAATGGTTTCCGGACAAGAAAGGATTGATTACCGGATTGTCGGTCGCCGGTTTTGGTGCCGGCGCGCTATTTTTTGCCGGACCAGCTGCCCTCTTGATGCAACCAGCAAATGGTGTAACATCGTTGGGCTTTGGGGATGTTATCCTGATCGCCCTTGGCATCGCCAGTGGCAGTGACAGCGGCCTCGGCTGGCAATCATTTTTCCTGATCCATGGTTTCGTTAGTGCCCTGGCAGTTGTCCTTGGTGCAACGCTACTACGTAATCCACCCGCCGGCTGGCAACCCGCTGGCTGGACGCCCCCGGAAACATCCCATCGCGGCCACATTGATGTCGACTGGCAGAAAATGCTCAACACACCGCTGGGATGCATGCTCTGGCTAACCTTCATTTTCAGCGCTACCTCCGGTCTAATGGCGATCGGCCAATGGAAACCGATGATGGGTAGCATTCTTGGCGGGCAGACCTTTGCGCCGGACTGGATGGGCGGCTTTGGACGATTTGTAGAACCGGTAGGCATACTGGCGATTTTCAACGCCCTGGGAAGGATCATCTGGGGAAAAATCAGCGATTTCATCGACCGCCCCCGCGCTATGATGATTATGTTTCTTGCCCAGGGCATTGCCTTCATGCTGCTGGTCAGCGTGCAATCGACCTTTGGGGTTTTTCTCGCTTCCGCGCTGGTCGGGCTCAATTTCGGTGGCAACTTTGCCCTGTTTCCTTCCGCAACGGCGGACTATTTCGGTACGAAACATTTCGGGGTTAACTACGGCTGGATTTTCACCGCCTATGGTGTCGCCGGTATTCTCGGTCCGGTGGTTGGCGGCGTTTTGTTTGAATCTACCCAGCAATACCTGCTCGCTTTTGTTTTTGCCGGCATTCTCTGCTTCATCGCCGCCGGGGCAGCAGTAACACTTTGGTTGATGGGCCGCTCTTATTTTGGGGAATTAGGGATTTACCATAAACCATAACGATGCTTGCTTTGTCAAATTCTGAAAAGCCGGTGAGCAAAATAAAGGATCAACTGGCTTTTCAGAAAAGAACAGCATTTTTCCGGGACTATCAGAAACCCAGCGAATAGCAGCGCGAGGTAGAGGCAAATGGACATAAACCTTACAGAGAGTAACAGTCGGGCAACATCCAATTCAACACACCCTACGGAGAAAACAGGCCGCGATGTGGCCATCGATTACCTGCGCTCATTTGTTATCATTCTGGTGGTGTTTCATCATGCTGCGCTGGCCTATACTTCTTTTAGCGTTTTCAATAAAACAAACTATGTCGCTTCCACGGCACCAATTGTAGATGCAAATCGCTTGCCGCTGCTCGATCTTTTTGTCGGGTTGAACGATACCTTTTTTATGTCTCTCCTCTTTCTCGTTTCCGGTTTATTTGTCGCATCCAGCTTAGCGAAGAAAGGCCCGGGAAAATTCTTTTTCGCCCGTCTGAAACGTCTCGGTTTACCGTTTGCAGTTGCCGCAGTTACTGTCATTCCTTTAGCTTACTGGCCCTCGTGGTTATTGGCCGATCCGCAAACAGATCAACCCTTCTGGTTAACTTTTTTTAGCAGTGATGGCTGGCCGGCCGGACCGGTTTGGTTTCTCTGGGTATTGTTGGCTTTTAATGGCATTCTTGCCTTAATCGTGAGAATTTATCCGGCGGCAATTGCTCGCCTGGAGCACCCATCTTCCAGCTTTGGCATATTTCTACTAACGCTACTTGCCTATGTGCCGATCACTTTTATTGTTCACCCATTTGCCTGGACATCCCTGGGCGGACCGTTTGATGTGCAGTCTGCCCGCATTATCCTCTATTTTACCTATTTCCTGATAGGCGTCGCACTTGGTAATGGAAATCTATGGCGCCAAGAAGGCTGGCCGCGGCATTGGCAAGTGTGGTTATTTATTGGGATATTTTCTTTTGCAATCAATGTCGGCATTTTAATCGCCGGAATGCATTTACTGCCTACCCCAACCAGCAGGGCTTTGGTGATGAGCATATTTTTCGCGGCTTCCTGTGCAGGACTCTCCCTGGGGTGTCTGGGGATTTTTCGCAAGTATGTTCATAAAACCCATCCCTTAATGGAGAGTTTGAACAGCAACGCGTTCGGCATATATATTATCCATTATACCTGGATTACCTGGCTACAATACCTTTTACTGGAAGCCAGCTGGCCTGCTGCGCTAAAGTTTACCTTTTGCTTTATTATTGGCCTGTTCTTCAGTTGGGGAAGCAGCCACTTCTTAAGGAAAATTCCCGCCGTACGACGGATACTTTGACAGTTATCAGTTTACAGTGATCAGTTATCATTAAACTGACAACTGATCACTGATAACTGTTCACTGACAACTGTTTACTGATCACTGACAACTGATCACTGTTCACTGACAGCCTAAATTCATTCCTCTACGTATTGAAAGACATCATCCAATGGCACTTCAAATATTAAAGCGATTTTAAAGGCCAGCTCCAGCGAGGGAGAGTATTTGCCCGCTTCAATGTGATGTATTGTCTGCCGGGTAACACCAATCGCTTCTGCCAGAGCCTGCTGAGTCATTTCATCTTTATTGAAGCGCAATTTGCGGATATTATTCTGAATTCGCATCTTTCCCATCTTAAACACCTTTCCGATAGAAATATAGCTGACTGGAAAAACCGACAATTTCCGCCAGGAAAAAGAAAAAGGCGAGAATATTTGCCATCGCCAATGGCGGCAACCAAAGCATACTTAATCCACTCAGCCAAAATCCAGCAGCGAGAATAAAATAGGAAATTCGGGTCGATTTCAGCTCGATCAGAGTATCCCGCTCATCATCCCCCAGCATCGCTTCTTTACGATGAGCAATCGCCAGGGCAATATGAAATGTAGTGATAATTACAACCATCAGGATTATTGCCGCAATAAACGACGGGATGAGGGCCGGCAATTTTATAAAATTGGGATCTGTCGTTGTGTAAGCTTCCCAGAATGCATCTATTACAAAAACAAAATAGATGCTAAATACAATTGCTGTCGTTACTAATGTTATCCAGAGGCTCTTTTCTTTGAATGAGGTTGTCATTGTTTACTCCTTCGTGTAAAGTATTTTTCATTTAACATAAAGTTAAGTATTTTTAACTTATTGTCAAATATTTTTTACATTGAGTTAAAAATACATTACTCATCTCAGTTAAAATTGTTTCGATATTTTTTCAGTAAGCGGTTTTGGTACATTTGTGCTAAGAAATTTTACATAGCTTAAAAAGCTCAATTGTCTCTATCCGCTTTTTTCATTTCCCCCTGCAGCACTGCTACCATTTTGCAAACATTCGTAACATGGGTGAAAGATTTCCAGCCGGCATTTCTCTATCTTGATTGCAGATGATGACGACATCATCAATGAAAAAATCGCAAACCAAAGAAGGAGTTTTACAATGAGCACTATCGATGTAATGGTTAACAAGCATTATGGTACTGGCAATCTGCTGGAGAAAATTGAGTCCGGGTTAAATCTCGCCGGGAAGAATCTCGAACAACTAACCGTGGACGACCTCGCTCCTGTTGATGAATTTCATACCCGCGGCCGCGAATCAACCATTGAAATTGCCGAGATGGCAAAATTAAAAGCCACAGACAAAGTGTTGGATGTTGGTTGTGGACTCGGTGGCAGCGCCCGCCACCTCGCCGAAAAATATAATTGCCATGTTACCGGCATTGACCTTACCGCAGAATACATTACTGTTGGGAAGCAACTGACGGAGAAGGTTGGCTTAAGTGATAAAGTTACTCTCGTCGAAGGAAGTGCGCTGGCACTACCCTTTAAAGACAATAGCTTTGATGTTGTCTGGACAGAGCATGCGCAAATGAATATCGCCGACAAAGAATTATTTTATGCGGAAATTTCCCGAGTGTTAAAACCGGGCGGCCGACTGGTATTCCACGATATTTTTCGCGGCAGCGGCGATGCGCCTTTCTATCCGGCTCCCTGGGCAGAAGATGCCTCACTGAGCACGCTCGCTACAGAGTCGGAAGCACAGGCAGCTATTAACAAAGCCGGTTTGTCAATTGATAAGTGGATTGGGAAAGTGTCGGAGTCTGCCGAATTCTTTCAAAAAGTACTAAAGCGCGTCGAAGCGAATGGCCCGCCCCCAGTTGGGATTCATTTATTAATGGGTGATAATGCCCGGGTCAAACTTGGCAACTATGTTCAGAACCTGTTGGAAAAGAGAGTGTGTGTTTCCCTCGGCATCGCTTTCAAGGGATAATTACTAACAGTCAGGCATTCTGCAATATTTAAACATTAATGAATAGCCACGAATGACACAGATTATCACGGATTTGAAGATGTTATAAGAATCGAAATGATCACTTACTATCCGTGTGAATCAGTGTTCATCCGTGGCGAAAATTCAAAGGAGACATCATGAGACGCAAAATATTAGCAGTATTATTCGTATTACTAACCGCGGCTACGAGCGCTTTCAGTCAGGACGCGCAACCGATGATCGGTGAAGCAGCCCCGGATTTTACCCTGCAGGATCTTGAAGGAAATACAGTAACCTTATCTGCCCTGCTTGGTTCTTTTGTGGTCATTCACTTTGCCGCCAGTTGGTGACCGTTCTGTAATGCGGAGGCTCCGCATTTGGAAGCGTTACATCAGAAATATAAAGATCAAAATGTAAAAGTATTTGTCATCGACGTAATGGAAAGTCAGGAAATCACCCAAGCCTGGGCAGTTGGCCGCCATCAATTTTCATTCCCGATATTGCTGGATAGCGATGGCATGGTATCGGCCAGTTTTGCCCCTGTAGATGTCCTGCCGGATCTCCCGCGCTTTGAGGTGCCGGTTGCATCAAACCTGATTATTGGCACAGATGGAACAATTCAATTCTATTCCCTGCTCGATAGTAAAAACTTTGACGCCAAATTAATTGCCCTGCAAGCCAAATTAGTTCAACTAATGGCAGAGTGATGAAAAGACTCTTATTGCTATTATTCATTTTCGGTGTCTGCCTGCAGGCAGACACCGAAACTTCTAAAAAATTGAACATTGTTACAATAAATCCATCTCCGGTAGTAAAAATTGCTAGCGGAGATTCTACCACAGTTCAACTAATCGTTGCAATCAAACCGGGACTGCATATTCAGGCAAACCCGGTCAATGATCAGTATCTGATTCCGGCAACCGTAACAATAAACGATGCCGGCGGTTTAAAAGTAGATGCTCCCAGCTATCCTCCCGGCCATTCGTTCGTTTTAACATCCGGCGACACTTTGCTCGTCTATGAGGATAAAGTGGTCATTTTGCTGCCGGTATCCGTCCCTCGGGAAGCTGCAGGCGGGCAATTTAATATTTCCGGCGAACTGCAATATCAAGCTTGCGATAGTACCCGCTGTTTTATCCCGCGCGCCGCCCCGTTTACAATACCAGTAGAAATTTTCACCCACTAAAGCATTGATTGACTGCGATTCCATTTGTCTAATATTATAGGAATGGCTACAATATTCGTATTAATGAATCAGCAATTTCCATAGTATAACGGGTGAGATTTTCAGCATGAATATTAGCACAATTCCCTCTATTGCCAATCGGGCATTCCGCAGTCATTCATTTTGTCGGATGTTTTTCTTTCTATTCCTAATGGTGAGTATTCCGACTTTTAGTCAGGAAAAGCTGGCAGTTATTATCGATGCAGATACCGGCAACGAAGTAGACGATCCTTACGCACTCGCCCGGGCACTCCTGGAACCATCCTGGGATATCCTCGCCCTTAATGCCACCCAATGGCAGGCCAGTCATTGGGCCGAACCGCAATCGATGGAAAATAGCCATCGCCTCAACCAGGTCTTGCTTGGGCACATGGGGTTATCGGTAAAAACCCGCCGGGGCGGCGCCGCCCGGATGTATGACTGGGGAGATCTTGCGCAACATTCCGCCGCCGCTTATGAAATTATTCAACAGGCGAAAAAGATGCCGGCAGATGAGAAACTGACGGTGATTGCCCTCGGCGCGCTTACCAATGTTGCTTCCGCGATCTATATCGAACCGGCAATCGAATCGCGCATCCGTGTTTATTGGCTCGGTAGTGTCTACAACTTTGAAGAAGATATTCTCAGCAAAGTCGATTTTAACTGCGTGATGGATATTCGCGCGCTGGATATTCTCCTCCAGTCAACTGTCGAGATGCACATTATGCCGCTAAATGTTGCCGGGAAAATGACTTTTACTTTTGCGGAAACCTCTGAGCAATTAGCAGGTAAACATGAGCTGGGCGATTTTCTGCTGGACCGCTGGTATCATCACCTCGATGGCGGCCGGAAAGAGCGGGTGATTTGGGACCTCGCCTTGATAGAAGCTATGATCAATCCACAGTGGGCGACGACGAAACTGGTCACGACATCAAGGGAGAATGGCAATCGGGAAATTCACTTTTACCAATCAATTGATGTTGCAAAGATGAAAACTGCTTTTTTTGAAAAACTGCAATCATTTAATGATGACTAATGGATATTAACAATGCATAATTGCTTGTTTTTATCAACCAAAATCAGGAAGCCTCTAAGGGAACTATTTTCATTCACCCTGAGCTTGCCGAAGGGTGAAAGGGTTTTAAGTGCCTGGTTTTAAAGTAAAACAATGTGTATACCCCCTAGTCATTTTAGAAGCTTTTAACTTATTTTATGCCCACTAAAAGAGGACCGAATCAATGAAAAAAATTCTCTGGGGAATCATGACCTTTTTTGCGGTAGGCGTTGGTGCCTACGCGATAGCGATTGCATTTTTACCGGTTGCCGGTGCGCCAATTGTAGAAAGTATTTTTCAGGTGAATTATCTCAGCGGTATGAGTCATTTTATCGGCGGCGGCATTGTTTTAGCAATTGGTGCCTTTCAAATGAGCACTCGTATTCGCGAACGATTTCCCGGTATTCATCGCATGCTTGGCACCGTTTATGTCATTGGGGTTCTCGTCGGTGGCATTGCCGCCTTTAAGCTCGCCCTTTCATCGTTTGGTGGCATGGTTACTCATTTCGGTTTTGGCGCTTTGGCGGTGCTTTGGCTCGGCACGACGATTATGGCCTACTGGCAGATTCGCCAAGGCAATTACGATAGCCATGAACAATGGATGATTCGCAGTTACGCACTCACGCTTGCCGCTGTAACGCTGCGGATTTACATTCCGCTCAGCCAAATCGCCGGTATCCCCTTTCCCATTGCCTACGCCTGGATTTCCTGGCTATGCTGGGTACCGAACCTGTTGCTGGCCGAAGCCTGGTTGATGAGCCGAAAACGGCAAATATCTACCTCGGTTTAGCATCATCGATGTGTTACCCGAAAGGTTTTCCGGAAATGAGTAAAACAATCATCTATACAATCTTTTTTACATTTCTGGCGTTAAGTGGTAGCAACGCCGGAGAAAAGATACATGCGCCTTTTGGAGAAGATACACCCTTACCAAAATCCACGCCGCAAGATGAAGGCTTTGATGCTTCGATTCTGGAAAGCATGTCCCGGCAAATAGCAGCAAAGAAGAAACATAAATTGCATAGTTTTCTGGTGGTGCGAAACGGCAAACTGGTTTTCGAAGAATACTATAACGGCTACCATCGCGATGCGCCGCACGACATCCGCTCAGCAACCAAGAGTATAACTTCCCTCCTTACCGGAATCGCTATTCGGGATAGCGTTTTATCCGGACTCGATTCCCCAATGATGGCATACCTGGAATCATCTTACCCGAAAGTGACCGATAAAAGCGACATTACCATTCGCCATCTCCTGACAATGAGCAGTGGTCTGGATTGCCATGACCGTGACAAGAAAACCCGTGGTCAGGAAGATCGCATGTATAAGTCGAAAGATTGGGTGAAGTATTTTCTGGATCTGGAACGAGTATTTTCTCCCGGAGATACCTCCCGCTATTGCACCGGTGGCGTTGTTGCCCTAGGGGAAGCAATTGCCCAAGGGAGCGGAATGGATTTTGCCGAATTTGCCAAAACACATCTCTTCGCACCATTAGGAATCAACAATTACCGCTGGGCGAGATATGATAAAGAGCGCAAGGTCGACACTGGTGGGCATCTCCTGATTACCCCGCAGGCGCTGCTTAAGATTGGCATGCTGGTGCTGCAACAGGGCCGCTGGGAAAACAGGCAGATTATACCGACAGAGTGGATCAACATCTCGACAAGTCAACAGGTGCAATGTGATAACAATCCATACGGATTTCTCTGGTGGATCGGCGAAGTTAATTATGGTAAAAAGCCATTGAAAGTGATTATGGCGCGTGGGAATGGCGGGCAAAACATTTTCATCGTCCCGGAATTTTCCATCGTTGCCGCTTCTAATACCGGCTATTATAACTCGGAAAAATCGAACATTCCTGATCAACTGTTTTTTAATGGCATTCTCCCGGCAGTTGCGGATTTAAAGCCATATATTTCTCCAGGCAAGAATCAATAAGTCTGCCTCACAGAACTACTTCACTAATTTCCGGTGGCAATATGAGTAAAAACCTAATTCAGCAAATTACCGAAGATTTTAGCAAACTGCCGGAAGTTGCAGCCTTTGTATTAGCAGGCTCGTCCACGTCTGGTAATGATGATGCAATGTCCGATTATGATTGTTACGTCTATAGCGACAAAGAAGTGCCGGTAGCCGCCCGGCAGCAGACCGCTGAAAAGTATGCGGATGTAATGGAAATAAATAATCAATATTGGGAAACTGGCGACGAATGGCAAGATGCAGAAAGCGGCATGATTGTCGATATTATGTATCGCCGCAAGGACTGGATTACGGGGGAATTAAATCGGGTGCTGGTCGATCATCAGGCCAGCCTGGGCTATTCCACTTGCCTCTGGTTCAACGTTCAGAAATCGCAAATATTGTATGATCCATCCGGCTGGTATCAAACCTTACAATCCACTGCCGACAAGCCCTATCCGCCGCAGTTACAAGCAGCCATCATTCAGAAAAATTTCCCCGTCCTGCGAAAGACAATCGCCTCCTACGCTATCCAACTCAAGAAAGCATTGAAGCGACGGGATTATGTCAGCATCAATCATCGGGTCGCTGCTTTTCTTGCCAGCTACTTTGATATCATTTTTGCTTTGAATGCATTGCCTCATCCCGGTGAAAAGCGCTTGTTGGAAATCGTTCCGAAAACTTGCCGGGTTTACCCGACTGACATGCTGGAAAATGTCAAAATACTGACCACCAATATTTCCCCGGAAGAAGATCTAAAAGTGATGGCTGCACTCAACAACCTCACAGACGCATTAGCAACGCTGTTGATCAACGAAGGCTTTACCATATAAATTCAACAACATTTTTCCCGTTATATTAAAGTGATTTGTTTATCAAGCGTTGCCACCGTATTATTTACAAACTGAAATAAATGCAATTTTTTTACCATAATTTCTATTGGAGGAGAAAGGTAAACCAATGAGCACAATTTTTAAATTTTTACTGATATTGCTAGCCGCAGTAACTGTTTTCCCGGCTTTTTCTCAGGATGAAGAAGATCCCTATCTTTGGCTGGAAGAAGTGGATGGGGAAAAGTCCATGGAATGGGTGCATGCCCAGAATAAATCCACCGACGCCCTGAAAAATGATCCGTCCTTTCAGAGCATCTACGATAAAAATCTTGCCATTCTCAACTCGGATGAGCGTATTGCCTATCCGAAGATTCTCGGAGAGTATCTCTACAATTTTTGGCAGGATGATGAGCATATAAGAGGCATCTGGCGCCGCACTACCATGGAAGAGTATCGCAAGGAAAATCCCACCTGGGAAACCATGCTGGATATCGATGCGCTCTCCGAGCAGGACGGAGAAAAATGGGTCTTCAAAGGGGCCACCTGGTTGGCGCCGGAATACCGTCATTGTATTATCAGTCTTTCCCGCGGGGGTGGCGATGCCGTCGTCATGAAAGAGTATGATGCGGTTACCAAGCAGTTTGTAGCAGATGGTTTCAGCTTGCCGGAAGCGAAAGGCGGCGTTTCCTGGGTCGATGAGAACACCCTGATGGTTGCGACAAACTTTGGCGAAGGTTCTTTAACCTCTTCCGGTTATCCGCGCGTTGTAAAGCTTTGGCAGCGCGGTACGCCAATTAGCGATGCGAAGGTGATCTTCGAAGGGGAAACCACCGACGTCGGTATCTGGGGATATGCCGTTCAGGCGCCGGAACGCAACTATCAGATCGTTTATCGTGCGATCACCTTTTTCACTGCCAACGTCTATTCCCTCGAAAATGGTGAACTGGTTCAGCTCGACATTCCCGAAGACGCTTCTTTGGAGGATATTTTCAAGAATCAAATGATTTTCAGCTTAAAGACTGACTGGACAGTTGAGGGAAAAACTTACACTTCCGGCAGTATGCTCAGCATCGATTTTACAAAATTCCTCGCTGGCGATCGCCAGTTTACTGTACTTGTTCAACCGGATGAAAAATCCAGCATAGTATCGGTGAGCCATACCAAAGATTATTTCCTGGTGAATATGCTCAACAACGTCCGCAGCGAACTTTATCGATATTCCTTTAAGGACGGCAGTTGGGACAAGAAGAAGGAAGATGCGCCGGATTTTGGCAGCATCAGCATATATAACACCGACACATACAGCAATCGCTACCTTTTTACCTATAACAGTTTTCTGATACCGACCAGTCTTTATCTGGTATCTGCGGATAAAAATGAAATTACCCGCCTGAAGAGCCTTCCGGCATTCTTCGACGACAGCAAATATGAAGTTCGGCAGCTTCACGCCACCTCTAAAGACGGAACGAAGATTCCCTATTTTGTGGTGCATGCGAAAGACATCGAATTTAATGGTAAGAATCCGACCCTGCTCTATGGCTACGGTGGCTTTGAAGTGTCCATGCGGCCCCGCTATTCGGCAGCAGTCGGTTCCATCTGGCTGGAAAAGGGCGGCGTTTATGCCGTAGCCAATATCCGCGGTGGTGGTGAATTCGGGCCGAAATGGCACCTTGCCGCCATGAAAGAAAATCGCCAGCTTTCCTATGATGACTTTATTGCTGTGGCGGAGAATCTGGTTGAACAGAACATCACTGCCCCGGCCCATCTTGGCATTATGGGAGGCAGCAATGGTGGTCTGCTGGTCGGCGCGGTATTTACCCAGCGACCGGACCTCTTCAATGCTGTGGTTTGCCAGGTACCCTTGCTGGATATGCGTCGCTACAACAAACTGCTCGCCGGCGCCAGCTGGATGGGCGAATATGGCAATCCCGATAAGCCGGAAGAATGGGCATACATCAAGAAGTATTCGCCTTATCACAATCTCTCCGCGGATAAGAAATATCCGAAAGTTTACTTTGGCACTTCCACCCGGGACGACCGCGTCCATCCCGGCCATGCCCGCAAAATGGCTGCAAAAATGAACGCCATGGGGCATGATGTTTACTACTATGAAAACACCGAAGGTGGACATGCCGCAGCGACTACCAACGAACAGCGCGCATTTGGTAACTCTCTTGTTTACACTTATCTTTTCCAGCAGTTAAAGAGTGAAGTTACTAAAGCGAAAGATGTGAAATTGTAAGATGTTCGTATTAATCCACTGGCGCATCTCTTCAAAGGTCTGTGCCAGTGGAAACTATCACTACTCTTCACTCACCATTTCCTTTATCTCTAAACAACTTTGTTTTTTCTTATAGCGGTATCAAAGCAAGCTTTTGATTATTGAGCAAAACTCATTATTCTATCCATATTGAAAAGATGGAGAAATGAATATGCGGAAAATGATTTTACTACTACCAATATTGATCCTGCTTCTCGGATGCGAACAGAATAAAACTCCCACGGTCGATATCGACTGGGTATTCGTCGAGGGTGGCGAATTTACCATGGGCATGGATGAACCGTTGATAAGTCCGGGGGGCGATTCCATTCCCGGGTATACCACGCCGGCACATAGGGTAACTGTCAGCGATTTTTACATCAGCAAATATGAAATCACTTATGCGCAATTTCGGCAATTTTGCGAAGCGACCGGGCGGGAAGTACCAAAAGCACCGGCGGTGAGTTCCTATGGCGACAGCATCGATTTTGTTTTTCAGGATAATCATCCCATGCTGGTTACCTGGCAGGAAGCGGATGCCTTTGCCCGCTGGGCCGGTGGCCGGCTCCCCACGGAAGCGGAATGGGAATACGCCGCAGAAGGCGGGAAATACAGTAAAGGATATGCCTACAGCGGCAGCGATACCGCCACTGTCGTCGGCTGGGTTGGGGAAAATTCCGACAGCATTTTTCATCCGGTCGGCTTGCTCCGTCCCAATGAACTGGGCATTTATGATATGACCGGCAATTTGCATGAATGGGTATCGGACTGGTGGAATCCCGATTATGATTATTTGAATAGCCCCACCGATAATCCTACCGGACCGGACAGCGGCCCACTAAAAATGAACAAAGGTGTCGGTTGGTATTATAATTCAGTTGATAATAAAACCGGCGCGCCGCTCAAATATACGATTCATCGCTCGGAAGTGCGTTACCAATCCCCTATGGATAAAAGATCCTACGGCTTCGGCATGCGTATCGTTAAAGATGCAAAATGAGATTATGGTCGATTCAGCCACTGGCGGTTTGGGAAAAGCTGCAAAAATTCGGCACACTTAATAACAGTGAAGCCTACACCCAGCAGGATTTTCTCCCGGCGTATCGCTGGATGGCGGGAGAAATGACGCGGCGAATCGGCCCGTCACCGTATACAGATGCATTACCGTTCTGGGCCTGGTTTCAGGCTTATGACAGCAAACGACCCCGGCCGGATTTACGCCGCAGCGCGCATTTACCGGCAGGCAGCAGCGGCGTTCGCATTACTTTGCAGATGGTTTCTGAACAAGTCCTATTATCCGATTTCGAGTTGTGGCATTACGTCCTGAATCATTGGTATTTACCCACTTCAATGAAGGATAGTGAAACATTCGAAGAGCAAACTCACGATGAGAAAACAGATATCATTATCCGGGAGAGCTGGCAGCGAATTTTTGATCTCAAATTTTCTGCCACGGATATTGCGGCACCACTCGCGAAGAAATCCCTCCAGGCAACTTTTTGGGAATTAAGGCTTGAAAATGTTATCGAAGTTCAATCATTTCTGGCAAGATAGGAGATTTGCAAATTTACAAATGGGCAAATGGGCAAATCTATTATTGCTAACGACCGTCATTTATTGCCTGCTATTATCCGTCAACCAACTGATGGCTCAGCAACTTCCCGCTGATAGCAGTAGTGCAGCAACGGCCTATCAGGATACGCTTGACGTTATTGAACAACAAAGACGCCTCTTTTCTGAAAACTACCGGCAAGCGAGTAGTGACAGCGCTAAAACAGCTATTCTCAGTGACGTTAAATCTTTTCTTATCAACACAATTGATCGTAAACTATTCCCATTTTGGTATGGCACGCCCTGGACTTTTGAAGGACATACCACCGTGCCGAATCAGGGCAGCATAGCCTGTGGCTATTTCGTTTCAACCCTGTTGGAAGACCTAGGTTTTCAGGTGGAGCGCATTCGAATGGCCCAGCAAGCTTCGGAGTTGATTATCAAGAGTCTTTGCAGCGAAGAAAACATCAGACGATTCTCCAATGTTTCCGCGGAGACTTTCACTGCAGCGATGGAAAATTCACCCGAGGGTCTTTACATCGTTGGTTTGGATATGCATACCGGCTTTATTCTAAAGTATAATGATGTATTGGTATTTGTTCACTCCTCCTATCTTTCTCCATTGACGGTAGTGCGAGAAACAGTCAGCACCTCGGAGATATTGACTGGCTCCCGCTACCGGGTGGTTGGTAATCTTAGTGAAGACAACACACTACTGCTCAAGTGGCTGAATCGGGAAGAAATCCCCTCCCGGACCAACTGACCGTGCGTTAAGATTTTATTTCGGCAGTTATGCTTTTGCCTAAATCCCTCCCTTTGGATATATTCTCTCGTTAAAGGAAATAACCTGCACGCAGGCCAACGCTAATCAATACTTCCTATTCTGAAACCCTCTCGAAGGAGGCCACCATGAAACTGCTTCATCTGATTGCAACCCCACGTCCCGAAAAATCCAATACTCTGAAAATTTCGAATGCTTTTCTGGAAAGCTTTCGGGCAAAACATAACGATTTAGACGTGGAAGAGATCAATCTTTTTAATGAGCCGATCCCAGCCGGTACTGGTGATCACATTGATGCCAAGTATAACTTGATGACACGTCAGCCGTTGGATGATAAAATGCAGGCCGCCTGGGAAGAAATTGAGCAGACAATTAAGCAGTTCTTATCGGCTGATATCTATTTAATCAGCGCCCCGATGTGGAATTTCGGCGTTCCTTACACGCTGAAAAAATATATTGATACCATCGTTCAGCCCGGTTATCTCTTTGGCTACAACGAGCAAGGAATGCCCTTCGGTATGGTCGAAGGAAAAAAGATGGTTTGTATTAGCACTCGCGGCGGCGACTACTCCGAAAACAGCCCATTCCACATTTATGACAACCAGGAGCCGTATTTGCGGGCGATTTTTGGATTTGTCGGCATTACCAACGTCCATTTTGTTAACGCACAGCCGATGGATATTTCCCCGGAACTGCGAGAAGCGGCAATAGCAAGCGGCATCAGTGAAGCGCAAGCGCTGGCCGAACAGCTGTAAACAAATTTAATATTTAGCTGCTTGAGGCATCGTAAGAATTCTGAAAAAAATTATTATTTCCATTCATCCTGAGCCTTTCGAAGGATGAAAAATATTAAATGCCTATTTTTCAAGCAAAAAATATTGGGTAGTGTTAGAGAAATAATTCAATTTGATCTGTCATTGCGATCCCGGATTGCCGGGAGAAGCAATCTCAGAAGTTGCATCTACAAAGAGATCGCCACGTCGTTGCACTCCTCGCGATGACAGCTTGTAACATTGCTTCTTTAAATACGACCGAATATTTAACTCGATATTTGGATATATCTACAAAGTTTTTACCAGAAATTCATCCTTTGACAGGCTCAGGATGAATGGACATAAATACTATATTTTTCCTTTTTACATAGGAATAAGTTTCATCGAAGAAATGTCCATCAAAACGAGGGATTTATCATGGAACGATTTATCAGTAGTAGTGCATCTGTTTTTAGCCTGAAGAGCATTGGCAATACCAATCATTTCCAGCAATTAGTTTTCGCTGTTCTCCTCTTATTTTGCCTGGGCATATCCGCTTGCGTTACGGAAGAGCCGGCAGCGGAAAGCAATGATACAAACGACGGATACGAAGATACCAGCGAAACCAGCAACACTGTAGAAAACACCCCGGATATTGGTCCCTGCGCACTAACCAACGAGGAAGTTAGCGGGGTAATCGGACAAACCATTTCCGAAACTTTTCCGCAGGGCAACTGGGGCGTCGCTTCCACTTGTACGTATGCGACCGCATCGGCGCCGGTGGCGATCGAAATATCTTCGGTTTATTCTACAGATCTTTCTTCGGACCGTTTGCATGAAGGCATTCAGGAAATTTCCGATGTTGGCGACGAAGCGGTTTGGTTTCCGGTGACTAATCGCCTGTCGGTAGTATCGAAAAGCAAAGGGAAGCTATTACGCATCGCGGTAGGGCTACAACTGGACAAACCGGCCCGCCTGGAAATCGCCAAGAAGATTGCTCGCTTAGCATTGGCAAAATTATAATGGATTTTCCAGAAATTTGTAATATACAATTATTTAGTTTCTTCAAAGCAGGCTGTTTGCTCAGCAAAGCACGCCCTTAAACAAAGGAGAAAATTATGGCAAGTGTGATGCCATGTCTTTGGTTTGATAATAATGCCGAAGAAGCAATGAACTACTACATAAGCACTTTTCGTAATTCCAGGGTAATAAGTAATACGCCAATGGTCGTAACTTTTGAGATTGAAGGGCAAAGACTAATGGGCCTAAATGGTGGTCCACAATTTAAGTTTAATGAGGCTATTTCTCTAAAGGTCGATTGTGATTCGCAGGAAGAGGTAGACCGCCTCTGGCATAAGCTAGTGTCGGATGGCGGAGAAGAAGGTCGCTGTGGTTGGTTGAAAGATAAATTTGGATTATCCTGGCAAATTATTCCAATTGAAATGGTTTCATACTTTGGAGGTGCTGATGCGGAGGCGAGTCAACGGGCAATTCAGGCCATGAGAGAAATGAATAAAATTGATCTGGCGATTATCAAGAAAGCTTATGAAGGGGCGTTATAGACGACTAATCTGGTTTACTTATTCCGGTTGTGGCTATAGTAGCAGTGACAGCAGCAATTGCTGGTAAAAAAATGCCTGCCACTGCCTGGTGCCACGGATGAATCAATTAATCGCCGAATACTTTTCCACCCTGTTGATTCTCACTCAACAACGCTGCCTCAATTTGAGCAAGGCGTTTCTCAAAGCTGGCAACTTGCACTTTTAGCATCTCGTTTTCTGCCTGGATCTTCTGTAACGCTGCGATCTCTTCCTGCTGCTGCTGAATCCGCTGATACAATGCCTGTGTTGCACTTACATTGAGCATGGCAATCGCTTCATAATCGACGGTGTGGAAATCATCGACTTCCCGACCGTATACGAAGACTTCGCCGTTTTCCGCCAGATCTACCCGGAAGGCGCCGTCCCGCACTGCCTGCACTGCATAGATATCGCTGCCATCT
>JANQQU010000057.1 GCA_028284905.1 Calditrichia bacterium
TCGTATCTTTATATCGTTTCTCTATCTGGCCACAGATTGCGCCAGAACAAAAAGGAACTTGATTTTCAATATAGCAGGGACTCCTTGGGAGCAATGACAGTTTCAAAATACATGGCATTAATTCTCTGGTCTGCTCTTCAATAAATATCTTTACGTTCTCACCAAAGTATTTTACCACTCTCCTTCCTGCCTTGTGTTAATCAACGGACAAAAATGTTGGCAATGAAATCCTCGCAACCCCTTTGATTATTAGCGAAACTGCTTTATACTATTTGGTTAGCCAAAAATCGCTGCAGCTCCGGACTTTGCAGCAAACCTGATTTTATTTGGAGAGATGATGAGACGATCTTTGACGATTTGGATAAGTGCCTTATTGCTACTTGCCAGTAGCCTTCTGTATTCTCAAAAGCTTGAATTCAGCGCTGATAGCGCTTACAGCTATACCGAGCACCTTGCCGTAACCATCGGTCCGCGACTGATGGGCTCACAGAACGAACAAGAAGCGCTCAAGTGGGCTGCGGAAAAATTTCGTTCCTTTGGGGCAGATACTGCCTACGTGCAGTGGCTGTATCGTTCTCCCCGTGGCGTCAATACAAAAAGCGGTACCGCCGTTGGGGTTTTTCCCGGTAGCAGCGATTCTATCATTGTTATCGGTGGTCATATTGATTCTGATAAATATGAGAATCCTGGTGCCAGCGATAATGCCTCCGGCACTGCCTGCACCATCGAACTGGCTCGCATCTGGAGCAAAGCGCCGCGGAAATACACTTTAGTATTCGCCGCTTTTGGCGCGGAAGAATCCGGGCTGATCGGTTCAAAATATTTCGTTGAAAATTTTCCCGATATCGATAAAGTCGCCCTGATGTTCAGCATCGATATGGCCGGCAGCGAGGGCTGGCTGATCCCTTTCATCGATATTAAATCTCATCAAACACCGCAATGGCTGGTCAAAGATACCTATGCCGCAGAAGACGCGCTCGGCTATAATGACCTGGAATATCCGACCCATTTCTTTTCCTGGAACAGCGCACTGGGCGGTGCCGGTTCGGATCATATGCCCTTTATGGAGGCGGATATTCCTGCCATCGATTTTACCGCCGGCATTAATATCGATCCGATTCATACATCGCAGGATCGCATCGTCTATCTGAAAAAACCGATGCTGGCCCGTAGCGGGCGCCTGGTCGATGCACTCGTCAGCAAATACCAGCAAGAAGGTATCCCCGCCGGTAAAAAAGATCATTACATGATGCTGCAGACGGTACTCGGTAATTTTTTTATTCCCCATTGGCTGCTCATTGGTCTGGTCGGCATCGGGATCATCGTTGGGATCTTGTCCATTCTCCAGGCCCGGAAATTCAAACAGGATATCCCCAAAGAAAAAAAGGCACGCTTCTCCACCATCAAAGTTTTTCTGATGACAATTGTTCTCGCAATCGCCTTCATCAGCGGGGAAGCGATTATGCAATTTATTAAGGGGCTGCGCTATCCCTGGCTGGATCCTTTTGAAAATTACCTGGTGCTCGCAGCACTTTGTATGATCGCCGGTGGCTGGGTAGTTCTCTGGCTCACCAGAAAATGGCAGTTTACCACGGATGGATATCCCTATCTGCTCCGCGCCGTGCTGCTCTTAATGGTATTGACGATCTCGCTTAGCTTTCTCAGCATTCGCCTTGCAACCTATCCGGCAGTAGTATTGTTGCTGATTAGTATAGCTGTTAATGTTAACAATCCGGTCATTCGTTTTCTGCTCATTGCCGGTTCATTTTGGCCAATGTCCAAAGCTATTTTTATCGAGACGCTGCCATTTCTCGCACGCTCAACGTCCATGGCTGGTTTTCAGATGACTACTTTTACACAGGCCTTCTTTTTTAGTGCAATTCTGGTCCTTTTTCTCACTGTCTGGTTTCTGCCGCTATTTTACCTGATTGCATACGGACTTCGCACCATTCCTTTTCTGCAATCATTTCTCGCGATTTTCCGTAAGCCGGTCGGCGGTATTGCTGTCCTTGCCATCGTCTGCGCTTATGGGGGATATGTTTATTCATTCCCCGCCTACACCGAGAAATGGAAGGCAGCAATAATCGCTCGTGCAGATTATGACATTACCAACGGCACGGACAGCCTCTATGTGAAGGGGAATGAATTTCTCCGCAACATGCGCATTACTGGCGCCGGTCTCGATCGCGCTATTGACGACGAAATTCTCATTCATAACCTTGATCTGAACATCTCCGCGGATTGGATGGATATCGCTGGGTCTGATACGCTTATCAGCGGGGAAAAAGATACCATTAAGGCCAACTGGGTTTTCACTTCGGAGAAACCCTGGTTAAGGGTGAACTTCAAAGTGCAGACGAATGATGATTCTCTGAAGATTGAGTCCGTGAATTCGAAATTCAATTACTATAAGGAACGAGGCATTGTACGTTTTGTCTGGAGTGCGGAACCATCAGATACACTGAATTTCGATGCCCAGTTTATCGTCTCAAAAGGGGCAACGCTGGATTGCGAATTGGAAGGAATTTATCCTTTTCTGCCGGTTCCCCTGAAAGTTGAATCAGCCCAGGCTGATGTTGTTTATCGTACTTACGTCACCCTGCAGCATGAGGCTGGCAAACGCTAGAAAAAATAAAATCGGGTTTTCGAACAAGCATTTGCGGCCGGAAACCCGAGATATTTCTTTTCCGGATGATCTTATGTCGCAGTAGGCTTTTTCCTGCCTCCGGGGTTCCCCAGAAACAACAACTTCAGCAGGCCAAAAATAACAAATGCCATAGAAACTTCCAGGGCAATAAAGGCGAGGATTTTCAACCAGGCAAATCCCGGGTGAACAAACCGCACCAACCAACTGGCTGCTTCTCCCAAAAATGCGGCAAGAAAGAACGTCAAAATTGCGGCATACTTCGTGCCTTTGCTATATGCAGTAAAAATAAACAGATGGGTGAGCAGCAAAGCAACTATTGCCATAGTGGCCAGGTGAGTATGGGTTACTTCCAGCATCGATCCGTACGTGCGCGGTTGGGTAAATTCTGCTTCCGAGCCGAGGTAATAATTAACAACCGAGGTGGGAGTTAAATCCATTTTTGCAAAATACATTAAAAAAGCAGTTATCCAGAAAAATATCAAGAATACCAGCGTGGCAATTAATGTCAGGCGCATTAACGGGTTCTTGACAAAGTTACCGGTCTGCATGTATTTCATGAATTACTGTTCCTCAAATAATCATAGAGTACCAGCGCCCGTCTTGTCGAAAAAGTAAATGCCCGCACGCTCAGCGTCGCGCCGGTAATCGCGTGTACTTCCCGACCCGGCCAAAGCGCAGCCGTCAGTTTTTTCTTGAGAAATGATCCAAACCACTTTGTAATCGGCAAATAATCTTCCGGCTCGAAAAAGGCCAATACTTCTACGTCCTCAATTTCTCCCTCGGGCGTCACCACAACCATAGTAATCGCTTTTTTTGTTCGGACAATCTCATCCTCAAAAAAGGCATAGCCCAGCAATTGCCCGTCTTTTTTACCGACGTAATAAGTAATTATCTGGGAATTAAATTTGCACTTACTTTTCTCTTGAAGTGTATTCAGCTCATTTTTATCCAGAAAGAGGGTTTGACGGATAACAGTATCCGCCTCCGCAAAAGTTTCTTTAATTGCCCGATCTTGTGTTTTAAAAACTTGCCCAAGCAGACCGGTTGCCGTCAACATGCTCAATAAACAGAGTACTTTGATAAAATTTGTTCGTTTCATTGCAAATCACCTTGTTCTTCTGAAAACGCTCATCAATAGCTTGCATGCAGTTATAATTTCAGTATAATCAACACTGTATCTGTCACTTGTATCAAAGCGATTGTAAATATAATTTTTTAACAACAAAATTTCTGCATCAAATAAAAATAAGTATCATTCTTAATTATTTAATCAAACCATAAAACCGCTGGTAGCAAATTAACAGACCAGCGGTTTTGTATAATACTGTTTTATATAAAATTAGAACAAATAGGTGACGGCAGCATTGAATTGATCTAATCCGGTGCCGGCTTCATTGTCCCGATTAATAAAATCAACTTTAAAACCAATATGTGAATGCGGTTTATACATTACTCCAAAGGTAATATTGGTTTTTTCCTTGGAAGGGTCGATGGAAAATTCACTGGGTACGGTTTCCTGGGTGTTCAGTTTTTCATACTGAACAAACGGCAACAAACTAGCATTTTTTCCCGGGCTGAGAAACTGCAGCACTTCGTAGGCCGCGGTAAAGTAGTATCCCATTTGGTCTTCACCAACAGAACTGGCACCAGTCAGTCCCAGGGCATTATTCAATTCAGTAACATCGCTGATTGAGCTCTTCGCATAGAGTGCGCGAAGCTCCAACCCTTTTCTGTTAAACATACCATGTGCAGAAAAAATTGTCGTTCCAACATTAATCTCGTTACCGGCGTCGTCTGAAATACCTTGACCACTATTACCGTTAAAAAAAGATGCGCCGATGTTTAAACCGGGGACGCCAGTATAGTCAATACGTCCGGCAATACCTAAATCTTCTGCAATAGCCTTAGCGCCCTTTTGGCGGCCACCGCGCACACCAGTAGAAGTGAATTTATCTGCCCGCAGGCCTTCCACTAAATAAACCCGGTAACCGATACCAGAGCTGGTTGCCCCAACAAAACCAAGACCATTTGCCCGCCAGGTACTGGGAATAATGTTTTTCTCTGTTTCCGGGCGCAGCGATCCGAAGAAAGTGGACGGCTCATGATATTCGTTCATTATACCGACTGGTACCAATACCATTCCGGCACGCACGGTAAACTCCGGGACAATCGTCGCGTCGATGTATCCGAATTCCATTGCAACTTCACCGGGCTTTCCTTCTCCGGCCAGGGCATGCTCAAACTCAATCTCAGCATTAAAAAGTAGGTTTTCGCTGTATTTGTAACCAACATAGATAATATTTCTTACATAATCGATTTTGTCCAATGCTCCGCTCGCAGAACCATCATCCTTTTCGGCTTTGTAATTCTCATAAACCACCTCGCCATAACCGGCAATGGACACCCCGGATTCTTTATGGTATACCATTGAAGCCGCCGGGCCTAAGCCATATTTACTTTTGTATTCTCGCTTGGCAACTTCGCCCAATTTACTTTTTTCCAGCTCTTCAGTGAGAATATCTACTTTCCGCATCAGCATCTTTAGGGTATCTTGCTTACTGGTTTGAGAAAACCCTGTAGCAAAACATAGCATCAGCAAAAATATTGTACTAATTTGAATCGATAACTTCATTACAACCTCCAGATAAACAATTAATCAGTATGAGTTTTTATATTATTTTTTTTTCTTATCCATTTTTGGGGTAAGACTTTCAATGAATGTTTTACCTCACCGACAATACAATCGCATTTCGCACAAGTATACAAGACCAGACCAATAGGTTGCAATCAGGATTATTAGAGAGAGGAATTCCTGTTTGATAGGGATTCTTTTTTGAGAATGATTTTTATTTAGTAATGATTTTGGAAAATCCTTAGGGGACGAGGGGGTTAAGGCAACGCTTCCAACATTGCCGCGGCAATCATCCGGCTTAAGTAAGGATTGTAATGCTGCAAATCCACATAACAATCCCTGCAGCTACTGTCCACATCAGCAATGTCATAAAAATTATTGAGCCGCCCTTCCGCGATCGCACTTTGCACGGTTTTCTTCATCGTCAAATAGCTGCGATACTGCAGTGTTTTTCCATAAGCGACAGGGTCGGTTATAAAGGGATTTTTCAGTTGGGCATAGCCGAGTGGCTGAAAGAAAACATAATATTCAAAGCCGAAGGCTGCAGCCAGCTTATCCAAATAAGCATTATTCAATGAATAGTAGTGAATAATTTTTTTCTGGTAATGCTCTATGTTCGCAAAAACGCTGTCAAACTCGCTTTCCCAAACGCTCAATAAGTGATAGTGGAGCAGCGGGTCGCGGTGATAGAGATTTCCCGGTTGATAAATATCGGCATAGCCGTTCCTCACAGAAACGGCCGCAAGCTTGCCCGCCTGTTGACGGTCGCGCCAACTGTAGATCAACTCGAACAACGGCAGTCGCCGCAAAATCAACTCCGTGTCCGGGCGCTGCAATCGGGCAACATTGGCGACATAACCATAGGCATTAAAATTCCGTGCCGGGGTTTCCGCCGGGTGGAAATTAGTTGCGCGCATCAGGGTAATATCATTCAGTCCATCAATAAATAATACGCGTCGCGGACGATATCCTTTTTTCAAAAGCAGCAGCAATTTTTCGATTTCACTATTCTGGTTATAACCCTGCACACTAAAATTGATGTAGACATTGCTGCTGTCCAACGCACTCAATTGCGCGGCAATAGTTTCATCATCCGCGACGCCATCGCCAAAGCCGGTGGAACCGCCAAAGACCCAGGTGGCATCGTCAATCATATCAGCGGCATTGCCATCGTGCACAGATTGATGATAGCGCATGTTTTCCACCCCGACATTGTAAAACCGGGAGCGGATTGGCGTTTCCATATATTCCAGGGTGGGATGGGCGCGCATACTCGGAGTGTTCATTAATACGGCGATTTCTTCATCGGAATAATCGGGGTAAATGTCTCGCAAAAAAGTGCGATCCTTTTCCCATTCCTGGCGGGGCGTAGTGAAGTAGCGAGTGCTTTCCTGCCATAAATTTTGCATGTAATATTTACTGTTGGGGGATTGATCGGGGAAGGTGATCATGTACAGCCAGGCAGCGACATTTGCGAAAATAAACAACAAGCCAGTGTTCAAGGCAATCAGTGCAAATCCATTATATAAGCGTTGCATTTTACGTATGATTTGCAAATCTAAAACCTCATCTTTTTCGGCCACTGATTCACACCGATGCACACAGATGTTAAAAATTCGGGTCTATCGGTGCGCATCTCTAGCTTATTATTCTCAGTCGTACAACTTCAAAAACTGCTCAGCACTTTCATCGATTGCGCTGACTAAAATACTGCGATGATCATTTCCTTTTGTCAGCAATTGTGTCAGCTTCACGGTCATATCATCACTGTTCTCGCAGGCGATTAATCGGGGCGAATCAAGTTGATAGCCCACCGGAAAATGCACCGCATACATGCCATAATAAAGTGCCTCCAGCAGCACATATCCCTGACTTTCATAACGGGATGGATGCAACAGAATTCTGCTGCGCTGCATATAAGCGAGCACTTCCTCCCGGGGTAATTTACCAACAAGCCGGATATTATCACTGACATTTTTTTCGCCAATAAGCGACCGCAACGTTTCCCGCTCCGGCCCCTCCCCAATAACCACTGCCCGGATGCTCGGATGCTTTTCACACAGTAACGCGACCTGCGCGATAAATTCCCGGTAATTTTTCAACGATGTTAAGGCGCCAACACCCAGCAGGTCGATATCCCGCTGTGCATTTTCCAGCGGTTGCGGCATTTCGGATATATCGAGGCCGATGGGAATAACCGTAGCCACCGCTTTCTGTTGATGGGATTGAAACAGGTCTGCAGCGAACGCGGAACCAGCAGTGATGCGCATCCGGGAAAAATTCAGGCGATGCAGGTAACGATTATCTGCCCGGGCATCCTGCCCCATAATTGATGCGAGCAGTGGCACCTCCCAACGACTGGAGAGGTATTGCCCGAGGTAGGTGCATTCATTCAGCCAAAAACTGTGGATATGGGTGACAGGATGTGCTTGATGAAGAGAGCTGGCAAATCGCCATGCCCGGTACCAGGTATTTAAACGGCCGGCGCGATTCCGATTTTCTCCTCCACAGGGATAAACCGGAATACCATGCCAATGATACGGTTCTCTTCTAAAAGGGTATTGAAAGCTGATTATTGAAAATTTTGTCTCACCCGCTTTCCGGCGCATCGCCCGAACCAAACTCTGCAAAGCGGGAATACAATTGCTATCCGCTTCATCCGCAGGGAAGCCGGGCACCAACAGCAATATGTGTTTGTTTTCCTTCATTTTAGAGGCAGCCGGTTCTCCCACCGTCAACCGGGATATTAATACCGGTAATGTAGCTGGCAGCAGGAGAAGCCAGGAAGGCAATCGCATTGGCAATCTCTACCGGCTCAGCAAAGCGCTGCATCGGTATATGCCCGATCATCGCCGCTTCCTGAACGTCGATCTCAGTGCCGAACTTTTCTGCACGTCTTTCGATAATGTCATACAATCGCTGGGTTTTCGTTGCGCCGGGCAGCACATTGTTCACCGTGATATTGAAAGCAGCCAGTTCATTCGCCAGGGTTTTTGCCCAGTTGGCTACAGCCCCACGAATAGTATTAGAAACGCCCAATCCTTTTAGCGGCTGCTTGACGGAGGTGGAAATAATATTGATGATTCGCCCGTACCCTTCGCTCTTCATCCCGGGCACCACGCCCTGGGCAAGTATTTGATTACAAATCAAATGTTTCCCAAAAGCGTCGATGAATTCATCTGTATCGGCATCGATGGCATCGCCGGCTGGCGGCCCCCCGGTGTTATTAACGAGAATATGTGCCGGGCCATATTTATCCATGAATTTTTTCAGGGCAGCACGCAACACTTTCGGCTCTGCGAAGTCCGCACAGATATAGCGGTGCTTTTGCTGATGATCCGGCAGCTGCCGCACCAGTTTTTCCAGGGCCGCCCGGTTTCGTGCGACCAGGGTGACGTTCGCGCCTAATGAGGCAAATGTTAATGCGGTTTCTTTACCAATCCCCTGGGTGCTGCCGCACACCAGGGCATGTTTTCCCTTCAGACTAATATTCATCGATCATTTCCCTTGTTGAGTGAAATAGAAACTGAGGCTTTTCTCCATCTTTTCCGGTAAATCCGGGAGATCCGAGCGCGGGATCAAAAATGTGGAGAGATTAAAAAGGTCGGCAAATACCCGATGGCTTTCCGCAGTGGATTTCAGATAGCCGTATCCGGCAGAACCACCGGTGCCGGTTTTCCGACCGATCATCCGCAGCACCATCAAAGCATGACGGTAGCGCCAGGTAGAAAGCAGTTCGTCGATATCGAGAATTTCCGAGAGCAGGCGGTAAGGTAAATGTAAAATCGGCTGATCGCGATATAGGTTAATAAACAATGCTGCCAGTGTTGCTTTGTAAGAGAGACGGCGCCGGCCTTCCCGGATGAGTTGATTATGCTTATCTTCATCGAGCATCGAGTCAAAATGTTTTTCCGACGCACTCATCAGCTGCAACCGGCCGAGTTTGTCATCTGCATCAAGATTGCTGTTTTCGATCACTGCCCGCTCGCCGGCCAGCATTTTGTCGACCGCTTTTCGATAGGCGTCGATAAAATTAAAGCCGGTTAATTCCAGAAATGGCGTACGTTCCAGCCAGGATTCCAGCAATCCAAAGAGCGTCGGCTGCTTTTCCAGATCGAGTAAGCGCTCCTGGATTTCCTCCGGATAAAGCACATGATAAGCCTGTTGGCTGTACTTGATACGCTTATCAGTCTTCAACCCAAGTTTTATTTCCAACTCCCGGAATTGATAACTCTGAAACCCGGACGCCGGCGTCAAAAAATTTCGGAAATCGAGAAAATCCAGCGGTGTCATGGTTTCGAGAATGCGGATCTGATCAATGAGTACTTTTTCGATTTCGACAATCCGCTGCAGCCGGGAGACGGCAATGCCGATATTCCGTTCATCGACATAATCGTTCTGGAACATTACTTTTACCGAATCCAACTCAAAAAGAATCTGCTTAAACCAAAGTTCATAGGTTTGATGAATAACGATGAAGAGCATCTCATCGTGGGCATGGGCGTTCAGCTCATCGCTCTTTAAATCCTGACTGGAGAGAATTTTATCCAGCTGTAAATATCCCCCGTAACTGACTGGCTCTTGCTGCTTTTTCATAACTTACCCCGCCGCTTACATGAATGGATTTTATCTATAATAACGGATGTTTCGCAACGTCTGTTTAGCTTAAAATTATGTCATTGCTCCCAAGGAGTCCCTGCTATATTGAAAATCAAGTTCCTTTTTGTTCTGGCGCAATCTGTGGCCAGATAGAGAAACGATATAAAGATACGA
>JANQQU010000003.1 GCA_028284905.1 Calditrichia bacterium
TTCACTATACCTCCTTGACCATGACCTTAATTGATGAGTTCTTTTAATATGGCAAGGAGGTATCTTTTTTTCAAATATAGTTACTTTGGGGCGAGGAGTGCAGCGACGAAGCAATCTCTATCCTACAACTAAGAGATTGCTTCACTGGGCAAAAAACGCCCGTTCGCAATGACGGTATCACGTTACTCTTATTGCTGCGTAACATGTGTATAATAAGCGCTTCAAACATCGAAGACTGATATAGCTGGGTGTTGCAGAAGCAAGTGCAGTATCCCACCGGCCAAAATCAAAAACGCTCAACGAGTGCCCGAAACTCCCCGAGACGAAAAGGTTTAGCGATGAAAACGTTGCCCGTCTGTTCGAGAATATCATCCAGTGCCTGATCGGTTTCGTAACCGGACATAAAGATAAAGGCATTCTCCAGGTCGGGCAGCCGGTTTACTATTTTTTGATACAATTGAGTGCCGGTCATATCCGGCAGGGAAAGATCCAATACAATAATGTCAACCGATTCATTATCCAGGTGCGCAAGTGCCTGATCTGCCCGTCTCACCCGGCTAATCTCATAAGCATTCATGCGCGTAAGCACATTGACGACCAGGTCTGCAATATCCGGTTCATCCTCGACAACCAGCACCTTTTTTCGGGACATTTTATGCTTTCAGTTGCTTCCTTAATATTTCATTCACCATGCCGGGATTCGCTTTACCGCGAGTGGCTTTCATTACCTGCCCGACAAAATAGGAGATAATTTTTTCTTTTCCCGCACGGAATTGTTCCACCTGCTTAGGATTATCGGCAATTACCTGGGCAACTATACCTTCCAGTTCACTGGTATCGGATATTTGTGCTAATCCCTTCTTCTCTACGATAGCGAGGGCTTCATCCTCATTGCCGAGCATTTCTTCAAAAATATCCCGGGCAATCTTTGCGCTAATGGTATTTTTCAGAATCAAATTCAGTAAACCGGCAAGGCGCTGGGCGGAAATCGTAAAATCCTCCACATCGATCTTTTGCTCTTTCAAAACACGCAACACATCGGTCATCACCCAGTTACTGACGAGCTTGCTGTCCTCGCAGGATTTCGCCACGGCTTCAAAATAATTGGCCAACGCTTTCGAAGCTGTCAGCACTTCGGCGTTATAAACCGGCAGCTTATATTCACTGACAAAACGCTGCTTCTTTTCCTCAGGCAGCTCGGGCAGTTCTGCGCGCACAGCCGCAATCCATTCCTCGGAAATTTGCAGCGGCAGCAGGTCCGGCTCGGGAAAATAGCGATAGTCGTGCGCTTCTTCTTTGCTACGCATGGCGCGAACAGTGCCGACATTTGCATCCCAGAGCAGTGTTTCCTGAACGATGGTGCCACCGTTGGAAACGATATCGGTTTGGCGCTCAATCTCATAATTAATTGCGCGTTCCACATTGCGGAAGGAATTCATGTTTTTCAGCTCGGTCTTGGTACCAAATTCGCTACTGCCACGCGGGCGGATGGAAACGTTGGCATCGCAACGCAGACTACCTTCTTCCATATTGCCGTCGCAAATTTCCAGGTAGGTAACGATCTGCTTTAATCCGGCCAGGTAGGCGTGCGCTTCCGCAGCACTGCGCATATCCGGCTCGCTGACAATTTCCAGCAACGGTACGCCGCTGCGATTAAGATCGACTAAAGTATCGACACCAGCATCATGAATCGATTTGCCGGCATCTTCTTCCATGTGGATACGCGTGATGCCAATTCTTTTTGTCGGTTGATCTTCCAGGGTAATATCCAGGTGCCCATGTTCGCAGATCGGCAATTCGTATTGGGAAATCTGGTAGCCTTTCGGCAGGTCCGGATAGAAATAATGTTTGCGGGCAAAGCGATTGTAAGGAACGATCGTGCAATTGGTTGCCAGTCCCAGACGGATGGCAAAGTCCACCACCTTTTTGTTTAACACCGGCAATACGCCGGGCATTCCGAGAACAACCGGATCGGTTTGCGAGTTCGGTTCACCACCGAAAGCGGTACTGGACCCGGAAAATATTTTCGCGTCGGTTAACAACTGGGTGTGAACTTCCAATCCGATAACTACTTCAAAATCCATGTTAAGCTCTGTTTTTAAGATAGTCTATGCGCCAATTCTGTTAATGCCCAATTTCCAATCTAAAATGTCCAATTTCGAAGGAAAGAAGCGAAAATTTATCAGCTTAGGGCAATAGCATACTTCGAAATTGAAAATTGAGTATTGGACATTGGATATTTCAATCTTTGTTGTTCAATTTGCCCACTTTATTCCGCAAGCAAATTCTCAATATATCCTGCCATCCGGAACAGTTTTTCTTCCTGGAAAGCACCGGCGATTAGCTGTAGCCCAATTGGCAACCCTTCCGTCGTTTTCCCAGAGGGCATGCTGAGGGCACAAATACCTGCCAGATTAACGGTGACGGTGTAAATATCCGAAAGATACATTTGTAACGGATCGTCGACCTTTTCGCCGATCTTAAATGCCGGACTCGGTGTTGTTGGCGTTAGCAGCAGATCGACATCTTTGAAGGCATCATCAAACTGATTTTTTATCAGGCGGCGAACCTGCTGGCCTTTTTTATAATAGGCGTCATAGTAGCCGGAAGACAGCACGTGTGCACCGAGCATGACTCGTCGTTTCACTTCCGCGCCGAATCCCTCTGAGCGGGAACGGGTATACATTTCGTTTAAATCGCCAACCTCCTCTGCACGATGGCCATAGCGAACGCCGTCGTAGCGGGCCAGGTTCGAAGAGGCTTCCGCAGTAGCGATAATGTAATAGGCGGCAATGGCATAATCATTCAGGGAAAGGTCTACCGGCTTGATGGTCATGCCGGCATCTTCCAGTTGCTTAGTGACGGCTTTTATATTATCGGCAATTTCACTATCCAACCCTTCCTGAAAAAACTGGGTCGGTAATCCGATTGTTAAACCTGTTACATCGCCACCGACAGCTGCGGTATAATCCGGCACCATTTCATCCATGGAAGTAGAATCATTCGGATCCAGGCCGGAAATGACATTGAGCATCAGCGCTGCATCACTCACATTTTTCGCGAATGGCCCGATTTGGTCCAGCGACGAGGCAAATGCCACCAGCCCGTAGCGGGAAACCCGCCCGTAAGTCGGCTTCATCCCGACGATGCCACAAAAGGCCGCCGGCTGACGAATAGAACCGCCGGTATCACTCCCCAGGGATAGATCTGCCATACCAGCAGCAACGGCAACTGCCGAACCGCCACTGGAACCGCCGGCCACCCTTTCCGGATCAATCGGATTACGGGAATGGCCATAATAGGAATTTTCGGTGGAAGAGCCCATCGCGAACTCGTCGAGGTTGGTTTTGCCGATAATGATACCATCTTCAGCAATAATTTTACGCACGACAGTAGCGTCATACGGGGAAACAAACTGATCGAGTATTCGGGATCCGCAGGTAGTGCGCTGACCTTTCATGCACATATTATCTTTCAGGGCGATAAATAATCCCGCGAGGCTTCCCAGTTTGGCGCCACCGGCACGCTTTGCATCAATCGCTGCCGCTTGCTGTCGCGCTTCGTCTCCGTAAACCTGAATAAATGCGTTCAGAGATTTATTCGCTTCGATTCGCTTCAAATATTCTTCAACGGCATCGACTAAAGTAAAATCACCAGCGATATATTGCCGATGCCTTTGTAATGCATTCTCCAAAGACCCGCTCCTGTTCATTATGGGTAGCGTATGAGGTTTGTGTGCTGCAAAGAAGCTGACGGCATTTACATTCGAAAGCGGACCAAGCCGTATATTTCAGACAAATACCGGCAGCGACAGGCGGATTGTATACTGCAGATATTGTGAATTATTGATCTTTTTGAGCTTGCTCTTTTGCTTCAGACGGCTGTGTATTGCTACGAGGCTTTTCGTCAATCTGGCTCATATCAAATTCTTCTCTTAATCCCGATGTCGCATGCTTGAACTCTTTGATGGAGCGTCCCAGGGAACGTGCAAGCTCCGGCAGCCGCTTAGCGCCGAATAACATCAAAATAACAAAAAAGATAACGATTAATTCGCCGGCACCCATTCCAAATGGCATAATAAAATCTCCTGGTTGTTAAATATTCTGGCAACTCATATTGCTTGAAAATTATTTCGAAAACATCCGGTTTTCTGTCTTAATAAAGGCCATAAATAGTTATAAAACAATATTCGAAAAAAAATTACTCCATTACTTTAAAGAGCCAGGCCACGAGAAAAATCCCGATAACACTGACGATATTTAAATTAACGCCAAAGCCCAGAGTAAAATTGATGACTCGTAAATCCAATTTTGCCGGGCCGGCTGCAAAGCTTAAGGGTCGCAACAGTGCTTCTTTAAATCCCCCGGGTGGCAGAAAATTTACCATACTGCTCAGGAAATACCCAACAACCGTTCCCAGAATCAATATGAGCAAATAGTAGCCAAGATTTTTCTTCTTCATCGGTCAATTCCCTCCAAACTAAGCAGTTAAAGATTCAAAAATCCAGCGGCCATCATCGGAGCCGAGCAGGCTTTCCACGGCGCGTTCCGGATGTGGCATCATACCGAGCACATTCCCTTCCCGATTAACGATTCCGGCGATATTATCCAGAGAGCCATTGGGATTGGCAGCTTCGGTAACATCATTGCCTGGCGTGGCATATCGAAAAACAATCTGATTATTCTCTTGTAGAGATTCATATCCTGCCGGATCAATGAAATAGCGGCCTTCGCCATGGGCGATAGGGATTTGCAAGGCCTGATCGGGAATTGCCCGGCTAAAGCGCGTATCACTATTTTCCGTCTTCAAATAAACCTGCTTGCAGATAAAGCGCAGGTTGGCATTGCGCATCAGGGCGCCGGGTAACAAACCGGCTTCCACTAATATTTGAAATCCATTACAAACCCCGATAACGGTCTTGCCGCTTTTCGCAAAACCCACCACCGCTTTCATAATCGTGGAAAAACGGGCAATGGCTCCGGCGCGGAGATAGTCGCCATAGGAAAATCCCCCTGGTAATGCAACCAGGTCATATTCGGACAGATCGGCGGTTTTATGCCAAACATATTCGGCATCATGCCCAAGCATATTTAGCGCATGGTGCATATCATGATCGCAGTTGGAACCTGGAAATACAACAACGGCTGACTTCACGCTTTTTCTCCCAGGTATTCAATTTCAAAATCTTCGATAACAGTATTCGCTAATAATTTACGGCTGGCTTCTTCTACCATATTATGAATGGTTTCCGGCGTGCCGTCGTCCGGCACTTCCAGTTCGATCAGCTTACCGACCCGCACATCGTTAATACCATCGAATCCCAGGTTTTGCAGCGCATGGTGCACAGCTTTTCCCTGCGGATCGAGAATGCTCTTTTTTAATCTGATTTTTACAGCAACTTTCATTTTCGTTCCTTTGTTTTCGATACACCGGCTTTTTCCTGTTGGGAAAATATCAAGAGCCAGATAATTCTGATCGGCCCGGAAAGAATGTAGATCATTATTAGCGGAAAGAACGTCCGCTGCGGATAGATGAGGATAATGATGATACCGATAATTACCGCAAGAATTTTCAGGCGATTAATCCGGCTGCTTTGCAGGGAAAAATTCGGCATGATCTCGTAACGGATATTGGTAATCATCAGAATTGACACGAGGAGAACGATGGTCATAAAAATCTTTTCCCAGCGAAGTTCTCCCCAGATATCATAGTTGAACAGCACAAATGTACAAATCGTAATCGCCGCGGCCGGGCTCGGCACTCCTTCGAAAGCGTCTTTATCAAAACCTTCCAGGCGGGCATTAAAACGGGCGAGGCGAATAGCGCCAAACACCAGCGGCACAAAACTGAGCATCAGTCCGGTAGTGCCCCATTCCTGAAAGAGCACGTAATAGGATAAGGCGGAAGGCGCAAGGCCGAAGGAAATGACATCTGCGAGGGAATCGTATTGTACCCCAAACTCCGAGGCGCCATCGACCATTCTGGCCAGCTTGCCGTCCAGTACGTCCAGTACGCCAGCAGCGATAATCAACCAGGCGGCCGTAGTAAAACGGCCTTGAGCGGCAAGTAATACCGAATAATATCCGCAGAACATATTGGCCATGGTAAAGAAACCCGGCACCAACGATGCTCGCGCACGCATTCGATCTTCCAGCATGTTCTTTATTTTTTCGATGACTGATACCCACTTATTTAATGGCCAATGCCCAACTTTCAATTTCCAATGCCAAAAGGCAACATCCCATCAGGAAGACAATTCGGTCTTCGGTAATTCTACCACGCGCTGCTCTTCGGATTGCTGGTCCCCCTCATTGGGGAACGTCGCCAGAATACTGACACCGCCACGGACCATCTGCCCGGATTTAACATTGATTTTCGCATCCAGCGGTACGAAGACATCCGCCCGGCTGCCGTAACGGATTAATCCCATCCGTTCGCCGGCCTTACACCAGTCGCCTTCGCGAATGTTGCAAACAATTCGACGGGCAATCAATCCGGCAATTTGCTTAAACATTACCTGGTGACCGTATTGGTTTACCATTCCGATTGCCGTTTGCTCATTTTCCACGGAAGCGTCTTCCTTAAATGCCGCTAAAAATTTCCCGGTCCGGTGCACCACATAATTGACGGTACCGGCCATCGGCGTTCGGTTGACATGAACGTTAAAGACCGAAAGAAAAATGCTAATCCGCCGGACTTCCCGGTTAAAATATTCCGTATCCTTGACGCGCTTAATTTCCATCACCTTACCATCTGCCGGTGATAAAACAGCCAATGGGTTTTTCGGGATTTCCCGGTCAGGATCCCGAAAAAAGAACAGGTTAAAAATAGATAAAACACCAAGAATCACCGTTGCAACCAACGATACCGGATGCGGAAAAGCAAACCACAAGATCAGGCTCACCAGAAACGCCACAAATGTTCCGATGATGATACCATAACCATCTTTTGCAAACACCATATTCTCCTTCTACACATGCACCGGAAGCGCCATGCTGAACCATGGATCGCCCACGAGGGGCAATACATTATTCGCCAAAAATGCGGGCTTTCAGCTGCTGATATTCATCTTTGCTCTTATCGGATCCTTCCGGCACTCTATCGAAACTACCATCTTCTTTGACAAACCACAGATTCAGCGTATCCAGAGATACTTCATCCGCGAGCACAATTTGATTATGAATACGACCAAATTCCAGACTAAAATTAACTAATTTCAGCTTTTTCCGGTCAAAGAAAGATTTGAAAACCGCATTCACTTTTGTGGCAATTCTCATAATGCTGGTCATGTCTTTTCGCTCGCACAATCCCAGTGCATAGGCATGATATTCATTGATCATCGGACGGGTGTTTTTCTCATCCTTGTAGTATAATTCGACGATCGGATATTCCAGAACAGTGCCTTCATCGATGCTTAAACGTTCAGCCAATTTTTTAGATGCAACATTGTAAACATCTACAACCATGCTGATACTCTCGCTCTTCTTTGCCAGGAAACTCTTCGAATCAAGTTTCTTCGCAAAATGAGTCGGGACGTTATAGCTTTCGAGATACTCAAACAGATAAGATGTAACTGTGTTATTCATTTCAGCAATCTCGCCACCATCTTTTTTCTTGCCTTTACCAGTAGAATCATTGTAGGCAACAATCACCTGATCACTTTGATTCGTCGAATATACTTTCTTGGTAGGGCCGTCAACCAGTAAGTCTTTAATCTCCACGAGTTGTTCCTCCGCTTTAAAGTAGTAATCTGCGCTTTCGCGTTTATTTATTTTATTTTATTTATTATCAATATCTTAAAGAACTAGCTGTCCAGTCCCAGTCGCTGAAATACGGTGTTAATATTTCTCAATCGATTTTCCAGACTGCAAATATTATCGAGCGTTTCCGCAGAGAGATATTGCAGCACCGTTTCATCTTTTTTCAACTCGTCCAGCAGCGTTGTCTGATTATGCCAGACGTTTAAGGCATTTCGCTGCACCAGGCGATAAGCCTCTTCCCGACTAACGCCCTGATCCACCAGGTTGAGCAGGATCGACTGGGAAAATACCAGTCCACGATTCGCTTCCAGGTTTTCTTTCATGCGGTCGGCATTTACTACCATCCCATCGAGCAGGAAGCGGGTTTTCTCCAGCATGTAATAGAGCGTAATGGTTGCGTCCGGCATAATGACTCTTTCTACTGAAGAATGGGAAATATCCCGTTCATGCCAAAGCGCGACATTTTCCAGGGCGGCAACCAGATGCCCCCGTAACAAGCGGGCCATACCGCTAATCCGCTCGGACACGATCGGATTTTTCTTATGCGGCATCGCAGACGACCCTTTCTGGCGGGAACCAAAGGGTTCTTCCACTTCCAGCACTTCTGTGCGCTGCAGATGGCGAATCTCCACGGAAATCTTCTCCAGTGTCGCAGCGATAACGGCCAGCATGGACATATATTCCGCATGGCGATCCCGTTGCAAAATCTGCGTAGAAATCGCCGCCGGCTTCAGGCCCATTTGCTCACAGACATATTCTTCCACGAAAGGCTCGAGATGGGCAAAGGTTCCCACGGCACCGGAAATCTTACCGGCTGATACCGTTTCAATCGCTCGTAGCAGGCGTTCCCGGTTCCGTAACATTTCACTATACCAAACTGCCAGCTTAAATCCAAATGTCAGCGGCTCGGCATGTACGCCATGGGAACGTCCCACAGCTACTGTATCCTTATATTTAACTGCCTGCTTTTTTAGAACGGCGATTACGCTATCGACTTTTTCCAGGATCAATTCGCCGGCTTGCTTCATTTGCACTGCCAGTGTGGTATCCAGTACATCCGAGGAGGTCATGCCGTAATGAATGTGGCGGGAAGGTTCACCGACATATTCAGCAACATTGGTTAGAAAGGCGATCACATCGTGATGGACTTCCGCTTCAATATCGAGTATGCGCTGGACGTTAAAGTCCGCTTTTTCCCGAATAACTGCGACATCCTCGGCGGGAATGTCTCCTAATTTTGCACGTGCTTCGCAGGCATGAATCTCAATGTCCAGCCAAATGCGAAACCTGTTTTCGTCTTCCCAAATTTTCCCAATTTCCGGGAGCGTATAACGTTCGATCATCTTCTTTCTGGCCTCGATTCCAAAGTGACTTGTATTTGAAATTTTCTTTCTTCCCGCACAACGTCAAACGTAATGACGCTACCGACCTTTAAATCCAGATCGCGCAGGTTCTTGATTAAATTATCAACATTCGTGACGGATTTGCCTTCCAGGGCGACAATAATATCATATTCGCGCAGACCGGCTTTATAGGCTGGGCCACGGCGATCAATTTCCGTAATGATCGCTCCCTGACGTACCGATAGTCCCAGTGCATTAACAATCCGGTTGTTCAGGCTTTGCGCATAGATGATGCCATGCCAATATTCCCGGTCGATGCCCCCTTTTTCACGAATTTCCGCAACAACCTCTTCGATGTGCTGCATGGGAATGGCAAACCCGATCCCGATATTGCCTTCGTTCCCCTGGCTACCGGTGTAAATGAAGGTGTTCATTCCAATCACCTGACCCAGCGCATTTACCAGCGGGCCACCACTATTCCCATGGTTGATAGCGGCATCCGTTTGGATCATATCCTGGTAAAGGCGCTCTTCCCGGGTGCGGCCCCAGTCGCGGTCCAGCGCACTGATGACCCCAACGGTTACCGTTGGCTGGTCGTTAAGTGCTACCAGGCCGAAGGGATTTCCCAGGGCAATGACCCATTCGCCAACCATTAAATCATCGGAGCGTCCCAATTCGAGGTAAGGATATTCCCCCGGTTCAATAATTTTTAGCAGGGCGATATCGCTAAGCCGGTCACTGCCTTCTACCTGGGCAGTTTTATGGCGGCCGTCCGGCAGGGTAATAACGATCTCTGTGGCATCTTCCACCACGTGTTCATTGGTAATGATATATCCATCTTTCGAAATCAGAAAACCGGAGCCCAACGACTGGATTTCCTGTTTGTACCAACGATTTCGATACAGTTCCGGAAACAGTTCCGCAAAAGGATTGCGCTCCCGATACCGTTTAACCTGGGTGACGTTAATGCCCACAACCCCGGGGCTGGCTTTTGCCACTGCCCGGGTAATAGCGGTTTGCCGGGATGTATAAATGCTGTCCGTAATAACATGCTTTGTTTCCGTTTGCGCATAAGCGTTGTTGATGAGCGAAGAATCGCTGCTGCTCCCACTGTCACTACCGGATTGGCAAGCAGCGCCGCCAACAAAAAAATACGCCATCAGCAAACCGCTAATGATGGCGAAACGGCTACGGCCCTGAAAAGTCAATCTTAACAACTTCATTATCTTCGACGGTATGTTCATAAACCTGAATTGCGGCGCTAAAAAACGGTTGTTTTCTTTCATTTTTTACCTGCCGATAATTTCCCAACTTGTAAATTAATTATAGTCTACTTTCTCCAGCACCAATCCCTTCGCGGGTGCAGCCGCACCGGCGGCTTTTCGGTTGCGGGAAGCAAATATTTTTTCAAACTCGGCCTCGGAGGACTTCCCCCGGGCAACGTCGATAATCGTACCGACAATCGTCCGGACCATGCCGTGCAGGAAGCGGTTAGCGCCGACCCGGTAAATCCAGACATTTTCTTCCTGTCGCCAAAACGACTCATAAACAATACAGCGCTTGTGCGAGCTTTGCACCTGCACACGGGAGAAAGCGCCAAAATCATGATCTCCCAACAATTTTTCCGCGAGCGGATTTAACAACGAAGTATCGAGCTTTTGAAACAACTGCCAACAGAAAGCGCGCATTAAAGCAGTTCTCTCCGTGGAGATGTAATACTGATAGGTTCGCCGGGTCGCATCGAACCGGGCATTAAACTCCGGTGCAACAACCGCCGCGGATCTCACCGCAATATCGTCCGGCAAGTGGTGATTCAGCCCCATCTCGATGCTGTGCATCGGTAAATCCTTTTCAAGCTGAAAGTTCACGACCTGACCACGGGCATGAACACCGGTATCGGTACGACCAGCAGCGGTAACTCTTAAGCGTTCCCCGCTTAGCTTATAAATCGCCTCTTCCAGACACCCCTGGACGGTGGTCAGATTATCCTGATACTGCCAGCCATGGTATGCCGTCCCTTCATACTCGACCACTACTTTAATATTCCGTTTCATCCCTGTCCCACCATTCTAAAGAGCGGTAGATGAACAAGGGCAACTGTAACGGTTACCAACGCATGCCGCATTGTTTGCCAGCGCTGGGCAGCCGCGGCGACAGTCTGCTCGGTCTGCTGCTTAAATGCCGCATATTCTTTTTCGCTGCTATCGAGTATATGCGCGATAAAACGGTAGATTTGGTCGAGCAGATGGAGGAAACGATCTTTCAGAGAAACTTCTTTCTTCGCTTTTGCCGTTTTCAATTCCGCTGATACGGTTTGGCGGTAATCCAATGCTTTCGGCAACAGATACATCACATACAAGCCAATGCGCAACCAACCCTGCAAAACGGTCTTCCAGCCTCTTTCCGATCCACTCAATGCCCGGTAATAATGCACCACTTCCGGTTTGTCCGCGGTATAAATCGCTGCAGCAAAAAGCAGGAAAATTAATACCACCTGACTAACAAACAGAAACGCAGTTAACAAGCCATCATCGGTAATCGTAATATTGAGGGGAAGTTGCAGTAGAATTTTGCCGTAGCCATTGACGGCTTGCAGAATAAACATAACGAATAAAAGCGCCGCAAAAAAATAACCCTGCCGGGGGAAGCGAAATATGGACACTTTTTCGAAACGTATTAGCAGAATAAGCAGTGTGATCAGGGCGGTATTGTAAACCCAGTTCTGAAACCATACCGCAAATCCTAATAAAAATAAAGCTAAACAGAGTTTATAAACCAAATTTAACTTCTTCAAACAATACCTGCACACTAATTTTAGACAGCTTATAATATAATATCTTTTCTCAGGAAGTCAAATCGAATAAGAATTGAGCGGAGGGCTTAAAACTACAGGGGAAAACAGAGATAGGCCGGTAAGAATTTGCCGGGGAAAAGTGGTGGTTATTAAGCGGAGACTTAAGGGGCTTGGGCCGGCAGTAGCAGTGAATTTTGCTTAATTTTTTAGCCTCAGGAAAATCTTTTAGATCAGGCGTTCCTTAAGGGCTTTTGAAACCACATCGATTTGGGAATGCACCTGAAGTTTGGCATAAATGTTTTTTAAGTGCGTATCAACCGTAAAAAGACTGATACACAACTCTCCGGCAATATGCTTTTTATTCATTCCATTCACCAATAGCTGCAGAATCTCTTTTTCCCGGCCGGTAAGCCCATACTCTTTTTTCGGCTGGGAATATTGGGTGAACATTTTTAGCACTTTCGCAGCGATATGCGGATTCATTGCCGCACCTCCGCTGAGCACATCAGTCATATACTGACAAATATTCTCCGAAGAAGCAGATTTGAGCAGATAGCCGGAAGCCCCATAGCAGAGGGCATTAAAAATATTATCATCATCATCAAAGACTGTCAGCATAACGCTTTTGGAAGCCGGTGACAATTGCTTGAAATGGCGAATCCCTTCGATGCCGTTCATCCCCGGCAAATCGATATCGATGAGAATAATCTCCGGGGCAAAGCCCTCTTCTACAGCCTGAATTCCCGCCTCACAAGATTCATAGGCATGATTGCATTGTAACGATTCGCAATCGTTGATCAGTTCTTGAATCGATTCCCGGTAGAGTTCATCATCTTCGATAATCATTACGTTAATCTGGTTGTCCAAAGGCTGCTCTGCTGGTTTCATGGGCATTATCCTGAGTTATTAGCTATCAAGTATGGCATAACATACATAACTTTTCCAAAATTTTCCATACCCGGATCGCGGTATATTTTTTTCCTTCATTAATTTCCATTCATCCTGAGCTTGTCGAAGGGTGAATTGCTGCACGGCCTAATCATCCTTCACAAAAACGTAGGACATCTAACCTACCGGTTAATTCATCCTACAAAGTCCAATCCTCCTACCAACATCCTTGCAGTAAATCCCCCTTCGACGGGCTCAGGATGATTGGGGGTGGTTTGGTCAGCATTTTCTTACTTTTTCCACCATTTCAAACGCGGAATTTTTCCGCATTTCCCCGGAGTTTCCGCATTTCTCTCTTTCGTGAAGCGCCAATCAACCAAACACTTAAACTATTGTTTTAAAATTACATACAAGTGTTTTTAAAAAGTTGGCACCATCCTTGTCTTATACATAAGCGAAACAGAAACTGAAAAATTAACAGAGTGGAGTTTAGAATGAAAAATTTACGTCTTTTATCAAGTGTTATCGTCTTGCTCCTGCTGGCAAGCAGTAGCAGTTGGGCGAATAACTGCCGATCCAAGAGCGGCATTGGCTTCCGGGGAAATTACTGGAATATGATTGATGGCCAGCAGCGAATTTATGTCTATAATGATGGCGAAATCAGCAGCGTTAATGTTGGCGGCTTTGGTGGTTCGCTGTTCTTTTTTACCCGGGTGCAGGAACAACTCTCTATGGAATTTACCCTTGGCGCACTCGCGGCAGTTGTAGAACACCGGGAATATTATCATTGGGAAGATGTGGAAGTGAATGCCGTTTTTCCGCTATTATTTGGCTTCCGCTACGATCTGATGTCGGAAAAATCCCGCAGTGCCATGCAGCCTTACCTGATGTTTGGTGCCGGGGCTTACATTCTCAATGATATTTCCGTGCAGGAATATGATTACCATGAAGAAGAGGTATCCGTCAGCTCAGTCAGTCGCCCGGGTGTTTATGTCGGTGGCGGCGCCAACCTGATGCTTAGCAACACTTTCGGATTTTCCTATGATATTAAATACCATTGGGTTGACTTCGATGATTCCCAATACCAAAACGGATTTGAATTCGGCCTGGGGCTGGTGTTCCAATGGGGCCGCTTCCGGAAATAACGTTCAGGAACAAAATTGATAACTATGTTGAAAATTAACGATTTCCACTTTACGCATGCAGATGACCGGATTAAATTATTAGGCAGAAACATATTAGCGCTTATTCCCATAAAGAAACGGTTAATGTCTCGAATAACTAAATTTTCAATATAGCAAAGCAGGTGAAAAATTGCGGGTTAAGAAACTATTCATTTTGATAATAGCTGGCTTTATTATGACAGCACTACACAGCACATCACTCCTGGGACAGGGCATGCTTCGCTCTCACGGCCTGGGGTTACGAGCTGGCTTCTGGAATGCCGGGGGCGGATCACTCAGCCTTAGCGTGACGAACTCTACGGACCCCACGAACCAGGGCACACCGGCCGTCGAACTGGACGGCTACGTTGGTGGATGGCTGTATTATTTCTCCCGGCTGGATAAGGAATGGTTCCTGGAGTTCAACCTTGGGGGACTGAGCAGCGTTAGTGCCGCTACGGAAGCAAACGATTCTGTTTCCGTCGATGTGAATGCGATTGTCCCGATGCTCATTGGTATTCGCCGCTACATTTTTTCATTTCGTTTTCCTTCCCGGGTAATGCCTTATCTGAATGCCGGCATCGGCCCGTACTGGCAAAGCGCTATCGAAGTAGAGGACTCGATTGATGAAACGGAAACAGTATTTCTCGAATCGAAGATGGACATGGGTGGATTTCTCGGCGGCGGTACCGATATCGCCCTGAGCAGCTGGCTCGCCTTGAATATGGATGTCAAATATCATTTTGTCGATTTTCAATCGAAGAATGTCAACAGCGGCGCGGAGATTAATTTCGGCCTTAGTTTTCGCTGGGGAAAACGTCCGCAGCTCTTTCGGGTGAAGGATACCAAAACGATCACCGCGAATATTTACCCGGCATATTATCAATATTACAATGGCGCGCCGCTGGCATTGGTGACCGTGGAGAATACCGCTGGTTTCCCGATCGACATCAATATTCGCAGCCGGATGCATCCGTTCTCCCATCGTTGGAAAAACAGCGGCTTTGCCCGTCTGGCGAAAAATGAAACGAAAGATTTCACCGTGAAAGCAGTGCTTGGTAACGACATTACCAACGTGGATGAACATCAGCCGGCAGTGCTGGAGGTGCAGGTAGAAGGGAAAGGCGGCACCACTTTGAAGCAGGAAGTATCTTTGCCGCTCACCGTGCACTCCCGCAATTCCTGGAATGGCGACATGGATATGCTCTCATTCTTTTTAACCCCGGATGCCCCGGATATTCTCAACTTTAGCCGGGAACTGGTGCGGGAAACCAGCAAGCTCGATCAACCGTCGATTGGTAATTTGACCATCGCCCGGGTCCTTTTTGAAGAATTAAAGCAGATGGGCCTGTTGTATCAGAGTGATCCGAATATTCCCTTTTACAAGGATGACCGGGTGCAATTTGCCTCGGAAACCCTGCGCCTCGGTAGTGGTGATTGCGATGACCTGGTAGTGCTCTATGCTTCGCTCCTGCAAAGTCTCGGCATTAACACCTCATTCGTGCGGGTGCAGGATCCGGAAAAAAGTATCGCCCACCTTTACTTGATTTTTGATTCCGGAGTGCCGATTGAGCAAGCTGCACAAATCAGCAGTAATGAAAAGCGCTATGTTGTTCGGGAAACCCCGGAAGATGAACGCTTTGCCGGCAGCGAAGAACAAGCATTCAGCACCGTCTGGATTCCAATAGAAACAACAAAAATTCCGGAAGGATTCGAAGCCAGCTGGAATGCCGGCGCCCTGCAATATCTGCAGGAAGGTGTCGTTCGAAACGGCCTGCTGGAGGGTTGGGTCGAAGTCATTGATGTCGAGTAACATTAAATACTGAACTTTTAGAGAGATAGGAACAACGTGATGAAAAAGATTTTGATTAGCCTGTTTATGATTTGTTTGTCGCTGCAGCTGGCGGCGGAAACCAACGCGAAAATTGTCGCGATGGATGGGGATGTAAAAATCCGCCGGGGCATCGAAGAGACCTGGCAGCCAGCTGGACTGCAGGTACTTCTGAAAGAGATCGATACCATCACGACCGGAGAAGACGGAGAAGTCACCCTGGCAATTTACGACGGACTGGAATTCCGCCTCGGTCCCAACGCAATCCTCGATATTGCCGATCTGAAAAAAGTCAGCGAACAGGAAATGTTCTTATTCCTGACTCGTCAAAAAGTTGACCGCCTGAAAAAACGGGAAGGCAAGCGAAAGCTGCGCACGACTAACATTAGCGCCCCGCATGGCGAAGATAAATCCGCAAAGATGAATGAGGAAAGACCGGTCGTTCAGACGCCCTGGGAAAGTGAAAAGAATGGCGCCACGGCATTGTTCTCCCAGGCATATTACACCAATGCGGTTGTGAAACTACACAAGATTGCAACCCGCTATCCGCGTATTGAAAAGTGCAGTGAGTTTCATTTCCTCCTGGGCAGATCATTTGAACTGCTCGAGCAAAACGGACAGGCGATCGACGCGTATCGCGCTGCGGCATCTGCTGCTGGGGACAAAGACTGTGATAATCCCAAATGGGTAGAAGAAGCCCGCAAGGGATTGGATAGATTGAAGAATTAACGCATACTACAGGGGCTTTCTAAGCATCAGAAAGCGTTAGCAAGAGAATAAACACAAGCAGCAAACAACATCCGGCCGGAAAGTGCCACTCTCCGGTAACAGGATAGCTTTGTCTAAAAAATTCCCGTCAGCCCCGCTGCGGGAGAAAGAGAAGGAGAAAAATCATGTATTCATTACTGACCTGGAAAAGAGCACTTTTTTACTGTGGTGTAATCCTCATCGTCTTATTTACATCCTGCGTTGTGGAACCTTATGACGACGATTATGTCCATAATTTACGTTACTCGGCATCGGAAGATTTTTCCTTCCAGCTGTCGCCGAACGACCAGACCCGTTTTACCCTGGACGCCATCAATGGCACGGTAGAAATTATCGGCCGAAGCGATCGCAACATCGTCGAGATTTGGGGTGAGCGGATTGCGGAATCAGACAGCCGGAGAGACGCCGAGAATTATCTTGATCGTCTCGATGTAGAAGTTACCCAGCGCACTGAGGAAATTTTTGTGCAAACACTGCAGCCGAATGATACCCACGGCCGCAATCTCATCGTGCATTATTTTGTGCGGATTCCGAAAAGTTGGGATGTCGAAGCCTATCTCACCAATGGCGAGATGACCATCAAAAACCTCACCGGCTATGTCGATGCAGAATTGACCAACGGCGAATTTAACCTGGAAAGTGTTGCTAATACGGTCGATATCAACATGACCAACGGTAATATGTTTCTGAATGACGTTCGCGGCAGCGTTGATGCCGATGTTACCAACGGTAATATCGATACCCGGATGATTCTCCCTGCTTTTGGTACTTGCAATATGAATACCGTCAACGGGCAGATTCGCCTCTATATTCCCGAAAGCACTTCCGCGGAATTTAGTGCGAACGTTACCAATGGGACTATTTCGTTGAACAACCTCGATCCCCAGGATCTTCAGTCGACATTGCGCAGCAAGTCTGGCGTTCTCGGCAGCGGCGAAGGCGAAATTGATCTGAAAACAGTGAACGGCAACATCATCATTAATGGCTTGTAAATAAAAATATTTATCCACATGAGGCAGCAGTTACCCTGGAGGGGGTAAGGACTATTTTAGAACAGGAGAAGAAACGTTGAAAAAGTATCTGTTTAGTTTACTCTTGATAATTATGACCAGCGGCAGCGGATTCGCACAGGCAGCAGATGAAAGCTCCCTCAGCGGTTACGTCTATGATAATGCCAACAAGGAAGCACTGATTGGGGTGAACGTTTACATCGCCGATCTGCTGGTTGGCGCTGCGACAAACACCAGCGGGTATTACATTATCCCGAAGGTGCCGCCGGGAGATTATACCATTATCTTCGAATACCTCGGCTATCGAACCGCTTCCCGGAAAGTGACGCTTGAAGCGGAAGAAGACAAAGTTCTCGACTTTTTCCTCAGTGAAGCTGTAGTGGAAGGGCAAGTCGTGCAAGTCGTTGCGGATTCGATTCGGGTGAGTGAAAAGCTTTATCGCAAACCGGTTTCCAATGTGCAGTTAAATGCCCGCCAGATTAATGCGATTCCGCAGGTGGCGGAGTCGGACTTGCTCCGTTCCCTGCATAGCTTACCGGGTATTTTGCCGGTATCAGATTTTTCCTCGGCGCTTTACGTGCGGGGCGGTACGCCGGATCAAAACCTTTATTTGCTGGACGGCACCGACGTTTACAATCCGGAACATGCTTTCGGGATTTTTTCCACCTTTAACACCGATGCCATTAAGCATGTGGATATTTCCAAGGGCGGTTTTAGCGCAGCCTATGGCGGCCGCCTCTCTTCCGTATTGGATGTGATCAACCTGGACGGCAATCGCGAGGAATTTGAGGGCAGTGCAGCAATTAGTCTACTTTCTGCGAAAACCACTCTGCAGATGCCCATTGGGAACAGTGGGGCAATTTCCGGATCCATTCGCCGCACCTATTTCGATCAAACGATTGCCGGCGCCATTGATGAAATCCCCGATTACTATTTCTATGACGGCAACCTGAAAGCATTTTACGAGATCGACAAAAAGAACAAACTCACCCTCAGCGGTTATGGCGGCCGGGATGTTCTTCGGGTCATTTTTAACGAAGACGCCAGCGAAGAAGCGGCATTGGAAACCGATTGGGGAAATAAGACCGGTAGCCTGAAATGGACCCGGGTGTTTAATCCGCGCCTGTTTGCCAATTTCTGGATTACCGGCAGCCGTTTTACCGGCAACCTGAATCTGGGAGAAACGATTCCGGTTAATGAGCGAAATTTCATCTCGGACCTGACTTTCAAAGGAAACATGGAATATCATTATTCCCAGGAATTCCTCGCGCAATTTGGCTTCGAGCAAAAAAATCTTCATGTCATATTTCGGCAGGATTTTCCCGGAGGCGAGGTTGATGTTGACGAAAATGGCACTCACTACGTCGGCTATCTGCAGGGCAACTGGCGCCCGGGCAGCCGCTGGGATATTGAAGCAGGATTGCGCTTCAACGTCTTCAACTCTGATACCACTTATCGGAATGCCGAGCCGCGCCTCTCGCTCAAATATCGCCTGAATAAAACCACCAATCTCAAGCTGGCCAGTGGCGTTTATTATCAATACTTACAGCGGATTCCGCGCTCGTTCGTTACGGATATTTGGGCGAACACCAATAGCTTTCAGCCGCCCTCGAACGCCCGGCATTTCATCCTTGGTTTCCAGAAAGAGATTGCTGAGAACTACCAGTTTGAAGTAGAAACCTATTACAAGGAATATGAAAATATTTATCGTTTCGACCCGAACTTCCTCACTAGTCTGGAAGCGGGGCGTTTTAATGACGATAATGAACCAGTATTCACTTCTGCCAAAGGTTTGTTCAACCAGGGCGATGGCGAATCTTACGGCTTCGAGATGATTCTCCGTAAGGATGTTGGCGCAATGACCGGCTGGATCGGCTATTCTTATGCCCGTACGGAATACAAATTTCCAAGTATCAACGATGGGGAAGTATTTTTACCGCGCCACGATCGTCGCTCGACGCTCAATGTGGTTGGTAACATCGACGTGAAGAACCTGATTAACCACACCCAGGGGAAACCGTTCCGGAAGCATCGGGGCAACTGGCGGGTTGGCGTCAACCTGATTTATGCCAGCGGGCAACCGATTACCATGCCCGGCTCGGCTTATATTACCGGCTCGGCGCCGAATGCGAATAATCGTTTCGTCAGCTATTATCCGGCGGCGATCAACAATTATCGTTTGCCTCATTATGCCCGGCTGGACCTCAGTATTTCCTATAAGCGGCAATATAGCGGCTGGACCTTCTCTCCCTATCTGCAGATTTACAACATCGGTAATCGCAAAAATGTCTGGTTCATCGATTACGATTACAGCAATGGCATCAGCGATATTGAAACGATCAATATGTTCCCGATTCTGCCGACCATCGGGGTGAACTTTACATTCTAAAGACAGCGACAAGTATTAAGGAGATACCAATGAACCTGAAAACATATATCAAGAATGGATTGCTGATTTTATTCTTCGCTGTCCTGTTCAATGCCTGCGGAGAAGGTACGGTTAACATCGATGAAAATCAGTATGAAGCGAAGATCGCCATCGAAGCGATTCTCGTTCCCAATCAGCCAGTAGAGAAGATTTACATTTCCCGTAATTTCCGGGTAAATCAGAATCTGCAACGCACCAACATTTTTCTTCCCAATGCCGATGTCGTCTTGACGGACGTAGATAATGACGAGATCTATACCCTACAATTCGATTCGGATAAATTATGGTTTTATTATCCGGGAAATGACCTGACCATCGGCTACGAACAGACCTATCGTTTGGATGTGACGGCAAGAATCGAAGGGGAAGTATTACAAGCCAGCGCCACCACTACCACCCCGAAAGCCGGTCTGGACATTGTTGGCGTCAATTACGATACCCTTGCTTATTTTCAACGCAATGCCAATGACGAGCTGCTTTTCTTCGAATTGGCATTTCAGCGAGCGCCCGGCACCGATTTTTATTTACAAACCACCACGGCACTGGATGCCGAGGTGAGCAGCTTCGTTTACGATAATCCCTACGACGACTATACCGAAGAAGAAGTGCTGGACGATCTCACCGATTTTAGTTACGAATGGGAGTGGATCCAGAACACTCCGATGACACCGGGCATTACCAATATGGAAATCTTCTGGTTCGATATCTGGTTTTATGGCCGCTATGAAATTGTGGTCTATGCAGCAGATCCGAATTACCAGGATTTCCTACGCACCTACAGTGAAGTACAGGATGATGACGGCAACTTCCACGCGCCGGTGTTTCATATTGAGGGAGATGGCATTGGGGTGTTTGGGTCGGCTGTTGCGGATACGGTTTATTTGACGGTTATACCGTAATATATATAAATTGTGTATGGGTAATTCATGTAGAGACAGTTCATGAACTGTCTCTACAATGTTTTGTTAATTAAACTTCGGAGCGTTATTCGCTTTTTGCGGTATCATCACTACCGGCGTTCAACCCCATTTTTGCCTTCAGGGCGGCCAGTGAGTCGGATGCGGCAACAGCAGTGTCATCTGCAAGCGCGCGTTCGATTTCTTCGTCGGTGCTCAATGAAGCATCACTCATTTCGCCATAAGCTTCTGCCAGTGCTTCTTCTTCCGTTACCTTGTCCTTCATTTTTTCCAGCATAGCGACTGTACTGGAAGAATCTACCTGGGACATCTGCTTGTTAATCTTTTTCATAGATTCAGCAGTGCGTGCCCGGGCACGTAAGGTAATCAGTTCATTTTCATATTTGGTGATAGCAGACTTAAGCTTATTGACCTTGCTCTGCAGCTGGTCAGCCAATTTTTGCTGATGGGAATGGTTGGTCAAAAACTCCTTGGAGCGGTTTTCTGCTTCTTCTTTGCGGGTTAAAGATTCCATCGCCAGGCGATCGGCATCGGCCATTTCCATCGTGCCCTTCTCGGCTTTCTGCAGTAACAGCATAGCTTTTCTTTCATAATCAAGGGCGCGTTTTTTCTGGTCTTCGCCATCTTTACGCATGCGGATAGAAATTGCTTTTACTTCTGCCAGACTTTTCATGGCACCGGCGAGGTCTTTTTTAAGATCGCGAATGCCCTGCTCAGTCATTTTGATCGGATCTTCCAGTTTATCGACAACGGAATTTGCTTCTGCTTTGGTGATTCGAAAAATTCTCGAAAAGATACCCATGTTCTATACTCCTTTCATCAAGGTTTATCGTCGTTTTTAGTGTTTAATATATTCCAGCAATTCATTACCATTTTCGGCCAGGGCCAGGGAAAGGGCCTGTACCGATGCTTCCAGTTCGTTGTGATCGAGATTTTCCAACTGCAGCGTATCGCGGAAAATAACGTATTTTGCTTCATCATCAAGAACGAAAGCGCCATGAACCATCGAACGGTTCATCTGTAACAAACGCTTGAAGAAAGTGTCAGTATCATCCGGAACCGGCATAATGCGCTGTTCCAGAACCACGATCGGATCTTCACAATCGATTACCAAGTTATTGATACCATCATCGGGATCTTGAACGACGACCAACTCTTCGCCTTCATCTTCATAAGAGATTTTCATGTTCATGTCCAAGAGATAACTTTTTACCATTTCATACTTACTCATTTTTTCCTCCTTTGATAATAATATGGTTCGGTAAAAGGGTTATAATGTTTGTTGATTTTTGAAATTATTTACTCAAATGTTTTTGTAACTGATCATAGGCATAATTCAACTGCTGCACCAATTCGTTGGCGGTTTTTTGTTTTACGCTATCGCTGCTGTGTTTGTCAGGGTGATACTGCTTTAGCAGCCGCTTCCAGGCTTTCGTAACCGTTTCCAGATCCGCGCCATAGGGCAATTCCAGGTTGGCATAATATTGGGCGATTTTCGGATCCAGGCCGCTGTCAGCGCTGCCGCCATGGTTGCTGCCGGTTTCCCATTTGTTTCGTTTTTTCTGACGATTGCTGCTGTCGACCGTTGGCGTATCATCATTCCGTCCGGCGTTGAAATTTGCCCGGAGAATATTATACACACGAGAGAATATTGACATTTTGTATCGCCTTTCCAGCGCTTTTAAATCGAATATTTATTTAGTTTTAATTTACTACTGAAATCCTTTTCAAGAACCATGCCGAATTTTGGTTCAAACCGTCACTTCCGGCTGGCCGTGGGCAATCAGGATCAGGTGATCCTCATCGACGAGTTTATAGTCCGTTGCCGGATTGGAAATCACCCGTTCGCTTTGCTCCTTGTAAATGGCTAAAACAATACTGTTGTATTCCTGTTTCATCGCGGTAAAAACTTCGATAAATGTTTTTTCCTGCAGATGCTCCGGCACGGGAATCCGGTAAAAATCATTACCGGTACCGGCACTCAGCAATTCGGAAACCACTTTCGAGATACCATGATTCAATGCCGTGCGGGAAATCAGGTGACTACTGAATTCGTTGGTAACAATAATTTCATCCGCACGCGCCCGTTGGCAATGGCGCACATTGCGCTCATCAACCAGCTCGACAATGGTATACGCACCGCGGTTCATGCCTTCTACCGTAAGGGTTGAGAGCACCACCTGGGCATCGCGGGCATTATCATCCAGTTTATCATCACCGAGAATAATGACCGTATTGGCCGAAGCGAGATGCGCCCGCTGCATATTTTCCTCATTAACATCCCCGTTAATGAAAAAGAGATTTTCGTCCTCTACCGGCTTTTCGTCGATTTTGGCAATCAGCACAATTGGCGACGTTGCGGTGCGGCTGTCTGATCGTAAATCGCGGAGAATTTCCCGGGCCCGGTAATTCCATTCGCAAATGATGATGTGATCGGTTAACGTAAATGATCCCATACCACGGTTTTCCTTCAGTTTTCTTTCCACAAAAACACTGGCAATTGTTGCTGTAAACATACCGAGAATGCCGATTCCCAGTAACATTGTAATCGCCCCTATCGTCCTACCACCCAGGGTTTGCGGGGTAATGTCGCCATATCCCACAGTGGTCATGGTAACAATACTCCACCAGAATGCGTTTGTCCAGCTGACATCTTTCTCAAAAATGACCAGGCCGACAGTGCTGGTGACGAGCAAGGCAAGTATGATGAACAGTATCCGATGAATATTTTCCCGGATAATGAAATAGTTAATCTGATAAAGAACCTTACCGAGTTTTTCTTTTATTTTCACCAATCGTCTCTGCCTTAACTGCTGCGAGTATTTTTGAATCTCGCTGTCAACGTATTCATCATTGTTCTATTAAATCAATAAATTTCCCAGTCACCGGCCTTGTAATAATGAAACAGCGCCAGCTCCAGCTCCTGGTTAATTTTAATATCCTCAAAACCAGCCAATTCATTTTTTCCGAAATGCAGCATACTGATCATGGCGTCATTATTCAGGAAGCGCGTCTCCAAATTTTCAAATTGCAAATTGCCCAACCGTTTTTTCAATGCATCCGGAGAATTTGCCTTTGCGTTTACACCAAGCACCCAGCCCCATTCTCCCAAAGTCGGAATATGATTATGATAGGGCTGCGTAGTAAGGCCGCTCGCTTCCATTGTTTTCAATATACAGAGAAATGCTTCCCGGGAAAAGAACGGACTGCCGGCCTGGGTGACCATCACGCCTCCCTTGGAAAGATGCCGTTGCGCCAGCTGATAAAACTCCCGGCTGTAAAGCCGCGCCAGTTCGATGGTTTTCGGATCCGGTAAGTCGATAATGATCACATCATATAATTCCGGATCTTCTTTCAGGAAAGCGTAGGCGTCTGTGTTCAGGATGTCTACCCGTTCATCTTTTAGGGCGCCTTTATTGACCTGCTTAAATAATGGGTGATTAAGTCCCAGCTCGGTGACTGCCGGATCCAGATCGACCAGGCGAACTAAGGTCACTTCCGGATATTTGAGAATTTCCCGAACGGCCATACCATCGCCGCCGCCCAGCACCAACACGCGCTCGCGGGAAACACTGGCGCTCATTGCCGGATGCACCAGCGGCTCGTGGTAGCGTTCTTCATCATAGCTGCTGAACTGTTCGTTCCCATTCAAATAGAGCCAAAAATTGTCTTTCCATTGCGTCAGCACGATACGCTGATACGGCGTTTGTGCCTGGTAAATGACCCGGTCTACGTATTTCTGCTGCTCCCCATACAGCACAATCGGTTGCGCGGTAATCATTAACGTGATCAATAAAAGCGGCACAATGACAAAGCCGGCAGTAAGTGACTTCCGATATTCCAAAGCATCGCGATGTCGATAAAAAAGCGCAGCGGCAACGGCAAAATTAACCATTCCCAGCAGGATTGGGGTATAGGTCAATCCCAGATAAGGCAGTGCGATAAAGGCAAAGGTCAAACCGCCAAACAAAGCACCGTAATAGTCTTTTTCCATTACCGAGCTAATATTAATACGCAAATCCTCAAAGAACTGATTCAGGCGGGTAGCGATAGGAATTTCCAACCCGATTAACAGGCCGATGGAAAATGACATCGGATAAATGATCAGACCGAGCATGGAGACATAAATCGAGAGGAAATAGGTTGTAATCGCACTGACCGCACATAGCACGGAAAGCATTAACTCCAGGGTGATGAATGCATCCAGCATGGCAGAACGAATGTATTTACTGAGGCGACTCCCGACGCCCATGGCAAAGAGCATGATGCTAATCGTCAGCGTCCACTGCAGGACCGAATTGCCAAGCAGGTAACTGGCCAGGGTGGACATCACATACTCGGCGACGATGCCGGCCAGTCCGGTGGCGAAGATACAGGCTTTTAGCAGCCAGTTGCCGTTGATGGACTGTGGCTGGCTGCTACTGGTTTCGTTGATGTTGTGTTCTGCTGTGCTCACTTTTTGCCTTCTACTTCCCGGAATGAATCCCGGGATTAAGTTCGAACGTCCGATGAATCGGACTTTTAATCAATCTTTGATTTACAGCTACTGCCACTGTTTACTTCTACTTGTCAAACGACCCAGCCTACCAGGAAGGAGGCGCCGATGTAGGAGAATGCTTCGATGGCGCCGGCGCCGATATTCGGGCGTTCCTGATTCACCAGCTCATCCGTCAGGCGCTCGCCCGGCAGCAACACTTTATCGGTGATGTAGCGAAGAATCGGTAAGAGTAACAGGCCGAATGCCACGAAACCGGCAAAGGTCGACAAATTGTATTCCCAGGAAACAAAGTCCCCGGCAGCACCGATGCGGATAATATTGCCGATTGCTATTAGCACGCCGGCAAATGCGACGCCCACAGCTGCATTGTCTTTTTCGATTTCCGCATGCAGGTCGAATGGCAGGATCTTATTATAGACGATACCGGCAACAATCAGCACTGCTTGTCCGAGAATCCAGAAAGTCGCGGCTGTCCCCCAATCGCCTTCACCGGACATTGCGCCAAAAATCACCATACCAATCGCAATATGATTGGCCGCTTCGACGATACCGGTGCCAGGGTTTTGATCGTCGATAATCTCTTTAACATTATCGAAACCGCGGAGGATAATTTTATCATTGATATAAATGGAAAAGTTCAGCAGGATAATCGAAATAACACCGTAGAAAAAGATATCGATCAAATCCACCATCCACCCTTCGGATTCGCTGGAAAGCACGCCCCCGAGCGCGATAACCAGCCCGAAATAATAACCGGCAACCGCCAGGGCCAGGGCAAAATTGTCTTTCTTAACCAATTCTTCCCGCACATTAATGCGGCGATTGCTGAAATCGTAGAAAACTTTTCCCAGGTAGAATAAAATGAAAACTGCAACTAGGTAGATTAACGCTGTTACTATTTGGTCGAGTGTCATCACCTCTCCTTTATTAAATCGATTGCCGCCTGTCGCTTACCACTGTCAATTGTTAATCATACTTCAAATTTATTCGCTTATTTACCGAAGCCACCACTTCGGCTGCGCGACCGGCTCATATTACTGCGGCGGGTCCGATTCTTCACTTTCTCGGAAAAGGAACGCTTTCGTTGTGCTTCCCGAACCTGGCGGCGCTGGAAAAAGTTTGGATTGGATTTTTTGGTGTAATTACCATAGGTGCCGTATTGATTTTTGTTGCCGAAATAAGGCTTTCCGCGGTTGCGGTAGTTGCGGTAGCTGTCGTAGTCGTTACGATAGACCGGGCGGTCAAACATGCCAAATACTGTTTGTAGCATCGCATATTTACCGTAAAATTCCCAGAAAGAAGTGCCGTTGGAATCAGTGCGCCATTGACCATATTGCGGGTTGCCAACATACTGATAGCCAGGAGGATATTGATTGTTATCGACATCACCATCTGGCGATTTGGACGCCAGGGTCATGCCAAGATATTGATCGTACTTTTCATATTCCCGCTTGTCAACCCGCTCCCAGTCGGAAACTTCACTCCGGTAAACCATGCTATCGCTGCCGCTTCCCCGTTCACCATAGATCGTTTTATAGCGATGATAGTATTCCGGAAAGAAATTCCCGTCCTGCTTCATATCCTCCAGAACAATCGAATATTCCGGATACTGCTCCATACTGGATTGCAGCTTGCTAATCGGCGAAGATTTGTTACAGGCGGTAAGAAATATGCCCGCAAACAATAAGGTAAGAATGATATAATGTCGCCTCACAGTAATTCTCCTGATTTTGTCCCAAATGCGTGATTTGATGTGTCTCCGATCTCCATACCGCTCCGCCTTGCTATTACTGTCCCGGTAAAATGTTACTAAACTCATATTCCTCTACATACCTGCCCCGGGCAGCTTCAAATTCTTCCTCTCCCCATTGCTCGATGGCAATAAAGTTCTCCTCATCGTCATCAATGAATTCCCATTGAATAAAGCCGATTTTCGGTCCCTTGCCACCTTTCATAAAATAGGCGGATCCGGATTCATCTAAATAGTAGGAGGTTGCTTCCACGACAATCTCATTGGGTGGATCATCATTGTCCATAATGTAGCGATGGATATTGCCATCGATTTTCCCGATGGGCATTTTTTTACTGATGCTCCAATAGACCTCATCATCTTCCGTGCGTTCCAAAAAAATTTTTTCCCGGCCAGTAGTCAATTCCCACTCATCTCCATAAAGTCCATCCCCGTAATCGTAGCGGTTACAGGCGGTTACTTCCCAGGTTTTCAGGTCATAATCGACGTAATAACCGACCTTCATCTTCACCAGTTCGAGATCCGCTAATGGATCAAAATCATCATTCTCGTTTTTGTCTTTGAACATGTCAAAAATGCCCATTTTTCCTCCGGTTTACTGCTCAAAAATTCAATCTGTTACAATATTTTTAATATAGATTTTCTAATTCTGTGAATCAAGGTGACTGCTAAAAAACGGGTGGCCGTTTTCAGGGCCACCCGTTTTGGTTTTCACCATGGTATTACTTACTATCAGCGCTATCAATCGCTTTATCAGGGTTTTCATCTTGATCAGATTGGGTGTGTCCATTTTGCGGCGGATAAGGTAATTCCTGCTTCTGGAACTGACTGAGGATGTTCACACCAGTGGCGTTTTCAATTTGCTCCGAAAGGGAGATCAGCGCGCTGGGGAGCTGATTGATAAATCGGGAAACCCCGTTGCCGTTGCCATTTCCGGAATCGATGACGCTCACCTTGTCGATAGTTACCTTGCCAACCGTATCGGTCAACTGCTGCATAATGTCCGGCAACATGTTGAGCATAAAGACTTTCTCGCCATCGCCATTAGCATTCTGATAAACCGAGATCATCTCTGCCAATACTTCCAGGTTTGCTTTACCTTTTTCCAGGATCGGTGCGGCTTCACCCTGGGCAGCAAGTTCTTTCGCTTGCTTATCGGCGCGGGCCGGCTCGATTATGTCAGCCATCAAGCGCTTCTTCTGTAAGAGAATCCGCTCTTCTTCCATTTCCTGCTCGTATTTCGCCTTGGCTTTTTCGCCGGCAACTTCTGCTTCTCTTTCCTTAATAATCGCTTCCCGTTCCAGCTCTGCTTTCTTAATACGCAAGTTATTCTCTTCCTGCTCAATACTCTGCTGAGCAACCGCATGAGAGACTTCAACTTCCTGGCGGGCTTTAATTTGTGCAGTTTTGATTTCCTGCTCGGCCTGTGCTTTCGCGATCTCCGCCATTTGCTGGGCATGTGCTTCGGAAACTTCTACGCCTTGATGCGCATTAATTTGCGCGGTCTTAATTTCCTGCTCCGCCTTTGCTTTCGCGATTTCCGCCTGCTGACGGGAAAGTGCTTCTGCTTCTTCCGCCTCTGCGGTTCGTAATGCTTCCGCTTTCCGCGCTTCGGCAATAACTTCCGCAGTTTTCCGGCGGCCGATCGAATCCAGATATCCGGCATCGTCGGAAACATTTTGGATTTTCAGAGTATCTAACTGCAGACCGAGCTGGTCCAGATCGTTGTCCGCTTCGCCAATCAGGCTTTGAGCAAATTTCAAGCGATCTTCATTAACTTCTTCCGGTGTTAATGTTGCCAGAACACCTCTCAGGTTTCCTTCCAATGTATCCTTGGCAATCTTGTGAATATCGTTAAACGGCTTTCCTAAGAAACGCTCAACAGCATTACCGAAAGAAGGTTCATTGGAATTAATTTTAACATTGGCGATTGCCTCCACACTCAGTGGAATGCCACCTTTGGAATATGCATTCTTCACTGATAATTCGATCGGAATTGTTTCCAGGGACATCCGGGCGGCTCTCTCCACAACCGGCCAACGGATTGATCTGCCTCCACTAATTAAACGATATCCGACCACTGAGCCATCCGGCATTTTCCGTTTTTTACCGGAAATAACGATGACTTCATTGGGATGACAAACCATCAACAGTTTGTTAATCATCATTACTACGACAATGGCGATAATCCCCAGAATAAATATTCCGCCCGCAAAAAAATTTTCAACGCCCATAATACCCTCCAATTATGTTTGGTTACTATTTTATATTATTCAATGCATCTGTATCGCTTTTCCAGCGAACATTCACTGCTGTGGGCATCCTGCACCGATTAGACGAATTCCTTTTCCACCACATATGCTGTATTGTCTTTCACGCGTAACACAATCACCGTTTCTCCCTCCTGAAAATTATCCCGGTCTGCTTCATCAGCGGTAATTGCCAACAGTTGAAACTTGCGTCCATTGGCATTGAGGGTAATTTTTCCCTTGTTTTGCCGCGATAAATTGATGGTAACATTTGCCGGCATACCGGTTAATGAATTTAGGTTGAGAGAGCTGTCCACTTCGTTGCGAACGAGGTGATTGAGTGTTTTGTGCATTAGAAAACTGGCAATACCTCCCATTACGATAGCACTTGGGAGGGTAATAAAGGCAGGAATGTTAAGTAGATTAAAAATGGTGCCAGTCATTCCGAAAAAAGCGACAAAGAAGATTGCATTGCGAAAGCTGAGAAACTTCGCGCCTTCCACCAGGCCTTCGCTATCGGCAGCATCCCCCGCGGCGTCACTGTCTACGTCGACGTCCGCATCTGCATCAATGTCCATATCGCTCTGAAAATCTACATCGCCGTCGACATCGACATCCATTTCAACATCCGCATCCACATCAACATCCGCGTCTGTATCTCCACCAAAGAATAAAGAGATCGCAATAAATATTCCCCCTACTATGAAACAGGCGAGATAAATTTTAAACATGGCGCGCTCCTCAGTTTGTCATCGGTTCTGTCGATTATTTTTTTAAAAGGTAGAGCCGGGACAGGCGGTCAACCTGCCCGTGCTCTGGCATACCGGATGGGCACAACCGGTTGCTATCTATGTTAAAGGCATTGGCAATGGGATTAGGAATCTTTCTTCTTGCCGGCTAATTTCTTTTTCAACTGTGCTAATGCATCTTCTACGGATTTATCCTTCATTGCCTTATCGAGATCGATTTCTTTCTCTTTATCGGCACTTTCCAGCTTTAGCAATTCTTCCGATGCTTCCGCTTCTGCTTCCATTTGCAGGATCTTACCTTCGTAGGATTCCAGGGCTTTAATGGAGTCCAGATCACTAATGGAACTGGAAATACTTCCCATTGCTTCCCGGGATTTCTTCAGAGCATTCTGGGTGCGCATTTGCGCGTCTGCGGCCAGCTTGCGCCGAATCAATTCTTCTTTCTTCCGCCGGGCGGTCTGAACCTGATCTTCCAGTTTATCCAGATTTTCCTTCATCTTTTCCGCGAGTGCTGTGGCAGTTTCTATTTCAGTTTCCAGGGCGCTTACCCGGTTGTCCAGTTCCAGCTTTTTCGTAATAATCTGACGGGCAAATTCCTCGTCGCCGCTCTCCAGGGCTGCTGCTGCCTTTTTCTCCAGCACCTCCGCCTGTCCACGGGTCATTTCGATTTTCTTCTCCAATTGCTTTTGCTGACCAATCGCTTTCACGGTTTCCCGGCGGAGTTCGATAATGCTTTCTTCCATATCGCGGATAAGCTGTTTTACCATTACCTCCGGATCTTCAGCGGCATCCAGCATATGATTCACATTTGCTGAAATCAATTTGGAGATACGTTGTAAGATGTTCATGATAGAACCTCCATTAAGGATTTGTATTTACTTCGGACAGTCTGTGCTTGTCCCCCGTTAAGCCTGCATGATCCGCCGGATGTCTAGCCCTTCCTTATCGAGAGTGATTAACAAACCGGTCGATGCTTTGCAGTGCTTCAGGTAATTTCTTAATTTCACTTCATCGGTCAGGTTAATTTTTCTGTCCAGGCGGATAAACACCGCCAGGTCGTCAAAACACAAGAAGTCTTCTGTTACTTCTTTTCCTGATACTGCCGCAACTGCTCTGAGATTTTGAAATTTAACATTCTTCAGTTCGAATTCTTTCATCAATGCTTTTGCATAACTGCTGTTATTGTTATGCTGGGCGGTGCGATAAAAAGCGCGTTGCGCAGCGCGGATGATTAAAAAGGTTTTGGCCTCCCAGATGTCGGCCGCTTTGTTTTGATGTTTGCTTGTGTGTACCATTGCCCTCTACCCTCGTCAGCACATTAAATCTTCTGACTTTGCCTTCTTTAAGGCTTTTTCTTTTTCTCTTTTAACTTGCTACTTGTGCTATTCGCAACAGGTGTGCCAAACAAGGGAATGCGGGTTTCAGGGGTTTTTCGGGGGAAATTTGGTGGTTTTTTTCGCCAACTTGGTTTTTTTCACCACCAATTATCTGGTGTTTTACACCATTAATTCTTCAAGCTTGTATTTCTTATAGAAGTGCCGAAACTGATCGTAAGTCATTCCGAGCATCTCCGCGGCACTGCGCTGATTGCCTTCGGCTTCTTTCAATGCATTTAGGAGGAGGGTCTTTTCGTAGGCGCGAACTTTCTCGTAAAAATTTCCGCGAATGGGTTCTACCGAGGTAATTTCCATTGGCAGCTCGCTGGCGTGGATCGTGCCGTCTTCATCATAAAAATAAAGCCGCTCTATCATGTTTTTTAGTTGGCGGATATTGCCGGGCCAATAATAATTTTTCAGTTCGTTAATGGCCGAGGGCGTAAAGTTTTTTTCATCCAGATTGGGAATTTCCCGATGGAGTTTGTCGATGAAATGGGCGATCAGGGCGGGAATGTCCTCCCGACGCTTTCGTAGGGGTGGGAGGGTTAGCTCTGCAAAAGAGAGGCGATCGTAGAGGTCTTCCAGGAATTCGCCATTTTTCATCATCTTTTCCAGGTCGGCATTTGTCGCGGCGATAATCCGTACATCGACGGTAATCGATTTGGTGCCCCCTAATCTTTCGAACTTCTGATATTCAATTACCCGCAGCAACTTCTCCTGCACCGTGCGATTCATGTTCGCCACTTCATCGAGGAACAATGTACCGCCGTCGGCAATCTCCAGTTTGCCGGCCTGGGCGTCAACCGCGCCGGTATAAGCCCCTTTCTCCCGGCCAAACATTTCAGCGATGATCAAATCTTCCTGAAAAGCGGCACAGTTTACAACAATATATGGTGCCTCGCCACGGCCGCTCTCGTTGTGAATGAATTGGGCAAGCAGCTCCTTGCCGGTGCCTCGCTCTCCACGGATCAACATGGGGCGGGCAATTTTTGCATAAGTAGATGCCTGCTGTAAGACTTTTACATATGCTTCGCTGTTCCCGATGCCAAAAGGAATTTTATTTTCGATTATTTGTTTTTTCATTTCGCCGGCCATTGGAATTTTATCTTGCTGCTATCTGAGGGTTTCGGACGATTACAATGCCCATACAACGGGCGGTGGACTGGAAAATAGTAAACATATGGGAAAAATGAAAGTGCGATGATAATCGATAATCGTAGTAGAGACGATTCATGAATCGTCTCTACTCTACCACAAAGGTTAACCTGACAGCCCTAAAAATAACCATTGTTCGGAGAAGCAAAATGGAAAATGCCACAAAATGGGTATTTTTTAAGGAGATATCCTTTGTAGATTTCAATATATCTAAAGTTCCGGATATTGCCGGTCCATGAAACCGAAGGAGTTCTCCATGCGATTTTATCTACCGATATTATTTGTGCTGCTGATAATATCATCCCTTACATTTGCCCAAAGCATCTATTTAGGTGCTAGCGGGACACTATCCACCAGTATTAGTGAGAGCAATGCAGAAGCGCCAATAGTCGATCATCGCAATGTTGGCATTGCCGGCCTTGACTTCCGCTACAAATTTCAGAATGAGTTGCCGTTATCTATCGGCTTGCAGGCCCGCTACGGGGAACGCACTTTACTGGATCGCGGCCCGGTTTTCGGCGATGGCACTGCAAATCCTACCGGACTAAACCGGGAATTGAAAATTTTTCTGATGGAGGTTCCGCTATTATACCATCGCCCGCTTTCCCAAACCTGGGCTTTAAACGGTGGATTGCAAAGCGGTTTCGCTTATTTGAAAGTAAATGAGCTGGCAACTTTTCATGCATCTGGCGATGGTGAAGCGGTTGCTCAGGCTACCGGCTCAGGTTCGGGAACATCTTTTTCCCTTACACCGGTTCTGCAGTTAACGCATCAGCTGAGCGCACCGGCCTTTCTCACCATTGGCGCCGAATATCGCTTACTGCAGTTTGACGTCACCTGGATCAAAGATTTCGAATTTGCCGAGAATCTCAATCCCTTGCTTTCCGATGCCACCGGCACTTTTGACCTCGACGGCTTTTTCTTCAATGTCGGGCTGCATTTTAAACTGTGGGAATCGGACGATTAGATTACAATTGTCAATCGACCTTTGGGTTATAGTTTATACACATCTTTTACGTTGGGCAAAAGAAGGTTAGCGATATTTCGCCCTTACAGGGCTTATGATTATTTATAGATAACTTGGCTATAAATATTTTGCCCTACAGGGCATTCGATTTGTTTCTAAATCACGTTTCAGAAGAGAAATCCCGTAGGGACGATCTATTTATAGCTAAAGTGATAACAAGAAATATTTCGGCCCCATGGGGGCGTCATGTATACCTGCTTGCAAAGCGGAAAATAACCATAGCCTAAAGGACTACTACAAGACCTTACCTCTTTCTTTAAAACGTATTTATATTCTCCACGAAAAATGCGCTGGACTTTCAACTCCGGAAAAAGCATATTTACAGACAAATCAATCCTAAACGGAGAAAGGGAGTCTATGAAACAGCAATATTTTTTAGCAGCAATTTTCGTTTCGTTATTTCTGTGGGTGGTATCCTATAGCGCCTACCAGGAAGGAGATGCGGTATCCGTTAAGAATTTTGTTTTCTGTACCGGCGTGGAAGAAAGACAGCCGGTCGGGCAGGATACTGTATTTAGCAATACCATCGAACGGATTTACTGCTACACAGAATTTACCAGCAGCACCGGAAACGAAACCGTCCACCATGTTTGGTATCATGGGGAAGAAGAACGGGCCCGGGTCGCGCAAAACATCAAATCGACGCGCTGGCGGAGCTGGAGTTCCAAACGAATCGTTCCTTCCTGGAGCGGTGATTGGCGGGTCGATATCGTTGCAGCAGACGGTAGCGTTCTGGCCAGCAAATCGTTTACGGTTCGGAAAGACGGGGAATAGATTTTCGGTCTTCCCGATTATTACCTGATTTTTTTATCTATTTAGTGGCACTTGGCAGTGGCAGTCGGCAGTTAACAATTACGGCTTACTGCAACTGCCACTTATTTATTGTTCTCCATATTGCTCCTTCATCCACTGTTGATATTCACCGCTTTTCACTCGAGATACCCACTGATCATTTTCCAGATACCACTCGATGGTTTTGCGGATGCCGGTCGTAAAGGATTCCGCCGGACGCCAGCCAAGCTCTTGATTAATTTTGCTGAAATCGATCGCATAGCGCCAATCATGGCCGGGGCGATCCTTAACAAAGGTAATTAGCTCTTCCCGGGGGGCGCCACCATCTGCCGGCAGAATTTCGTCCAGGCAGCGACAAATTTCCCGAACAACCTCAAGATTTTTCATTTCGTTATCACCACCGACATTATAAGTCTCTCCGTGGCGGCCACGGTTCATAATTGCCCAGATGGCAACGCAGTGATCCCGCACGTAGAGCCAATCCCGCACGTTGCTGCCATCGCCATACACCGGCAGCGGCTTGCGCGCCTGCGCATTGAGCACCATTAAAGGAATCAGCTTCTCCGGAAATTGAAAAGGCCCGTAATTGTTGGAGCAATTGGAGATAGTAACCGGGATGCCGTAAGTTTTATAATACGCCCGCACCAGATGGTCGGAAGAAGCTTTCGAGGCGGAATAGGGACTGTTTGGCTTGTAAGAGGTTGTTTCGGTAAAAAATCCTTCATCCCCCAGACTGCCAAACACTTCATCGGTACTGACGTGGTGAAACAGCTTCAACCCATCCTGACGCTCGCGGGCAATTTCCAGCAAGTTGAAAGTACCGATAACGTTTGTCTGGATAAAAGCACCGGGGCTAACGATCGAGCGATCCACATGGGATTCCGCCGCAAAGTGACAGATTGTATCAACGTCATACTTTTCAGCAATCAGCCGCAGTTTTTCCAGATCGCAGATGTCGGCATTTTCGAAGATGTACCGCTCGGGAAAGTCTTTCTCGATGCTCTGCAGGTTTTCCGGATTACCAGCGTAGGTAAGCACATCAACATTGATAATTCTACCGGAAAAATCGGTTTCTCCTAATACATAATGGATAAAATTTGCGCCAATGAATCCACTGCCGCCAGTTACTAAAATGTTTTTCATTCGTGTCTCTTTCATTTATTAGCCACTGATAAACACTGATTTTCACAGATAAAGAACTTATCTCCCATAGTGCTCTTTATCCGTAAGAGTACGTGTATTTTCGAGGGAAAATTCATTAAAAAAATTGGTTCTATTACATATTTTGTGATTCGATATTATTTGTAGCACCTTTTATGTAGCACCTTCAGGGTTAAAACTTATAACCGACTCTCCCTTTGGAACTTTGCGGTAATAATACGCCAAAGGCGTTACAGATCTCAACCGTGGGGCGTTGTTTTTTCGCGCCCCACGGTTAGAGATAATTTTTACAAACCCTGAAGGGGTTACAGAATTTTTCATCTTAAATATTGCCAGTAAATTCATTTTCACAAAATTTAGCAAGCAACAGATCAATATCGTTACGTTAAGTATTTACACCGCTGATTAGAAAACGTTTGAAAGGAAAGTATTTTCGGCAAGCAAAACAGGCGAGAAGCAAGGCTACTTCGCGCCGCTAAACTCATAATTTGCTTCGCTAATGACCGGTTCATAGCGGTAAACTTTATTCCAAAGATTCAAGGTTGTCGCAACATCAAATTCGCAGTACCGGACAATTCGCTCCCATTCATTTTCGATATAAGCATCAAACACTTTACCGCCGCTTAAATCCCCTTTCGGGCTGGGAATGCCATGTAATTCCGCTAAAATTCCCAGGGACATCACCTTGCTGAAATCCCAGTTATAGTAATGCATCATCAAATCGAAGTGCGGGTCGCTGCGATAGCGGGCGAGCATACGAAAGCGATCATTAGACGGCTTGATGCCATGATAGGTCATTCGCTGCAGAATGAAGGGTATATCGAAACCGATACCATTGTAATGAACAAACACCCCACGCACCGTTTTGATGACATGATTAAACTCTTCGAGGATCTTGTATTCGTCATGCCCGTAAAGGGACTTCAACTTTATTTTTTCGCCATCATGAATGTAGCCGAGGGAAATACAGATCACCTTTCCAAAATCACCATTGATGCTGGCAAAATAGCGAAAGTCAAAATCCGGATTACGCTCCTTTTGACGATCGATTTTTCCCTGAACATATGCCTGCACTGTTTCGCTATATTCCGAAAAATCGGCGGCCGGAACGGTTTCAATATCTAGCGCGAGATGGTCTGCCATAATATATCCTCTGGATGAAAATGTTTGCGGTGGCTGTCTGCTGAATAAAAACTAATCAATCCCTGATGCGTTTGCAAGGGCTAAGAGAGTTACAAATTCGGAATTCGGAATTCCGAATTATGGAATGTAGCCTTCAAACTTCTTTAGTAAATCCTGCATGGAAGGCATTTCCAGGTGGCGCACTTTCGCCCCGGATGATGTAAAGATCAATTCCGATGCCTGGTGAAAATCCTGCCCACGATATTTATCGGAAAGATAAATGACTTCCTTGATTTTCTTTTGGGCAATCTGTTTAGCACATTCGTTACAAGGAAAAAGTGTGGCATAAATACGGCAATTACGGAGGTCATTGGTGGTTGAACTGAGAATAGCATTCGCTTCCGCATGAACGACGTAGGGATACTTGGTATTAATCCAGTCGCCTTCCCTTTCCCAGCTGAAATTCGCCTCGTCTACCCCGGCGATAAAACCATTGTAGCCAGTACCAACAATATGGTTTTCATCATTAACGATCACTGCGCCCACTTTACTGCTGGGATCTTTTGATCGCAATGAAGTAAAGATCGCGATTCCCATAAAATATTCATCCCAGCTTAGAGAAATGGATGACTGCGCCATTAATACCTCCGCTTATTTGTAGTTATTTCCTGCATAAAAAAGCAGCGTCACGACTATTTTTAAGTGATTATAGACAATTCGAAGTCTATCAAAAAAAGACATTCCAATATAACATTTCAGGAGTGAATAACAATCCCCAATCAGGAGATTTCGGCGGGGAAATAGTTCCGGCTAAGGTTGTCGCCAAACAGCGCTTTCCGGGAAAAAAGCATACCATCCAAACCAAAAGGATAGGTGACCGGGAATTCGTGATAAGGTAATCGCTCCATCGCTGCGGCGCAGTTGTTCTTCGCTAATTTCCCATTCATGGCCTTCAGAATCCAGCATGCGATTCCCGGGGCGTTTTTCCAGGAATTCAACGTCATTACGTTCATATATCCGTACCGCCATATTTTCCGCATCGGCGATCACCAGTAAGTTTTTTTCATTGAATGTATCGTTGATCAATGACTGTTTTGCCAGCTCCTTTAACGGATAGGCAAGAGAACGTCCATTGATATGAGCCCCATAGATCCAGTCTTTCGCCTGCAGGCGATTATCCCGCCAGGCAACCGGGAACATGGTTTTATCGCTATCGAAGTAAGCTTTGTAAGCGGCGCCGGGACTGTAATCCCGTTCATGCCCGGTCTTAATATCCAACACCTTTGTTGCCGGATAACGCTGGCGCCACTCTCCCCAGGTGGTGCGCACGGTATAAAACGGCCGCAGCTTCATATCAGCATCGGCAGCCGGTCCGGAAACCGCTTCACCGGTTAAGCTGGACCAAAGGGAATTGGTCTGGCGGTCATACATTAGCTTGTTGCTGCGGTATAACAATCCGGACGATCCAAAGGTGGCTGTAAGGCTATCATTTATTTTACCAAAGTAGGCAATCGCCGCCCCGCAAAGCGTGCAATAGGTTAATGAAATTGCTTCACCACCGATAGTAGTGTTAAGCATCTCGTGCCAGTTCAAAATCCGCAACGGATAAGCCCGGAACTCACCATTCAGCGCAATACCAAAAACGTCATCGCTATCGCTTAGATAGAATGCCTCCTCTGCCGGCAACAGGGGCGGGTTATCCAGTGCCGGGATGCCATCTTTGGCAACGCCGCCCCAAACCACCTCATCGAGACGAATTCGAAAATTACGGTCATCAGCAAAAAATGCAGCGATGGCCGGGTCGATATTGTTGTATAAATAGAATTTGTAGGATTGATAAACCGGATGGGGCGTAACTTCCTGCTGACCAAGCCATTCCATCCAGCGTGGCCAGTCTGCATCCATTTTTTTACCAGATATTTTTCGGAGCGGCTTTTTCCATTCTTTTGGAAAACGGATCAGCTGCATGGCATCCATAAATGCCGGCAAAAGTGAGAGATCTTCTTTCGCTGCCAGCCAATCTGCCGACTTCTTTTGGATCGTCGGACTTTTGCTAAGCAGTCCTTTCATTTTTTGCAAAATTTCCTGATCGTTCCCATACGATCCCTGGCCTAGTGCTGCCGATATCAGAAAGGTAATGAGGATGGTTATCTGAGTCCATAAATTTGCCGGCATGTTTTTTCTAAAGCGCATTATGCGTCCTTTCCGATCCTATATACCAATTGCGCCAACATAATAAAACTGGTAGTAACAATGCCTCACAAAAGAATAACATCCTGTAAAAAAAAGGGGGGCTGCTCGGTCTTTCGACACCAGCAGCCCCTGGAGGGGAGGGAAGGAGTATAAATAAACTTAATTGGGGTTTTGCTACTGTTCTCCTCAACAACTTTACATAGAACAAACCTCATGCCATATTCTGGTCACGTTTAAAAAACGCAACACCAAATTCCATAAACTCAATTTTTACAAAATCTTAAACAAAGACCCTTATTAGTAAGCCCTGGCTAATAATGCCCGTTTGTGCGTATTAATACACAGCGAATCAGTAAAACTGGGGGATATGCCTCAGATGCAAAAAAAACGGCAGACATTAAAAAATGCCCGCCGTGAAATATGCTTCGTAGCTGTCGATTAATTACTTGATTTCTTTTCCATACTTTTTATGAAAATGGTCTCTTGCGCCAATCACCCAGCCGTCGCGGCGAATGCGCCCGGGAAACTCACCGATTTTACCGGACAGCTCATCGATATCCTTATCGTCCATTGTTGCGATCTGGCTAAAACGAAAAATGCCCATATCGTTCAGGCGTTTTTCAAGCACTTTTCCGATCCCCCAGATCTTCTTGAGATCATCCCGCTCATCTTCTTCGACATCCGGAACAACAACAGCTGCGACCGGTGTCGCTTTCAATGATTTCCGGCAGTCTTCCAGATCGGATGTTAGACTATCCACTTTTATCCGATAAGCCTGAATTTCTTCTTCCAGGCTATAGAGATTCGCCTTGGAAATATTCCGGTCTTTTTCATCGCGTTCATAGCGCGCTTTGCTCCAGAAATAGCCGATAATAAATCCCAGGATAAACGCTGCCAAGAGGCACAAAATGATTTGAGTAATCAGGTAGGTCATCTTAATTTTCCTCCAGAACGTTAAATTCTACACGACGATTTTGCTGCTTGCCGCTCTCTTCATCATTATTAGCCAACGGCTTAGTTGCGCCATAGCCAGCACTCTTCAGGCGGGCACCATCAATATTTTTCCCGATCAAATATTGGCGAACAGCGTTGGCGCGATTTTTACTTAAGTCCAGGTTATACTGAGCATCGCCTGTGGCGTCTGTGTGCCCGGCAATTTCAATAACAGATGAAGGCTTCTGATTTAAAATGCCGGCAATTTCATCTAGTAATGTATAATTGGCGACATCGATAACCGCACTGTTAGACTCAAACTCGATCGTTTTCCCGGCCAGCAACGCATCCAGCTTAATCTGTGTTTCGGTTTTAGGCTTCGCTGGTGCTGCTGTAGTATCCAGCGGTGGCGGGGCTGGTGCCGCGACGGTCAGATTGTTTACCACACCGGCCACCCCATACACATCGCCAACGATGCCCGTTGCCTGGTCAGCAACCTCCTCGCTGGCAACTTCCCCGGCCAGGATTGCGTGGCGACCATTAAAACTCACATCCGACAACGAAATACCAGCATTTGTTAACGCTTCCCGGGAGCGATCGGTAAGATCCCGGGCCATCTCATCTGCATGAAGAAAAATGCAAAGCAGGCAAATGATCAAAAATCCCAGGAGCCCCAAAATAGCAAGGGTAAATCTGCGTTTCATCTTAAACCTCAGTATTATTGGTAGCAAAAATTTTTCTCAGCTTCGTTTGAAAATAGCTTTTAAAAAAATTTGCCCTGTAAAATAAATGATATTTTTTGATTATAAGTTTGCTGCAAAGTGAGTGATTTCCCATAGCTCCGAAAAGAAAATGCGGCAAAAGACACTATTTTAACAAATATCAATAGAATTCCTTAAATCAAGTGATACTTCTCCAGGCGATAGCGAAAGGTATCCCGGCTAAGGTGCAGCAGCTTTGCTGCCCGGGACTGATTGCCCTCGGCAATCGCCATTGCATCCTGCAACAGTTTTTTCTCAATTTCATCGAATGAAATGCCTTCCGGTGGTAATTTAAACCGTTCCAGCGGCGAGGCGGATGGTTCGCTGCTACTGAGCATACCGATCTGCAGATCTTCCGCATCAATCGCATCTCCTTCGACAAAGATCATCGCTCGTTCAATAGCATTGCGCAATTCCCGGACATTCCCAGGCCATTCGTGATTTCGCAATTTATTCCGCGCTTCCGAGGTAAATCCCTTTACTGATTTTTTGTAGCTGATATTCAGCCCATTAACGAAATTACTAGCCAGCGTGAGAATATCATCCCCCATCACTCTCAAGGAGGGAAGATCAATATTAACAACGCTTAAGCGATAAAATAAATCTTCCCGAAATGCTTGTTCGTGGACCAGTTTCTTTAAATGACGATTGGTAGCGGTAATCAATCGAATATCTACGGATATTTCTTTATTACTGCCCAGTCGGCGAAAACGGCGAGTTTCCAAAAAGGAGAGCAGCTTTGCCTGCAGCTTCGGCGGCATTTCCCCAATTTCATCGAGGAATAATGTGCCATTATGTGCTGTTTCCAACAGTCCGGGCTTCGTGGTCATCGCATTGGTGAATGCACCCTTTTCGTAGCCAAACAGTTCGGATTCCAGCAATGTATCCGGAATCGCCGCACAGTTGATTTCGACAAATGGCGCCTGGCTTCCCTGGGATGAGTAATGGATAATGCGGGCTATCATGCTTTTTCCGGTGCCGCTTTCTCCGGTAAGCAGGATTGTTGCTGTCGGGATCTTCGCAATCTTTTCGATCGTACGCTTCACTTTGCTAATCGGCTCGGAGTCTCCCCAGATATGAGCAAATCCTTCGCTGGATTGTGCTTTTAAAATGCCTTCAAGTAGTTGTATTTCATTGCGTTGTTGGTTGACTTGCTGTTGCAGTGTCGCTTTATCGGTAACATCCGTTATCAGGCAAAAGAGCGGCTTATCCGCATCATCAGTGGGATGAAACGAAATATTAAAATAGTTAATCTCGCCATCTTCAGATTCGCGGTTGATATTTTCCAGGGAGAATGTCGGTTGGCTGCCATCGATAATGGCAGAAAGGATTGCTTCCAGGCCAAAAGTTTCCGGGAATAGCTGGGTAATGGACTGCCGCTGAACATCCCCGGTGGAAACTGTAAAGCGAGCAAACCGTTTGTTCGCAGTCACTACCCGGCTCTCCGGGGAGAGATAGGCGAAACCGTAAAGGTTCTGACTCAGTAAATTTTCAAAAAACAGCGTGTCCATAATTTAGCTGGATGCAATAAGTAGACCAAGTTTTTCAAATGCGGCTTCAACATTATTATTTTCTTTTGCACTGGTCAGCAAGACCGGCGCTTTTAATGTCTCACCCAGTTCTTCAAGTTGCTGGATATTCTCACTCTCGGCAGCAATTAAATCAAATTTATTTCCGGCGAGCACAAATGGCGTACCGGGTGCAGTTTGCTGATAGGCTTCGACAATATTATTCGCGACCGAAATACTATCCGGGCGGGTAAGATCGGAGACAATTAGCGCACCGTGGGCGCCAATCATATAATTCTGAATTTGTGGCGTAATCACTTCCGCGCCTTCAATATCCCAGAGCAAAAAGTTAAACTGCACTATTTTGTGTTGATCGGTTTCTATTGGAGAGAGGAGTTTTTGACAAACTTTGATACCGATGGTAGATTTGTATTCATCATCAAATTTGTTATATACAAATCGTTCGACCAGGCTCGTTTTACCGACCCCGAACATTCCCAGTATACATATCTTCTTCTGATTCATGCTGTTCATTTTAGCTGTTCTGTGTTACTTCCAGATAGGACTTTAAGGGTTGTTCGATTTCTTTCAGGTGAGAGTTGTCGCCATCATGGTCTCTTAATTTGCGATAGAAACGACCATGAATGTTTTCATGAAGCTCCCGGACACTTTTCGAGAAATCTTCCGGAGGAATGCCATTATAAACAACTGCAAGATAGCTGTAAATGGCACTATCGATGCGAATGGTTGATTTGCTGTGCTCAATTTCCCGAAGCTCGCCGGGGTCATCGTTCGAAAAAGATGTTTCCACAAAGGATTTAATTGCCGTCAGCATTCCCCCGATAATATGCGCATCATCATTTTCAGGAGATAATCCTTCCCGGTTGGCGTAAGAGACTAATAAACCGGAGTTCTTTGCAATCAGAAAAACCCGCTGTATCTCAAATGGTAGTGCATCTCTCATTATCAATTCTGCCTGGCTAACGCCTTTGAAGCGAGCAATAAGCGATCGAAACCAACGGGAGAAGTTGAAAGTTTTGTTCAGCTGTTGATTGATATTCGCCGCGAATTTTTTCATCGCTTCAGTGACGGCTTTGCTGACCATTCGCCCGACAATCGGGTACATCGCATCAACCATATCTTCTTTGGCATCGCGAATTTGGACTTTGATCGCCTCGCTCATCACCGGTGCCAGGGACTCCGCCATTTCCGCTTTGGAATTACGAATCTTATTTTCCAGTAACTCCGCGATTACCGGTTGCAGGGTTTCGATGAGATGATCTTTCTCGTTCAGCTGTTCATGAAGCCGCTGAATTTCCGCTTCAAGTTGCTGGATACGATTCTGATCTTCGGTAAGCAGCAGATGCTTTAACTGTTTGAAGGGGTCATCAAAAGAATTTGGTATGTCCCGATTATTCATCGTTATTCAGTGCGTCACTTTGTCCGTTAGTTAGCTGAACTTTTTTGCCTGTCTGCAACCGCTCTCCCATTTCTATCAGATACTCTGCCAGTGTAGACCGCTGTACGCTGTTTTGGTCACATGATTTTATCATGCCACTCAAACGAGTGTCGAGATCTTGCAAACGATCCTGAAAATTTTTGTCCAGATCGGATATCTGCGAGCGCAGTTCCTGATGTTTTTCTTCATTTGTCGTTTTCAAGGTGTCGATCGATTTTTGAAGCGCGTCCAGGGATTGCTCGACTCTTTTTTGCAACGCAGCGACTTCGCCGGTTACAGAATTAAACTTTTCATTTAATGCATCTACCTGTTGCCCAAAAAGCAACTGGCGAATTTGATCCATGGTGTTTTCAGAAGGGGCATTACTCTTGCTCATGACAGCTAAATCTCCCTTTTATTTTATCCAGCAAGTAACATATCCCTGATTGATTTACTATAGCATATACCTATTCGACCGGAAGGCGAACAGTGTAGTGTGGTGGTATTATAACGTTTTAATATCTGCATAATTTTTTATGAATGCAAGAATTAGAACGTTTTCCGCTATCGGGTAATATTCAGGTTACCAGAACGATTTACCGGCAAATCAATATTTTTTAACAGTGGCAAAGAAGTATCAAAACCAAATGTGCCATCAAAATTGTAATTCACACTGTTATTCCCGGAAAGCAGGTTAAATACGGTTTGACCGACTTCCAGAAAGTTCAGAGAAATCGGCACACGCAGGTTTCCTTTGCCATTTCCGGCAATCTGCATCGCCTGACTGCTTAACCCTTCTGCCCAATTTTGGCCATTCACATTAAAATTGTAGTTCATATTTTTTAAGGAGAATGCAAATCCATTCGGGTTATCCACTTCGATGTTCAGGGCTAAATCCGCGCCGGTCAGGTTTAATTTATCCAATTTCAGTGAAGCAACTTTCACTTTCGGCACCTTAATCATTGGCACCTCGCCACTATGACTGACAGGAATTCGGGTTTTGCCAAGCAGGGGAAGGTCTACGGTTACCCCGACGTCAATCTTGTAACCAGAGTTATCCTGATTTTTCAAAGCGGCGAAAGTGTTATACAGATCTTTAAAATTTAGGGTGAGCGGAATTTCAAAGTTACTGGTTTGGGCGGCGCCGATTTCCTGCGGCGAGTCCTGCTGCCCGGTGAGGAATGATGACTGATTGATCTGGAAATCGTAATCGAATCCCATCAGATTAGCGGACACCTGATTCGGATTTTCTACGGCCAACTCAACTGCCAAATCGATATCACTCAGGCTCATACCGGTAAAACGGACATTTTTTACACTCACATTCGGCTTCTGCACATTCATCAGGTTCTGAACGGTGGCACAGCCAGCAAACCATAAACAAAGCGTCATTAGCATCCAGAAAGAGAGTCGCTTTTGTAGTAACTTAGTCATATGAAATTCCTTCAATTTTATCTTTCAATATTATAATACGCTTTTTAGTATCTCTACAAAGTGATATATATCGGAATAACTATTATAGAGCGGCACCGGCGCTACACGGATGACATCCGGCTCCCGCCAGTCGCAAACCACACCACGTTCGCTGATGGCATCATACACCCGTTTCCCTTCGGAAGCAACTACTAAGGAAAGCTGGCATCCACGCGATTCGACTTCGTGCGGAGTAATGTAGCTAATTTTTTCCGGGCCAATTTCGTCAACAAGAAAGGCCAGGTAATTGGTTAACTGAATACTTTTCTCCCGCAGAGCCTCCATACCCGCTTCGTCAAAAATATCCATGGAGGCACGTAAAGCAGCCATCGGTAGTATGGGTGGATTGCTTAACTGCCAGCCTTCCGCGCCGGGGATTGCCTGAAAGTCCGGCCCCATTTTAAAACGGGTATGTTTATCATGGCCCCACCAGCCGGCAAATCTTGGTAAATCCTGACGATCCGCGTGTCGCTCGTGGACGAAGCAGCCAGCCAGGCTTCCCGGCCCGCTATTCAAATATTTGTAGGAACACCAAGCAGCAAAATCTGCATCCCAGTCATGTAACTGCAATGGCACATTACCGGCCGCATGGGCAAGATCATACCCCACCACACAACCCTGCTTATGCGCCAACGTGCTAATTTGCCCCAAATCGAAGAATTGCCCGGTGTAATAATTCACCCCGCCCAAAAGCACCAGGGCGATTTGCGATCCTTCTCTTTCGAGCATATCGGCGATATCTGCCATTCGGTGGGTTACTTCCCCTTCCCGCAAAGGCAACTCCAGAAAAGCATCGGCGGGATCGTATCCGTGAAAAGAGATTTGAGACTTTACCGCATATTGATCGGATGGGAAGGCATTCGCTTCGATCAGTATCTTATAGCGTTGTGGGGTCGGGCGATAAAAGGAAACCATCAGCAGGTGCAGATTAACCGTCAGACTGTTCATCACCACCACTTCCTGCGCCTGCGCCCCAACCAGGCGGGCAGTCGCGCGGGTTAAATTCTCGTGGTATGGCATCCAGGGATGTTTCGCGCGAAAATGTCCTTCAACCCCATGCGCTTCCCAATCGGCTAATTCCTGCTCGACGTAGGCCCGCACGGATTTCGGTTGCAGGCCGAGAGAATTACCGCAGAGGTAAATCACTGGGTTGCCATCATGATGTTTGGGGTGATTAAAAAGATCCCGATAGCGAGCAAGTGGGTCCGATGTGTCTAAATGCTGGGCGAATTCCCGATCCGTTTTAAATGTCATCAATATATCCCGGTTGATATAAAAGGCATATTCAGCAAACAAACAAGGTTACAGCATCAGAATACGATTGTCAACGGTCGATTAAAGATTTTCGAGAGGCGGGGAAACATCCCCTAAAACGCAAAAAGCGGGACAAGCCCGCTTTTCTGCACAAAAAATTTAGTAAAACAATTAGATCTCGTCTTCGGATTTGACAACCTTACCAACCAGGCCATATTTGATGGCTTCGTCGGCAGACATCCAAAAATTACGATCGCTGTCTTTTTCGATGCGGCTGACCGACTGTCCGGTCGCATCGGCAAAAATCTGGTTCAGGCGACCGCGCATTTTCACGATCTCTTTTGCCTCGATGCCAATATCAGTGGCTTGTCCCATTACGCCGCCGCTCGGCTGGTGCAGCAAAAAACGGGTATTCGGCAGGCAGAGGCGATCTTCTTTTTCTGCGGCAGCAAAAATCAATGCGCCGGCACTGGCCACCCAGCCGGTACCAATGATTTTAACCCGCGGCTTTACGAAACGAATCATATCGAAAATGGTATCGCCGGATTCCACATGGCCGCCCTGGGAATTGATAAAAATCTTGATGTCTTCATCAGAATCAGCCGCCAGCACCAGCAATTTTCGACTGACATCTTCCGCCAGTTTTTGATTGATGCCGCCGTAGATCAGTATCGTCCGGGTTTTTAAAAGTTTTTCACCCAGCCCCCGGCTTTTTTCTTCTTTATCTTTCTTTTGATCTTCCAGACGAATGTCCAACATCCAATTCTCCTTCAAGGTTATTACTGTAAGTCCTGCTTATTTTCATTCGTTAAATATAATCAATCCCAACAGGGAAATATAAAAAAAATTCCCGCGCTGGCGAAAGCCATAATTTAGCTTTTTTCCCGCTGCCGAAACTCGCTGTAGTCACGGATTTTAAATTTTCTTCTCAATTCCGCTGCTCCCGTCAGGGTAATAAAGGCGCAAAGGGATCCTGATGGTGAAAAAGTTCATTCAAATCTTTTCCGGCAACAACATCGCGAACATAGACTTCGGCAAGCTTACTCTTATGCCGCGTCGAAATTTTTACGCCTGTCGATATTGTCATCCACTCTTCCCAGCTAAATTTTAACCCGCCAAAAGGCAACATAGATACCCACATTTGCCAGTGCGTTGGCAATCCATCCTCTCCAACAATCCAAAGATAACTATCCCCGGGAGTAACACCGCCACTTTGATAAGTAATCAGCAATCCTTTGCCACCATCTTCCAGGTCTACAATGCTGCGAACAGTACCATCGTCAAACAGTTTGGAGATTGGGTTGAGCCAAAAAGAATCATTCGCCCAAATGCTCCATCCTTTCTTTACTAGTTCATCAGCAGCTTCTCCCGATACCGGCGCACCATTCTGAAAAGCGATGCCGCTTCGCTGATTAATGTTTACCAGCGCTTCATTGTCTTCCCAGCGTACCCGGGCGAAATGGCGATCTTTGTCCCATAACACTTCATGAATACCCCGAAAGTTCCAGCTGATAGCACCGGTGCTGTCCCATTGCGCATGGTTTATTGCCTGCATCATCTTTTTTGCCAGCGCATCTGCTTCCGGGCCCGGCGTTCCCTCCGGTTGCGGTTCATGTAAAAAGAAATATACACCGGCGATGAATAACACAATTAGCGCCAGGATTGTGATTACTATTTTCTTGAGCATTTTTTTTCCGTCCAGTCAGTTTCATCTGTTTTTGAGTCCCGAAATATAATTGTATTGCGCCCGGAAACAACCGGAAACATTAAAACGGGCATTCCATTCCCGCACCATTTCGAACATCATTCTGTTCCGGCAGGGACAAAAACAGCCCATTTTCTTTAAAAATAGCGCTTTTTAGCAACTGGCACGGCATTCGCAAAAGGCAGTGATGAAAACGAAACAGACAACGGAGGTTATCAACATGCAATATTCAAAAAAGTTATTATCGCTGATTTTCCCGGCAGTGCTTGCCGTATTAATGTTTAGCAGCTGTGCCACTCGTACCGTCTATGTTCGCACCGGCCCACCGGTAGCGAAAGTAGAGGTGCGCACCGCCAAACCTTACAATAATGCTGTATGGATTTCCGGGCATTATGTTCGTAAAGGAAATACTTATGTCTGGAAAAAAGGATACTGGACAAAACCGAAAAAAGGATTTGTTTGGGTGCCCGGCCATTGGAAAAAATCGCGCGCTGGCTGGACCTGGAAAGCCGGCCATTGGAGACGCGCCTAGGAGACACCGGCTGATGAGTTTTCCAGCTCATCAGCCGTTTTTTATTTTCCTCCCACCTACTTCCCCTGTAACGAAGAATTATCATTCAAAGAACTTCTTTAGTCGCTCACCTTCGGCAACTGCGTTTATTCATTTTTTCAAAAACACCTGTGGTAGATTATTCACACCTGTGGTGGAGATTCATTGTTGAGCTACGTTGTTCGTTGTTCGTTCTTCGTCCTTCGTTGTTCATTTCACATCTGTTTTTATTAAACTTAGACTCAGAACAAAAATCTCGTTTCGGTTTTGGCACAGTTTTAGACTTACTGTCTGGTGAAGTGAGTGACGCGGGCACCCGCTTTCCAAACAAACTCAGTAAAGGAGATTTCTGATGAAACGCTATTTAAAGAATTTTAGACTCAACCAATTATTCCTTTTGGCCGGCCTGTTATTTTTCCTGAGCAGCTGTGAAAATACGGTCGACCCTCCCGATGATAATAACAACCCGGATTTTTCCGTCAATGCCGGTGTAAAATCGACTGCCCAGTTTGGCTGGCAAATGATGCATCAGGTAAATACCAGTCGCCAGTTTAACGACATCCTCGAAGGGGAGGATGGTGCCGTTACTGATGAAATGGGCATGATCAACACCATGGGGAAGGTTCGCAAGCAAGCGTCCAAGATGTATCAGGTTCGGGACTACGCCCGGGCAGCGAATATCATCCGGAAAGGCGCCGGCGATAGCCTGGTATGGTATGAAGAGTGGACCGATCCGGAAAGTGGTATCTCCGGACGGCGTGGTTTATTTTATGATCCGGAAAGCGGCAACGCTCGCATCTACGAAGTTATCTTCGATTTTCCAGCGGACGTGGAAATTAGCTACGATTCCACCAGTGTAGCAGCATTCCTGGGGCCGGATTTAAATGATGATAGCGATGACCGGGTACTTTCGCTGGATAAGGAAACTCGTTTTAACCCAGGCTTTCAATTGATCAGTGTTCTCAGCAATGTCACCCCAACCGCCTATGATGACGACAACGAAATCATCAGTGCGACGGCAGAAAACATTGTTAATTATGCCGGTGAGGCCGAATTAAGCAAGTTGACGCAAAACGCTGAGTTCAACCATGAAGAGAACAGCACTTTCAGCGAGCTGCTCGAATTTCGAGATAACACCACTCACAGCCGCTCCATCACTTTCTATCCCAGCAACACCGGTATTTTTTCCGAATCCTGGCGCGATGGCAGCACCGTCACCGGCGACTTTGACGATTTTGAAGATGATAACCAGGGCTCGGTAAATCGTATTATCAATTTTGCCAGCAATCCGCTGGTCACCCGTCTGGAGCAGGGTGCTGCCTACGCACTCAACCCGGATGATTCTTCCAGCACTGCCACCCTCACTGAAATCATCGACTTTACCACCGGCAATGTGGATTCTACCAAAGTTAACCTGCAGCGCCGCATGGAAGACGGATTTTGGAGAGAGTATTTAACCATTCGCACCAACAATGAAGGCCAGGCCTCGCTGAAGATTTCCTACTTCGATGAATACAAGGAGATCGAGGCCGAGCATATCGATACCGAAGATCGCTACTATCGCCTCAATGCAGTGGAATATCCCGATGGCAGCGGCGAACTCTGGCTGAAAGTTTATACCTCACAAGCCAGCTATAATAATGGCGATGCGCCGATTTACACCTTGCACATCATCTACGGCCCGGATGGCAGCGGTAGTGGCGAGCTTGCCGATGGAAATACCACCTACCAGGTAACACTTTCCGCGGACGGTGAAATCGAGGTCGTGAATAATACCGGCGAAAGCGAAGCATTCAGCGCCTATAGCAGCAATTAAAACAGACTTTTGTTACCTCATCATCCCAAAAATTCCCGGGGAGATGCTACTTCCCGGGAATTGAATTTTAGACGAGAATTTCCTTGAAAGGCATATGATGTTCTCATACATTCAACGTATCATTAAAAGACAATCGCTTAAATGAGACACTTTATTCTACATTTCTCCCTCTGCATCTTAATGCTGACAATTTCCCTGCAGGGGCAGGCGCAAAATGAACGGACGTTGCTGGTAGAAGCCATTCAATATGATGGCAATACCAAAACGAACGCGTCTGTGATTCGCAACTACCTGACCATCCAGGAAGGGCTGCCAATAACCAAACAGCAGTTAGCGGATGATGAACAACGGTTGCGCCAAACCAATTTCTTTCAGGATGTAGAAATACTGATTATGCCGGGTAGCGGGCAGGCGCAGGCGGTCGTCACCGTAAAAGTGAAAGAGCGACGTTGGCCTTATCTTCAGTTCAAGAGCGGATTCAATGAGCTGGACGGCTGGTACATTAGTCCCCTGGGCGTACGGTTGGACAACCTTACCGGCCATGGCAATTATTTGGGGTATGAGTTTCTTCTCGGTGATCGCTTTGTCGGTTCTTATTTTGATTTTGTTATGCCTTTCCTTGCTGGCACGGAATACAATCTAAATGCGCAAGTTCTCGGAGAGCGCCGCAATTTTATTCATTTTGTTGAGCAGGAAAGATTTGGGCAGGATGTTACCTTTGCCGGGCTAATGTTAGGCGTCAATGGCAACAGTGGACTGGCAAAGCTTTTTTCCGTAGCTGTCCGGGCAGAAAATGTGCGGGCAGACAGCATACTGAAAACTTTTCCCAACGATTCCCTGGTAATTCCATCGCCGGAATTTCTCTCTCCTTACGATGAAGATCACGGGATCTTCAAATTTATCGCATCAATGAATATCGATACCCGTGACCGTCAGGTGAACCCGTCGAGTGGCTGGTGGGGCAGCCTGACGTTCGAGCGTGCCGCGATGAACCGTAGTCAAACCGATTCGATACAAAATTTCAATCGTTTTATTATCGACCTCCGCCGCTATCAACCCATCTGGAAAGGGTTAACCGGCGCTATCCGTTTGAAGTATGCCGAATCCAGTGAAAATGCACCGTTTTTTGAGAGATTCTATCTCGGGGGGCCGAACTCTTTACGCGGTTATGAAGATCGAATTCTGACGCCGGACGGATACGCCTCGCATCTCTCCCAGGCCAGTGCGGAGTTGCGATTTCCACTCTCGGCGCGCCTGAAAGATAAAAGCCGTTTATCCGGCGTACTCTTCTACGATGCTGGCTATGCCTGGAATGATCCCGAGAAATGGACATTCGACAAATTGAAAACCGGGCTGGGTTTTGGCGCCCGGGTGCGAATGCCGGTTGTTGGTCTGCTCCGCCTGGATTTTGCTTATCCGATTCCCAGTTATGATTTCCGGTTCCACTTGTCGTTGGGACATACATTTTAACTTATTTTTGTAGAACACTAAAATGGTTGTGCTCTTGAAGCATTGCTATCGAACATTATTACTGCTGATATTCCTGTTGCTGTTTACCGGCGTTTACATGCCCTCACGGCAGTCACCGGATATTACAGTAACTCCGCTGCTGGAAAATGACAGCCTGATGTGCGAAATATCCTGCCCGGAATTGATTGTCGGGGATGTCCGGCAGACATTGCTATCCGGGTTGCCGGTGCTGCTGGAATTTATTCCGGAGATCACCGTTGGGGAAACAGCCACACGGCGCCTCTCCAGTTTCAAATACCGCTTAACGTACGACATCTGGGAAGACCGCTACCGGGTGGAAGGCAGGGAGCAGGACAAGTATTTTACCAGTCTGGAAGCGCTGCAGAATTACTGGGCGCCCCTTAAGAATTTATTCCTTGTTTCGGTTGGTCAATTTGCACCGGCAGAGAAAATAGTACTGGATGTCCGCCTTAAAGTGACCTTGCTTACCCGCAACCAGGGTGAAAAACTAAAGGATTGGATTTCCAATGCCCATGAAACGGAAGAAAATCGTCCGACCCTCGACCGTGATACCGGTTTTAAACTGAACCTGAACCGTTTTATCTCTCTGTTTTTCAATAAATCCGATGTTGATGAAAACTATCAATCCCGAACGAAATCTCCAGCTTTTACCCTTACCGGCTTGCGGAAAGATCAATAATTCTTCCGGCAAAAAGGTGCCACATTCTTTCCTGCCTCTATTTCCATCAGACATACAATCGCTTAATAAACAAGTATTTAAAGATTGCTAGAAATAGCAATCCAAACATAATCAGTTGCAATATTAGTCTTACCCAGAAACAGCCTGCCCCTCATCTAAACCTTTGTTTAAATGAGGTTTACAACGATTCTTTTTTTTGGCAGACTTTTTGTTGAATACGTTTATAAGTAACGTATCTCGGTTAGGCCGTATACGAAAAACGGATTGCCATACGCTGAAGAAAAACGAACTGTTGATGGGGTGTTTCTGATGAAGGAAAAAGTAAAAAACAAGGAACTAAGCTGGCTTTCTTTTAACGGTCGATTATTACAGGAGGCTAACGACCCCTCGGTACCACTTGTCGAACGATTTAAATTTTTAGGCATTTTTTCCTCCAATCTGGATGAATTTTTTCGGGTACGGGTCGCTATTCTTCGCCGCTTAAAAAAACTGGGAAAAAAGGCCATTAAAGTGGTGGGGGGAGATCCCAAGGAGATCTTACAAACCATCTATGAGACCGTGCTGGCGCAACAGGCAGAGTTCGATAAAATTTATCAGGAGCTGCTCAAATTACTGGCAACTAAAAACATTTTCATTCTGGATGAGAATGGTCTGGATGCAGCTCAGCAAACATACGTCCGCAACTTTTTCCGGCAAAAAATCCGCCCTCTCTTAATTCCTTTGATGATCGATCAGATTGAAGACTTTCCGGATCTGAAAGATCATTCCATCTACCTGGCGATTCGCATGAGTAAATCTTCTGATGCAACACGATACAAATATGCCTTAATCGAAGTACCAACCAACCTGACCTCTCGTTTTGTCATCCTGCCGGAAAGCAATGGCAAAAAATTCATTATGCTATTGGATGATGTCATTCGATTTTCCCTGAAAAATATATTCTCGATTTTTCAATTCGATCAGTTTGAAGCATATACCATCAAATTGACCCGGGATGCGGAACTTGATTTGGATGATGATATTTCCGAAAGCTTCCTGCGAAAAATGTCGAAAGGACTGGCGCAACGCAAGAAAGGAAATCCGGTGCGCTTCATTTATGATCAGGCGATTCCGGAAGACTTCCTAAAATACCTGACAACCCGCTTACGGGAACAGAAAAAGCTCGAAGATAATCTTATTCCCGGAGGCCGCTATCATAATTTTAAAGATTTTATTCAGTTCCCGAACCTTGGCTCCCCGGCCCTGGTATACAAAGCAGCACCCCCGCTGCCGCACCCGCTGCTTGTCGGCAGTGCAAGCATTTTCGAGAAAATCCGTGAACAGGACATTCTCCTTCATTATCCATATCAGACCTTCAACTACATCATCGATTTTCTGCGGGAGGCGGCTATTGATCCCCATGTCGTTTCCATTAAGGTGACCCTTTACCGGGTGGCCCGCGATTCTAATGTAATTAACGCGCTGATTAATGCTTCCCGTAATGGAAAACATGTAACGGTGATGATGGAACTCCAGGCCAGATTCGACGAAGAAGCCAACATCCACTGGTCGCGGCGTCTGCAGGAAGAGGGCGTCCATGTGATTCACAGTTCCCCCGGCTTTAAAGTGCATTCCAAGCTTATTCTGGTTAAGCGCAAAGTGAGAAAGAAGGTCACCCTCTATGCTAATATTGGCACTGGAAACCTGCATGAATCGACTGCGAAACTATATAGTGACCATGCCTTGCTTACTGCAGATCCGCGCTTGACCAATGAGGTGCGGAAGGTATTCGAGTCCCTGGAAAATAATTTCAATCGTTACGTTTATCGCCATTTGCTGGTATCTCCCTTTAATATGCGCCAAAAACTGAATAAACTGATCGATACGGAAATTAAAAATGTCGGTAAAGGAAATCCGGCATACATCTTTGTAAAACTGAACAATCTCACCGATCCCAAAATTATTGGTAAGCTTTATGAGGCCAGCCAGGCCGGTGTGGAAATTCGTTTGATGGTAAGAGGAATGTTCTCGCTAATTCCCGGCATAAAAGGGATGAGCGAGAACATCAACGCGACCGGCACCATCGATCGCTTTCTGGAACACACCCGGATTTTTGTTTTCTGCCATAGCGGCAATGAAAAGTATTATCTTTCCTCGGCAGACTGGATGCCGCGTAACCTCGACCGGCGCATTGAAGTAGCTGCGCCTATTTACGACAAAACATTGCAAAAGGAAATTAAAGATTTTCTCAACATCCATTGGCGGGATAATGTGAAAACGCGCTTATTAAACAAAAGACTGGATAATCAATACTTTCGCAACGGTAAAGACATCCGGGTTCGCGCGCAGACGTTATTGTATCGTTATTTTCAGGATAAACTAAAACCGGCCCCGGAAGCACCTGCAGAGAAAGTACCGGAAGAAAAAACGGAAGTAATCGTTTAAAGGACTGTACATAACAAAGGGCGGATAAATTTATCCGCCCTTTGCAATCACTCGCTGAAAAACCGTTTTAGGAGATCTTTACGTCAATCTGTTTCGGTTTTACCACTTCAGCTTTTGGGATGTTGATGGTGAGGAGGCCATCTTTAAAAGTTGCATCAATTTTGTCGCTTTTAACCGCTACCGGCAATTTAAAAGTCCGGCGAAACTTACCATAACGACGCTCAACGCGATGCACATTGACATCTTTATTCTCAATTTCGGACTTTCGTTCGCCTTCGATGGTCAACAAACCATCGGTAAGGGTAATGTTAACATCATCTTTTTTCAAACCGGGAAGTTCCATGTTCATCAGGAAGCCATCTTTATCCTCGGAGACATCTATGCTGGGTAACCAGCCAAAGCTATCCTGATCGAACAGGTCTGGTGAAAAGAAACGATCTACAAAACGGTTCATATCATTTTGAATCGAGAACAAATCTTTTCCAGGATTCCAACGTACTAATGACATGTTTCTTCCTCCTATTTCATTGGGTTAATGGTATCTATATTAAAGTAAAATTATAAGGTTATTTGCCTCCCAACTCGGAGGTTTATTTTCCAACTTTCACTTTGATGCTTTTCGGTTTTACTTCTTCTGATTTCGGAAGCGTAATCGTCAATAGGCCATTCTCATAACCAGCTTCAATTTTGTCTGCATTCACACGGGTATTTACTTTAAAAGAGCGATTGAATTTGCCAAAAACTCTTTCACTACGAAGCACATTGATATTTTCGTCTTCGCTATTGCTTTTGCGCTCACCGCTAATTCTCAGCACGCTGTCTTCGAATTCTATTTTCAAATCATCTTTGCTAATGCCCGGCAATTCAGCGACCAGTAAAAACGCATCTTCAGTTTCGCGAACGTCTACTCGCGGCTGCCAATTGTGATCCGATTTTCTTTCTGTATTAACTCGAGTAGACTCATCAAAGAAAGAATTGAATACACTATCAATTTCTTTGGTAAGGCCATTTAATGAGTTGGGGTAAAAGTGAACTAATTTCATTGTATTTCCTCCTAAAAGGTTTTTAAAGTTTGGTTTTCAAAATTCTGCTCATGCAGTTGCTTTTACTATTTACAACCAGTGTGCCAAAAACAAAACCGAAACCATAAACAACTGTTTAAAAACGACTTAAAAGAAAATGTTTTTTTAGATACAGTTTAGGAGGTCAGAAAAAATTTCCGGCATGCGGACAGCGCTTGTCAGGGAAAATGTAACAGATTCACACCCGACTGACAGTTTGGCAAAACTTGCGACAAACTGTCAAAACGCTGATTTCGCTACTGACAAATGTGGATATCACGGGTGGCGAGAATGCCTTCAATATATAAACATTGCCCAATGATTTTTAAAAGCCGCTCACAGGATACTCAAACGGAACTGGGTATTGAATTTCCCTCTCGCTGGCTTTACCTTCCAGAGATACCTAATGCCATTTCAAGATCGGATATTCACAATGAATTTATATGCTGTTCCCATGCTAATTTCCGGCATTCTCTGCATGCTGCTGGCTATTGTTACCTGGCTATTTCGCCGGCGCGAACGCATTAACCGGATTTTCTCTTTCTTTACCCTGGCATTGGCTTTGGATGCATTTGCTTTCTTTGCCTGGTTTCAATTTGGCACTCTGGAAAGCATTCATACCTGGATGCGCCTCACTTTTTCCGCAGGCTTCATTGTTCCCGCCGGACTAATCCTCTTCTTTCTTGCCTTTACCGGCTATGACAAAAATTTGTCAGCCAAAATCATGGGCATCCGGGTAAAACATTTTCTCATTGTTACCCTGACGTTCATTTTCATCACCGCACTGCTTAGCCAGTTTACCGACCTGGTGAACAAGATCCCTGAGAATCCCCAACATATCTGGGATACACCTGCAGGGCCTTTGGGAATTTTAATGCTGCCGATTTTTGCCCTAATCTTTCTCTATCTGTTTACGATGGCTTATAAAAGTTATCGAAAGGCTGAAAGTCTTGCGCAACAGCGGTTTATCTTAATACTGATCATTGGCACATCCCTGTGGATACTTTTCGGTTATGTTGGCGCGCTGGCATTCCCGGTAGGTAGCAAAACCTGGTCTGCCATTAGTTATCTTGGCACGGGAATTATGGCGGTGTTTTACTTTGTCGCTATCGTCAACTTTCAATCAGACAAAGTGCACGCGCTTAACATCGGCCTCGAAGAAAAGGTCGCAGAGCGGACGCGCGAACTTAGCGAGAAAAACATTGAACTGGAGGATGCATTCAACCAATTAAAGGAGATGCAAAAACAAATAATCGTTCAGGAAAAGATGGCTTCGCTGGGACAGCTCGTAGCCGGGCTAACCCATGAGTTCAACACACCGATCGGTGCCATGCGTAGCATGCAAAGCACAAAGTCGAAAGCGTTGAAACGGCTGGAGAAAACATTGGCCGATGGGCATAGTGCAAACAGCGCAGACAGCCGGGAAATCAACAAAATGATGAAGGTGATATCTGACGCGGACCAACTGATCGATGAAGGCACCGGGCGCCTGCATGGCATTATTGAAAATTTGAAAAATTTTGTAAGGCTGGATGAATCCGAGACGGTGAAAGCCGACATTCATGATGGCATCGAGAGTGTGCTGTCTTTATTGGAAAGTGATATTCTGAAAGGTATTCAGGTTACCCGCAATTATGGGGTAGTGCCGGAAATTCTTTCTCAACCCCGCAAACTAAACCAGGTATACCTAAATATTATTAAAAATGCTGCCCAGGCAACAACCGGTAAAAATGGGCGTATCACCGTCACTACTGTTTTACAGGAAAATAGTATTCATATTTCCATCCGGGATAACGGTAAAGGCATTGAGCAGAAAGATCTCACAGCGATTTTTGAGCCGGGCTTTACCACCAAGAACGCGATCGTCCGGGCCCGGCTTGGATTGGCGATTAGCCTGCAGATCGTTCAGGAGCATCAGGGTAGTATACAGGTCGACAGCGAGCCGGGAAAAGGCTCAGTTTTCACCATCATTCTCCCGGTTGAACCTCTGCAGGATGCCCACGCAGAAAATTGATTCTCGGTTTTTTCTAACCAGTTTAATGCATCGAAAACTGTTTGGTAATTATCTGCCATCCCTCGGCCACTTTATAGAGTGTCAGATAATCTGTAAACTTCAGCTTTTCATCTTCGTACACGGTCAACTTCACCATTGCGGTTTGCCCGGTAACATCAATCATCACATATTCTGTTCGGTAGTTTCCCTTCGGCTTCCCGGCATTTTTTTTCCGGTTGGCCTCCAGGCGTTCGATCCAATTGTTTAGCGTTCTCTTCGAGAAAGTTTCTTTATAATAGACATACATATTAAACTCGGGGTGAATCCCTTTCCGCAAATTTTCTAATTCACCACTTCCATAAATAACGTCTACATAACTTTCCTGAACTACCTTTTTCACATCTTCTGCTTCATCAGTGGACGCCGGACCGGCCAGGCAAAAATTAGTAGCAATCAGTATTGCTAAAACCACAATCAATCGTTTCATGAAAAACTCCTTTATTAAGGATATTAATTAGGTCGTGTTGACAATCAGGTTAAACAACAGGTTCCAGAAACTTTACAAAGCGCTGTTTATTTTGAATATAGAAATTTTCAAAAAATCCCACATTCATTCTGAGCCCCTCGTCAAGCTCAGGATGAATAGAGGTCGTGATGTCTGTTTTTATTGTATTATCGATTCACTTTAGATATAAAATGCGATGAAAGATAGATAATGACAATTAGTAAACGTTCTTGATTGTCATCACGACCGAATCTAATACCCGCGAAATTTTGATAATTTTATCTCCGCTCCCGCTGGCGAGCATTTCCTCATTCCCTTAGGGCAATTCTGTAATGATTATACGCCCAATGATAAACGGCATTCGGGGATTCAGGTTGCCGAAAAGTAGCAATTTGCGGAAATTATTTCTGCCATTCAAGCCGACGAAGACCTAGCGCCCAAAGGAATATAAATGTGTTGATTTTCCCATCGCGCATCTGCTTATTTATACCCCTTAACTGAGGGAAGACTAAACTAATTTCGAACAGCTGTGGAGGAGTGCCATGCAGATAACAACACCTGATTGGGTTAAACATACCGTTTTCTATCAAATATTTCCGGATCGCTTTGCCCGAAGCGCCCGCTCGGAAACGCCTCCCGGCATTACCTTAAAGCCATGGGGCGCTCCCCCGGAAGAGCAGGGATTTCAGGGAGGAGATCTGCGCGGCATCGTCGACAAGCTGGATTATTTGCAGGATCTCGGCATCGGTGCAATATACATGACCCCGATATTTTCTTCCGCTGCCAATCACCGCTATCACACTTTCGACTATATGCAGGTAGATCCATTGCTCGGCGGCAATGAAGCACTAAGAGAGTTGCTCGATGAAGCGCATGCCCGCAACATGAAAGTCGTCTTGGATGGCGTTTTTAATCATGCCAGTAGAGGTTTCTGGCCGTTTCACCATGTTCTGGAGAACGGTGGAAATTCTCCCTACCTCGGTTGGTTCACGATTAACGGTTGGCCGTTACGCCCTTACAATAACGACAGTGAACACCCGCATAATTATGCCGCTTGGTGGAACTTACCCGCATTACCGAAGCTCAACATAAAGAATCCCGGTGTTCGCCAATATATTCTCGATGTTACCCGCTTCTGGCTGGAATTCGGCATCGACGGCTGGCGCCTTGATGTTCCGGAAGATATTGACGATGAGGACTTCTGGCAGGATTTTCGGAAAGTGGTTAAATCGACAAATCCGGAAGCTTACATCTGCGGAGAGATTTGGCGGATTGCCCCGGAATGGCTGCAGGGAGATCGCTTTGACGCTCTTATGAATTATCCATTCGGCGTCCCGGCAATGAATTTCTTCGGCGCGGAAACAGTGACCGGCTATCGGAAAAATGCCCAGTATGATCTTCAACCATTGTCTGAAGATGAATTTGCCGGAAAAATCGAGACGCTCTTTGAGACTTACGATTGGGAAGTAAACCAGGTGCAGCTCAATCTGTTAAGTAGCCATGATACGCCTCGCGCCTTGTGGGCAATGGGTGGCGATGTGAGCGCACTGAAACTGTGCACCTTTTTCCAAATGACGATGCCCGGCGCTCCGAGCATTTATTATGGTGACGAGATCGGCATGAATGCCCCGGACGATCCCGGCTGCCGGGAAGCTTTTCCCTGGGATAATACTGCCAACTGGAATTACGAAGTGCAGGGATTTACGAAAACGGCAATAAAACTGCGCCATCGCTATGAAGCGTTGCGGACCGGCAGTTTTCATCTGCTAACAGCGGGAAATGATATTTATGCTTTTGTCCGTAAATCCGGCGAGAGCGAAATAATCGTTGTGTTCAACCGCCGCCGGGAAGCGCAGCATATTTCCTTAAACGCAGCGTCATTTACTAAGTCCGGCACCAACTTTCAGGCCATCTATGGCAGCAGTGGTCAGTTTACGGTCACTGATGGAGAAATTCGCGACATCACGATTGATGAGAGGGATTTGGTCATACTGACGAATTCTCCAAAATAAGTTGGTTAATTTTGCGGTGTTGTTTATTATAACGGCAGACGCAGCGTTCACTCGGAGCGCTGCCGATCATTAGCAGGGAAAGTAGTTTATGTCGGAACAGGTTTTTGCAGCGGATGTTGGTCATCCGGAACATCAGGAAAATATTTTGAAAGCAATGGCGCAGAATCGCCTGCCCCACGCCTTCCTTTTCTATGGTCCGGAAGGCAGCGGGAAAGACGCTTTCTCCATTGCACTGGCGCAACTACTAAACACAACTGCAGAAAATGGCGCTATTGATCCGACTTCCCCGACTTACCAAAAAATTGCCCATTTACAGCATCCGGATGTTTTTTTCATCTTTCCGACACCAGCAAAAACCAATCTTAAAGATGAGGAGTTTATGGAAGCCTTGCGGGCCAAGGCAAATAATCCTTATCGCCGCGTAGTCTTCCCCCGGAAAAATACCTTTATTGGCATCGACACCATTCGCGGGTTGAAAAAGGAAGCACGATATAAGTTGTATGAAGGGAAGAAGAAGATCTTCATCATCAGCGGTGCCGAGAAAATGCGGGTGGAAGCAGCCAATGCGCTCCTGAAATTGCTGGAAGAACCACCCGGCAACCTGATGTTGATCCTGATTACCACCAATATCTACCAGATGCTGCCGACAATCAAATCCCGCTGTCAACTCATGCGTTTTTCCCCTTTGCCGGAGGCTCAGATTCAGAAAATAGTGAATCGTTATACAAAAAATACGGATGCCAGTACACTGTCGTTATTGATCCGATTATCCGGGTATAACGTTAAACGCACCTTCGACTTTTTAGAAAAAGATATCATAAAAATGCGGGATCAAGCAATTGACCTGCTTCGCAAAATCGTATTAATACATAGAACTCAGGAGTTGATGGAGATTGTCGAACCGTTGGTCGCCCGGCAAAGCAGTGAAGATGCAAAACTGACTCTGTGGTTTCTTTTGCTCTGGTTTCAGGATATTTTGCACCTGAAAGCAAATCTGGGCGATGAAAATTTATACAACTTTGACAAAAAGGACACGTTAAAAAAGTTCATGGGCTTTACGCCGAATGCCGATATCACCGGTATTGTTTGGGAAATCGAATCTGCATTGCAACAACTAAGGGATCTTCGAAATTTCAATCCTTTATTGATTTTGGCAACTCTCGCTATTAAACTTAACGAGATGCTGAAGAAAAGCAGAGCAAAATAACAAGTTAGGGGCTGTCGTGAATACAACTTCTGAATGCAACGATATAGAATCTCCGCAGATAAATTCAACTGAAATTAGTATAGCTGAAGTTATTTTTAAAGCTGGACGAATTGGTGTCTACGCCAATCCGGCAAATCTTGATCTAAATGCAAATGACCACGTCATTGTTGAAGCAGATAAAGGTTATGATCTCGGCCGGGTAACCCTTCGTGGTAGCACTTATAATGGCTACGGCAAGAATGAGGACCTGAAGAAGATTGTTCGTAAAGCAAATGAAGACGATCTGGCGAAGTTAAAGGAAAACCGCGAAAAAGAAGATCAGGCCGTCCGCAGTTGCAAAACTAAAATTATTAAGCACCAGTTAAATATGAACCTTATTGATGTTGAATATCAGTGGGATCATAACAAACTGACCTTCTACTTCACCTCCGAAGAGCGGGTAGACTTCCGTCAACTGGTGCGAGAACTTGCCAGCCAGTACCGCACCCGTATAGAGTTACGCCAGATTGGCGTACGGGACGCCGCCCGCCATATTTCCGGTTACGGCAGCTGTGGCTGTCAACTGTGTTGCACCGTATTCCTGAAAAAATTTGAGAACATCACCACGCAATACATTAAAGACCAGTTAATCCCCACTAATCCTTCCCGGCTGACCGGCGTTTGCGGCCGTTTAAAGTGCTGCTTATCCTTTGAGCGGGATTTTTATGTGGAAGAATTAGCAAAATATCCGACGGTGAACTCGAAGATCCGTACCCCAAAAGGCAAAGGCTACGTCGAGAAGGTAGATATCTTCAATGCCGCCGTTTACGTCAAAATTAATGGTGATGTTGAGCGATTTAGTTTCGAAGAATTACAGCAGGAAACACAACCGGTCTAAAACAGTTTTTGAATAAAGAGAAACGCCGCTGCACAATCCCTGCCCTTCAGGGACGATGCAGCGGCGTTTTTTATTAGGGCCTGTCAGCAAATATAAGTTATTTCTCGATAAAGAAGCTCAGATACTGCAATTGCCGCCCACGCTGAATCTGGATTACAACCGGGTCCCCGGCATTAATTTTCGCCATCTCGGCTTGCAGATTCTTTAAGCTCGTCACTTCGGCATTATTGATCGAGTAGATTACATCTCCCGGGAAAAATTGCACATCTTCTGAAGGCGTCTCCGCGGAAATTGCTGCCACCAGCACTCCAAAGCGCTTACGTAGATTTGGCAGCATTTCTTCGACGCGACGATTGATATCGATCGCCAGCACGCCCAGGCGCGGCACCAGGTTGTCGGTACCATTTACCATTGCGCTAAAACGGCCGGGATCATCATCTCTTTCGATCACTTCCACTTCGACTTTTAGGCGCTCACTACCGCGCAGCACCTCCAGCAGAACTTTCTCACCGACTGTTTTCTGATAAAGATTCACATTAAACTGGCGGCCATTCTCCATCAGTTTGCTACCGATGGCAAAGATTACGTCACCAGGTTTTAGACCGGCAAGTGATGCCGGGCTTCCCGGATACACATCACTCAGGATTACCCCGTAATCCTGGGACAGATTCATTACTTTTGCCATTGGCTGGGTAACTGTCTGTGCTTTCACGCCAATATATCCGCGGCGCACCCGGCCTTCCTTAAGGATTTGCTGATAGACATTTCTAACAATATTCGCCGGCACGGCAAATCCTAGACCTTCGCTGCCACCGGATTGAGAGAGGATCAGCGTATTAATTCCCACGACCCGGCCTTCGGTATCGACCAACGGTCCACCGCTGTTTCCGGGATTGATTGGCGCATCGGTTTGAATATAGACCACCGGATCTTCCGGGCGAAACTGACGGGCAACCGAGCTGACGATTCCCATCGATACGGAATTTTCCAACCCCAGCGGACTACCAAAGGCCATCACCACCTGACCGGAGCGTAACTGATCGGAGTCTCCTAAAGGTAGCTTTGGGAGGTTGTTACGTTCAATTTTTAATACTGCGATATCGGTTTCCACGTCGGTGCCGACAATTTTCGCCACCACTTTTTCGCCGGCTGGTTTCAGGATAGAGCGGCTGCTTTCCCGTCCCTGGCGGGATACTGGCAAGAGCACTTCCACATGGGTTGCGCCTTCGACAACATGGTTGTTGGTAACGATATAGCCGGACGCATCGAGGATGACGCCAGAGCCACTATTACGGCGTGGGGCGATAATGCTGGACGCTGTCGAGGCATCTCCCGGGCCATAGCCGAGAGAAAAAACCTGCACAACGGAAGGACTGACGTATGCGGAAAGTGCCTCAAACGAATCACTCAGGCGGGTGAGCGCCTCCATGGCTTTTTTAGGATCCTTGGTATCTCCCTGGGAAAAGAGGGCGCTTCCGGAAAGAAGCAAAGTGAACAGCACTAAAAACAAAGATTTGATTTTCATAAATATCTCCGGTTGAGTGTCTGAAATGTCGCTACTAGAACAGGCAGCTATCCCGGGAATTTAGCATTTATCCGGGGAATTAGTTGTGATAATCTTTCTATTTATACAATTCTGCAGTTATATTCAATTTCTAATTTTTTTACAAGGGAAACGGTTTACGAGACTTATGCAGAAATCAGTATTATTGGTTTTACCTTCTTCCACCTACCGCACCCGGGCGTTCATGTATGGGGCGGCGGCCGAGGGCGTTGAGCTGGTGGTTGCCTCCGATCATCGTCAGGCGATGTCGGCATTAGTACCGGATACTACGCTGGCACTAAATTTTCGTAAACCGGCAACCATCCCGGCACGGGTTCGCGAATTTGCCGCGAATCGCCGTTTCGATGCGGTGGTCGGTGTGGATGATAATTCCGTCTACATCGCCGCCCTGATCGCGGAAACGTTGGGTCTGCCACATAACCCGCTCCCGGCGGTAATGGCTGCCCGCAACAAACTGAAAATGCGGGAAAGAATTGCCCCGATGGCCATTAACTCACCGGCGTTTCAAAAGTTACCCCTGAAGAAAAATCCGAAGCGCCTCCTCAAGTCTCTCAATTTTCCTTGTGTGCTCAAGCCGCTTTTTCTTTCCGCCAGTCGCGGGGTTACCCGGGTAGATACGCCCGAGGAATTTATCGCCGCATTTGAGTCACTGAAAAAGCTGATTAGCGACCCCGATGTTGCCGCACGCGCCTACGATGATGAAGCAAAATATATCCTTGTCGAAGATTATATTCCCGGTATCGAAGTCGCTGTCGAAGGGCTGCTCCTTGACGGTGAATTTAAATCCCTGGCTATTTTCGACAAGCCAGACCCGCTGGAAGGTCCGCACTTTATCGAAACCATTTACGTCACTCCTTCCCGTCTGCCCGGTTATGTGCAGCGGGAAGTTATCCATGCTGCGCATCAGGCGGCACTGGCGATCGGTTTACGCAACGGCCCAGTGCATGCGGAAGCACGAATCAATGAAGAAGGCGTTTGGGTGGTTGAAGTCGCCGCACGTTCTATAGGCGGGCTTTGCTCCCGGGCATTACGGTTTACCCATCAAATGAGCCTCGAGGCGCTTATCCTCCGCCAGGCAACCGGCGGCGATGTGCAAGCTATCCAACGAGAGCGACAGGCATCCGCTGTGATGATGATGCCGGTGCTCGATAGTGGTATTCTGAAAGAAGTGCAGGGCATTCCGGAAGCAGCGGCCGTGGAGGGTATCGAGGATGTTTTGATTACTATCCCGTATGGACAATCATTGCTACCGATGCCGGTTGGCGGTCGCTATCTCGGATTTATCTTCGCCCGTGCCGAGCAACCGGAAGATGCGGAAGCTGCCATTCGTGAAGCTTTTTCCAGACTCAAAGTTATTACAGAATAAATATCAGCGAGTTAAGGTAAGGCCCAATTGAAATGTCGTTCCGGTAATGATATTCTTACCGGCGAGCATGTGAATAATCTCGCCACTCAATCCCATATTCTCCTTAAGTTTGTAAACCGCTTCCAGGTTGAGTTTACTAAAATCCTGATCGCCAAATAAACGATCCGGCACTACGCCACCCCCGCCCGGTAATGGGAGCACAATGGTACCACCGAAAATATCCGGAGGGTCCATTTCGTTGCGAAGAATACTGAATTCGGATTTAAAGAGAAATTTCGCCAGGGTCAGTCCGGTTTCTATGTTAGCAAAATACTCATCGTGCAGACGACCGCTGCGATGGCGATATCCCACACTGCCGGTAATATAAACCGGCGCTGGATATAAACTGCTGCCAATCAGTAAGGCGCCCTCCACATCGACATCACCAGTGCCGAGGGTAGGGTTTTCATTGTCTTTATCCGTGCTGTAACCGAGGGGAATTTTCACCCCCGGCTGCAGAGAAAGCACCAACGGACCGTCCAGGATACCGAGGCGGGTATAAAATGCAAAATCACCGAATCCAACGGCTGTAAAGGAAGTATCCCGGCGGCCGCCATCAAAGTAGTTACTAATTTGCGTTTGTTCGCTGGTCGCAATTTTGAAAGGCAGGTCGGCCACTAAAGTCAACCGGGAGGTTAAACCGTATTCGCTGTAGACTTTTAGCTTAAATTCCTGATAAGCAGTATTTTCATAGACTTCCAAATCTTCAAAGATATTGATTTTTTCTCCGAGGTAATTGAATTCCTGGCCGGTGCGATGAAACCCACTGCCGAATTTCAGGAAATATCCACCTTTTTTCTGTACCCAGGCGCCTCCGTGCAGCGCATTGCTCCCGAGGATCAACAAAGACATAACCATGACGAAATATAAGTTAATGCTCATGGTCATATTTTTGTCGCGCAGAGATAGGCTCATAATATCCTCTAAATATTTTCAGGAATATTTCATTATATATCAATACGGAATACTTTAAGCGTTTGTATTTTATACGCCACTGCTATATACTTTTAACTTACTGCCGGCGAATTAATTTTACCAATTTACGCATACTTACGCAAATTAGTAAACCGCCGAAAGGCAGTAAAAACTGTAAGAGTAGATACAATTTCGCAATTATGAAATCGACGTGAAACTTTTGTGATACTTATTCTCTAAGTTGTTCCAGTAACTAAGAAATGGGGATGTGAACAATGGAAAAAAAGGTGCTGGTAGTGGAAGATGATCCGGATATTGCGGATCTGATTGAAATTCATTTACAGGACTTGGGTTACCTGCCGGAAGTGGTTGGTGACGGACTTAGCGGCGTAGATCGGGCTTTAAATAATGAGTATGCCCTGGTAATTCTCGATCTGATGCTGCCAAAGCTTGATGGGCTGGAAGTGTGTAAGCGAATTCGGGAAGCGAAAAAGAGTATGCCGATTTTAATGCTTACCGCGAAAGCAGAAGAATTTGATAAGGTACTCGGGCTGGAATTAGGAGCGGACGATTATATCACCAAGCCATTCAGTCTGCGGGAACTAATGGCGCGCATCAAGGCAATTATTCGCCGGGTCGATGCCGTGAAAGAAGAAGCGCACAGTGATGAAGAACCGGTATCCCTCACTTTTGACGAACTGAAGATTGATACCGAGAAGCGCAAGGTTACCCTGAAGGATGAAATCGTAGAACTGACAGCGAAAGAGTTTGACCTTCTGGTATTATTCGCCGCCCATCCGGGACGGGCATATAGCCGCCAGGAATTACTCGACATCATTTGGGGATATCAGTTTGACGGCTATGATCATACCGTCAACTCTCATATTAACCGTCTGCGCAGTAAAATCGAAGAGAATCCATCCGAGCCGAAATATATCAAAACCGTATGGGGCGTTGGATATCGATTTGTAGAACTTGAGGAATTGCATTAATGAAACATTTTTTACACAGTTTTTATGGCAAAATTTCAGCGGTATTTATGCTGCTGTTATTGGTGCTGGGCTGTGTACAAGTTTCGCTTACCGTTCAATCCTGTATGAGCTTTATGGAAGAAGCACGGCATCGGGTCGCCCTGCCACTGGCTGAGAATATCGCCCGGGAATTTGAGCCGCATCTCGCTGATAGCATTCATCATGCGGAAATTAAACAGTCGATCCATGGGATGATGCTGATTAACCCGGACATCCGCATCTACCTGCTCTCAGAAGATGGCGAGGTGTTGGCGGCCTTTTGTGAACCGGCGGATATGGTTAAAATGTGGCAGATCGATATTGCGCCGGTGCATGCTTACTTGGTTTCCCCAAAAGATATTCCTATTCGCGGCGATGATCCCTGCTTTCCGGACCAGCAGGCAATTTTTACCGTTGCGCCGGTCAATTATAATCAGGGAGAAAACGGATACGTTTACGTCCTCCTGCAGCACGATACGAACAGCTCCGCACTGGATCATTACCTTGTGCAAGCTTCGCTGAAAATTCTGCTGATCTTTTTTGCTTTCGTCGGTATTGCTGGACTGATTTGGTTTTTCCTGCTCACCAAGCGCTTCAATGTAATGACCGAAGCAGTGGAAGCATTTGAGATGGGTGACATGAACCGGCGAATTAACATGAGTTCCCGGGATGAAATCGGCACACTGGCCAATGCTTTCGATCAAATGGCCGATACGATTGTCGACAACATCGAAGAGATGAAAGAAAAGGATATTCTTCGCCGGAATCTAATCGCCAATATTTCCCATGATCTGCGCAGTCCGCTGACTTCAATTCAGGGCTACCTGGAAATGGTTCTCATGAAAGACGATAATCTTTCCGCGGAGAAGCGTCAGAAGCTGCTGAAGACGATCTTTAAGAATACTACTCAACTGAGTAAGCTGGTGGGAGAATTATTCGAATTGTCTAAACTGGATGCCCGGCAGACCCAACCAAATCCGGAGCCTTTTCAAATGGAAGAGCTCGCCCAGGATGTGCTGCTGAAATTCAATCCCCGTGCGGATGAACTGGGTGTTCGCCTCGGCTGTGAGTTTGATGAAAAACTGCCGCGAGTATATGGGGACATTGGTTTGATCGAAAGAGCACTCTCAAACTTAATCGACAATGCACTGCATTATACGCCGAAAGATGGTGAAGTGGTTATCACGCTCGCGCAAGAAGGTGAGCGTGTCACCGTTACCGTTTCCGATACCGGTATGGGTATTCCCGAAGAAGATCTTCCCTTCGTTTTCGATCGCTTCTACCGGGTAGAAAAAAGCCGTACCCGCGCACCGGAAAAAGCCGGGGCCGGATTAGGCCTGGCGATTACCCAGAAAATTATTGAAGCGCACAACAGCGTCATTTCCGTGAAGAGTGCGGTAAATAAAGGCACTTCCTTTATTTTCGAATTACCGATTTCGGCCTGAGTTATTTTCGGGCAGCCCGGCAGTGCAACTGCCAACGCACCTTGATACGACGCGCTTCATCACCTTCCCAGGCAGCCCGCAGTGCCTTCTCAACATCCGGCAGCGGGTTTTTGCCAGTATCCCGGATATATTTCTGCGTCGCCGACCAGGTATTAAAGTATCCCATAAAATTGTTAAAGTCCCACTCGCGCTCCATGGAGAATAGCGGAACAGTCAACTCCGGGTAAGGCAGGTTAATTCCCTGATATAACACTTCCACCCATTTTCGTTCCGGCGGCCAGTACGGGCCAACAACATTATGGTAATAATGGGAAATCACCGCATCAACCGCGGGCGTAGATGTAAGCATCGGATAAGTCCATACCGCAATCACCCCTCCCGGCTTTAAGACACGATCCACTTCCTTAAAAAAGGCTTCAAAATTGAACCAATGCAATGCCTGAGCAACCGTGATTAGATCACAAGATGCATCTGCCAATGGCGATTTCTCTGCCACTGCGACTTGATAATTAATGGATGGGTGGGGAGCTGCTTTTTCCAATTGAGCGCTGCTGGGATCTGTGGCAATAACCTGCTGAAAAAACTCGGCCAATGGCAACGCCGCCTGGCCGTTACCGGTGCCGCAATCCCAGACGGTTTCATGCGCCCGGCAAAGACTGGAAAGGAAAACGTAAAGGTCCCGTGGATAGTCCGGACGATAGATTGCATAATCTGCAGACTGTCGGGAGAAGTGGTCTTTGTAAGTTGCCATACGTTTTCCGTTTCGAGTTATTGCTTCTCCTCTCCAACTCCTGCTGTGGGTACAGCAAAAGGGTGGCTCTATTTGCCGGTTAATCTTTGCCCGCGAAACAGGAGTTTCGCACATAATTGCGTTCCCAAAGTCCACTTTGGGAACGAGGGTTAAAAGCTGTTTAGAGTTCGTTGTCCTATTTCAAGTAAAGGAACCCTGAACTCTGAACTCTGAACTTAATAAACTATTTTAATAGTATCATCTTCTGTACTTGCCGAAAATCTGTAGCGCCGGCAGATAAATCTGTCGCCCGGGCGGTAAATTCATAGATGTAAATCCCGCTACCGACTTTAGCGCCGTTATAATCGCGGCCATCCCATTTTACCTGGTAGTATCCCGGGAGGCGATTCCCATTAATCAGAGTACGCACCCGCTGACCGAGCACATTATAAACTGTTAACTGCACCTCTGCTGGTCCCGGTAATTGATAATCGATATTCGTCGAAGGATTAAACGGATTCGGATAATTGGCGCTAATGGCAAAACTATTCGGCATCCCGCTATTGGCAATGCCGGTCAGGCTAATGCCTTCGCCAATCAAAACGACACTACTGGTATCATTGTCCCGGTGATTGCTAATGATGCGTAATTGTGCAGCATAGCTTCCCAATTCTGCTGGTGAAAATGTTACCATAACTTCTGCGCTATCATCGGCAGAAATTTCCAGCTGATTGCTATTGGTAGCAAAGGCATTGTCCGTGGAAAAGATTTCGGAAATGATCAGCGTTTCCGCGCCCTGGTTGTAGAGCATCAGCGGCAGTTCAGCCTGATGACTCACCATAACGGAATCAAAACGTAAAGTATCTGCATGCATCCCCAGCAGTGCAAAGCCTTCGACAGTAAGTTCTACCGCAACCAGCACCATCGGCATCGCAGTAACGTTAGTGCTGATATCGAGCATCAGGGAATGAGTACCGCTGGCAAGGCTAGCCGCGTCAAAATCAAGCATAATTTCCGTATTTTCTCCTCCGGCAAGGGTATCCGCCTGCGGGGAAACCGACAGCCAGTCTGCGAGGGGATTTTCGGCGATACTAAAAATTAGCGCCGGCGCATTAACACTACCGGGATTACTGATCGTAAACGACTGGCTGGCACTGGAATCTGCCGGTAAGGATTGAGAGACCGTTACGGTATTCACCGAAACCTGCGGCTCCGGGGTATACCCAAGCATATCGAGGTATACAAGCAGTAAATCTGCTTTGGTATTTGCGAAGATCTCAATGCTGCCGTTTTTACGAACATTATAGAGTTGCGTGGCCGCTTTCCGTTGCTGCTTCCGTTCCGGGTACCATGCCGCCTTTTTCAGGAAAGCTGTTGCCGGTTTTTTCAGCGGACGTTCTTTCACTTTTTGCGCTGCTTTTTCGCGGGGCACTTCTCCGGCATGCAGAGTGGTGTAAGGGCGTTTCGTTGCCAGCGGGGCATCCACCAATCCCCCGAAAGACGGCACAACACCAATCGCCCGACCACTGCCAAAACCATCATAAAAAACGCCGCTGATGTCCGAGTTGCTATCATTTTGCCAAATTGGTTGCGAGCTAAGCGGCACCAGCTCATCCATCCAGTTATTATCACCGGCATAGCCAAAAGCAAAAGGCGACAGTCCATTCAGACCGACGATGCCATCCAGATCTCCACTGCCATCGTCACCATCTTCCAGGCTAAACCAGGGGCGAATATTATAGCCTCCGGTTTCCGGGTCGTAATTAAAGCAATCGCCACCTTCCAGATAAAGCCGGCCGCCGCTTTGCAGATAATCCTGCAGCGCCGGACCTTCCGGGTCGCCATTATCAATAACGTGATTATCAGAAAAAATGCCCAGCACAACAAAAATACCCTGGTAGATTGAAAGATCATTGCCGAACTCAAAAAGATCATTGGTCAGGAAAGCGCTTTCCCCGTTGTTAATCAGAGCAGTGAAAAGACTATCACCGCTGTCGACACTAATTCCTTCCGCATCCGGGCCAACCCAAACCAGGAACCGCGGGGTATCCCCAACGAAACACTCGGCGACATTACTGAGTGCGCTTTCATTGACAGTATCTTCATTATCAACTGCGGATACCTGGTAGCGGTAGGTAAATCCCTGCGGAGGCGTGTCGATATAAGCTTCTGTGCCGGGCGCAACGCTGGCAATCAGTGCGCCATTACGGTAAACATTGATATGAGCAAGATCATCCAGCGGCGTGCCATCGTCCTGAGTCGTCGGATCGCTCCAGGTTAATTGTGCGCTGCTAGCCGTTGCTACACAGGCAAGATTTTCCGGACTGGCAGGTGTCGGAGAACCGCCGGCAATCCACTTTGCCGTGCTCACCTCACTGGTGCTATCCGTGGCAATCACCCGGGTATAAAAACTGTAGGTATATTCCTGGCCATCATTCAGGCCGCTGTCGGTGTATTGCAAAATGCCACCGTTAACACTAACCAGCATCTGGCCGTCCCGCTCAATCTCTATCACAAAATCACTACTGGATAAAGGGTCTCCATTCGAAAGGCTGGTTGGGTCGCTCCAGGAAAGCATGATTTCATTCGCGGTAGTGTAATCGCTGTAGATATTAATATCGGAAGGGGGCAGTGGATCCAGCGAGTCCGCCAGAATAACCCCTTCCCCATAAGCCAGGCGAATATTCGGATAAAGGTTCTCTTCTGCCAACGGAAAAATGCGGTTAATATCCGGCCAGAACCCATCGGAGAAACTGCCAACTTCCGGTGTAAATGCGAATACTTTATCTTTCGTATCCTGTTCTCCATACATCCAGTCGCAAGCTTCCCCATTAACCAGGTAACCAACGGTCTGATTACCAGTACCGTATACGTAGTTATTGAATTGGGTCATATCCTGGGCCAGGGTAATAAAGATATCGTCGTCCGGCGCTGGTGGAAGCAGGTTTGGTTCGTATCCAAACGGATGAATCAGCAAATTGCTAAAGGTATGATAGTTAAAACATAGCTTGAAATGGCGGTTTTCGGTAAAATCTCGCATAATCTGCGTTTCCGGCTCAGAGAATGCCGAGGGGCCACGGTAGGTATCGCTGGAAGGATTAGGACTTGAGCCACTGTTATTATATCCCCACTTAAAGCCATAATTGCGATTTAAATCGATGCCATAACTGCCATCCCCATTGTCCCGGCGATTTTTTCTCCAGTATCCACCGCCATTGGGATCGGTTTGTTGGTTGTAAACATAGCCATCTGGGTTCACCACCGGCACAAAATACATCTCCCGGTTATTTACCAGGAAAGTCGCATCGGGATCGCTGCCATAATTTTCCAGTAAAAAGTACATGAAGTAAATAACCGTCGCCATTCCCTGCGGCTCCCGGGCATGATGCAGCGAGGTGTAGAGAATTTCCGGCTCTCCTTCATCGATATTGGGGCTGTCGGATATTTTCACCATCCAGATTTCTCGCCCTTCAACGGATTGCCCCAGGGAGACTTTTTCGGAAATCAAATTCGGGTAAAGCAGATGCATGGAGTCTAGTTTGGACACAACTTCATCAAAAGTATAATAGCCGCCCATGCTGCCAAAGCCGAAGCCGGAGACCTCGAACTGCTCCTGCATGCGTCTTTCCAGTGCTTTCTTTTCGGTAGGATTCATGCTTTGCCGTGCCCGATAATCGGCGGCGAGGTCTTCTACAGTGACCTCATGTGGCCAGGCCGCGTTACGCAATATTTCCACCTCTTGCTCATTAAGCACTGTATGGAGATAATTCGCCTGATGATGCACATGATCAAAATAAATGCCAAGATCACTAAGGCGGTGAAGATCTGTGTCTGACTTTATGAACACCTTTACTTCACTGTATTTCACAGCGGCATTTTGCCCAACCAGGTGAGCAGAAAAGAAAATGCTACTGCACAACAATATCAGCAATAATGTGTGTGTCTTGTATGACTGTTTGTCAGCATTCCGATTTTGCAACATATGTGCCCCTCAAGTTTTGAAAAAGAATATATCTGGATCTAAATTCCGGACAAACGGATCGCCTATTGGGTATGCCTGGTAAATGAATTCTGTTCGGCGAGAATGTCTGTCGACAAGCATTATACTTAATACAAAGAATATCAGAGAATCCCTAAAGAATTTACTGATCTGATCTTAAAAATAACTTGAAAGGAATGAACTGATTTTGTAGGTTGAAAAAGAGTAAAAAGAATATTGCTTCGGAAAAAAACAGCGGCAAAGCTTTACCAGAATAGCAGCACTCACATTGTAACAGATAATAATGAAGGCATCTGCCTTCCTAATATACAGATAGTGAGATTTTTCCAGGGAGTACCATGCTCGTGCGGCTTTATTCTTTATCTTACTTATCGATTATCTTTTTTTCCATTCCTGAGACTTTCAAGAAGACTATCCTAGGCAATTATTTACATACAATTAATCGTGTGTTGAACCACATTCTAAAAGGATGCTGTCATGAGTAACTATGTAAAGGATTTAATGGCACAAGTTAAGGCGAAGAATCCCAGTGAGCCGGAATTTCATCAGGCAGTGGAAGAAGTAACAGAATCGTTAGCGCTAGTTCTGGATCGACATCCGGAATATCGTTCAATGAAAGTACTGGAAAGGATAATTGAACCGGAGCGGGTAATCATGTTTCGGGTGCCCTGGGTTAATGATCAGGGAGAAGTTCAGGTCAACCGCGGCTTCCGTATCGAGATGAATAGCGCCATTGGCCCATATAAAGGTGGACTGCGTTTCCATCCGTCCGTAAATCTGGGTATTCTGAAATTCCTTGCTTTCGAGCAGGTATTCAAGAACAGTCTGACCACACTACCAATGGGTGGTGGAAAAGGTGGTTCCGATTTTGATCCGAAGGGAAAAAGCGACAATGAAGTTATGCGCTTCTGCCAAAGCTTTATGAGCGAGCTGTTCCGTCATATCGGTCCGGATACAGACGTTCCGGCTGGTGATATCGGCGTAGGCGGCCGTGAAATCGGATTCCTCTTTGGTATGTATAAAAAACTGCGGAACGAATTCACCGGTGTACTTACCGGTAAAGGACTGAATTGGGGTGGCTCACTCATTCGCCCGGAAGCAACCGGTTATGGCAGCGTATACTTTGCAGCCGAGATGCTAAACACTCGCAACGAGAGTCTGGCCGATAAAGTATGTCTGGTTTCCGGTAGTGGAAATGTTGCTCAGTATACTGTCGAAAAGATTCTCTCGCTCGGTGGTAAAGTGGTCACTCTTTCTGATTCATCTGGTTACATTTATGATGAAGCAGGCATTGGCACCGAGAAGTTAAATTATGTTATGGATCTGAAGAATAAGCGGCGCGGTAGGATCAAAGAATATGCAGACAAATTCTCCAGCGCGGTTTATACACCACTCGACCCGCAAATGGGCTTCAATCCTCTCTGGAACCATAAAGCAGATTGTGCATTCCCCAGTGCAACACAAAATGAGATTAATGCCAAAGATGCCGAGAACCTGATCAAGAACGGCATTTATGTTGTCTCGGAAGGCGCCAATATGCCGACAACAATTGATGGCGTGAATATCTTTCTGGATAACAAAATCCTTTATGGACCAGGTAAAGCAGCGAATGCCGGCGGTGTTGCGGTATCCGGATTGGAAATGTCCCAGAACAGCATGCGCTTAGGCTGGAGCCGGGAAGAAGTCGATCAGCGCCTGCAAACAATTATGAAGGATATCCATAAAACCTGTCTGGATGTCAGCGAGCGGTTTGGCACTCCGGGCAATTATGTAAATGGTGCAAACATCGGTGGCTTCCTGAAAGTTGCAAATACGATGCTGGACCATGGTGTCATTTAATCGGACGACCTTCGCATTCTAATAAAAAGCCCCTGCAAAGAATTCTTTGCAGGGGCTTTTTCATATTGTATTGTTCTGTAATTTTATCCAACCATATCAAGGTTATGCACAGCGGATTTAACATCCAACAAATGACCGGACTTTACAGATTTTGTATGCAAGTAAAATTCATTAATCTCATTGGGCTCAATTTCCAGTGGAATACGTTCGCTCACGGGAATTTCAAACGACTCCATTGCTTTAATCTTTTGTGGATTATTAGTAATCAATCGAACCGAATTTACCCCGAGATGATCCAGCATTGCCGCTGCAACATCATACCGTCTTAAATCATCCGGAAAGCCAAGCATATGATTTGCTTCAACAGTGTCATATCCTTTTTCCTGGAGTGCATATGCTTTAATTTTATTTCCTAATCCTATTCCGCGTCCTTCTTGCCGCATGTATAAAACAATACCGGCTGTTTGTTTTTGAACAAAAGCAAGTGCGCTTTCCAGTTGTTCCCGGCAATCGCATTTTAATGATCCGAGTACTTCACTGGTTAAGCATTCAGAATGAATTCGAACAGGTATATCTTTGCCGTCACCAATCTCGCCTTTCACAATAGCAAGATGTTCTTTTTTATCGATAGTATTATGAAAAACATAAACATCGAACGTGCCGTGTTGGGTGGGTAATTGAGTTTTTGCGTATACTGAGACCTTCTCTTTGAGGGTGTTTCGCATTTACTAAATTCTCCTTTTGTTTGAACAAATGCCCTGAACTGAGTTTGATGTTCTGTCACAGAGTTCGATACAGAAAATAAGAAAAAATCCAATAAAATGATGGTATAAAAAATATTCTCTGGAAAGTCGCTTAAAATTAGCGAATAAGGAGCATTTTTTTGCGAAGGCTTTGCTGGTCACTGCTGAGCTGATAAAAGTATACGCCGGATGCCAATCCAGTCGCATCAAAATAGATATTGTAAGTCCCCGGGGATTGTGCCTGGTTTACCAATGTATGAACACGCCGCCCCAGGATGTCATAAACAGTCAGGGTGATATGGCTCTGCTGAAATAGTTCGTAAGAAAGAGTCGTGCCGGGGTTAAAAGGGTTGGGATAGTTCTGATGAAGCTTGAAGGTGCCAGGCAGCTTATCTGAGAAGCCGGTAATGCCGGTAATCGGTGATACCGGTGACAGGTAATGGACAGCATTAGCCAACAACTTCCGGGCAATTTGCGGGTCGGAAATATGCGGATAATTAAACGGAAAGTATATAATTTGTGCGCTTGTTGTATCATTATCATTGTCAAAGACCGACACGCCGGCAAATCCCGGCTCCCATTGCGTATCATATAACAAATAAGCACCGCCGATTGCATTGACTGCATCCTGACTGGACCAATCAAAATAATCCACGCTGATAATAACCGGTAATTCATGCGGTTTATTTAATACCGGATGGGTTCCCTGTTCTGATATTTGCATCATCCAACCGGCATCATCTGCCGCCCAGTAGTTACTATGAAGCACTGTGCTGGCAAAATCCGGATATCCCGGTGAAGTCGTCGCTGCATAGCCGACTTCACCACCTTCAACCAATAATTTATGGGATGGATTACTGACCCATTGCTTTAAAGCATCCCGATACCAGGCCTCCTGAAGCGGGGTTTCGTTAAACCCACTGGAAGAGATTAGTAACGCATAATTCTCCCAGGTTTGGGGATCTGTGTCTGCTACATCTTCAAAGACGGCTTCAAAACCGGACGTGTTCAGGTCTGCTGCCATTGTTGCTGCCGCCGCTCCAAAACCGTTGACTGTTAACTCCCGGAGATATTTTCCTTTCGGAGTTTCAGTTTCAATTACACTGGTTGCCGGATCGTCATTAATAATCAATACCCTACCGAGGTTCTCAATCGTTTCAAAAAGGTGATCGCCGGAGATCGGATGGGCTCTCCGATTTTGCAGCATAGAGATATCCTCGGCGATAATTCGGTAAAAGATTGTATCTCCCGGGGTTAAATCGCCACTGGCGATATTAAACACACCACTATAAGAATTGCCATTGCTTGCCAGGGGGAAACTACCGGTGACAGAATCCGTACTGCAGTGATATTCTACCCAGGCGTTGGCGACCCCCAGGTTATCGGTAATTTCAGCTTCCAATCTCGGTGGCCAAAGGCTTAAGGGTTGAATTTGCATTGGCAAGTGATCGATCACCGGTGGTGAAACATCCGCGGCAGCCCAAAAACTGTGCAGATTATAAGGCGCATTGGTTGGGTGGGTACTTACTCGCTTGGCAGTATCCTTAGCCGTAATATAGTAAACATAATTGGTCGCCTGACCGATTCCTGGTATTTCGGCGCTGTATTCATCACCATTGGCCTGCATTTCAAGGGAATCTGAAATCTGCCCATCATTTCCAAAATAAAGCGTTACTTTCGATAACTCATAAATTGTTGTTACCGTTGCTTCAATTTGATATGGTCCGCTAAGGTCTTCAGTATTTTCCAGCGGCGAATGAATAATTTTGGGAAAAGGAAGATTCGGGTCCAATCCGTCCAATGTAAGGATTCCGGAGTTTTCAGGATCCAGCCATTCCTTTAAACGAGCGGTGGGGCCAGGCCCTAAATTCCAGGCTGTCGCCAGTTTACCATATGCATCATAAAATTCATTTCCGCAGGCTGCCAGGCCACCGTGAAGCAACCCAATCGCCCGCTGATTCTGATCAAATAGCGGAGATCCGGAAGAGCCTGGTTCTGTTGTGCCGGCATCCCAGTTAAATATTTTCCAATGGCTGGATGGCGGGGTTCCCGGCCATGATGAATGTGCGGCGGGATCGTTATCAAATGAGATTTTCTTTATATCCCCACTGGGATGATGAATAGTCACCGAAGAAGATGGGATTGTGTTGTCAACTGACCAGCCACTATAAAACACTTCGTAGGAAACGGGTGGCGCAGCACTTAACTCCAGCAAGGCAAAATCAGAAGTATAATGGTTCGCCTTTAATTGCGCCCCGGAAATTGTCTGATCCAACGGGCCATCCATATTACCGCAAACCGGACTCTGATAATTGAACATAATTATCCAGGTGTTATAGTTCGGATCAAGACAATGCTCCGCCGTGAGGAAATATGGTGTTTGGTCTTCCCGCGCGTTGTTAACCAAAAATCCGGAACAGATCCGGGTATTATCATCCGTCAGTATCATGGCAACCGAACGCGCCTGATTTTTCCAGGGATCTCCTTCGGGGCAATTCACATTAACGTTACAGGGCCCGGCATCTCCAAATCCGTCAGCTAATGGGCTATCCCCAAAAAAGTTGCGATAAGCATGGACGACTTTAGCAAGGTTAATCCGTCCGGTTGATTCAACAGTTTGCGGTTGATGATATTCAAGAATGATTTCATCTCCGGGGATCGGTCCGGTAGAAAACTGTTGATGGGATTTATTATTAGCGCTGGTAAAAGCACCGAGAATATTAGATTGGGAAACATTGTAGAGGAAAAATTTCGCACCATCAGGCAATTGAAAGTCATCAAAAATAAAGTTAATACTAAAAGCTCCCGGCGAGCGAATGCGCAGCCGCCAGAGGACACTACTATCCGATAAAACTTCCCGGGTAGCTGCTTCCAACACATTGATACTAACGGTATGTGCATATCCAAAACGGGGCAACACTTCCTTGTTATCCCGATTGAGTTCATCTTCGAGGCGTAAATTGGTCAGATTTATCGAAGGCATCTGGCGAATATTGGTTAAATCCGGATCTATCAGATTTGAACCAAAACTATAGGGTACTCCACCAGCACTAATTTGTGCATTAAGGTCAACACTGCTCATACAAATCAAAATGATCTGCATAAGAATGAAGTAATAATGGCCGGTGGATTTAATTGGTTTCATTCCTCTACAACTTATCTGTTAAGCATTGCCCTCTGCGTTAGATATTACCGCCAACTTATGGTTTTCCCTATTATTATGATTCTTCTTATAAATGGAAAGCGTGTGATTGCATTATATATATCGCAAAAGCACGATAAAGTTTGAACAATTTATCAGATCAATAAAAAAAATCGGTACTCTTGTAGAGAAATAATCCCCAAAATAACTTCTTTTTGCCGAAAATTATCCGATGACTCTTCGCTGTCCTGAATATTACCGCCATATTTCATAGCAGGATTATTGGAAAGCCGGTAGAACCTCGATCACTCAGATTCCACCGGCTATTCCTTATTATGTAGTTAAATTTTGTTTCTTTGCACATTCCAGGCAAACGACGCTAATATCGATATCATGAGTCGGATCCTCCTTTTTAGCGACCAGGTTTGCATCATAGGCTTGCAGGCAATCCTTGCAGAGATAATACTCTTGCCAGAGTTCTTCATTGTACACTCGCTCATAGGTAAACTCCGTTTTCCCGGCATGAATTTCCTTCGTGAGATGTTCACAGACTAAAATTCCAAACTGTAATCCGTGAGTCTTACAAGTAACCATTGGCATATTTTTTCCTCACATATCCTAGGTGGACAATTTACAGATAAATACCATATTATTCGTTACTTTTGAAATGGGTTACAATTCACAGCTCAAAGCAACATTTCAGGAATATGATCTTCGACAAAACCAGCACACTGAAAGGCGGCATATCTAGCCAGGTATTTCGTAATCCCATATCCAGGTGCTACTTCCTTATATCCATATTAGCAAAATTTCCTCATATTGAGAATTTTAGTTCAATAAAAATAGGCGATTATTTTTTTAGGCTTTTACGAAGCATCCGCCTGACTTCCTTTGTACCAATATCGAGACCGCCGGCATTTAATACATCAACACAAGTTGTCAGACAATTATTATAAATTTTATGATATTTTCCTCTGTCAGCAAATATCTGACTCCGCTGGTAATTATTGGCTGCAGGGGCATTCGCAATTGGCAAGGTTATCGAAGTAATCAGGTTTTTGTTTCCCTTCTCAAAATGAAACATAGTAGTACTTTGATCATAAGCATCTGTTACCTGATGAGTATGGAGGTCATTAATCACAATACTAAAGTGAGGTAACCCTTGTCCAGGCACTTCCCAGGCATAAATGGTTGCGGTTTGTGCCGGTGTGGTTCTTTCAATCGGCTCATCTGTTGTTTTATCAAGCGGTAGTGGTACCGCCCTTGGAATTGTTTTATCCATGTTCGCGATATCATCCGCAACTTTAGTACTGGCATACCAGGTCGTAGCAGCAATGGCACTCCACTTCACCAATGTATAAACCCCGGCGATGACTTCCCCGATTGGCGTTGGTTCAGCGATTGCGATGCTCCAGAGAATTGCTTCTTCCCCATATTGACCGTCGGGATCTACGCGGCGGACGGGATTATTATCAACATAAGTGTATGGGGAGTAATACTGATCAGCAGGATCAACAACCATCCAGCGCCCGAGCTGGGGGTCATAGTAGCGTGCGCCATAGTTGTACCAGTGCAAATCATGCTCATCGGAATATGCTTTACCATTGTAAAGGTATTGATTTTCGGTACCGGCATTACTGCCAATGCCGGCCATCTGCATACCGAAAGGATAATAATGATTCGCCTGCAAAACATTCGCTTGCCCGTTATCGGCTGCAAATAACACTCGAACATTACCGAGGTGGTCTTTCAGATGATATTGATATTGGAAATCATCATTATCTACAAGAATCTGGCCTTCACTGGTATTGATAACATCGAGTGAATAGTTTGCATACTCAAAACCATCCACATAATCACGGGTTTCTGCCGGCGCATCAGGGAAAAAAACTTGCTTGCCCAGCCGCTGACCATCAGCACTATACAACCACTCAATCGTGCGTCCATTTCCAAAGTCGGCAAGAATTGGCAGATTCAATTCATTGTAGGTAATCTGCACCCCTTTGTTGCTGTCATGGGTTAAATTCCCATTCGCATCAAAAAGATACTCGGGGGTGGAGGTGGTATAAACGCTGCCATTGTCTTCAAAATCATAATGCCGGTTCCCATCCCCCTGGAGCGCCAAATCATCGACGCCATGAAGCCGGTTCCCCTTTTTATAAAAGTAGGTTAGGTCATCAATCTCGATGGTATGGTCATCATCGTTACCAAATCGCCGCAGGCCGGTAATATTGCCATTTAGATCATAATTGATATCAGTTACTGTATAACGGTTCTCCCCGCTCTGCCAATTATTTCCGGCATAGTAATCAGCACTTTCCAATTGATTCAGTGATGTATGAGAAAAGTGATATCCATGCCGCGTATCATTACTGCCTCCATCTGCATTTGCATCGACTTTCCAGACAGCAGCGCTGATATTCCCGTTATAAGCATGCTGATAATCTTCGACAACATCTTCAAGGTCAAAGCGGTCATCCTGATACTGCAAAGCCATGCCAAAAAGGTCGCCTTCACCATCATCCAACGAAGGGGAATTGATACCGCTAAGCCAGCCACGCTCGTTGTAGTTATAGTCCACAGACTGGAGGAAATCTTCACTATCTTCATCGTAATGCAGGTTGCGTTCGACGAGAATACCGAGCTCGTTATATTGATTTTGGAGAAGCAACACTTCCGGCGCATCATCGATTTGATGATATCTTTCACTGAGCCGCCCACCATTATCATAAACAAATCGCTCTCGCACCTGAATGACATTTCCCCCTACCTGGTGCCAGCGCATGGACCGGTCGATCTTCCCACTAAAATCATACTTTGTAAAACGAATATCATGGCCACCAAGGTGATTCGTGGACTGGCGCTGAATCGCTTTTAAAAAGCGATTATAGTAGGTGACTGAACTTACCCAGAGCTGTAAGGCATCATCCGGTAATGTAATGTTATTCCCAATATTAACAGTTTGTCCCGGTTGGGTATGAAAGCCTGTTCGAAAGGTTAAATGATCGCCTTTATAATAAGCCTCGCTGATACGCGCCGGCGGATGCCCGCTGCCGTAAGACTGGTGGCTCCCTTCGAAAACATTCTGTAGCAAGATTCTGGTCTTCGTACCAGTTTGCATTCCTTTCAGCTGGAAATGCGGCTGGTGCCGATCATCTTCAAAATCTTCATCAGCGATATACGCCAGCGCAAGCGCCTCGGGAAAATGATAACTATCGAAGTAATTGACGGACCAAATTTGGCAAACATCAATATCAGGAAATGCCGTATTGCTATATCCCTGCTCGCCATCCTCATCAAGGCATTCTCCGAACTGGTAAGAATCACCATCGACTTCATCAGTTACATATTCCTGGATGTCTTCCCGGCCGCGATTCATCTCATCGAAATACAAACCGCTTAATATCAATCGGCCATATATATCGTATTTGCGGAATACCCATTGCTGATTTGCGGCAAGTTTCGGATCACGGGTTAAGACAATCCTGTCCAGGCGGTCATACACTGTTTCAATGGCGCCATCCATTTCCGGAATGCGGATTTCAACGCGGCGATGTTGACGATCGTAGCGATATTCAGTAATCAGTCGCGTCTCTGCGATTGTCTCCAGAATATCACCATCATTATCTTCAAGAAACGATTGTGCTTTTGGTGGGATGATATAGCGCAGATTTCCTGCATCATCATAAACATAGTATGTTAAAAGTGGGCCTGTATTATTCTCGGTTCTTTTCAGGATTGAATGTCCATCCCGGTCTACATATTCAAATACAGAATGTCCATTTTCATCGGCGGTTTCCGTCACCAATAGCTCTCCCGGCAGGTAATACTCCTGAGCGTTATCCACCTGCGGCACATCTGCAGACCAAAACCACTTGCGAATCTCCGGCGCGCCCGGCTCTTCGCCATTGGTGTAATGCCACACTTTTACCGTGTGCCCGGAAAAACTCGTTTCATCCGGTTGCCAATCGAGCCCGCTGCTTCCCTGCTCAATGCCCCGATTTAAAGGAGATTGGTCTGCTTTCACATAACTATATGGCGCCTGGTTTTCCGGGATTCGGCTCTCAGTTGGCGGGTCGCTATAAAAGTCCAGTTGTGCTGTTCGGGCATCCCCGACAAAGCTGCCATCATCCTGATTAAGCTGTGGATATGTTAAATAGCTTTTCGACTGCCGATGATAGCGATCGTACTCACTAAAGGTTACCAGGTCCTGCCCGGAAAGTGATGCTTTAACCGCGATGGTTTGTTGATGCCGCCCCAGCGCATCACTGTAGAGAATCTCATCGCGCCGATCAGCATCATCAATATCGGAGATATTCACCAGATCATCCAATGGTGCCAGGAACTTCTGCTTGTGAATCGAATTATGGGCAACCGCATTACCGAGATATGTAAAAGTTTTGCTTAAGGTAATTCGGCTGGATTGAGATCGCCATAAATCCAGCAAGAATGTAAAGCTGCCGCTGGTATCAAGCGTCGCGGTAATTGTAAGTAAACCATTGTCATTTATACCATCTAATTCTGCAGCGCCCAGGCTACTTACCAGACCTGCCTCCGGAATCTGCCATTGGCCTCCGAGAACTTCTTCTTCCCCACAATTTTCCAGATAGATTTGAAATTGGAAATTGCGAACTTCTATCAAGTCAATAATTGTGAAACAGAATTCATCTGCCAGAAGCGATGTATTTAGTATTATCAAGAGGCATATATTCGCCATCCATTTTTGAAGTGTCATAATTTCCCCCGTATTAATAAATATCATTGCCAAAACGATAGGTATTATTTTGCAGAATATCCCGGTCCTGATTACGCACCAGGGAGAGCCGACCGGCGGCATCATATTCATAAAAGGTTGTGTTGTCGTTCGCATCGGTAATTGAAGTAACTTTCCACAATTCCGGATGATAACTGAAAGTCGTCAGTTGCCCCCCATCCGGATAAATGCGTAAATCGTCGATAAGACCTTCTCCACTAAAACTGAGCGGCTGATCGTTATCCAGACCGATTAGCCGTAAAAGCTGCCAGATCGGCTCGCTAACAGAAGCACTGGTTTGATCATCACACGCAATCATTAGTGTTTCTCCCTCCAGGGGCCTTACCCAAACAGTAACGGTGTATTTGTTACCATCAACAGGTGTATCCTCTGGTGTATCTCCCCAATTCAAATATCCATTTACCGTCTGCGCAGCATTTCCGGTGCGGAAATCTGAGCTATTGCCATCTTCAAAATTATCATACACGATTTCCGAGGCGCGCGCATTTACTGCGATGACGACCGGTAAAGATTCCTCATATCCATAGATAGTTGCGCTGTAGCTGCCGTCGCTTCTTCGCTCTTCCAATGGGTGGCTATAGCGGTCATATTGGGTAATATTGGCCGTCCGTTTCCAGCCGCTAGCGGCAGGAAAATCGCCGTTAGCCGGTTGCGCATCTTCATCTTCAAATGCCCAATTCTCATAATCGAAATCCGTAAAATTGGCCCCGACATCTATCGCCTGAAAAACATCGTTCTGCCGCCAGATATCTTCACCCCAATCTTTCCAGGTAATCGCTTCCGCAGCCAGCAAAAATTGATGATGATCGTTTTCCGCTTTCAGGTTTAGAAAACTTCCCTCTGCTTCCTCTACCAGGTAGCTTTTACTACCGGCGGATTGTGAAAGCATATTTCGTGATGCCATTTCAGGATAGTGCCAGTAGGCTGGAATCTCCTCGGAAATTTTCGCGGCGTTCAGGGAATTGAATTGTTCGGAAACGATAATTTGGCCATTGAGTGCGTCCCAGGCGAGGTTATTCATTTCGGTCATTTGAACGCCATTGGCGCTGCCATCGCCATGGTAGAAGTATTGCCGGGTAGAATTCCCCGTTAAAAAGAAATTCTCCCGTTGATGATCAATCTTGCGATGATTATAACTGCCAGTGCCTTCCCGCCAGTTGTTGGAAATATACTTTTGTTGAGAAAACCCCAGCGGATAATCCTCGGAAAGAAAATTTCCGCGGTGAATAAGCGCTCTTTCTACAGTAAGCAAATTGCTGCCGGCACGGTAGATTAATGAATCATAGCGAACCGGGTAGAAATCATCAACCTGCCCTCCATTGCTGCCGGCATGTTGCCCGAAAATGGTTATTGCTCTTGGACGACCGAAAAGGCTGCTACGATCTTTGATTCGGATAACATTCCCGTCATCTTCATAGATAGAAGGCGCTGATTTCGCTGTGTAGAATCGATGCCTGGTTTTCCCTTTTAAGATGGCTTCCACTCCGTTTTCCATAGCAACTTCCATCACCTCGACTTCCTCGTAGCCAACTACCGGTGCTGGTCCGAGTGTATTACTACCTTTATAGAGCAGCAGCGCATCGACATTTTCCAGACCAGTAACCGGGATATTATTTCCAACATAACGGCTCTCATAGGCAGATGGCAACACCGGCGTTACGCCTCCCCGATATTTAAAACGGGTTTTTAGCGTAGCGTTACCATCGGTCAAGGTGATTGATTTTACCCGGTGCCCGCCCCCGAAAAGCACATCCGACCACAAGGCGTAGGTATTTACATTAAATGGCGGGTAGTCCGGCTGGAAAGCAACCGATTGATTGAGAGTAATTGTATTTCCATCTATATCCAGAATTTCGATGTCATCTTTAACGATACTGTGATAAGTACCGGAATTCGTTTGCTGGGTAAGCAACAAAGTGAAACGATCCACACCATTCGCGAGAAATGCCTGTAATTGATCCATTTCCGCATTAGTCAGTATGATCTCGTCGGTAGTCATCTCCGGATTAATCAACTCGGCGAGATTGTCTTCATTCATCGGGTTAAATGCGCAAATCGGTTTGTCAGCGATATAGTTAATGATATCACTTTCGTATTCGATAATCGTACTGGCTCCTAATGGAGAGATTATTTCGTTCAAGAGCCAGGCAGCAGCATCCCGGTCCGCGATTTCACGGCTTTCGCTGTTAAAGTGGTCTGTTGCAGTTGCGCTAGCGCTATATCCATTCCAGTAATCCCAACTTTCCTGGCGCCAGGCAGGATTCTGAGCATCATAAAAAAATTTGGTTGCCGGAAGCACAGTTTGAAAGTCCAATCCCTTTTTGCTCAAAGACCGTAAGGTTAGTTTTCCCTGCAATGGTGCTTGTGAATTCAGCGCCCCCGGTTGCAGTGAATAATCATAGTTAAATGCCATACCTTCAATAACCGGATTATTACGTGAGGCTGTATAATCCGTGCGCCAATTTTCATCGAGCGCCTTTTTATGAAGTTTGATATTATCCAATTTTTTAGCGTAAGCCGGGAAGCTGCTGCCGGCCAGATTATCAAGCTTCAGGATAACCTGATTCATGACGCCACCAGCATAGGTATTTTCACCACCGCTATTATAGCACACCACCGACTTACGGTTCGGCAGTTTTACCCGGACACTAAATTGCCGGTCATTCGGCAACGGGTCATCAACGGCCGCCAAATTCAGGTGCACATCCTTCACAAAGTCTGAGCAGATTTCCTGACAACAATTTCCACTTACCGGCTCCGGGATATCTTCCCCGCAGCCCAGATTGCAAGGTGTGTAGTATTCGTGATAATAACCGGAAATGGTGACATTGCTAATGTCCAGCCCCGCCAGACGGGATTTATCGAAAGGAAAAGTAACGATACTATACTGGTCATCTTCTGCCTCCCAGGATGCTGCGCCTAAATTTGCGGCATCTATCCGGGCCGGTTGGTTGTCCAGTCGCTCATTTTCTGCGGAATTAAAGAAGGCAATATGTGTAGCGGTCTCAATACTACTCAGGTAATATTTCTCTTTTAGTCCTTCGCTGTAGTCTTCCTGATCATCATTAAGCGGCGAAGGGGCATAGGTACCATATTGGTAGGGGGATCGCCAGGGAACAAAAGTCCCGTTTTCCGAATAACGAAAATGCACCCAATATCCCCAGTCATCAGCGGAAAATCCAGTCGTTCCACGGTCGATATAATCCGGCCCTTTAACAGCTGTCAGTAACCAGGAGGTCGCATAAGGGCTACTCATGATATGCTGACTGGTAACATCCGGCGCTCCATTACTGCCGTCCTTAAAACTTTTTGAGAATTGGTAGAAGGAGAGCACCGGCTGAAAGAATTCGTAAATGCGCCCATCTTCCGCATAAATACGAAATCCCAGCAATAGGCCACTTTGCGGGTGGATAACCGGCAGTATTTGCTTGCTGCCCCGGTTGTTTTCAATTGTTTGAAATTCATCTCCGAATGAGGACATATTGCCCAATGAGGGGATGAAATTTCCTCCCGGATCACCGAGAAACCGAAACGTGATTCGATCCCCGGTATTCTCATACCCATTAATGCTTGCGTATTGACCGGTGGTATTTTCACCATCATTAATCTCGAATCCGAAATGAAAACGCGGCTGAAAAGTGCCGGTCAAGCCCCAGGCGTTCACCTGGTAAATATCCTCTGCCGTGTAAAGCTTCTCATCCCGCACAGTTCGTTCCATCCGGGCAGCGCCGGGGATTTCCTCGAAATTGCTTCCCGGTTGTGAAGTGTTGAAGCCGCTTAGTCCAGCCGCATAAGGCGCAGCTGCATCCGGTGATATCACTTGTGCACCGGACACTTCCCAGATATCCTCCAGAGACGCCCCTTCGTATCCCAGCTGATGCAAACTGCCATACGCCTTTTCCTGATCGGTCTCGTTCATGAACCATTCCCATTCGTAATAGGACAGATTCATATTCAGACCAGGTACCCCGGCCAACAGACCAAGCGGAATCGGAAAACTTTTACTGGTTCTGCTGTATAAACCGCTTCCTTTAGCAACGGACTGGCTGCGAGCACCACTGCCGGCAATCGAAAATGAACCACCTTGATTTTGAGAAGAAAAACTCACGCCCAACAGAGAAAGGCTGTTAGATCCACGGTATTCCTGCTGGCTATTAAAAACAGACCGGCGATAACTACTGCTAGCGGAGAGTTTTAATCGTGGTTTTTGACGGGAATGAATATCAACACCGGCGCCAATTCCCAGGCTACTGTAGGTGTTAAATGCGGACAGCCCCAGTGAGGTGCTTAGCCCAATACCAGATGTGCCCGCCTGTAAAGACAGATTGTAAAATGAAGCGGCAGCAATTCGATATCCCCCGAGACCGAATCCGCCGGCGGTTTGGGAAAGCCCGATTAATTCAGTCAGCTGCAAACTGGCATTGACACCCATTTGCCCCGTATAGGAATCATAATTGAGCGCCATACCGGCCGGCCCATAACTCAAACCGACGTTTACCCCATAGCCACTTTGTTTATCCGAATGGTAATGGGATTTCACTTTACCGGCCCAGTAATCATCAGGATATCCACTGACGAAGCGATTGATCGCCCCGGGATTTAACGACCAACCCAATCCCACCCAACTGGCCTCACTGTTTGGACCAATACCAGCATGATAGGCGATATTCAATGGCCAATCTCCTTCCGGTCCGGGAATTGAAAACAGTGGCATATTATAAGTAAAATTCCCGGTAAAAAGATTAACCAAATCGGATGTATCGACAGGCTCAAACCGGGCAGCTTCCGGTGCTGCCGGTCCTTCGCCGGCGATTGCCAATGTCGGCAACAGACACTGGCATAACATACAGTAAATCAAGAAAACAGCGATGCGTTTCTTCATCTTTTCCCCCTGTAATTAGATACTTGAACAATCGCAATCGAATAGAAATGCGAATTAATCCCCCTGGATTTTTATTCGCTCTTAAAAACAGATACCGTGCCAAAAAAAGATTTCCGCGAGAAGCCCATGGACCTCTTTAACGAAAACCCGCTTATCAGAAGCGATTGACGCATTCGAAAGATTTTTCCGGGGGATAATTCAAGGACTTTTGGGGCAGGTTAAATTTCTCCCAAAAGCATGTTTTCTTGCACCCTGATAAACAGAGAACATTTAACCAAAAGAAAAACAGAGCATTAACCAGAGTTAAATATTTTGCGGCAACCGCAAAAAAGATTTGCGCTTTTGCCAGAGTGGCGTAATACAGCTGTTGAATTCCGGCAGGAGAATCATTACATTTCTTTGTCGCCGCCTCGGCGAGAAAGATCCCTTTGTTGTCCATTATTCCAGTAGTTATCCGCTTACCACCTGAATGAATCGATAGGAGACCGCATTATGGCCATGCCCATCCCCAGTATGCTTCTGAAACAGTTGTACACTTTCGCCAGCTTAAAGAATGTCGAGAAAAATCTGCAGTTTTCTCTGAAGAACAGACTCAGTGATGCGACATTGACATCGCTCGACAGTATTCGCATTAATGGGAAAGCGGTTCCCGAGGGGAAAATCCTTCTTGATCTTGGCGCGGATAACCAGTTTCACACCAACCAAATTGCGGATCACCCAATTGACTTCCCGCTACGGAAAACGATTGATATTATTGTCGAAGGAATCAACTTACCGGTTGGCAAACACAAACTGGAGGTGGTTTTCCGCACCAAACCGTTTGGTAAGCTGACGCTGAAGGTCGAGGACTCTATTTCGGAAGAAAAAAAGGGCATCGTGCGTATCCCTCGCGATAACCATGATGACTACTCCGAAACCGCCATTCAATCCCGCCAAAAATTCGTCGCGAAATTTAGCGGCAAAACAATGGAGCATGTCAGCCATTACTCTTTTGACCCGCACACTACCCAGGGCAACTGCGAGAACTTTACCGGCGTGGCGCAAATTCCCCTGGGGCTGGCCGGCCCGATTCGCGTCAATGGTGAACATGCCAATGGTGATTTTCTGATTCCCCTGGCAACAACCGAGGGCACTTTGGTCGCCTCGTACAATCGTGGCATTAAATTGTTAAATAGCAGCGGCGGGGTAAAATGCAGCGTGGTTGGCGATGCGATGCAGCGCGCACCGGTTTTCGTTTTTGGTGATGCCCGGGAAGCGCGGGATTTCGCCAGCTGGGTTCAGGAAAATTTTACGACCATCAAAGAGCATGCGGAAGCAACTTCCAGCGTGGCAAAGCTTTTTGATATCGATACATACCTGGCAAGTAAATTCGCCTATCTGCGATTTAACTATACGACCGGGGATGCCGCCGGGCAAAACATGGTTGGGCGCGCCACCTTTGCCGCCTGTAGCTGGATAATGGATCATTATAAAGGGATTCGCCATTTTTACCTGGAGTCCAACTTTGCCACGGATAAAAAAGCCAGTCAGATCAACATTATGCGTACGCGCGGAAAGCGAGTAACCGCCGAAGCAGTCATTAAACGGGATACGCTGATTCAACAGATGCGCGTCGATCCGGAAAGCCTCGCCTATCATGCCGGCATTGCGAATGTGGGCTCGATCCTCTCCGGTGCGAATAACAACGGCTTGCACTCAGCAAATGCAATTACCGCGATGTTTATTGCGACCGGGCAGGATGTTGCAAACGTGGCGGAATCTTCTGCCGGATTGATTTATATTGAACTAACCCCGGAGAAAGACCTTTACGCATCGATTACAATTCCTTCCCTGATTGTCGCTACATATGGTGGGGGCACCGGACTGGCAACCCAGCGGGAATCTCTGGAAATGCTCGGTTGTTACGGACGAGATAAGGTGCATAAATTTGCCGAAATTATCGCCGGTGTGGTATTGGCCGGAGAGCTCTCATTGGCCTCGGCGATTTCTTCATCAGATTGGGTCTCGAGCCATGAAGAGTATGGTCGGAATCGATAAATGTTTTTTTTACAGTTATCAGTGAACAGTTATCAGTGATCAGTTTGCTATGAAATGTTTTAATGATTACTGATAACTGACAACTGTTAACTGTAAATTGAAAAAGCTGCGGAACGGGCAGAAAATTTTCCGCTCCGCAGTTTTTGTTTTTCCTACTTCTTCACCAGATCAATGATCCAAAGGAGCGCAATCGCTCCGATCACTGCTGTGACAATATCGCCGATCAGGCCATAGGCGGACATTCCCACTAAGCGCAACAGAAAACTACCCAGGTAAGCACCAACGATACCGACCAGCAAATTTCCGAGCAGGCCGAATCCTCCGCCTTTCATTATTTTTCCAGCCAGAAAACCGGCCAGGATACCAACAAGAATAAATACAAGCAAACCGTCCATCATTCACCTACTTTAGTTAAGTTGAACTATTGATTTTTTCAGCGCAGGCTGCGTTGCAAAATTCTCAGTATTCCTACAGCCACTCATAAAACGCTGCAAGTCCTAGGTAAGGATTTTTTTTTATTTATCCAAATCCGCCCGCTTGCTGCTGTAGCCACGCAGCAGGATGGGAATCCAGCCAAGAATCGGTATAAAAAAAGCAATGGTAATGGGATTTTTCAGGAATGCCCGTAGTCCGGTCCAGAAATTAATTTTTAAAGAACGCACTCGCCCTTTTTTTGAGAACCGCTCAAATTCGGCAAAAATAGATGGCCAAAATGCCGGAATAAAAAAGGGGAAACGGGAAAGGTTACCCTTCCAACTGGCAAACAATTCCCGGCATTGGTAGGGCTGCTGTCCGTATTTCGCAACGGCGGCATCCAGGTTGGCCTGCATCTGGTCTTTTACCCGATCGGCAACGTCCTGGAATTCCTCGTCGCTGATCTCTTCATACGGTTTATCAATCATTTCGTAAGGCTTAATGCGTTCTCCCATCACAAAGGTCAGCTTGGCGGGAAAGCCAAAGTAAAACAACCAGGGCTGTAGAGGAATCAGCAGGGTCATAATACCGATCGGCAAGAAAGGAATACCGATTAAGTTGGTAATACGATTGAGTAATTTCGATTCCAGGTTGTAGGGATTGATATACTCTCCATTCACAGACGCATAAGGAATGACATCGCTGCGATGTTTGATACTCATACGAATAAACGAAGTTGCAAACCGCTGCAGTTGATAGCGGCGGTTAAACCCTTTACCGATGCCGGGAATACCTTCCGGATAAATAAGCAGATTAGCTTCCTGGTATTGCATCATCGTTTCGAAGTTAAGGAAAGTGGCATCAATGCCGCCGGCCCGTCGCCAGAAATTGGTGAGCAGAAACGGATTCATCAGGTTGATTTGGGAGAGGAGTGGCGAGGCCAGTGGACGTACCGAATTCTTGAAATTGAATTTATTCCGCTTAAAAAGCATCGCAGAAAAGATGATCGCATCCCAGGGGAAAGCCATCCCGCAATGGTTGGCGGCATAGATCAGTGGCCGATCAGGATTATTCCGCTCCGGCAGATTATCAAAACCGATAAATTTGGATCGAAAATAAAACCGATCGATCAGGCTAATGACATGGGAGACCAGATCTTCGGTAAATTCGGGGTCGAAATGTTCGGAATATATTTTCTTATTCGCTTCAATTTCCGCATCGCTAAAAACCCGTTGTTTTTTATTCATAGTTTTCTATAACCGCAGTCTTAAAGATCATTATTTGGCATCAATTATAAGCTGAAAACGATGTTTCAATGTCCAATGTCCAATGTTCAATATCCAATGTAAAAGGGATGACTATTAATACATTTGCCAGGTAATAGTCAGGATATTTGGACATTCTACAATTGAGTATTGGATATTGGACATTTATCTTTTCATCAGCATCTTTCCGAAAACGCATAAAATTCTTTATTTCCATCTATTTTACACATTCCTTGAATCTTAAACAATATTTGCTTATTTCCCCGCGAATCAGGAAACTTTACCAGGTGCATATTTGCCCATTTGCCGCAACAATTCTAAAAAAGCTTTAAAATTAAAAACAGGATATCTCTTTTGATCACCATAAAAATTACGAACGTGCGTGAAATAGTAAAATCACATAAAGGCTGGGTCGCTTCCCGATTTGGCCATCTGTTTGTCGATCTGGAAAAAGAGGTGGAAAAACGGGTCGTCGAACAGTTGCAGGCAGTATTCGAAGAAAAGAATATTCAGGCGCAGATCGAAATTCTTAGCGAGGACGATAGCAAACGGCATGCTTGATCAAACCTTCTATAACATTGAGTTTTGGAAATATCTCAGCATACCGGTGGTGGCCGCCCTGGTTGGCTGGAGCACCAACTGGGTGGCGGTAAAGCTCACCTTTTATCCGCTGGAGCCTTTCGGCTGGCCGCCCTTTTTTGGCTGGCAGGGCATTATTCCTTCCAAAGCGGCGAAGATGGGCGCAATTACCTCCGATACCACTCTCGCAAAGCTGGGCACGCTAAAAGAGCTTTTTGGCAGCATGGAACCGGAAACGATTGCCGATTATCTCAATCAAATCATTTCCCCGAAAATTGAGGCTTATGTCGAATGGGTGATGCTGGAGGAGAGCCCCGAGGTTTGGAAAGTCATCCCCGAGTTTATCAAGGAAATGATCTATGATAACGTTCGTCGCAAACTGCCGGAAACCATTCGGGAGATGATGCTCGATATCAGCGAAAATATCGAAGAGATGGTTGATATCAAAACCGTCGTTGTTAAGCAATTGACCCGTGAGAAGTGGATCGTCAATAAAATTTTTCTGGAGTGTGGTGAGGTCGAGTTTCGCTTTATCATTCGCTCCGGCATTTATTTCGGACTGTTTTTCGGCATTATCCAAATGTTGGTTTGGCTGTTTTTCCCGCAGGGATGGGTGCTGCCGGTATTTGGGCTGATTGTTGGTTTTGCCACCAATTGGATCGCTATCCGGATTATCTTCCAGCCGCTCAATCCGATCAAGGTCGGCAAGTACATCATCCAGGGCATCTTTTTGAAACGCCAGAAGGAAGTTTCCGCTGTTTGGTGCAATATTGTCGCGCGGGAGATTATCACCCTAGGGAATATTGTTAACGAAATGCTGGTGGGAGAAAAATCCCGCACGACCAATAATTTAATCCGCAAACACATTCGCAAAGTGGTGGAGGAGATGGCTGGCTTAGCAAAGCCGGTGTTAACTTTTACCGTCGGCAGTGATACATTTTCCCACATCAAAGATGCCGCCTCTGAGAAAGCGGTGCTTTTTACCGCCTCGGCATTTGAAGATCCGGCTTTTAACGATAATCGTGCCGCGATCGTCAAGCGGATGATGCAGGAACGGATGGAACAGTTAAGTCCGGAAGAGTTTCAGTATTTGCTCCGTCCTGCTTTCCAGGAGGATGAGTTGAAGTTGATTCTCCTCGGTGCCCTGCTTGGCTTTCTGGCGGGGATGGCGCAGCTTTATTTTATTTTCGGGTAGAAAAGATTTTCTGGTTCGCGATGGCTCCAAAGGATTACAGTTTTCCATATTGTTTTAATGAACAAAAAAGGGTCAAGATATGTCGCCCCTACAGGGCTTTTGCTCTTATAGAAAATAAAATCGCTATAAATATGCCGTCCCTATGGGACTAAAGGACTTTTGGGTTTCAACAAAATTGCTATAAATATGTCGTCCCTATGGGACTAAAGGACAATTGGTTTTTAACAAAAGAAGCTGAATTCCGCAATAGCCCCATCGGGGCGGTATATTTATAGCTAAAAAGAGACCGCTTACCTTTATAGCCCTGTAGGGGCGACATATTTAAAACATTTTCGATTCACATCCGTTAGCAAAGCAATATGGAAATTATATCATGAGTATAGAAATCGTTCCCTTGAATGCGCAGTGGAGAGATTGGGCGGTCGCATACATTATTGAGAGTTGGGGGGCCAGCAAACTGGTTAGTCATGGCCGGATTTACCAGGCAGAGGATTTACCGGGATTTGTTGCGTTGGATGGCGGTCAGCCCGCAGGATTACTCACCTATTTTATCGACGGTCCAGACTGCGAAATTATTACCCTGAATGCAAAAGTTGCCGGGAAAGGCGTCGGCAGCAAGCTGACATCGACATGCGTGGCAGCGATGAAGGCTGAAGGCGTTTCACGCATCTGGCTCCTTACCACTAACGATAATATCAATGCCATGCGTTTCTATCAATTACGCGGATTTGACATGAAGGCGATCCACCACAATGCCGTGCTGGAAGCGCGCAAGATAAAACCGGAAATCGCTGCCATCGGGCACTATGGCATTCCCGTCAATCACGAGATTGAGTTTGAAATGATTTTATAAAAATCCAGTGTGTTCAGATAAATATTGGGTAGTGTTAAAGAAGTAATGCTGCAAGCTGTCATCGCGAGGAGTGCAACGACGTGGCGATCTCTCTGCGGATGCACCTATTGGGATTGCTTCTCCCGGCAGCCGGGATCGCAATGACGGGTCAAAAAGTATTACATCTTTAACACTGCCAAATATTTTTTAAAACAAGCCCTCAACGATTAAGGGGGAATGGAGAATAGCAATACTTGAAACTGGAGCAACTATGAGAATCCGCTTTTCCACCTTAGTCTTTTTGCTAACCACTTTACTTACCATTGCCAGCGCCCAGGAAAGAATCCGGATCAATATTCCCAGTGCGGAAGCAGAGGCGGAATACGTCTGGCGAACTATTCGGGATATCCACTTTTTTGATCAGCATGGCTATTCCATTAGCCTCCCGCAAGGCGCGTTGATTGATTCCCTGCTAACAAAAGCACGCAGCGGCTCCCTCAATGATTCCGATTTTGCCCGCCTGCAGAATTATATGCAGGCCAGTGTGTACGATGCAAAGGATTATCAGGCCGCTTATAAAATCATTGAAGGCCGCCGATCGCTTATCAATAATATGATCAACGAGATTGATGCCGGCGAGCGGGGGTGGTCCTTTCGCAGCTTCCTGACTTATCAAATCAATCTAACGCTTTATGGGCCCGGGGGCAGTTACGATCCGGAGAACGGATCGATACTGATTTATACGACGCCGGAAGGGGATTTTAAAAACTACCGTGATCCCGCCAATACAATAATTCATGAAGTGGTTCACATTGGTATCGAGGCATCGATAATCCGCAAATTTAATGTGCCCCATCCAATGAAAGAACGGATTGTTGATAAATTTGTGCTGCTTAATTTTAAGGGTTATTTACCCGACTATCGTATCCAAAATATCGGTGATGCCCGCATTGATGTCCATCTAAACAGCGGGGAAGATTTGGCACGACTGAGCAGTATTGTCGAAAAAGTTCTGAGAGAATAAACAGGAGAGGCGCAATGAGACTATCTTCTTATCATTATCTGCTATTATTAATCCTTCTCATTCTTTCTCCACCGCTTTTCTCGCAATCCCCCACAGCAGAACCGTTTAAAATGCGCAGTCATTTTGGCCTTAGCGCAACGATTGAATTTAAAAACTTTCAACGCACATTATTGGACACTACCTCGACGCCAATACACTATCAAGGCACTTTTATCATTTTAGGATACGTCGCACCATATCGAATGGTCAAGATGGAAGCGATCGGTTTTGATGGTGTCAGTATGGATCCCTACAATGGTTTCAGAGCCAATTATTCGCTGTTGTCCCTGTTCAATCTCTACTGGTGGCATCGCGGTGCGAAAGAAAGCGAGGGGGCCACTGTCAGTGAATGGAAAAATCCGTACCTCATTACAGCGAATCTTCTCAATTCCACCCACTATTTTTTATTTAACAAACCGACGTTTAGTCATGATGTCTCCCTAAGTGGGATGTTTTCTTTCGCTGCTTATGTGAAAAATCATACCCAATTGTACATGTTTCGCCGACGGAAATGGGTGCGTTTTTCACCCGGCGCCGGGTTGGCGATTATTACCGGATCGCTGCTTCTGGAATTCGGTTTCAGTGAAAGCATCGACATAACCGGTAACGGCATCAAAACCACACGACACTTCCATCTTGGATTTGCATTAACCGGCGAGAATAAGTAAAATTCTATTTTCAAAATGGTTGCCACAGGAACTAATAAGATGAAAATAGCGATTGCCCAAACCCGCCCGCTGAAAGGGGACATCCCCGCCAATATTGAGCGCCATCGATATTTCATCGAACGGGCAATTGCCAATGAGGCAGCGATTATTTTCTTCCCGGAATTATCCCTGAGTGGATACGAACCAACTCTGGCTGCGAGCCTGGCAATAACCCCATTTGACCCGCGCCTTCACATCTTTCAGGAAACCTGCGAAGAGCAGAACATCATTATCGGCGTCGGCGCGCCGATTGCCAATGGAACTTCTCCATCTATCGGGATGATCCTCTTTCAACCGTTAAGACAACCAGCAGTATATTTCAAGCAATATCTTCATGAGGATGAACTACCATTTTTTATTCCCGGGCAGGATCATCCCGGCATCATTGATCATCAACCACCGATTGCGTTGGCAATCTGCTACGAGCTTTCCGTACCGGCACATGCCCAACAAGCTTACCAGAATGGCGCCGGTATCTATATTGCCAGCGTGGCAAAATCAGCTGCTGGAGTGGAAGAAGCTAGTGAACGCCTTTCCTACATCGCCCGGCAATACGGCATGACCGTACTGATGGCGAATTGCCTCGGCCGTTGTGATGATATGGATTGCAGCGGCAACTCAGCAGTGTGGGATGCCCAGGGAACTTTGCAAAAGCAGCTGGGTGATACTGCGGAAGGTTTGTTAATCTTCGATAGCCGGAGTGGTGAAATTTCCAAAGAAATCTTGTAGTGAATAATGTTAATTAAGTGATATTGAACGCCGTTTAATCTGTCATCGCGAGGAGTACAGCGACGAAGCGATCTGTTTGAGATTGCTTCGGCAAAAAGCGCCTCGCAATGACACACAGATAACATTTTGTGTTTAGCACTCACAGTAAAAACACGCTAATTATCCGAGTGCTTCAAATATTTCCCAACCACAATTGCAGTAATAATCACCAAATAAAACTGCCCGATCAAACCGGTCAGCACCGCTGCTTTCTGGGCGATTGTGGAGGCAGGAATAATTTCTCCGTAGCCAATCGTCATCAGGGTAATGTAGGCATAATACATAATCCCGTCCGCCCGCATTTGAAAATCGCTGTTATCCAGCAATGCCCCCCGAAAGGAACCCGGGTGGTGGATTTCCACCGCCATGAACAGGAAAAAGGAGATTAGCCCCAGGGAGATATAACCGCTCATCACACCAATGATCACGGTATTGTCGACATGGTCCGCCTGCCAAACCTGGTTGATAATCTCGTAAGTTATCATGGCATAAAAGACGAAGTAGATCAGTAAACGCAGTGAGAGATTGTCATCCGGATTGCGTTGAAAAAAGCTTGCCCCAAAAATTGAAACCGCCAGCACCAGCAGGGCAACTGCAATCCACATCAGCTTTTTCTTCCGGGAAATTAGCAGAATACCAGCGGCGATATTCAGCTTGATTAGCGAAGGCAAAATCATTGTTTCGTACTGATCGACCTGAAAGAAAAGCGCGCCAAAGAGCAGCGCCAACTGTAGCACGAAAAAGATTATGAAACGGCGGGTATAAAGCGCATCATACATTTTTATTCCTTTCCTCTGTCCTTAATCGCATATTCACTGGCGCGAATTGCATATTGATTGGCACCGTTGGCTATTGTCCGATCATATTCATTTTTTTAGATTGATAACACAATTAAAACAATGAGGTCAATATGTCAAATTCTCAGCAAAAAAAAGTTGCCCTGGTAACTGGCGCATCCGCCGGTATGGGTAAGGAAATCGCCAAACAATTACTCGCTGACGGATACGTTGTATACACCGCGGCCCGCCGGGTGGAAAAGATGGCCGATCTGGCCGCGGAAGGTGCCATTACCCTGAAAATGGATGTGACGAATGATGATGAGGTCAGTGCGGGCATCGCTCAAATCGAAAAAGATTACGGTGGGGTTGATGTACTGGTGAATAATGCCGGTTTCGGATTATACGGCGCCGTGGAAGATATCACCATCGAGGAAGCCAAATACCAGTTTGAAGTGAATCTTTTTGGCGTCGCCAGAATGACCCAGGCAGTGTTGCCGTACATGCGTGGCAAGAAGGCTGGTAGTATTGTCAATATTACTTCCATGGGCGGGAAAATCTATACCCCATTGGGTGCCTGGTATCATGCCACCAAGCATGCGCTGGAAGGCTGGTCCGATTGTTTACGGCTGGAAGTTTCCCAATTCGGCATCGACGTCATCATCATTGAGCCGGGCATTATCCTCACCGAGTTCGGGGCAGTATTGCTCGATCCAATGGTGAAACGCTCGCAGGGCTCTCCTTACGAAAAATTTGCACAGGCGATCGCAAATGCCACAAAAGAATCTTACGAAAAAGGTGGCGGTTCTCCTCCATCACTGATCGCGAAAACTATTTCCCGCGCCTTGAAAGCCAGCAAACCAAAAACCCGCTACGTTGCCGGGAAGTTTGCAAAACCATTAATTTTTATCCGCAAATATTTTGGTGATCGCATTTACGATAAAGCGGTGATGAGTCAGGTAAAATAAAGGAGAAGAAAAAATGAAAGCTAACGAAGCCATCGATCAATTAAAGCCCGAAAAGTGGGCGGCAACAACTGCAGCGGAGAGATTGCATCTGCTGGAGGAAGTCCGTGAAAACATGAAAAGATTTGCCGACGAGCTGGCGGCGTCTGACGCCAGGATGAAAAACGATCTTATGGGGGAAAATCTCTTTTCGGATGCCATATCCCTGGTTGCTACGGTTGTGCCGCTTGCCAATACCGTTACCGCTTGTATCGATTTGTACGAATCGCTGATCAAAGGGGAAATGTTAAAGCCAATGAACATTTCCAAAGTAAAAGACGGCTTGTACGATATACAAGTTTTCCCACAACAGGCAAAAGACAAGTTGATGTATGCAGACCGCAAAGATTATATCCGGGTTAAGGGTGAACCAAAGCAAATCAACCCAATGGATAAACCCGCAGGTATCATTGCCGTTCTCGGTGCGGGCAATTACAGCTCTTCTCTGGAAATGATCAAGGCTATTTTTTTAGAAAATTGCGCCGTGGTTCATAAACCCCATCATTTGAATGAAGCGACCGATGAAATTTGGGCAAAAATTATGAAGCCGCTGATTGACGTCGGTGCATTAAGCTTTTCCGATGCCGATCAAGGCAGAGCATTAACCCAGGATAAAAGGTTGAGTAAAATCTACTTCACCGGTGGCACCGGCACGGCAGAAGCGATTATGAAGGCAACCGATACTGAACTGGTATCAGAATGCGGAGGTAATAATCCTTGTATCATCGTACCTGGGGACAGGCCCTGGACTGCCAAAGAAATCCATCATCAAGCAGTACAAATTGCCACGATGGCAAAACTGAATGGTGGCGCGGTATGCGGTCGTCCGCAAACCCTTGTCACCTCGAAGAACTGGGCGCAACGGAACGAATTTTTGAATGCCTTAAAAAAGGCACTGGTTGAAGAAACACCGGCAGCGGGCACCTATTACCCCGGTTCGGAGAATGTAGTTGAAGCCTTTAAAGCAAACCACCCTGAGGCCGAAGTTTTGAAACCGGAAGGCGGAAAGTTTAAACATTCTGATTTCCTGATGATCAGCGGCGTGCCTGAAGACGGCTATGCCGTAACCAATGAGGCATTTTGCCAAATCCTCGATGAAGCCCCGCTGGATGTCGCGGCCAACGCGGCCGAGTTTCTCCCGAAAGCAGTAGAATTTTGTAACACTAAATTATTAGGCACTCTGGGCAGTTGTATCTTAATCGACGAAGATACCAGGAAAACCCATCAGGCCGTGCTAAGTCAAGCGGTCACCGATATGGAATATGGCGGTATTGCTGTTAACACGATGCCTCCATTCATTTTCCTCAGCCCTTATTTGACCTGGGGCGGAAATGAAGAAGGTAAAACATTTGTTTCCGGTCATGGCAATTTTGGAAATCTGCTTTGTTATGAGAACATTGAAAAATCAATTATTTTTGCGGATTTTATGTCAGCGGGACATATGATGAACACCAATAAATCCGCAATGGATTCCCTCTCAAAAAATATGGCTGCTTATTCCCTCGCACCCACCTGGATGAATTTAACCAAGATGATGGGCGGCGCTATTGTTGGTACATTTAAACGCAAAGATTTTTAAAGACCATCTTATGGGAATTTAGTGGTGGACTGAAATCATAATTAGGCATATAATTAAAGTTATCAGCATCTAAAAGATAAAAGAGAACAAAACCCGGACCTTTCATGAGAGAACGACTCATTCAGTGGCTAACTTATGTGCCGGAAAATATTGCCCCGGAGCATCGGCGCGCCTACCATCTCGCCCTGATCCTCGCCGGCGTTAGCGGATCGTCACACTTTATGGTACTGCTTACTTTTGCGATGGGCGGAATAACCATTCTGGCCATCGCAAACATCGCCAGCGTTTTACTTTTTGTAGGGATTTTTTTCATGATTCGCCATACCGGCAAAACCGGACTGGGTATGGTGCTTATGTCAACAGAATTCATTGTGCACCAGGTGTTGGTCGTTTATTATATTGGATGGGGTTACGGTTTTCAATACTATCTTTTTCCGATAGCTGTTATGCTATTTCTCGGTCATTTTCGTTCACTGATTATACCGTCGTTATTCGCAATTATTGGGGTCAGCACCTTCGGATGGCTCTATCATTATGGTCAATATCTGAATATGCCGCACATCGATACACTGGCACAGTGGCAGCCAATAATTTACTGGATGAATCTGTACGGCACAATGTTGGGGCTGGCCGGAATGTCCCTGGTTTATACACGGGCCGCCAGCCGAATGGAACAGGAACTGCGCGATGCCCAGGTAATGATTGTCAACAGCGAAAAAATGGCCGCTCTCGGTAAGCTCGCTGCCGGGCTGGCCCACGAGATTAACAATCCGATCGGCGCGATACTTTCCGGCACGCAAACCGGGGTGCGCGCTGTCGAGCGCTTGCGGAAACAGGCGGAGCAACCCACTGCAGCAGGAGGCAACTCAGAAAAAAATGCCCGGGTTCTGCAGGCGCTGGGTTTATCCCTGGAGAGCACCGTCGATGCCGCCCAGCGCCTCAGTGAGTTGGTTAATCGCTTACAGGGATTTATGCGCGTCGATGAAGCGGCAGTAAAAAAAGCGAATCTGCATGAAGGCATCGAAAGCACCATCGCTCTCTTGCAAAATCAGTTGCAGAATAATGCCATCGAAGCAGTTTGTATTTTCGATGATGACTTTCCGGAAATCATTTGTCGTCCGGCGGAAATCAACCAGGTATTTATGCACCTGCTTCAAAATGCCATTGATGCCATCGAAGCATCTGGCAAAATAACGATTACCACCAGCCACGATAGCAGAAATGTGTTCGTTGCCATCAGTGATACCGGACGCGGCTTAAGCGCGGAGATGTGCGAAACGCTCTTTGATCTGAGTTTCTCCTCCGGGCAATCGCGGGTGAAGTTAGGCATGGGGTTACCGATTTCTCACCAGATTATCACCCGCCATAATGGCGAACTCCGGGTAGAGAGCACATTGGGAGAAGGAAGCACGTTTACAATTGTACTACCGCGGGAGATATACTCGCCAGCAGAAGGGAAATAAAATTATGCAGATGATGAAATTTCAGGTAGATCCCGGTTGGCAGGTGCTGCTGAAAGATCTCGAGATAGATCCGGCGGAAGTACTGCTACGGGCACAGCTGCCGGCAGACCTCTTTAGCCGAACTGATATGGCACTGAGCGCACCGGAATATTTTCAACTCTGGGATGCGATGGTCGCCACCTCCAACGATTCGGCATTTCCCTTAAAACTCGGTCGCTCAATTTCTGTGGAATCATTCAATCCCCCGATATTCGCCGCACTCTGCAGCCCGAATCTCAACGTTGCGATGGAGCGGCTCAGTCACTTCAAGCGGCTGATCGGCCCGATGACGCTCGACGTGGATATTTCTGAATCAGCCACAACGATCTCCCTGGATTGCCTCTACAAAGATCATCCGTTACCCGATTCCCTGGTAAGCACCGAACTTGTTTTTCTGGTGCATTTGATCCGCCTAGCCACCCGGGAAACCATCACACCAATGGCAATAGTTTCAACATCAGCACTCATTGAAAAGGAAGGGTTCTCGGATTTTTTCGGCATAGCTCCGACGCTTGGTTCCCAGAATACACTTCAGTTTTCTGCCAGTGATGCGCAGCGGCCGTTTCTAACCGTCAATGAGCGGATGTGGCACTTTTTTGAGCCGGAACTACGCAAACGGTTGTCGGAGATCGAACGTGAGGAAGGGTTTGCGACAAGGGTTCGCAGTGCCTTGCTGGAGTTGCTGCCCAGTGGACAAAGCACGATTGATGATGTTGCCGGAAAACTGGCATTAAGCAGACGCACGCTGCAGCGCCGGCTAGGGGAAGAGTCTACCAGCTTTCAGGTCGAGCTAAACAAAACCCGGGAACAGCTCGCTCGTCATTACCTCTCCAATTCGACGCTCACCGGCGCGCAAATTTCTTTCCTGCTCGGGTTTGAAGATCCGAACTCTTTCGTCCGCGCCTTTCAGTCCTGGACCGGGCAAACGCCCCGGCAATTGCGGCAAAGCGATAAGTCTTTTAGTTAGATTCGAAAGATTCAAAAATCATTCGCAAAAATGAAGCAACCGGAAGACTAATCCTCGCTTAAATAACCGGCTTTCTCCAGAAACGCCGCGAACGTTTCCGATTGATCTTCCCCCGCCTCCAACCTATCCCGTATTTCACGTAATTCATTTAGCGATTTCGCCAGCTTCCCCCGCTGTTCCAGTAAATAATTGAACTGTGCATCGCAGGCGGGAATTGGTGATGGGTAGTTGTGAATTTCCGCGCTAACCTGCTGCCATTTTTCTTCCAATTCAGAAATTAACGCTTGCGCCTGGGCGTCTGGCGGCAAAGGCGAGATATCTGCTTCGGAAGACTTCTCTTGATTACTTAACTTTTTCATGCTTCCGCCCTGGTTTAATACATTTTTTTATTTATTCTACGATATAACGCTCTACTGGATTCACCAGACATCAATCAAGTACTTAACCCATATTGTTCAGTTTCTGAAATTCGGCAAAAATAGTATCGTTTTCTGCAAAGGTTGTGCTGGCAGAATTAGTAGAAATTATTAAGTTTATCAAACGTTGAAAATCCTTACAGCTGAGGAAAATCATGAACGGATACGCCGCCATTACCGATGGTAAAGGGCATTTTTCAATCGAACCGATTACGGTTGGTGCTCCCGCCGCTAAAGAAGTGCTGGTGCAAATAAAAGCATCGGGTGTTTGTCACACAGACTACGATTCACAATCCTGGGGCGAACGGATGATTATGGGGCATGAAGGTGCCGGTGTTGTTCTCGCCGTCGGCAGTGATGTCACCACTGTGCAGGTGAACGATCGGGTATTGCTCAATTGGGCGATTCCCTGTGGCAACTGCTTCCAGTGCAGCAATGGCGAACAATCGATTTGCGAACGGCAGTTTTCCGATAGCATTTCCCCGGAGCTGGCCGGGCATCCGCATCCGGACAGTATTCAATCGCAGGGAGAAGCGTTGATGCGCTCCTTCCGCCTTGGCACTATGGCGACGCATGCGATCGTGCGGGAAGAAGCATTGGTCCGCATTGATGTCCACATCCCCTTTTCCTCTGCCTGCATCATCGGCTGTGGGGTAATGACCGGTTATGGCTCGGTGGTAAATGCCGCAAAGGTCACGCCCGGCAATTCCGTGGTAGTCCTTGGTGCTGGCGGGGTTGGGCTCAACGTTATCCAGGGAGCGAGAATCAGCGGCGCGGAAAAGATCATTGCGATTGATGTCCAATCCTCCAAGCTGGATCTGGCCAGGCAATTTGGTGCTACTGATACGATCCTCGCCGAAAAATCCGATAGTGAACTACTGGCAGCAGCGGAAAAGGTAAAAGCAATGACGGCCGGACGTGGTGCGGATTATGCTTTTGAGTGCACCGCAATTCCCCAGCTGGGTGCCGCCCCGCTCGCGATGGTGCGCAATGGCGGCACAGCCGTGCAGGTTAGCGGCATTGAGGAAAAAATTACTGTGGATATGACGCTTTTTGAATGGGATAAAATTTATATCAACCCACTCTATGGCAAATGCCGCCCGCAGATCGACCTGCCCATTCTTCTTAATCTCTACCAGAAAGGCTTGCTGAAGCTTGACGAACTCGTTACTAATACCTATCGACTGGACGAGCTGGAGAAAGCATTTGCCGATATGCACGCCGGTAAAAACGCCAAGGGAGTCTTGATAATCGATGAGTGATGACAACTATTTCTTCACGCTGGAGACTTCCGACCCGGCCTTCGAAACGGAACAGGTTCGCCATCTTACGGTTAAGAGTCTCGCATTGGGTCACCGGGCAGATATCAGTCTCTTTGTTCCGGCGGGTAGCGAGAATCTTTCTCAGCCACTGCCGCTCGTCCTGCTTTTACATGGCGTTTACGGTAGCCATTGGGCCTGGCTGTATAAAGGTGGTGTGCACCGCACTGCTGCCAGATTGATTGCCGAAGGCCGCATCGCTCCAATGATCCTTGCCATGCCATCGGACGGCTTATGGCAGGATGGCAGCGGCTATCTGCCACACCATCATCGCGATTATGAACGCTGGATTCTGGAAGACGTTCCCCGGGCGGTCTATGAAACCGTAGAACAGGCCAGCCCGGATGCGCCATTATTTATCGCCGGACTTTCCATGGGGGGCTATGGTGCCCTCCGCCTTGCCGCAAAATATCCCGATCGCTTTCAAGCCTGTGCCGGTTTATCATCCGTGATTTATTTTGAGCAGCTAAATCAGTTTGTGGAAGGACCTCGTCTGGACACACCTATTCCGGCAACGGAAAAAAACCTCTTAGATTTAATGCTGAAAAACAGAAACACACTGCCGCCAATACGTTTCGATTGTGGCCGGGATGATTTTCTGCTAGCGGCGAACCGGGAGTTTCATCAGGCGTTGCAACAGCAGGGCATCCCCCATATCTACGAAGAATTTGATGGTGACCATAACTGGGATTATTGGCAAAAACACATTGTGGATGCGCTTTTGTTTTTTAATGAATGATACTAAATCCGCCCGGGATTTCGCATCCCGGGCTAATATATGTCGCCCGGGACTGCGCGTCCCGGGCTCGAGTATGCCGCCCTTGCAGGGCTTGGTTTATATGATGTATACAGGTCCGCAGGACCGCCCCATTCTACCCCAGCGCATACAGCGCTGGGGTAGCATATACCTATTACAGATAAGGTCTCCTATGCCAAAAGCTATAAAGAATTCTACTCCGCCCCTCGAAACACCGGAATGGGTCAAATCCGCAGTCTTCTATCAAATTTTTCCCGACCGATTCTCCCGCAGCACCGGTGCCGAATCTATGCCCGGCATTCAGTTAAAGGAATGGGGGAGCCCAGCGCAGGAAGAGGGCTTTCAGGGCGGCGATCTTTACGGCATCATTGATCGTCTCGATTATCTCAGCACGCTTAATATCAACGCGCTTTACCTCACCCCGATTTTTGCTTCGGCTTCCAACCATCGCTATCATCCTTACGATTACTATCAGGTCGATCCCTTACTGGGCGGGAACAATGCGCTCCGCGCTTTGCTGGACGAATGCCATCAGCGCGATATGAAAGTCGTCCTTGACGGCGTCTTCAACCATGCCAGCCGGGGGTTCTGGGCCTTTCATCATATTCTTGAAAATGGTGGTAATTCGCCTTATCTGGACTGGTTCCACATTCGCGACTGGCCGCTGCGTCCGTATAGCAGTAATGCAGAGAATCATCATAATTACGATTCCTGGTGGAATTTGCCGGCGCTCCCGAAATTCAATACTCGCAATCCCGGCGTGCGCAATTATCTGCTCGATGTCGCTAAACACTGGATCGAGTTTGGCGCCGATGGGTGGCGCATCGATGCCGCGGAAGAGATCAAAGACGCGAAATTCTGGAGAGCCTTTCGCCAAACCGTCAAGGCAGCGAATCCACAGGCCTATCTTTGCGGGGAGAGCTGGGGAATTTCTCCCAAATGGCTGCAGGGGGATCGCTTCGATGCGCTGATGAATTATCCCCTGGCAACCGCCGCGCTGGGATTTTTTGGCGGAGATGACATTCAGCCCGGTTATTTCCCCGACCCAAAAGAGAAGCTGAAAAAGATTAATGCAGAATCGCTGGCAGCAGAGATAAATCAACTATACGCAGCTTATCACCAGGAAGCGATGCTTGCTCAATTGAACATTCTCGACAGTCATGACACTGCCCGGCTCCATTATACCTTAAACGGGAACGAAGCAGCCATTCGCCAGATTCTCCTATTTCAGATGACTGCCCCCGGCGCCCCTTGCATCTATTATGGTGACGAAATCGGGATGAGCAGTGCCGGGCTCCCACACTGCCGGGGGGCCTTTCCATGGCAGAATGAAGAGCGTTGGAATCATCGTCGCTTGCAATTTTACCGGGAAATCACCGGCACTCGCCGCCGCTATCGCAGTCTGCAATTCGGCAATTTTAATTGCCTCTATGCAAAAGGAGACGTTTTCGTTTTTAGCAGACAAATAGATGGGGAAACGGCAATTGTCGGGTTTAACGCCGGCACGCAGGAGCATTCAATTGAAATTAGTACCACCAATTTGGGAGGTAATTATACTCAAAATTACGGGGCGGAGACGACCGGTTTTTCCGGGGAGAAAAATCAACTGAGTTTAAATTTTTCTCCCCGGAGTGCGTTGCTCTTGATTGCGAATCGCTAAAGCAAAAACACTTATTTCAATCGGGGTTTATTTTCAGGCTTCCATTCCGGTCCCTTGAAAAGATATTTTGCCCGATCCGACCAACTGTTTGCTTTCCAAAGATCCCGGAACAATATCGGGAATTCGAAGAATTGCACTTTTAGCGGATTCGTGGTATTGATTGGCGTCGTCAGTCCGTAAGTGGGCAGTTCTTCCTCTTCCTGAAATGTGCCGAAAATACGGTCGAAGATAATCAGGATGCCGCCATAATTTTTATCGAGATATTTCTCATCGGAACCATGGTGCACCCGGTGATGAGATGGCGTGTTCAAAATCCACTCCAGCGGTCCCAGTTTGCCGATCATCTCGTTATGAATCCAGAATTGATAAGCCTGCACGGCAACCTCTCCCATAAACACCAGGATCGGATGAAATCCCATCAGAAACAGCGGCACATGAAAGAGAGCAGATACAATGGGATCGAACATACTAAAGCGAAAAGCGGTTGAGACATTCATAATCGGCGAGCTATGATGCACGGAATGCGCCAGCCAGAAGAGGCGAATGCGATGTGAGCAGAAGTGCTCCACGTAGTAAGTAAAGTCCGCGAGAAATAGCACCAGAACAGCGGAACCTACTGTAACAGGAATTTTCCAGGGAATATAGGCATAGATGTAAAATGCCAGGTAGACATATGCACCGAAAATTAACAGTTCAATAAGATAGTAAGGAATCTGTGTGGTCAGGTTAGCAAGTATCTCCAGGAAATGCTTTTTATCCATGCGTTTTTCAAGAATATCATCGGCAATATCCAGCAATAAAAACAGCCCGCCAAAAACCAGCGCCCAGTCGTAAACGTCAAAACCGATGAATTCAAAATATTGAAGTAATTGAGTTGTATCCATATTCGTTTATCTCCATACATTATTGGACGGCAATACATATTTTGCCTTCATAGACGTTGCCACTGCTATCAAAACGGTATGTTTCAAAGTCGCTGCTATAGAGCGGATTTAGTTGCGGGAATATGGCATCAGACCAAATATTGGTAATCGATCGATTGCCATTGGCATTGTCGAAAGTTGCATATTTCCCGGGGTTCACAACCGCCGATTGTAAATGTTCCTCAACGCTGTGTGTATCAGCGATTTTAAAACCGATCGTTGCCCGAAAGCTCGCAGCGTCCTGATCATAGCGGTCGTAAACGATATAAACCCGGTCTTCCTCAGTCATGCCGGCAGAATAGTATTGATCCGCCGTCGCGTAAAATTGATACCAGAAGTCGGAAAGCTTTTGCGCAAGAGCGGCATCTTCCCAGGAGAGTGTCATACTCTTTCCGGCAATTGTAAATCCCTGGCTTTCTATGGTAGCATATGTTGCCGGCGATGTGGTATTCTGGATTTCAGCACTATCCGCGGCAGACCAGGAATTATAGTAGCTAAAGGTATAATCGACATACCAGAACAAGATCGCGAACATCAAAACAATAGAAATGCCATATAAAAAGCGAATAAATCTGTTGTGTTTGGGCAAAGTCATCTGGGTTCCTTTCAGCATCAATTCAGATGCACATACTCCTGAAACTGAGTTTCAATACGATTGCTACCTTTCCACTTAAAAAACAATGCCGCTGCTTTTAGATCCATGGTCATAATTTCCTTGATGGGATAGAATTGCCCATTCGGGGTAATGTGAAAATGGGTTGCTGATTTAATATTGCTGGCGAGGATGTCATCTTCTTCTGAATCCGGGTAACTAATTTCGATTAACCGCGGATATCCTTTTTCAACATCCAGCCAAACGGCGCCCTGCTTTTCCTCACCGTTCATTTCGGCAGTATAAGTAAAACCCCGGCATTCCTTTCCAGCAATTTCGCGTGTTTTTGCCAGCACGTTTAAAGTAAGCAGTTCCTGATTCTCTACCGCTAAAGGATCAAAATCATATAGCGCCGGTAGATAGTAATCCCGGTATTCAGAGAAGGTTTTTCGCTGCTTTTCGCTAATATCTTCGCCGTTTTTATGAAAAGATGCAAGATGAAATTGCACCTCCCCGGATTGATCTGCAGATAAGTGAATGTTTACTTCAATAGACTCCTGAATTCCGCCACTTTTATTCTTAACAACTTCCCGGACATTCAGTTGGCCGGGCAGCCAATAGGCACTTGCTGCTGAAAGGTTCAGTGCTTTTTGCCATAACGGATGTTCGGCTGCTTTTTCCAGACTGCCCTGTGCAAACAAACTGCTGCTACTGAAAACCAATAGAAGGAATAGTGATCTTAACATTTTAACTCCAAACTTTTCTTATTTTAGGGCGTGTTGACAATTAGGCGGAACAACAGATTTTGAGAGATTTTTTCTCCTAATGAGGCGTTTTTTGAGCCGCGATGTGGTTCATCTCGCGAAAAAAACAACAAAATTAGGTGGAAAAAGTGCCAAAAACTGTGTTTTCGCTTAATTGTCAACACGCCCTGGTTCGATATTTAATGAACACATCGTCAATCATTCCTGCGCTTCCCCTTCCAGGCGGTGAGAAATTTCCCGCAGGCGAACAAACTGCTGGTAGAAGAAAGGAATTGCGACGATCGTTTCGATATAATTAAAAACATACATTAGAATCGCCAGTACCTGACCGTGGCTGGTAATACCGCTTTCAATCGTTGCGACGATGGCATAAACCAACACGCCCATCAGGAATAGCCAGCTCAGGGAAAAATTGGCTGTTTCCAAGTCGGACAAACGAATATTCCAATTCGCCACCCGCTTGAAATGCGCCGCGATGCCCGGCCGGTCGTCTCCGGATAAAACCTCCACCTGCTTTTCCAGTTCACTGTTATAACCACTATTCAGACGATAGGTTTTCTTGCTGGTGAGACCGTAAAGAATGATGATCAGCGCCGTGGCGGCCAGGCAGGCCAGGAAAACGTTCAGATTGAGAAAGGCAATAATAACCAAAGTGCCGAACAACCCGATAAAGCTGTTTATCATCTCGGGGAAATAGTTTTCGAGATATTCCACGAACTCCGTTGCCAGCGATGCCCGGGCGGAGATCACCGATACCGAGGCATCCCGTTGTTTCTCCTTTTCTACCAGTTCCGGAGAGATGATCGCATAAATCCGGGAGTAAATACGGGTATCATAAAAGCGGCGACCGGCCCCCACCGCTAATACCAGGAAGGCAACCGTGGAGAGCCCGAGCAATCCCCGATATGTCCCGGCCAGGTAATCATCAATTGCTATGCCCATAAACAGGGGAAATAATAGCAGCAGTGCCGCCTCCCCGAGTACCAAAAACCAGGTGAAAAGAATCTTTATCCGAAAACGCTGAAAGAGGCTACGCAATGTTAGTTTATCCGATGACTGTTGAACGACCATTTTTTCTAATCTCCGTTTTTCCTAAACTCAACCTTCTGAAAAGCCATTCCAACGGTCCGCGGGAATAGCGCTTCATCCACCACCACGAGAATACCACAGTTAAGGCGTAAAAAGCAAATGTATAGGCAAGAATGAAAGCGGTCGATTGTTGATGAAGGTTGCCGGTCAATTCCAAAAATCCCATACCGACGACGACATGGCCAACATAAACCGTTAAGGCCATTTGTCCGTTTACAGAGATCATTTTAATTAGCTTCGTGTCTGCGAATCGCTCCCTGATCCAGATACTGGAAAGGATCACCAGAATAGCGACACCACTGGCGCTGAGGATATAAAAAGGCATGGGTGGGATCGGCTGACTGCCAAACAAGTAGAGCAGATCATCCGCGCTTGCGGCAGGGTTTATGAAAAAGCCACGCAATAGCATTCCCGGTAGTTCGCCAAGCATAATAAGCAAAGCGGAAACAACTGCGAGTTTCTTTCGATTTTCGGCATCCCGCCAGTTTAAGCGACCGAGATAAAGACCGATCAGAATAAAGCTAAACCAGGGAAAGAAGGGGTGAAAGCCGTTAAAGAACAAATTGCGCAGCTGCCCGGAAAGTGTCCAGAAGCCGCTGTATTCCAGGGTTTCCCAATGCCAACCCTGCTCGTAATCAAACATCATTAGCAGGATGGGGAATATCAGTGTTGTAATGGCGGCGCCCCAGAGCAAGGTGCGATCTTTTACCGCCAAAAATCCAATCGCGGCGAGCATATAAACACCATAATAATGAAGAATATCCGCCGGCCAGATAATCGCAAAAGCAAATCCGAGAATTAACAAGAGCACCACCCGCTTCAATAACATCTGCTGTTTTCCACGCAGTGCTAACGGGTGTTTGCTTTCCCGCGCTTTCGCAGTCATCAAACTGACGCCAATGCCGGCAAGGAGCACAAAAACTGCCGCTGCCCGCCCTTCCAGTAAACTGCCCAGGAGCTTCATAAAAGCACTGCTGCCATCACTCATCAAAATCTTGAAATGCACCAGTATCATCCCGAAAATTGCCAGGGAACGGGCAAAGTCAAATCCGGCAATACGTTGGTTGGTTTTCATAACTTTCCTTTGTTAACTTTTTGGGAATTTCTTTAATTCGTACATCATCCATTCGTAGATCCACCAACCGGCATACACCAATGCAGTCGAGAGAAAGAAGGCGATTCCCCAGTGAATGCCGAGGGCCAGCCAAAGCAGAAAAAAAACTGCAAAGTCCAGAATCAAAAAAATTGTCGTGCGCATTTCTTCTCCTGTTTTAATGTCGCTGCTAAAATAGAAAGAACGATTGCCGACTGAGGACTTTTTTCAATGAACGGACCGGAAATACCTACCAATTGATGAAATTTTCCGACGGGTGGAGAAACCCGAAAAGCCGTTGAAACGAGTTGCAATCATTACTGTTTGTGGGATAAATTAAACCGTTGGTGAATCGTATCGGGGAATTGATAGATTAATTTTTCCGAAAAATGTTTCGCTGCTTATCTTGCCAATAAATAATGTTGATTTACAGGAAATTATGAAAACACGAACGATCCAGATTTTACTGCAAGCTGGCTTTTGGCTGGTAATCGGCACGAATTACATGAATTATCTGCTCCGCGATTTCGCGCTTCTGGATGCGCTTGGAACGACCATCTTTGCGATGTGTATTTATGCAGTCCCTTTTTATCTGAACTACTTTTTTATCTCCGATTACCTCTTTATCAAAAAGCAGTATGTCCGGTTTTCCCTACTGATATTGCTGGTACTAAGCATCCCGGTATTGATCATCAATTTTACGGATTACGCCTGGCTACTGGTGGACGAAAGCAGTTATGACTACAACATCGACGGCATCAGCAATTTTATATTTTTTCTCCTGATTTCCACCGCTATTAAAGGAATGGAAATCTGGTTGAATAATCAGCAGCGGGAAGCACAGCGGGAAAAGGAAAAGCTGCAGGCAGAGCTGAACTTCCTGAAATTACAGATCAATCCGCATTTTCTTTTTAACACGCTGAATAACATCTATTCACTGGCCTACAGTGGCAACCCAAAATCAGCGGATATGATCGCTAAATTATCGCAGATTTTGCGCTATATGCTCTATGATTGCAAGGAAGAGCGAGTGGCGCTGCAGAAGGAAATCGATCTTTTGGAGAACTATATAAACCTGCAAATCTTAAAGTTCGCCGAGGAACGGAATATTGATCTCTACACAGAGGGCATCAATCTGGATCATAAAGTTGCCCCATTGCTACTGATAAACTTTTTGGAAAACAGCTTTAAGCACAGCGATATTAGCACGAATGAGAAGGGATGGATCAAAATCGCTGCCATCGTCGAGAATGATGTGCTGGAATTTACACTCGCCAATAGTCTTCCCCGGCAGCAGAATGCCGCGAGCGAGAATAGCGGCCTTGGCCTGGCAAATATCCAAAAGCAGCTGACGTTAACCTATCCGGAAAACCATCAGCTGGAGATCGAAAAAAACGACCATGAATTTCAGGTGACACTGAAGATCAACCTGAATTGAGGCTATGATGAAATATAAATGTTTGATAGTAGATGATGAAAAACCAGCCCGCGATTTAATCGAAACATACGTTGGGAAAATCCAGGAGTTGGAACTCGTTGCCGTTTGTGAAAATGTGCTGACAGCAAAGTCCATCTTAAACGAAAATGATATCGATATATTGTTTCTCGATATCCAGATGCCGGAACTTTCCGGGATCGAGTTTCTCCGCCTCTTAAAGAAAACACCGGCAACGATATTGATCACTGCTCATTCAAATTATGCCCTGGAAAGCTACGAGCTGGATGTGGTTGATTATCTCTTGAAGCCGGTAGAGTTTAGCCGATTTTACAAAGCGGTGAATAAAGCGATGGATTCGCTAGGAAAAGATGTTTCTGATCATGACCCAAAACATGCTGCGGCGACAGTGCAATCTTTCCCCGGCGAGGAAAGTAAATTCATTTTCGTTAAGGCGGATAAGGAGATTATAAAACTCCATACCGGGGAAATCCTTTTCATTGAAAGTGAACGGGAGTACGTCCAGATATACGCCCGGAAACAAAAAGTGCTTACTTTGCAGGCCTTGAGCAAATTCTCGGAGATTCTCCCGGAGAACCAATTTTTCCGGGTGCACCGTTCCTATATCGTTAACATTGAAGCAATTGAAAGTATTATGGGGAACACCATTTACATTGGCGAGCATCGCATTCCCATTAGCCGGGGGCAGCGGCAGGAATTTCTCGATCGGATTAACAAGGATAAGTTGTTCTGATCTTTTTATTCATTCTTGTATCTTGCCAAAAAAAGTTGAATAAATTCTGCTTTTAACTTTTCGCCTACTTTTTTTTCAACAGGACCTCTTACAATCGGTGGCCAAAAGAAAGTGCCAGAAAATAATGACCAGAAGGATTCAGCAGCTAGCTCTGGATCCTTAACGTTCAAGCGGCCATCATCAGTTGCCTTTTTTAACCACTTCACCAGCCCATCTTCTTGAGAATCGGAAAACAAAACAGCTCTCTCAGCCATTAGCGGATGTGTCATGAAAGCACTTAGAGTAACACGCATCAATCCTAATTGTTTTGGGTCTTCGGTTAATTTCATTTTTGAATCTGCAAATTCACCTAGTTGATCTTCAATCGATTTTTGAGGATCGTATTCAATATTCTTGCTTACAAATGCATTCTTGAGAAATCGATTAAATGCTTCTTCAATTAATAATTCTTTACTGGAGAAGTGATTATACACCGTTCGCTTTGATGCATTCGCCCTTTCAGCGATTAAATCCATGCTTGTTTTCTCAAAACCGAACTCTATAAATGCATCTATGGCTGCATCCAATATGGACGCTCGCTTTGCGCTGGTATCTCTTTTTTTTCTAACCATTTCATTGTTTCACAACAAAACTACACCAGTCAGTGTAATTTAACTTGCTATCCTTTGTTTATTTAGTTATACTGTTCAGTGTAATTTAATCTATGTCTTTACGCAAGGATTTTAATTTGGAGGACAACATGAGCAAAGGTAAAAAAGTGGCAATTGTAACCGGGGCCAATAGCGGTGTTGGCTTTGAAGTAACAAAAGGTCTATTAAAAAATAACTTTCATGTTGTAATGGCTTGCCGGAGTATAGAAAAAGCAAACAAGGCTAAAGAGCAAATCCTGAATGACCTTCCTTCATCCAAACTTACGGTTATGGCAATTGATTTGTCGGATTTCGAATCGGTAAAAACTTTTGCTCAGGCGTTTAAATCGAAGTTTCAACACTTAGATATTTTGGTCAACAATGCTGGAATACTATTTAACAAGCTCCAAAAAAATAGCGCCAATATTGAAATGCAATTTGCGACGAATCATCTCGGGCATTTTTTACTTACCTCATTATTGATCGAACGAATGCCAGATTCAAAAGATTCCCGAGTGGTATCATTGAGTAGTTTAGCTCACAAGAAATCTGAAATATTTTTCGATGATATAAATTGTGAATCGCAAACGAAGTGGGATGCGCCTTATGCCCAGTCAAAATTAGCTTGTCTAATCTTCGCGGACGAATTACAAAGAAAGCTTCAGGTAGCAGGTAAAAAAATTATTTCCGTTTCTGCACACCCTGGCGGTACCGATTCCGGACTGTTTGAAAATATGCCATCAATTTTCGTAAGTATTCTCAGATACACATTCGTCCCCATATTTCTACATTCAACTGAGAATGCTGCAAAGCCTATTTTAATGGCTGCGCTAGATAATGGCGTAAAAGGCGGGGAATACTTTGGGCCAACAGGTCTTTTTGAAATGAAGGGGCCCGCTGGTATCGCCAAAAGAACAAAATATTCTCAAAGGGAAGATGTCGCCGCTCGATTGTGGAAAATATCAGAAGAATTAACAGGATCAGCGTTCAAAATATGATCGCCTAAAAAGAAGAAAACCTCTTTACATTATTCATACTTTTCGATCTTAAGTGCGGCTGGATTTATAACTTAGGGCTTAACTGGATTAACGATCCTGTTACCAACATTTTTCTAAAATATCTCCGGAAAGAAACCGCCCGTCCAGTTTTCCAGTATTGTTAGCTATTATGACGACTGATGAACACTCACCATCCCGGCAATATCCGGTTGCAAGTTTTTTCGTTCTCACTTTTATCCTCAGCTATTTTGGCGGCGTTATTGCCGCGATTATTCTGCAGATGCTACTTCCTGAGTCCCTGAAGGATTCCGCCGATGTCGTTGCGAAATTCGGACCGACCTTTGCCGGCATTATTATGGCTGGCGTGGTCGCGGGAAAAGTTGGGGTAAAAAAATTGTTCGACGCCCTGCTCGATTTCCGCATCCACCCCGGCTGGTATGGATATGCACTGGTGCTTCCTTTTATCATTATGATACTTTCCCTGGCCATTTTTCAATGGAATGGCGGTACGTTGGAAACCGGGCAATGGAATACTGCCGCACTAAATTCATTATTGCTGCTGATTCCCTTAAAAATATTCCTCGGAGGCGGACTGGGCGAGGAGCTCGGCTGGCGGGGCTTTGCCTTGCCGCAATTGCAAAAGCGCATGAGTGCTTTTCGGGCCAGCTTATTGATTTGGGTTGTCTGGACAGTCTGGCATTTTCCGGCGTTTTTCCTCGCCAGTAGCCGGGATGGCGAGATGCCCATTTGGATGTTCACAATTTTTGTCTTCGCCGTCACTATCCTGTTCACCTGGGCCTATAATATGACCAATGGCAATCTGCTCATTCCGGTTGTATTCCACGGCACTGCGAATGCCAGTGAATCATTACTGGAACTACTCGTTCCCTTATCAGAACGAGTGACTGCACTTGGTTGGCTGACCGGCGTTTATTCCCTCATTGCCCTCATTATTCTTTTGGTTTACCCGCTGAGCCGCTTATCTTCCCGGGAAAAGGTTGTTTGGGAAGCGGAGGGTACAATGCCGTACAAACAGCCCACGAGTTGACAATCCCGGGATTACAAAAATGACACTTCAATTACCGGAGATCCGCGACCGGAGCGATTATCAAAAACATTTCCATGCAGCAATTTGGCAGGCAGTCGCTGTGGAAATTTGTACGCGCCACCGCATCGCTTATCAGCAGTTGCAGCGGGCGGCGATGGGTGAGAACATTATCTTTTTTGTCGATCAAAAATACGTCATCAAAATTTTTGCCCCGTTTCGCAGTAGCTATCAGCGGGAAAAGACCTCCTTACATTTTGCCACAAATAAAACCGATATTGAAACCCCGGAAATCGCATACGCCGGCGAGATCGAGGGTTGGTCATATTTGGTGTTAACCCAACTCAGCGGCATTCCGGCAAAGGAAGTTTGGCCGACGGTTACTCAACGGCAGCGAATCGCAATCGTTCGTAAACTGGCAGTAGCACTGAAACAGCTCCATAGTTATTCCCCACCACAGGAACAGCTGCTCGAATTAAACTGGCAGCAATTTCTGGAAAAGCAGGTAGCGGAAAGTGTAGAACGGCAGCGAAGTTGCGGTGCCAGCTCGCAATGGCTGGAGCGCCTGCCAGCTTATATTGCGGAGAGAATCAATCTTCTCTCCGCATCGCAACAACCGGTATTTCTCCATGGCGACGTGCACCTCGGCAACCTGATGCTGCTTCAGCAAAAGGGGAAATGGGAGCTTCAAGGGCTCTTTGATTTCGGTGATTCGCTGCTTGGCTTCCACGAATATGATTTTGTCCCGCCGGGCGTCATAATGATTCAGGGGGAACGGGAGCTGCAGCGAGAATTTTTTCTCGCCTACGGCTACCGGCAGCCTCAGTTGGATGAAGCCTTCCGGGATCGTTTGATGCTCCTGACCATCCTCTACGAATGCAGCGATCTGCGCAAGTACGCGATGCGTCTGCACCCGGAGGCAGTTAATTATTCTCTGGATGAACTGGCGGCGGCAATTTGGGTGTTTGTCAATGATTGATTATGCGAAGACAAGCAAATGTCCAATGTCCAACGCCCAATATCCAATGTAGAAGTAAATTCTTGCCGTCTTTTCCTTCGACATTGGACATTTTAGATTCGATATTGGATATTAATAAGCAACCCTGCAGCTTGTAATTCGCATGCGACTTATGTTGTCTTTCTCAGGATTTATCCTTCAAAACAATCGTCTTTTCTTCCCCGGCTTTTAACTCAAATACCACCGGATCGTAGTTTCCTTTCCAGCCCTGAATATTATAGGTGCCCGGGGTAAGGGTTACATGTCTGCCAGACTGTTTGGTGCAGCAACGTTTTTCGCTGCCGGCTCCGATGAAATATCGTTTATCCGCTTCCCGGCTGCCGTCGGCTTTTTCGTAGATAATGGTTAATTGACCCGCCGGCACATCAATATCCATATCCTGCCTTTCCTCTTCGGAAATGGTCACATTAGTGCTAAAAGCATTAATACTGCTGATCATTTTCAATTGGTAATCACCGGGCAGCACTCTCCCCCCATTGGCATGATGGAGTTTATATTTCAATTCACCATCCTGCCATAATTCCTGATGCTCCCGGAACAAGTCGCCGTTTATATCCGCCAGCAATCTAAATTTGACGCGCACAGTATGACGCAGTTCGAAAACCAATTCTTTATGTTCGCCGGCAGCAAAACTTTCCGTTTTCGAGAGCTTATTTTCGGCATTCGGTTCGGCATGAAAAGTATATTCTCCTTCGTCCAGGTAAACCCGGTCTTTCCAGCGGAAATGAAAAACTTTTTCGCCTTCCTGAAAAGCAGTGACGATACCTCCGGCAACTTTCTTTTCATTGTCCAGGAAAGTGGTTACTACCGATGGCGGCTCCGGCACGGTTAACTGAACGGTCGTTTCCCCGCTTTCCCTGACCAGCACCGTTTGCGTGACCGGTTGATAAAGATTGCCATTGGCCGTTTCCACCCCAATTGTCATACTATATTCACCGGGCTCAACCACATTGCGGGCAAAGCTCATCACCTGGTATTTTTCGGTTCCATTTTGCGAGAGCGTTCCTTTCACCTTTAAGCGATCCCCGGCTGTGTTGCTGGCAATTATCTTCAGCGCAACTGAAGCACTTTCTTCATGAATGGTGGAGAGGCTCTCCGCAAGCTCATTCGCAGAGCCGGCATCCCGATAAGGCGTCCCGGCGGCATCGGCAATGCAGCGCAGGGCATCTTTCGATTTTTCATCCAACCCGAAACCAACCACATGCACCTTGATGCGGATGTTCATTTTTTGCCATTCCCGCAGGAGTGCGCAGGGATCGCCGTCGCAGGTTTCCACGCCATCGCTAATCAGGATTATTTTCCCCTCTCGCCCCTGAAAATCCTTCAAGGCTTCCCGCAAACTATAGGAGATCGGCGTTTTCCCGGTGGGATTGACCGTTTTTAAAAATTGCTGTAACGGGGCAATTGCCTGATCCGCCGCGCTAAAAGGGATCACCAGCTCGGAGTCCCGACAGTCCCCTTTCCGGCGATGACCGTACACCCGGAATGCCAGCTCCTGTCCGCTGAAATCGCGCTGCACAAAATTCTCCAGCACCTTTTTCGCCGTGGCAATTTTAAAAGACCCATCTGCCAGTTTTTGCCACATGGAGCCAGAACCATCGAGAATGACGTAGATTGCCGGTGCTTTCTCCTCCTGGCTGATTATTTTCCCGCTAAAAAGAAATAGAAAGAATAGTGAGATGATAAAAAGAAGCTGGTAACGATTTGATTTCCTACTAACACTCATATATTTCCCCGCTGATTTAATTCGAATGATTTAATATCTTAACCCATTCGGATGATCTAACCAATACCGTAATGAAGGTATTTTATGGAGAGGAATACTTGCGATTCTTTTTGATTTGTCAGATATTCTTCTCGTTCCTATTCAGGCGAAGGAAGATTTATTTCCGCGACACTTTATCAATCCCCGGAGTGCGATATGAAAAAACTCGTTCAGCAGGCGACCCACTGGCTAAACCAGCCGCAACAATCGACGCAATTAAGCGAAGATAGCATCCGCATTACCGCCGGCCCAAAAACCGACTGGTTTATTGATCCCGCCGGAAAGGTGTTGGCCACCAACGCACCGGTCCTTTTATTCCGGCCGCCTGATAATGATTTTCTTTTTTCCGCAGCGGTAAGCGTGGATTTTGCCGACACCTATGACGCCGGCGTACTTTTTCTTTACAGTGATAAAAATTGCTGGGGCAAACTTTGCTTCGAATATTCCCCGCAAAAAGAACCGATGGTGGTATCTGTTGTCACCCGCGATGTTTCTGATGATTGTAATTCGCTGGTTATAGAAGGCAACAGTATCTGCCTCCGCGCTGCCCGCCAGGGAAATGTCTTCATCTTTCATTATTCCCTTGATGGCAAGTTTTGGCACTTTGTACGTTACTTCAGTTTGGGAGAAGTGAATGATTTACAGATTGGCCTATCGGTGCAATCGCCCACCGGGCAGGGTTGCCAGGCGGAATTTTCCCACATCAATTATCAGGCTGGTAAGCTGGCCGATATGCGCAATGGTCAATAACTGTTTTCGGTCAATCATCCCATTGATTTATTGATTAGATTTCAATACTTTTTAAAATACTTACGATAATAATGGCAGGGGAAACATGAAAATCAGCGAACGAATCGGATATCTTTTGGGCATCATACTCATCTTGTTTGGCGTGCTGCTTATTATCGGTGCTGTCGGTAATATTTATAAACCGGAGAATGCCAAACCCATTATGCAATATGTCCTCCTGATTGTATTAATGGGTCTCCCGATGGTGCTGGGTGGTTTTTTCTTATGTCGGCAGATGAAGCGAAATAGCCGAAAGCGGATTTATGAAGCCCTCGAACGGCAGATCCTTCAACTAGCGGCTAAAAAGAAGGGACAGCTAACCGTCGCTGATGTTGCCATGCAGATAAACATCTCCACATCGGAAGCAAAAAAGATACTGGAAGACTTTCACCTTAACGGCGTCGCTGATATCAGCGCCTCCGAAGGCGGGAATGTGCTTTACCGCTTTCGGATGGATTTACCTGGAAAAGAATAAGGCCCGCCAATTCGGATTATATTAAATCAACAGCATAAAATGCACCTAAACTTCATATCCGGCGATGCCTGATATCGAGGAGCCAGGGGATAATATATGAATGATAAAAAAAAGTCCATTCTAAAGTCGCCCGTTTTTTGGCTGGCCTTGCTTATGCTTTGGGGGGTCGGTTTACGGTCGATCCAATATTTTGGAAATTCTTCCCTTTGGTTTGACGAGTTAACCAGTGCGAAAAATATCCAGTCCATGAGTATGTATTCGCTTATGACAGAACCGTTAGATCATAACCAGGTTGCGCCACCCGGTTTTCTTATCGGGCAAAAAATGATCATTTCGATTTTCGGTGCCCATGATTTGACGTTTCGCTTTTTACCCTGGATTTTATCTCTCCTCGCCATGGTTTTCTTTGCATTGTTGGTACGAAGATATTTGAGCGGCGTTAAATCATTTGCAGCAATGGCACTATTTATCGCAAGTATCGCCCTAATTCAGCAAGCCGGCAATGCCAAACAATATTCCGGGGATGTTGCCGCCGCCCTCTTCCTGTGTTGGGCACTGGTCACCATTATTTCCGACGGTTCTGGTAAATTACCGCGTTGGCTGATAGCCGCAGCAGGAGGTGTGAGTGCGCTCATTTCTTTTCCTGCCGCAATTATTGCTGTTTCGTTAGTAGCGATATTGCTATGGCAGCATCGACGTGATCTGAACGCGTTTATCAAATCTTCTCCAGCGGTGATGGCTGCAATATGGCTACTAGGCGCAACCCTAAATCTTCTCTATGCACAGTTCGTCGTGAAGACGGAAACCCGCTCTGCAATGCAAGGCTGGTGGACAGATGGATTTCCGCCCGGAGAGGGCATTTTTTCAACACTAGTGTGGATTCCCGACGCCCTTAATAACGCGCTGGGTCATTTACTTTTTTTTATTCCTCCTCCAATGCCTTTAGCCGTCGTACCGATTGCCCTGATAATACTCACTGCATTTGGCTTAATCTTCCTGCTTCAAAAAGACAGCTTGGCAGCCGGAATATTACTTTCCCCGCTGGTAATCGCTGTGCTTCTTGCTCTGCTCGATATTCTGCCCCTGCGGCAACGAGTTGCACTCTACGCAGTTTGGCCATTGTTAATATTTGGGTTTTTGGGATTGACAGCGTTGCAGGAATGGTTGGGCAAAATTTTTCGTCCCGCTCTCACCAACAGCTTTGCTTTGATACTGGCCCTGCCGCTGCTCTTAATTGCTTCTACACTGGGAAGCCCGCCTTATCACTCGCAACCGGCCGAGCCGGTATTGAAAGCACTCAAGACGCAAATTCAGCCGGACGATCTTCTTTATGTCTATTGTAAATCCCGTTTTGCAATAGAGTTTTACGGTCCAGGGCTGGGATTCGAGAATTGGCAACAGGGGAATTGTTATAACTCTGCTGGTGAGTTTGCCAAGGATTTAATTGCTCTGCAAGGTAATAGCAGAGTGTGGTTTTTTTATAGCCAATGGACGCCGGCCGAGCCATATCCGGATTCAATCAAAGCCTATCTTGAAAAATCCGGGAAACAGATTGGGCACATCCCGGATCCATTCAGAGGTCGGGGGCTGCGGGAAGCAACAGCATATTTATATGATCTCTCTGAAGCAGAAGATTCAACTGTCCCAGCAGATTCCTTAAACAGTAAGGAGTGATAATGCGCCTGCCTCCTTTCATATTAACGATAATACTTCTCTGCTTCTCCTTAAACGCGCAAACGCCCTTCCCCGAGAAGTGCCTTGGTACCTGGGGCGGAATGATGCATCTCCAAAAAGACGGCGCGATTACCGACAGCGTTCGCATCAAATTCACCGTTGCGAGGACGGATTCCCCCGATGTCTGGATTTGGAAAACCGAGTATCTTTCCCCAACCCGGCCGATGGTGAAAGACTATACCATCCAGCTAACTGATAAAGAAAAACAGCATTACGCTATTGATGAAAACAATGGTATTGTGCTGGCAGATTATCGTTTCGGTAACAAACTCTACAGCATCTTCGAGACCGGCGGTATACTTCTCACCGCCAGTTATGAGCTCGCTGGCGAACAGCTCATTTTTGAAGTGACCTCCGGGAAGAAGCTGACTGCGGATAGTACCCAGGTCACCAGCTATTCAGTGAACCATCTGCAGCGGGTTGTTCTCGAGAAAATCGAATAGTAAGTTTTCAGTAAGAGGCGAAATCTTACTGTCCCGTCATTGCGAGGAGTGCAGCGACGAAGCAATCTCCAGATGGTGCATCTAATAAAGAGATCACTTCGTCGCGCACTCCTCGTGATGACAGACAAATCTGAGTTGGTATTATTTCTTCAACATTAATCAGACTTCCCTCTCCGGCAAAAATGCCCGTTTATTGATAATTTCTGCCCGTTTATTGATAACCCTCCTTTCCTGATTTCCATATTTTGTATTAGAGCGCTAAAGCGTTCTTTACGTCCACTAAACTGGAGGAAAGACAAATGATACGAGCAGGCTTCCAAACAACCGACCCTTTTACCGGTACCAGGACAACCGTCATTAAAGGTGCAGAAGAAACCGGCGGCACCGGCTGGACACTCATTGTGCATTGTCCGGAAGGCGCACCGGCACACATTCTTAGTCATGTACATTTAAACTGGCACGAAGCTTTTGAGATCGTTGAAGGCAGTGCAAAATATATGCTTGCCGGCAAGGAGTTTACCGCGGAAGCGGGGGATGTTATCGAAATGCCGGCGGGCATCAAGCATGTGCATCCCTGGAATAATGGCCCAGGCATGATGATTTATCGCCAGAAAAATTATTTTGGCAATGTCAATCCGGATGCCGTCAACGACATCATTGGAGTTTTTGCCACCATTAACGGTCTGGCGAAGGAAGGCAAAGTTGGCGCGAAAGGACTTCCGAAGAACCTACTACAATTTGCAGCAACACTCCGCACACTGGTGAAACACCATGGGTATGATGCCGCCGTCCCGATTTCGCTCCAACGGTTCGTTAGTGCCACTCTCGGTCGCCTGGCAGAATCGCTGGGATATCGTGGTGTTTATCCCCGTTATCTGGCATCGACCCCGGCGGAAACATTGGTCTGAACAACCGGCATCTTTGCCCAGCGAGAGAGCGGTTAAGCATTCCTTGATGAGGGGAGACGGTTGCGCCGATTGTGGTATCAGCGCGATGTTGTGCTACAATTGGCCAGCCGGTTGAATTTTACTATTAGGCAGGTGCCGGGAAAATCATCAAGTTTACCGATGAAGTCCGCTGAGCAACTCTCCAGGATTATTATGAATTCCTTCGAGCACTTATCAAGATTTTGCGGCGATCTCCTTCGTCTTGCCGAACAGGCGAGCAACACCGGACAGCGAGCCGAATATGATTCGTTGCAGTATAACCGGCATTCCACTCAGTTGATATTCATCCCGCGCCTGATGCAATATGTGGGCAACCTCCAAAAGGGGCATTTCCTTCCAGCTGCCGCCCGCGCGGATGGCAGACTTCGCCATCTCAGTGAGGAACCATTGAAAGTGCAGGGCCGGTTCCACGACGCCGCGGATCACTAACGGTTCGGTTTCGCTGCCGTTATAAAATGTATGAGATTGCCCGGGCGTTACTACCAACACTTCCCCGGTATTGATTACCTTTTCTTCTTTTCCCAGTTTGGCAACCATCTTTCCGGAGACAACATTAAAAGTTTCGGTTTGGATCGGATGACGATGGGCAGGCGGCCCAAACGCGCCGGGTGCTAATGTCACTTCATTTTCAACTTGCGCGGCGCTACTATCTGCTTCACCGAAAAATTTAATCCTTTCTCCCTGTTCTTTCACCTCTAGTGTTATCATCAGATTCTTCCTGTTTTTAGTTTAAGTTTTCAGATTTCAATGTCTGAGATACCGGTGATAAAACTGAAGCACTGCCATCTATAAATTTACGACTTCACCATTAATTCGCAATTTTTTTAGTCAATTCCCTATTTTTACAAGATCTCTTCGTTCCCAGCCCGGTTTTCCGGGCTGGGAACGGCTTAACACTTTCGGCATGGCTTGCACAAAATCCTTGCGATGGTTATACTGGAGCCAGGTTACCTAATTCGTATCTTCGCCTCACTCAATCGCAAGGAGTAAAATCGTTATGTTGCTAAGAGTCTTTGTCTTAACACTTTTCTTATTGGGCGGATCAACTTCCGCACAGTCGTTTTATTTCGGCGCCGATATGTCCTATATAAACGAAATGGAAGACTGCGGCGTTGAGTACTTTGAAAACAAGGTCCGCAAAGACCCTTTTCAACTTTTTGATGAGCGCGGTTGCGATATCATTCGCCTGCGCCTCTGGCATACTCCGGCCTGGTACGACACCCTCAACCAGGGGAAGCGTTACTGCGACCTCGCCGACGTAAAAAAATCCATTGCCCGCACCAAGGCAAATAATATGCAGGTACTGCTCGACTTTCACCTTTCCGATGGCTGGGCAGATCCTTCCAAGCAACTCGTTCCAAAGGCCTGGCTACCGGTAGTCAATAATCTGCCTTTGCTGAAAGATTCGCTTTACAACTACATCTATAAAACGCTGACGCATCTGAATGATGAGAATCTGCTCCCGGAAATGATCCAGATTGGCAATGAGATTAATAAAGGCATTCTGCTTTCCCCGGAAGATAATAAAAAGTGGGTGCTGGACTGGGAGCGAAATGCGGCGCTTTTTAAACATGCCATCCAGGCGGTGGAAGATTTCGAAAAAGCCGCTGAGAAAGATGTTAAGATCGTTCTCCATGTTGCCGACCCGGCCAATGCGGAATGGATGATCGATGGATTCATCAGTTATGGCGTTACGAATTTTGACATCATCGGGCTATCCTACTACTGGGCCTGGCATCGCCCGACAACGACAGCACAGGCGGGAGATGTCATCCGCACGTTTCGCCGCCTCTATCCGGAGAAAGAAGTCATCGTCGTGGAAACCGGCTATATCTGGACAACGGAATGGAAAGACCAGGCGCCAAATATCATCAGTCATACTCACCCCGATTATCATCCTCCCACCCCGGAAGTTCAAAGGGATTGGTTAATCGAACTGACCCAGACCATCATCTCAAATGGTGGCAGCGGTGTAATGTACTGGGAGCCCGCCTGGGTCTCCAGCAATTGCTTTACCCCCTGGGGACAAGGATCGCACCAGGAACATGCCACTTTTTTTGATTTCGATAACCAACTTCTTTTACCGGGCGGCATCGAATGGATGCAGCACGACTATGACAAATCACCACCTGCCGATACCAGCAGAGCCGGGGACTGGATTCAAATCTTAACCAACAGCTTCTCCGGGGATTTTACCATTCGCCAGCATACGGAAACGCCGCAAAAAATTACCTATACCGTTACAAATGATGAAGGGAAGGAGATCCTTAGCAGTAGCACATCTTCTGAGGTAAGAGCAAAGGTAACGGATGTGCCCAATGGCATCTATCTCATCTCCGTTCTTCATGATGGGAAAGTTGTTAAGTCGAAACAGATGAATTTGGGACATGGATAAAAGCAGGTAGCTGTTGGCAGTTGATAGTGGCAGTAAAAAAACTGATGCGATTAATGTGGTAAATTACTAAATCTCCAATTGATGAAATTCTGTGGATAAAATTCGAACTATTTACGACAACCTTTGGCAGGATGCACTTGTTCAATTTAATGCCAATACCTGGCAAGTCGATCCTTATATCAATGCGCAGCAAGATAATCGGCGGGGATTGACTTTGCTTGCCCGCCTCTCCCCGGGTGTTACCAGCCGTGTGTCGAATTTTCTCTCTGCGCTGCGCAAGATTGAACCCAATCAGTATTTCTATCCGGCCGCCGATTTTCATCTCACCATTCTTTCCATTATTAGCTGCTATGCCGGTTTCCAGCACAATCCCCAATTAGATGAAGCCTACATTGCCAGGATTGGGGAATGCCTCGCCGAGCTTCCGCCACCTAAAATCCACTTTCAAGGGATCACCGCATCACCCGCATGTGTGATAATCCAGGGATTTCCCGCTGATGAGAATCTGCAAATCCTGCGCGACCGGCTGCGCAACAAATTCCAAAGCGGCCCTCTTCCCACGGCAATAGACGCCCGATATCCCTTGATTACTGCCCATTTAACAGTGATGCGTTTTCAAGCCGCGCCAGAAAATCTGCCGGCATTTATTGAGATGCTCCAAAAATACCGGGCGCACGATTTTGGCCAGCAACGACTCAATCACCTGCAATTTGTCGCAAATGACTGGTATCTCAAGCATTCTGATACCAAAATCCTTCATAATTACACTTTATCGGACTAACCCGAACGTCACCGGAATCACCGTTAAAGACCGTAATTACCCGAAATTGGGTACAGACTATTCGCCAGCTCCTTTCTTAGGTTAAAGAAACTTTATTCTGAAAGGAGATAGCATGAACAGATTGTCACCATTTTTTGGCCTTACCCGGGAAATCTTCTCCAGTAAGAATGCCCGGCGTTTTTTCTTTTTGCCATTAATCGTTACAGCCCTCATAATCGGTGATGGGCAGCTCCTCGCGCAATCACAGCTTTACGATTTGTATGTTAGCAGCGCAGCCACTAATTCGGTGAAGTTGTATAACGGTGAAACCGGTGCATACATCAAGGATTTTGTTGCGGCCGGTGCCGGAGGACTGGATGATACTCAGGAAGTCGTTTTTGGCCCGGATGGGCATCTTTATGTTACCGGATTCGGTAATAACCGGATCAAAAAGTATAATGGGCAAACCGGGGAATTTATCGAGAACTTCAGTAAGAACTACTCTCTGGTCAGTCCGGCAAAGATGACCTTTCGCTACGAAGATGGTTTGATTTATGTTAGTCAGTGGGGCGGTAGCCGCAAGGTTGCCCGTTTTCGGATTGATGATGGCGAGTTTGTCGATGAATTCACCTCGGTTGGTGTTCCCGGCAATTGCGGCTTTGCCTGGGATTCTGATGGCAATCTTTATGTCGCCGGCTGGGGTTCCAACGGGAATGATGGCCTGGTTCAAAAATTCGATACTTCCGGCGTTCTCATGCAAACTTTTGTCCCTACCAGTGAGGTCGACGGGCCGGTCAACTGCTGGTTTGGTGAGAATGGGGATTTATTTGTGCAGGACTGGACCCGGGGCAATATCGAACGCTTCAGCGCTGATGGCACCCCTCTTGGTACCTATATTTCTAACCTCGTTCGCACCGAAGGATATGACTGGGACGAGCATGGCGATCTCTATCTCTGTGACTGGTTTCAGGATCGTATAAATCGCTATGATTCGCAGGGGAATTTCCTGGGCATTTTTGCAGACGGTGGCGGACTGGATACGCCGAATGGACTGGTTTTTGGCCCAAAATATATGCCGGTTGGCATCGAAGATGATGCGACCTTGCCGCAGGTTTATGAACTGAGCCAGAATTACCCCAATCCATTTAATCCTTCTACGACAGTTCGTTTTGCCATTCCGGAAGCGGCCCGGGTATCGGTTGAATTGTATACCGTGTTGGGGCATAAAATCCGCACAGTGGTGGATCGGCAAATGACACCGGGCTGGCATTCCATCAATATCGACGGTAGCGATCTCGCCAGCGGCATTTACCTTTACCGCATTCGCGCAAATGATTTTAGCGATGTAAAGAAAATGATCCTCATGAAGTAAGTTATCACCGCAAAACCTCTCATGTTGTGAAGAACAGGCCAGTGACAGGCAGCATCTGCCAGCATTGGCCTGTTTAATAATTACATTTCATGATAGAAATTATCAGCCCGCCATCTTCATTTTAATTCTCCTGCAAAGCTAACCTTGTTTCCGGAAAAAATTAGTAATAACTTCCCGCTAAATATCGAAGACAAAACTCAGCAGATGTTTAAAGATCACCAGCGCACCCGATCTTTTATTGCCTTCGCAACATATTGATCTTTACTGCGTGTTTCAATGGATGGGGTAGATGCCTCATCGTTAGCTCTCTCAAACTTTATTAGATTTACCGGAGGAAAAAATGCACAGTGTTCCTTTCCGTATTCCCTCACTTTATTCAGACCTTGCCGAAGCAGACGGTATTGCCTCCCTGGAAGGAAAATCATTATCCCTGGAAATTCAGACCAAAGATGCATTTATCGGCGTGCTAAAATCGGATGTTAAAGAAATTAATGTGCCGGTATCTGAACTGCGGGAAGTAAAATTCGAATCGAAATGGTTTTCCAATAAGCTGATCATTCGCGGGCGGAAGATGAATTCCCTGGCTGCAATTCCCGGCTGTGATAAAGGCGAATTGATCCTGAACATCGCCCGGGCCGATAAGGACAGTGCAAAAGCGTTTGCGACCGAACTTGATCTGATGATTCAGGAAGCCAAACTACATAAGATGAATAGCGAGGACAGCTAAGTGATTGCAGGATCTTAGCTTAATTTTTCAGTATGATCTTTGTCTTTTTATTCTGGAGTGATAAATGCGAACTTACCACTTTTTCACAATGCCAAAACGAAGACTAACCAGCTTACTACTGGCCGCAATAATCATCGCGTGTTCCTTGCCATGTGCGCAGCTTTTTGCAAAGAATGATTCGGATTCGTTAAAACTGATCGTAGTAACCGGCGGCCCGACGCTTCGCCACCATATTAATTTAGTGCCGAGCAGCTTTTATACTTTGTTCGAAGGATACGACAATATTCAATGGGATCACGCTTCTTCGGATGAAGCGGCCTTTCAATCCGAGGAACTCGCCAATTATGATGTTTTGGTGATGTATAATCGCAGTGATTCTCTGTCGGCCACATCAATGGAGAATCTAAAATCCTTTCTTGAAAGTGGTAAAGGTGTTGTTATTCTTCACCATGCGCTGGGCAGCTATAATGATTGGGAATGGTGGTGGCGGGATGTCGTTGCCGGCAAATATCAGATGAAGGATACGGATGACTTTCCGAAATCCACCTATAAATTAGGCGAACGTATTTCCGTTAGTGCCGTGGAAAAACATCCGATTACCGTTGAGATGGAAGCTTTTGAATTTCAGGATGAAACATATAAAAAGCTCTGGATATCGCCTGAGGCACAGATACTTTATAAAACCGATAATCCAACCAGCGACGGACCAGTTGCCTGGATCAGTCCATATGCCAATTCCCGGGTTATCGTTTTGCAACCGGGCCATACCAACGTCGCACATAAAAACAAATATTATCGAGCATTAGTGCATAGAGCTATCATCTGGTCAAGCGGGAACTCAGAATAACTTCCAGTGAAATTTTTTGAACCCGCATCAACCCCAATTTTGTATTCAAAAAGAATGATTGCCGGAGGAATTATGGATTTAGCCAAACTACCATTCTCTCAAATTCGACATTTTCTGATTTTGTTTCTGATCTGCATTTTCACAGCAACTGTAGCGCAGGAAACTGCGGCTGTATCTTCCGGTCTTCTGCAACTGAATCTCGTGAAGAGTGATTCTTTACCTGCCCAGACGCCCCATGCATACACTCTCGATTTGCAAGCGGATCAGTTTGTCTTCGGCCAGGTGAATCAAATCACCGTCGATGTTGTCGTAACTGTTCAGGGCCCTGATGGCGAAACACTCCATACTTTTGATAATCCTGCCCGCGGACCGGAACCGTTTCATTTTACCGCGACGGAAAGCGGTGAATACAATATCGAAGTGAAGCCCTTTCAAGAAGAGAGTGGCAAGTATACGATTGAAGTTAAACGCCTGGAACCCCTCGCGAAAGATCCCGCCAAACGGGTAGACCAGTTGATGACAGTACACACCAATATGGAAAGCCCCGGGGCAGTGATTGCCGTTGTTGAAAAAGGGGAAATAGCTTTTGCGCAAGCGTATGGTCTGGCCAATTTAACCTATCAATTGCCGTTTACAGTAGAGACACTGAACAATATTGGCTCTACCTCGAAACAATTCACCTGCTTTGCGATCGTACTGCTTGCCCGGGATGGAAAGTTAAGTCTGGATGATGACATTCGGACACACATCCCAGAATTAAAAGATTTTGGTAAAACTGTCACCCTGCGTCATTTAATGACCCACACCAGCGGCTATCGGGAATTCCTCAACCTGGTCAGCATGGCCGGCCGCAGGCTGGATAAGGGAGATTACATTTCCCGGGATGAACTGATTGCCATCGTGCAGCGCCAACCGGAATTACAGAACGACCCCGGCAAGGAATGGAATTACAACAATACTGCCTTCGGATTGCTGGCGATGGTAGTTGAGCGCGTCAGCGGAGAAACTTTTCCCGATTGGATGAAAGAAAATGTTTTTAAACCATTGGGGATGAACAATTCTTTCGTGCGTAGCCATTCCATGGAAGTAATCCCCAATAGTGCCCAGGGCTATGTCGGTAACAGCGATGGCGGCTTTGATGAAGGGCGCGACCTCTCCGCAGCGATGGGCGCCGGCGCCATTTACACGACGATTGGGGACCTGGCAAAATGGATCAAAAACTTCAAAACGGAAACCGTTGGCGGCAAAGGTGTTTTTCAGGAAATGACGACGCGATTTGTTATTGAGGAAGGAGATACAACCGCTTACGCACTCGGTTTATTTGTAGATGAACACAATGGTCTAAAGAGGATCCATCATGGCGGGGCGGATCTCGCGCATCGTTCGATGCTCGCTTATTATCCCGAGATTGATGCGGCGATCATTACCCAGAGTAACAGCGCTTTATTTCCGCGTAATCTTGCCTCGGAAATCGCCGAACTATTTTTTAAAGCGCATATGACCACTGAAGAAGAAGGGACTGTCGCAGTAGCAGATTCTACCCCATTCAATCCGGAGGAGTATGATCCGGAAAATTTTGACAAGTTTGTCGGGCAATACGAGCTGGAAGCAGCGCCCGGATTTATTCTCGATTTCACCCGGGAGGAAGACAAGTTCTATTCGCAGGCCACCGGGCAGGCGCGCCTGGAAATTGTGCCGACATCGGATTCGACCTTCAAGTTGCTGGTGGTAGAAGCCAGTCTTACCTTTCATAAGGACAAGGATGGCAAAGTTGAGACATTGACCCTGCATCAAAATGGTAATCATTTGGCAAAACGAGTGCAGGAGGCGCCCTGGGCACCGGATCCCGACGAATTGACCACGTATACTGGCCAATACTTCAGCAGTGAACTGGAAACTTTTTATGAACTGGTAGTAAAAGACAGCAATCTGGTAGTTCAACACCGGCGAATGGACGACATCTCGCTCACACCGGCGAAAAAGGATAATTTTCGAGCCGGTTATCCGATTGCAGAACTAAACTTCATTCGCAATGACGCCGGGGACATAACCGCACTGGAAGCATCCAACGGGCGGACCCGGGGCATACGGTTTAAGAAACAGAATCAATAAAGATTAACCGGCGAGGAAGTAATAAGACGAGCTCTCCTCGCTCCCGAAGTGTTCCTTTTATTACTCTTGAGATTAAGCACTACACCGCTTCATGATATTAGTGATCTTTACATTCGGAATCTATCACATTACCGTTGGCACTTGCACCAGTGGGCGATTACCTACTGATCATGTAATTTACTTATTCTTCTCCTCTTGAAACGCACTTTATCTTCAAACATAAAGAACAAACAAACATGTTTCACAAAACAATTGGGAGAATTTCATGAATAAAAAACTGTTTAAGATTTTTCTACTGTTGCTTTTTACTTTTGCAACGCCAGCTGTGGCAGAGTCCCCCGACGATATTCTCAAGAAATACCCGGCAGAATTTCGTGGCGATAAAAGCCTGTTGCATTCCGCCGCCTATCAGGCCTGGCAATTTACGCCGGATCTGCCAATGCCATTTCTGGAAAGTGCAGATACTTACGTGATCCAGGAAGTATTCTGCGAGATGTTTGAAACCACCAACAACACCTGGAACAACGAAACACTGACCCAGCATTCTTATACCTCCGCCGGCAAAATAGATACGATTTATACCCAAAACTGGTGGAACGGTAACTGGAATGATTACGAACGCTCATCTTATTTTTATGACCCGCAAAACGGACGGCTTATCGAAAGAATTTTTGAAAGCACCGTCATTACCGGCAGCTGGCAAAATATTTCCCGCTCCACCCGCGAGTATGACAGCCAGGGACGGGATTCGATCATCACTAACGAATCCTGGGGTAATTTGGGCTGGGAATTATCCAACCGACAAGTCTATACTTACGACAACCTGAGCCGCTTTACCATCATCCAGTTCGAAAGCTGGGACGACTTTAGCAACACCTGGGCGGTGATGTCCCGCAATGAATATTTTTACGACGGGAATACTAATGTGATTACCGAGTTTGTTAACGCCGGTTGGAGCGGAACGCAATGGGAAAATATTTCCCGTACCGTTAATACTTATAATGGCGATGGTAATTTTGAGGAAATTCTAATCCAAATTTGGTTTAGTAACGACTGGTTCAACAATACCCGATTTGGCTACAGTTATGATAGTAGCGGCTATCTTATTCAGGTCGATTATCAGCAGTGGGATAATGTTTCTACCTGGAACGATTTTATCCGAACGCTTTATACGAATGATACCAATGGCCTGGAAATTATGTCCCTGGAAGAATTTTGGGTGAGCAATACCTGGATCGGCAACGAGCGCTGTACCAATACCTGGCAAATGCTCGTCACCGGCATCGAGGATCCTTCAGCGACGATTATCGACAATTATGATTTACACAATTATCCCAATCCGTTTAATCCGGAAACAACCATCAGCTTTACCCTGCCAGCGACTGAGCAGGTAACCCTTAAGGTTTATAACCTGCTCGGGCAGGAAGTCGCCACTTTGTTGGAAGGTGTTAAGGAAAGTGGTAATCACAAGATAAAATTCCAGGCGAACAATCTTCCCAGCGGCATCTATTTTTATCAGTTACAAACAAAGACAGCGTCCTTGACTCGCAAGATGTTCCTAACCCGCTAATTGAGGTTAGCGATGAAAATATCGTGTCGACTAAAAATGATCATGCTGATGATATTTGTGATGTTTTTTGTTTAATATTTCAAAAAACGTTAGTATCATTTTTCCAACCAAATTTGAAAGGAGCTACCAATGGTTACTGTATTTATTCGACACAAGGTTGCAGATTTTGATGCTTGGAAAAAAGGCTATGATGCCGACTCACCCACTCGCGATGCTGCCGGGATTCAGGAAGTCGGTATCTATCATGAAAATGGCGATACCAATATGATCATGGTAGTCATGAGCGCCCCTAATGCGGATGTCATCAATGGCATGCTATCTTCACCGGATATGGCGGAAAAAATGAAAAACGCTGGCGTAATATCTCCCCCGGAAGTTTGGTTTGGCGAATCGCTGGGATAGGTTTATTTAAAAACCGGCGTTTTTTGCGCCGGATTAAACGAAATCGGCCCAATGGGCCTTAACCATCCTTCGCGAACAAAACATAGCCCTGCAAGGGCGACATATCTAAGCCCGGGACGCCAGCCCCGGGCTTATCCAACAAAAATTGTTAAGCCCTGTAGGGGCGACATAGTTGCGCCTTACCCATAAAGAAAACCACCCAATACAGATTAATCACCAATAATTTCCACCGTAACCGGACCGGATGGGCGCGCCATGCAGGCCATCCGGCATTTTCCCGCTTCCAGATCACAAATATCTTCAATGGTGGCAATTTCTTCATCATCCGGCGCGAGAAGATTTTCCGCCCCGGCAATGATGCGAATCGGATCGCTGCCGCAGCTGCCGGCGCGGCATTCCGCTTTAATGGCAATCCCATTCCTTTCCGCGATCTCGCAAATGCTTTCCCCTTTTCGAAAGGGAATAACCTTGCCGCTATTTTTAAAGGTGATTGTCAACGCGGCAGCACCTTTTCCTGTTGCCGGGAGTTCTTTCGCGGCAGCGCCATTTTTTTCCGAACGCGTATCGGTCTGCCCATTTTTCAACTCAATTTCCCGGCTTTCCGGAATATTGAATCTCAGCAACTGCTTCCCGATGCGAAAACGATCTCCCGGCTGCAGAATCCTCGATTTATCAATCTTAATAAAAGTGCCGTTCAGGCTATTCAGATCGCGGACAATCAGTTTCTCTTTCTCCGCCAAAATAGAAAGGTGACGGCGGGAAAGCATCATATCTGCCGCATCCAGGGAAATATCCGGCGCTTCCCGCCCGACAACGATGGTTTTCTCCGGCAATGGGTATTCTTGCAACAGCTTTCCTTGGCGATTAAAATGAGCCATGCGATAATGCCCATTTTCCCGATTAAAATGTAAAGATTGCCCGCCCAGGCGGAGAACACTTCCCACATTTAAATTGTGAGGTTTGCCACCTTCCACCCTAAAATAAATGCCGTTCTCACTACCAGCATCCTGCACGATAAGGCTCTGCTCTTTTACGATAACTGTCACGTGATGCATTGCCAATGAGGTATCTTCCGGAAAGGAAATGTCACAATTGTTCCGGCCCATCGTCACCGCTTTGCCTGCTGGCAAGAGATAGGATTCACCATCAATGTTTTCCCCCAGGCAACGAATCAAACAAGCTGTATTCCGGGAGGGCTGTAATGGACTTTCCACTTGTTTGCCTGTCTGATTTGCAGGCACATGTGAGGGAAGCGCATCTGCAATGGGCGAGATTATCTTTTGTTCTGTCCGTTCGGTAAAGGCGATATTCAGTTCGATCTTCGTTTTACCAGCCAGCCTTTGCGCAATCACCTCACTAACCAGTAGCCCATCCAGCAAGGCAGATTTAATATTCCCGGGATGTTTTACTTCCCGGAATTTCGCCGGATCGCCCTGAAAATTATGGGTCACCAGATAGACCTGGCTGAGGGTATCGCCTATCAGGTAAACGTTGGGCAGGCAAGTTTCCAGATAAGGCGTAACCACCATGCGTTTTTTCTGTTTCGGTCCGCCGGCCATCATATGGATGCCGAGGTTGCCGAGAAAATCCCGTGGTAAATCCTCCCCAATGCAGGCGATTACTTTATCTTTGGGAAACTCCAGGTTAAGGGATTCCACTGGTCGGTCGGCAATCTCCCGGCGATCAACGCGCACCGTCAGATATTCCTGGCGATCTGCTGCAGTAATTACTGCCAGCGGTTCACTTTCCGGGTAATAGCGAATATTTCCGTTTTTAATGTAGGCTTCGAAAAAAACATCAGACAAAGCGGCAGACACCCGGGGCATCTTGGCTCCGCGATACGACCAGTAGACCGCACTGGAATCGCCGCTGCGAATCTTAGCGTTGGAGATGGCAATAGCCGCCTCCGCAGCTGAGGTGCCTCCGCCGATGATGCATACCGGCGCACCGAGGTAATTGCGTGCATCAGCCAGACGATGGGCGATTCCCTCGCTATTCCCGGGAATATCAAAACGCCGGGGAAAACCACGTCCAATCCCGAGCACCACTTGCTTCGCCAGATAAACCTGATGTTTTAAAGTATGATGATTTTTTACCTGCACTTCCCAAATGCCATCGCTGCGCTGCTTTAGTCCGATCAGCTCTATCCCGATTTGCGCCGGAATGCTGAACTCATAATAGTAGCGCTTCCACAATTGGTGCATTTCATCTTTATCGATTGGCGAGAAATGCAGCCGGGAGAAAATCTGCCCGCCTTTTGGAAAACCACGCCGGTCGCCACCACCATAGTCTGGAAGAATCGGTTTTTCCTTTGCATAATCGCGGATGCGGCGGAGAATGTCGTCGAAGTCGATCACCAGTGCCTTGATGCCCAGTTCCTTTGCCCGAAAGGCAGCAGCAGTACCAGCTGGTCCGCCACCGACGATGAGCATATCCCAAACTTGCGGTATTTCCGGTGATGTTTTCAGTTTCAAAAAGCCATCTTGTTGCATTGATAAATTTTCCATGTTATACCTCGAATGTATCTCCGAATTGCGTTTCCTTGGGATCATCTTTTCGGCGAACAACAGGCAAATCCGGTGTTACAAACTCAGCGCTATCAGCGATTGTTTGCCTTTCTGCGGCTGTCGCCGCCCCTTCCATTTCGTCAGCAGCTTGCCTCAATGGTTGTTTCGCTGGCATATGGAAGATGAAATCATAGACACCTGCGAAGGATATGACATGCAGCTTCCCAAGTTTTTCTTTCTCATAAACCCGAACGCCGTCAATCGCAGTACCATTTTTACTGCCGAGATCCTCAATGAAAAAGGCCTGCGCTGCGTCATCGAAAAAAATCCGAGCATGTTTTTTGGAAATGGTTGCGGCGGCGATTTCTATCATGTTCTCTGCGGTCTTGCCAATCGTCGCATGAGTACTGATGATAAATTTTTTTCCAGAGAAATCTCCGGTTTTTGCGAAGAGGAATGCTTTCATAATTAAACTCCGGTTTTTTTGTGTGTTGGGAAAAAGCTGGCTGAACCTTAAGCTTGCCATCCAGCCCAATCTTGGTTTTGAGTGGTATGGTTCCGCTCCCGTCGGTCGCTAATGGCTCCGCTTCGCTGATGGTTGGTTTGGGGTGTTGGGTAAAAGCTGGTAGTGCCTGATTTCCGCTTCCCAGCCCATCTATTATTTTGAGTGGCATGGTTCCGCTCCCTGTGGTCGCTCATGGCTCCGCTTCGCTAATGGTTAAAAGACACTAATTAGTTTAACAATTAGCGACCGACAGGGAGCGGAGCCATTTCCACGGAGTAATTCTGAACAGAATGAACCACGATCATTTACCCAATTCTCTCAGCGCCACTAAATATCCCCAACCATCAGCGACCGACAGGGAGCGGAACCATTTCCACGGAGTAATTCTGACCAGCAAACTCAAGCATCAATTTCCCACCGCGCCTCAGCACCACCAAACCAATCCCCCCCTCACCTCGGTCCGTTTCTGCCATTATTCCCGTTACCACCATTGCCATCGTTGCCGTTATTACCGCCTTCCCCATCCGGCCCGCCATTCATCGCCAGCGTTACCAGTGCTGCGACAATTCCGCCGGTAGCGCCGCCAATCAAAATCCATTTGCTAATGCCACTGCTGTCGCTGCCTTCTTTGGTTGTCACATCGCCGGGGAGCTTTATAGGAATAATTCGGGATTCCGTTTGCGACGCTTCCCGGGCTGTTTCCTGTTTTACTGTATTGACCAATTCGACGAACTGGCGAGGATCGTTCTCTGCATCAGGCTTATAGTCCGGGACCATCGCTAATAAATCCTCGACAGAGGCTCGCGCGGCTTCCGGATCGTTATTCGCCAATTGGCTGAGGCAGAGTAGTTTGCAAGCACGAATTTTCAGATCTCCGTCCAGCTTTTCCTGCTGCAGGCAATACTGAATTTGCTCAATCGCCGCTTCGAAATACCCTGTAAAGTATTTCTCTTCCGCGCTGTTTAAATGCGCTTCGCACATGCCATCCTTTTCCCCGGCGAATGCTGTTAATGATGTAAATAGGAACAGAATGCATCCAATACGGATCATCTGTGCAATCAAGTGATGGCCGATTGGCCTTTTTAAGTGTTGCATGTAAACCTCCAGGTTGTGATTAAGTTTTGTGGGTTTGCCCCCTCTGTATCTCCCCTTTCAAGGGGAGACATTCATCCCCCCTTTGGAAAGGGGGGACACAGGGGGGATCGATATCTCATCGCACCGGCATTCTCTCCAAAACAAACCTCAACGGCGCCACTAAATCGTCCTCTAAACTGATCACCTTCTCCCCATCTACCAGGCGATACCCCTTCCGGCGCACCTCAATTTTATGACTTCCGAAACGCAAGGGCATTTTCACCGGGGTAGAATATTCGCTCGGCTGTCCATCAATAAAAACATCGCCCATCAACGGTTTTTCATTTTCATCAAAGGCGATGATGCGCACGTCGAATGTCCGGTTAAAATCTGCGGCCAGTTCCAACTGCCGTCCGGCGACAACGGTGATCCTTTTCTCCCAACTGCCATACATCGGATGGGTCGCCCGAACGGTATAGTGCCCCGGAGAAAGTGTCGTTTGGTAGGCGGAGTGAGTGTTTTCCTTACAGAGCTTCCCATCGATGTAGATAGAACCGTAGGGAAGCACCAGAATGCTGACATCGCCGCGGCGCGATTGCAGGTTTACCGCCAGCTCTGCCTGAATACCGTTTTTTACCGTCACGATATCACTAAACGCCTGGTATCCCGTGCGGCGTAGATTTACCTGATAATCGCCCGGCAGAAGGTCGGGGATAAGCGCCGGAGATTGTTTTCCGGGCAGCTTTTTTCCGGCCAGCCAAATTTCCGCGCCGGACGGGATGGTGCGCACTTGCAGACTCCCTTTACGTTCAGCTGTGCTGCTTATCCTTCTCTGCGAGCGTCTTTTGCTGCGCCGCTCTGCCTGTAATTGAAAATTGATTGTCATTGTGCTATCTGCGGCCAATGCAATGGTCGTATCCCGGGTGAAGTAATTGTGTTTCTCGATGCGAATGTGCGCGCTATCTGCAAAGGCAATCTCCCGGTCCCAAATCGGTGTTACGCCAAGAATGTTCCCATTGAGATAGACGAATGCATTATCAGGATCGGAATTTACCGAGAGCGAGCGGGTTTCTCCGGCACTTAGCTGGAAGAAGTTCATGAATGATATGTGCGCATCCATTGCCCAGCCGATGGCTATAAGCACCAAAGAACAAATAACAATAAGCAAACGCCGAGATACTCGGGTAGAGAACCTGGGAGATGAGCGAATTTTTCTGGAGAAATCGGTAATATCCTCCATAACGGTTGTTGGCTGTATCGCTGCCAGCGCCTGGCGCATCTCCCGCACCGACTGAAAACGCTTTTCCGGCTTCTTGCGAATCGCTTGAAGAATGACGCGGGCCAGTGCTTTCGGCAGCTCCGGTATTTTCCGCCGGGGCGACAAAAATTTACCGCTGAAAATTTCCTGCTGAATCTCATGTGCGGATAGTCCTTCCTTGAAAGGCAAGGTGCCGGTCAGCGCTTCATAAAAGGTGATACCGAGTGAATAAACATCACTGCGTTCATCCGCCAGTTTTAGATTTTTCAGTTGTTCCGGGGAGGAATAAGCCAGCGTGCCGCCGCTAAAACCGGTGTTGGTAATGCGCGGGTCATGATTCATTCGGGCGATGCCGAAATCGCTCACCTTCACACTGCCGTCGTTACTGAGCATAATATTTCCCGGCTTGATATCCCGATGGACAACGCCCTTTTCGTGGGCATGCTCGATGCCCTTCAGGATGTAATCAAAAAGTATTAGCGCCTGCTGCCAGGGAATGGGGCCGCTCTCGCGAATCTGCGCCGCGAGGGTTTGGCCGGGAATGTATTCCATCACGATAAACATCCCCAGCTTGCTTTCCCGCAGTGCATGGACATCAACGATGTTCGGATGCTTCAGGCGCGCCTGGGAGATGCCTTCCTTGCGAAATTGGCGCACGAAGGCCATATCTTCCAGGAAGCGGATGTTCATCATCTTCAACACCACTTCCCGCTGCAATTCCTCATCGAATGCTTTGTAGACGGTGCCCATACCACCGCGCCCGAGCACTGCGATGATGCGATAGTTTTCGATAAGTTTGCCGTTTAATAAAACGTCTACCATGATGATTCAACCTTTAAAAATGGGTTGCTGTTATGCGATTTATTCGGGTGAAACTGGTGACAGGTAATGCATCGGTTGCTTGCCGCCTCTTTCGTATGGCAGCTGTAACAAGTTTCGATCGCAGGGATGTTCTGGATGGCGGCATTATCCGCAGCTGCCGGAATGTCGCTTTCCTCGCTAAACGCATCGAAGTCGATTTCCTGATGGCAATCGAGGCAGGCGCTCTGTAGCACATGAGCCTGGTGATTAAACTCCGCCCGGCCAAGTACCCGCTGATCTTTCTGCACCCGCAGGATAGTGGCATTTTCCACTACATGGCAGGTTTGGCACTCGGCAGTCAGCACATCGACAAACTGGCGGTATTTCCCAAGCCGCTTTTCCGATTTCTGAAAAGACGTTGCCATCTCCGCGCTGCCGAGAGCGAACTTGCGATAATCCAGTTGGGTATTGGCGGGATTGCGTAACAGCTTCTTCAGCAATTGCAATTCATCGCTGATCCGTTCGAGATCATCCTGTACCTGTTGGGAGGGATGGGAGTGCAGTTCGCGCAGCTGTGCCTCCAACTGGCGGATCGCTTCCTGATACAATTGGGTGGATTGATTACGAGCGACATCGCCGCTGCTTTCCAGCAGGTCCGCCAGCCCGGCCTCCGGAAACATTTCCATCCGCAGCAAGCGCAGATTGTGGAGCACCCAGGGATCTTTATGTTCGAGGATTTGCTTGACGATGGTATTCCCGAAAGTTTCGTACGCCACCGGATTGGCGACCTTCGCCCAGGCAGTGCCCGGCTGGCGGGATTTCCCAATCGCCTTCAGCGAAAGCACCCCGGGCACGCCTTTTTTCCGCTTGCTTTTCAGGGCAAGTTCTGCCGTCGGTGTGGGATTGGTAATGCCGAGGTGGCAATCGTTGCAGGTATGCTCAAAAGAAACCGGCTGAAAGTTTTTCCCGCCCGGCTGCGGTTGATGGCAGCTGATGCAGGCTGCTTCCCGGGTTTCCACCTTCCCGCGGCGGAGCAACTCCTTCACGTGAAAAATGTGGGTAAATTTCAAATTGGCGGCATCATCGATCTTTTCCCGGGCAAACTGAAACTGCGGATGTTCCTCGTTGAAAGAACCGTATTGGTGGCAGGTCAAACACTGTGCATCACTAACATTGATGATCGACGCCTCTCGCCCGTTATGCTCCTGGTGGCAGGAATAGCAGGCGGTCTCTTGCTTGCTGATGCTATCCCGGACCGTCGTCCGACGCCGGTCCGAGGAGCGATAAAGATAATGCCCGGCAAACTCGTGGGCGCGCACTTCCCCGCTGGCATCTTTGTGGCAGGAAAGGCATTTGTTGTCATCCACGCCAGCCATAATCCCTTCGCTGAGCGATAAGCCGGTATGGCACTTCATGCAATCGTTGCCGAAGTTGGCATGCCCCGATGAGAGCGGCCCGTTGGCGACAATAGTGCCATCCTCGCCGAGAAATGTCATTAACAAAATGCCCAATATCAGCAAGGCGATAGCGACGGCAACAATCGGCAACATCCACCCCGCTGCAGGAGTGATGTAGTGATTGGCAACCGGCAGACGAATGCCGGAAAAAGCCCCTTTATCTTTTTTACGTTTCTGCGTCATCGGCCTAGTACCAGAATATCGAATAGAGGTGAAAGATTAAGAGAATGATCATCGCCAACGATAATGGCGCATGCAGAAAAAGCCAGCAGCGCAGCGCGCGTTGCAAGGTGTAATGGGCATCTATTTCCAGCTTCGTTTTGTAATATTCCGTCAGCAACGCCAGCTGGGTTTTTCCCCTATCATCAAGTAGACTGTGCAGGTAGTTGAACTGGCGCATCCGGGTTTGAATGCCGCCGGTGATGTCGAAGAAGTAGATCAGGCGCGGCTGTGGTCCCTGCAGCGCAGTGGCGATATTGCGCCGGTAAAAATCGCTGAGCGGCGCTTCACAACCCCGCACCAGCACTTCGGACTTTTGGCGAATATCGCCGATCAGCTCGGGAATTCTTTCGTAGATCACCTCGATGGAAAGCCCGGAAGCAAGAATTTTCGGGAGCCATTTCTGCAGCAGCGTGCCGAGCAAACCACTGGCACCCATCCAGATGCTCAGTGCCCACAGCGACCAGGTAATGATGCCGGATGGCACCCGGAATCCGCTGTGCATCAGCACCAGCAGTAAAAAGATCCCCCCGCCGTAGATGTGGCATTGCAGCCAGGTTTGGCTACTCCCCCAACGCTGCTGCAAGGTGCGTCGCCGGTAACCGTAGAGAATTGCCGCCAGTAGCAAGAGTGCGGCCAGGATGCCGTAAAAAACTCGCCAGCTGGTTTTTGCCGACATCTCCCAAAAGGTTTGCCCGAGCAGGTAAATGCCGCTCATACCAGCGAAGGCAGCGACGAACCCCAGCAGCATTAACGGCGACTGCACGTAGGGGCGCAGATAGATGGTCAGTTCCCGCAACATATCAATCCCGTCCCAGCAAGTTTTGAAATTCAGTAATATTATTGATGCGAATCGCGCTCCCTTGCGGGCAGTTATTCACACAGGCCGGTCCCTCATTACTGGTGTAACAGAGGTCGCATTTACTGGCCACTTTCCGCTCCCGACCACGAAGATGTTCCGGCAACGCATTCTCCGGCCAGCGGCTGTCGGTCTCGTGCATCACGATCGCATCGTAAGGACATTTATTCGCGCAGTTGCTGCAGCCGATGCAAAGCTGTTCGTTCACTTCCACCACATCCCCGACGTTCGCGCGACGGATCGCTCCGGTAGGGCAGCCGATTAAACAGACCGGATCTTCACAGTGATAGCAGGAACGGGCGATGAGAAAATTCCCAAACTTTTCTCCTTCCCGCACAAAGCGAGGACGTCCATTATGGGTGGCCGCACAGCCACGCACGCAATCGTCGCAGCGTACGCAGGTTTCCAAATCGATCAGCAAAATGCTGTTTCCTTCCACCAATCCTTTCCGCAGGGAGAACTGGATTAGTTCGGATTGATCGAGATGCTTCCGGCTGTAGCCGCTCTCTTTTATCCGGCGCACCGCATCCGCCCAGAGCCGCCGTTCGACCTGCGGCGACTGGATCATCAGCTCGCTAAAATCCTTCCGGGATATTTTGATCAGCTCCGAATAGGCGACGGAGGTGATCGTCCAGAGCCAATTTTCCATACCTTCCAGCAGCAGCTCAACTTCTCCGATGGTCATCCCCTTGGAGAGATAATTCACCGTTGCCATACTGCTGCCGATGGTTTGCGAGACTTGCAGATTACCGGAGCGCAGCAGGTAAAAGGCATCCACTGCTTCGCCTTCCGTCACCAGGGTTTTTCCCGGGGAAAGGGAGATTAGTTCGGCGCGATCTTTCAATTGGTTGATCAAGGTTTCGTCGCAGTCCTGCAATAGTGGGGTAGCGCGCAGCTGTGCGGCGAGGAAACGTTCGCGGTAAATCGCATCACTTTTTTCTTTGAACTGCGTGGACTGCTGCTTCATTTTTCTCAAGGCCGGGAGGCGAATCTGGCAAAGCAGGCTGTCCGTTTCCGCTTGCACAGTCACCGACTGCGGCCAGCCATTCAGCGCCCCGATTTCCCCAAAGATGTCGCCATTCTTCAGCTGAAAAGTTTCCCCGGCCTGCAAGTTGAATGCGACCGTGCTAAGGGCGGCAATTTCCGGTGCTGCTTCCAGCGCGCTAATTTTTTGCTGGAAGACGGTCTGGTCCATCACCAATGGTTGATCCTGCGCCGGCGCTTTTCCCAGGCGAGTGGCAAAGATGGGGCGATTCGCGCCATCACCATTCTCCCGCGTTTTTAACAGCGATGCTTTTAAGTTGCCGCGGATGACGTAGAACATCAGATCTACATAACTGCCTTCCTCAAACAGCACCGCGCCGCCTCGCCATTGGGCAATGGAAATATCCGGGCTGATCTCTTCGAGAAACTCATCCGGGTAATTCTGGAAAAGGGGCAGCGACTTCAGCTGCTTCACGCTCAGCTTCCCGGAGAATCGCAAAATGCTCTCGTTGCCCTGGTAGTTGCTCCAGCGATCCCGATGCTGCTGCACCCGCACCCAATGCGTGCTGGCAGCGGCATTTTCGTTTGGCCCGGGCTTATTTTCGGCGATTGGATTTTTCATATATTTCCTCTAAACGCTGTTTCAGAATGAGTAATATCTCTTCGACGGAGGCATCGGGTGCAATCTCCGGGAATTCACTGAGTTTGATGGTGGAGGCATGAGACGGCCAGGGACTGATTTTCCGGCGGATCGCATTGAGCTTGCGGGCACGGGCTTTCCGAATGCGGGTAATCTCCTGCGCTTTGCCGGGACTGTAGAGATTGACAGGATTGACGGAAGGTATTTTTCCGCGGGAATTACGCACTTTTGCAAAGGCCGATTTTAGTGCACTGGCTGACAATTCCGGTCCTTCCCAGTGGCGGACACGGCGATTGCCATCCACGAAATCAAACCCTTCCCCCGAAGGATGTCCGGAGGCCAGCAAACGCTGATCGGTGATGTAATGACATTCCGCGCAATTGGCGGCGCGCACCTCGGCATCTTCCAGCTGCTTCATCCCCAGTTCGGCGGAAATTTCGTAGCCACGATCCTTATCCTGATGAGGCTTTTTGTAATCCTTCCCAGGGCCATGGCAACTCTCGCAACTCACGGCAATACGCACTTCGCGGAATTCCTTCCCGGTAATGACGGTGCTATGGCAGTCCATACAAATCGTGCTGCCACGGGTGAGGTTATCAATGGACACGCCATAGTTTGTAGCGATACGCAACACCTTCTCATCCAGCGCATTGAACGGTGCGAGCGAGGTATTGTGAAAATTCTCCTTCAGCCAATCGACCTGCGATTCGTGGCAGTTACAGCCCTGCGGACCGATGGTAGCGAAGATGGTTTCCGGCCGCAGCTTTCGCTTGAGCGGATACGGATTTCCCTTCTCTTTCTGTCCGCCAACGGAAGATACAGATGTGTTTCTGCTACTACTGCTATGAGCAATTTCCAGCCGCGCCTTTTGCTGGCGGGACACTTTGTCCGGCAGACCGTTCATCAGGGAATCGATGCTGGCGAATGTTTTTCCATCATGCTTCTTGAGCAATTGTTTGGCGGAGGCCTGAATCGCATCCGCTGCCTTGAGCAGCGCGGCCTTATTATTCAGGGAAACATTAACCGCTTTATAAGTGCGGATCATCGCGGCAATTTCCGGTATAGATTGCCGGTCGATAATTGCCTGCAGCTCATACACCGCATCGCCGATGCGATTGGTCATGTTCTCAAAATATTCTCCGGCAATTGTCGCTTCCGCCGCGCCGCGCAGACTGAATTCCAGATCGAGCGCCCGCCCGGTGATGAAAAGCAGGCGCTTGCGGGGCGGAGGAATTTTTGCGTTTTCCTTTCCATCGGCGAAGAGGAACGATTGCAGGAAATTGTGGCGAATCTTCCCGATTTTTTCCGGCAGATGGAAATTCGTGGTGCCGGTGCTATGACCCCCGACATTCACCAGTTTCTCATGCGGCACGGTATGACACTCGAAGCAATTCGCCACCACATCATAGATGCCGCCCGGCCGGAGCATCCCGGCCTTTTTCGTTGCGTCCAGACGCAAGCGGCGATGCTCGGCGCTCTCCTGCGCTTTCTTTTCCCCGAAAGCGGCCGAGCCGCGAATCCCGAAATCACTGTGCAGCGGCTCCCACTCTTTTGCTTCCCCATGGCAGGATTCGCAGGAGACCCCGGCGACGGCAATCAGCTTACCGGCTTTCTGATTCGGGGTGTAATGGCATTTCAGGCAGAGGCTTTCCCGCTTTACCAGACTAAAGCCCATCTTTTTCACGATACGCTGCGCGGCGTCTTTTTTATGCAACTCGTTAAAGCCGGTGGCATGCGGGGTTTTCTTCCAGACCTGAAACTCGGACTTATGGCACTGGCTGCAGGGATCGATATCAATATCACGCACAAGGATTTTTTCAACATCCTGCCGCAGATAATTTTCCCGCTCGCCCGTTTGCGCCACAGCATTTGCTCCCAGCAGCCCCATCCAGAAAAGGCAAAAACCGGCCAACACGATTCGCTGATTTGCAATCAAACACCCCAAGCGCACCAGCCACCAGAAAACAGCTAACCAGCAACTAGCCAACCAGAAACAACGCCTACCATTCACCACTGCGGCGAAGGCAAAGCTGGCAATTCTATCGTGCTTCCGGTAGATCAAAACTTCACCTGAAATTCCAAACGGCCGCCAAACTGCAGACGATCATTTTGCTGAAAATCAGATGCGGGACTGCTGAAGTCGTACGCTGAAAATCCATCCAGTACCAATACCAGCCGGCGGCCGATGGCGCTTTGGTAGCGCGCGCCAAAGGCGACCGCCCTTTGACCGGTATTGTCAGTAGCATAGCGGCTGCCTGCTTCCAGGATCAGCTGTTTGCGATTATGGGCGAAAAACATCTGGTAGCCCAATGCCCCGCCGAAGGAGTTATCGGCGAAATTATTCAGCGCCGAGCCGTATTGCCCCAGCCCCACAGCACTGTAGAGGATGCCGGTGCGACCGAGCGGTCCGCCTGCCGCCGGCGCACGGGCAGCGGAACGAAAGCGGTTTATGCCCCAGTATCCGTTCAGATAGAGATGATTATGCGTGCCATAAGGCACCCGGGAGATTTCTCCGAAAAGCACCAGGCCATTGCTGTTGAAATCCGTTTCCAGACCGATGGGATGAGAGCCAACCACCCGAAAAGAGGTGTTGAAATGCCCAAGCCGCTGGACGGCATCTATTCCCCAATAGATGCCGTCTCCAGCAGTAGCATCCCCATTAAGATAGATGAGGTCCGCCGCCACCGTGCTGCCCGGCCAGTCGGTTTCCGTGAAAAGGCCAAACATCGAAGCGCTGTTGTCTTCGAAGTTCATCCCGGGTGTAGATGTGCGATGGAGCTCGTTCCAACCGTAGAGCAAGGTCAGGCGAGTGTTTACGGTGGAAGGCGGTTTCAGATTGATGGTTGTTACCCCGATTGCATCGACAACATCGTTGATCAGCAGTCCTTCCTGAAAGCTGAGCAGCTGACGGCCAACGGAAAAACCGAGATCGAAATGACGGGTATCGTTTTTATCCAGAAAAGGAAAGAGCTCCCCGAAATCCCCTTCGAAAAAGAATGTCGTGATATTGAAATTCGTTCGTTCCTGAAAGCTGCTGTTATCATTATTCGATCCGAAATTTAATCCGGTAAATTGACCGTTTTGCTGCAGCGGTTGAAAGCCGATCAACAGCCGCTCGGTGAAGGTCAGGTAAAGATTCGCGAAGAGATTCAGTCCGTTTGACCATTCCGATACGGCGTTACTGCGCGCCGGATTGAAATGCTGCAATCCGCTGCGATAGTTCCCGAAAACTACTAGATACGGTTGCCAGACGGCACCGGTCGGCAGCTGAAATCCTTTCGGCAAGTTACCATTTCCCAGAAAACGATTCGGCCACTCGAATAACGGAGGTGTTCGCCCGGGAAAATCCTCCAGCTGCAGCGGAATGGGCACATCGGACAAACGGCTGTTGTGGCCGTCATCCCCATCTTTTTCTTCCGCACCCAGGTAGGAAACGGTGACGGTAAACATTAACATCATCAACAACATCAAAGCGAGGAAAATCGTTCTCATTGGGCATCTCCTTTCGGGCTGGTGGCATTATCCGCGGCGATGATCCGGCTGTCCTGCGGAGAAAACCGGCCGATTTCCAGGGGCAGGGTACGATCGTATAAAACCAGTTGTCCGGCGAGCACGGCATCGGCCACTTCCCGCGGGGACATGTTGTAGTCGAAGCCGACTGACTGGATTTCGAAAATCAGGTTTACCGGGACCATCTGGCAAATGAACTTCACGTTGAGTTGATAAGGACCTTCGCTACCGGCGAGCAGGGAACGATCCACCTTATACTCCGGCCAACGGCTGGCCAGTGGGGGAATCACCTGGCGATGTTTGCGCGCACCGACCGGACGGCCAAGCAACAAGGTCGAGCGGGTGGAAGGACGGACAAACGGCAGCGGATCCGGTGAGTAGTTCACCGCCAGCACCTGCTCCCGTTCGCCGCCGCGATTCATCCGTACCAGGAAGCGCGATTGCAGGCTGAAGAGCTGATCGTCCAGGGGCAGTTTGCCATCATGGACGTAGAGGGAGTGGAGGTCGCGCACATCGCCGTTCGGATCGAGATCGCCGGATTGAAACACCACTTTCCCGTTTCTGTCCGTCACCGTCACGCGCAGGTAGAAGAGGCGCTCGGCATCGAAGCCGGTCGGCACGCTGTGCCCGTTCGTACCATTGCTGACTTGCACTTTGAACTTGATGCCATTGCGATCAACCTTGTCTACAACGACATCGCCGAGCACAATCCCGGCACGAAGCACCTGGTAGCGCTCCTGATTGATCCTCTCCAGCAAGGCCAGGTTAGTTTCGATGATATCCCGCGCTTCCACCCGGTCGTCCCGCGTGCCCCAGCGGAAGTTGTCCAGATCCACTTGCGCGTGTTCGAGGATGTCATTCTTGTAATCGACGATCTTGAAATTGCCGGTTTTCGCCAGATGTTTCAGAAAATTTTCGCGGGTGGTCATTTCATTATTATTCAGCTTTTTCAGGCGATCCAGAATGGAGGTCGGCACCCGTTGTTTCAGAAGATTAGTGAAGGAGATATCGCGCAGTTGATAAGATGGAAATTCCCCGCCAGCGGAGATGCCATCCTCGAAAGCATCAGTGCCCCAGCCGGCCGCGTAGTCGAACTGCAGCCATTCCCGCAGGGTCGCCACTTTCTGCGCTTCCACATTATGGGGAAAGATGCCCGGGTGCACGATGGAATAATCCGGCCCGGCAAACATGTGATTGGTACGTTTGCGCGGCGGGGTTGGTTTACCGCCAACAACTGCTGCCGGCTCGTGGGCGTAGTTATCTTCCCCGAGGAAAACGCCGGGAACCTTCCCCATATGGCAATCCTGACAGGTAACACCTTCCCGCGCCGCCGGCGAGGTTTTGAAATCGCTGAACGCTTCTTCCAGACGAAATCCGTTGAAAAGATTGACATCGTGGCAGCTGCCGCAAAATGCCGGAGTAACCAGATAGAAAGATTTTTCCACCTCGCCATGCACCGGCCGCCCGGCCCGACCACGCTCCGGCTGAATGTTGTATTTCCCGCTTTCGATCGCTTCGGCAAGATTATCATTGCCGCGCGTGCCGTAGACTTTATCGAAAATGTCGCCTTCTACCAGCGCCTGCCGACCGCTGATTTTTCCATAGGGTTTATTGACGCGATGGCAGGAAATACAAGTGATCCCTTCCCGCGAAGTCGGGTGACGGTCGAGGTTAGACATAAAGATCGGCTCTTCCAGGTTCATGCCGACCGGGGTATGGCAGCGGATGCAAAAATCGCCGTTAGTGCCATTGGTCCGTTTAACGATCTCGGCATGCATCGCATTGAACACCGGACTTAGCTGCGCATAGGCATGGGCGGAAACCGACCACTCCTCGTAATGACTGGGATGGCAGGTTTTACAAGTTGAAGCGGATGGAAAGCGGCTTTCGGCAAACAGTGCTTCGTGGGCGGCCTTAGCATCGAGGCTATCCTGCCGGGCGAATAACAAGGCAGGTATCGACAGCGCGAGAAGCAGCAGCCATGCAACCAAAGCCCGGGGGCTGCAGATGCTTGTTCGCGGACCCGAATGATATATAGACATGGTAACATCCTCTGGGAGTTACAATGTGACTATTATACCCGCATATGTTTTTGATTCGCCACTGCAAAGCCTTGCAGCGCGGATCGGAAGCACCATCATTAAGAGATTAGAAGCCGGATTTTTTAAAAACTTGTGGTCTGTTTTATTTTTTTTTGTGGAAGGGTTTTCAGCCACGGATGGCAAGGGTTTCCACGGATGAAATTAATGGTACTGTTTGATGCTTGTTGGCTCTGGTTCCTAAACTCCCGAGACTGTGTAAAAAGTTTCGGGAGTTTGGGAACCAGAGGAAATAACGAGTAACGAACACCATTTTTCAACACTGAACTCTAAACTCTGAACTCTAAACCTCGAATCCTGAACTTTTCTTCCCCAAAAGCGTTTTCAATATACTTTTCAACAGAGCAGCTGTTTGATTAATGAAGTGCCGCTCATTTTTAAACCGGTAATTTACCTTGCATTCAAAAGCGGGCAATTTGTATATTTTTCAGATTATACAGGAGATTTAGATGAAGAAACTTATTTGGCTGATTTTATTACTATCCTTCTGCGCTACCGCGCAAACCTCACCATATAAAGAGATTTACGAAAAGCCTTTCTTCAAAGGAACATACCCCCAAAAAATTCCTGTATTATTCCGCCTCTATCCGGTGTATCAATCGAATGACATGTTCGATGTTTACGTGCCTGTTGAGATAGGATACAACTATCTGCAATTCCTTCGGGAAGGAGACAAATATTACGCCGAAGTAGAAATAGAACTGGCGATCAAACGGCAAGGTGAAGATGAAACCCGTTTAAAAGTGTTCCGGACCGCGATAACCACGGAAGATTTTGCTGCAACCAATAGCAGAACCCGTTTTCATTCTGCTATGGATTCATTGCGGCTTTCATCCGGTAGTTACCAGATCTCCATGAAATACCGGGACCTGAATGGCTCCCGTAGACTTTCTTCCGGGCAGCGCCTCACTCTAAAAAGCCCCGGGCCACTCTACAGCAGCCCGCCGTTGTTTGTCGATACCAACGACGAATCGCATACGCTATTGCCTGAGGTAAAGGGACTGCCCTCACCGATTCAAATCCATTGGGATTTCAACCGGAATCTCAGTTTTTTCCTGCAGATCCATCGGGAAGACAGCAGCATGGCCGTGCCGGCTTATGTGGAACTGCTCGATGCCGAAGAGGGCAATATTCTCCATCGCGTCGATACCGTGCTCACCAATCAACAATCGAAAGAGTACCTGCAAATTGATATCCCCGCCAGCAAGTTACAGGAAGGGGCGCATCGTTTGAAGACGGTGTATAAATTCGCGGATGACTCTCTGCGTAAAATCCTCCCATTCCAGATTGTCTGGTTCGATAAGCCGGTTAGCCTGTGGGATTACCAACTGGCTGTGCAGCCCTTGCAGCACATCATCGATGCGAAGGACTACAAAGAGTTACTCAAGGGGAACAACGAGGAGAAACGCCGAAAACTTCGTTCCTTCTGGGAAGAACGGGACCCGACAAATGGCACTCCTTATAATGAACTTAAGAAAGAGTTTTATACCCGGGTAGATTCAGCGATTATCAAATATTCCAACCGGCGCACGCTTGGCTGGAAGACCGATCCGGGAATGATTTACATCTCCATGGGCCCTCCGGATAAGGTAGAAGATCAAAGCCTTTCGCCGGTCACCCCTTATATGCGCTGGACATACATTCTCGATGATAAGCAGATGACCTATACATTTCGGGCAATGGATGGCCGGAAAGAATATGAACTGACAGATTCGGAAGAAAGTGCGTTGTAGATGGCGGAGCAAATTGTAAAAATCGGAGTTGTTGGCGTCGGCCACCTTGGGCGATTGCATACCATGCAACTGAAAGAAGTCGCAGCAGCCAAACTCATGGGCATCTTCGATATCGATGCTGATCGCGCTCAGACAGTTGCGGATGAGTTTGGCGTCCCCGTCTATAACAGTTTTCAACAATTACTGGATGATGTTGATGCGGTCAGTATCGTTACGCCGACAACCTCTCATTTCGATTTTGCCCGGCAGGCCCTGGCAGCCGGCCGCCATACCTTTATCGAAAAACCGATGACAGAAACAATCGCCGAAGCGGATGAATTAATCCGGCTCAGCGATGAGAAGAATCTGCATATCCAGATTGGTCATATTGAGCGATTTAATCCGGCAATCATGGCTCTGGAACCTTTCAATATTAACCCACTGTTCATAGAAGCGCATCGCATGGCGAATTTCAATCCACGGGGTACCGATGTCGCTGTCGTTTTCGATCTGATGATTCATGATATCGACCTGATCCTGAGCTTCATCAAAAGTCCGGTGAAGGAAGTACATGCCAGCGGGATGTCCATCATCTCCGGCACGGAAGACATCGCGAACTGCCGGTTGCTCTTTGAAAATGGCTCGGTCGCCAATGTCACCGCCAGTCGCATATCGGCAAAAAAGATGCGCAAGATGCGTATCTTCCAGCCGCAGGCCTACATTTCTATAGATTTTCTGGATGGTAAATCGGAAATCTATTATATTGATGCCGACGGTAAGAAGCTGGCGAATTCCGATTTTGCTTTCTCTTTGGGTGAAATTGAGTCCGGGTTGGAAAAAAAGGAAATCCGCTATACCCGTCTGCAAAAAGCGGACATCAACCCTTTGCGTCATGAGCTGGCACTATTCTGTCAATCGATTTTAACCGGCACGCCCCCATCGGTGACCGGCCGGGATGGCCGGAGAGCCTTACAGGTCGCACAGCTTATCATGAAGAATATCGATGAACATACAAAAGTCGTCCAACAGCATTGGCAAATTCGGTAAGTTTTACTTCCGTTACCGTGGCTTCACTCCTTACCCCATCGTATTAATATTCCTCTTTTTTTCTACTCCAACACAAATGACATTCGTTTACGGGCTAACGATTATGCTTTTCGGAGAAATTGGGCGCGTATGGTCTGTCGCCTACATTGGCAAGGAAAGCCGCTGCCGCGCCGTTGCTGCGAACAGCCTAATCACTGCCGGTCCGTATGCACATACTCGCAATCCGATTTACCTCGCCAATATGATCATGTATAGCGGGGTGACGATCATTGCGAATATCTGGATGCCCTGGTTTTTATTAATTGTCTGGGGCTACTTTGGCTTTCAGTACTATTGCATTATTCAGGTAGAGTCTGCTGCTCTAATGGAAATATTCGGAAATAAGTTCGAACAATATAAAGCATCCGTACCCGCTTTTATTCCCTCCTTTACCCCTTTTTCCGCACGCGAGCAAATCTCTCCCAATTACAAAACTGCGCTGGTTTCAGAAAAAAGTACCCTGCTCGGTTTTGGGGCGATGGTGCTCTGGTTATTCTTTCGGATGGGTTAAGCGCATTTCATCTAGAACCAGACTCAAGTTTCAGTTATGGTCGCCGCTTTTTACTGCCAACGGCCACTGCTACTGCCACTATTCCACATGATATTGGGATATTAACTCACTGCTTCACCAGTGCCCTATCTTTAACATTCTGTGAACAATCGGAAAACTTTTGTTAATAAATCGTTAGAGAAATGCGGCGCATTTTATCTTTCACCCGCTTATCATGGAAGCAGTATGTAACAAGCCATGCATCCGGGCAAGTTGCCCGGCAAGCGCTCTGCAAGAAAACGTCGAATGAAGGATCTAAATCATTGAAAAATTGCACAGAGAAAAAAAGTGTAAAAAAATACCTCCTCAGGTAAATGAATTAAAAAGAGATGACGTCTAACTATCAAATGCCGAAAAACTCCTCAAGAAACGGCATCAATTTTAACCGCAACAAACACAGGAGTACGAATATAGCCAATAGCTACTGAAGAACAGACTTTGCCTAAATCAAGTTAAGGAGGTATTTCTATGGTAAGGTTCCAACATCTACCGAAGATGGTAGCATTTGCACTATTCGCACTTCTGTGCTCCTCACCTGTTTTTTCCCAGGCGGGATTTCAGTTTGGTCAAAATAAAGTTCATTATAAAAAGTTTGACTGGGCAGTATTCCGTACGGAGAACTTCGATGTGCACTATTATGCGGAAATGAAAGAATCCGCACACGACGCCGCCCGCATGGCCGAGCGCGGCTACGAGTATCTCAGCAAAGCCCTCAATCATAAGATTGAAAATCGAACTCCGCTGATTCTCTATGCATCTATTAACGATTTTCAGCAGACCAATACTGTGCAGGGTTTTCTTGGTAATGGTACTCGCGGCGTCACCGAAAGCCTGAAAAGGCGTGTCGTTATGCCTATGACCGGCTCTTATCGGGAGTTCAACCATGTATTGGTACACGAACTGGTACACGCCTTTCAGTATGATATTATGTTCGGCAAGGAATCCAACAAGCGTTTCAATCCGCCCCTGTGGTTTGTGGAAGGGATGGCCGAATATCTCTCTATCGGACTTACAAACACAACCCGGATGTGGGTACGCGATGGTTTCGAACATGATCATCTCCTGACTGTCGATAAACTCAACAGCACTTTCGACATCCGCGTTTATCGCCTCGGTGAATCGCTCTGGCATTACATCGGCGAAAACTATGGCAAGCCGATGGTTGGGGTCGTCTTTAAAGAAGCAGCGCGCACTGGTAATGTAGAACTGGCCCTGAAGAAGAATCTCGGGAAAACTTCGAAAGAGTTGACCGAAGCCTGGCATAAATATGCGAAGACGGTAGTGCTTCCCAATGACAGCACGCTCACTTCTCCTGATGAATTGGCAGAGCTGCTTACTTCCCAGAAAAGCTTCTATCACCGGATGAATATTACGCCTGCAGTGAGCCCCGATGGCCGCCATATAGCCTACGTCAATAATCAGGATCTTAATGAAGGTGTCTACATGCTCAGCAAAGATGAGAATGGCAAGATTACCAATAAGGAACTGGTTAGCGGCGGCACCAGCAAGCGTTTCGAAGCACTGGGATTTTTTGAAACGTCCATTGGCTGGTCCCAGGATGGTAATCGCATTGCCTTCGTTTCCAAGTCAGGGAAAGATGACGCGATCTACATCATGAATCCGCATACTCGTAAGCAGCTCAACCAGTTTGCTTTCGCGGAATTGAACGGCTTGCTTTCACCATCTTTTTCTCCCGATGGCAAGCGCATTGCTTTTGCCGGCATGACCGGTGGCGTGTCCAATCTCTACATTCTTGATCTGCAGACAGAAGAACTAAAGCAGCTCACTGATGATCGTTTCACTGTTTATCATCCGCAGTGGTCGCCGGATGGCAGCAGCATTGTATACTCGACCGACATGGGTGAAGGCACCGATGAAGATCGCCTGCTTTTCGGAGACTACGACTTGGCTATCTATGATCTGGAAAGCAATCAGGTGCGGTTGCTGCCGACGCTTTCCGGTAATGTGCACAGTCCGCAATGGTCGCCGGACATGCAGCAATTGGCTTTTGTTTCCGAACATCGCGGTATTCCTAATATTTACCTGATGGATATTGCCAGCGGAAACATCAGCCCGGTAACCAACTTCAAGAATGGCGTTGCCGGTATTACCGCTACTACTCCGGCAATCAGCTGGTCGCTTAATGGCAGCACGCTGGCATTTTCATTCTTCAAGAAAAACAGCTGGCAGATTTACAGCATGGATATGGAAAAAGTGCTCGAAAATCAGGAGAGCACGACACCGCAGCAGCATATTGCCAGCCTGACCAGCATCATGGTGAGCGAAGGCGATAGCAGTGAAACAACGTATGTCGTTAAGGACACTATGTGGGTGCCGGCAATGCCGGACCAAACCACGCTCTACAGCAAATATGACCTGGCCAGCGTAGATTCCGTGGAAGCCCGAAATTACAGTAAGAAATTCAAGCTGGACGCAGTCGGTGTCGGTGGTGGCTATGATACCTTCTGGGGCGCAAGCGGCGGAGCCTCTTTCCTCTTCAGTGATATGCTCGGCAATAACAATCTCTTTCTTTCCACCGCTCTGCGCTTTTCCGATCCGAGATTTATGGATGCTTCACTCACTTATTTCAACCAGGGCGGCCGCCTCAACTGGGGTGTGCAGGTCTATCAGCAAAGCTACAATTACTTAACCGGGGGAAGCTTTTTTACCCTGAATAGTATTCGTAACACTTATCGTGGCTTTAACACGCTGGTATCCTATCCGTTCAGCCGCTTTGCCCGCTTCGAAATCAATGCCGGCGTTACCCGCATTGATCAGGACTTCGTAGTGGAAGATTTCTCCAGCGGCCGACTGGACCGGGAAGATTTTGACCTCGGTAAATTCGACTTTGCCCAGGCCGGCGCCGCCCTGGTTTTTGATAATACCACCTATGGCTATATTGGTCCGCTGAGTGGTAGTCGCAGCCGATTTCAGGTGCAGACAGTTACCGGCGATCTGAAGTTTAACGAAGTGCTCGTCGATTATCGCCGCTACTTCAAAACTTCATCCCGCTCGACGATTGCCTGGCGCCTGCTTGGTGCTTCGAACTTCGGTGAGAATCCGCAAATTTACAGCATCGGTGGTCCCTTCACCTATCGTGGTGCGGATTATAATGAGTTATTCGGCAATAATTTCCTGGTACAGAATCTTGAATTTCGCTTCCCGGCGCTGCCCTTCCTGCCCGCCCAGTACGATTTCTTTAGCGCGGCCGCTTTTATGGATGCAGCAGCAGCCTGGGGCACCGATATACCTGGCTTCTCCTCTGAAACTTTTCAACCTTTCACCAACTCCGCGGAGACGGGCTTCCGCCTTAATGATTTAAATGCAGCCTTTGGTGTTGGTGCGCGGTTTAGCCTGGGATATTTCCTCTTGAAATACGACCTGGCCTGGCCGACAGATTTACAGTCGGTTAGCAGTCCGGTTTCCAGGTTCTCCATCGGAACGTTCTTTTAAAAATCCCATCATCCCTCCCGTCCGGGGCAGGTTTACTGCCTGTCCCGGGCATATTTTAAAGGATGAAATGATTATGTAGCATGATAACAGAAATTCCCTCATCAATACCCCACAAGGCAGGGTGAGCCCTCCATCCCTCGCCCTGCCTTGAAAGGGGTGAATATAGATCTTGTTAGCTGAATTATTTGGCTGGCAGTCGTTTCAGAAATATTTCCCATATTGTCCCCTCATCCCTGACCGGCGCTGTGTTGTTTGCAGCGCCGGTCTTTTTTGGTTTAAGGCGCTTGTATTGGTATCTTTAACCCTGAGCTTTTTGCTCAGGGTTAAGGGGGGGCGGTCCTGTGGACCTTAGGGGTATCTCTGCTGGGAACTTTTGGTGGTGAAAGGTGTTTTGCTTATTATTGTAGTCTAATTATGGAAATATCTAAAATTGGGCTCCTTCGTAACATTTATTCAAACACTTGCATCAGAGAGGCAGACATGAGCGACTGGAAACCATTCAAACTATATTATGGCACTGAGCTGGCAGAACTGCTGGGCGGTAAGATTAGCGCTGTTTATCCCCAATTTCCTCATAGCGAGTTTGTGAAATATGTCGATGAGCGCGTCGAGCCATTAGAGCTGAAAGCCCGGGTGGCAGTTATCGCCGAAGGTCTGCGTCAGTCTTTGCCAGCCGATTACCCGGAGGCGGTCAACATTTTACGGCAAACTCTCGGACCGCCATTATCTTCCACAGAAGGGATGTTCAACGAAGGCTATTATTGGATGCCGGTCGCTTATTTCGTTGAGAAATATGGCCTGGATCATCTCAGCGAATCGCTTGATGCTATTTACGAAATCACCCAGCGCTTTACTTCGGAATTTGCTATTCGCCCATTTCTGAAACAATATCCGGAAGAAACACTGGCAACCGTACGGGGTTGGGTGAAAGACCACAGCGAGCATGTCCGCCGGTTGGTGAGTGAGGGCTTACGTCCGCGCCTGCCCTGGGGAGGCTACCTGGAGATGTTTATTCAAAATCCCGATCCATTGCTGGAAATTCTCACTCAGTTAAAAAATGATCCTTCCCCCTATGTTCGTAAATCGGTTGCGAACAATCTCAATGATATCGCCAAGGACCACTCCGGAAAAGTACTCGCTTTACTGGGTGACTGGCAACAAAACGGTAGCGAAGAAACCCGTTGGATTGTTCGCCATGCCCTGCGCTCTTTAATCAAGAAGGGGGATCCGGTCGCATTACGCATTCTCGGCTATCGTAGTAATGCCGATGTTGCTTTGGAAAATTTGTCTCTCAGCCCGGAAAAATTACCACTCGGCGAAGCGCTCTCATTCAATTTCATCCTTGTCAATAATGACAGCACTGAAAATAATCTAATGATAGATTTCCTGATTCATTTTATGAAAGCGAACGGGAAGACGCAGCCAAAGGTATTTAAGCTGACCACTCGATCGATATCCCCGGGTGAGAAGATCGAGATCAGCAAAAAATTTCCGATCAAACCGGTGACTACCCGGAAATATTATCCCGGGAACCACCGGCTGGAGATTCAGGTGAATGGCCGGATATTGGGTGGCCAGGATTTCGAATTGTTAACATAACACCAATATTCCGTAGAGACGATTCATGAATCGTCTCTACAACAATTGCCAAAAAACAAAAAACGAGGCATAAAATGCAATTTTACGATTATATAAAAAATGACAATGATAGTACATACCCCGGGGAAACCAGCCCGGCAACGGATGGCCATTTGCTGGATGCCTATTCCCGGGCGGTTACAGCTGTCGCCGCGCAGGTCAGTCCGTCCGTAGTAAAGATTGATGTGCAGCTAAAGCAAGCAGCCAAAAAGGGACGGCGCACACGCGGTAGTGGTAGTGGCAGCGGCTCCGGCTTCATTTTCGACAAGTCCGGATTTATCCTCACCAATAGTCATGTGATCAACAATGCGGCAAAGCTCTCCGTCACGCTTTCCGATGGACGAGAATACCGCGCGCGCCTGGTCGGGGATGATCCCGCGACCGACCTCGCCGTGCTCCATATGGACGCTCCGGAGATCAGCGCGGCTCCTCTGGGAGATTCCCAGTCGATCCAGGTGGGGCAGTTGGCAATTGCGATCGGTAACCCCTACGGATTTCAGTGCACCGTTACCGCTGGCGTGGTTAGCGCGCTTGGCCGCTCCATGCGTTCCTACTCCGGACGCTTGATCGATGACATTATTCAAACGGACGCTGCGCTTAATCCGGGCAACTCCGGCGGACCGCTGGTGGATTCCCAGGGAAAAATCATTGGGGTAAATACGGCGGTCATTTTACCGGCACAGGGTATTTGCTTTGCCATTGCCGTAAATACAGCGCGCTACATTTCCGGAGAATTGATTCGGAATGGCCGCATTCGACGCAGTCGCATCGGTATTGCTGCACAGACGGTTAAGATTCATCCCAATCTGGTTCAGTTTCACGAACTCACCCACGATCATGGCGTCCTTGTTCTCGATGTGGATGATGACAGTCCGGCAGCCACTGCCAGCCTTGCCGCCGGGGATATGATTGTTGCCCTCGATGATGTTCCGGTCAGCGGTATTGATGATCTGCATCGTTTGCTCAGTGCAGAGAAGGCCGGTCAGCCCCTGATGATCCAGGTGTTGCGTAAACGCAGCATTCTCAAACGCCTGGTTATTCCGGAAGCATCTTAAATTGTAATTGATAGAATGATCTCATCTATTGCAAAATAGTCAGGATTTGTTTACAAATTTACAAGGCCCAATTATGTCGCCCCTACAGGGCTAAATATTTTTTACTTTTTTGGCTATAAATATGACATCCCGCTGGGACTATTTCTGAAATTATTATTAATGAAGTGCTTGCAAGGCCCATTAGGGCGAATTATTAATTTGTATATCTGTTTCAAATTAAAGGCCCTATAAAACAGCATATTTATAGCCTTGTTGTTATTTTATATCTATAGCCCTGTAAGGGCGAAATGTTTATAGCCCAGTTTTATTTCTTATATTCTATAGCCCTGTAGGGGCGAAATATTTCTTCAATTTTTGAACACATAATTATCAAGATAAGCCATAGCCCGGATGATTTTCCTTCGGGCAAAATCGATAAACGGGAGAGAAAAATGCGTTACAAACTATTAGGCCGCAGTGGATTACGTGTATCGGAATTGAGCCTTGGCACCATGACCTTCGGGGAGGAATGGGGCTGGGGAGCGGATAAAGCCGAGAGTAAAAAGGTTTTCGACGCTTACGCCAATGCCGGCGGCAATTTTATCGATACCGCTAATCGCTACACCGAAGGCACCAGCGAGAAATACGTTGGGGAGTTTATCGCCGCGGATCGCGAACATTTTGTACTGGCAACCAAATTTACCCTGTTTACCCGCCATGGCGATGTGAACGGTTCCGGGAATCATCGCAAAAATATGGTGCAGGCGCTGGATGCCAGTTTAAAGCGCCTCAATACCGATTATATCGATTTATACTGGCTGCATGCCTGGGATTTCACTACGCCGGTGGATGAGGTAATGCGCGCGCTCGATGATATGGTGCGCGCCGGAAAGGTGCACTATATTGGAATTTCTGACACACCAGCCTGGGTTGTTTCCCGTGCTAATACCATGGCCGAGCTACGGGGCTGGACGCGCTTCGTCGGCCTGCAAATCGAATACAGCCTTATCGAGCGGACTCCGGAGCGGGATTTACTCCCAATGGCGCGCCAGCTGGATATCGCCGTAACGCCCTGGGCCGCGCTGGGTGGCGGATTGCTGACCGGCAAATACAGTAGTAAGATGAAGGATGATTCTCCGAAACGGATGAAAGAAGGTAGCCTGCGCCTCAATGACAAAAATATGAAAATTGCGGATACTGTTATCGAAATTGCTGAAGAGGTTGGCTGTTCTCCTTCTCATGTAGCCATCAATTGGGTGCGGCAGCAGCCCGGCGTGATGGTCCCGATCATCGGCGCGCGGAAGCTTGCCCAAATCGAAGATAATCTGCAGGCCCTTGATCATTCGCTTTCTGATGAGCAGCTTCAGAAGCTAAATGCAGTGAGCGCCATCGAAATGGGATTCCCCCACGATTTTCTTTCCCGGGATAATATTCGCGATATTGTTTTCGGCGGTACTTATGACCAGATAGATAACCATCGGCAGCGCTAACAGTAATTCCCCACCAGAAACATTTCCCTTTCCATTTATCCTTTGACAGGTACAGGATAAATGGAAAGACTTCTTTTTGTCGGTAAAACATTTATATTTATGAAGAAAAGAATTTTTGTGTTACAGAAAGACATACTGACTTGAACTTAGCAGCTTTGCAAATTTAAAGGAGCCTGGCGTTATGAAACCGATTCTCAACTCTCTTTTCTTCTTCGCGATTATTCTCTCTACAGCATTATTCGCCCAGGCGCCTCCGGGAACGGAAATATTCCTGGCGCCAATTTCTCTGAAAGATGGTCAATTACAGGTGGGTACGGCAAAGAATATTACTGCCCGTGCTGGCTACGATAACCAACCGGCATTTAATGCAGATGCCAGCAGCATCTATTTTACCCGTATTCCGGACACAACCCAGGCGGACATTTATCGCTATGATATTGCCAGTGGCACCACCGAAGCAGTTATTAATACTGCGGAGAGTGAATTTTCTCCCACGCCACGGGATAATTTCTTTTCCACGGTGCGGGTAGAGGCCGATGGTACTCAACGGCTTTGGGGATTTGATTTTGATGGGACACAACCCAGCCTGATTCTGAAAGATGTGCAACCGGTCGGATACCATGCCTGGATTACCTCCGATCATGTAGCACTTTTTGTGCTCGGCCAGCCCCACAAACTCTTTCTGGCAAATACCAGAACCAGCCGGGCAGATTCCATCACGAACAACATCGGACGCTCAATTCATAAAATTCCCGGAAAAGACGCTGCCAGTTTTACTCAGCCGGCCAGCGACAGTACCTGGTGGATTCGTTCTTTGGACATCAGTACTGGGGAAATGACTAACATCGTAGAAACACGTCCGCAAACCCAGGATTATGCCTGGACCTCAGACGGCAGCATTTTGCTACCGACCGGTAATCAACTCTATTATTTTAAACCCGGCGAAAGTGACAGTTGGCAGTTAATTAAAACTTTTGAGGATCCTGCAGTGAAAGGGTTGTATCGAATTGCAGTGAGCCCGAAAATGGATTGGGTTGCGTTGGTGGGATCGGAATAAAAGAGAGTGGCAGTGATAGTGGCAGTGGAAAAATTTGTCATTTTTTAGGCAAAACAAGGGGATTTTTTCCTGTCGAGTGCTACTGCCACTGCCTACCGTTTTCCAATACGTTCATGTCCGCCTTTAGTAATTTTGAACAGATTAAAAACGAATGCCTCATCGAAACCGAGGGCGATATAAATTTTCTTCTTACCGCTGCCGAGAAATCCTTTCCGGGGCAGCAGTTTATAGGAATTACCTTCGATATAATTGATCAGAAACAGGAGTGGTATAGCGGTTACGAGATAACGACCGACAGCTTCATTTTTTTGATGGATTTTGTATAGTGTGTGAAAGATTCCCATCTCGCTGTACTGAAAAATCGGATCATACTCATTCCAGGCAGGCCAGTCGGGATCATCCGCATCCCATTGGGGCGAGCCGCTCAGATAAAACTCGAAGGTTTCCGCTTCCCCCTCAAACAATCCAAAGTAAAGGGCATGGATGTGGCGGGGGACCGGATCCTGCTTGATCGCTTTCACCAGCCACTTTTGAAACTGGAAATAGGCGGCTTTAATGGGCAAGCTATTTATCTCGTCCAGGGAAAATGTACTATCCAGCAGTTGCACATCGCTTACCAGTCGCTTTTTCATTTCCCCGATTTTTACCGGTTGATCAGTCAAGGTTACCAAAAGGTCATAAGATTTGTCGTGCACAGGTTCTCTCTCAAAATAGTGTTAATTTTCGCATGGAGAATGTAGTGTATAATTACCATTTTCTTCAAACGGATTATGTTTTTGATAAGGGTAATTTCACAATAAACGTCGTGCCTTCCCCGGCTTTGCTTGTCACTGTTAGCATGCCGCCATGTCCCTGTGTTATAATATCGTATGACAGCGATAACCCTAAACCGGTACCAGCCCCGGTCGGTTTGGTGGTAAAAAAAGGTTCGAAAATTTTTTCCTTTATTTCCTCCGGAATACCGCAGCCATTGTCGCTGATCCGGATCTCAAAAGCATTATCAAGCAATATTGTTTTTACTTTGACTGTCGGTTGATCAGCACTGTTTGCTTGAGAAAATTTCTCTTCAACCGCGTCGAAGGCATTGTTTAACAAGTTTAACAATACCCGGCCAATCTCCTGTGCTTTTACCACTATTTCTTTTACCGATTCATCATAGTCGCGCTCAATCTCTACACTAAATCCCGGCTTTGCCGCACGCTTTCCGTGGAATGCCAGATTTACATACTCTTCGACCAGATTGTTAATATTCGTAGACTTCCGTGCACTACTGCCGCCGCGGGCATGCTGCATCATTGATCTGACAATAGCATCGGCACGCCGGCCATGTTTGGCAATCGCAGCTGCGTTTTGTTTTAAATCTGTCAAAATCTCATTGATGTCTTCTTCCCCGGCTTCAATCGCTTCTGCTAATTCCTCAGCAAGTTCTTCACTAAGCACAGCAAAGTTATTCACAAAGTTCAAAGGGTTTTTAATCTCGTGAGCGATACCGGCCGTCATTTGTCCCAGGGAAGCCATTTTTTCGTTATGGATAAGTTGTGCCTGTGCCGCTTTCAATTCTGTCAGTGCGTTTTCAACTTCCCGGGCGCGCATTTCCGCTGCCTTTAAATCCATATAGCGCCGATAGGTCAAACTCAATACAGATGTAAATCTGCGAAAAATTTGCCGGGTTTCTTCGGACAACGCTTCCGCCGTCCAGGCAAAAACAAACCCTTCTTTAAAATAGAAATAGTTACCATAGTGGGCGGCATCTTCCGGGAAATCCCGTACGGCAATCTGCGCCTTTAGTACCTGGTAATACGGTTCTATGTCCGTGCCTTTTAATACCGGGTAGTATTCTTGCTGACTTTCCCAATGGGCAAAAATATTTTCCAACACCGGGTGGCCCAGCTGTTTAACATCGCCAAGAATTTTGAAGGAATCTCCCTGATGAGTGGCATTGGTAATCGCCAGGGTCCAGGAGCGCGTTTTTTCATCTATTTCCGCCACGCCACAACGAATTGGCAATACGCCAAGTTTTTTTAACTCTTTAAAAAAGACATTCACAGTATCGGATAAATCGTCTGAGCCATGCATGGCCATAGCACGGGCACGCACCTGTTCCAGCGCAGTCTCAATTTGCACTCCGCGCTCCAGTCGCTTAATTTCTTTTCGTGCCTCTGTCAGGGCTTTCTTCAGATGCTCATCAGTTTCTTTTGTGGGCTTTTTCAATTGTCCATCTTCTGATTTGTTAGAATCCCAAGACTTGTTGGCTAATGATTTCCCGGAGTAATTCTCAGGCAAATTTTGGTGCCATATTTCCCGGTAACACATTTTCAGTAATAATTCTGCAACCCCTTCAGGGTTAGTAAAGAGGTGTCTCAACCGAGGGGCGCCCGAAAAGCGCCCCTCGGTTGAGGTCTGTAACGCCTTTGGCGTATTAATACCGCGAAGCCCCAAAGGGAGAACCGGTTACATGTTTTAACCCAGGGCTGGAGGTCTTTCCAGCCCTGGGTTAAAACAACATAAGAATCTTACCCTGAAGGGGTTCCACAAAAGGTCCCGCAAATTATAAAGAACCTACAAAGATCTTCTCGAACCCAGAAACCTCGGCAAAGGAAGCTTAGTCAGCTACAGTGCACTTTCCAGCCGCTGCAAGCGGACAGTTGCTTCGATAACTTCGGGAATCCCCGCATCACCCTCTCCCCAAAGTTCGAGAAAATGACGATAATGACGAATCGCCTCCTGTGGCCGTCCGGTGTTCTCGCAAATATCACCCAGCCACCAGTAGCTTTTCGACTGCAGATAAGGCGTTTGATGTAAAGGATCGATGGGCAATAAATGCCATTCGCGGGATTTCAGGATCGTCTGCTCAGCCAGTGAATATGCACCGGCTTTCCAATAACATTCCGCCAGTATCAGAATAAATGCACCTTTGACATAATCAGGCGAGCGCTCATCTTTCAGTAATACGTTTTCAATAAGCGTATTCAACTTTTCACAATTCCCTTTGAGTGCATCAAGAACCACCGGAAGAATATGCTTGCTACGGGTATGGAACTTGTCATTTATGGCTGCAATCATTTTTTCTTCGCCAACTCTTGTCAGGTTTATAGCAACCACTTCCCAGAAGAAAGGAACTGTGGTAATATAGTCCGGTGTTGCATTACGATTTAAATAATCGACTGTCTCGACCAACTGTTCGCGATCATTCAGCACCGTCCCCAGCAAAGTGCATTTATCCAGATATATTTCATAAAGGGCCGTATTCATTCCTTTTTCAGCGGCCAGGGCAATCCCTTTATCGAGCGTATCTATTGCAGCTTGAAATTTGCCCCTGGCGGTCAGTAAACTGGCGATCGCCTTCCGGACATAGGTTGTATCGTGGGAAGAGCGGGCGAATGCAAGTGTTTCTGACAATATATTCTCAGATTGCTGATAATCTTTCTGCATAAATTTTGCTGTTGCCCGGGCTGTATTTAGCAGTATGTCGTTCGGCGCTGCTTTAAGCGCATCCTCAATTGCAAGGACCATTTTGCTTGTGTCATTCGCAAAATATTGGGGGCGGGTATAATAGCCGACAACAACCTCTTTATAATGAAAACGGGCACGCTGATTATCCGGATCAAGCTTCAATACTTTCTGAAAATATTTAAAAGAGATATCCAGCTGCCGGCCATGATAAGCCAGATCACCAATATTGAGCAGCATCTCCTTATCATTCGGATAAATTTTTTCCATTTCCTGCAATGCCAGCACTGCGGCTCCCATCCCTTGTTCCAGACGAATCTTTTCTGCTCGCAGGCGTAGGCTTTCCTTCTCCGGCATCTGTTCGATGTATTTTAAAGCCTTCTTTAATGGTGCATCCCAAAGCGTTTCCTGAGACCACCCCATCGCGTAAGCCTTCCGATAATATGCCAGTCCGAAAGTGCTATCCAGTGCAATCGCCTTATCGAAGGCAGCGATCGCTTCGGGGAATTTCAGTTTATCAAGTAATGCTTCACCCTGAAAATAGCTTTGATAAGCTTCCAGATTGGGCGTGGTTACTTCTGCGACCTGTTGAGTGGATGCAAGAATTTCAGCTTCGTTTTCCCGCAATTGCTGGCGGGCTTCCGCAGAAAGGCGATCAATAATACCGGGAATCGCTTCCTGTCCTTCATCGCGCGCGCTAAGGGTGAAACGGTATTCCCCGCTTTGCGGATCAAGCACTTTTAGATCAATGGAATAGACTTTTCCGAATTTACGAATCGAGGGCAGGATTAATGCCTGAATATTGGCATGACGACAAATCTCCCGGCCAAGATTTTCATCGACAACCGTTGCTTCTGCCTGTCCGATTTGCTGAAGTACATCGAACATGCGGGAGCGGGACATCACCGCTAGTTTGCGGGATTGTTCCAGGGAAGTAATCATCATGCCGGAAAGGGCATCCAGTTCTGTTTCTCCGGTGTGGTTCAGAAAATCCGCAATGGCCACCGGTATCCGAACATCACCTTCCGGCGGCTTTTCTGTTTCGCGCATTAAGTACAGAGTAACGGCAACGATCGACAGAATCGCGACAATGATCGGAAAAACAAGCGATCGACGCGCCGTTACATCCTGATCCTGACGATCTGATTTCTCGACGGTATTTGTTGACGTATTTGATGCCGCTGGATTTTTCAGATCGGCGAGCAGTTGATCAAAATTGGCATATCGTTCCGCCGGATCCTTGGCCAGGCAGCGATCGATAATTCTCTGCAGCCTGGCAGCATCAGCAATTTTTTCCGCTGGTAAGGCGGGATGCGCTTCATTCAGGATACTGTAGATAATCGCCTGACTGTAGGTGTCGCCAAAAGGTAACTGACCGGTAAGCATTTCATATAACACAACGCCAAAGGACCAAATATCTGTACGCGCATCGACCGGCTTTCCCTGTGCCTGTTCCGGGGACATGTATGCAGCTGTACCGAGAGTCGAACCAATTTCCGTCAGTTGCGGGTTACCCTGCATTTTCGCCAGACCAAAATCCATCACCTTCACTTCACCGCCGCTGGCAATCATGATATTGGCAGATTTTATATCACGATGAATAATATTCTTTTCGTGAGCTCTTTTTAAACCGCGGGCGATTTGTTCGGCAATTGTCAGGATATCTTCGCTGGCAAGCGTTGCATCCGCAATCAGGGCTTTCAACTCCTGCCCTTCGATATACTCCATTACGATAAAGGTCTCATCATCTACGGATTCGATGGCATGGATAGTGGCAATATTCGGATGATTCAATGCTGCGGCAGATTGCGCTTCGATCTCGAAGCGTTTGCGGGCATCGGCAGAATTGGCAACTTCTCTGGGGAGGAACTTAATAGCTACCGGCCGTTTCAGTTTCTCATCTTCCGCCCGGTAAACCACGCCCATCCCACCGCGGCCGAGTTCTTCGACAATCCGGTAATGTAGTATGGTTCTGCCGATCATTCAGAGCGCCTTTTTCGCTGAGGAATTATTTGCATGATTGGAAAGTTAATATGGCGGCAGCGGATATACAATTCTTAATTAGGCGCGGCAGACGAGATTAATATTTGATATCATCTTTCCCGACGCTTTGTCCGATATGGCCAACCCGTTTCCCCATCATGTAAAATTCCCCACTACCGGCGGTCATACCGAAGAAGGGCACATTGGCGACCTGCAATCTTTCATTCTCATCACAGACATGGGGGAGGACTGCAGTGGCGGCAACATTGGCGAGGAAAAGGGTGCGGTCCGGAGGGGCGGGAATGGTATTGAAGATCTCGCATTCGACATGGATCGGCGATTCTTCAATCGTCGGTGCATCTACCTTGTTCGCTTGTCCACGCGTTAGACCAGTGACTGCGAATTTATCCCCGCCTTTCCGGGAGTTCATATCGGCACGATCAAAGGCATCGACCATGGAAGCAACCGGCACGTTGAGCACAAACTGGCCATGTTTTTTTAGCAGCGCCAGCACGAAGTGAGTTTCGTGCACGCTAATGGCTACCTGCGCTGGATTGATGTTAATAACAAATGTCCAGACCACACTAATTTCCGGCGCATCTTCTGTTTCGCCATTGACACTTAACAAAATTGCCGGGGCCGGGGGAATCATCGGTCGGGGTTGAGAGAGCAATTTTCTATCCCCAGACGTATTTGGCGCACTCGCACCTTTGGCGATTTCAATGCCGCCGAGACCGGCAATGGCCGTCAAAGCTGTTGACTGCTTTAAAAAACTTCTTCGGTTCATTTTTTCCCGGAAATTTTTCACAGTTGCTCCTTTGCCTTGATTGCTAGATTTACATTGCTTTGATTTTATCGTTCCACGAGAGAATATGTCGCCCCCATGGGGCTCAATAGACATTTGGGTATTTTTTTAGCTATAGATATGTCGTCCCTACGGGACTTATTTTGTATAAAGCTAGACTTTAATCATTTTGAGCGCCCTGTAAGGGCGGAATATTTATAGCTATTAGAATCTGTTGAGATCTAGCCCTGTAGGGGCGGCATATTCTCTCGTTTACGGAAATGTAAAAGTGTATATAGGCCGATCCAGAATTAAAGGTTTAACGCTCACTTACACCTTAGATCCGTGAAAATCAGTGGCCATCAGTGGCTATTAAAACAAATCTCTTCTTAACGGGACTTATAAACTTTACCATCCTTCATTACAAAACGCACATTTTTTAAGGCCCAAATATCTTCCAGAGGATTTTCCTCCACAGCAATAATATCCGCGGCCAAACCTGCCTTGATTGCGCCCCGCACATTTCCCACGCCGCACAATTCTGCAGCATCAGTAGTCATTGCCCGCAGCATGTCCGCAGGAGAAATGCCGGCGGCCTGCCAACTTTCCAAATTCACCAGCGCCATTTCGCCCCGGGTGCGATCGCCAACTTCATAGAGGGCATCGCTGCCATAAACCAAATTCACGCCAATCCGCTGCGCGCGGCGAAGGCGATCAACGAGGATGTCATGACGACTGCCGCCACCAAACAACTCCAACACCCAACGCGGCATTTCCGTACCAACCAGGGCAACATTATTCGCTTTCGCCAGTTGAAGCACTTCATTACTCATTTGAGTGCCATGTTCAATAGAAGCGACACCAGCAGCAATCGCATTAATCGCCCCGGCTTCGGTATGGCAATGAGCGGCAACTTTCAATCCGGTTTTCGCGGCTTCATCCACGATCAACTTCAAATCTTCTGCCGAGTAGATATAGGGCTGATCGTCGACAACCACCTTGATTACTCGCGCCCCAAAATGGATGTTCTCCCGTACTGCTTTCAAAATTTCATCACGGGTATCCGCATGGAAATACTCAGGCACACCAGCCTCCGGCCGTTCGGCATGTAAATGCAGCTGACCGCCAAACGGTGCAATAATTCGCCCGGAATTAATAATCGTTGGTCCGGGAATCAATCCGTTTTCAATCGCCCGGCGTAGTTCACTATCTGCATAATTTCCGGCATTGCCTAAATCCCGCACCGTGGTGAACCCAGCCGCGAGCATTTCCGCTGCTTTTGCCACACCGGTTAGCGCACGATAGGTTGTCGAATTTTGCAAGGTATAGGAAGTAAATCTTTCCGTTACCTGTCCCTGCCAGCTTTCATCGAGATCGACATCGGTGCAAAGATGGGTATGGGAATCGAACAAGCCGGGCAGTACATGTTTATCGGACAAGTCGATAGTGGTTGCTTTATCCGGAATTACCAGCGCACTTCCCACTGCTGTTATCATCCCGTTCTCGATCAGGATTGATTGGTCATTGGCAATTTCCCCCGATGCCGGGTCGATCAGCTTCCCGGCCTTGATAACAATAACTTGCGCGTTTAAGAATTGAGGGATAAAAATAAGACAGATTAAAAACACCAGAGAGAATATGCGCATCGTTTTCTCCTTCCGGATCGCTATTCAGTATTAAACACGTTTTAAGCGCAGGAACTTTCCAGTTCCATCTAAATTCAATATTCCAAGATAAACGGCTAATAAATTTCAAATTTCGCCAGGCGTCCATCTAACGCGCCGCTGACAAGGGGAATTTTTCGCGAAGGCTTCAGGCCAATCGCGCCGATCAATTTTCGCTCCCCAAAATAGATATAGGCCACGCTGCCTTTGCAATGCTGTTTGAGATGATCGCCAAGTTTTTCGTACAATTCACCAACAACATCGCTATTCCCCATACGAATGCCGTAGGGTGGATTGGTAACAATCACTTTATCCTGTAAATCTTTCAACTTTAGTGCGTCGGCTACTTTTACTTTAATACGATCGCCGTACATCAAATGGCGATTATTGTATTTTGCTGCAGACACCGCCTTGTAAGAACTATCGCTCCCGGCAATCAATCCGGAAGGGAGCGGCCGTATTTGCTCGGACATTTCCAGTTGCACCGCCTCCCACTCATTCTGATCGTAATCGGGGAGATGTTTAAATCCAAAATTTTTGCGCTGATAATTGGCTGGCAGGCGACAGTAATGCATTAACGCTTCACTGAGAAGTGTCCCGGTGCCGCACATCGGGTCATAAAGTGGACGGCTCCCATCCCAGCCAGAAAGGCGAATAATAGCTGCCGCCAAAGTTTCCTGCATTGGCGCGACATCGGTCTTCTTCCGATACTGCCGTTTATGTAATGCACCGCCGGCAACATCGAGGCTAATCGTGGCGCGATTATTTTCCAGATGCAGATTTAGCCAAACATCTGGCGTCTCCCGGTCGACGGAGGGGCGGTAGCGGTATTTTTCCCGGAAATAATCGGCGATGGCATCCTTCAGGCGCAAGGCGGCATATTTGGAGTGGTGAATTTTGCTATTCGACACCTGGGAGAAGATCGCAAAGGTTTGTTTAAAAGTGAAGATTTGATCCCACTCAATCTTCTTCGCCATTTTGTACAGTTGATCGGTATGATTTGCGGGAAAGCTCGCCAGCGGCGCCAGCACTCGGCTGATCAGGCGGGAGGCATAATTGATGCGATAGATCGTCTTCATATCCGCATCGAAATAGAGTCCCCGGTAGGCGGTATCAATATTAGTGGCACCAAGTTCCTCAAGCTCCGCTTTACCATATTCTTCCATGCTGCCGGTAATCTGGGCAAAAAAACGGCCTTTATGCTGATATTCAAAATTTTTCACGTGAAAAAGCATCCTGTCATTACAATTCTCATTCTCCGCTCAATTAACGGGTTTATAAGAAAGCAGGCAAGCGCTCAGTAACTTAGTCGACGATTTACAGCGCACACACCAAAACCCAATAAACCCATTATAAACAAACACTTAAAAACCAAACGCCAATAACACCATCGTGAGTAATCATTTGTTTTTAAACAACTTACAAAGAATATTTGTTGATCGGCCACCGATGAACACGGATACACACTGATTCAAATTTCTCAAAACATTTCATCCGTGAAAATCTGTGTTCATCTGTGGCTTAAAAAATCATACTAAACCATGAAGGAAGGCTAAGGATTACCAGACGCACAAATCGGAATTTTAAGCGCATCAGAAACTGCCCTTAAACCGTATATTAAAGCATGGATATTTTTCTACTTCCGAAAAGGAATGGCCGCTATCAAATTTACTCGAAGGCAGTTGCGGAAATTTTCAATGCATCAATGTCCGCAGCAGGGGAGAACGCAAAAAAACCGACAGCGCTTCCGGAAGAAACCAATGATGGTCCACCACCCACCGCAGAAGCCCCCTCGACTGCCCGGCGAATTTGGCAGGCTTTAAAAGCGGGCTATATGACTTTAACGAAAGATCAACGCCGCCTGGAATCCACCCTGAAATCTCTCAACGAATCGGGCGACATTCAGCTGCACTACCCGGCAGCGCTCGATTCGAAGACAGCGCTGGAGATTTATCAAACGCTCATTAGCGCCCAGGTAGACAAACATCGCAAGTGGCTGATCGTCGATGGGGCGCTTTTACCTTTCAGTGTAATTCTCACCTTAATTCCCGGACCGAATGTGATTCTGGCATATCTTGCCTGGCGTACGCTCGGGCACTATCGATCTCACAAACATGCCAAGGGCTCACAGGCGAAGGAATATTTTGATTTTTATCCGGAAGCTGCCCTGGATGATTTACAAGAGTTGGTTGAAAGTCGCTGGATTCTCAAGCGAAAGGAAAAGATCAATCTCATTGGGGAGCGAATGAATATCCCGGACCTGGCGAACCACTATTAAAGGCTATCTATGAAAAATCGTTTTTTACCATCTGCAACGCCGCCGCCGCAACCGGCAGCAGCACCATTATACTTTCCATTTCGGGACGGTAAGCTGCTGGCGCCAGCCACAATAGGGAAGCAGCTGCTGAGCACTACAACATTTCAATTCAATCCCGGGGATTATCCGCAACAATATTTAGGAATGCTCGACAACCATCCCTGCTTCAGCGTTCAGCTTTCAACAAGCTATCTGATCCCGGAAGGATATGCTTTTTCTCATCTACGGAAGCTTTTCTTTGCAATGCCGGAGCTCCTCGCAATTATTGCCGGAAGAGCGAAGCAAATTGCCGACTGGGATGAAACTCACCGTTTCTGTGGGCGCTGTGCAACGCCGACGGTGCAACTACCGAACAACCATACAAAAGAATGCCCCAACTGCGGCCTGACTAGTTTTCCCCGTCTGGCACCGGCAATCATCGTGCTGGTTAATGATGGCGAGAAACTTCTTCTGGCGCGGTCGCCCAGATTTCCGGAAGGCATGTATAGCACACTGGCAGGATTTGTGGAACCGGGGGAGACTTTGGAAGAAGCAGTTGCCCGGGAAATCAAAGAAGAATCGGGCATCAGCGTAAAGAACATATCCTATTTTGGCAGCCAGCCCTGGCCGTTCCCACACTCATTAATGATTGGCTTTTTTGCAGAATATGCCGGGGGAGAGATCATCCTGGAGGACGATGAAATAGAAGATGCTCGCTGGTTCCGAAAGGATGCGCTTCCGGCAATCCCTCCAAAGTTCAGCATTGCCCGTCGTTTGATAGACACATTCCTTAGCAGATAATTACTGAACAACTAAAAGCAAAAAGGCTTCGCCAGAGCGGCGAAGCCTTTTCAAAAACACTCAATATCGTTTCACGTGAAACGTTTTTTAGCAAAAATCACCCGGAAACTGTTTCACGTGAAACACCTCCGCGCTGTTTATGGGCTTTTTCCACGTAAACCATCAGGATTGCCAGATCACTCTGACGCACACCGGATATCCGCGCTGCCTGTCCCAAGGAGACCGGTTTAATCTGCGCGAGCTTCTCCTGACTCTCCGCCGAGAGGGAAGTAATGGTAAAATAATCGATCCACTCCGGAATAGGGGTATTCTCCATTCGCTTGAACTTGTCGACCAGTTCCTGTTGGCGCTTTAGAAAACCGTCGTATTTCAGAACGAACTCAACTTCGGTCAGCGTTGCGGACTGATAAGGCGTTTCTCCATCCTCGCTTAAAAGACTGAGAAAGTTCTCAAGTTTCACTTCCGGACGCTTCAGCAATTGCCGCAGGGGAGTGGTTTGTTTGATCTCCGAATTGCTTTTCCCGTTGGGGAAGGCATTGAAGATTTCCGGAGAAACCGAGCGCGTCATCACCTTTTCGGTCAATTCTACGATCTCTGTCCGGCGCTGAATCATTCGTGCGTGGGTTTCGGCGCTCAGCAATCCAACCTGGCGGCCGGTATCCATCAAACGCAGATCAGCATTGTCATGCCGGAGCAGCAAACGAAACTCTGCGCGGGAAGTAAACATGCGATACGGCTCGAGGATCGTTTTATTGATGAGATCGTCGATCAGCACACCAATGTATGCCTCGGAGCGATCAAGAATGATCTGCGGACGACTCAGCAACTTCTGAGCAGCATTAATGCCGGCCATCAATCCCTGCGCTGCGGCTTCTTCGTAACCGGAAGTGCCGTTAATCTGTCCGGCAAAGTAAAGATTGCCGACCAGCTTGGTCTCCAGGGTTGTATGCAGCTGATAGGAAGGGAAGAAGTCATATTCCACCGCGTAGCCCAATCGCAGGATCTGCGCATTCTCTAATCCAGTAACTGTGCGAATCGCTTTTTCCTGCACATCCGCCGGCAAACTGGTGGAGAATCCATTGACGTAAACTTCCGGATCATTAAAGCCTTCCGGCTCGAGAAATATCTGATGGCGATCCTTATCGGCAAAGCGCACCACTTTATCCTCAATAGATGGGCAGTAGCGGGGGCCAATACCGGTAATGGTGCCGGTGTAGATCGGCGAGCGATCGAGACCACTTTTCAGAAATTCATGGGTCTGCGGATTGGTATAGGTAATAAAGCAGCTCAACTGCTCTCGCTGAATCTCCTTGGTTTCAAAAGAGAAGGGCACCGGGGGATCATCCGGTTTTTGCTCTTCGACCTGATCAAAATCGATGCTGCCGATATGAATCCGCGGCGGCGTACCGGTTTTCAAGCGCCCGGTGGCAAATCCCAAATCGACGAGATTCTCGGTGAGCCCTTTCACGGCCTGCTCGCCGGCCCGCCCGCTGGCAAGATTATTCAATCCAATATGAATGCAGCCATTCAGAAAGGTGCCGCAAGTAAGGATGAGCGCCCGGCAGGGAATACTGCTGCCATCTTCCAGCACTGCCGCAGAAACAGCACCGTTTTCCGTTTTCAGTCCACTAACCGATCCGGCAATGACAAAAAGATTCTCCTGGGCAAAAACCCGGCGCTGCGCTTCCAGCATATAAGCATTGCGATCCGCCTGCGCCCGCGGCGACCATACTGCCGGTCCTTTCGACTTATTGAGCATCTTGAAATGGATGCCGGTGGCGTCGATAATTTTTCCCATTTCACCGCCCAGCGCGTCGATTTCCCGCACCAGGTGTCCCTTCGCCAATCCACCAATGGCCGGATTACAGGACATTTTTCCGATGGTTTCTTTTTTCAGGGTAACCAGGGCGGTCTTTAACCCCATGCGCGCTGTTGCCAGCGCTGCTTCTATACCGGCGTGACCTCCACCGGCGATAATGACATCATATTTTTCCATTTTATAAACCGTTAAGTGTTTCACGTGAAACTTTTTCAATTCGGAATTCCGAATTCGGAGTTCCGAATTGGATAGGTTGTTAATCTAAAGAAGATTCTCTGCTTGCTACACGCTTCTGTAAACTTTGCTGAATTTATTTCCCAATGCAAAAGTTCGCAAAGATATGATTCAGAACGTCTTCCGAGGTGGTTTCCCCGGTAATTTCTCCCAGGCTATCCAGGGCGAGGCGAATGTCGACGGCAAGAATTTCTTCCCCGGCGGCAATCTCGATAGCGGAGAGGGCGTTTTCCAGACTACCGATAGCCTTCTCTAAAGCCAGCTTATGACGGGCACTGGTAACAACGACTTCTTCCGATTCAATGCTGACATCATTAAACACCTGCGCTTTGATCGCCTGTTTCAAATCGTCGATGCCAGTGCTGGCTTTTGCGGAGATTTTAATCAACGGCAATTCCAGTGCAGCAAGCGCTGCGGTCACCGTGTTATCTTCACCTAAATCTATTTTATTGATCACCGGAATGACATGCAGCGTTTCCCGGTGATTGTCAATCAGTTCTAACAGCACCTTATCATCTGCGGCCAACGGTTCATTGCCTTCGAAAATGCATAAGGCAACGTCGGCAGTTTCCATCTGTGCCAATGCGCGCTCTACGCCGATGGCTTCAATCTGATCCTCGGTATCGCGAATACCTGCGGTATCCACTGCCTGCACGGCCAGGCCATCCAGCTCCAGATTCGCTTCGATGTAATCCCGGGTAGTGCCGGGAATATTGCTGACAATCGCCCGATCCTTTTCCAGAAAGGCATTCAACAAGCTGGATTTACCAACATTGGGTTTTCCCAAGATAAGCAGCTTTATCCCTTCCTGCAGCAGACGTCCATAGTCATAGGTGTCGAGAAAGCGGCAGATGCTGGTAATCGTATCCTCGATTTTCCGGCGCATTTCTTCCATCGGCATCACCTCGATGCCTTCTTCGGAGAAGTCCAGATTGATTTCCAGCAGCGATAGATAGCTGAGAATTTCATCCTTGATCTTAAAAACCCGTTCAGACAGACGTCCTTCCAGATGACGTAAAGACTGGGTTAGGCTCTGCCGGGAACGAGCACTGATAATGCCGGCGACTGCTTCTGCTTGGGAGAGATCCATCTTGCCATTCATAAAAGCGCGGAAAGTAAATTCTCCCGGCTCGGCGATGCGTGCGCCATTATTTACCATTTGAGCAATAATTCGGTCAATGATCAACGGGTTGCAATGGCAGCTGATTTCCACAACGTCTTCCCCGGTATATGAAGCCGGGTTCCGGAAATACGTGGTAACCACCTGATCGATGACGGCCTCATTACTGCGATCGATAATTTCGTTAAAGATCGCCCGCCGCGCATCTTCCGCGGTGATCGGCCGCTTCAAAGCGGGATTTATCGCTGCAAGACTTTCGCTGCCGCTTAGCCTAATAACAGCAATGGCGCCATTCCCCAACGGAGAAGATAGCGCCACAATAGTATCATCTTCTGGCAGATATTTCATCTTATAATCCGTTCAGGATTAACGTTTCTTTTTCCGCGACCTTGATTTTGATTTCTGACTGCTGGTAGCCGGCTTCCGGGTTGCGGTTGCCTTCTTACCATTTTTACTGGCCGTCGCGGCCGCTTTTGCCGGCTGTGGCGCAGCAGGCATGTTCTTCTTGATCATCCGCGTCTGCAGTGCGGTTAGCACATTAAATACGGCGTAATAAAGGTTCAGGCCAGAGGGAAATGTATAGAATACGAAGATCAGAATAACTGGCATAAAATAAACCAGCGCCTTCTGCTTCGGATCGGTCATGGTTGCTTTCGACTGGAGAATCATTGTTGCGCCCATCAGTAATGGCAGCACACAAAGGCTATCACCCAGAAAGGGTATGGAGAAATCCAGCTTGGCCAGCACATCCGGCTTGGAAAGGTCGGTAATCCAGGCAACAAACGGTTCGCCGCGCAGCTGAATGGTTGAGCGGAACACGATAAACAAGGCAATCAGCAATGGCATCTGTAAAAGCATCGGTAAACAGCCGCCAAGCGGATTAAACCCTTGTTCTTTATAGAGTTTCATTATTTCTTTCTGGTAACGCTGCGGATTATCCTTATGCTTTTCCTGAATCTCCTTCATCAACGGCTGTAATTCCTGCATACGAGCAGTTGATTCATAACTTTTCTTTGTTAGCGGATAAAGGATGATCTTGATAATGATCGCAAAGAGAATAATGGCAATGCCATAATTCGGAATAAAACTATGCAGAAACTTAAACGCCGGTAAAACCATGTAGATGGTAAAGATGCGGAAAATGCTCTCATACCAGCCATTGTTCATTACCAGGTCGTCGAGGCCGACATTATATACGCCGAGCGGCTCCACATCCAACGGACCGAGATAAACGGTAAACTTGTCTTCGTAAGCATTACCCAGATTGCCCGGTAAATTTCGATTCAACGATACCGAATAGTTTTTCACCAATAGTTCGTTATCATTGGAGAGCTTCACATTATGGGCATATCCACTCAATGTTGCGTTCTGAGATTTCTCGGCCGCTTCCGGCACAATCGCTGCGACAAAGTATTTAGTTCGCACAGCGACCCAATCCACTTTGTTTCCGGAAGGTGATTCTTCCAGTTCTTCTTCATCGGTAACATCGAGGGATTCTAATTCGCCATCGAGATAGGCATTGGCATTTGAATAAGTAAAGTCTTCGGAAGCATTTTCCTCAGTGCTTTCCATGCCGTTTTCCCAATTCATCGAATACCACTTATAACCGATAAATTTGTCCAGATTTTCAAATTTTACGGAAATATCAAATCCATAGCGATCGTGGTAGAAAGTGTATTGAGTCACCAGGCGACCATCATCCAGCGGTAAATAAAACTCTATAGTCCGCTGCGGGTTGTCTTCGCTCAGAGAAATATTTGTTTCGTTAACCAGGTCCGTATGTAAGGTATAATCGGAAAGGTGAATCATTTTGCCATTGGGATCGACGATCTCGACATCCAGGCCCCGTCGTTCGATACGGGAAATATCTTCTGCAGTTAACAGGAATTCATTGCCCGAGGCAAGATTCACATTGCCTACTTTGGTAGAGTCGTCGAAGTGGTAATCATACTGTTTCAGATACCAATCGACAATGCTGCCGCCGCGGGCGTTGGAGAAGGTTGCTTTGACAACTTCATTTTCAAAGTGAATCACCTTGAGAAGGGTGTCGGACTGAATACCTTCATTGATTGTCGTTTGAGTTTCCGTGCTCAGCGAGGTTTGATCCTGAGTGCGGTCTACAATAGTCGCACCGGCATCATTATTCTGCGGCGCAGGCGCGTCCGTCGGCTGACTCATTACCTGTCCGCTGGAATCCGCAGGGAACTGATTGGTCTGATCCGGCAGGGGGGGCTGATTAAAGAGTATCCAGAAAAATGTCAGCATCAAGATCAGCAGAATGCCTGTTGTCGTGTTCTTATCCATTACTTGCTTAATCCTTATTTGTTTTCGTTGGTACCGGATCTACACCACCGGGATGAAAAGGATGACATTTGGCGATTCGTTTTATCGATAGCCAACCGCCTCTAAATACACCATGCCTGCTTACAGCTTCAATCGCATAATGGGAACACGTAGGATAAAATCGACAAGAAGGGGGGAAGAGCGGCGAGATCAGATATTGGTAAACCCGGATTATTCCGATGACAATATACTTCATTTCTTGGCTACCATGTCGCCGATTTCTCTTTCCAAACTGGCATAGCTATTCTTGAATCTCTTCACTAAAATGGCGACTTCCCGGCCTTCAAACCAGGAAGGGTGCTTGCGGTAAATTTCACGAACAAGACGTTTCATGATATTCCGCTGGACAGCATGACCAATCCGTTTCGGCGTCAAAACCGCAAACCTGCGTTTATCTGCAGGTCTGTCGTAAATATTTATTGTTCGTCCGGATAACTTACGTCCATTGACCAGTAAGGCTTTTATTTCAACTCCCTTTTTGATCATCCGTGAACGGGGGAGGGTGAAATTTGAACGATTATCCACTAACTGTTAAACGCTTACGGCCTTTTGCCCGTCGTGCAGAAATAATTCTGCGGCCACCTTTGCTTGCCATTCTTGCGCGAAAGCCATGCTTGTTCTTGCGCTTGCGATTGTGGGGCTGATATGTCCGTTTCATATGACTTTCCTCCAGTAATTCTGATTATTTTCGAGCCGATAAATAAAGTAAAAAAAAAATGTCAAGTCAATATGTTAAAAGGAATTTTAAAATTCCTATCCGGGAATATATTCCCTGAAACAACTTTTTTGTAGTTTTTTTCTAAAAATTTGGCATTCCCGGCAATGTATAAATATGAAAGCTTACGGAACTAAAAAACATTGCTTTGTCGGGAATTTCGACCTATTATTTAATTTGCAAACCAAATCTCAGGGGATTTCTCGAATGGGGCAAACCGTTTCATTTATCATCCAAAAGGGCGGCTGCGGCAAAACGACGACGACGGTTAACACGGCAAGCTACCTGGCAGAACAAGGCTATAAAGTCCTCGCTGTGGATATGGATCCGCAAGGCAACCTCAGCCAGCATTTCGGTTACGATACCGATTCTTTAGAATATACCCTTCTTCATCTATTTCTGAAAAAGAAAGAATTTGATGAAGTTGTCCTCAAGCGCAGCGACAATCTGCACATTCTCCCAAACAATATCGAAATGGTCTCAGCGGAGTTTACCCTCTACAAATCCTTTTCCCGGGAATATATTTTGCGGGACCTGCTCGCGCCTTATAATAATGTATACGACTTTATTTTGATCGACTGTCCACCGAACCTTGGTATTCTTTCACTCAATGCGCTGGTCGCCAGCAAGGAATTTATTCTGGTTGTTTCCCCGGAGTTTTTCCCGATGCGTGCGATTAAGCCGCTCTATGAAACCTATCTGATGGTGAAAGCAAAACTGAATCGCACCCTGAAGTTCAAAGGGGTTGTGATGACCATGTGCGACTTTCGTACTAAGCACTCGCAGGAAGTTCGTAAAATTCTCAAACGGAACTTTCCGCATAAGCTCTATCAAACTTATATCCGCAATAGCGTATCTCTGAAAGAAGCATCTTCCCACGGAAAGAGCATCTTCGAATACCATCCCAGTTCCAATGGCTCTTTTGACTATCAGAATTTTGTAGAAGAATTCCTCCGTGATCATGAACCGGCGCAGAAAAAGAAAGCGTTTTATGAGGAGCACTTTCAGCAACTGCCGGTAGATGAAAAAACTGAAATTCTCGATTTTGCCAAACAGAACCTCTCCAATTACAATCGCAGCCGGCTGGATGAAGAGGAAGACGAACCGATTCTGCGGGAAGCGCTAATTCTCGAACGAAATAAATTGCTGGAAAAACTATTCCCGTACCGGGAACATTCGATGAGTGCAAAAGGCAAATGAAACTGATTCACTGGTTGGCCCTGTTCCTCCTGTTTTACTTTCCGCTTTATGGGGGATTTGATAATCCCGCCTTCAGCGCTCGCAGCGCAGCCTTGGCAAATGGCTATCCGGCATCCACCGCCGGCCGGGATGGATTTCTCATCAACCCCGCCCTGAGCAGTTACGCCAGCGGATTTTACGCCGCGCTTAGCCATAGCCGTTTGTATGGATTAAAGGAATTACAATATGCCGGCGGTACAGTCGTTCATCCAGTAGGACCTTTCGGAGCGGCTTTTTCAATTGAAAACCTTGGCAGCAGCTTGTATCGGGAAACCAGTCTGACATTAAACACATCTAAATCATTCCTAAACAATTATTTAAGTGTCGGTTTTTCTCTGCATTACTATCAAATATCTGTTGCACATTATGGAAACAGCAGCGCCGCCGCTTTAAGCCTTGGATGCCAGTACCGGGTGTTGGAAAATCTTTACATTGGCGCGGCGTTGACAAATATTAACCGGCCGGCGCTCAATGGCTACCGGGACGAAATTCCGCAAGTGACCCGATTGGGCTTGCAGTATCAAAACTCATCAACGTTTATTACTCACTTATCAATAGAAAAAGACAGCTGGTATCCTCCGGAGGTTACCATTGCTGCTGAGTATATAATGTATAAGGGCCTGGCCCTGCGCAGTGGCTTCTCTTCGGAAATATCCCGGCCATCCCTGGGAATTATGCTGCACGTTTCCCGAATTGAAATAGACTATGCCCTGCAACATCATTTTGAATTGGGCAATACTCATTTTATTGGTATTGCTTTTCGCTCATAGTTTTAACATAGAATAGTTGTATGTTTCGAATCCGATTTTTTATCTTACCATTTATCGCTTTGCTGACCTTCACCGGTCTGGCACAGAATGATGCCCAGCAGCAGCTGAGTAAGATTCGCAGTGAAATTGCCAATCTGCAATCACAGCTCCGCCGCTCGGAATCCACGCTAAAAACCTCACTGGCAGAATTGGAGAATTTTGACCGGCAGACCAATTTACAGCAACAGGCACTGAAGGTCTTGCAAAAAGGGATTCAGGATAGCCGTTCAGCGATTGGGCGGTTAAATAAACGGATAGATGTCACCAATGAACAAATCGCTGAGCTGAAGGCGCTTTTTAAGAAACAGATTCAATTCAGCTACAAATACACGCGCGGTAATGAGTTGGAGTGGCTGCTCGGGGCAGAAAATTTTAACCAGGCGCTGGTCCGCTACCGTTACTTTCAGGCGATTTCCGAAAGCGGCCGGCGCTTACACGACCGGCTGCAAAAAAAGCGCAGCAATCTGGTGCAGTTACAGAACCAGCGTAGCGAGGAGTTGGCTCAGCAACGGCTGTTCGCCAGTGAGAAGGAAAAAGAGCAAAACGCACTGCAAAGTAAAATCGCTGACCGCCGGCAGCTGATTAGCAGCATAAACCGGGACAAATCGCTGTTGGAAAAAGCGCTGGCGGAAAAGAATGAAAGTTTTCGCAAGCTACAGGGAATGATCGGAAATTTGGAAAGAAACCGGGGGCAGCGGGATATGACGCCGCAGCAAAAAATAGAATGGGATAAAATTAAAGGTCAGTTTGCCAAGCAGAAGAAAAAATTAAACTGGCCGGTTTCCGGGCAGATCATTAACAAGTTCGGCCGTTACAAAAATCCCAAATTAAAAACGATCCAGGTCAACAACGGCATCAATATCAAGGCGCCGAAGGGAGAGGCGGTGCGCTGTGTTTTTTCCGGAGCCGTCAGCGTTATTACCTATCTTAGCGGATATGGCAATACGGTAATCATTGACCACGATAATGGCTACTACACCGTCTATGCTCATCTCGATGAAATTTTCGTCAAAAAATTTGAAGTGATCGATGCCGGAACCATTATCGGCACGATTGGCGAATCCGGCTCTCTTGACGGCGCCATGCTTCATTTCGAGATCTATGGCAATAACCAGGCACAAAACCCACAAAGCTGGCTGAAAAAATAGAGATGATTTGAATATCTCAAAATAATTTTACAACTTCACTCTATGAAAAAACAACGGTGGTTTTTCCGGATACTCTTTCTGCTGCTCCCATTCCTTCTCCAGGCCAGTGAAACGTCCTACTTGCAGCCACTTGGTTTTTCATCGGATGGATGTTTTTACGCCTTTGAGGAGTATGGTGTTTTCGCCGGCAGCGGTGCCCCTTACAGCTATATTTTCATTTTAGACGTCGAGAATAATGATTATGCCGTTAAGCCGTTACGCCTGCAAGGCAGTGAAGACCAGACAGAGCCTTTAGAAAAAATTCGCGCCGCTAATTTATCCACCGCTTCTTCGCATCTGGAAAAATATGGTATTGACGCTGCCAATAGCGGAGAATTATTGCTGTACCATCCCATTACCGATTTAACCCGGAATGATACCCGCCAGGATATTTCCGTCGCAGACCGCCGGGTAAAATTCGTCGAAAGAGATTTCTCCACCCACGATGTGTTTACCAAATACGAAGTTATTCTCAAACATATGTCAACAGATAAACGATGTCCCTTATCTAATAAGCCGGCGCAAATGTTTCAATTGAGTTTGACAACCGCCGAAAAGGAAAAAATACTTCAGAAGGATTCACGCTTACCCGCCTCCCGGGGATGCGTACTGTCTTATCGTATAGAACGAATTGTCAGCTACAAGCAAAAGTTAGTAGTCTTTTTACATACATGGATACCGGGTTTCGAAGGTTTTAGTATTCGATATCTCGCCGTCAGTGGAACATTGAAATTTTAATAATAGATTTTTTCTTTTATTGCTTCTTACTGAAAAACTGGAGGGTCTTCCATGACTATTCGTCCGGGACATTTTGTAGCATTATTCGGTGGCGCTTGTGCTGGCTCCGAAGCGGCTTACCAATTGGCTAGCCGTGGGATTTACGTAGCGGTATTTGATCAACAGGCATTGCCTTATGGAAAAATTGAAGATGGTTTGCCTAAATGGCACGTCAAACTCCGCAACAAAGAAGAAGGTAAAATCGACAACAAACTATCGCATCCGAACATCTTTTTTGTACCAAAAACCCGCCTGGGAGAAGATGTACAATTTGATGATATTGTCAATAATTGGGGATTCAGCGCAGTGCTGCTGGCCAGTGGTGCCTGGCGGGATCGCCCCCTGCCGGTAGACGGGGTCGATAATTACCTGGAGAAGGGCTTTTATTATCAGAATCCATTTGTCGATTGGTTCAATCACAATCACGAGCCGGATTATAATCGCTTTCAGTATGACGTTGCTGACGAAGCGATTGTCGTCGGCGGCGGCCTGGCCTCGATTGACGTGGTAAAAATCCTCATGCTGGAATCCACCGTCCGGGCGCTGAAAGAAAAGAAGGGCATCGAAACCGATGTCATTACCCTGGAGCATAAAGGCATTCCGAAAACCCTGGAAAAAATGGGCGTCGATTTTGCGGATCTTGGCGTAAAGGGATGTACATTGTATTACCGCCGCCGTAATATGGATATGCCCCTGAGCACCATGCCTCCCGGCGCTACCCCGGAAAAAGTTGCAAAAGTGCAGCAGGTCCGGGAAAAAATTCTCCGACTGGCGATGGATAAATATCTCTTCAAATTTCATCCCTGCTCGAAGCCGATCGGCCTGATTACCGATAATGGGAACTTGAAAGGATTGAAGTTCGAGTCTACGGAGATCGTTGACGGCCGGGTAAAATCCATCCCAAATAGTGAATTCTCCGTGGAAAGCCCCTTGGTCATCTCCTCAATCGGTAGTATTCCGGAACCGATTCCCGGCATTCCCACCAAAGGGGAACTGTTTATTATTTCCGATGAAGATACCGGTAAGCTGGACGATTACGAGCATGTCTTTGCCCTCGGTAATGCCGTTACCGGCCGCGGTAATATCCGTGAGTCCGAGCTGCATTCCCGGAAAGTGATTCATCATGTCATGGATAATTTCTTTCACTGGTCGGAAGAAGACTACCAGCAGGCAGAAAGCGCCGGTTGGGAATCAGCGACGAAAAATGCAAAGCAAATTCGTTCCGTTTCGGAAATTGAAGGCTTGATTAGCCGCATTAAAGAACGGCAAACTGCTGTTGGTTATGACGGCAATTACACGGCCTGGGCAGATCAGCATCGTCCGGTACGCTTGGAAGATATGACCGCTGGTCACGAATAGATCGTATAATATTTTTGATCTGCCAAAGACTTTTGAAAATTCCTGTAAGTTCTGTTACTGCCTGCCTAACCCGCAGGCAGTAGTTTTTTATTAGGGTCTGGCTAAAAACGACAACTCAAAAGGACAACTATGATATCTTTGCAACAATTCTTCCGAAGCCTATTACTTTTTTTAGCAGGCTTCTCCACCGTTCTTCTTTCCCAACCGGAAGGTTATGAACAAATTATTCCTCGGGGCAGATTAGCTGCCGTAACCCAACCCGTTTTTGTGACGGCAGCAGAGGCGGAGATCGCTGCGGAAACCTGGGTGCTCGGCGTTTACATCGATGGAGAAGCCCGGGCCTACAGCCTTAACTTGCTCAACGCCCACGAAATCGTAAACGACTATTCCGGCGATCTCAAATTTGCCGCTGTGTGGTGACCGCTGGCGAATGCTGCTGTCGTGTACAGCCGGGAATATGACAATCGTGTTTTTACCCTGGAGCCCTCCGGTGGACTAAAAAATAGTTCGCTGATTATACAGGACCAGGAAACAGACAGCTACTGGTCGATTATGACCGGCACTGTGCTGGAAGGAGAAATGAAAGGCACCAAAATGGTTGAGCTGCCCATCGGAGAAAAAATGCAGTGGAAACACTGGCAAGAAAAATATCCGGCAACAAAAGTGTTATCGATAGAAGGGCGCGAAGATACCAAACCGGGCTATCAACGCTACTTTGCCTCCGATATGGGATTTCGCAACTCTACCGCCAGCGACACCCGCCTGGCGACCAAAGCGCCGATCTTTGCATTTCATTTTCAGGGAAAAAGCTACGCGGTTGCCCATAAAGATTTTAGCGATGGGAAAACCTTTGTTATTGGCAATAAGCAAATTTTTCTCTTCCGCCCGGCTGGCTCGGAAATGTTTCTCTCTACCAATGCGTTTATCGCTGACAAAGGAGATTTCGCAGAAAAAGACGGTAGCTGGATTCACCTGAGCAGCGGCAAAGCATTTGCCCCGCAGAGTAGAAAGTTTATTGGGAATGGGGACACGAATCCGGAAAGTTTCAACGGCTTTGATACCTTTTGGTATAACTGGAGCCTGAATAATCCGCAGACAGCCATTCTTGGTACCGCGGATGCCAACGCGCGGAAATAATATTTTGTTGGCACTAATGGGCTTATTCACATTCATCCTGAGCTTGTCGAAGGGTGAATGGAGGTTGTCATTGATATCGACCATTTAATTTCGGCCTCAATAAAAACCGCTCACTTCTTTTTATAAAATTTCTCATTTTCACTATTTGTTTCACTTTTTGAAACAAATAGTGAATTCTTCCGTTTTCTTCTCCATCCTAAAGATTGGAGAAGCGCAAAATGGTACCACTGACCCGCATCGAAGAAATAATATTACTTTCCGTTTGGCGACTGCAGGGCGATGCCTATGGCCTGGCGATTCGCCGGCATGCCACGGAATTACTGAACCAGCAACTTTCCGTCAGTGCCGTTTACATTCCCCTGGAACGTTTGAAGAAAAGAGGTCTGTTGCGCAGTTGGGAAAGCAGCCCTACCGAGAAGCGCGGGGGGCGGCGGAAGCGCTTTTTTGCCATCACCAAGGATGGTTGGCAGGCACTGAATCAATTACGGCATATGCAGCAGAAAGCCTGGGATAACCTCCCGCCCCTGGCATTCGAGGATTAATATGAGAACACATCCGCCTAAAATAGCCAATTGGATTCTCTCTGCATTTATGGCTGCCGACCATCAGGCAATCATTGGAGATATGGTCGAAGAGTTCGAAGATAATTGCGAACAGAATGGCCGTTTCTCCGCATCATTTCGCTTTTGGCTGCAAACCCTGCAACTCGTCCCCTCAATGTTGATCATGCAAATTATCTGGAGTCATATCATGCTCAAAAATTACCTGGTTATTGCCTGGCGCAATATTCGTAAACACAAAGCCTTTTCTGCGATCAATATTATCGGTCTGGCGATTGGCATGCCGGTTTGTTTGCTGGTCATTATCATCGTCCACCAACAGCGGCAGATGGACCGATTCCATCACGCGCCGGAAGATATTTACCGGGTAATCACCAATGCGGCGGACAAAACGATTGGCTATCGCAATGACGTTGCCAGCACGCCGGGGAAATTATTGCCGGCACTGCGTGATCAGTACAGCGGCATCGAAACAGGCGTGCAGCTAAGTAGCTTCTATGGAAATGCGCTGATCGATAATCAACCAATCGCCCTGCGTGGCTTTTATACCGATGCAGCCTTTTTTGAGTTATTTAATTTCCCTTTGGAAAAAGGCGCCGCTAATACCGCATTAACAACCCCCTATTCGGCTATTATATCCCGGGAAGCGGCCCAGCGACTTTTTCCGGATGCCCCGGCCTACGGCAATACGCTCACTTTTTCTTTTGGCGAAGTTAAAATTACCGGTATTCTGGCAGACTTACCGGACGGTGAATGGAGCCATCTCGCGGCGGATATACTGGTTTCCCAAGCAACGATAGCCGCACTTGGCGCACGCGGTTACCGGGTGCCGGATGCGAATGATTGGCAATACCATTCCACATTTTACACTTACCTGCGTCTCGCACCACAAACATCGCCGGATGAGATAGAAAAACATCTCGCGGCTATTAATCAGGCCAATCTGCGGGAATCAGATCGTTTTGTTTACCATTTCTCATTACAGGCATTGCAGGATATTCCCTTTGGACTGGAACTGGTGAATAAGGTTGGTCGGGTAATGGAAAACTTTGCCCTCTACCTTTTTCTGATTATCGGCACCATCGTCATGCTGCCGGCGGTGTTTAACTACATTAGCCTTACTGTCGCCCGTTCGTTGAAGCGGGCAAAAGAGATAGGGATTCGCAAAGTAACCGGCGCGAAGCGTTCGCAAATTATCGTTCAGTTTTTTGTAGAGTCGATGATCATGGCCTTATTGTCCTTGCTGCCGGCCACCCTCATCTTGTATTGGCTACTCCCCTACTTCAACCAGTTTGATTTTGCCGAATATGTTGTTATCGACTGGACAACCGACTACTCAATCTACCTATTTTTCATTGGGTTTGCCCTGCTCGTCGGGCTACTCGCCGGGCTGATCCCGGCCTTTTCCATTTCCTCGATGAAACCGGTGAGTATTCTTCGTGGCATTTCCAAAATCAAAGGGTTTTCCGCCTTGCCATTACGGAAGGTATTGCTGGTCATCCAGTTTACCCTGGCGATATTTTTTATGACGATCACGAATCTGGTATACCAGCAAGTGCAGTTCATGATGAATGCTGATTATGGGTTTAACATGCAAAATGTTCTCAGCGTCGATTTGCAGGATACCTCATACGACCGTTTTCGGGAAGCGTTGCTCAGCCATAGCGGCATTGAGAGCGTCTCGGCAACATCGGCAATGATCGGGCGGGTATATGCCTTTCCGGATTTCCCGGTGCGCCTCGCAACATCGCCCGATCCACAAAAAATGGTCCGATTTAGCATCGACAATTACTATCTGGACGATTTTGGTTATGTGTTCCTGGCCGGCAGAAACTTTTCCGACGCATTTGGCAGCGATACTGCCTCGGCGGTAATCATCAACGAAACTGCCGCCCGGCGCCTGGGCTTTACTCAACCGGGCGATGCCATCGGGCAAGCACTGCTGTTCGGTGAAAATCAAGAGAAGCGGATTATCGGGGTGTTAAAGGATTTTCATTATTCCCGATTACACACAACCATCGCCCCGGTATTGCTGGAATGGCAACCAGCAGATCTAGGTAAAGTGATGGTACGCATTCAGCCGGGTAACTTGCCGGAACGGCGCCATGCAATCGCCAGCGCCTGGGGGAAAACCAGTGCGGAAGGGCGCTTACTCAATTATCAATTTCTCGATGACTTCGTCCTTGGGGCATATAATGATAGCAGGGATATTGCCACATTTCTGGCGATTATTTCCGGGTTGGCAATTTTTATTTCCTGCCTGGGATTGCTTGGTATGGTGATCTACAATGCGGAAACGCGTATGAAGGAGATCGGCATCCGGAAAGTACTTGGCGCCAGCATTGGCAAATTGGTGATGCTGCTTTCCCGGGATTTCATTATTCTCCTGACAATAGCGATCGTTATTGCAAGCTCACTGGCAAGTCTCTTTATTGCCAATGTGTTTATGGCACAATTTACCTACCGAATATCACTGGGCCCGTTACTCTTTTTGAGTGGCATCAGTATTGTTGTAATTCTCGCTGTCTCAACGATTGCTTTTCAAACTTTGAGGGCGGCAGCAACGAATCCGGTAGCGGTATTGCGGAATGAATAATGGGAAGTGTTAAGAATGGTGGCTTTTATTAATCAGCCACGGATTGCACAGATTTACACTGATAAAAAGTAAACACAGTCATTATACAGTAAAGCCTTTTAATATCAGTGCTGATCTGTGTAATCCGTGGCCTTATAGAATGTTCTTACTTTTCAGGCAAGGCTTCATCCAGACGATTTTTCAAGTAAACATTAATTAGCTGTTGATAGGCACGGACTTTTACAGCAGATTGCGCTTTTGCATTCGGTGAAATCAGCAGTTGCCGTAGCTTTTCCCAAACAATTTTACCGGTGCAGGAGAGGATGATTCCCCAGCGGTAACAGAACACCTCCCAGCCAGGGCGATGTTTTCGGAAATAGCGCAAACTGGCAATAAAATGAAGCACATAGCTTTTCTCTCGAAACTCCCGAATACTGGCACCACTGTGATGGATAATTTCCGAGAGGCCAAAGTAGCAGGCTTTTTTCCCTTTGTCAGCGAGCCGACGACAGAGGTCGAATTCTTCCCCGTATAATACAAAAGCTTCATCAAATCCACCAACGCTGCGAAAATCGTCACTACGGAGCAGGAAGCAGGCACCGGATACCCAATCGACGGAATGGACCTGGTCCGATCGCCACAACTTTTCATTCCCCAGGTATGCCCCCAGCGGAATCCCACTGAGTCGCGATAGCGCCGGGATGCTTAAAACAAATCCCCATCTTTCCAGCAATAAAAAGAGGTTTTGGAAAATCACGGTTTTCAACCGGGGAAAATTGCCGGAAGAGACCTGAATGGAGCTATCAGGCAACCGTAGCCGCGGCGCGATGATATCGCAGGGACAGTCCTTTATCCAGTTGATCATATCCGGGAAAACATTATCTGTTAACTCCGTATCGGGATTTAGTAATAACAGATATTCCCCGGTGGCGTACGGCAGCGCAGCATTATTCCCGGCAGCAAATCCAAGATTCTCCGGATGAAAGACAGCTTTGACTTCCGGGTATTTTTCTAAAACAGTGCGGGAATGATCGCTGGAATGATTATCGAAAACAATCACTTCAAATTCCAGCCGGCGGGTATACTGAAAAACGCTTTTCAGGCAGGCATCAAGTAAATCGGCGGTATTCCAATTGACAATGATGATAGAAAGCGTTGGCTGGGTTGACTGCGTCATAAGGATTTAATTTAGTGAATGGAGATAGGTTATTTCGATATTGGACATTTATTATTCGAAATTCGACATTTCACTCTGCCGGTTTTTGCGCAAACAAAATAATCCCGTCCCCCATACGCAGCCATTCGAATGGTTTGAAAAGTATCCGCCCCACTGTTAAATTAGCAATCTTCGTTACGACATTGACCATCTTTAAGAGCAACGGTTTACTGCGCAGGCGATTCCGAAAGTTCGGTAAAATAAATAAGCGGGTCGCGCCTGTGGTGGCATGGATCGTTTTCAACTGCTTTTTATCCAGCATCATCGAGAGTGTTTTTATCGAAAAATAGTAGTTATGCTCGCGGGGTTTGAAGGCATACCACTTTCCCCGTAAGATCTTTTGTTTAATGCTACTTACATTCGGCGTAAAGATGAAGACAACGCCACCCGGTTTCAGAATGCGATGAATTTCTTTCAGCTCGTTTAGCGGGGTGTAGAGGTGCTCGATCAGGTCGAACATGGTGATCGCATCAAAACTGTTATCCGGGTATTTCTTATCCACCAGCCGGCCATAGCTGACATCCAGATCCAGCTCTTTCTTGGCAAAATCCAACGCTGGTTTGGCGATGTCTATTCCGGTCACTTCCCAACCGGCATCGCGGGCATCCTGCAGAAAGAAGCCAGCTGCGCAGCCAATATCAAGCAGCTTTTTACCCGGCGCATGTTTGGCGAGCCTTTTCAGGACCATTTTGTGAAAACGATTAAAATGGAATTTACGATCGCGTTTCTGCTTATTTTCCCGAATATATCCTTCGTAACATTTACCGTAATCTGCATTGCTGCCGGAAAAGTATTCATCGTAGAGTGCATCCGCTTCCATTTCTACTGGCCGGCGATTAATGAATGAAAAGGTGCAGGTATCGCAGCGCATCATCCGGAATTCATCCAGCGTGCCGATTACCGAGGCACGGGAATGCCCGCAGAGGTAGCAATGGTTGACAGTTTCGAATTTCATTAGCGCTTGCCCGTATTATTTATCTGACTGCGGCTTTTGCATTTTACTGCGCAAAAGTTCCTGAAAATAAAGGTAATCCGACTTTGAAACTACCCGGAAGATATTTAGCAGCAGAAAATAAACAATCGCCGCGCCGGTTACTACCCAAAAAAGATTTAAGTCCCGGCTATAAAATACCGCCGCATAGAAAGTCCCGGTTAACAAAAGCAGTTTTGGATAGATCCATGACAGCTTCGGCAGCTTCGTCAGCTTTTTCACGGCGACAATAATACATAATACCCCAACCCCTTCGGAAACAACCGTAGCGATGCCGGCGCCAACAATGTCATAAATGGGAATCAACCAATAGTTGAGGGCGATGTTTAGCACCATAGAGATGCCGGCAAAGACAGAAAACAGATGTTGACGATTGATCGCGTTCAATGTTGTTGCAAAGGTGAATTTCAGGAATAGTAACCCGAGCCAGACTGCCAGCCATTGTAATGCCAAATAGGCGCGGGCGAACTCCGGCTCAAAAAGCAGGTTAATGAAGCGATCCGCCAGTACATTTGCCCCTACCATCACCGGGATGGCAATAATCAACATGTACTGGAGAATACGTTCGAAAGTTTGTTGGAATTTTTCCGGATCGCTCAGAAAGAGCACCGATAAGGCGGGAAACATGGCAAAGGCAATATTCTCGGGAATGAAGGAAATACTTTCGACCAGCTTGCGGGCAGTATTGTATAATCCGACAGCTTCCGCGGAATGAAACACTTTCAACATAATAGTGTCGACCCGCATACTCATAACTCCGAAGATGCTCATTAAGGCAAAGGGGTAAGCTTCTTTCAAAATTGCAATGGCGCGCTCCCAATCCCACAACAATGGTATTTGCAGGAAGTGCTTCCGTACCAGCCAAAAACTTTGCAGCGCTTTCCCCACCATAACCAGCGTAAAGCCGCAAACCAGGAAGAAGAGATCGGCGGAAATCCACCAGCAAAAGACCGTTACGATCAACAACCCGATTCGCTCACAGATGTAAACCAATGCTTCAAATTCCATCCGCTCAAACGCCCGGAAGATGGAAAACGCAAATCGCCCGAATCCGTCACAGGCCATGTAAATGCTGAATACGGCGATAATCTGTCGCTCATACAATACCCAGCCAAATCCCCAGGCAAGCAGGTTGATCAGACCAATGCTAAGTAATGTGAAGATAAAAACGATGGGAAGGGACACACCGAGCATTTCTTTTGCCCGGGAACGATCTTTTGCTATTTCCCGCACCATTAAAGAGCTAATACCCATGTGGGTGAAAAGCAGGAAGATCATGGTGTAGGCAAATGCAAAATTATAAACACCGAACCCTTCGCTACCGAGCAGGCGCGTTAAGAGGAATACCAGAACGAGGTTTATCGATTTGGCAACGACATTCCCGCCGGTCAAAAAGAAACTGTTTTTGATAATCCGCTTGGTTGTAGTCATTCGGTGTGGTTAGCTAAGTAAAAGCAAAGGCAATCTTTTCCGCTTTATGAACAAGCATAAAACAGTATGCCGGAATTAACGCCGGAAAGAAACGAAAATCTACGATATAACCGCAGCTTTAAATCACATTTAAGAAGCAGATGTTTTCGGCATTACCTGGGAAACAAGCGTTCTTCCACGATTTCACAAAGAATGTGGCCAATCAGCAGATGACATTCCTGAATCCGTGCGGTGTTCTCCGATGGCACAACCAGGGGGTAGTCGACCATTTCGGCAAGGGCACCACCGCTATTGCCCAGCAAACCGGCGACCGATAATCCCTTTGCGCGCGCTGCTTTTACCGCTTCGACAATATTTGCAGAATTCCCGCTGGTGCTGATACCAATCAACAAGTCTCCTTTGTTACCGAGCGCCTCCACCTGTCGGGAAAAAACATGATCGAATCCAAAATCATTCCCGGCGGCAGTCAGGGCAGAAGTGTCCACCGTTAAAGCGATCGCTGCCAGGGCCGGACGGGGAAAAGAGGCACGGAGGCGTATCACAAATTCCGTAGCGAGGTGCTGGCAATCCGCAGCGCTACCGCCATTGCCACAGAAAAGGATTTTTTTCCCGGTCAATAATGTATCGCCCATTACCCGGGCACAATCATCTATACCGCTGGTCATATTCAGCAGTTTTTGTTTAACAGCAATGCTCTCTTCTATATTCAGAATAATCTGGGCATGCCGTTCAGATTCGCTTTTCATGCGCTTACCTTATTTTTGCTGTATAGCTGTCGCAAATGCTTTCATTTGTTCATAGCTACCGTTTTCTTCAAAGAAATTGCCAACGACAATATACTGTGCGCCGGCGGCTACTTTTTCGGCGGCGGCTTCCGGAGAACGAATCCCTCCACCAACTATCAGTGGTATATCGATATGCTTACTGACTGCGGCAATCATCGCTACCGGCACAGATTGTTTCGCTCCGCTGCCCGCTTCCAGGTAGATACTTTTCATGCCGATGTATTGAGCGGCCAGGGCATGCGCCAGGGCGATGGCTGGCTTATTCCGGGGAATCGGCAGTGAATTGCTAACATAGGCCGCACTGGTTAAACTGCCCGATTCTATCAGCATATATCCGCAGGAAATCGCTTCCAGCTGCATTTTCCAGAGTATCGGAGCGGCCATGGCCTGGCTGCCGATCAGATGTTCAGGGTTTCTCCCGCTGATCAGGGAAAGAAAGAGGATTGCATCCGCATAGGCGGAGATCTGCTGCAGGCTGCCCGGAAAAAGAATCACCGGTGTATCTCCCGCCGAGGCTTTGACCGCCTGAACAAAACTATCGAAATTCTTTTCGATCATGAAGCTGCCGCCGATAAAAAACGCATCGACACCAGCAGCTACTGCCGTCCGCACCTTTTCCGGTACTGCTTCTATAGCCAGGTCATCCGGATCCAGCAAAAGGATAAATCCTGCCGGTTTATCGTTGCGAATATTCAAAAATCGCTGATATGTCTCATGTTTTCCGGTCATAAAAGAATTCCGCTTCAACCATAAATTATGCGGCAGAAAGTAATACTATTGTTTGATGAGATGCAAGCAGTACGGAAACTATCCGGGCAAAAAAAAGCCCTGCAGAGCAGGGCTTTTAACATTTATTAAATCCAATCGATTTAACGATCCTCGAATGAGAAGACGCCAATTCGATTTTCTTTCGCGGCACGAATACGACTCTTGAAGTATTCCCGGTTTTGAATTTCCGAGAACCATTTCACCCGGATATACTGATTCCGCTCGAACCACTCATACTGAATGGAGCCACCATATTCGTAACGAATGCCCCGGGCAATTTCCTGGGCGAGTTTTGTCGTATTGGTAAACACATAAAGGATATCATTTTTCTCGGTAATGTTGATGATCTTTTCAAATAACTGCCGATCTTCCATATCACGTTCGACGTTATTAATGAATTCAATCATCTCATCTTTGCGTTCTGTCAGTTCTTTATCGTAAATCTCGATACTGCCGATAAAGCTTCCCCAGTTTTTCTCCAGGCATTTGTCGCAATAGGCCAACTCTTTACGAACCAGGGAGATATCTACCATGGAATCTTTAATCCACTTGTTACGATAGAAGACTTTATAGCAACGAGGGCAATAGTAGACAACTTTCGGTTTTAAAGAAGCAGGTCCGGAATCTTTACCTTTGCCTTTACCAGCTTTTTTCGGTGTTTTTTCGGCTTTTTTCTCTTCTTCTTCCTCTTCTTCGTCCTCTTCCGCTTCTTCGTCCTCAACATCTTCTTCTTCAGCGACGTCGATTTCTTCTACATCTTCCAGCTCATCTTTTTCTTCTTCCTGGTCGTCATCATCCTCTGCTTTCATCGAACTGTTTTTCTTTTCCAGCTCATCATCGCTGATATTTGAGAACCCTTTATGGTCATCTTTGGTAAAGCCTGGCATGAATACCTCCGCAAAGTCTTTGTTTTAGAAAATGCCTAAATTTAATTTTCAACCGCTAAGAAATCCAAACACTTTATTTTTATCGTCGCTTTTACTGTTTATAATAGAGGGCTGAATTTTAAGAAAAGGATAGATATGCCAACGGAAAGAAGAGTTGAAAAGATGACCCGGGTGCTAAAATACCGTCAGCCGGATTTGACGGTAATCTGCGAAAACATCCATGATCCGCACAATGTCAGCGCTATTTTACGGTCCTGTGATGCCGTCGGTGTAGAAGAAATTAACCTGCTTTACACCAATCAGCCCTTTCCAAAAATGGGTAAAAAATCTTCCGCCTCTGCACGAAAATGGATTGGCATCAACCGCTTCACTGATGCCGCAGACTTAAAAAAACACCTGGATGTTTCCAACTTCACTATTTATGCCACACATTTAACCGCAAACTCTACTTCATTGTATGATATAGACTGGACCGAACCCGCGGCGATTATTGTTGGAAATGAACATGCCGGTGTTAGTGATGAGGCCCTGGCTATCGCCGATAAAGTTGTCCACATCCCCATGCAAGGGATGATCCAAAGTCTGAATGTCTCCGTGGCAACCGCAGTCATCCTCTACGAAGCCTGCCGTCAACGAATCATCAGTGGAAAATATCCGCACCCGGATCTAACCGCAGAAAAACTGACATCTCAGTTGCAAGAATGGGTGGAAAAATAGTTTTTAACAAAATGTTGAAAACTTGTTAAAAACCTGTGGGAAACCTGTGGAAAGTGTTTAACAACTGTGTAAAAAAGAGACCTTTTTAACAATCAAAAAAGTTCTCAACAACTTTTTTAAACAATTTCCACGCTCATTTAACACTTTTTTAACACAGAAAGTCCCGTTTTATAAGGGCTAAGGTAGGTTTTTAACATTTCCCACACGGTAATAATAATAGTAGTAATCTTTTTAAAAGAAGTATTTTTAAAATATTATATTATCAGCTAACGCAAAGCGCCCCTGCCAGACGCTTTGAAAGCTTATCTGCTTAAAGAAGCTATTTACTGATAGATAGTCTTTGATTGATGTATCTCCAAATCGTTTCGATATGATCCGTTAAGCTATGATCTCCATTCAGGAGAATTAAATCTGTTTGAGGATGATCGGTTAAATAGTCTATGCTATAGTTATACGGAACGGAGTCATCATTTATGCCATGAATAATCAAGACCGGTATTTGGCGGGTAAGTGCTTGTGTATCGAATTTCGCAGCATCAGCCAGGATGCCGTAGTGCAACTTGCGGTTCTCCTGATAGGCATAATGGAAAATTTCCAGGTATCCATCTTTTTTCCAATTTTCCAGCGTTTCCGTATCGAGACGGTTGAGGTAGCGGGTAACAAACTGAAATGCCGGGGCAATAAGTATTAATTCACTGACTTTCGTAGTGTTCTCGGCATATAACGCTGCCAGATAACCACCCATGCTGGAGCCAAACAAAGTAACCGGCCCATCGAGAGGCGCTATCAGTTCGTCAATAATTTCTAATTGATTGCTAATGGTCAGATGCTCAAAATCATCGCCGTTAAGGTCGGGTGTGTGCAATTTGAGCCCGGCCTGGGAAAAGCGTTCCCGCATATAACTGCCTTTGTAGGAATTAGCACCGGAACAAAAACCGTGTAGATAAACATAGTTCATAATCATTTCCTTTTAATTATTCAACAGATACTGTTGGAAACTTCCGCAAATATCGCTATTATTTTTCGGATGGTTAACACCTGATTCATTGTATAAGCTTTTGACGACACAATGTCGTTTACGAAACTTTCCTGAACAACCGATTATTGAGCAAAACGGAAAATTTTATGGCCAAACGGAAAAGGAAAACCCCACCCCGTCCGCAGCCGAGGAAACAAACTGCTCGTTCAAAACGGCAACCTTTATCTGAGGCACAGAAGAAAAAAATCTACTGGACAACCGGCGGTTTGGCGCTGCTGTTACTCTTTATTTATGCGCTCACCAGTTATGAGTCTTATGCTTCGTTGTATGATGCTACCTATGTTGGGAGCGAGCGCTGTGGCGATTGCCATACACAAGTTTATGCGGAATGGGAAGAAAGTCCCCATGCCTGGATGACCCGTCAACCTTCGGAAACTTCAGTCGTCGGCAATTTCGATAATTTTGACTGGCATCTACCGGATTCCGCTCGTTTATCACCGGCAGATGAGCGCGCTATCGCGAAAATGATGCGCGAGGGGAAAGATTACTACATGGCCCTTTGGCATTCCGGTGATAAAGACTACAAACGTTTCAAAGTGGATTACGTGGTTGGCTACCAATATCGACAGACGTATTTAACCCGGGAAACGGGAGGCGTGCTGCGGCGATTGCCATTGCAGTGGTCGGTGGATCGACGAGAATTTTTCCCTTACTGGAATCTGCAGGAAGGCAGCCTACCCTCCGCCGATGATTTTCATGCACAAATGCAGAGCCAGAACTCTGCCTGGAATCTCTTCTGCGCCCGTTGCCACACCACAAATCTGGAAATTGCCGGGAAAGACATTGCTCATACGGTTGCCGATGTCTCCTGGACGGACGCCGGTATTGGCTGTGAAGCTTGTCATGGCCCGGGGAGCCAACATACCAATTATTTTGAAGGGAATTACATCAATCGTATTGCTGCCTTTGCCAATAGTAAACTGCGTGGAGAGCCGGTTGCTTACATTGCCACGGCCAACAAGCTTAGCAAAGGGCAGGACCTTAGCGTCTGTGCCCGCTGCCATGGCGCGGATATTTATATGGGCACTACCGATGTCTATCGTATTTATGAACCAGGTTACAGCCGTATCGGAAAAACCAATGACCTTTCCGACCATTTTAAACAGGTGCCTTTACAGGCCGGGCGAAAGGTGCCAACGGTGGAATGCTGGGACGATGGCCGCCCGAAAGGCGTCGGAATGCTATTTCGGTCTTTCATTGAATCCGCCTGTTACGAAAAGGCGGAGGTTCGCTGCTATAACTGCCATAATCCCCACGCAAACAAATCTCCACGAGCCACGGGATTGCTGGAACCGTCGGAAATCAGTAACAGCTATTGCCTTAGTTGCCATACCAATTTGGAAGGAAAAATTGCCGAGCATACCAAACATACTCCCGGCAAGGAAGGCAGCTTTTGCTACGATTGCCACATGCCAAGAGATATTATGAATATGGTTAGCGGCACTTTAAAATACAGCCGCACCCATGACATGAGCTCGATTCCCAATCCGGAAAACAGCATTCGCTTCGGAGTTAAAGGATCCCCAAATGCCTGCAACGAATGCCACAGCGAGCAAATCCCGGAATGGGCGAAGGAGAAATATGAGGAGTGGTGGGGCGGCAGCAAGGAAACTGCGGCATTTGAACCTTAGTAAAGCCGATTACAAGTGGATGCGTTATTTCTTTTAATGTCCAATGCTCAATCTAAAATGTCCAATATCGAAGGGGAAGACGAAAAAAATTACCTGCTTAGCGGCAATCGTCTACTTTTACATTGAAAATTGGGAGTTGGCTATTGGATATTCCATGGTTCAGCTTGCAATCGACAGTTACAGAGTTAAAGATTTGCGTTTTGCTCAAAATAATCGAGTACTCCGGTAGAAATCTCCGCGGAGGAAAAATCTTCCCCTTTGATCGGGTGCCCATTCAACCTGTTTAGCATTGATAACTGGCCAATATGAGTGAGCACATCAGAGAGTGGACCCTGCAACAGGCGCTTGGAGAAATCCATATCCAGTGATGTCTCGGAAAAAACCTTATCCAGCACTGCCAGTTCGTCGTTAACCCTTTTGATCTCTAGAGCAAAACTGAGTTTCTCCGGCTTTTCCTTGATAAATCGCTCTTCCTGAACGAAAACTCTTGTCCACCATAATACATGATAGACGTGATGGATAATTTCAATGGCATTTCTACTGCCTTTTCCCAAGCCAAAATCGGCAAAATCTTTCCCGGCAACGCTAACGGACTTTTGAAATCTATATGCGATCGTTGCCAGGGTATGTCTTAAAAACTCGTTTTTCGTTGCTGACATTTTATCCCCCTTTAATAATCTTTTACAGACATTTGGTAACGCAAAGAAAAGCGATGCTTGTCATTGCGAGTGGGTGTTTTAACCCAACGAAGCAATCCCATATTGTCTGCAGGATATTGCTTCGTCGCAAGACTCCTCGCAATGACGAATAACATAGATTCTGTAGATACCGTGTAATATTTTATGAGATTTTGCGCATTAATGTGGAAGTTCCCCGGTCACCGGTTTGTCTTCAATCCGCAGAAATTTCTCAATCTCCTGCTCCAGATATAGCGCTTTTTCCGGCTCATCCAGACCGGTAATGAGCGTTTTTTCCTCACCGTTTTTCAAGGTGGCATGTAGCTGATAAGTGACGGTGGTTTTATTCTTTCCCTGATGCTCATGACGTTTTACATACAACTGGGAAAGCTCCTCAACAGGGATTTCACGATTGCCCCAGAATGGCAGCGGTGCGTGTTTTATTTTCAGGATATTATAGTTTAAGCCGATGTAAGTTTTGTTGATGTAACCGGCAATTGTATAATAAGTTAAGCCCACGCCGACCAGTCCGTGCAGGCTGCCGTATAAAGCCATCTCATATTCCCCGGTGAAGAAGGCGATGGAGAACCAAAACGCCATAAAACCGTCCCAGATGATGCAGAATATTGTCAAGGCGATAAAGCTGCTGTTGAACCAGCGAAAGGCAATAAACAGCTCTCCTCCGCGATTATATACCTCGAACTTCTCCGGTATTTCGAAATTGCGTGGTACTTTCGGGGCCTGATCAATTTGCGACTGCCGCCAGTCGAATACGTTATCGCAATCATTGCACTTGGCGACCAGCGCTTTGATGTTAATATTTTCTGCGGGTATAATCTCGTTACATTCCGGACAGGTTACTTGCATGCGTCTATTCCCGAGTTTTCTTGAACAAAATGGATAAATTTTTGCTGCTGATCGATGGAGAGCGCAATTTCGTTGACAGTTTTCCGAATCCCAAAAAAGCCCTTTACCAATACCGGCGTTTTTAATGTCAATAACAGTTGTGGCTCTCCAAATACGACGGCATTTAGTAAAAGCGGATGTTTTTCCGGTAATTCCGGAATTCTTTTAATTGATGCGATCTCTTTCAAGGGAAAGCGGGTTGTCCATCGTAAACCGATCCGTAGTAGCATCTCCTTATCATCAACAACAATCGGCCGTTGGCGCATGGCATTAAAATCGCCTAACAGCCAAAAGATGCTATAAATGCTTAAGCCGGTAATAATCCAGGCAATCGTTTCGCTCCATCCCTGAATAAATAAATGTAATCCGACAGTTTCGATCAGTAATAAGAACATAATTGCCCCCAATACGGCCCCATAACTGTTTTCCCGGTAATAGGAGAAATGGGTTTCTCCAGATCCGGCAAATGGCTGCCGGCGCCATCCGCTGAGGGCAAAATGAAACATGGCAATTTCCGAAGCAAGGATTTCGATTGCGCGAAAATCCCCGAAAGTTTTCCGCAGACTTAATAAAAGCGTTTCATAAAAATCCAGTTCACGGGATCTCTCGATTCGATATGCGCGAACCGTTTTCCGCACCTGTACAACGATATATCCAACCAGGAATAATTCCAGTGGAGCGGCGATGTAGCCGAGCATTGAGAGAAATTCCTGCCCACTTTGTGGCAGCACAAAAGAGGCGGCAACGGTGCTCAATAAAAACACCGGTAATACGGATATTTTCGGGAGCTTATAGGGACGAATAACCAGAAAATAATAAGCGAGTGGCACGATCATCACCAGGTCGGCAGTGATGCCAAAAGACAATGCCGCCGGTGATTGCAGAAAATACGTCGAGGATACCAGGAATATTGCAGATGCATAAATGCCAGCGGCAATCAGAGCGAACCAAAGGAGCGGGATGCGGAGTAATGGATAGGGCATATGGACCTCATCATATTATGATATTTTTTATTGTCATATAAATCACACCTCTATAACAAACAACTGGTTACTTTCGAAAAACACAATCACCAGGTTCATTTACAATTTCCGGGCAATTTTACTTCACAGCTGATTTCCTCCGTCGGATTGCGCAGCCCGTAATGATTTTTGATCTTATTTTATGCAGTAGATCTGCTGCCTCTTTTGCACACCTAAATTCATTGCAAAAAGCAAATATTCAATCACTTTCATTTACGATAGCGAGAGTAAAATGACTTCAGAACAGGTTTTTATCGTTCAAAGTTCTTTTCCAAAAATCGATGCAACTGCAGACATTTCAGCCGAACTGTTTTTTAAACGGCTTTTTGAATTGGATGCATCGTTTCAGGAATATTTTAAGGGCGATTTACAAATTTACAAACGAAAATTTATTCAATTACTTCATGCGGCTGTCAGAGGACTGCATCGCATGGAGATGATTATTCCGGTGATGCGGGAACTTGGCCGTCGCCAGGCAAAATATGGCATCCCTTTTGAGAAATACAATACGATTGGCGCAGCGCTTTTCTGGAGCCTGGCCCATAGTCTGGAAGATGATTTCACTCCGGAAGTAATGGCCGCCTGGGCAGAAGCCTTCAACTTACTGGCAAATATCATGAAGAATGCCGTTGTAATCAACAATCATCGTTATACCAACGCCCAGGCCATTTAATACTATTCAGGACGTCCAGCCCCGTCCTTTCCTGCCTTGTTTGCAAGCCTTTGTAATCCGATATCTTATTAATACCCTTTCTTAATATTACCGTGATAGTTTTGTGAGAACTATTCTCTTAATTGCTCTCGATGGGACAACAGAAGCAGTTAAGCAGAAGAATCACTGACTAATTATTATGGGATGAGGTCCACGCTGATAAAGCAATTTTAACCTCATAAAACCCAGGAGGTACGAATGTACGATATTAATGCTGCACCCGGGCGCCTTTTAAAGTCCAATCGAAGTGTACTCACTGCAAAGAACAATGGCCGTTTGCAACGCCAGAATGTCCGTAAAGATGCAATCGACAATGATTCGCTGGAAGTCCCAGAAAACAACTCTGTGAACCATCTTTCATTTCCTTTTCTGAAAGGGATTAAGGAGAGCGATATACGCATCATCAACTCCCGCATGGTTCACCAGCGCTATAGCAAAAAAGAATATATTTATCTGCCCTACGATAACAGCGAAAAGGTCTATTTTGTCATCCATGGCAATGTCGAAATTGGCTATCTGGATGAGAGTGGCCGGGAATTATCTATTGATATTCTCAGTCAGGGTGAAGTGTTCGGCTCTTTCATGGGACGGAACTTTAGCAGTGGCTTTGCCCGCTCCGTGGATAAAACTGTTTTGGCAGTACTGAACAAAGATGATTTCGAAGAGTTTCTGGAAAGATATTCTCTCTTCTCGGTAAGAATACTAAAGATTATGAGTCAGCGGATTAACGCCCTGGAAACCAAGCTGCAGAATCTGGTCTTTAGTGATGTAAAAACCCGCATCTGTAAACTTCTCTTTTCATTGTATCAAAAAGCCGGCGATAAAAGAAATGGGCAGATTAAAATTCCGCTGACCCATCAGGACATTGCCAATCTGGTAGCCAGCTCCCGGGAAACCGCCAGTTTGCATCTCTCGGAACTGAAGAAAAGCGGCACCATCGCTTACGAGCGGAAACGCATCCGGATTATTTCCCTGCCTGCTTTGGAAAAGATTACCAGCTGCTGTTAAAATTTCTCTGTCTCTTGCTTCACATAATTGCCATTACTCTCAACCCCGGTAAGTTTTTTGCCGGGGTGTTTTTTTGCAATAAGGCATTTTCAATGTCCAATATTCAACACCCAATTTCCAATTTCGAATTGAGTAATGCTCATCCCAATCTTTTTGAGCTTTCCTTCAAAATTGGAAATTGAAGATTGGACATTGGATATTTCCTTTTTCAACTTCCATTTTTCTATAAATCCGGTGATCGCGCTCACCCCGGGTGACGGCGCTAATATTCTCCCGCCTTCTCATTGATTATTATGGACCTAAAAGAGCGTTAATATTTGGAGATAAAGCGAAATGGTTAACATAAGAACATGGATGATTCGGGGATTTACCGATGAGTTACGCCGGGCCTATTACCGAAATTACGGGAACCTGGCGCCGGAAATCGCTGATGTGTTGGTGTGGGCCGGGGAGATGGCCATGGAAAAAATTACTGCCTCAGATGCCCTCTATCATAATTATGAGCATACGATTATGGTGACATTGGTCGGGCAGGAAATACTGCGCGGCAAACATCTGCAGGAAGGCGGCGTGATGCCGGAAGACTGGATGCATATGCTCCTGGCTTTGTTGTTTCATGATATCGGGTTTATCCGGGGTATTTGCCGGGCGGACCAGGAAGGCGAATACGCCACCGGCGTTGGTGAGCGAACGATCAAAATTGCCGGTGGAGGCTCGGATGCCGCCCTGACCGCTTTTCATGTCGATCGTAGTAAGCTGTTTGTTAAAGAACGCTTCAGTGATAATCAACTGGCTGATATCGATGCCGAACGGATTGCCGATTACATCGAGATGACCCGCATGCCAGTGCCGACGGAAAACTTTTACCAGGATACCAATAACTATTACGGGCTGACCCGTGCGGCTGACTATATCGGGCAGCTGGCCGATCCGGACTACCTGCGAAAAATCCCGGCATTGTTTTATGAATTTGAAGAGACCGGGGCAAACTTGAAAATCGGCTATGAGAATCCCGGGGATATGCGTGAAAAGTATGCGCGCTTTTTCTGGCAGTCTATTCACCCGTACATCAAGGATGCCTTAAAATATCTGGCAGTGACCAGCGAAGGAAAACAATGGATTGCCAACCTGCACAAACATGTTTTTGATATCGAGCATGCCGAAACAGTCGTGTGAGAAATCCCAATCCGTTTTTTGGTTTTACTGAGATCTCTGTGTAAATTTCTTTCTGCGGTTGAATATTCGCCACGGATTTACACTGATTAACACAGATGTAAAAGAATTTTTCAAGTTAGAATTTAGTTTTTGAGAATCCGTGTAAATCCGAGTTGATCCGTGGCTATTAAGGCCTTATAAAAAAACGAACAGAAAGAAACAGAAGCAGGGATCACCACTCTCAATGAATTTTCTTGCTCATCTCTACCTCGCCGACGAAACACCCGAGTCTATTATTGGCAACATGCTCGGAGATTTTATCGGTGCCGACTTCCGTGACAAATACAGCTCGGAAATTTGCCAGGGCATCGTAATGCATCAAAAAATAGATCAATTTACCGATAGCCATCCGATATTTCTGCAGAGCAGGCAGCGCATTCATGATGACTACCGGCATTTAAAGGGAATCATGATCGATCTATTCTACGATCACTTCCTCGCTAAAAACTGGCAGGATTATACCGACGAGCCGCTGGAAGATTTCTGCGATCGAATTTATGACATTTTTAAGGCACACAAATCACTGCTCGCCCCCCGCTTGCAACGTATTCTCCCTTACATGATTGAAGAAAACTGGCTTACTTCCTACCGGGGATTTGAAGGCATCGGCTGGGCGCTCAGCGGCATCTCCCGAAGAATCAGCCGGAAGAATATTCTCGCCAGCGGTTTAGGTCAATTGGAAGCAAACTATGAAGAACTTGCCACAGATTTTCGGGCATTCTTTCCGGAGCTGGCCAGTTATGCCAATGAAATAATCCTTGCTGATAAAGATTCTGATAATACTATCGAATAGGCATTTGCTTCGTTGGTCGTTATTCATTGTTCGTTCTTAGAATCTTTCCTCGTTCCCAAACTCCCGAGACTGTGTAAAAAGTATTTGCAATCCAGGAAACCTGGCACTACCGTTTTACAGCTAAAAAAAAGAATGTGGAGAGCTAATGCATTACATAAAAGGCAGTAACCGTAATCAGACAGCATTGTTTCCGGAATCCCTGGAAGACTATATTTCAGAGGA
>JANQQU010000004.1 GCA_028284905.1 Calditrichia bacterium
GGTTTTAACCCTGGGCTGAAGGTCTTTCCAGCCCAGGGTTAAAACCCCCGAAAGCGTTTTACCCTGAAGGGGTTACATATAAGGTGTTACTAATAATACTTGATCACAAAATATGTCAGAGAACCCAAATTGTCAAATGTTTGTCTAGCTGTAAGTGATCGATTGAACAACGTAATCTAAGCTGCGGATCAATAAATGAAAAGCAATAATCCTCGCATTTCTATATAATTTCTTTCCACCCGGGTATTATATTCATTCAATAAAAAATGAGAGAAAACAGAGGAATGGGAATGAATAAGCGACAACTTGGTAAAAATGGACCGGAAATTACCGAAATCGGCCTCGGTGCCTGGGCGATTGGAGGCTCCTGGGCCTGGGGTTGGGGAGAGCAGGAAGATACCGCTTCTTTGGACACTATTGCCGCCGCGCTGGATGCCGGCATTAACTGGATCGATACCGCACCAGTATATGGCCTGGGGCATAGCGAAGAAGTGGTCGGGAAAGCAGTCAAAGGCCGGCGGCATAACGTCATCGTTGCCACAAAGTGTGGCCTCCGTTGGGATGAGCGGCGACGCATCACGAATAATCTTCATCCGGCAAGTATCCGGAAGGAATGCGAAGACAGCCTGCGCCGTCTGCAAACAGATTATATCGACCTATATCAAATTCACTGGCCGCACAAAAATATTCCCGTGGAAGAAAGCTGGGGACAGATGACCCGCCTGGTGGAAGAGGGAAAGGTGCGCTATATCGGGGTCAGCAATTTTAACATCGATCTGCTAGAGCGCTGCCAGGCTATCCAGCATATTGATTCATTACAGCCGCCCTACAGCTTGGTAGAACGGAAGTTGGAGACAGAATTGCTCCCCTGGTGCCGGGAGAATGAAACCGGTATAATCGTCTACAGTCCCCTGCAAAGCGGTTTGCTTACCGGTAAGTTTTCCCGGGATTTTCTCGAGGATCTGCCGGAAGATGACTGGCGGAAGAAAAATGGCAATGCCACTTTCCGGGAACCTTTGTTTAGTGCAGTGCTCGATTTCGTTGATGGCCTCCGTCCCATCGCTGCCGGTTACGAGAAAACGGTAGCCCAGCTAGCAATCGCCTGGACGCTAATGCAAGCCGGCGTAAGCTCGGCCATTGTCGGTGCGCGCAAAACCGAACAAATAAAGCAGAATGCCGGAGGGGCAGACTGGCAAATTAGCGATAAAGATATGGAAAAAATTGAGCAGCGATATCAAGAGACGGTCGGTGTTGTTAGCCAGAGGTAATCTTGAGGCTTCGTTGAAAATTCCCAGTGATGAATCACTGGGGAATTATCAAGCGTCCCTGTGGGACGCCTGATACTGAGCCCGGGAATTCATTCCCGGGCGGATGATGTTATTGCAAACAATCCCCATTCATCATTCCACAGGCACCCGGTCTGGCTGACCCGTTTCGTGTACCCGAAATACCAGTGCTTTGAATCCGCTATCACCAGTCTTGGCTGTATGGATTTGCTTTAACGGAATTTTAAAGACATCGCCTTTTTTCAGAACAACATCCGGCTTGTCTTTTTGCCATGCAATCCCCTCTCCCTCCAGAACATAAACAAATTCCTCACCGGGATGCCAATGCTTGGGAAGCTCAAAATTCCCCGGCACTTCGATATAACTAACGATCACTTCCGCACCTTCAACGAGCTCTAATTCTGCCCTTAGTAAATTCTCCAGCTTCAATTTTTCAATCTTGGCCGGTGTTTCTTTCTCCTGGGATTCCGGCTGGGCATTGGCGGATTCGCTGGAACAGCTCAGACCTGCGAAGGCAAAAGCGGCAATCAGCAAAACGATAAAAACGTACAATTTCATTTATATCTCCTCTTTGTGGTGGGTGTGTAAGAACTAGCTGCAAAGAAAGGTTGGGCATTTTTTTCACACTATCAGCGATACGCTAATTGTACCGCTGATAGTAAAATTCGTAGGAAATTAATCGACGCCGGGGGTAATGTACCAAATACTGGAGAAAGAATCGCTGTCCCATTCTTTCCGCTCAAGATCAATAATCAACTTCGGATGGATAGTACCTTCCGACCAAAGCATATGTCCATTGTTCGATTCATTCGGCTCTCTTCCGGCGAGGCCGCTCTTTTTTAACGCTGCCTTATACCCCTTTACCGGGCGGTAATAGTCCACGCGCACTTTCTCAACTCTCTCGGTTTCCTGGTTGATGTAAAGTGTAATACCATGCTCGACAATTTGCTGGGATTCTGTAACCACTTCCAGCACAACCGCATCGTGGCTTCCTAACCCTATGTTCTTAAAAAACAGCTCGTAAGCCGTTTTGATATCCTGGCGGCGCTGTCCTTTTTGGGAAAAGGCAGCCTGGAAATGCTCAACGGAATGGAAGCGCCCCTTTACATCATCGAAGAAAAAATCCGGCGCATAAAGGTTATCATAGGTATAACCGACGGATGGCGCCCATATATAGGCATTTTCAAATCGATCATTTTTGAAATTTATCCAATTCCCAACACGCTTTAAAACGCTGATTTGATTACCCTTACGCAGCTTACCAAGAATTTTACCATTCGGTTTTTCCCGCACATTTTCCGAAGCAACCCCGACGCTGAGCGTCTTTCCGGCATCGGTAAGAATAACCTTTTCAGCTTTGGGAGTACTACTCACTGGTTTTTGGGTAGCCTTCGGTGCGCAAGCTGACAAACACAAAAATACCATAGCCATCAGAACTACTGTTACCCACTTCATATTAAAACCCTTTTTATTGATTGTGATTGTTTCCAGACCGCTGTCGGTCCGCTAAAATAAAGACATCCCCCAGAATAGTCAAATAATTATCCGGGATTTGTTAAAAACCCTTAAAACTCACTAGTTTTGGTTTTTGCGGGGAGAAAGTGCAAAAATAATACCGGAAACGAATAAACCTGGATACATCGGGGGAATTTCTGCATAAAAACTCAATTCAGCCAAAGACGGGCTGGTCAATGCAGCGAGAAGGAGAAATATGAAAGTGGTGAGAAAAGCAGCGCTCATGTTTATCACCATCCATTTGGGAGAGCGTTGCAAACGGGGAAAATAACACGCGAGCAATGGCAACAGCATTGGGGGGATAAAGATATTGCCAATCAATAGCCATAATTCGATAACAGAAGGGATGAAGATCGCCAACACGATGGAAATGGCAGCCGTAATAAAAAGGCCGAAGCGGATGGTAGCAACTTGCCCACCTTTCCCCCGCTGGTTCGGTGGATAAATATCGCGGCCAATCGTCATCGCGGAAAGCAAGGTAAAGCTATCGACAGTTGACATTATGATCGCAAAAAGCCCGGTAAGAAAAATGCCGGAAAGCAATGGCGGCAGAAACTGATGGCTGAGTAAGGGAAAAGATAGCACCGCCGCTGTGCCATCCACCGGTAACAAGGCCCGGGCATACAAACCGGCAAAGGTGGTCATCAAATCAAAAAAGAACCAGAAAACAACCGAAACCAGAATACCGCGTTTGGCAATCTTCCCGGAGCGTGCTGCCTGGCAGCGTTGGTGAAACCCGGGATCGACAAAGGTCCAGAGGGCGATAAAAAACCAGACGGAGATATACTGCCAGCTATTCCCCCCATGCCAGCTCAGATGATTCTCCGGTAAATTATTGCGGAGAAAATCCAGTCCGCCATATTTCCCCATTAACACCACCAGAAGCATTATAAATCCGCCAAACATCAAGAGGAACTGCAGTTTGTCGGTACGCACCACTGCCCGAAAGCCGCCGGTGGTTACGTAGAGCATCGAGAATAAAGCCCCACCGGTAATGCACAGCCAGAGCGGCCAGCCACTGACAAAATGCAGCAGGAAACCGATCATCAAAATGTAGGGGGCTGGCAGCGTCATAAAAAATGTGAAAACCGCGCTCAGTACGCCGCCGGTTTTTCCATAGTGATGATAAAACAAATCGGGGATAGACAGAAAAGAATGCTTCCGCACTCGGGCAGCCAGGAATTGCGCATAGAGAATTGCAAAGATGTAATACGGCACTCCAAATACAATCCAGTTGGAAATACCGTAAAGAAAAGTAAACTCCCCAACCCCAAGAATACCACCGTACCAGGTTGTGACCAGCGTAGCGATAAACGCTGGCAAGGTTAATTGGCGCCCGCCAAGGATGAAATCGACTTCATTGGATTTACTCCGGCGAAAAAATCCCAATGCAAGGATACCGAAAAAATACAGGCCAATTGGTAAAATTTCCAGAAGGTGTAATTTCATGATGATTTATCCAGGGCAAAGATGAACAGTAAGCCTCCGGATACCGATACGGATACCGGAGGGGAGACAACATAATTGCTGAGCCCTTCCCGCTCCCCGAAATGCAGTGGCTCGTCGTTGAGGGGAAAAGCAAGGCCTTCGGTGCGCACGCGATCGACGCGGCCCAGTGGAATCAGGGAAATCAACTGGTCTACCTCTCCGGCGTATTCCCAATAATCCCGCACGAAAAAGATTTGGGAATGGTGATCGTAAATGCTTAGCCGCATGTGCTCATCATAACGGCTGAGTACGGAAAGATTATTTAGGGTATGGTCGAGACGCTTGCCACCAATGCCGAGCAAAGTTAAATCGCTGCAGCCGATTTCCCGGCAATAGATCAGGGCTTTTTCCAGATCATTTATTTCCTGCGAGGGACGATGAATCCACTGAATCTCCGGGTATTTTTCGCGCACTGTTCCGGTGGTGGAATCCAGATCTCCAATGACGATTTGCGGCGTAAATCCATGGGCAAGGGCATTATGCACACCACCGTCCGCCGCAATAATCATATCGAAAGCGTCGCCGGCAATTTTCGCGACGGCGCTTTCCTTCACTTCACCATTGGCAAATAGTAGAATATTCATGATCCCCACTTAATAGACTGCGGTAGTAAGCTTAGGCCTTTAGGCTGCTACTGCCTACTGCCGCTTATTTTTCACTCCCTGAACTTTACTCGGGCTTACATCTCGATTTTCAAATTGAGGAAGAAGTGACGCTCAGCTGCCGGAAAAAAGTCGCTGCCTTCCCCATGTGAGATGTAAAGCTCATCGAGAATATTTTGCAGGTGCAGCTGCAGTGCCAGGCGGGAAAGTCCGGCGAGCTGCCCCAGGTTATAGCCGATGCTGCCATGAAATACCGTGTAGGCATCAACGACATTTTCATCATTCTCGGTGTTATCGGTAAATTGGCGGCCAACATGCTGCATTAATACACCAGCATTAAAATTGCCGGCTTGATAGCTAAGCCGGGCATTGGCGAGGAAATCCGGAAAGCCGGCGATGCGATTGCCATCGAGAGATGTAGAAGTGCCGTCCCCGTTAAAAACGGTGTATTTTTTCAACTCATTACGGCTGATGGTCATGTTGCCACTCAAAGATAATTGCGGGGTAATTTGCGTACCGGCAATCAACTCCAGCCCGGTATGCAGAGACTTTTCCGCGTTGCCGGTAATCGGCTGGCCAAAACGATCCAGCTGGCCACTCTTCACGATTTCATCCTGAAAATCCATGTAGTAATAATTGGCACTGAGGAGAAATTGGTCGTCGCGATAGGTGATGCCAATTTCATAATCATCGAGGCTTTCCGGACGCACCAGCGGATTATTAAAATCAAAAACGCCCTCTGTCGTTTGGGAGAATTGTGGTACTACCGCTCCCCAACTCGCCGGTGTGCTTGCTTCGGCGGCATCGTAGAAATTTTTCAGACGGGGTTCGCGGGAGGTATTCGCGTAACTGACAAATCCCTGCACTTTATCGCTCAGATGGACATTGATGCCGAGGTGCGGGTTGAGAAAGTTATGGGTCAAGTCAAACTCCGTGCCAATAAAGGCTTCATCATACAACCGGTATTTCTGATAAACATACTGTAGTGAGCCATATAAATTCAGGATTGGGGTTACCTGGTAATTGATTTTCGCATAGGGCGAAAGCACATCTTTGCTACCTTTGTACTCATAGTAACGGCGCTCGCCGATATAATCCCGTCCACGGAAATCCCCGCTAACCGCCTCCGGTAAATCCTCACTGCCTTCCTGGATTCTTCCCCAGTGCAGGGAACGGTGCAGACGAAGTTCGCTGCCGGCCGTCAGCGTACCACGCTGATTAAATTGCCAGGATATATTCGGGAACCAGCCTGCCTGCCGGTTATCGACATAGGCACGAATCAGCAATGAACTGGCATACTGCGCCTCCGGATCACCATCGACAGCAAAGCCAAACTCCGGGGTAAGGCGAAAATATGAAAACGGTGCCCAGCTGCCATCATAATCGAAAAAGCCATAACCGCGAATGCCGAAGAGAACATTCTGCAAGGTCAAATTATCGCTCAGGGTCATCTGATTGATAATCTCCAAATGGGGCTGATTGAAATTTTCGATTTGTTTATCATCATTAATGTAATTGGTACGACGGGTTTCCCGGTCTTCCGCTTCCGCCTTGGAGATGCCAAAGTAAGCCAGCTGATCTTCTATCGGTCCGCCATAGAAATGAATACGAGTGTTGGAACGTTTCCCGAAATGGGCCGCTCCAATAAAATAACTCTTAAAATCCACGGCCGAAAAATCCCGGTAACTATCGCTGGTCAGTTGTGAGACTCTCGCGGAAACGACGAATTTATCAGACAGCAAACCGCTGTTGTAACCTAATGCGAGTTTTCGGGTCGCATAGCTGCCCGCCCCGGATGTAACAGAAATTTTCCGTTCCGGGGAAAACTGCGATGTAATAATGTTGATCGATCCGCCGATCGCCGGGGGTCCGTAGAAAGCATTTCCTGCCCCGCGCTGTACCTGTATATCTTCTACATTATCGAGAAAATCCGGGAAGTTTATCCAGTAAACATTATGGTCCTCCGGATCATTCTGCGGCACGCCATTGATGAGCACCGATACCCGGCGCTGGTCAAATCCGCGAATGGAAAGATAATTGTAGCCAATGCCACTGCCACCGTCGGAGTAGAATGTGGTGGATGGTAGTTCACTGAGTAAAACCGGGATATCCTGCGCGTAATAACGGGTTTCGATATCTTCCCGGGTTAATGTGCTGAAGGCCGCCGGGGTTTCCCCTTCCACTGCACGGGTCGCAACCACTGTTATTCCGGCCCCTTTCAGCGGCGTTGCTTTTAACATAACGGTCAGCGTTACCGCTTCGCCGTCGCTTACTTCAACCTGCTGGTAATATGTCTCATACCCCAGAAAACTGACGCTCAATTTATGCACACCTGCTGCAATGCCGTTTAGCAGGAACACGCCATCAGCATCTGTGGAAATGCCAATTTTCAACGAATCTATCGCCACACTTGCGCCGGCCAGCGCCACCTTATCTTCACTATCCTGTACAACACCGCGGATGCTGCCGCTTTCTGCCAGTAACAGCTGAGTACTCAGTAGTAAGATCAAAATCTGCCAGAAAAACTTCATCATTTTCCTCCAATATATTTCCGAATCTTTATCGTTATCATTCCGGCGTACATAAAAAAACACCATTCCCGGCAGGAAACGGTGTTTAAAGATGCGAATTTAATCAAATACTCAAGCTCTTTATTCCGTCTCCCTACGCCGGTATAATCCGGGTCAGGTTCAGAGGGTATAATCTCAGCTTTGTAAATAAAGCACCCCTGACGAATTCTGCTGGATTTTACCTTGCCTGATGGGGAAAGTCAAGCAGAAAAGACTTTCGGTCAGTTGGCGAGATAGCCTAGTGAGCGTTTTTTTATGAACATAGATTTTTGTTGAGGTTCTAAGATCGGAATCCTATATTTAAACGCTCAAAACGCTTTTTTCAAAATTTCTCGTTGGACTTCATATTTTCTTAGGGGCTTCTGATGAAACGAATCACTCTACTATTACTGATTCTTGGCTTCTGCAATTATCTGGCAGGTCAAAATAAATCGTCTGGGCAGCAACAGCTGCATCTGCAACAGTCACAGTATTTACTCCCGCAAAATGGAGGAACGATTTCCGGTAATCTGGAGAATGTTCAAGTTCTGGGAGATACACTCGGTGCTTTTAATGCCGGATTGCTTACCGGTAATCCGATTCTCTTTGGCGTAGAATTCGCCTTTGACCATTACTGGGTAAGTGGCTTCAGTACGCATTTCAATTTTAACAAATTATATAAAATAAATAGCGCTGGTACTGCTGTAGTCGATTCCTTTGATATACCGAACAATGGATTTGGCGGTCTCGATTTCGCAGCGGATGATGATTTTCTTTATGTGGCAGTAAACAATAAACTCTACTCTATCGATCCGCTTACAGGGGATTTATCGACCGATTTCCTCTATACAGCGATTCCGAACATCAGTGGATTAGCGTATGACCCGGGCACCGATCATTTCTGGATTTCCGATTTTACCGGATATCTTTTTGAGCTGGATCGTGAGGGGAATATTGTCAATCAGTATTATCCGGGATTAGTGCAGTTTGGAGTGACTGGCCTTGGCTGGGATGATGCTTCTGAAGATGGCCCTTTCCTCTGGGTATGGAGCCAAAATTTTATTGGTGGAAATACCCTGGCTGCAGCCACCCAATTTTCTCCGACCACCGGTGAATATACCGAGGTGATGTTTCCTGGCACGAATCTCAGTCCGGATCTTTCCGATGCCGCTGGTGGGATGACTGTCTCCCGCAGTATTCGCCCGGATCGACTGGTGATGGCTGCCTTTCAGCAGGGTAACTTTCAGAGCGGGGACGGAAAAGACTGGATCGTACTCTACGATTTGGGTGTAGAACTGGCGGATCCCGATGACCCAAAGGCCCCGGAAAACCCCAACGCTTACAGCGATTTTACGACACCAAACAGCATCGCACTCACCTGGGAAGATCCGCAGAACTATTACAATGGTGACCCTTTAAGCGATTTCCAGATTATGATTGAACGCGATGGCGCCTTGATAGATTCTGTTTCCGCCGGCATTGAGAGTTACCAGGACAATGGCGTTAGCGACGGACAATTCTACAGCTATCAACTATTTACAAAAGCGCCCAATGATAGCGTTAGTTTTCCCCGTGGCACCTCCTGGATCGCCGGTGGTTCACCAATCGCAAAACCTCCAACAGACTTTTACGTGACCGTCCCCGCTGCCGGGCAGTTGATGCTGCATTGGCGTAACCCTTCGGTCAATCTCGACAACACGCCACTTGATGATCTGGCGGAAATTCGTCTTTACATTGACGGTCAGTTGAGCGAATCCTTCAGCCGCAGCAGTACCGATTCCGGCAGCGTCGATTCCGCTCTAATTAATTATGCAGGTGGCACCGCAACGTTGTACCTCACTGCTGCCGATAACGAGTCTCCGGTAAACGAGAGCGGCAACAGCAATTTTGCCTATCCGCCACTGAGCCTTCCTTTCTTCGATACATTTCCGGAAGCGGCGCAGCTGAACCCGGCCTTTTGGCAGGATAGCGATGCCGATGTCGTCGATTTCGGCGTAGATCCTCCCTCTCCACCTTATGTGATGAATCTGGACGGCCTGCCTAATGGTGGGGATATCGCCATGATTTATCCAATTGACCTAAGCGGTTCGGCGGATAGCAGCATTACACTCTCCTATTGGTATCAACCCGGCGGCACTGGAAATCCCCCGGAATATTATGATACACTGAAAGTTGAGTTGCTAAATAATAATGACGAATGGCGGACTGTGCGCAGCTATCCCGGCAGTATCCTTCAGCCATTCGCTAATGCTGTTGTAGATATCGCTTCGGAAGACCCCGGTGCAGGTGCGACGTTCTTTCATCCGCAATTTCGCTTCCGTTTTCTTAGTGTCGGGGCATTTAGCGGCAGCATCGGGCTGGATAGCTGGCTGATTGATGATGTTTTTCTCGGTATTCCCAACAACGATCCGACAATGACCGTTACCCCGCAATCCCTCAGCGATACGCTGCTCGTCGGTGCCAGTAAAACCCATATTTTTACGATTACAAACAGCAATTCCTTAATCAGCACCCTACAGTATCAGGTAACCGTCGATCCGGCAACAGACTGGCTAACGCTTTCCGGCGACAATGGCACATTGCTGCCGCTTGAGCGGGAAGAGATCAGTGTCAATCTCAATGCCGCAAATCTCAGTGCAGGTGCTTACAATGCAACGATCCTTGTTAACGGAAACGATAACAATAATCCGCTTGATACTGTCACGGTAAACCTTACCGTTAACGAGGCACCGGTTGTGGGATTTACGCCCGGTTCGCTGGATTTCAGCCTGACCCACAATGAAGTCGACAGCGCATTACTAACCATCGTAAATGACGGCGCTGGCCCGTTATTTTTTACCCTGGAAGATTTTGACCTGAGCACCGGCAGCAATACCACTGCACCGCTACAAACGCCAAACCGCACGCCTTTTTATGATAAGGGCGTCGAAGAGCCGGTATTCGATAGACCGCTGGAAGGCGCTGGCGGTCCCGATCCTTATGGCTACCGCTGGGTAGATAGTAACGAGCCGGGCGGACCGGCATATCAATTCACGGATATTTCCGGAAGTGGTAATATCCTCGATCTGGTACCGACCGGAGGCCTCGATCCCCGGGATGAAGGTGTCGGAGAAATAAATCTGCCTTTCCCGATTCGTTTCTATGGAGAAACCTTTACCTCTCTCTACGTCAGCACTAACGGAATCATCATTCTTGGTGAGGTAATTCCGTCGCTGACCTTTAGTAACCAGGCGCTGCCGGATCCCAACGCGCCAAATAATATTATCGCGCCCTTTTGGGATGATCTCGATGGCACCCTTGGGGAAATTTACTTTGAACAAATCGGCAATCGTTTCATTATTCAGTGGGATAACTGGGGCACCTGGCCGTCCGGTACGGAGATGCTCACCTTTCAGGTGATCCTCAATGCCGGCAGCGAAACCATAACTTTTGTTTACGAAAATATGGATGCTGCGCCTTTCGACGCCACTGTCGGCGTGGAAAATGCGGATGGCAGCATCGGGCTGCAGGTTGCTTACAATTCATCATACGCCACCAGCGGCTTGCTCACTCGTATTAGCCGCGATGCAGATTGGCTTTCCCAAACGCCTACCAGCGGCGTGGTGCCGCCCAATAGCAGTCTGGATGCCTGGGTTTACGCGAATGCCAGCGGTCTGGTCGGTGGTGATTACAACGCCGAGATTATCATTTCCAGTAACGCTCCGGTCACTCCGGATACAACCTTGCCGGTGCAAATGTCCGTGCAGGGCATCCCGAATATCAGCACATCGCCAGGCGCTTTGGATTTCGGCGAGCTCTTTGTTGGCTTAAGCAGCACTGCAACTCTTACTGTCGAGAATGACGGTACAGATTCGCTGCGAATTAACGGCATCGTTTCGACAGACACCCGCTTTAGCAGTAGCGAGAACAATTTAGTGCTGGCGCCATTTTCCAACAGCGACATTACCGTCACCTTTACCCCGGACGCGGTCGCGACATTTAGTGGTGAATTGCAGTTAAACAGCAACGATCCTGATACGCCTCAACTGACAATCCCGCTAAGCGGAATCGGCACTGATCCACCAGTTGCGGGTGCTTCTCCGGATTCTATCTCGTTTAGCCTGAACACCAATACTCAGGATAGCGCTACCGTCACCATTAGTAACGACGGCGGCTCCCCGCTAATTTTTTCATTAGTACAACAGGATGTATCCAACGTATTAATGAAAACCCGTCTGCGCGCTGCCGGTCAGAGACAAACAGAGACGAATGTCACCCGCTATCCGGCCAGCTATTACGATGATATTCCCAAAGGTGAAAAAGATAGCCGGATCGGTAATTCTCCCCTGGAAGGCGCCGGTGGCCCCGATGCTTTTGGCTATCGCTGGACGGACAGCAACGAACCGGGCGGACCGGTCTTCAACTGGGAAGATATTTCCACGACCGGCGTTCCTGTCTCCCTCAGTGATGATGGATTTATTCCACTGCCCCTGCCGTTTCCGTTCGATTTTTACGGCGAAAGTTTCAACCTCGTTCATCTTAGCGCAAACGGCTACCTGACCTTTGGTGCTGATGGATCGGATTTTTCCAATGATCCCATCCCTTCCCCGAACGAGCCGAATGCTATCATCGCGCCATTTTGGGAAGATCTCAACCCATCGCATGGGGGCATGATTTACTTTCTTGAAGATGCTGCAGCCGGCCGGTTAGTTATTCAGTATAGTGAGATCCCCTTATTTGGAGGAATAAACGCCTATACCTTCCAGGTTATCCTGATGGCAGATGGCAGCATCTACTTCCAATATCTGGAAATGGCGGGTGAGACATCCTCCGCAACAGTCGGTATCGAAAACAGCGACGGCAGCGATGGACTGGAGATCGCTTTCAATACCAATTATGTTGAAGATAGTCTTGCCGTGCGTATTTCCCAGCTCCCGAAATGGCTGAGCGAGAATCCCGCTTCCGGCACTATCCCGGCAGGTGGCAGTTTGGACGTAACGCTCCTGGCCGACGCCAGCGGCCTCTTCGGAGGAGAATATCGCTCTAATCTATTCCTGCAAAGTAACGACCCGGCCAATCCCAATTTGCTGGCAACCCGGGTCACCCTGAATGTTACCGGTGTAGCAGATATTTCAGTCGATCCGGCGGCACTGGACTATGGCAATGTATTCGTCGGAACAGCAACAACCGCTGAACTGGAAATAAGTAATGATGGCACCGATGATCTCCTCATCAGCGAATTTATTTTCGACAACGCTGTTTTTAGCAGTGCAGATAGCGGTAGCATTAGCATTCCGCCACTGGAAAAATACACTGCGACAATTAGCTTCCTTCCTCCGGATACTGGTAGCTACAACGGCCAGCTGCAATTGGTAAGCAACGATCCCGATAGCGATACGCTCAATGTCGGTCTTAGCGGCACTGCGATTCCTGCCCCGGAAATAGTGGTAAGTCCGCAGGTCATTCAATTGGAATTATTACACGGCGATTCCATTGAAGTAACCCTGAATATCGCCAACACCGGCGGCTCTCCGCTGGATTGGAATGCAGCGGTAGTAATGAACAGCGGCAGTGAGAACACCATACCGGCTCCCGGTAGTCTTTCTGAGAATAAGCCATATGCACCATTACTGGCGCCGGAAAGCGGACGCCCACAGGGCTTGCCGCTAGAAGCCATTGGCGATACCCTCTTCACGATTCCCCTGCAGGATGTCATCGGCAATTCAACTATGACCGCCGTCGGCCTGGAGTACGCATTTGGTTCTTTCTGGGTTAGCGCTGCGGATTTGAATTTTAGTCAGCAAAATATGCTTTATCGCATCAGCGGCGACGGGCAAACCCTGGAAGGCAGCTGGCCCCAGGGAACCGGCAGCGCTTTGGGGTGGTTTAGCCTGGTATCTGACGGCACATACCTGTATGGCGCAGACCCGGAAACCGGTATACTCACGGAAATCGATCCGGCAAGCGGTACGGCCACCGGCAATACGATCACTATGCCAATCACTAATGGCCGGAGCATTGCTTATAACCCGGAAACCGACCGCTTTTATACTTCGGACTACTTCCTGGATATCATTGAATTTGATCGTGCCGGCAACGTCTACAGCAGCGTCCCACTCCCGCTGGCAACATTTGATATTGCCTGGGATTATTGGACACCGGGCGGGCCGTACATTTGGAGCTGGAGCCAGGATTTAATGTATGGCACCACCTCCTACTGCAGCGCTTCACTAATCGATCCGCTGACCGGCACTTTTGTTGGAGCGGGCTTTACCGGACCAACTCTCGGTTCCACACCCGAAAATCTGGATATCGCTGGTGGGGTAACTCTTTCCGCGGATCTGGTCCCCGGACAGTTAACCCTCATTGGCATGCACATCGGCAGTCTCAATGATGTAAACTCCACGGATCATATTGTCGTCTATGATCTGGATGTGCCAGTAGCGCCTCCCTGGGTGCACTTGCTTCCTCCGGCGGAAGGCAGCGTAGCGCCCGGTAGCAGCGATGAGTTGGTTGTAAAATTTCATGCCCTGATGGCCGATACGACCATGAATGCCGCTGTCCAAATCGCCAGTAATGATCCGGCAAATCCGATTATTACCGTGCCAATTACTTTTACCATGCTCGACAACATTAATACCGGCATCTCCGATAACGGAAATTTACCGGAAACATTTTCAGTAGCGCAAAACTATCCAAATCCCTTTAATCCGGAGACGACCATTCGTTATCAATTGCCATTTGCTGAAGATGTACGACTGGTGATCTACAATGTGCTCGGGCAAAAAGTACGTTCCCTAATCAATGGGCGGCTGGAACCCGGTTTCTATCAGGCTAAATGGGATGGAAAAAGCGATCTGGGGCAGCAAGTGAGCAGCGGCATCTACATCTACCGTTTTGAAGCCGGTGAGTTTGTTCGCACCCGCAAAATGATCATGCTCAAGTAAAAGTTGGGTGGAGATAAATGGTTAATACTATTTGAAATGTCATTGCGAGGTATCTTTTTGCCGAAGCAATCTCTGCTATGAGTAGTTACAGGGAGATCGCTTCGTCGTTGCACTCCTCGCGATGACAGCGAAAAGAACATTCAGCATTAACTATGTAGGACTACTAAATTTTTTACCTGTAAAAGAAAAGCCCGGTAGCAAATTGCTGCCGGGCTTTTTATTTTTCACGAAAATTCAAAAGTAAGATATCGAATCCCACTAAGACGTATACAGTTGTTGAAAACTATCACACGTAAACGGGCTTTTTTCAGCCAGGCGAGCTTGCTTGGTGCCACGCCCGCCTCCAAGCCTTACTGCAAAATAGTAAATTTTTGCCAACAGCCAGGGCATCCCGGATTCAATCAGCATCGATTCAAATAAACGATCAACGTATTTCTTTTCCACCGGCACAGAATCAAGGTATTGGTAAAATGCATCATGAACAAAACTGGCCTTGTGAGCCAATTGCCAAAAGACCGATTTATCGAACAAGGTCGCTACTTTGGTTTCCTTGTCATAAGAAATGGTAGTGATATTGTAAGTGGCTTTATACCAGTCCGGCGTACCAATTAAGAGGAACCAGTAAAACCAGACTTTTGGCGTGCAGCCATCCCAAACATAAGTGCGGCGGGCAGAGAGATCGTATGAGACTGTATTTGCTTCTTTATCGACAGTGCTTTCGCCCGGATTTACGATCACATGGCTGTTCTCAATCGCCAGCCACTCACTATAAAAAGTGAGATCTGCCGGCAGTGCTTCAATATCCGCCTTTCTTGTATCGACGACCACCGGGCCAACAATATAGTTCACCCAGGGGCCTGCCCGGTCAATTGAATGGAACGTCCATTTACCGCTCTCATATTTCTGGTAACTTTTCGCTCGTTCAATGCCGGTTTTTTGTCCCACTTTCCGGGGAAGCACAAACCCGAGCACGAACAAAATAAATAGTATCACGCCGGTAATTGTAGACAGTCGTTTCAGGACTTCCCAGGGATCTCTTAAACTAATCAGAATTGCAAAAAAACCGATTAAACATAGAACGATCAGGGAAAGCAGCAAATTACCAAACAACTTTCGCTTAATGTTACTCGCCATTATCGAAATACCTCACATTTTTAGGTGAAAGTAAATCCTATATCTGTCATTTTATAGAACGCTATTCTATTGCTTAACTCGAAGCACACAATCAATAATAAAAAAGAGGAGGGGAAACCGTTCAAATTCTCAAAATATGAATTACATTTTTAAGGTCACATTGACCTTACGGCTCATACAGGAGGCCGCGTTAACCGGTTTGCGGTCCACTACTTCATCCGCACTGGCGTATTGATAATACTCCGGACAGACCCGATAATCAATCACTCCTTGCAGACAGTACAGCTGGCGATATCTCTTCGACTGTCCATTGTTAACTTGTTCCACATCAACCAGGGCGCCAAACGGGCATTGTACGCAGCCATCCGGCTGGGTTTGCTGCTGGGTTGCTGTTTCCCGGGCGACCAAAGCGCGGGACTCGTCCCACATCGGTGGCTCTCCACGCATTTCAATGTCGATCCGCCGCAGCTTCTGAAAAACCAACCTTCCCCGATCCATTTTTAATGTCGCCCGGGCAGAGAGGCGGTCGCCACGGCCGATCTTTAAAGATGCATAAGTTTTCGGAGAAACCTGCGCATAGACATGATCCTCCAGGTGATCTTTTCCAATAAAGATATCTTTGAAGATCAATAAAAAACCGGCAAAGGAAAAGGATTCACCTTTCCCATACACGCGCTTGCGGAACAGCGGCTTCACCCCATCGACGGTGCCATAGATTTCATGCTCCCGATTGACATGATCGTCCAGCCAATCTTCAAAGTGCCGCAGTTCCAGCAGGAAATCCTGGTATTCCTTATCGGGGATTTGTATTTCCGGATGATTATGAACTTTATCTTCGTGAAAGTATCGACAGCCGGTGCAATTTTTCCCCATATAATTATAGCCGCGATAGCATTTTTTCCCCTGCTTCATTAGCTTGCATTCCCATTTAAAATAGAAGCAGCCATCGGGAAAACAGCCTTTCCGATTGAGAATATGGTGCACCGACATCCGGCTCTCAAACCCCTTGTGAGCATCATGGACACATTTGAATATATCGAGTCTTTTGTAGGCATTCTTCATCGTAATGAGGCTCCTGGCTTGCATCAAAGATAGAAGTGAAATGCGGGAACACAAGAAAAAAAGTTAAAGCGGGGAATTTATAAAAAAACGGGTTCACTGCCCGAAAGCGACAAACCCGTTTGTTGGATGTATGGTGTTTTCTTTTTGTCTATTGCGGTGCAGATTCGCCCTTTTGCGTCAGGGTTTCATGAATCTTGCCCAGTATAGTCGCATCATTCGGCTTGATCACCAAAATCGTGCGATAGTAGGTGATGGCATCGTCGAAAGCGCCGCTTTCTTTGGCTGTATTCGCCAATGCATCATAATGATCAACAATCTTTTGCTGCATTTCCAACGCCGGCGCATAACCGGCATCCATTTTTAAAACATCTCTCAGGTAGGAAATTACATTATCGTCCAACGGCTCAATGTATTGTTGCTTCTGAAAAGCAATGTTTGCTTTTAACATCAGCTCTTTGAATTCTTCCTGATATTCTTCACTGAGACCGATATTATCAGATGCCTGTAAATTGTTGATTTGACTGATTTTTTTGTTTACCATTGATACTAACGCATCATTTGGAAAATCTACCAAAAATTGATTATACAGCGTCAGCGCCTGAGCATAATTCTGTTGATTGAATTGCTGCTCAGCTTCGGAGTAAAGCGAGGTTGGTGTTTGGGATTCGCCCATCGCGAAGTAGGCAACTGCTAAAGCGACCAGTGCCAGTGCGGTCAACAGGCCAAAGATCATCCCTTTATTGCTACTCGGTGCAGGCTCGGTGGGTGGAAAATAAGGTTCCTGGGCCTGAAACTCCGGCTGTTGCGGGGCATCAAAGTAATCGGGCTGCGGTTCCGGCTGCGGTTCTGCTTCAACGTCTTCGTATTGCGGATCCGGATAGTCGTACTGGTTTTGATTTTGATTGAACTCGCGCTGAAAGTGCTCTTCCATGCCGGAAGGCGCCAGTTGATCGGCGTCCTCAGCATCCGGAATAACCGGCAGCATAGTGTCGTCCGCAGCGTCATCAGACTGTTGATCGCCGGCGAGGGCAATGCGCGTTTCTTTACCGGAATTTACCGCCCCGGAACGCTGCTCCAGTTGCAGCATGCCATTGACGCGTTGCTCTTCTTCCAGTCGGCTTTCCTCAGCTTTGCGCTCCGCAGCTTCGGCAGCCTGCTGGGCGAGCAGTTCGCTTTCAGACACTTTTTTGATGGTAACAAAGTCGATGCCATGGGTTTGGCAAATATTGCTGTCGATGCTTTTATCGCAGAGTTGACAAAAGAACGTCAACCGTTCCGCTTTCTTTTTGTTGATGTTCATAACTGATTCATCTCCCGAAACGCTTGTGGGCGGTAAAAGGTTAAAAAATTTTAATGGAACGTCGAGACAGAGTTCTCAAAATCCTGGATATAATAAGGCATCGCAACAGCGGATTGGTTGTGTTCTAAAGCAAATAACATTGAAGGATGTTTTAAAGTGAATTTACCGTCGCAGAAATTAAACGGTGGATCAATTTTGCGGTACATTAGCACAAAAAGAGTCAGGATTTTCCAGAACTGCGGAGAAGATTTTCACATTTAGATAATTACACGGCTTTGAGAGGAAGGTAGCTAAATTGAACTCTAATTTTTGAAAATCGTAAAACAACTTAAAAACAATGCCGATATTTTCTAAAATGATATTGCTGCAGTTTCAACACATCGGCATATTGCAATTTTGTCCTGGGAGAAAAAAATGAGAACTTTTAAAGCAATTCCACTGTTCGGTGTTTTGCTGGTTATCTATACGATGGCAGTATCTGCCGCGTACTATAGCAATCCGAACAGCGCCCCGATGATGGTTAAATTGCTGAGTGTGAAACTCCCGTCTCAGCAAATCTGGAATTTATTCGTGGGAGATGTCGTCGTCATCTTAGGGCTTGGTTTACTCTTTATAGAAATACTAAAATCCACCGGCGCTTCCGATACAACGATTGTGGAACATGTACTATCGACCTTTGTTTTTATTTTCTACGTCATCGCTTTCCTGCTCGCACCGATGGTCGCTAATTCCACATTTCTTATTCTGACGATTATGTCCATGATAGACGTCGTCGCCGGTTTTACAATTACCATTACAGCCGCCCGCCGGGATTTTACCGTCGGTTAATCTGCATAGAAAACTTTGATGCCCGGAGCGCCACTTCGGGCATCATCAACGGGTAAATATTCCTCCCTTCTTTCCCCCATAAAATACATTTGCTTTTCTCGTTTGTTTTCAGCATGTTACCTTTCTACCCGGTATTGACGAGAATCGTCCGACCCATTCATTCGGAGGGGCTCACTTGACTCTATTTTATCATCTGCGTTGCGTTTCCTGCCGTCAGGAATTTCAGCCTGGTACCTTGGATTATACCTGTCCATCCTGCGGACCGATTCGTGGCACCCGCGAAGTGCTGTACGATTTTGATGCGGTTCGCCGCCATCTTAACAAAGACACGCTCGCCCAACAATCTTTCGACAATCATTGGCGCTATCTGCCTTTATTACCGATTGAGCGTCCGGAATTGATTCTTCCCCTCGCCGTCGGCGGCACCCCGCTTTATAAAGCCGACAAGCTGGCCTCCCACTGGGAAATGAGTACGGTCTGGATTAAAGACGATAGCCGCAATCCGACAGCCTCACTCAAAGATCGGGCATCATCCGTTGCTGTTGTTAAAGCGCAGGAAAAAGGGGCACGGGCGGTTACGGCGGCGTCCACCGGGAATGCCGCATCATCCTGGTCTGCTTTTACTGCGTTGGCCGGGTTGGATACCTACATCTTTGTTCCGGAAACAGCTCCCCGGGCAAAGGTTGCTCAACTGCTCTTGTATGGTGCCCATGTCATCCAGGTACAGGGAAGTTATGACGATGCCTTCGACCTCTGCTGCCAGGCCGCGGAAAAATGGGGCTGGTATAATCGTAGTACTTCCATCAACCCTTACCTGGGTGAAGGGAAAAAAACCGCCGCCCTGGAAATTTGTGAACAACTTGACTGGCAGGTGCCGGATTACATTTTTGTTTCCGTTGGTGATGGCTGTATTTTTCAGGGAATGTGGAAGGGTTTTTCCGATTTTTATGAACTGGGCTTTATCGACCGGCTGCCGAAAATGATCGGTGTGCAGGCAGCCGGCAGTGCTCCCCTCGTTACCGCCTGGGAGAATGGCGCGGAAGTATCTCAGCCAATCCAGGCCGAAACTGTCGCGGATAGCATTTCCGTGGGTGTTCCCCGGGATCAGGTAAAGGCATTACGGGCAGCCCGTGCTTCTGATGGTAAATTCATCGCTGTATCCGACGAAGAGATCCTCGCGGCCATTCCCATACTAGCCCGCCAGAGTGGTGTTTTTGCCGAACCAGCCGGCGCCACCGCATTGGCCGGCGCCTGGAAAATGCGTCAGTCAGGTGCATTAAAATCGAGTGACCGAATTCTCATTATGGTAACCGGGCATGGCCTGAAAGACATCGAAGGAGTGATGAAAGCGGTATCCCAAAAGCCCATCGTCGTTGATAACGATTTGGCCGCTGTTGAACAGGCTGTTCAGCAATAGAGAATAACGATTAATAATTTCCATAAATTATCCAGTGAATAGTCCTGTTTAACGATTATGAAACGAATGCTGAGGATATTTTTTATGCTTGAACAAAAAACGACTAGAAGTATTCTGCTATTGATATTGCTGACAATGATTTCTCTATCTGTAGTCGCTCAAACAAATACAACTCCTCCGGACCCAATCTCGGAAAAAACTGCCAGTCTGGAAAAGCTCCCCGGTTTTTTCCCGCTATACTGGGATGAAGCGAATGGCAAACTTTTTCTGGAAATCGATAAATGGGACTACGAATTCCTTTTCATGGTATCGCTGCCGGCCGGGATTGGTTCGAACGATATCGGGCTGGATCGCGGTCAATTAGGCAGCCGGCAGATTGTCAAATTTCAGCGGATGGGGCCAAAAGTGCTTTTGATGCAACCGAACTACGATTTTCGGGCAGAAAGCCATAATGCTATGGAACGCCAGGCCGTCGAAGAAGCATTTGCGCAATCGGTGCTCTGGGGATTTACCGTCGAGGCCGAGGCGGATGGCCGCGTTCTGGTCGATGCCAGCGCCTTTTTTCTCCGGGATGGCCATAACATCACCGGGCGATTGCAGCGCAGTAAACAGGGCAACTATAAACTGGACGCCTCCCGCTCGGCATTCTATCTACCGCGCACTAAAAACTTCCCGAAGAACACCGAGGTCGAAGTAATGCTCACTTTTACCGGTAACAATCCCGGTAATTTTGTCCGTTCGGTAGTGCCCACGCCGCAGGCGATTACCGTGCGGGAACGCTATTCTTTCATCGAGCTGCCGGACGACAACTATCAGCCGCGCCGCATGGATTATCGCAGTGGTTATTTCGGCATCAGCTACTTCGATTACAGCGCCCACATTCATGAGCCCATTCGTCAGCAATTTATTGCGCGGCATCGTTTGGAGAAAAAAGATCCGACAGCAACAGTCAGCGAAGCCGTCGAGCCAATCATCTATTACCTGGACAGCGGTACGCCCGAGCCAGTGCGCTCTGCACTGCTGGACGGCGCTCGCTGGTGGAACCAGGCATTTGAAGCAATCGGTTACCGTGATGCGTTTCAGGTAAAAATGCTCCCAGACGGCGCCGATCCCATGGACGTGCGCTATAATGTTATTCAGTGGGTGCATCGTTCCACCCGCGGTTGGTCTTACGGCGATGCGGTTATCGATCCGCGCACCGGTGAGATTATTAAAGGCCATGTCACCCTCGGGTCGCTGCGGGTTCGCCAGGATTATCTCATAGCAGAAGGACTGCTTTCCCCTTATGGCGGCGATGGCCCTCCCTCGGCAGAAATGCAGGCGATGGCCCTGGCGCGCCTCCGTCAACTTTCCGCCCACGAAATTGGGCATACGATTGGGCTGACCCACAACTTCCACTCCAGCACGGTCGATCGTGCTTCGGTCATGGATTATCCCCATCCCTATGTGAAGATCGGCCCCGGAGATAAACTGGATCTTTCCGATGCTTATGCTACCGATATTGGTGAGTGGGACAAAATTTCCGTAGCTTTTGGCTATCAGGATTTTCCTGACGGCACCGATGAAGCCGCGGCGTTAGAAGCAATTATTCAGGATGGGATTAAGCGGGGACTTATTTTAATCTCCGATCAGGATGCCCGTCCGGTCGGTGGCGCGCACCCGAAAGCGCATTTATGGGACAATGGCGAAAATGCTGCAATCGAGCTGGAACGGGTGCTGAAAGTACGGGAAATCGCCTTGAAAAAGTTTTCTGAGAACAACATACAAAACGGGGCGCCGATGGCTTCTCTGGAAGAAGTGCTGGTGCCAATGTATTTTTTCCATCGCTATCAATTGGAAGCAGCCGTAAAGCTCATTGGCGGCCTCTCCTACACTTATGCCATGCGCGGGGACGGACAGCAGGTCACTGAAATCGTTCCCGATCATATTCAGGAAAAAGCCCTGGAAGTGCTCCTGAAAACACTCGATCCGAAAGTGCTCGCTGTTCCGGAAAATATTCTTGAGATCATCCCACCGCGTCCCTATGGCATGTCGCGCAGCCGGGAAGTAGTCAATTTACGCACCAGCCTGACTTTCGATCCGGTCGCAGCCGCGGAAACCGCCGCGAACCTTACGCTGGGCTTACTGCTTCATCCTGCCCGGGCAGCCCGTTTAATAGAATACCATGCCCGTGATAAAGACTTTCCCGGGTTTGATGACGTTCTTGACGAGTTAATCGGAAAAACCATCCGAAAACGAGCCGGGGACAATTACCATGGCGAAATTCAACGGGCCGTAAACAGTGCAGTAGTCTATCAGCTGATGAATCTGGTAAATCATCCGAACGCTTCTCCGCAGGCGAAGGCGATCGCTTTTGCCAAGCTGAAGTTTCTCGGCTCTCCGCAGGGGCCATTGTTTGCCCCCTCGAACAGCCAGTGGGCACATGGGATTTACCTTTCCGCGCAAATTGAGAAGTTCATTCGTAATCCCGAAGATGTTAGTATACCAGAGCCACTGAACGCACCGGCCGGGTCACCGATTGGCGGTGGCGGCGATTTTTGCAGCTGGTAGTGAGTAGCTTTTCGTTGATCGTTGTTCGTTGTTCGTTAACGAGCAACGATCAACGATTAACGAACAACGTTTTTTAAGCTGAGACAGAATTACTTTTAGATATTTAAATTTTCAGATTTCATCCCGCAACTTACCCGGAGGAACCTATCATGAAGATTGATCTGACGATTAATGACAGTGGATTGCGAAATGCGGTACAACGTGCCCGGGAGCAGGAAATCATCATCCCGACATTACAGGAACAGATGCATCCGGAAACAATTCCAGACAATATTCGCCAGCGGCTGAAATCCGTGGGGCTTTGGGAGATCAACCCGCTAAACCTTTTTCGGGCGACCTGGAAGAACGAACCGGTAGAACAAGGCGGCGGATTTGGTAATGTGAATTACCTGGAAATCCCCTCCGCTATTACTGGAACAAAAGCCCGCATTATTGGCCTGCTCGGGAAGTGGTTTCCCACCGGCGCGCATAAAGTAGGCGCTTCGTTTGGCTGCCTGGTGCCACGCCTGGTGACCGGCCAGTTTGACCCAACTCAGCATAAGGCGGTTTGGCCATCTACCGGTAATTTTTGCCGGGGAGGCGCTTATAACTCTGCTTTGCTCAGTTGCGAATCCGTAGCAATCCTCCCGGAGGAGATGAGCCGCGAGCGCTTTGAGTGGCTGAACAATATCGCCGGAGAGGTCATTGCTACACCGGGCTGTGAATCGAATGTAAAAGAGATCTATGATAAGTGCTGGGAGCTCCGCCGCACCCGTGATGACATTGTCATCTTTAACCAGTTCGAAGAGTTTGGTAATTACCTCTGGCACTATAACGTTACCGGCCGGGCCGTGGAAGAAGTTGTCCGGGAAACGCTCGGGGCAAACGGGCGCTACGCCGGTTTCATCAGCTCTACCGGTTCCGGCGGCACATTAGCGGCCGGGGACTATCTTAAAGAAGCCTTTCCGCAGAGCAAAATTACCGCCGCGGAAGCCTTACAATGTCCGACGCTGCTCATCAACGGCTATGGCGGTCATCGCATTGAGGGAATTGGCGACAAACACGTGCCCTGGATTCATAATGTGCGCAATACCGATATGGTGGTTGCTGTCGACGATAATCACTGCATGAACACTCTTCGCCTCTTTAATGAGCCGGCGGGGCAAAACTATCTCAGCAGTATTGGCGTCCCGGACGATAAGATTGCCGACTTACCAATGGTGGGAATTTCCGGCATTGGCAACCTGGTATCCGCGATCAAATTTGCCCATTATTATGAACTCGATGAAAATGATTTGGTCGTAACTGTTTTTACCGATTCCATGGAGCTCTATGCCAGCCGGATTGAGGAATTACGGGAAGAGATCGGTGCTTATGATGAAGCAATCGCCCTGAAGGATCATCACCGTCATTTGCTCGGCTTGGGCACGGATGCGATGCTGGAGTTATCCCATTACGACCGGAAGCGCATCCACAATCTGAAATATTTTACCTGGATCGAGCAGCAGCAGCGTGATGTCGATGAGCTTGATGCTCAATGGCACGACTATCACAGCTACTGGCCGGAAATGCGCCGCCAGGCCGATGAAATTGACACGCTGATAAAGCAGTTCAACCAGTTGGTTTCCGCATAACATTCCCGGCTGTTGAGTCTGTTCCTGGTTCCCATCCCGGCTGCCGGGATGGGAACCCAATTAGGCGCGAAACTCAGTTTCGCATACAACTGCGTATCCAAACGACAGTTTGGATACGAGAAGCTCGACAAGCAGCTAACAAGATCTGGTTCCCAAACTCCGATTTGGGAGCCCAATTACTCGCGAAACTCAGTTTCGCATACAACTGCGTATCAAACGACAGTTTGGATACGAGAGACTGAGCATTTCACAAAACATTTTCTGACGTTACAAACTATAGTTCTACCTTATTTCAAAAGGAGTGTGGATATGAACGAGATTTATCAGATGGCGCAAGCGCTGGAGGGAGAAGTTGCACAATTTTTAAGAGACATTATTGCTATTCCGTCGATGAGCAGCGATGAAGGGGCAGTCATTAAACGCATTCAAAAGGAAATGGAAAAGGTTGGCTTCGAAGAGACCCGTATTGATGGACTGGGTAATCTGCTCGGGCGCATCGGTAACGGGCCACGTACGGTAGTTATCGACAGCCATTGCGACACTGTCGATGTCGGCAATCCGGATCTCTGGGAAATTGATCCGTTTCAGGGGGATATGCGCGACGGCATCATTTACGGCCGGGGCGCCTGCGATCTGAAAGGAGGCCTTTCCAGCTCCGTCTATGCCGGGAAAATTTTAAAGAAAATCGGTATACCGGCGGATGTTACCCTCTGGGTTTCCTGCACCGTTCAGGAAGAAGACTGCGACGGGCTTTGCTGGAAATACATCATTGAAGAGGAAAACTTTCGCCCGGATGTCGTAGTGCTTACCGAGCCAACCAGTTGCCGGATCTATCGCGGGCAACGCGGGCGCATGGAAATCAAGGTACAAACCGAAGGGCTTTCCTGTCATGGTTCCGCCCCGGAACGCGGCGTTAATGCCGTGTATAAAATGGGCCCGATTATCCGCGATATCGAAGCTTTGAATGAACGCCTGAAAGATGATCCGTTTCTTGGCAAAGGGACAGTCACCATCAGCGAAGTGAAGTCTACCTCACCCTCGCTATGCGCCGTGGCGGATTCCTGCACCATTCACCTCGACCGTCGGCTTACCCATGGCGAAACCATCGAAACCGCTCTCGATGAAATCCGCAATCTGACCTCGGTACAAAAAGCAGAAGCGAAAATATGGCTGGAAGATTACGACACTCCCAGCTACACCGGCAAAATATTCCCGATGCAAAAGTATTATCCCACCTGGGTGTTACCGGAGGATCATGCCTATTTGAGTACCGCTGTGGATAGCTATCGCCAGCTGTTTGAGAGCGAGCCAACCGTCGACAAATGGACATTTTCGACAAATGGCATTGCGACGATGGGTCTGCATGGCATTCCCACTTTCGGCTTTGGGCCCGGCGAAGAGGCCCATGCCCACAGTCCTTATGAGCAGATCACTACCGACCATCTGGTACGGGCAATGGCGTTTTATGCCGGGTTTGTTCGTAATTTCTAGCTACTAAAAAGCGCGCCGGCGTCACATCGGCGGCGTGCTTCTCTATATATTATTCCATACTACGGAAGCGAGCCAGAAAACGGAATATGCCGCTACAGGTATCGCGAATACGAACACATTTTGAAAAGGAGTAGGTTATGTATGGTTCATTAAAGGGGAAGGATTATATCTCCACCCAGGATTGGTCGGTTGATGAATTGGAGCTTTTGTTGGAAAAATCTGCAGAATTAAAGCAGATGTTCAAACAGGGGATCCCGCATCGTTTTTTACCGGATAAAACCGGATTTCTTATATTCTTTGATAAATCCACCCGCACTCGCAATTCTTTTGAAGCAGGGTTAACGCAGCTCGGCGGTCATGCTCATTTTGTCGATTCTTCTACTTCCCAGATCGCCCATGGGGAAAGCCCGAAGGATACCGGGATCATCCTCTCATCCTATGGTCATGGCATTATGATCCGCCACGATTTGGTGCCTGGTGAGGGAAATGCTTACATGCGGGAAATTGCCGAGCATGCGGACAAGCCGGTGATCAACATGCAGTGCGATGTCGACCATCCCTGTCAAACCCTTGCTGATCTGTTGACCATTCGGGAGATTTTCGGCAAGAATTTGCGCGGTAAAAAGATCGCTGTTTCCTGGGCCTATGCCCCGTCTTACGCCAAGCCGATGTCCGTTCCGCAGGGACTGATTATGTTAATGACCCGCTTCGGTATGGATGTTACGCTTGCCCATCCGCCGGAATACACCCTGATGGAAAACACCATGCAGGCAGCCCGGGATAATGCCGAGAAGGCCGGTATTAAATTTGAAGTGGTCGACGACATGGACGCCGCTTTTGAAAATGCGGACATCGTCTACCCGAAGAGCTGGGGCATTGAATCACTCTTTCATCAGCCGGAAGAAGCCCTGGAAGTATCGAAGAAATACACCGACTGGATCTGCGATGAGCGTCGAATGGGACTGGCAAATAAAGACGCGATTTATATGCATTGCCTCCCTGCCGATCGTGGGAATGAAGTGACCGACGCAGTGATCGACGGCCCACAATCGGTTGTTTATCAGGAAGCAGAAAATCGCCTGCATACCTGTAAAGCGATTATGGCCTTGACGATGTAAAAGATAGTAGCAGTAGACAGTAGCAGTGGCAGGTTACTGTTATTTTATGCAAACAGTATTGGCAGTATTGGCAAATTTGTCATTGCGAGGCGTCTTTTTGCCGAAGCAATCTCTACTTGTTTTTCAAGGCAAGGGTTGCTTCGGCGCTGTACTCCTCGCCCCAAAGTAACTATATTTGAAAAAAAGATACCTCCTTGCCATATTAAAAGAACTCATCAATTAAGGTCATGGTCAAGGAGGTATAGTGAA
>JANQQU010000018.1 GCA_028284905.1 Calditrichia bacterium
CGTCGTGTGGCATTGCAGACAATCCTGGCTAAAGTTATTCGCAACATGGTTTGGATCATCCACCGAATTGTAATCCTGCTGATGACAACTGTAGCAATCAATCGGTGTATTGGTGTAGCCGCTTTCGTGACAGGCAATACATTCCAAGGGAATATGGGCGCCGGTTAGCGGGAATTGAGTATTGGCGTGATCGAATGTGGTATTTTCCCAATCATTCGTTGTGTGGCATTGCAAACAATCCTGACTGAAGTTATTCGCGACATGGTTTGGGTCATCCACCGAATTGTAATCCTGCTGATGACAACTGTAGCAATCGATTGGCGTATTGGCATAACCACTCTCATGGCAGGCGATGCAATCAAGCGGAATATGCGCGCCAGATAAGGGAAATTGAGTTAAATTATGATCGAAGTTGGCTGGCTCCCAGGCGGTCTCGCTATGGCAACTCATACAGTCGGTGGGAAAATTGTTTGCAACATGATTCGGATCGATGACGGCGTTAAAATCATTTTGATGGCATCCATAACAATCCCGCGGCAACCCAACATATTGATTATTGGTATGGCAGCTAATACATTGCGCGCTCTCATGTGCGCCTCTTAATTCGAAACCACTCGCAGCCAAATGATCAAAGACAGCATCTTCCCACTGGTTCTCATTATGACAAATCATGCAATCCCGCGGAAAACCCAACATGCTATGGGAGGGATTTATCGTTAATTGATATTCCTCCAGGTGGCAGTCCACACAGGCTTGCGGAGTACCGGCATAAGTTTCCGCATGGCAGCTATTACAATCCAGGCTAAGATGGGCACCACGAATTTCAAATGTGGCTGGATGTTGAAAGTTTACATTTCCCCAGCTTACCGGCAGCGGGCTATGACAGGCAATACAATCCAGTTGAAATTGCGCCTTGCGATGATCGGGATTAAAAGTTTCGCTGTAATCCTGGATATGGCAGCCGCTGCATTCAACCGGCGTGCCGCTAAACTCATTCTGCTGTTCGTTAATGTGGCAGGCCTGGCAATCCACGACGGCATGAACACCTGTCAAGGCAAAACCGCGGCTGGCATGAAGGGTGAGGTCTTCCTGACGACTTTCCCAGTTTTCCGGCGAATGGCAAGACTGGCAGTCAATCCCAAATTGGCCACGATGAATATCTGTATGGCAGTCGGCACAGGCGACTCCGATCTCCGCAAATCGTAAGCTGGTATGGCAGGACATACAATCGGCATTTTCATGTCCCCCGAGCAGTGGAAAGCCGGTATCTTCATGAGAAAAATCCAGGGGTTCTTTCAGATCCTGCCAGGTGGTTGGCTGATGGCAGCTCAGGCAATCCATTTTCAGATTTCCATGAGGGTTACGGCTACCCGGTTGAGCGAAAATCGTCACAAAAAATAGCACCAGTAATATGCCAATTGCGCCGATAAAAATTTTTCCGATTGTATGAAACCGCATGGTTATCTCAGGTGTTTCGTTGTTCGTTAATAGTTGATCGTTGTTTCCTTCTTGTTACTACGACCTAATGCCAAATGCCCCAAATTGCTTGTATTTATCCATGGCAACTCTGGCACTGCATATCCAAAGGTTTAAAAATCATCACTTTCTTTTCGGCTTCAATAACCGCCGGATGACATTTTTCGCAGGCCACATTTTCATGTGCCGCTTCCAGCTTAAAACCTGAATCTCTATCATGATCGAAACCACTTGGCTGCCAGTTACGATCATCGTGGCAACGGGTGCAATCCGTTGCCAACTCCGCTATACTCTCTCCAGCAATAGATTTCCTGAATTGACCATCATGTGGATCTTTATGGCAGCTTTCACAAGTGTAATTATTTTTACTAAATGAAATATTGCGGGATTTTCCCGCCTGGCTCACCGGCTGATGACAATCCAGGCAGGCGATTTCCGCATGTTTATTTCTAAGCGCAAATTCAGTTTGGGAATGATCGAAACCGATTTGCCGCCAGCTTTCCACCTGATGACAATGTTCACAGCCTCCGGCCAGCACAAATTTTTCCACTTCACCAAAATGCGGATCCTGATGGCAGGTTTGACAGCTTAATGCTGTAAATTTGAAATTATGCACCTTTATTATTGAGCGACTATTGCCGGCAGCTACTACATCTTGTTGATGACAGGCAACACAGGGCACTGCCAAATGTCCGCCTTCCAGGGGGAAATCCGTTTGGGTATGATCGACGACAGTAAAACTTGACGGAGAAAACCCCTCTACGGTATGGCATTCTGCGCAGGCGCCCCGGGAATTATCGCTGATAAATTGTCCTTTATGATAATCGCTATGGCAATCCATACAGTCGGTAAATGCCAGTCCCCGGCGAGGTTTGCCCGGTTGATGGCAGGATTCACAGGCCAAAGCGCGATGTTTGCCTTCCAGAGGATACCGCGTTTTCGAATGATCAAATCCCGCCATGTTTTTTACATTAGCCCAGCCGCTGGTGCTATGGCAGCTTTGACAATTCTGTCCAAAACGCCCGGCATGTACGTCATTATGGCAACTATAACATCCTGCAAATGCAATATTTTTGTATTTTGTATAAGACTGTCCATCCGGAACCTGCTGGTCCTTAATAGAGATATGACATTGGTTACAATCGAGATCGCGATGCTTGCCGGTCAGGCGAAATGCCGCTTTGCTATGATCGAAATTTGGTGCAGATTGCCACTTATCATTATTATGGCATTTTTGGCAATCGTTGCCTAACTGCCCGCGATGTTCATCAACATGGCAGGAGAGGCAGGCAGTTTCCAATCCGAGAAAAGTTCTCGACAGATCTTTCTTTTTCGCCAATAACACTTCCGGTTCAGAAATATTTTTCTCCTGATGGCATTGCCGGCAATCCAAACTCATATGTGCACCCAATAATTGATAACCGGTTTTCTTATGATCGAAATTTTCCAGCCCTTCTTTCCAATAGATCAGTTGAAAATCGCGGCCATGGTGATCCGAATGGCAGTCGATACAATTCCGGAATTCATCCCCGGCATGCAATCCTTGCGCCGATGCTATCCGCTGTTGCAACAATGTATGACAGGCCAGGCAATTTTCCGGAGCAATCTGCTCGCCGGCAGAATGACATTGAGTACAATTTTCCAGTCCTTCCAGGTTTATATGTACTTGAGAAAGATCCCCCGGAGATAGCTGTGCCCATATCATCCGGCAGCCTCCGAAAAGAATGAGTAATACGATGATATTAATCCGAGAATTCTTCATTGATTATTAATGAGTTATTTTTCAAAAAATCCAGGTATATCCCAGCCAGACAACGATACCGATATGTATAAACATGATGAGATACATGATAATTGCGAATGGTTTGTGGAAGACATGCCAGTAATGAAACAAGCGTTGGACCTGGTTTAACAAGAGAATTCGGCGCTGGAGCCGGATTTTGCGGCGGGCGAGCATTACTGCCCGTTTTAGCTGTGGGCCGGAAAGATTAAATTCCCTCGCATAAACTTTCCGCAGGCGGAAATAATGAAGTGGTTTCATAAAATCATTCACAATCATCAGAAAGAACAATGAAATAGCACTACGGTTTTCATCATTACCGGCATTGGAAATGTCTGCCAAACGAATCATTTCTTCATCATGAAGTTTTAATTCCGTCTGCAGTTCGCGATTAAACTGCCGGTTTAACGCTTCGATCTCATTAAGGTCCAGTTCCGACCCTGCATTATTTCGGGGAATTTGCAGATATAGGTAGCGGCCTAAAACCCCACTGCAAGCCACAATAACCATCGACCAAAAACTAATTGCGACCAATCCTTGTACTTTAAAAGACGTGTGTAAAATAATGAACAGCGGCCCCATTACGCCGAAATAAATATGGATATCCAGCCAATGACTGAGTTTTCCCCATTCCCCAAAAAAACGAGTCCGTTTACGTAAAGAATAAAAAAGCATGAAAAGCATCATAGTAGATCCGAGCATGCCAAAGCCGTGGCCCCGAAAGCCTGCCGGGCGGAGATTGCGATAATCTTCATGGTGCGGACGAGCTTGATAGGCAACCTGGTAATAAGACATGCCGTCATACAAAAAATAAGCGTAAAACGTCAGGGAAATGATATATAAGAATCGTAGGAATCTTTTAAATCGGTAGGAAGGTTTTCCAATGGGGTCTGCATTCATACGCGAATGATCATTCCGATATTAGTGTGAGCTAACAGAATAAATCCAGCTAGAAACAAAATTCCATTTCAAGCAAAATAAATATATATTCTATGAGACTTTAGAATCGGAAATAACGTACATCCACGTTTACTGCAATCGCTTCAAGATAGATGATCCATGCAAAAACCATCTATCTTACGCGACGATTATAGATAAGTTCAATTTTCCGAGCGGAAAAGGAAAGATTCGAATACTTTAAAGCGGACAATTTGACCTTGTACCGTTCCCGGTTTATAACGGGTATCGGCGATGGCTTTTCGGGCTGCTTCCGTAAAGAATTTTGCGGTGCTGCGAATAATTCTGATATTCTCCGGCGCGCCATCCCGGCCGACGGTAACTTCCATTTGTACCAGCCCTTCATAAGCAAGTTTTTTATAGACCTCCGGATAGGTAGGCAATACCCGGTTCAGGTAAACACGCTGCTTGCCATCAAGCATCGATTCGAAGACCGGCTGAGTGATAATCGGCAAAGGTTCTCTTTTTGTGGTTGTGGTATTGGCAGTATTATCAGCCGGGCGAAAAACGGCACTATCCAATGCGGGGAAATCGCCATCTGCGGCATTATCGCCTCCGGTTTCCCGGGTGGCCAATTTTCCGGCAAGAATTGCCGCAGCACCAGCAGCATTTTGGTTAACCATTTCACTGGAAAGAGAATCGATGGGACCCGTGTTTACTAAGTCTTCACTCGTAACCGCATCCCCGTTTGTACCGGTAATGCCTTCCGAACCAACGGGCGATGCACTCAGGTCGTCCGATGAACGACGTGCCTGGCTGGATGCGACATTCCCCTTACGCACCCGGGAGAAACCATCCCCAACCCGTGGCGATCGATTCCGAAACAATGGCGACACGTCAACGGTGCCGTAGATGCTGTCATCTTCTCCATCGAAGATATTGGCGGCGATGCTTTTCACATCATTGGTTTCCCAGATATTATTCTCCGCATAGATTACCTGGGAAGACTGATTATAAATATTTTTCTCACGATTACCGGCAATCTCATTTTCTCCAACAGAGGCATTCTCCGGTGGATTAATTCGTCCAAGGTCCGGCTGCGAACGATCAAAAATGATAATCCCATTGCCGTTATTTTTAATCACTGTCCGTTGCACAACCGGCGAAGAGGCAAGCTCGCAGAGCAGGCCGGCAAAATCGTTGCGCACCAGCACGCAGTTATCGATCCGCGCGGCGGAACGAATTTCGCAGCTAATACCGGCATATTCATTAAAGCGAATTTCACTGTCAGTAATATGTGGCGCACTGCCGTACGAAGTAACACCTTTATAGGCATATTCCACAATACAGGAACGCAATACAGAGGGTTTGCTGCGGTTTTTCAGGACAATGCCATGCCAATCCCCTACCCCGGGATTCACAGAGCTTGAGGTAAATAAAATCTCTCCACCCTGCTCAATGCCATTGGCCAGCAGGGTGCCGGATACAATAATTTCAATTTTGCGGGGGTCTTTGCCAGACTGCAGACGGTCCTGGTTCGCCCGAACCAAAATACGCGTGCCCGGCTCAATGGAAAGTGTAATGCCCCGGGGAACGATTACATCGCCCTCGACGACAATCTCACCAAACCAGCGGGTGTTGATCTTCAACTCTCCGCTGACAAACGCCTGCCCATACAATGCCAAGGGGCAAAGCAAGTACAAAAGTAGTACTAACCTTTTCAAAAAACGGTCTCCAAAACATCCAACAATACTGCAATCTACCGCGCCTGACAGGCAGGCAAGTTGCACCATACAACTGCGGCTAAGGATTGCTATTATTGAATTTAACGCAATTTTCTGCAGGAAAACAAGTTTTTACTGTCAATTTTGTAAAATAATTGCGACAAGCGGTTGGGGATTACTTTACAATAAAAAGGGATAGTTTTAAACTGGTGATGCTATTCAAGCTTGTCATTGCGAAGCGATTTTTGCCGAAGCAATCTCAAAGTTGCATGCAACACGGAGATCGCTTCGTTGCTACACTCCTCGCTCCGAAGGAATCCCTGCTATATTGAAAATCAAGTTCCTTTTTGTTCTGGCGCAATCTGTGGCCAGATAGAGAAACGATATAAAGATACGAACTCCCTGCTTAAT
>JANQQU010000019.1 GCA_028284905.1 Calditrichia bacterium
GGTGCCGCGCACCCGGAAGGTGGCGTTGTTTTCGATCGAAGCGTTAATGACATTGGAGTTATCGATCGTGAGATTACCGTTGTTGGCAATCGTGCCGGCAGCATTAAGGGTTGATGATCCCAGCCGGATGTTAACGCTTGGGAAAGTGGCAACGTTGAAAGTGGCAGTGCTGCTGCTGAAGAGCACCTCCCCATCGCCAGCCATAGTGCCGCTGTTGAAGGTAAATCCACCGCTAATAATCAGTTGTTTCCCGCTGGCAACATTGATATCGCCACTGTTCAGGGAGGCCGAACCGCTTTTTCCGATGGTCATATTATGATTGATGTTGATGGTGCCCTGATTATCGACAGAACCGAGAATGCTCCGGCTGCCGGTAGTGCCATCGGAATTAATCGTTCCGCTGGCGGCATTGGTCAGCTTCACCCCATTGCTGATGCTCAACTGACTGGTGCGGGAATTGGCAACCTCATTCTTTAGCCGTAAGATACCCTCATTCAAAGCATCGCTGCTGGTAAGGCTAAGAACGGAATGGCTGATGGTTGCATCGAATTCCACTAAACCGCTGCTGCTGTTGGTCAGTGCCCCACTCATGCTGTTGCTTTGTCCGCGCACCCGAAAAGTGCCGTTGTTATCAATCGAAGCATTAATAACGTTCGAGTTGTCAAAAGTAAGATTGCCATTATTGGTAACAGTAGCGGCTGAATTCAATGTTGTTGCGGAGAAACGCAAGTCGACGTTCGGAAAAGTGGCGGCGTTGAAAGTCGCGGTGCTGCTGCTAAAAAGCACTTCCCCATCACCGGTGATAGTGCCGCTGTTGAAAGTGAAGCCGCCATTCACGGTAAGCGTAATCCCGGAAGCAACAACGATATCACCGCTGTTCACGGAAACGGCATTGTTGGAACCAAGCGTCATACCATGATTAACATTGATAGTGCCCTGGTTATCAACCGTTCCAAGAATACCGCGGGAACCAAGGGTACCATCGGCATCGATGATCCCACCGGACGCATTGGTCAACTTCACTCCGTTCGAAATGCTCAGCTGACTGGTGCGGGAATTACTCACTTCATTCTTTAGGCGCAGGGTACCTTCATTGACAGCGTCGTTGGTGGTTAACGTCAGCCTGGAGTGACTGACCGTTGCATCAAATTCCACCAGGCCGCCGCTGTTATTCGTTAGTGCGCCACTCATGGTGTTGCTTTGTCCGCGTACCCGGAAGGTGCCATTGTTATCAATCGAAGCATTAATAACGTTCGAGTTGTCAAAAGTAAGCGTGCCGTTATTGGCAACTACGCCAGCTGAATTCAATGTAGTTGCGGAGAAACGCAAATCGACACTTGGGAAAGTGGCAACGTTGAAAGTCGCGGTGCTGCTACTGAAAAGCACTTCTCCATCACCGGTGATAGTGCCGCTGTCGAAAGTGAAGCCGCCATTCACGGTAAGCGTAATCCCGGAAGCAACGATGATATCACCGCTGTTTACGGAAACGGCATTGTTGGAACCAAGTGTCATTCCATGATTAACATTGATAGTGCCCTGGTTATCAACCGTTCCAAGAATACCGCGGGAACCAAGGGTTCCATCGGCATCAATGATCCCGCCGGATGCATTGGTCAGCTTCACCCCGTTCGAAATGCTCAGCTGACTAGTGCGGGAATTACTCACTTCATTCTTGAGGCGCAGGGTACCTTCATTGACAGCGTCGTTGGTCGTTAACGTCAGTCTGGAGTGACTGACCGTTGCATCAAATTCCACCAGGCCGCCGCTGTTGTTCGTTAGTGCGCCACTCATGGTGTTGCCGGTGCCGCGTACCCGAAAAATACCGCTGTTATCGATTGCGCTGTTAATCGCGTTGGAGTTGTCAACCTGCAGAACACCATTACTATTAATAGTAATAAGGTTCGTTATCGAAAATGTCCTGCCGTTTGCGCTTAAGGTCTGAGTGCCGCTGGCTGCGCCAATGGTAAGGCTGTTCAGATCGGGACTGACATCCAGGGTAACAGTATAGGTGCCATCAAGGGTAATGAAAACATCATCCCCGCTTTGCGGCACGTTTCCGGTATCCCAGTTGGCGCCATCATTCCAATTACCGCCTGCTGCATTATTCCAGAAAACATCTCCGGCAACCAGGTTGATTGAAAAAAGTATGGTGAGCAATAAAATAAACTTATGAATGGAATTCATTCTTTCTCCTTTCCAAAACAGCTCTCATATTTTCAGGGGCTTCCTTGCCGTTCCTGATCTATTGATCTTTCGTATTCGATTTCAGTTTGGGAATTATAGCGGTTTTACAAATCACCCAGTCTATGGAAATTTTCGTCATTATTTGCCTTGCCGTTTCCTCATTCTCTGCGGTTTGAATGCTGAAACCTTCCCGCGCTAATATTCTCCGCAGTCTGGCAAGTTCCTTAATGTCCGTGTCGATGATCAGTACATGATTTTTCATTGGCGCATTTCTCCCGTAATTCTTATAAACAAAGAGCGTGCCGAATAAAAAAAGAGTTTTCTGGGGCTTTTAAGATGCTGTTAAATATCGAATTATATAATATAGTTGATTTTTAAGAAAAAAAAGTGTCTCATTTAACCAACAATCATTTTAGGAATCTGTCGGATTTGTACGACGGTTAGGAAATCCGGAGAGAATCGCCTTTGTTTTAGAAGGATGGGACGCTTCTTCTCTGGATTGAAATCGATACATTTTTAAATGCCGGTTGAATTCTCCGGAAAATTTCCCGAAAATAGAAGTCTATTAAAAACAGGCTAGATAGATGAAATACCAACAGGCAATTGAGAGAATTACTGATAAATTATCCTCCCGAACACCACAGAAATTACGAATAAAAAACTTTCGTCCGGCAGCGATTATTATTCCCGTTTTCGAGAAAAACGATGAAGCACATATTTTGCTAACGGTTCGCACTGACACGGTTGGGCATCATAAGGGGCAAATCTCCTGCCCGGGTGGCGCTCGTGATCCCGAAGATAATTCGCTTCAGGAAACTGCGCTGCGGGAAACCGAAGAGGAAGTCGGAATTCCTATGAGCGATGTCAATATTATCGACCGTCTTGACGACTTCCCGACGATTTCGAGTTTTCAGGTAACTCCTTTTGTGGCGACCATTCCCTATCCTTACCCGGCTAATATTAACAGGGACGAGGTCGCAGAGCTACTGGAAGTGCCGTTATCGCTTTTTCTCAACGATCACTCTTTCGAAATGAAAGAGCGGGAGTGGAATGGCATTAAATATCCCCTGTACTACTATTATTTTCAGAACCGCAGTATCTGGGGAGTGACCGGGCATATCCTCAATCGTTTCATCGATCAGGTCTTTGAATACAATCCTGCGCCGAAGGATTTAGTCTCTACTCTGGAAAAGGATGTGCAGGTGCGTAACTCCCTCATTCAGGGAATCCGCGATAAGTCCTAAGTGTAAATTCGCATTATTGCCTGTGCCCTCTAGGACAATTGTTTAATTTTCCGTAGATTCGTCTGAATTTCTGAAGAAATGCTTTCCCAATATTATTTCTGATCTTTCTTTTTCTGGAGGAATCTTATGGATGGAATGAGTAGCAACGTAATCATTTTGATCGGTTGTATCGGTGGATTAATTCCGGACATGCTGCGTATTATTAAAGGAAGACATGAGGCGAATTTACCCAAGTATCTGGGGTATGCGAATTTCTGGGTGGGACTGGTTCTGCTGGTGTTTATCGGTGGATTGGCAGCCTGGTTGGCAGAGGCAACCGAAGTGAAACAGGCATTGGCTTATGGGTATGCCGCCCCGGAACTTATTTCGCGGATTTTCTCGAAAACCAACGAGCACGTCAACAATGGCGACGGTAAAGATAATGTGCGTTCAATAGAGCCGGATCCTGCACCAACACAACCGGGTCAATCACAGGAATCGTCGGGCAGTTTTCAACTGTTAGAGTGGTGGGCAAAATAAGAATTATTCACGATCAGATTATTTTAAATTAGCCTGCGTCAAAAGTGAATCATAACGCAGGCTAATTTTTTATTAGCGATACGGTTGAAAAATCAAGGCGTTGCTTCCGGTACCTGCGATGCAGAGCCGTTCATCAACCGCCAGTAAAGGTTGATATCGAGAGCGTCTATACCGCCATCTAAATTAAAATCCGCATATTTGCTATATCCCCACGCTTGCCCGTTTTCCGGTCGCCAGGAAATATTTTTATCCAGGGCGTCCACCCCACCGTCATTGTTGCCATCACCGGCACGCATCCCGAATGTATTGGCCGCCAATTCCTGCATCGGGGTTGTGCCATAGGCTTGCGTTTGGGCCGTTGTGAAATCGTAGAGTGTCCCACTATTGTCTGTAAAAACGGCGGCAGGGGAGGTGATGGCTAAATGATTACGATGGCGAATCACGAGGTAGTAACTGCCAATCGGCTGATCAAAATTGACGACACTACTGCCATCGAGATCGACGATGCTGCCATCTTTATGTAACAGTGCTGCGCGACGGGCGAAAACTGCATCGGCACTGTTTGCAGTGCGTAACTCCAGTAATATCCAATCGACAATATCTGCCGGCATGGATGAGACGGATTCGCTACCGCTATAATTCCATGGTGCACTGTTAAAGGGCTGAGCAGTCGGCAACAATCCGAGATCATTCAACGAAGTATTCATTACACCTGTCCCGCTATTATAGGCGCCTTGTAGAAATACTTTCGAATTTACCTTGATCGACTGTGATAATGCCGCATCGGCAAGGTTCAAGGTTTGTGGACCGGTGTAGGTCACCTTAACATAAACCTTTTGCCCCGCAGCAGTAGTGTCTGCATTACGAATCTTGATTTCCAGCCAGTTTTCCGATTGCGGCGTATAGGTCATACTGGTTGTGCCGCTATCCGTTTTCCAGGCGAGGAAGTTGCCGGTATGGGAATGCAGCTCTATTGTATAAAAGGTGGTGTCTATTTCCGGGAACACTTCTACGGTAACTGTCGAACCACTGGCAGACCAGATTCGCCCAACCGTTCGTAAATCCGTGCTGCTGTCCGGCAGGGCGCCGCCTTGCTGCAATGATTGGGGATGCTTGTCGCCCAGGTCGTTCGCCATTTCCCATTCCTGGGTTGTGCTGCGTGGCGTCGGGGTGAAACCGCCGCTGATGCCATCCGGTCCCCAAACGGTGTAACCGCGCCGGGTATTGCTGCCATCGCAGGGTGGCACCCAAATCGTTACCCGCTGATCGGCCGGCACCGTGATAGTGCCAGCATTTGCGCCGCTATAATCTTTTAATACCGTTCCCGGTGCAAATTCAGTGGTAATTGTCGCCCCTTTCCATTCCGTCCATTGATCATTCACGCCGATAATCGCTTTTGCGCTTCGCTCAATTACAATAATATCCTCATTGCCATTAGGATCGGTGACAAAACCACTATCCCAGAACTGAACACCGCCCTCGTCTGTTTTCACCCGGTAAGCACCGTCCTTAAAATTCAATTTTTGATGGCACCAGGTAAGATTGATCGCCCAGTCAAAATTTGGTAAATCTACGGTAGATGTCGGCTCATGAATCCAGCGTTTACCGGTAGAACCAATATTGAAGAGATCCTCGAACCAAAGGCATGGTGATCCATCCACCGCCATTGCCAAAGCGTAGGCCGCCTGAACGCGCCCATCAAACGGCTCGATGTGCGGTGCCAGCTCATCGCCGGTATTCCAGCCGATGTAATTGCCACTGGCATTCAATTGCGGGCGAAAAGTGTCGTGATTATTCACAAATGGAATCGTTCTGCTACGCCGATTTTGCTGCGCGTCAGGAAAATTGTCCAGATTATACCCCCCGGAGCTGCTAATGATGCCATATAGCGCGCCCCGCAAGGAAAAATCGAATGAGCCCATCACATCGTTGCCGGCAGCGGTATTGACGGCATCGACCCAGTTGTCAGTATCGCTGATGCCTCCGATATACTCGCCAAAAGCGATCATTTCCGAACCACCCGAAGCAAAGCCGGCATTGTAGGCGAGGTTGTTCATAATGTCGCCCAATGCCCAGCCGGGGAAGTGTTTGGCGGCATCCACCCGGTAACCGTCGATCCCGGTTTGTTTCCGAAACCAGATTGACCACTTACGCATTTCATCGAGGATGTAGTTCTGTGATTGTACCGGATCGAAGCCGCTGCAATTGCTGCTTTGTCCGTAAGCGTCCTGGTAATAACACATGTCCGGTCCCCAGAAGTCGCAGGTCCAATCGTCACAGACGCCGCCCGGCCAGTCGTGGGTAGTGTTTGGATGAAAGTTCTGCCAGTTCTTCGGAAAGCGCCCGTTGCGATTACAATAAGGCGTATCTACCGGCGTATCATAGCTGACGTATCGGAAATTTTTCCATTGATTTGCCGGGGCGGCAGGATCCGTTAGCTCCGCCCCAAAGGTATGATTGTAAACCACATCCTGAATGACATCAATCCCGTTGGCATGAAGAATACCTACCAGCCGTAAAAATTCATCCTTGGTGCCAAAGCGGGTTGTGGTGGTGCCTTTCTGATATTTATCGCCCAAATCATAGTGATCGAACGGGACGAAACCGGTAGAATTGGTGCCTCCATCATTTTTCACAGTGACCGGAATCCAGACAGCATCGATCCCAGCTGCGCTAAGTCGTGGTGCCAGCTTCGACAGGTATGTCGCCCAGTTATTCTGATAGTTATTATTCCAGTAATCCCACCAGTAACCTTGTAAAATGACCTTACCATTCCAGGGATTTGCCAGCAGGGACATTGAGAAAATCATTGCTGAAAAAATAAAAAGAAATAAGAATTTTCTGCTTTCCATTATCTTCACCAGTTAAAGATTTTAGTTGAGGAAAAATCACAGAATTATGATACGATTACTGAGTTTTTTATCCAATGAAATTTCTTGAAAAATTTCCTTGATTCAGGATTGTAAATCCTTTATCTTTGCCGTGCATTTTTACTTATTCAGCAGAACGGAGAGGTGGCCGAGCTGGCTGAAGGCGCTCCCCTGCTAAGGGAGTATGGGTCAAAAGCTCATCGTGGGTTCGAATCCCACCCTCTCCGCCACTTTAAGGCTTGTCAGAGATGGCAAGCCTTTTTTGTTTCATCCAATCGAAAAAATCGAACCAAAGTATGGGTCAAAAGCTCATCGTGGGTTCTTCCATAGGAATCCCTGCTATATTGAAAATCAAGTTCCTTTTTGTTCTGGCGCAATCTGTGGCCAGATAGAGAAACGATATAAAGATACGAACTCCCTGCTTAAT
>JANQQU010000030.1 GCA_028284905.1 Calditrichia bacterium
GTGGCAGTGGCAGTGGCAGTGGCAGTGGCAGTGGCAGTGGCAGTGGCAGTGGCAGTGGCAGTGGCAGTGGCAGTGGCAGTGGCAGTGGCAGTGGGCAATAAAATATCTAAACCGATAACTGACAACTGATAACTGTTCACTGATAACTGTTCACTGACAACTGACATCACTCCGAATTCCGATATTTCGCAAAAAGCACACCACCGGAGATAAGGAGCAATCCTCCGAAAACCGCCATCAGGATAAATGCGCCATTGGCAAAAGGAAATCCAGCCGTGGTCAACGCCCCGGCACTGAATCCGGCAATGCCTTCTCCCCCCATTACGCCAGCGGCGATCAGCAATCCGGCATGATAGAGATGGCTATAGTTCTTATCGATAATCATGCGAATCAATGCCCCCAGGGCGAGGGGAATCGCCAGGGCAACGCCAAGAAAGAGGCCGATACCAAAGGGCATTATCAGCAACTTATTACGAAGCTTCTCCGGCAGAAAACTATTAATGATCTCCCAAACCAGGGCAATAAAGAAACCGGCGAGAAAAACATTTGGATAATCAAATCCAAAGATACTGCCGGCAACCAGTTTCGCCTGCGGTGCCGGCATCGCATCTGTGAAAAGGGTTTCGCTGAAGCCACTGCGGATTGATTCGATCACGAATGGGGCGGCAAGTCCGGCAACAACCGCGGTAATTAAATCCACCGTAACAATATCCTTAAAGCGGGTACCGACAATCGCGGCCGATTTAAAATCATGCCCAGCATCTCCGGCAACCGCTGTTGCCACGCTGACAAATGTGACAATCATAAATGAAGCAAACATTCCTAGCTCTAACTCAAAAACGCTGTAAATAAAGGCGATCACCAAACCAACGAAAATACCAAATTGCTCCAATGGATTAATGTTGGTTTCCCCGGTCATCCGTCCGGCGACAGTTACCATCGCCCACACGCCGAGCACCGCCAGCGCCGCTGCCCAGAAAGGCACGCCGATAAAGAGCAGTCCGAACAGTCCCAGCACAGAGAGAATTGGATAGAGCCGAATCAGGGTTTTGCCACTTTTCAGCACCGGCCCAAAAATGCTCTTAATTCGCGGAATCACATAGCTAACCAAAAATCCGATGCCGGAACCGAGTACCAGTCCCATCCCCAAATTCTGGATCAGGCTGCGGGCCGAACCCGCTTCAAACCCGTTTTGAAATAGCCAGGGCACGATGATCAACCAGCCGACGATTGCCCCGGCAAACCAGGAGTAACCAGCGCGGGGACCGAGAATATAGCCGCCGCTAATTGCCAACGGCATTGGATAAAGGGTTATAAAGATGCCCATCGTTGCCAGTGCGGAAAAGCTTAATCCCGCCGGAAAGTAAACATCCCGCAGCAATGCAAAAACCGCTGCCAAAGCGCCAAAACAGACAATAGTTAAGAGTTGCTTCCCCCCGGCCTTGCCCAGCTTTAAAAGTTCCGCACCAGCGGTGCCGGCAGGATAAGGTAAATCTTCCTGATCAACAAATGTTTGTTTGAGCGGCACTGAAAGCAAAACACCGAGCAACCCTGCCAATGCAGTCAAAATTCCCAACAGCCAGGGATTTGGCCAGGCGATATCCAGACCCTGGGTTTGATTCAGGAATAATATGCCCGGTATGGTAAAGGCAATACCAGCAGCGATTAATCCGCCAATACTCGCGCCGGCCTGGGCAACATTTACTTCATGGATATCCACCGGCCGGTTTCGGCTGAGCAATTTAATAATTCCCCCGGAAACGATTACCGAAAAAACAATCGGCCAGGGTAAAGCCCCAATCTTAATTGCGATATATGTAGAGCTGGCTAACAAGAACAACGACAGCGCTGATGCTAAAAGGATTGCTCGTAGCGTTAAGCCGCTTTTTCCTTCAGAATGATTTGACATCTAATCATACCTCATCAAGGTTTTCTTTCAAAAATCAATCAGCAAATGGCGCTGACGGGCGGAAAATAAACAGTTTCTGCAAACTTTCCATAGCAGAATTAAAAATTCCATCTACGAAACAATAACATCTCAAACCAAATTCTATGTAAGCTAACCTACACCCCTTCTTTTCCGATAACCTTACGAAACTATTTTATAAGAATCTCCTAACCCTTATATTCTTTGCTGAAGACGAGGTAAATTGTAACGGAGAGGATTGCTCATTGAATTCGATAGCGACACTTAAAATAGATTTTCACAGTTTTTCCAGGCAGACGAAACGTCATTCCTTTAGCTATTCCGACGGAGAAATGGAATTCCATGTTTCCCGCAAGGCCCGCGATAAATATAAATTTGACAGCAGTCTGTTTAGCACAAACGGGACGGTAATCTTTGCCAATTTTCATGGCGCCCAGACGTTTGCCCAAAAAATCAATGCTAAACGGGATTTACTCCATTTTCCAGAGGAAGCAGTCAGTGCCGCGGAAATTAATGCGATGGGTCTCATCGATGAGATTCTCCACAGCGTAATGACTCATTATCGGCAGAATATTAACCCACAAGTTTTTCAGAATGCACTCGATTGGCTGGAGGAAAAATTTACTGCCGACGAGCTCAGCCGTGCTTTAAACCTCTTCGTAGAAGAATTTCCCCCGCTGGATGTTTATCTCAACAAGATAACCGTCGCCAAGTATTTGCAGGGAGAAACCAATGGCCGTGCTCATCGGGAAATTGCCCTGGAAGAAATGCTGATGCTGCGCCTGGCAAATATGAATCCTGCCTTTACCCGCTACAGCGAGCTGTTTGATGACAGTGAACTTCGTGAGAAAACCCGCTATGGGGACATGATGTCCGATATGAGAAGCTTCTTCGCCTCGCAGCTGCCGATGTCCCCGGGCTTCGGTGCGGAGAACTTATTTGATCTGCTCCGGATGCCGGCACTCTCCAGTCCGGGCTCCTTGATCGACCAGCTTCATTTTCTCCGGGATCGCTGGGGCGCGACACTAACTTTTACCCTCAATATCAAATGGGATTTGATTCTCGGCGAAGGCTTCCAGGATAAGTGGGGCGTTCCTGACAATGAATATGAAACCCGCTTACTCCGCGGCGTCGATTTCATTAGTGAAGAGACAAAAATGCGCTTCAATCCCGGTCTTGGCCCTGCACCAACCCACGTGCCGGATTACGACTGGCAGGACGATGAGCCGGAGCAATTCAGTCCGGACATGCACTGGATGCCCCGCCTGGTGTTGATGGCGAAAAGCACCCTGGTCTGGCTGGATCAACTCTCGAAAAAATATGAACGGGAGATCAAAACCCTTGGCGATATTCCCGATGAAGAAATTGACCAGTTGGCCAGCTGGGGCTTTACCGGCCTTTGGCTGATTGGCATTTGGGAGCGTAGCACCGCTTCCCAGCGCATTAAGCATATCTGCGGGAACCCCGATGCAGCAGCTTCTGCCTATGCGCTATACGATTACCGCATTGCTGACGATCTTGGTGGGGAAGCAGCTTACGAGGTGCTTCGGGAACGCTGCTGGGAACGGGGCATTCGCCTTGCCAGCGATATGGTACCGAATCACACCGGAGTATATTCCCGACTGATGCGCGAAAATCCGGACTGGTTTGTGCAACTCCCCTATCCGCCATTTCCTTCTTACGCCTTCGACGGGCCGGATCTCTCTGAAGATCCCAATGTCGGTATTTTTCTGGAGAAGCATTATTACGATCAAACCGATGCGTCGGTGGTCTTCAAGCGCATTGATAATAACACCGGCGTTTCCCGTTATATTTATCATGGGAACGACGGCACCAGTATGCCCTGGAACGACACCGCCCAACTGGATTACACCAAACCGGAAGTGCGTGAGGCCATTATTCAGACGATTCTCGATGTGGCCCGGAAATTCCCGATTATCCGTTTTGATGCAGCGATGACCCTGGCGAAGCGACACTATCAGCGCCTGTGGTTTCCGGAGCCGGGCAGTGGTGGCGATATTCCTTCCCGGGCAGAGCATGGGCTTACCAAACAGCAGTTCAACAGCCTGGTGCCAATAGAATTCTGGCGGGAAGTCGTCGACCGGGTCGCCGAGGAAGCGCCGGACACGCTCCTCCTTGCGGAAGCCTTCTGGATGATGGAAGGTTACTTTGTACGCACCCTCGGTATGCACCGCGTCTACAACAGCGCCTTTATGAACATGCTGAAAAATGAAGAGAACAAAAAATATCGCTATACCATTAAAAATACCATCGAATTTGAGCCGGAAATTCTCAAACGCTATGTTAATTTTATGAATAATCCGGATGAAGAAACTGCCATCCGCCAGTTCGGAGACGGCGATAAGTATTTTGGCATCTGTATGATGATGGCGACAATGCCCGGGCTACCGATGTTCGGCCACGGCCAAATCGAAGGCTTCGAAGAAAAATACGGGATGGAATACCATCGTGCATACATGGATGAATCCCCAAAAGATTATTTGGTTGAGCGCCATCAACGGGAGATATTTCCGGTCCTGAAAAGACGCTATCTCTTTGCCGGCGTCACTGATTTTCTCCTTTACGATTTTTACAGCGTCAACGGCCGGGTGAATGAAAATGTTTTTGCCTTTTCCAACCGGTATCAGGACGAAAAGACCCTGGTGGTCTTTCACAATGCCTACAACAATGTGCGCGGCTGGATTCGCACCTCTGCCGCCTATTCGGAAAAAACCGGTGGCCCGGACGAAAAACGGCTGGTGCAGAAACCGCTCGGCGAGGGCCTCAGCCTCTCGCAGGAAGATGATGTTTTTTGCATTTTCCGCGATTCCGTTACCGGGCTGGAATATATCCGCAAATCCGCAACGCTCTGGCAAAAAGGCATGTATATCGAGCTGGGCGCCTATAAATACCAGGTCTATCTTAACTTCCGGGAAGTCCGGGACGATGATAGTCGCCAGTATGCCCGCCTCCATGATTCGCTGAAAGGGCAGGGTGTTCCCAGTGTTGATGAGGCATTACAGGAAATTCATCTGCAGCCATTGCACCAGGCGCTGCGGGAAGTGCTCGATGCCAAGCGGATTGCCGCCTGCTGGGAAAAACCGTCTGAAAGTGAAAAGAAAACAAAATCAGTAAAATCGGAAGAGAAACCGACCGAAGCGGAAACAACAGAGGAATTATCGCCACTACTTCAAACCGAAAAACTTTACCGCTCTTTCCTGGAAACTGCCAGACAATATGCCGGATTTGAAACCTCTGCCGACACTATTGCCCGGGAAACATTCCGGGAACTGGCTGCAATCATTGATTTGGATGCGGCCAAGTTGAAAAAACGGTATGCCGTGGCAAAATCCCGGAAATCTGCAGCCGCTCTTAAATTTCTCGGCAATGTCATTTCCGACGTGCCGGACAGCCGGGAGATATTAACACTCTGGGCCCTATTCCATCGCATCGGCGATCTGGATACGGCGGAGAACGGCGCCAGCCGCAGCCGGGGTTTGCTTGATGAATGGCTGCTCCACAAAATTATGCGGCGCTATTTACGCAAGACCAAAGTTGCGCCGGATAAAATTGAGCCGATCATCAGCACGGTTAAGTTGCTCATCGCCCATCAGGATTGGTATCAGCCAGAAGGCCCAAAAACAACACTCGCCCATCGCCTCCTGGAAGGTCTGTTGAATGACACCGAAGCACAGCGAACAATGGATATCAATCGCTTCAATGGCACAATTTGGTTTAACAAGGAAGCGTTTCGTACTGCAACTGCATGGCTTTTTGCAATCGCAGTTCTTAAGCCGGCGCTCGCAAAACCGGAGAAATCCCCGGGTAAAAAAGAGAAATCTGCAAAGAAGCAGACTAGCAAAAAAGAAACTATTTCTCAGTCGATTATTGATGTGCACGCGATTATAGAAAAATGGTACAAGGCGGAAGTTAAATCCGAATATAAAGTTGAGCAGTTATTGGCAGAACTGAAACCAAAGAAAAAGAAGCAGGCAGCCGCAGCGAAAAAAGTCGAAAAGAAAGCGACCGGCAAAACCAAGGCACCCGCTAAAACCAAAGCGACCGCTAAGAAAAAAAGCACTGCCGGCAAAAAGACAGCGACGAAAAAGAAATCTGCAAAGAAGTAATAGCCGGAAAAAATATTTAGCTTTAGAAAGTATTAAAAAAAGGGATATTCGTTAAACGAATATCCCTTTTTTTTAAATCAGCAACAAATTTTTACTTCCCCGGTCTGATCAAACAGGCAGGGGCAGCTACAAATCGTTAGTCTTCGATATTTTTGTGGTTGCCATCGCAAAAAGGTTGATTTTGGGTATGTTTGCATCCACAAAACCAAAGTGTTTTTTTCTCTTCGACATTTACCACCACCGGCTGAAAGCCTGTGCCTTTATGGGAACCGTCGCAGAACGGCTGGTTCTGTGATTCGCCGCAGGCGCACCACCAATATTCACCCGGCTCTACTTCGACGCCATAGGGTACTTTTTGAGGAATTTTCGGTTTGGACATTGTCAACCTCCTGTATCAACGTTTTTGTTTAACGCTTGTTTTAACGGATAGTATTTCAACAAATAATAAGCAAAAACGAGCAGTTAACCAATACAGTATTATGCGAATTTAGGGGAAGAAAAAAATTGGGCACCTGCGCCCTCTCTTCCGGAATTGCCCGGGCGGAATGTTCTTTAAAGACTTTGGGGAAATACCACAAAATTCTTGTTGAAATTTTCTCCGAGAAACAAACCGCCTGTGAAACCGTAAAGCGGTTCATATCAAAGAAAGGATACGGCAGTGAATGTTATTGAAACGCATGGCTTGACCAAACATTACAACAAGGGCAAGATAAAAGCCCTCACCAACGTCAGCCTGACCGTACCGCAAGGACAAATCTTTAGTCTGCTCGGTCCGAACGGCGCTGGCAAAACTACCTTAATCAAACTTTTACTTACTATCGTTTTTCCCACCAGTGGATCGGCAAAGCTGCTTGGGAAAGACATCAGTGATTACACCTCACATTTTAAACTTGGCTACCTCGCCGAAAATCATCGCTTTCCGGAGTTTTTAACCGCCCGGCAAGTACTGTATTATTACGGAAAAATGAGTGGTGTAGAAAAAGCAAAACTTGATGTGAAAATTCCCCAATTACTGGAACTGGTGAATCTCGGCGACTGGGGCGATACGAAAATCCGGAAATTTTCGAAAGGGATGCTGCAACGCATGGGGATTGCCCAGGCATTGACCAATGATCCGGAATTACTCTTTCTTGATGAGCCGACCGACGGCATCGATCCGGTGGGCCGCCGGGAAATCCGCGATTTACTGCAGGAACTTCGCAACCAGGGAAAAACAATTTTCCTTAACTCTCACCTCCTCTCGGAAGTAGAACGCATTTCCGATAGCGTGGCAATATTAAAACACGGCGAGTTGATTCGCCAGGGAACAGTGGAAGATTTTATTTCAATCAAAAAGCAGTATCTGCTGCAAATTGCTGAAGGTAATGAGACACTGAAGAACATTTGTAAAACCAATGAAATTCCCCTGATTTCTCAAAATGGCCACTTCATCGTTTCCGTGCATGACGATGCTCATCTGAATCATCTCATCGACCGGCTTCGGGAAAAAGAGATCGTTATTCAGGGCATTACTCCCCGAAAGATTTCCCTGGAAGATTTCTTTATCGACGTTATTGAAGAGAAAGCGGAGGTGGTGTAATGGATCGTATTTGGGCAATAATCGAATTAACTTTCCGGGAATCTCTCGCGAAAAGAACTTTTATGGCATTTCTCGGTATTTCTACCCTGGTCTGCCTGTTATTTATTTTTGCACTCAACCTCGATATCGTCGATGGGATGGAGTCTTACATCTCGATTTTCGGGCAGGAAGTAAACGAGCGGATTTATCTTGATGAACTCGTTTATAATATCGAAGCAGGCATTGCCGCGGTATTGTTTACTGCCGGCATTTTCATGGCATTATTTGCCACCAGCAGCCTGATTCCTTCTTTCCTGGATAAAGGCAGTATCGACTTGATGATCTCCAAACCGCTCAGCCGCTTCCAGATCCTGATGGGTCGCTATCTTGGTGCGGTTGCTATTGTCGCATTCAACATTTTCTACCTGGTCATTTTCTCCTGGCTAATACTATCCATCAAGACCGGCATTTGGAACTTCGGATTTTTACTCTCCGGCGTGATGATCGTTCTCGCTTTTGCCATCCTTTTTGCGCTAATGACCTTTTTAGGCATCATCGTTCGCAGCGGGCCGTTTTCTCTGATGATTACTTACCTGGTTATTTTCATCAGTCCCTGGCTCATTCAGCGCGATGTTATCTACGCTTTGTTATCCAGCAAATTTTATGGATACATGCTCGATGGCCTCTATCATTTTCTACCGAAGATGGCCGAGCTGGGAGAAATTACCACCTATCTTGTTCAGGGTAACAGCGTGCCATCCTGGTTACCACTCTGGACATCCGTGATATTCGGCATCATTATGCTGACAGCCTCGAATATAATTTTTAATCGTAAGAACTTTTAGGAGACGTAAGATGAAAAAAGTTATTTCTGTATTTGCAGTATTGATGATGGCCTTATTGCTGTCTCAATGCAGTGGGGATCGCCCCCAGGCCTTAACCGGCGATATGAACCGCTACCTTTCTATGATGCCGGATCAGGCCGGGATCGCATACATGAATGTTGCCTCTTTACGAGAGACCGACTTTTACCGGGAATTTACCGATTCGATGGACATCCATATGGAAAATCGGGAACTCCGGGAAATCATGGAAGCGACTGGTTTTGATATTGGCCGGGACATCAACGAAATTTACATCTCTTTTGATGCACCGGAACATCGGCGGAAGGCTTCCGCGCTAGTCGTTGTTGTCGGCAAGTATGATCCGGAAAAGATTATGGCTTATATCAAGGATAAGGACGAAGAACATCGGCTCAACAGCGAAGCGTATAATGGCTATACTATTTATTCCGGGGATAATCACCGCGAAGAAGGCGTTTTCTCGTTTGCGGATAACAAGCATGTTGTTGCCGGTAATGAAAAGCAGGTAAAGCAGTGGCTGGATGATTTTAAATCCGGCAGCGGCAATTCTGCGAACAGCGAACGTGTTAAAGCAGTAAAATACAAAAACGGCATGTGGGTTTCTCTTGATGCGGATCTGATGGTTGATGAACTGATGGATGAATTCGGTAAAAATATGCCGATGGGTCGCGTTGGTGCCCTGGAAAAAATTGAAAAACTCAATTTGTCCATGCATGTGAAAAAAGATGTGCGTATGGATGGTAGTGGCGTTTTTGCCGATGCGGAGAACGCTGAATTATTTCATGATGCCCTGAAAGGAATGCTCGCGACAGTAAAATTGGCAGTGAGCCAGGATCGTGATGCGGTTGATGTTATCAACAAAATCGAAATCTCCACCAAAGGGAATCAGGTGCGTATCGATGCCAGCCTGAGCCGTAAGGATATTGAAAAATTGAAGCAACGCTCCAATAGCATGGCGTTGGGATATTAAAATAAATTTTTCCGTGAAGTACATAACGCCGGTGAAACGCCCACCCGTTTTGCCGGCGTTTTTTAATTGAAGAGACTAAACATTTCCGGTGCCGGAAACTGTCGGCCGAAAATCACATACCAATTGGTGAAGAGAAAGGTCATACAAGTAAATGCCGCCCCGGATATCGCAATCCAGCGATTTCCCAGAATGGCGAAAAATGCGATGAAAGAAATATGATACCAGGCGTAAGAAATTCGCAGGAAGAAAAACGAAAGCAGTAACATTAACAATCCACAAGTTAGCAGAAAACGATCATCTTTTCCATTCTGCAACCAGCCAAGAAACATTAGAAATGCCGTCCCCAGCATTATCACGATGCGATGATCCAGCAAACTATCTTTTCCCCCGATCGCTTCCCCGAGAATAACCCGTATATGAGATTCAAACATAAAACTATCCTGCCAAAAGGGGAAGTTAATCAGGAATATAATTGAAAGCGCCAATAGGCCTTCTCTTATCAATAAAGGCCATTTTTCTCTTCGAATATTCCGAAAAAGATAAATACCCAATACCGGAAACGTTATGAACTTGATAAAAGCAGAGATAGTGAATGCTGCGACAGTAAAGAAATTCCGGTGCGATAAAAATGCATAGATACCAAGCAGTAAGAAAGTCACCATTATGGTATCTGTTTTGGTCTGCCCCATCACCACCACTGTCGGGTGCCAGGCATACAGCACTAATCCCGCTAATAAATATTGCGGGTTTAATTTTCGTAAAATCGCAGCGATTAAAAACAAGTTGAGACAATTCGCAAGAAAGAACAACACCCGAAATGCGAGCAGATTCATCACCGGGTTATCCCCGGCAAGGTAGCTGGGCAGAAAGCTGAGCCAACTCCACATCGCCAGTTTATCCCCCACCAGGTAAGTGTAGCGGTGATTGGCATAACGATACATCGGATCATCAGGGAAACTATCCGCCGAGATGTAATGCGGATTACTCTCGTTAGCAGTAAAAACACGTGCCCGGGAAATATAGTTGTAAATGTCCGTATTAAAATTAGGAAGCGCAAACATGGAAATGCCGTAATAGAAAATCGCCGCCAGCATAATTATTCGCCGGGCGCGATCACTCGGTTCCCGATTCCAACAGAGGTATACTGCCGCTGCATAGATGATGTATGCAACCGCACTGCTGGCCATAATCCATAGGGCAATAAACATACTATCATTAATCACCCCTTCCGGAAACTGGGTCAACCAGCGCCAAAAAGCCAGGTGATCAATCAATTCCGCACTTGTTTTATAAATCCTACCCGGCGTCAAAGGGAAAACGAACCAATATGCCGAAAACGCCGCCAGCATGAAGATTGACGATACGCCCAGAAAGATGTTTAAAAATTTTTTAGAAAGGTAATACGAAGTCTCAGTTTGTTTTGACAAATCTACACCATATCCATGTGTCATAAATTCCCATTTCAAATCCCTTTATTAAAATAATTTATACGCTATTCCGAGTGACTGAAAGCACAAGACTTCAGTGAGATAAACGGATATTAGATAATCGATAAATTTTCAACGACGCCGGTTTTCCCGGATATCTTAAGAAGCTTTAATCACCTTGACCTTTTCAAAACACCAATGCACGTTCGGTCGCATTCTGTAGATTAAACGTTCGCGTAATTGAGTGCGGATTTTTTTTATGGGTTCACTAACAAAAAATTTACTCATTCTTGCCGGCATTTTCAGCCTTGTAGTGGCCAGTGTCGCCATTGCCTATTATAACAGAACTTCAGCGTTCCTGATAATTGCTCCCTTATGGTTAATATTTTGCCTGGCAGGTGCCTATTTCAGCCAGGGTAAAGTACGCCTGACCATATTTTATTTGATCCCCTTTATTTTGGCATTTGGTGTTGCTGAATATCGCATGGTTTATAATCAGAGCTCTGGATCCCCAAAAATTATCAACTTTACACTTTCCGATCCGCAATATTTTCAGTCGCATCAATTATTAGGAACCGCACCTAAATCTGATTTTATCGTCAATGCATCTAAGAAAACGCCCTCAAAAGTCATCTATGATGTTCAGTATACGATTACTTCAGATGCCATTCGAAAGAGTTCAAATGCTATAACTCCGGGAAAACCTTCTGCTTTATTTTACGGAGGTTCTTTCACTTTTGGCGAAGGTGTTAATGATCAGGAGACGTTGCCTGTCTATTTCCAGGAATATATGAATGGTGAATTACAGTCAATTAATATGGGATTTCACGGGTATGGGCCTCATCAAATGCTTGTCTCCCTGGAACATTCACTGGAAGAAAAGATCATCGCAGAAAATCCGCCGAAATATTTAATTTATCAGGCAATTCCTGATCATGTCGCCCGATGCCAGGGGTTTAATTTTTGGGATTACGGCGGCCCCAAATATATTCTCGATGACAATAACAACGCTCAATATACCGGTCCATTTTACGGCACTTTTAATCGCTATGCTTTATCATTTTTGTCCCGTTCGAAAATACTCCAAAATTGGCTCGCTCGTGAACGGGAAATAACTCCGGAGCACCTCCAGCTATATGCTGCTATCGTTGCTAAATCCGCGCAACTATTTAAGGAGCGTTATGGTGGGCAGATGCTCGTGATTGTTTGGCACTATGGCGATCAGGAGATGCCGATCTATAAGTCGATCCAGGCATTGGGAATTCCAGTGTTTTTGGTGAGAGATATAATTCCGGATCTGACTGCAGCACCGGATAAATATCGCCTTCATTTACTGGACAAGCATCCAACTCCTGCCGCACATAGAAAAACAGCAAGATGGTTAGCAGATTACATTACTTCTCTGGGCAGCGAACAACCCGATATTGAAACGGAGGTAGAATGACCGAAAAATCAGCGGTTTTTATTTCGGTTATTATACCCACTTATAACCGGCCAGATCAATTAGAGATTTGCCTGAACTCCCTTTCTGAATTAGACTATCCACGTGATGCCTGGGAAGTTATAATCGTTGATGACGGTGGTCATTCGCCTCTCGATAAGATTACCGCTAAATTCAAATCACAACTTGATATTTCCCTGTTACGCCAGGCAAATGCCGGTCCAGCTGCCGCCCGCAATACCGGCGCACACAAGGCCCGTGGAGAACTCCTGGCTTTTACTGACGATGATTGTAAACCGGCAAAAAACTGGTTAAAAATTATGGCCAGCCACTATCAGAAGACACCGGAAAGAATCATTGGTGGAAAAACAGTTAACCGCCTCAAGAAAAACTTATATTCTGCCGCCAGCCAGTATATTGTTGATATCGTTTATCGCCATTATAACACTCATAAAGATGACGCTCGTTTCTTTGCGTCAAATAATATTGCGGTACCAAAGAATCTTTATCATAAAGTTGGCGGTTTTACGGAAACTTTCCGCACATCGGAAGACCGCGAGCTTTGCGATCGTTGGCGGTTTAAGGGATATAAACTAACGTATGCGCCGGAAGCGATCATCCTCCACGCTCATGAACTTTCTTTTTTCAGCTTTTGTAAGCAGCACTTTAATTATGGACGTGGCGCCTGGCAATACCATCGCCTGAGAGCCGACAGAGGTTCCGGTAAATTTCAAAATGATATCAATTTCCACAGCAATATCAGCAACTGGTTACTGTATCCCTTTTCGAAGGAACCGGTTTTTCGTGGATTATTGCTGATGTTTATTTTTATACTCTGGCAGATCGCTAATGCCGCCGGTTTTTTCTGGGAAGCATTTTCTTCCATCAAAAGCAAAATCTCTTCCCCTTCAGCAAAAGAAGAAGTTTAGACAGTTGTTGCTATTCCCCCTTGCTACTAAACCACCGTTTTAATTTTTATCCTTCCATAATCATGAACTTTTGAAAATGTTTCGCTTGAAACTGCTGCTAATTATTTTCAGAAAACCCCACTATTTTGCAACTAAAACGCCGGTTTACCGAATAAGAAATCATCACTTTTCCCAGGGAGAATACATGTTAAAGAACTATATTACGACTGCTTTCCGCAATATCTGGAAATACCGCTTATACTCATCCATCAATCTACTGGGTTTGGCCATTGGCATGGCTGCCTGCCTGATGATATTCCTTTTCGTCCGTCATGAACTCGGTTTCGACAGGTTTCATAAACAGGCCGAGCATATTTATCGCCTGAACGAAGTACAAACTTTCGGCGGACTCACTCCCCAGCATGTGGCCTTATCGATGTATCCAATGGGAGAAGCGCTAAAAAATGATTATGCGGAAGTTATCGATTATACCCGTTTCTGGCGGATGCAGGATTGGCTCTTTCGACATGGCAATAAAGATATTTTTATCAAAGAGATGGTTTCCACGGATACCTCGATATTCACCATGTTTGATTTTCAGCTGTTAGCCGGAGATCCTTCAACCGCCCTGCACGAACCGAACAGTATTATTCTCACCGAAGAAACCGCCCGTAAATTCTTCGGTGCGGAAAACCCGCTGGGAAAAGAATTAACTCGCCAGGATACATTAACTTACAAAGTTACCGGCATTATTGCGGACGTCCCTGCGAAATCCCATCTTCGTTTCGATGCGCTGGTATCCATGAAAACATTTGACAGTGAACAGCGAAGAAGCCGTTGGGGATCCAACTACCTGGTAACCTATCTCCTGCTAACTCCCAATGCAGATATCGCCAATCTCGAAGCACAGTTCCCGGATTTTGTTACCAAGTATATGGGAGAGCGAGGAACAGAATTTTACAAGCTTTATCTCCAGCCATTTACCGATGTTCACCTGGGTTCAACCCATATTACCCATGATTATCAAAATTATCAGAAATTTGATCGTAGTTACGTCAATGTGTTCACGATTCTGGCTATTTTTACCATTCTAATTGCCAGCATCAATTTTATGAATATTTCCACGGCGCGGTCGGCCAGCCGTGCAAAAGAAGTTGGCATTCGCAAAACTATCGGCGCCCAGCGCGGGCAACTCACCGGACAGTTTATCGGTGAATCACTCCTGATGGCATTTTTTGCATTCATTCTCGCCTTGTTTATTACGCAATTGAGCCTTCCCTATCTACATCAATTAAGCGGGCGAATGCTTTCTCTGGACCAGCTTGCCACACCATCTTTGGCGTTAACAATATTAGCCGCCGTATTCTCAGTCGGTTTAATTTCCGGTTTTTATCCGGCAATTATGCTATCCGCCTATCAACCGGCGTCCGTTTTAAAAGGCAGCTTTAAAAACCCGGTAGGTAAAGTGAAGCTACGCAATGTGCTGGTAGTGGTACAATTTTCCATTGCGGTTGCCCTGATCGTCGGCACGCTTTTAACCGTTCAGCAGCTTAGCTTTATGCGACAGCAAAATCTCGGATTCAACAAAGATCATGTGCTTCTGCTACCGATGAGCAACATGGCGAATCGCCACTACGAAACCTTGCGTACGGAATTTACCAGCAATCCTGATGTATTAGATGTAACGGCTTCCGGGCAGCGCCTCGGTAATAATATTCACCAGATGGGCTCCCGCTATGAAGGGTTCGATGAAGGCTTTGGCATTTCCGTCTTAAATGTCGATCTTAATTACTTAGCCTTTCACAACATTGAAATTCTGGATGGACGCGATTTTAATCCGGATAGCAAGGCAGATAAAGACAATAGTTACATCATGAACGAAGCACTTGCTCGAAAACTTGAATGGGATGCCCCGGTTGGAAAGGGCGCAAAATTATCCTGGAAAGATGAGATGGGCAGCGTTATAGGCCTGGCGAAAGATTTTAATTTCAATTCCCTGCATCATAATGTTGAACCATTGCTAATCACCTCCCAGGAGTGGGGATTTAGTGAGATGTCGGTAAGAATCGCACCGGAAAACATGCAGGCCTCATTAAGCCATCTGCGCAGCGTTTGGGAAAAACTCGTTAGTGATCGCCCCTTCAGTTATGAATTCCTTGATGCCCATTTTGATCAACTTTACACTGCTGATCGGCAGAGTAGCGACGTCATTACCATCATTGCTGGCCTGGCAGTGATTATCGCTTGTTTAGGGCTATTTGGACTATCATCAATAACAACTGCCATGCGCACCAAAGAGATCGGCATCCGCAAAGTGCTTGGCGCATCCATCGTCAGTCTGATCTCCATGCTATCAAGAGGGTTTATTGCCCTGGTAAGTGTTGCATTCTTAATCGCTATTCCATTTACAATCTGGTTCATGGAAAGTTGGTTGGAAAATTTTGCCTACCGGATCGATATCGGCTTCAGCACATTTCTGATTGCCGGTCTCCTGGCGATATCTGTTGCCTTGCTAACAGTCTGCTACCACGCCATCAAAACTGCTTTGGCGAATCCGGTAAAGGCGTTACGTTACGAATAATTTTTCACCTGAAACAGTGGGCGCGCTAATGGCGCCCCGGAGAAATAAAAAATGCTGAAAAGTTACCTGACGGTTGCAATGCGGAATCTCTGGAAATTTCGCAACTATTCTTTCATCAACCTCTTTGGCCTGGCAGTGGGCATGACGGCCTGCTTGATTATATACTTTTTTGTCCGCTACGAAAGTAACTTCGACCGTTTTCATGAAAAGGCATCGCAAATTTATCGGGTAACCGAATACCAATCTTTCAACGGTATTACTCCGCAACACGTCGCTTTATCAATGTATCCGATGGGTGAAACAATGACCAGAGACCTCCCCGAGGTCATCGATTTTACCCGCTCCTGGCGGCGGCAGGATTTACGATTTAATGATGGCCAGAAAAACGTTATTCTCCCCAAGACGCTTGCCGTAGATTCCAGTTTTCTCAGCATATTCGATTTTCATCCGCTTGAAGGTCAACCAGAAGCAATGCTTCGCGAGCCATATAGCATTGTACTGACAGAATCGTATGCGAGTCACTTCTTCTCAGGCGAAAACATCATCGGCAAAACCATCGCTTTGGACGACACTATCGCTTATCATATTACCGGAATTATCGCAGACGTACCGGAAAATTCCCATTTACAATTTGATGCACTCGTCTCAATCGGCAGCATCCCTCTAATGGATTGGATGGAAGGCTGGGATGCAAATATTCTTGTTACCTACCTTCTGTTAAATGAAGATGCAGATGTGGAAAGCGTTGTTGCCAGATTTCCGGCAATGGTAGAAAAATACGGTGGAGAGGGTGCCAGCCAAACCATTCAGGTAGACTTACAGCCATTAACGGACATTCATCTTGGCTCCACGCATATCACCCATGATTATCAGAATTACAAAAAATTTGACCGCAACTATGTATACCTGTTTTCAGCGCTTGCTGTTTTCATAATGCTAATTGCCTGTATCAACTTTATGAACATTACTGCGGCCCGTTCTGCCAGCCGTTACCGGGAAGTCGGCATTCGGAAAACGATCGGCGCTCGCCGCCTGCAGCTAGCCGGTCAATTTATCGGCGAATCTGTACTGATGGCCCTCTTTGCACTTGCCGTGGCTTTATTGATGGCAAAACTGCTTTTCCCTTATGTGAGCGAATTAAGTGGCCGTCCCCTGAGCTTTAATTTTAGTGACCATCCTTTTGTGCTGCCGGCAATGTTACTTATCGGGATTATTACCGGTGCGATATCCGGTGTTTATCCGGCCCTGATCATATCTGCCTATCAACCAGCCAGTACGTTGAAAAGTGAATTTAAAGGCACGCATAGCAAAACCCGCTTTCGTAACATTCTTGTGGTTATACAATTCAGTATTGCAATTGGACTTATTGTGGGCACATTGTTAGTTGTTCAGCAACTCCATTTTTTAAACAAACACACCCTGGGGTTTAACAAGGAAAATGTGCTTTTATTGCCGATGAACCGAACGGCCAATCAAAACTATGAAACGCTGCGTACTAAATTCATGCAGCATTCCGCAATTTTAGATGTCACTGCTTCCGGACAACGGCTCGGAAATAATATCCATCAAATGAGTTCTCGCTACGAAGGGTTTGATGAAGGCTTTAGTATTTCAGTGCTAAATGTCGATCTTAATTATCCTTCCTTTTATAATATCGAAATTCTTGACGGGCGCACCTTTCAAACCGCAAATACTGCCGACAAGCAGAACAGTTATATACTTAATGAAACATTAGCGAAAAAATTGAATTGGGAATCACCGGTAGGTAAAGGGGCACGATTAAACTGGTTACCTGAAATGGGGACAGTCATCGGCCTTGCAAAAGATTTCAATTTCAATTCGTTGCATCATCGCGTGGAGCCACTCCTGATCACGTCCCAATATTGGGAGTTTGATGAAATGTCTGTTCGGGTTTCTTCCGGGAATATTGAAGGCGCTTTGGCCCATATCGAAAATACCTGGCAGCAGCTGGTTACAGACTATCCATTCGAATATGCTTTTTTGGATGAACATTTCGAACAGCTCTATCTGGCAGACCGGCAAACCAGCGATGTCATTATGATTATTGCCGGATTAGCAATCATCATTGCCTGCCTCGGCCTCTTTGGGCTTTCGGCAATATCGACAGAATTACGCACAAAAGAAATCGGTATACGCAAGGTACTTGGTGCATCGGTTTGGGAGCTAATCTATATGCTCTGCAAAGGGTTTATCGGACTGGTGTTTCTTGCATTTATCATTGCTATTCCCCTAACATATATAGTAATGGGAAGTTGGCTGCAAAACTTTGCCTATCATATCGATATGAGTTTAATTACGTTCTTTCTTGCCGGAATTTTAGCCCTGATTATTGCTTTGTTTACAGTTGGCTATCACGCCATTTCTACAGCCCGGGCGAATCCGGTCCAAGCATTACGATATGAATAAGTCCTAATAACCTTAAGCAGCTAATGCTTAGCACTATTTTGCAGCTGCTTATATCCCTCTCAATCCTCCTTTTTACGCCTTTTCCGGAAGATTTTAGATTGAAAATCTTAAATCTGTGTTTCATGCCATCGAACCTCCGTTTCGATGTTTTATTATATTTTATTCAGCAAGGATGGTTGATCAAAAAAGGACTTACTATACATGCCGTTATCTAATCTAAAGACAGATGGACCCACTGTAATTATTGGTGCTGGCCCTGCCGGCCTCACCGCTGCCTATGAACTTTCAAAGTCCAATTTCTCATCAGTGGTTTTAGAAGCGGATGATGTTGTTGGAGGCATTTCCAGAACCGTCAACTACGATGGTTATCGCTTCGATATTGGCGGACATAGATTCTTTTCCAAAATTCCATATGTAAATCAACTCTGGGAAGAGATCCTCGGCAATGAGTTTCTGTTACGCCCGCGCCTTTCCCGCATTCACTATCGGGGACATTTTTTCGATTATCCCCTTAAGGCGACAAATGCATTGGCCGGTTTAGGTGCCTATGAAGCGATGATGGTAATCCTCAGTTATTTTCGAGCGAAGGTTGCACCTTACAATGGCGGCTCGGAAGACAATTTTGAACAATGGGTCGCTAATCGATTTGGCTATCGCTTATACAGCATCTTTTTTAAAACCTATACAGAAAAAGTATGGGGATTGCCCTGTCATCAGATTTCAGCTGATTGGGCCGCCCAGCGTATTAAAAACTTATCACTTAAGAATGCCGTTTACAACGCTATTATGAGCGGTGTAAATCTTAATAATAAAGAAGTTATCACCTCCTTAATCGAGCAGTTTCATTATCCGAAATTAGGCCCGGGTATGATGTGGGAAAAGTGCGTAGATGTAATTGGAGAACGCAATAACCCAACAATTATGCAACAACGGGTAACCAAAGTTCGCCACAAGAACGGTGAAGTACAATGCGTGGAAGCAGTCAATGCTGCCGGCGAAAAGACCGAATACCACGGACCGCAGTTTATTTCGTCCATGCCCCTGAAAGAGCTTATTCTCGCCCTGGATCCCAAACCACCGGAGTTTATTCTCGAAGCTGCTTATGGATTGAAGTACAGAGATTATTTAACAGTTGTTCTTGTCATCAATCGTGATGAAGTTTTCCCTGATAACTGGATCTATATCCACACCCCGGAAGTTAAGCTGGGTCGAATCCAGAACTACAAGAACTGGAGCCCGCACATGGTTCCGGATACTTCGAAAACGGCCCTGGGATTAGAATATTTCCTCTGGGAAAAAGACGAACAGTGGAATTGGTCCAATGATCGCCTGATCGACCTCGGTATCCGGGAATGTACCCAGATCAACCTGATTAATCCCGGCGAAGTAACCGATGGCACGGTTGTTAAGATGAAAAAAGCCTATCCGGTATATGATCATTATTACAATCAAACTGTTAATACGATAAAAGAGTATCTCGGCACATTTAAAAATCTGCAAACAATCGGTAGAAATGGTTTGCATCGCTATAATAATCAGGATCATTCCATGATGACCGCCGTTTACTCAGTTAAAAATATGCTCGGAGAAAATCATGATGTCTGGGATGTAAATACCGAACAGGCGTATCATGAAGAATCAGGGGAGAAAAGCGGTGCCAGTGGAGAACGCATGGTGCCTGTCCGCCTGCCGCTGGAAGAATCCGATCCACAAAAAGCGTATGATGCAATTGTAGAAGAAGAATATGCCGGGCAAGCGATTAAAGAAACTTTCTCCGGATTTAACAAATTTACCCTCGGTCTAACCGTTGGCTTTTTTACCTGCTTTGCCTGTTTTCTCTTAACAATGATGGTTATTCTCGATCAGAATACTTCGGTAGCTTTAACCCAGCAACTCCAACAGACTTTTGGGCTGGATTTAACCTGGACGGAAATGCTCCTATGGCTGGGTGGTTTCCTGTTAGGTGCAGTGCTTCTCGGACATGGGTTAACCGCTGTCCGAAAAATATTGCTGGCCCCATCGCCGGTTATTAACAAAAAGACCTCTACCGTTGAGAGTGGTAAGTAGTAGAAAAGATTGAAATTTTTCAGGAAAAATTGCACTAGCTGATTTCTGGTAACTGTAATTTTGACTTCCCTTTCGCTTTCTCGATCTCTTCAATGTGACTGTAGTAAATTATCCATATTTTCCTGAAATAATACTTTTGCAATGCCCGGCTTTTCGGCCTGGCATTTTGCATCATCTCGCGAATCGTAGCGGATGAAGATATTCAAGGGACAAAAAAGGATTTTTACCCGGAAATAATATGAAAAAGCCCCCGCTTGTCAGCGTTGTTATGAATGTCCGCAACGGAGAGCCATATCTTGAGGAAGCTGTCCAGAGCATTCTTGATCAGACCTATCACCATTTTGAACTAATCGTTGTTAATGATGGCTCCACAGACAATACCTCCAAAATTCTTGAAAAGTTTAAAGTGCGGGACTCCCGCATAAATATCATCACCCAGGATGCAAAGGGAATTTACTACGCAGCCAATAATGGTTGTATGGCTGCCAGGGGTAAATATATCGCCCGCTTCGACAGCGACGATATTTCATTACCCGGACGTCTGGAAAAACAAGTCAAATTTCTGGAAGAAAATCCTGATATCGTGATGACAGGCTCCGCAGTAATGCGCATTGATAAAGATGGAAGCCAAATAGAAACCTTTCTGCCGCCAGTATCTCCTGCGCAGATAGAGAGTAAAATTTTACTGTGGAATCCCATTATTCAAACCACTGTCATGATGCGGCGGGAAGCCTTTGAATCAATCGGTGGTTACCGGGAAATTTTCGAGCTTTGCGGGGATTATGATCTCTCGATTCGCCTCAGCGAAAAATTTCAACTGGCAAATATTGCCGAGCCATTGATATATCGAAGAATGCACATTGGCGAAATTACCAATCGGCATTTATGGCGCCATACCCAGTATTACACGATCGCCCAAAAGTCTGCCAAAATCCGGCAGTCCAGCGGCGACGATCCGCTCGATGGCCATATGGAGGTTACACCATCTTTGCTTTTAACTTTGGGAATAGACGAAAAATATATTTTCCGGATGATGATAGAAGGATGTCTGGAACGCGCCCAGGTAATGCTGGAGGCCAATCATCCCGAGAACGCCCGGCAGTATTTCGAAAAAGCGACGGCCGTTGCCCGCTCCGGAGAATTCAGAAAAAAAATTGCACATAGCTTTAGTAAAGCCTACGTTTCTACCTATAAAAAGAGCGGGCAGTTGGTACGCAACCTGCTAATTTTCTCCTGGGCCGGCGTTACTCAGTTTAATATTGCTTCGATGTTGATGCGCCTAAAATTGCGCTTTTTATTCCAAAACATTCAACTTCGCCGGGTAAAGCAGTCTTAATCAATCGGCCGGGAAGTAATAATTGATTTAACAGCTTCATCAGATTTTTTATATTGTGCAATGGGCTCAACAATTTCTCGTTTCATCATCGTTATCGCAAGTTTGTTTTTCTGCTCCCTCTTCCTGGATTGGCTGCTTGGCATATTCGGTTACCGGCATCACCTCTCGATCTCTCATCCCATTAATACTTCAGAAAATCGCACCCATGTGGAATATCAATATTCCTTTCATAGTAATAGTCAAGGATTGCGGTCTCGGGAAATTCCCCTACAAAAACCGGCTGGAGAAACCAGAATATTTATCGCTGGCGATGGCTTTGTTGAAGGGGTCGGCGTTGAGCAGAAAGAAACATTTCCGGCAGTGTTGAATGCCCAATATTCCCGGGAGAATCGGAATATTAAATTTATCAATGGCGGGCTGGCTGAAAAGAACCTGCTGGATGCCACTCGCTTGTTTGATCATGTCGGACAGAAGTACAATCTGGATGGCTTGCTGATATGCATTAGCGGCGACAATCTATCCCGAATGCCGGTACCGATGAGTTGGAAGGATTTTCTTTTGCCTTTACCGACGCAAAATCGCCAGCAGCTGCTCAGCCATTGGCTATATCCACAGTCAACGGTTCTCTGGCTGGAATATCAGGAAGATGTCGCCCGGCGCGGAATGAGAGATTTTATCGGCCTGGTTACCAATCATGCCCGGCAGGAGGGCCTTAGCGAAACAGACATTATGCGCTGGCGACAACAACTGCCGGATACTCTCGTCAGGGCGATCAATCAACATCGTCTCAATGGCGCTATTTTGTCCCGTAGCTTGCTAAAACCCCATTACTGGCAAGAGGCACTGGAAATCCATACCCAGCAGGCAGCAAACAAATGGATGTCTTTATCCTTCACAATGAAGAAGATGGTTTGGTTGGCAAGGAAAAAAGAGATGCAGGTGGCCGTTGTCTTTATCCCGGGAATTTTTCAGTATAATCCCGAAACCCACAGCGCTGCTTATCCACCGATGTCCGCAGGATTAGCGATAAAGCCGGCATGGCTGACGGAGAGCAGCGAATTACAAAAACGAATCGCCAGATGGTGCCGCAACAAACAAGTTCCTTTTCTGGATCTTACCGATGCTTGCCGCAACGCCTACAGTGCTAAAGGGAATTTTAATTACTTACTGGAAGGATATTGGCGGCCGGAAGGACATCATATAGCGGCAACGGCCATTAAACAGTGGCTGGAGAGAGAGAAGGTTTTTAATTTCCCGGAAAAGCAATAAACACTCTACTAAACATTTCGATTTTTCAACGATAAAATTGATGAATGGCAGTCACTATATAATCGACTTCCTTTTCTTGCAAATCATAAAATAATGGCAGGCGAATCAGTTGATCACTAAAGAGCTCGGCATAAGACAATGGTTGCTCAATCTGTGTTTCCCGGAAGTATGGAGAACGATGAAGTGCCAGGTAGTGAAAAGGGGCACTAATATTTCGTTCTTTCAAATAAGCGATTAATTCATCTCTCTCCGCCGGGCTCCTGCAAATCAGGTAGAAAATATGGGCGTTATGCCGGGCGAATTCCGGTACTACCGGCATTTGAAAACAACCGGCCGCTTGTAATTCACAAAGTTCATGCCAGTATTTTTGCCATATAATCATCCGCTGCTTCTGAATAGCTGGCAATGCCTCCAGCTGTGCATATAAATATGCGGCAAGCACCTCCGAAGGCAAAAAAGAAGAGCCAACATCGATCCATTCGTATTTTTTTACCTCCTGCCGCAAGAAAGCCGATCGATTGGTGCCTTTCTCCCAAAGAATTTCAGCCTTGGCAGCCAGCTCCGGATCATTAATGAACAAGATGCCACCTTCCCCACAGGTGATGTTCTTTGTCTCATGAAAGGATATTGCCCCCAGGTGGCCCACCCCGCCAAGTGGCGTGTTATTATAAAAAGCGTCGATACATTGCGCAGCATCTTCAATTAGATATAAACCGTGCGTTTCAGCAATTTTCAGGAAACTTGCCATATCACAGGCAATACCGGCATAATGTAAAACGACAATCGCCTTCGTACGAGGTGTAATCAATGCTTCTACGGCTCGTGGATCGAGATTGGGAATATCCGGCTGACAATCCGCAAATACGATTTTAGCGCCGCGTAAAATAAATGGATTTGCTGTTGAGACAAAAGCAAAGGAAGGCATAATTATTTCATCACCGGGCTGGATATCGATGAGTAAGGCAGATAATTCCAGCGCATCCGTGCATGATGTTGTTAACAGCGTTTTTTTATAACCATAGCGGGACTGAAAATATTCATGGCATTTTTCAGTGAAGATTCCGTTGCCGGCGGTTTTGCCAGAGCGAATAACAGCTTCGATATAATTCAGCTCGTTTTCAGCGCGATATGGTCTGTTAAATGGTATTTGCATAGATGTCGCTTTCTAATACCGCAATATAACATCATTTCACAGGGTAAACTTGTGACAAAAATAAGAAATCAACTTTTTTAAGGGTAGTTTATGGCTTTTCTTTATAGAACGCCTGGCAATGCAACTATTGATCTACATGCTAAATCCATGTATATTTGCCGGCAATCCTCATGGCGTACTTAAACCTCTACGATGCACACTAACTTAAATAGGTTTCGCTTAACCATTGCCTGGTAATTATCCCTTTTTAAGCATTGACAACATTTTTTGCGATAAGTATATTCATTTTCTCAAAATTATAACGAACAAGGTTATTCAATGCCTTACCCTGGAATTACTTTTCGCCCAATCACCGATGCGGATCTCCCGATCCTCTTTCAGGTTTATGCCAGCACCCGGCTGGAAGAGCTTTCTGTCGTCCAATGGACGCACCAGGAGCTAACGCAGTTCCTCAATATGCAGTTCAAAACACAACACAATTATTACATGGAGCATTATAAGGGCGATAGTTTTGAGCTCATCTTACTTAACGACCAGCCAATAGGGCGGCTATATGTCGGTCGCTGGAAATCTCAAATTCGGATTATCGATATTGCTTTATTGCCGGAATATCAGAAAAAGGGAATCGGCGGCACTATAATGAAAGATCTTCTGGCAGAGGGCGAAAAAACATCTCGCAAAGTTAGTATTCATGTGGAAAAGAATAATCCTGCATTAAAATTGTATGAACGCCTGGGCTTTCAGATAGCCGATGATGTCAATGTGTATCATTATATGGAATGGCACCCATCTGGAAAAGAAAGTCAATAATTTTTCTCGTATCACGAGAAAGAAGGAGGGAATATGGAAAAATATCTCAAGCTGGCCACATATCAACCACTGCTCAACGAAACATTCCAGGTAAAGCTGGATGATGGCAATCTTTTTCCTATTAAATTGATCAAAGCTGAAGAAAGCAAATATGCCAACGATCAATTCGAAACGTTTGAACTGGAATTTTCCGGCGCGGCGAACCTCCTCCTCCCCCAACGCCTATATCACTTAAACCACCCGGCAATTGGTGATTTCACTTTATTTCTGGTACCGGTTGGGCAGGAAAAAGAAGGTTATATTTATCAATCCGTGTTCAATGTAAAAAAGTAAGATGCCAGGTAAATAAATACCTGGTTCGGCATAATTCAAACTGAGGAAATCCTCTTTCCACTTTTATCTCTGATGCCGTTATTGACCTAATGACGGTCCCCTTTCCCCAATGCAATGCGCCGCTTTTCACTTACCTAAGTTTATATATTATTTAACTCTGGTTTCTCATTCAGTTTTTTTGCAGCAGGCAATCTATCGAAAAGATATTCACCCGCATATTTAATGTTTGTAACAAACATCTTTACCGATATTTCCTGGTCGAAAATTTAGAGAAGCAACTGAAAATTGTTGATGTTGCTAACGGCAAGAAGCATTGCTGAAACTTATAATGTCATAATTCCGGTCTCAGAGAAAATCGTAAACAACTATTATTAATAGAAAGATAACGAGATGAATACAGGCGAAGGGATTCGTAAAGATCTCACAATATCGGTTATTGTACCGGTCTATTGTGGTGGGAAAGATTTCCAATTATGCATGGAGGCAATGGCAGCAGCGATGCCCCAGGCCGATGAAGTTATTGTCGTCGCCGATGGTGGAACAGATCATACGCCCGGCTTAGAGGATTATAAAAATATCAAGTTAATGTCTACCACTGAACGCGGTGGACCTGCCCGTGCGCGCAATCTTGGTGCGCGTCATGCGACTGGCGATATACTCTTTTTTGTTGATGCGGATGTCATTATCGAAAAAGACACTATTGGAAAAGTTGTGGAGACATTTCGCAACAATCCGGATATTTCTGCCCTGCTCGGCTCCTATGATGACGCCCCTTCCAAATCGAATTTTCTTTCCCAATATCGGAACTTACTCCATCACTATGTCCACCAGATTGGCCGGGAAGATGCATCAACATTCTGGAGCGGGTGCGGCGCAATTCTACGAACCGTCTTCCTGGAAATGGGCGGTTTTGATGCCACACTTTACGATAAACCGGCAATTGAGGACATTGAACTGGGTTACCGGATGAAAAAAGCCGGTTACAAAATCCGCCTTTGTAAAAACATTCAGGTAAAACACCTGAAACATTGGGATGCTTACTCGATTATTAAAACCGATTTTTTCCAGCGGGCACTGCCCTGGACCCAGTTAATTATGCGCGATCGAAATTTCATCAACGATTTAAACACGGACAGCAGTAGCCGCGTTAGCGTTATGTGCTCCTTCGGGATTGTCGCCGGAATGGCTTTGGCTATTTGGCTGCCAATTACATTACTGGTAGTATTAATTTGTGCGATATTACTGTTCAGTCTAAATCGCTCAGTATATGGTTTTTTCTACCGAAAGCGTGGTTCCTGGTTTGCGCTGAAGGTGATTCCCTGGCACTGGCTCTATTATTTTTATTCCGGTGTCGCATTTGCCATCGGGGTTAGTCAGCATATTCTTGGTGGAGGGAAGACCCAGGAAGCCGGATCATCTATGGCCTAGTTGGGCAATATCGTATATAAAAACATTGCAATAAATAATAAAAGCCATCCGATTGGATGGCTTTTATTATTCGAAAGATAGATGCATCATCATCTTTAACATTGATAAATACTGAAATACCCGGACAAGCACTCGCCAGGGCCTACTTCCCGGCCAATGCCTGCCACAGGAGGTTTAACCAAAAGCTTATCTTAGCAAGTGCATCTTCTTAATATCGATATGACTGTTTGTCACGATTTTATAAAAGTACAAACCACTGGCAACGGGCTTGCCGAAATTATCTCTGCCATCCCAGCGCACGGTATGCGCACCTTTGGAAAAATTCTCGTTCGCAACAGTACGAATTTCTGCACCCAGCGTATTATAAATTTTTAATGTCACCGGGCTATCTTCGGTTATTTGAAAACGAATTTCCGTTTCCGGGTTAAACGGATTGGGATAATTCTGCGATAAGTTGAAAGACTCAATCTTGTTATTCATCATGTTATTCCCTTCCAGCGTTTCTGCGCCATCGCGATCAGCTGCGCCAGTCAGGTTAATCTCAAAAATTGTGGTAGATCCACTGACTTCATAGGTGACCACCAGCAAGGGCTTGCCGTTGGGGCTTTTCGATTTTTTGATAAATACCAGGCCTTCCGGAGACATATCTCCAGCAGTGTCTGTCAACGGATCGCCGGAAAAATCGCGCGTGTTGATATATTGTACAAAAGACGGATTAGTAGGATTGGTCAGCTTAAAAACGGCAACACCACCGATTCTTTCCAATCCAACAAAGGCGAAGGGATGTCCTTCAATTTTCCCCACAACCACGCCTTCCGGCTCCGGACCTTTGTCATCACTTCTGTCGTCAAAAGAGCCGTTTTCTTCGTCATCCGAGTTAAAATTTTCCGGCTCCAGCATGGCAGTAATTCGCTCCAGCTTGCTACCGCTATCGTATACCAGGTGTCCTTCTTTATTCCAGATAGAGAAAGAACGGGCGCCATAGCTGTAGAGCTCATCATAATCGCCGTCACCATCTGTATCGCCATTGGCGAGTGTCACTTTCAAACGGCCAAGATTTACCTCTCTTTGCAGATTCCGATAATTCGGGAAAGCTGTCGAGTCCAGCGTCAAATCTTTCACCCGGGTTTCCCCTACAAAACCGGGTGTGCCAAGATATTCCCGGCTATCCCCTTCATTCGCGGTAATCATATAGTGCTGGCCGCCAGTAGCAAAAATATCGATAGCGTCCGGTTGATACATGCCTTTGGTTGGCCATTTTTTGAGGCGAATAAGGCCATCTTCATTACTGGCATCAAATCCATTCCGTAATCCCATATGGTCTTTGAAACCTAACCCGTAGAGTCTTATCACTCTTGCCTTTTCAATATTAATTACTGCGATGGCATTATTTTCCTGGCAAGTAACAAAAGCGCGGTTATTATACGTGGCGATATACTCCGGCTCCAGATCCTGCGCAACCGTGGCGTTTGGGCCAAAAATACGAACACCGTATGGGATCGGGCGGGTATTATATTTACGGAAATGCGCCACTTTCACCGTCGCATTCATAACACCATTTCTTAAATCGACCACACTTACGGAACCCTCCGGGTCGTGAGTATAGTCCTGGTTCGGCTCACCTTCATTTGCGGTTAGTGCAAACGCACCATCCCGTGTAAAAGTAACCATGTCCGGCAAAGCCCCGGCGATAACATGATTCAGATAATTACCATCGGCATCAAAAAAAACGATATTCCCCGGTAATTGGGTGCTATCATTTTCGACGGCAGCGGCGACTAAACCACCATGAACAGCGACGCTGTTCGCTTGCTTGCCATAAGGAGTTACATCAATGCTGAAAGCGAGGGTGGGATTGGTCGGATCACTAATATCCAATACATCGATAGTTTGCGTAAAAGCATTCACGACAAAAAGCCGCTGCGAGGCTGGATCATGAGCAGCAATCTCGGCAGCTCCTTCGGCAAATATACCGGTGCGGTAGTTCCCAATAGGGGTCAATTCAATCTGAGACAGCACCGGTAAATGAACCAGCATCACAAGTGCTATTATCATCCGGGTTACTAATTTTTTCATATTCATTCCTTCCAAATAGGCCATATTTCCTCCTTTAATTAATTAGTGTATTCCATATGTTGAATGTTTAGATCAAAAATTTTTGCGGTTTAAAAGAATCACTTTCAGGTTTCAATAAATTCAGAAAATTAAGAGGCTTACATCTAAAATAATTAACCTTTTCCAGATATACTTTGTATTATTTATGTGTTAGGTTTAGAAAGCAGCCATTTTAAAAATTTGCAACCCTAAAGCAATTCCGAAGAAACTTTTGAAACAACACTGGAATACCGTTAACATGCTTCCTGATAATGAAAAATTTTCTGCGCATCAAAATGCACATACGGCAAAGCAAAATAGCGATGCCGTATGTAAAAAAACGGAGTGAGGTTCAGGGTAGAATCGATTATCTCATTAGATTCATTTTCTTTAAAGCAACATACTTGTTTGCAACGATTTTGTAGAAATAAACGCCGCTGGAAACCGGGTTTCCGAAGTCATTGGTGCCATCCCACTGAACAGTGTGGACACCACTATCGTATGTACCACTCGCCAGCGTTTTTACTGCCTGCCCGAGCGTGTTATACACCGTTAACTCCACCTGACCGGCATCCGGCAATTGAAAACGAATTTCGGTGGTAGGGTTAAACGGGTTGGGATAATTTTGTTCCAGACGATATTCATTCGGTACCAAACTGTTTTCGGCAAGACCATCTTCGCCAACAGATTTGTTGAAAGACAGATTAATTTCGTAGACTGTAGTCGTTCCGCTAATCTCGTAAGACACAACCAACAACGGCTTGCCAACCGGACTTTTCCAGCGAGGAATAAAGACCAATCCTTCCGGAGAAAGATCGCCGGCAGTACCGGCTGCAGGATCGCCGCTGAAATCGCGGGTGTTGATGTATTGAACAAAAGAAGGATTGTAGGGATTACTGACATCATAAACGACAATACCACCAACTCTTTCCAATCCGATAAAAGCATACGGCTTAAAAAGCACCCGGCCAACAACAACGCCTTCCGGCTCCGGTCCTTTATCATCGCTACGATCATCGAAAGAGCCATTTTCTTCGTCATCAGAGTTGAAATCATCTGCTAAAACCGCGGCCGTTATTTGCTCGAAATCATCACCGCTATCGAAAACCTGATTGCCATGGCGATCCCAAATGGAGAAAGAACGCGCGCCATATGAATAAATTTCATCATAATCGCCGTCACCATCAGTATCGCCGTTGGTGATCGTTGCTTTCAGGCGGCCAAGATTTTCTTCCAGCTGCAGGTTCGCGGCATTCGGAAATGCGGTGGGATCCAGAACGAGATCCTTCACGCGGGTTTCGCCAACAAAACCAGGTGTACCTTCATATTCACGGCTGTCACCCTCGTTAGCGGTAATCAGGTAAGGCTTGAAAAAACGATAGTAAGTTGCAATCGCATCCGGCTGATACATTCCCCGGGTTGGCCAGTTTTGAATATTGATGGTGCCATCTTCATTACTGGCATCCATCCCATTACCGGGAGCGCTATGATCTTTTAATCCTAAACCAACCAAATCGACAACCGTTGCCGTGGGAATATCTACAATAGCAATCGCATTGTTTTCCTGGCAGGTGACATAAGCTTTTCTGCCAGCAATAGCAACATATTCCGGCTCAAGATCCTGCGCGACAGTGGCGCCCGGACCAAAGATGCGAATACTGGGATCCAGTGTCGCGCCGTTATAAGCGGTAAAATCAGCGGTTTGGACATCTGCCTGGGTAAGCCCGGCAATGCCGCCACGGACGTCAATCACAGAAACAGATCCTTCCGGATCAACAGTATAATCGGCATTCGGCTCACCCTCATTGGCGACGACAACATACTTGCCAAATGGGGTAAAGGTTAACATATCCGGCAAGGCACCAACTGTTACCTGGTTGATGAAATTACCATCGGTATCAAAAAACGCAACTACACCGGGTGCCTGCTTATTACTGTTTTCAACTGCTACGGCGACCGCGCCGCTCTTGACCGCAACACTATTTGCCTGCTCACCATAAGGGGTGACGTCAATCTGGAAAGCCAGGGTCATATTTGTCGGGTCACTCATATCGAGCACGTCGATAGTTTGATCTGCAACGTTGACAACAAAGAGTCGTTGAGTGCTGGCATCGTGGGCAACTATTTCCGCCCCCCCATCAAGGAAAACACCACTCTCATAGGTCCCAATCGGATTCAATTGAATTTGCGCATACAGAAACGACTGCGCGATGAATAAACTAAAAACGCTTAGCAGGAAAGCGTTTTCCCAAATTCTCCTTAGTAGATAATGCATAAAACCTCCGTTAATAGATAGATTAAAATAGGGGATTCCGCATTTTCCTACCTGTGCATTAAACCAGTTCACCTATTGAAAAACATCGTTTTCGTTGAGGAGAAATCGAATAAAACTTTAGTGAATGGCCTATAAAGAACAATAAATATTATTCCTGCAAATTATGGTAAGAATTGATGCGGTTCATTAGATATGACTATCCATGCCCCACTCCGAATATGCTGATTCATTTCCATGAGCGCATTTAAACATACTCGCCATTTACCTGGTTAACTTTAGCAAATGACTGGTGTCTTTTTCAAAGAACTGACAAAAAAACGGCATGAGGAAAGACTCAAAACTCATTAAAATCAAACACTTAAAAGAAACATAAAATATTTGATTTTTCTTTCAACATCCGCTAACTGAAAAAGGGCTACTCAGAATTAAGCGTAAAAACCAATTGGCTTCTTCGGATCTTCTCCGAGTACATTCCCACAGATCAGCATCTGTAAAATTGATATCAGGCACAATCGAAGCAACAAATCCACAACATCAAACGGTTGGGGGAATTTTACTTCTCGCCTAACATTAAACTATTTTAAAGGGGAAAAAATGGGTAAGAATTGACTCTCCATGACAATTCTTCCCTCCCAAAATCCAAAACCTGCTCCTCGTGGAGATAACATTTTTAGCAAGGTCACCTGCCCGAAAAAATACGTATTAATAATCAATTATCTGCAGTGGATAATAATTGATTATGCAATTAATAATTTGACCTGAATATGTCTGTCTCCATTTGCTTGATAAGCTAACGCGGATAATTTTGTCGTGACAAATATCACATTTCACTTCTATTTTAAATATTACGAAACTGTTACAAAATACTTCCGGCTATTTTCCCGCTAAATTTCCTAAGGCAGTTTTAAATGATTCAGCGCACACTAGCTCTGTTTGCATCACTTATTTTTTTAGAGCACAATGTGATTACCAGTCATTTCCAATATTTATGATTTCGCATCGTGTGGTAGATTTAGGAGACAAGGGATCGGGAGTATCCATTAGCGTTGGGAGCTAGAGGAAATTACACTTATTTATTATTCTTCACCATCCTAATTGATACCTCAAGAAAATTGAAATTTAGGTTTACCCTGAGTACATCGGGTAAGCTTGCTATAATTGTTTCACAGCGTATAGCTATGAGGTAACATTATGATTATTTGTCCAAAATGCAATACCCGCAATAAAGATAACAGCATGAATTGCCGAAGTTGCGGATTTTTCTTCCCCCGGGAAACTGTTGATCCGGTTCCTGGAAATATACGCCAATCTCCACCAAAACGAGTGTCATCAACGATCATGAACATGGATCAGCAGGAAGCCTATGGCGGTGGCGGAGGTCTTCTCGAAGACAGAATCGAGCAGAATTTAAGTGCGCGCCAGCAGGGAAATATTCCCCAGCAGCAAAATTATTACGCAGGCCCGCCGGTTCAATCTCCGCCTTCAGGTAATAATAAGATGATTTGGATTGCCATATCCGTTCTGCTTCTGATGGTCGCTGCAATTTCCGTTTATGTTGTTTATCAACCGCAAAGTGATACCGCGATGACCCCCAGCTCTGTCTTTGCTATGGCGGAAGAATTTTATACTGAAAAGAATTATCTCGCGGCGCTAAAAATGTATCAGCAGTTCTTAACTGACTACCCGGGTAATGCACTTGCCAGTGTCGCAGCCAGCAAAATTGACGAGATCAACAGTAGTCTGGTGACCCAGGAAGAGAAAAATTCCCGCATTAATATACTGATGGCCAAGGCAGAAAGTGCTTTTCAGCAAAACCGCTTTCTAAAGCCGGAAGAGAACAATGCGATGATCTATGTTTCGGAAGTTTTATTGCTGGATCCCACCCAGCCTGACGCGCTCGACATGCGGGCGCAAATCATTGATTATTATGATGATCAGGCCGCGGAAGCCATTAGCAAAAACAGATATGATACTGCCCGGAAAAATTATGAAAAGATCCTCACTATTATGCCGGGAGATACATATGCTCAGGAACAGATTACCCGGGTAGAAGAGGCGATTAGTGAGCAAGCCCGCCAGAATGCCCAACGAAGAAAAGCGGCACGAGATCGGGCCAATCGACAAAAAGAGTTAAAACGACAGCAGGACCTTGCCAAAGCCCGCGCAGCGGAAAAAGCCCGTCGGGAAGCAGAACAACGCCGGCTGGCCGAACAACGTCGCCAGGAGGAACAACAACGATTGGCGCTGGAAAAAAAACGTAAGGACGCTGAAGCAGCCAGAGCAGCACAAACAGCAGCGAATAATAGCCTGGCGGCAAATACGACCCCGGCAAGCAATACAAATCCCAATGTGAATTCTTCAACCCAACAGGAAAAGCCCGGATTAAGCAACAGCAGTCAATCCGAAACCAGGGCCAACAAGAATACAATTGTTCCGGCGGCATTGCTTGATCAAAAAATTGAGTATCTGCATAAGGAAAAAGCCAAGGTTCCCAGAAACCTGGACTATGGCGGTTTTTCCCTGGTAAAAGCAGAATGTATTGTAAATAAGCGGGGATTGGTAGAATCCGTTACGCTTTTAACTTCAGCGCAAAATACACGTTTGAACAACATTGCGATTGATGCGCTAAAAAAATATCGCTACAAAGTTGCCTACTATCAGGGGCAACCGACACGTTTTAAAGTTGTTGAGTCCATCAATTTTGTAAGATTCAGATAAGCTTCTTTGACTGACTTCCACGAGTCCGCTATCGCATACACGGTTCTGATAGCCGGGCTCGGAAAACAATGTATTAACGAGATTACAAGCGGTAATTCTCGCCGGAGTACTATTATCAAATGATATTTCAATTACCTGAGATATATGAAACCTTAAGTTAAAACAATCAAGGAGAACGGCAGTGGAAAAGAAACGACTCTCGATTTTCTTCCTGTTAATGTTCGTAGCACTTTGTGTTACTCAAGTCAATGCGCAACTCGGCGACAGGATTTTAATAAACGGATACTCCAGTTTTGAATTCGAAAGACAGTTCGGTGATGAAGGAGAAGGTGACCCGAATGGCTCATTCGATGCAGACCTGTTTGACCTGGTATTTAATGTTTATGCAACGAATAATTTACGCGTTGCAGCGGACTTTAGCTGGGAGCACGGCGCTGCCACCGAAGATGGCCGCGGCAACGTCGTTGTAGAATACGCCTTTGGTGAATACTCTGTTACCGATGCATTCCGTTTACGCGCTGGTAAAATGTTTACTCACTTCGGTATCTATAACGAAATTCATACTGCAAAACCGGCTTTTTTGACCGTTAAAGAGCCGCAAAGCACAAACAAAAACCACAAATTTGGTAGCGATATTCGTTTTTATCCCCGCTGGGCTACCGGGATTGCTGCACTGGGTAATACCACCGTTGGCGAGGCGGATTTGGACTATATTGTTCAAATTACCAATGGCGAGCAGGAATTACAGGAACTTACCAACCCGCATGAAGAAGATGACAACAAAGGCAAAGCACTTTCCGGTCGGGTCCGTTTGTCTCCCAATCGTGATTTGCAACTTGGCGTTTCTTTTCACACCGATGGCTTTACCGAGCTGGATTCATTGGGCGCAGCAAGCGATGGTCGCACCAGACTGACCAGTTATGGCGCTCATGCGGAATGGAGCAGTGATAATGTTGGCCTGGAGGTAGAATTCGTAGCTGGTTCCGTTTCCCCCTCGGTAGGCGAAAAAGTGTCCCGCACTGCTTACACCGCTATGGTTTATTTCCCGCTTCAAGATACTTTTATCCCTTATTTTCGATACGAAAGCTTGGATCCCAATACCAACATCGAAATGGATAGAGCCAACTTATTTGTATATGGCGTTAATGTTCAGGTAGACGATGGCCTGTTTTTAAAAGTAGAATTGAATACAGTAAATTCGGATGAAAATAATGCCAGTTTTAGCGGAGTTAGCTATACTGAACTAAAAGCCGCCATCGCCATTGGTTTCTAAAAAAAGGAGTTTCGATAATGATAACGGAATACATAAAGAGAACAAGCTTATTGATAACATTTTGTCTGTTTCTCGGCGTATATTCTTCCTTATTCGCACAGGAGAATGCAGATAAAGGGGTGTTTATTGTAAATGCCAGCGTACCGGTTGAATCGGTATCAAAAAAGGATTTAGAAAAGATCTATTTAGGAAAATTGCAGGCCTGGGAAGGCAAATTGAAAATATCTCCCAGTATTATGCACCACAAAACCGATATTGGTGACCGTTTCTTTGATGACGTGCTGGATATGTCATTTCGGAAGTACAACAAACATTGGTTAAAAATTGTATTTTCCGGCTCAAACGCAGCTCCCCCGGCATTTAAAACAGTAGAAGAAATAATTGCTTATGTTTCCCAGAAAGATGGCGGCATTGGTTTTGTCCCGGCATCTGCAGCAAAAGATCTGGAAAGCTGCAAAATTTTAACCGTGCAAGGAATAGACGGTTTCTAAAAAATCTTCACAAAAGCTCACACACAAAACGCCCCGGTCAGCATTACAGACCGGGGCGTTTTTATTATTTGAAATATGCTATTATTTTAGAATGTTATTGATTCTGCTCTACCTTCTTGAGAAGAATTTGCCGCTTATCTTCCTTAACTACCGAGTTATAAAATTGCTTAAAATCCAGGTATTCTTCCGGGGGAATAATCGCCTGCTTGTTTACTAACAGACGTTGCGCTTTAAGAACCCCATCTGCGTAAGTCAGCTTCAAAGCGTATTCCGCTGCTTTGCAGCTAAGGGAAATGTCATTGCCCAGCTCTGCCGGTTCATAACCCGGCGGCATTACAATTTCCACATCCTCCATCAGTGTATCCGCGGCCGGCCAGTAATAATAAGGATAACGGCGGGTTTCATAGGACAAAGCCTCATCATTTTCCAGCGCATCCGTCCAGGGAATGGTAACAATCCGAAAGCTACCGACCTCTGCGACTAAGCCGGGAACTGTATACACATAGGCATATTGAACCGGGTCATTAACATCATCGAGATTGAGGATTTCAAAGCTCTCTAATTTTACATTGGTATGATCCCGGGTGAGCGTTTCCAGAAGCATTTTTTCCCGGGTGCTTTGCGGCTCATCGCGATATGTGCCGCGCATGGAAGCAGCCAGGTTACCGGTACGGACGCCGGTTTTTTCAAACTTGCCACTGCCATCTTCTGCAATCGTCAGCTTCATGGTGCGGAAAAGCGTGCTCTCCAGGAATTGACCTTTTTCCAGGTATTGCGGCGCCGTCACTCCTTTTTTGATCAGCAGGGAAAATCCATCGATATTCATTTCCGGCAATCCCCCGAAAGGAGAATTGTTTGCCGTCAAATCCAGATACTGAATGCCGTTTTTCGTTTCGACCCCGGCAATACAGTGGTTAAATGAAATGGACGGCAGGGCATTCCGGCGATATCCTTCGTCACGGGTATTGACCAAAACATAATGCGCATCGATACCGACTTCCCGCAACATGGCGATACAAAGTGTCGAAACATCTTTACAATCGCCGATCTTATTCACTAATACGTCCCGGGCTTCCTGCGGTATTAAACCGGACTGCCGGAAAGATACGCTGCTATAGCGAATATTTTCCGTAATAAAATTGTAGACTGTCTGAATTTTTTCCGCTTCACTGAGGTTTTCTTTCCCGGCGAACAAGGATTTCACCTGCTCCTGAATTTCATAAGAACTGCGTGCTTTCGTCTGGGCGATATCCGTGTACCAATCGACCATAAATTCCCAATCTTCAATACTGGAGATATGGAGAATCTTCCCGGCATCTTCCAGGATAGGCATTCCGTATTCGTAGACAATCGCCGGTTCATCACTTAAGCGCCACTGGTAGAGAACGCCGTCGTCCTTTTTCTTCTTTGCCGGTTTTAAGGTCATGTTCTGAGTGCGGTGGTTAAATTTGTAATCCTCCGGCACCAGCAGGCCATAACGGATGTCTTTTATCGGATAGTAACTGTTAAAGTAAAATTCATCCCAGAAGTGATTGGCGAGTTTGCCACTGTAGTAGTTTTTAATCCGCCATTTCACATAAATGTGCTCTCCTTCTTCCAGGGATTTAAATACGACATGATTACGATCCACATCGGCCTTAATCTCTGAGCCATCGGCTTTAATCACCACCGCTTTTTCGACCAGCAATCCTTCATTATAGGCGTTATGCCCCACCCAGTATTCTTTAAAGCTATCGATACCGCGCTTGTTGAAAATCTTAATCAGTAGTTCCTCAGTGAGTTCCGAAGCGCCACCGCTGTAAACAACCCGTTTGTGATCGTTGTAAACGATGAGGGCATCATCATCCGGGTAAGCCTCCTTGGCGGGAGATTTGGCAACCAGCTCGGATATATCTTCCGTTTCAAAATTATTGAAAACGGATGGTTTCCCTTCCAGCTCGCGTAATAATGCCCGTGCTTCGTAGTTCGCAGGATCAAAAGTCAGCGATTTTTGATAGGCTGTTTTCGCTGCGCCGGTCTCCCCGGCAGCACGTTGAATATTGCCAAGTGTCGCCCAGTAAACAGAATTATTCGGACAAATATCAAGCGCATTCAGAATGGCAGTTTGCGCATCCGCATAGTTTTGCAAAGAACTGTAGGTGCGCGCCTGCTGGAAATAAAATCCGACAGCAGAAGGATCCAGCGCAAAAATTTTGCTGTAGGTATTTTCCCATGCTTCAATCTGCCCATCCTGCAAATAGGCCGTTGCAAGGGTATTCAGACCGGCCAGACTATATTGCCGCTGCAAATTTTGCTTGTAAATTTCAATTGCCTTTTCATAGGAACGGGTTGTTTGGATCAGAATTGTCGCCTGCAGAAAAGCAAATTCCTGATTACCGGGAAATGCAGCATAAGCCTGCTCGCTGGTTTCGATAATCTTTTCGATCTGGCGTTTTTTGCTATAGAATTGCAACTTCGCCTGGTATAAGATTTCGGTATTCGGAATAAGAGTTACCAGATTGTTTAGAAACGTTTCCGCTTCTTCATACTGCTCATTATCCAGCGCTCGCTGGAATTTGTAGCTGACAACACCGGGGATACTGCCATCCAGCGTGCTTAGCTTTTCCCAGGTGGTGGTCATTTCGTCGTATTTTTCTCCCCGGATGTAAGCTTCCACCAAATGGAAAGGAAAGACAGCGCAATTCGGAGCGCGCTCCATCGCGGATCGTAATGCCAACTCTCCGGCAATCGCTTTATCATTCCGCAGATATGCACCGGCGAGCAGCAGGTAATTTTCCAGATGATCGGGATGCTTCTCTATCTGCTTCTGGAAATAAGTTTCGGACGGGCTGGCGATCAACTTAAGCGGGGCATTCGGTTTAACCGGGTAGTTTTGTGCTTCTGTACTAATTTTCAGATCCGGTAAAGGATTTCCACTGGCATCGGTAATACGCACCATAAAATTGGCGCGCTCGATTTCCGAATGGCCAATTTTTATCAACAGACGATTCCACCCTTCCTGTAGCTCAGTTTCAGCCACATAGGTATCGAGGTCATTATTGTTCTCATCAAAATACTCCAGAATGAGCGCATCATTTAAAAACGCTTTCAATGAACCGGATGTACCGACGCGAATTTGCGCCGTTTGGCGGGTGGGCGAATAAATGAAGTTATTACCATAATAGATGGCACTATTTGCGGCAAAGTAGCGCTCAAAATCGATCCAGAAATCTGCACGCACAGCCGAGATATCGAACCAGTTTGTGCGGACACCATTTTTGCCAGCGTAAGATTTTTTCGGTGCGAATGTTTCCTCCGGGGGAAAAACCTTCGCATAGCCAGACGCAGAAACATTCTCGAATGGGCCGATCAATGACCATTCATCGACAGCGTTTACTTTTGCATAGTGCGCCCGGGATTTTTCCAACTCATTACGCCGCTCGTAATATTCACCCAAAAACTGATGGGCCATCGCCCGCAGGGAACCCTCGGTATCACCCTTTTCGGCAATGTTTAGCCAGAAGGCTTCCACATTTTCATTGGCTTTATCTTTCAGGATCATCCGTCGGATAAAAGACCAGCCGCTAAAAACATAAGGATAGGGATTTTCTGCAGTTTCCATGATGTTCCGGAAAGCCTCCCAGGATGCATCATGTTTTTCCTGCATATTGTAAAGGTAGGCGAGGCCCAGGTATGCCCGGGTATTTTTCGGGTCGGCTGCGATGGCATCTTTAAACTTACTTTCGACTGTTGCCTGATCGTTTTTCTCCCAAGCCTCCCAGGCTGCATTCACCAGCTTATCACTATCTGCCCAGGCAAAAGTACATATCAATAGGAATAAGCAGCCATACATAAAATAGTTGCGTTGCATAGTTGTCCCTGTCTGTTTGTCTCTCATACAAGTTGCAGCATCACTGCTACGAAATGCTGCCGTCGAACAGCACTTTACGCTATCTGTTCCGTTTTCTCTGAATGACAATAGCGCAAATATGTTCCAAAATTCGTTACCAAAAATTAGTAAAATATTTTTAAGTTCGTAGTATCGGGCATCATCTGCGTTAATATAGAGGCGCAGGGAGAAAAATCCAACCTTCGATGTTGTTCGCGTGCCCCTTTGGGGTTGATCGTTGCTCGTTGCTCGTTGATCGTTGATCGTTTTTTGAGTGAATATTTGCCGGGTTGTTTTGACCAGCAGTTTTTTCCGGCGGTTGAACATTTCCCGATGTTTCGCGTTTTAGTTATGCACCTTTTAATATGGACGAATGGATACTAAAGAGATCGATGAAAAAACTAATTTTTCTCATATTGTTTATTTTTACGCACAGCTTGTTTCCCCAGGCATATCCATGGCAGCACGAGAATAGTAGCGAAGCTATCAGCGAACGTATTGCCCCTCCGGAGAATTTTCAGCGTGTTGCAGCAGCGGATAGCAGTTTTGCCTATTGGCTGCAACATCTTCCCGTAAAGGCCGGCAATCCAACCGTAATGCTTTTTGATGGGCGGAGAAAGCCTAACCAGACTGCACAGGTTGCTGTTATTGATATCGACACCGGTAGCCGGGATTTGCAACAATGTGCCGATGCAGTTATTCGACTGCGGGCAGAATACTTGTACTCCCGCCAGCAACTGGCAAAGATTCACTTTAACTTCACCAGTGGCGACCGCGCCGATTATCTGCAGTGGCAAAAAGGCTATCGCCCGGTCATTCGCGGGAACGATGTGCGTTGGCAGAAATCAGCAGCGCCCGCAGAGAACTATCGTTCCTTTAAACGTTATCTGAATATCATTTTCAGCTATGCCGGCACTGCTTCTCTCACCCGCGAGCTGGTGCCTGTGAATGACATTAACCAGATTCAGATCGGAGATGTTTTTATTCAGGGAGGTTTTCCCGGACACGCCGTTATCGTTGTCGATATGGCGGAAAATTCCCGGACCGGAGAAAAATGTTTTTTAATGGCCCAAAGTTACATGCCCGCTCAGGATATGCATATTCTTCGCAATCCGAACGATCCGGCACTGAGTCCCTGGTATTCAACCAATTTTCAGGGCAGCCTGGAAACGCCGGAGTGGACATTTAAGAAGGGAGATCTGAAACGGTTTACCGACAGATAGGTAGATGTGGTGCAGTGAACAGTTATCAGTTATCAGTTATCATTGCTTAGAGGACAGCGTTGCTCATCTGCTCATCTGCTCATCTGCCCATTGATCTTTACCAATTTTTAAGATTTTTCTTTCCTAAATAATGTCGAATGTCGTTGTATCTGATTTTAGATGACATTATTTTAGCTTGACTGACATCTTACATAATTTTATTATGTTTCAGTTTAGAACTTTACTGAGGAAGTAATGGCTTTATCAAATAAAGAAAAATTGATTTTGGGAGAGATTGTAAAATCTTTTATTTCCTGTGCCGCGCCGGTTAGCTCTTCGGCAATTGCGAAAAACCGCAAGATGCCAATGAGTGCTGCGACGATCCGCAATATCATGGCGGAACTCGAAAGTAAGGGATATATCTTCCAACCGCATACTTCTGCCGGTAGAGTTCCGAAAACCCCCGCTTATCGCACTTACGTTGACAACATTATGAAACGGGGCAGAATATCTTCCAATGAAAAGGATCAGATTTGTGAGCCGATTCAGCAGCATGGCAACGAATTTGATGAAATTCTGAAGGAAGTCACCCGTATTCTGGCCCATTTATCCAATCAACTTGGCGTGATTATTACACCACAGTTGGCGAAAGGTACTTTCCAGCGTTTGGAATTGGTGCCGCTCGCATCGGATAAGGTGCTAATGGTTATTTCCATTGAATCCGGCCTCCTAAAAACAATTACTCTGGAATTGGATTCTACCGTCAGCCACGATAAACTTTACCTGATATCCCAGGTCTTAAACGAGCGCCTGAGCGGCATGCCGATTAAAGACATCCAGGAGAGATTTGCGGAAATTATTCGCGATATGAATTATGATGATACCGGGGTAATGCAGTTGATTTCCCAGAAATCCCGACGCCTGTTCGATTTCGACGAAGGCAGTGATGTCTATGCGATGGGCACGCATCATATTATGCAGAAAAGTGATTTTACCGATATGACAGTTGTCTCCTCGGTTGTGGAATTGCTGGAGAACAAAGACGTGATGGTTCATTTGCTTTCCTCGGAAAATGAGGACAATGCGCCCACATCTGTCAAAATTGGGGAAGAAATTCCTGAACAGCGTATGAACGAGTGCAGTCTTATTACCGCCCGCTACCGGGTTGGCAAAGTGGATGGCGTTATCGGCATCATTGGCCCGAAACGCATGGATTACGGAAAACTGGTTGCGCTGGTAGATTTTACCGCCCGGACAATCACAGAAAAATACGGAAAAAATTAGAGACGGATACGCCAAAAGGATCACCCGTATGGCGTTTTAAGGAATAGAAATGGCAAGTAAAGCAGATTATTATCAGGTTCTCGGCGTTGGCCGGGATGCTTCCGAAGAAGACATCAAAAAAGCCTATCGTAAACTGGCAATGCAGTATCACCCGGACCGAAATCCCGGCGATGAAGCAGCTGAAGAGAAATTCAAGGAAGTTAGCGAAGCCTACGAAATTTTGAGCCATGGCGACAAACGGGCACGATACGATCGTTTTGGGCATGAAGGTGTTCGCGGCGGCGGTGGCCCGGATTTTCAACATTTTGACCTCGCCGATGCATTACGCACCTTTATGGAAGAAGGCTTTGGTTTTGGCAGCTTTTTTGGCCAGGGTCGCGGCAGAGGCGGTAATCGCCGTCATCGGGGCAGCGACTTGCAAATCAAGCTGCAGCTAAGCATGGAAGAAGTAGCGCAGGGCGTTAACAAAAAGATCAAGATTAACCGCAATCAGAATTGCTCCGTATGTGGCGGTAACGGCCAGAAGCCCGGCAGCAGCAGCGTCACTTGCCCGACCTGCCAGGGGCATGGAGAAGTGCGCCAGGTATCTCAATCTATCTTTGGACGCATCGTTAATGTTGTCACCTGCCCGGACTGTTCCGGTGAAGGTAAGAAAATCAACGATCCCTGCCAGCAGTGCCAGGGCAAGGGCATCGAAAAGAGCGAAGATACTGTCGAAGTTAAAATTCCCGCTGGGGTAATGACCGGTAATTATCTGACCGTTCAGGGACGGGGAAATGCCGGTTTACGGGGTGGCCCGGCCGGTGATTTACTTGTCGTCATCGAAGAGAAAGAACATCCGCTTTTCGTACGCCATGATACCGACCTGATTTACGATTTCTATGCCAGTTTCTCCCAGCTCGCCCTGGGAGCAGAAGTAGAAATTCCGACAATTGTGCCGGACGAGGACAACAGCGAAGAGCTGCCCGAAGAAGATCCCAATCGTTATCAAAGCGTTCAGATTCAAATTCCAGCCGGCACACAACCGGGGAAAATTTTTCGCCTTCGTAATAAAGGTTTACCGGAATTGAACAGCCATCGCACCGGAGATCTGTTAGTCCGGGTTAAAGTTTGGGTACCAACCAAACTAAATTCTCGGGAAAAAGAACTCCTGAAAGAATTGGCGGAATCCGAGAATCTGATGCCACCAACGGGAGACAAGAGTTTCTTCCAAAAGTTTAAGGAAGCGCTGTTCGAATAGGGGGAACTATTGAACAGCCGGGCAGACCGGGAAACTGCCAAAGGAATTAAAGGGAATCGACACAGGGGGAAAAGATGAACTTTACGACTGCACAAAAGCAGGCGCTGTTGTTTATACTTGGCGCCATTTTACTGGCAATTTCTTACCGTACAGCTAACCAATATTTTTTTCCACCACCGGCTTATGATTTTTCGACTTTTAACCAACAATACCTTGCCCGCTATGATAGCATCCGCCAACAGCTGTATCAGGATTCTCTCGCCGCGCTACAACCGCCGCCGTTGGCAGTAAAGCAAACTTTTTCATCCTCCCAACAACCAGTAAACGCATCCCCGGGAATCATTAACATTAATACAGCTGACGTAGATGCCTTGACGCGCTTACCGAGAATTGGCCCAAAAACAGCGGCGCGAATTATTGCCTGGCGTCTGGAGAATGGCACATTCAAAGTCAAAAAGGACCTTCAAAAGGTAAAAGGGATTGGGCCGAAAACTTACCAGAAGCTCAAACAGTTAATTTCTGTCGATTAAATCCCATGCAGCAATGTCACTCTTAAGATCATGTAACCTATGTCACTGAAGAAATGCCCCTCTACACGCTATTTAGTTGTACATCCGCTGCAAGGGCTTAAGATTTGTGCGGATCATTGACAAAAATTTGCAGGCAGGTGTTGATAAAATATTTTTTGCAGAAAATTTTATGTATATTCGCAGTCAATAACGCTCAATATGAACTACATTTCGGATAGGAAAAAAATGCATAGATTTCTTGTTATCGTTTCTGTTGTGATGATGTCTTTTCTTTTTTACTCATGCGCAGAGCATATTGTTGAAAGCGCGCCTACGATTTTTGATGATTTAACCGAAGAACTGGTGAACGGCAACTTTGCCGATATTCAGGCGAAAGTTTTCACACCCAGCTGTGCAGTTTCCGGATGTCATGATGCCGGTGGTACCTTTCCGGAATTAACTGCCGGCGAAGCCTATCGCAATATTGTCAACATATCTGCCCGCGGAAAGAACGGTTTTGTTTACGTAAAACCGGGTGATCCGGATGCCAGCTATCTCTACCTGAAAATTATTGGCGCCGCTAACATTAATGGCGAAAGAATGCCCAGGCAGGGCGTGCCGCTTTCCACGAGTGTTTCCGATTCCATCCGTGCCTGGATTTTCCGTGGTGCCCTTGATGATAGCGGCCAGGCGCCGCCGGACACAACGCCTCCCCCCACTGACGGTGGAAATATGCGCGCCAGCTTCACCGCAATTCAGGATTCTATTTTTAATCTTTCATGTGCTTTTTCCGGTTGCCATGGCGGCACTCAGAACCCTGAGCTTACCGAAGGTGAAGCCTACGATAACATCGTTGAAGAGTTTAGCCTTGGCAGGCCATTATTACAGTATATCAATCCCGGCCAGCCGGACAGCAGTTATCTCTACCTGAAGCTGATCGGTGATCCGTCCATCGCCGGGCAACAAATGCCACGCGGCGGTGATCAGCTTAAACAATCGATGCTGGATTCTGTTCGGGTCTGGATCGAAAATGGCGCAGTGGAAGACGCAGATAGCACGATGCCCTCACGAATACTCTTCAGCACTCGCTCAAACAATCAAAACCGATAATTACCAGGAGATCAATATGAAATCTTTGCTTATCCTTTTCTTCATCGTTTGCATCAGTGGCAGTGTACTGGCCGGCGAATGGCATGTTAATAAAGATGCTGAAAACGAAGTGCGATTCACCTCGGAAGTAGTAGTATTGACCTTCGACGGTGTTACCGATCAAATTGACGGTTACATCTACTGGGAAGGTGAAGAAATGTTTGAGAAGAACAGCCAGATGCAATTCGATGTCGATCTTAACTCTGTTGAAACCGGCATGGGCAAAAGGGATCGCGATATGCGGGAAGTCCTGAAGACGGACAAATGGCCGACCACCTCTTTTAAAGGCAGCATCGTTAACCACAGCAAAATTGACAGTAATGTTACCGCATACAATGTAACCGCGCAGGGAAAGATGTTCATTCATGGCGTAGAAAATGATATCGAAATTCCCGGCGTAGTTACCGTCGATGGCGATAAGATTCACGTCAAAGTGAATTTCACGGTGTTGCTAAACGACTATAATATTGAAGCGCCTTCGCTGGCCGCTTTTGTTAAAGTGAGCGAGGAAATTATCCTCAACCTTAACTTTCATATGAAAGATGTTACGGAATAGAATCACTCTGTTTTTTTGACAACGAAAAGTTTTTTCAATATTAAACGGAAATGTGCTATACTGATTTTATTCGACTAAAGACACCAAACCCTTTGTTCTCTGACAGCATCACCAGAATGCCGCAGAAGATAACCCGGAGGAAGCTATTTTGAATACAGTATCAAAACTTATTATCGCTCTTTTTCTCGTTGCCAGCTTTGGGGGGAGCTTGCTGGCACAACCCAAGTGGAAACGCTCCGAGCCGACGAAGAAGGCTGATCAGGAACTCTTTCGTTCTACCATGACTGCGAATTTCCCCACTGCGGAAACTGTCAAAAAGGGCGATTTTGAATTTGAGATTTCCCACCGTTTTGAACCGTCCGTGAATGATGGGTTTGATAATCTCTACGGATTCGATGGCCCGGTGAATATGCGCATCGCCCTGGGCTATGGCATCACCGATCATTTGATTTTCACTTTTGGCCGCAGCAACCTGCTCGACAACTGGGATTTTCAATTCAAGTATAAACTGCTGCAAATCCGTGGGAAGACATTACCGAGCAATATTGCCATTCGTGCCGGGGTTGCCCTGAATACAGCCATCCCCGTCGGTAGTGACGGCGAAGGGATACGCGGCCGCCTCGACGGTCGTAATTTTCAGTATTATGGTCAGCTGATCTATAATACGATGCTTTTCAACAAAAAACTCGGTATCGGAATTGTCCCCTCCTATGTGCAAAACAGTGCTATTTTTACTGTAGATCCGGAATACTCCTTTACCATGGGAAGTTATTATCAATATTATTTTAATACACTCTGGAGCGTTTGGGTGGAACAAAATAGTGTTGTTACCGGTTACCAGGGACCAATTTTGCAAGGGGAAACCAGAAAATCCCATAACACCGTCGCTATTGGTTTCGATTTGGAAACCGGCGGGCACTTCTTTCACATCTTTGTTACCAACAATGAAAAGTTGAATCCGGCACAATATCTCGTCGGTGCAGATCGCGGTACTGGCGAATGGCGGATCGGCTTCGGGATTACCCGTCATCTCTAAACAATTTTCGGCTGGATTTTTTTTGAAAAAATTCTGTTTTTTTCGAAACCTTTCCGGCAAGTTTCCGTTTTTCAATATGTGTCTCTTAAATTTATACCTCCTCCAAAGCCGTCAATCTAATTGACGGCTTTCTTTTTTTACCGTATTCCCCAATTATCAGATTAATTTCCCGCTTTTTTTGACGCACGTTCTTGTCTCTTTCCGCAAATTATTCGATATTGCTTACCTGGATTTTTTTATCTCCTTACGTGACAGAACAATGAGGAAACTTTCCACTTATGAAGAATCTGATCATCACCCACCCCGGCAGCGCCCATTTTGATGAATTCTTTGCACTTTGTCTGATTCTCGCCAGCCACCCAGACACCGATTTTCGAATCGAACGACGAGACCCCAGTGAAGCGGAATTGGCCAATCCGGATATTTGGGTGGTGGATATCGGTGGCCGTCACGAACCGGATTTGCGAAATTTCGATCATCATCAGGATCTTAATCTTGGCGCAAGTTTCGTTTTGGTTGCAAAGTACCTCAAGCTGGACACGCTGTTCGAGAATATTCACTGGTGGCAATACAAGGATCGCCTGGACCGTTTCGGCCCATACGCGATGGCAAAAGAATATGGCGCTTCTTCCATCGAACAGGCGCATAGTCCATTCGAAGACTGGTTTCTCCTTCTGTTTGAAGAAAGTCCTATTACCGTTTATCATATTATGAAGATGTTCGGTCGTTACGTCATTGATGAGGCGGAAAAGCTGAATGAAAAGATTAAATTTTGGGCCGGCGCCCAACAGTATCGGGTAAAGGACCGCATCGTTCTTGTCGGTGAAACTGACGAATCTACCGGCTCTCAGGAATTCCGGGACAGTATGCCGGAGCCAGCATCGGTATCAGTGCGTTTTGACAGTCGTGGCCCCGGCTGGACGCTCTATCGCTTTAACGACCTCACCGAAATCAACTTCACCCGTGTGGAGAGTCATCCCGATATTCTTTTTGCTCACAAGGGCGGATTTATCGCAAAAACCAAAACGCGCATTCCCCTGGAAGAAGTTCTGAAACTCATTGAAATGTCCATCGAATAACATTTCCTAATATCCGGTTACAGACTTTTCCATATAGTGTCACTGTCTTCGATGATTTTTCGCCCAGCCACAATTTTCCCCGACATTTGAACAATTCCTCCCAGATAACTATATTTCATAATACATCAACATATTTCCCCACTTCGATACCCGGAGGTAGAGATGAGAGACCATCTTTCCAAAGCAACTCAGTTTTTTCTAATTATGATTGTCATATTTAGCACCATAACGCTGCTCGCCCAGCCCAAAGAAAAAATGACTGTAGAATGGATCTACAGCGATGCCGGGCAGGGCGTCGATGATGTACCAAAATTTTTCTGGCGGGCAGATAACAAGGCGATTCTCCTCGACAGCCGGCAACCGGACGAGAGCCGCACATTTGAACTTCTCGATCCCAAATCCGGCAAACGCCAGCCTTTAGTTGATGCCGAAAAAGCACTCGCCAGCCTGGCCGATGCCCGTGGAGATGATTCCACCAAAACCCTTGCCTGGCCGGCATCTTTTCATTTCAACGGCAAGCATGCACTTTATCTTATGAAAGGAGATATTTTTCTCCTCGACCTTGCAACATCAAGCTTTCAGCGCCTAATGGAAACAGCTGCGGAGGAAAAATCCGCTCGTTTTTCACCTGATGGGAAAAAGCTCGCATTTATCCGTGAAAACGATATCTACGTCTATAATATCGCTGATGGCACAGAGCAGCGCCTCACCGATACCGGCACGGAAACCCTCCTTAACGGAACAGTTTCCTGGGTATACTGGGAAGAAATTTTCGGACGGCAGGATCTCGGCTACTGGTGGTCGAATGATTCCCGTTCGATCGCTTACCTTCGCACCGATGAATCCGCGGTGGATTTAATGCATTATGTGCATTTCAAACCGGCAACACCGAAAGTGATTACCCAGCGCTATCCGAAAGCCGGCAGCGAAAATCCGGATGTTCATCTCGGCATTATCAACCTCGGGAATAGTGAAACGACCTGGCTGCAATTGGGCGATCACGAATATGAATACATCTGCCGGGTAAATTGGATGCCGGATAATAAACGATTGAGTGTACAAACCATGAATCGTGCCCAGAGCGAGCTGGATCTGTTTTGGGTCGATCGGGAAAGCGGCGTGGCCAGCCACGTTATGCAGGAAAGCGATTATAACGGCTGGGTTAATATTAATGATGATTTACATTTTATCAAAAATGGCAAGCAATATCTCTGGCAATCGGAACGCGATGGATATGCGCATCTCTATCGTTTCGATGCCGATGGCAAGCTAAAGAACCAGGTGACCAAAGGAGATTGGGCACTTCGCACCTCCATGTCCGGACCTTTCTGGAAGCGACAGTCGATTACTTCTGTCGATGAGAAAAAAGGATTGATCTATTTTACCAGCATGAAGGAATCTTCCATTGAGCGCCATCTTTACCGGGTTAAATTTGATGGCAGTGGCATGGAAAAGATATCCAAAGAGAAGGGTACTCATCGCATTTCATTCAGTCCCAATGGCGAATACTATTTTGATACCTACTCGAACATCACGACCCTGCCCTCGTTTTCGGTGCATCGCAAGGATGGCAAACGTCTGCATACGATCGCTGCGCCGCGCCCGGAATTGTTAGCAGATTACGATCTGCAATATCCGGAGTTAATGACAATCCCGGCTGCAGATGGTTTTCCCATGCCGGCAGAAATCCTGAAACCACGCGATTTTGATCCGACGAAAAAATACCCGGTGGTTTATTACATCTACGCCGGTCCTTCTGCCCCAACGGTATTCGATGCCTGGCGTGGCAGTTCGATCTATTTCGATAATATGCTCCTCGACCGCGGCTATCTGGTTGTTCGTTTCGACCATCGCAGCGCGACCGCGATCAGCAAAAAGCTGGAGAACTTGCTAAACGGCATGATGTCCGGACCGCGGGAGCTGAAAGATATTGTCGCCGGCGTAAAATGGCTAAAGTCGCAGCCTTATATCGACGGGGACCGTTTTGGTATTTGGGGCTGGAGCGGTGGTGGTAGCTTTACCCTCAACGCAATGACAAACAGCCAGGAGTTCAAAGCTGGTATTGCCGGCGCCGCGGTTACCGACTGGCATTATTACGACACCCGCTGGGCGGAATTCGGTATGAAGCGCCCGCAGGATAACCCCGAAGGGTATGAGAAGACTTCCTTCGTGAAAACGGCAAAAAATCTGCACGGCCGCCTGATGCTGATACACGGCACTTATGACGACAATGTGCATCCCCAGAATTCCTGGCATTTCGCCGACGAATTGATCAAACATAACATTATGTTCGATATGATGTTTTACCCGATGCGGAAACATAGTTTTTCAGATCGACCGGCCCGAATTCATATGTACAATACCATGCTGGAATTCTGGCAACAATGGTTGTAATGTTTTTTTGTAAATCGTAATTCGCGTTCGTAGAGAAAATTCATGAATTTTCTCTACACAATGATTTTTACAACACGGGTTAACGTAAAATGGATTTGAAAAATCATCATGCCCATCTGGACCGGGAAATACGCCATTATGTTTATCAACAGTTGGCGCAATTAACCCGGGTGCCGGCGACAAACGATGTCGCTGCTCATTTCAATATTCCCCGCGAAGATGTCCTTGCCGCTTACCAGCGCCTGGCGGATGGAAAGGCGCTGGTGTTGCAATCCGATGGTGAGATACTCATGGCTGAACCGTTTTCGGCGGTCCCAACAAATTTCGTTGTCGAAGCGGGTGGACAGTCCTGGTGGGGAAACTGCATTTGGGATGCACTTGGCGTTCTTGCGGCACTGCAAACAGACGGACAGGTAATTACCACTTGCGGTGATTGTGGAGAACAGATGACCGTTACCGTTAGCGCGGGAGAATTAATAGCTCCCGAAGGGATTGTCCATTATGCAATTCCCGCCAACCGCTGGTGGGAAAATGTTGTTTTTACCTGACGTACCATGTTGCTCTTCCGGTCGGAAGCTCATATCGATCAGTGGTGTAAACTATGGCAACAACCACGAGGCGCAGCATTTTCCTTACAACAACAATGGGCGCTGGCGAAGACCTGGTATCATGATCGCCTGAATCTCAATTGGCGGCGAAAGACGCCGGGTGAGGTACGGCGGATATTTGATGATATCGGATTGACGGGGGCGTTTTGGTCGATTGATTGATGGGGTTCGTTGTTCATTGGTCATCGTATCACGAACGTTTTTGTAGAGACGATTCATGAATCGTCTCTACGGCGGTATTTACCGGATTACAAACATCAATAAACGATCCCTCACCTAAAAAATAAACGGTACTCGCACCACCGTATTGCCCGTCCCTGCCACGGCACCAAACTGCCAGCGTTTCACGGTACGTAACAGGCATTGGGTTAATCGCCGATCATCAAGGGTTGATTCGACAACCCGTGCCCGCTGCACTGCGCCGGAGGCAGCAATGGTAATTTCGATCTCAAAACGACCGCTTAGATTAGGATTTACCCGGGCAGCTCGTTGATAGCAATATTCTACCGAGCTGCTGTGCCGTTTAATTTTCTCAGTAAGGCTTTCCGCATCCCGACCTTTCCCGATATCACCCCGGACAGTCAGGTCATCTTTCTCCATCGCCAAAACGCCCCGCCGCTGAATCGTTTTCTCCGTTTGCAGAGACGACTGCACAATTAAATCATCGATACTCTTATCACCTTCAGCATCCCGGGAAATACTACCTTTGGCAACCCGGCCAGTTTTCCCAGGACGTCCTTCAGTTTGCAGACGACTGCTGTTTTCGATGACTTTCTGCATATCAGCGACACCGCCACTTCTGGCATCAGGATCATTGAGCAGGTCATATACAGCCAGGCCAGTACCACTGCCGGAACGATCCGCCGCCAACACTAATAATGGATTGCTGGCATTAATATCCTGTCGTAAATCTTCCGCATATGCCGCCGCATCTTGCCGCCGTCGTTCCCGGTCCTGCTGTTTTTCAACCTGCGATGTTTCCTGCGGCATCGTTTCATCATCAGAGACATCAGTTACTTGATCCGTTTCAGCAACTAAGTTATTTTCACCGGATGGATCGGTCTTCTCCGGATCATCCTTCTCCGAATTGAATTCAATGATTCGGGAAATGTTATCCCAGGCTCGCTCATTAATCGCCTGTTGAATCTCCGCATTAATTTGCCAGTCTCGCGTGGCGCCATAAAATGTCAGGCTAAAGAAGAATAACATGCTTATGGCCAAAATACTGAAATACCGCTTATCTAATGCCTGCCAAACCTGGTAATTCAGTTCTTTGGGAAATGCTGGTAAGCGCTTTATCTGCTTATCGACTGAAAACAATTTGTCTTCCATGATCAGATTCCTTTCATTAAAAGTCTACCTTCCTTGAAAAGCATCAATCATTGATTTTCTAGCCAGAAGATCGGCGAAAATCAGCGGATAAAATCTGTCGACAACAGCCTAGGAGATATAAATCAGTAAAACATTAATCCAATCCATCTGGTTTTAAGCTTAATTTTTCAGGATTGAAGAAAAATCACGGAACATTACACATCTCTTGCTAATTTTAATATATTTAGGAATTAAGCGCGATTAGCAGCGTGCAGCGGAAATGAATATTTGCCAGCAAGTCAGGGAGTTCTATGAATACGCCGGTTGCAACCATTATCTTCATCCTCACCATTTATATCAGTCATTATTACCTCGACAAATATCATCAACGCCTCGATGCCGGATTGCAAGTTATGCGCGCCTGGCTATTCGACACCTGGTTGCCAATCCGCCTAATATTCGGCGCAATGATTTCAATAATGGAAATCCTTGCGAAAATCGTTCGGGCGATTAATACTTCCCGGCCAATAGAATCGTTATTGCCCGGCGCGATGGACGACTTAATGCTGAATCCCTGGCGAGTGCTGCAGGAGAAAAAATATCATCTGCTTCTCACCCATGGGTTTATCCATGCCAACTATTTGCACCTGCTTGTAAATATGATCGCTTTCTGGTTTTTTGCCTTTCCGCTGGAGCAGCACATCGGCTCTATTCCCTTCCTGCTCGTCTATATTGGCGCACTGTTTATCGGAGGATACATTACCACCTACCGCCGCCGCTTTAACCAGATGCATCATAGCCTCGGTGCATCCGGCGCACTTTCCGGGGTTTTTCTTGCGGTTGTCTTAAATTTTCCTGATGCGCTGGTTTATCTCTTTTTTATTTTACCGATGCGTGCCTGGTTTGCCGCATTACTGTTTATGTTGTTCAGCTTTTATGCGGCCCGGCCTGCCCAGGAAAAAATTTACGACGGTTTTGGTGGACAGGGTGGTTACGGACAATCCAACTCCCGCTTTGCTGCTTTGCGTTATAGATATCCGCTGTTGGACCGCATCATCAGCAATCTGCAAATGATCTGGCAATTCATTAAAGTCCGTTCATCCTTTATTGATCATGAGAGCCATTTCTGGGGTGGCGTGTGTGGTATGGTGATTATGATTCTCCTTAATCCCGCTGTAATCAATATCTTTCTGAACCGGGTGTTTTAGGAAGGTTTTCTACCTGTAAACATTAACGTTCGATCAGACAGTCCTAAAACAAATACTTCTTTCAGTTCTCATATTCACCTTTCGACATTTCTGCTGTTCTATTACATAGAAGTAGAAAACTTGTGCTTCTTTACCATATTTTGTAAAAATGTATTTACTGGTGATTCTTAAAATAAAAAACTCTGTAACCCCTTCAGGGTTTCTAAAAAAGTTGCCTCAACCGGGGGCGCAAAAATACAACGCCCCCGGTTGAGATCTGTAACGCCTTCGGCGTATTAATACCGCAAAGCCCCGAAGGGAGAACCGGTTACAGATTTTAACCCCGGGTTGACGCTCTTTTCAGCCCGGGGTTAAAACCCTAAAAAACCTTTACCCTGAAAGGGTTACATAAAAGATGCTACAAAGAATACTTAATCATAAAACATATCAGTGAATAACATTTTTAAGCAGCTTCAAAAAAAATAGCCACCCGGGTGACGTGCCAGGTGGCTATGATGGGGTGGAGGAGGAGAAATGTCTTACTGCATTTATATAAGGGATTTTTCTTTCTTAGTCGCTTGATTTCCGCCGGAGAAATTATCCGCAGATAAAATCTCCGGCAGTAGAAAAGGTTAGCGATTTGTGTTACCGGTTGATGTGAAGCGTTCTATATTTAAATTCAAGATTTAATTTTGCCGCAGAGCCATATTCAATGGTGGAGAGGAGGTAATGACGATTGCGGGTTTATTTAGGCGTCATATATTTTTTTAGAATATGACCCTGCGGCAGTCTTGATGAGGGTGCTTTCTATTTTCAGTGGCAATTTTTTCCTCCCGGAAGATTGCCGAATTTTTCAATTTCTTTTCCATAGGATCGGTGCGATTTTTTTATTTTCTCTGTCATTGATCAGTTGCATGGGTAATATAAGGCAAGTGCCCGGGCTTTTTTGCATTTTCTTCCTGAACGTCTCTGGTAATGCGCCCAACGGCGATAATCGATTTTTTTCCCCGCTTTTCCGGTGCTATATTAGCTTACACGGACGGCTTTTTGCGGGAAATCTTATGGATCTCAAAGTATTCGTTCGGCTGACTTTGAGTTAAAGAGTGCCTATCATATGAATATATCGAAACTAATTTTCTTACTTTTCTTTCTCTGCTATTTCACCTTTCCGGCAAATGCACGGGAAAGCCAGCCGGTGTACCAGGTTCTACCGCTTAAATACCGGGAAGGTGACAAAGCCACCTGGAAATCCGCCGGATATACCAATAAATACTGGAAATTTCTGCTCAACGACACCTGGCATGCCTCCGAAGAACAACACTTATGGCTGCGCAGTGATGTCATTCTGGACGCACCGGGCGACAGCTTCCCGGATGCCATTCTCTTTTTGCAAATCACCGCCGCCTGCGAGGTATATTGGAACGGCGAACTGTTAGGGAATAATTTTATCGGGGATGTTCCCCTGGATTCATTACAGGCCCGCTATGCAAAATCTTTTCTCATTCCGGCAGAGAAACAGAACGCCGGGATGAATCAGCTGGCGATTCGCACATTGTTGGCGCCAGAGCAAACCCTTCGTATTGGCGGCATCGAATTAGCATCATCGACAGCCACATTGCATCCGCCCGTATCAAAAACGATCTTTCCAATGATTCTTTTTTTCATTCATGGCATTCTCGTTGTTTATTATTTGCGGGCCTTTTTGAAACACCGATCTTCCCGGCATCATCTCTTCTGGAGTGCGATGCTTTTTCTACTTACCGTTCAGAGTGGTTATTCAGCCGCACTTCTCAACTTTGATATTCACTACGAAAAGGTGCTAAGCTTTAATCTGATTCAGGATTATCTTACGCTGGCACTCTATTGGATTATCCCCCTGTTTTTCGCTTATGAATTCGAGTTTCGTTTCAAAAGGACGGTGCTGGTTGTATCTATCTTGCTGACTATATGGAATCATGAGGCATTGCTTTACGACCGCATCTATCAGATTGCCGGAATGATTCCATCATTATTATTAATCGCCTGGGCGATCTATCGCCAAAAAGAGAGCGCCCTCCATGCGCTTTTCGGCATGCTTTGCCTGATCGCCTTGCTCTTTTCCGGCTTTATCAATAGTTTGCTTGATGTCAGCTTTCTGATATTTATCCTCTTTGCCAGTATCACTATCTCCCGACGCTTAGGGGTAAAAAGCAAAGATCATGAGCAATCGATGCTGCGATCTTCCCGGCTGGAAACCGAAATGTTGCGCAAGTTGATTCAGCCCCATTACATTATGAATTCGCTTAACGCCGTAATCGACTGGCTGGAAGATGAACCGGAAAAAGGGGTGGAGTTTATCCATGCACTTTCTGATGAATTCCGGATTCTTTCACGCATCTCTCATGAAAAATTGGTGCCGGTAGAGGATGAGATCAAAATGTGCCAGGCCCACTTGCGCATTATGGCCTTTCGCAAGGAACAACCATACAGTTTCCGGGCAGTTGATATCGATTACCTGAAATCGGTACCGCCGGGCATATTTCATACAATTATTGAAAACGGGGTGACCCACTCGCCGCATTTCGTGGATCGCACCGATTTTATTCTCAAAGAAGAATCTTTAAGCAATGGTGTTCGCTATCGGATTATTAACCAGCAGGCGGATTTGCCGGAATCGCTGCGGGCGACAGTAATGGAACGGCGACCGATGCGCTCGGACGTCATGGTCGAAGAGCCACTCGATGAAGGTACCGGCCTGAAATACATCCGTGCCCGCCTCACGGAAAGCTATGGGGAAAACTGGCAAATTAACGGACAGGCTGTGGTTGGCGGCTGGGAAACAGTGATTGAAATTTATAACAATGGCGCAGAAGAATAGGAACCGTATTAGATGAATATTTTAATCGTGGAAGATGAGGCGCGGGCCGCACGACGTTTACAGAAGCTTATCCCCCAGGCACTAAAAGGTCGGGATATTCAGGTGACCCATATCGAGACGCTGGGCGCGGCAATCACCCTGATGGACCGTCGCCGCTTTGATCTCCTTTTCCTCGATTTGAATCTGAACGGTAAAAATGGATTTGACCTGCTGCGCGAAATCGTTTCCTATCCTTTTCATACCATCATCGTTTCCGCATACGCCGAAAAAGCCCTGGAAGCCTTTGAATATGGCGTGTTGGATTTTGTCCCCAAACCGGTATTAGCGGAGCGACTGGAAAAAGCGATTCAGCGTTTCCTTAATCAAGACCGTAATGATAACGAAGTTAAATATCTCTCTTTGCGTAAAGGCGGTAATATAGAATTGTTGCCAACCGCCAAAATCAAATACATTCATGCCGCCGGCCATTACTCGGAAATATTTCTGGAAAATCACCATTGTAAATTACATGATAAATCACTGGAACGCCTGTTAATGCTGCTGCCTGCCCAATTTGAACGTATTCATAAATCTTACATTGTCAACATCGATTATGTCAAAGAATTCCATGCTGCCAGTGGTAGTCGTTATTCTGTAGAATTAAGCAATGGAGAGACTTTACCGGTTGGCCGCTCACGCTATAAAACAATCAAAGAGAAACTGGCGTTGGGGTAATAGTTCGAATACAGTATCGTTCGTCGTTTTCTTCAGATAAGGAGCATTGCTAATGTCAGAAAAGCTAATTGTTACTCTCATACAAAGTCTTCCGGGAATTTTGTGGGCATTGTTAGCATTTGCCATATTCGCCTTTTTCTACAAACCGGTGCGCTATGAACTCCTCCCGAAAATCGGTGCACTGCGGCTAATGGGATTTGAATTGTCTTTTCGCCAAATGCGTGCAGTTTCCCGGGCAATCAGTCTGGCGGAGAAATCGGAGAAGTGGGGCGTGGATATTAGTGAGACGGACAAAGAACGGGTGCTGGCGCGGATCAAACGGCATGGCGATGTGCTCCGCGATGCCCGGGTACTCTGGATCGACGATGCACCGGAGAATTGCCGTAACGAACGGAAAATGTTCCACGAAATGCAGATGATGGTAGACCTGGCCCTCTCCGGCCATGATGCTTTCCGCCAGCTGGAATGGAATGAATACGACCTGATTATTTCCGATATCGCCCGGGATGATGATAACACGGCCGGCTTAAAATTTTTACAGGAGTATCAGAAGAAGTACGAGACGGTTCTACCAGTCATCTTTTACATCGGAGTATATCAACCGGAAAAAGGTATTCCTCCGTACGCTTTCGGAGTAACCAACCGGCCGGATGAGCTGGTTCACCTCACTTTGGATGCGTTGGAAAGGAAGAGATATGGGTAGGTGCTTGGATCTAACGACGTAGGCAGCATCATTTTAAATGGCGGAGAGTTAACATTGTTTTGATGGCTCCGCTCCCGCTGGTCGCTAATTGTTCCGCTTCGCTAATGGTTGCGCTCCTGGCGTCGCTGATGGTTAACTTTGCAGTTTTCTCATTCCCCGAACCATTAGCAACCGACAGAGAGCGGAGCCATGATCCTCAGAATATTCGTCTATCCGGATGCTCGTTCTTTCTGAAAATACTGTCAACAAGCCGGAGCTCATTCAACCATTAGCGACCATCGGGAGCGGAGCCATACTTCTCAAAATTCTGTTATAGCTGTAGAGCTAGTTCTTTCCCAAGATGTTGTAAAATCACGAAAGCTCAAACAACAATTAGCGACCAGCGGGAGCGGAGCCATACTTCTCAGAATTTAGGAAATGCATATCACTTAGTTCTTGATATAGTCTTCAGAAACACCCCAGACATTCAGCTTCCCCCCTTCAATTTCGGATTATTCCGATGCCTGTCCTTATCCCGTTTCGTTTTCTTATCAAGATTTTTCTGCAGCGCTTCAGTAAGGTCGATACCGGTTTGATTAGCGATACAAATCAGCACAAATAAAACATCGGCCAATTCATCCCCTAATTCTCCCGGTGTATCGGTCTTTTTATAACTTTGATCGCCATAAGTGCGGGAGATAATCCGGGCCACTTCGCCAACTTCCTCTACCAATTGGGCCAAATTGGTCAATTCGGAGAAATAGCGCACCCCAATGGTCTGAATCCAGTTATCGACAATTTGCTGACATTCCCGTAATGTTAATTCCTGCATTGCATTTCCTTAGCTGCTAAAAGGTTGACGAATCACTGTTTTTAATTTTTCCGGTGCCGTTCGCTGCGGATCATTCAGATAAACCTCATGATGTCTCCCGGTTTTTTCTCCGCCTTGTGCGTCAATAAATTGATGAATTTCCTGAATGGTCGGCGCTTCATCGGCATAGGGTCCGGTATAAAGAATTTGCGCGGACTGCCCTTCCTGGTATTTTTCCAGCCTCAATAAACCTGCTGCCGGCAGTTCTTTTTTCTTCACAGCCTTCTCCCGGGCAGCATCGATCATTTCAGCAGTTATAAAATCCGGCTGCAGCACCATCACCGTCCATTGCCAGTCATCTTTTTTCCCCAGCTGAAAATTGTGCATATCATCGGACCACCAGAGCGCTTCTAGGGGCATTACGGCATAATCCTGCGCTGGTAAATTCGTTTCGCCTTTCTTTACCATAAATTTCAAAGTGTAGGAAACCGAATAAAGTGCGCTAACTGCTTGCTGGAAATCTTCCGAGCGATTTGGGTCGCCCTTGCCGTCAGCCATCAAAAAATTCAACGGCGGAACTTCAACCACGGAGATTTTCTTACCGGAAGGTTTATAAAGCGTTTTCAAAGTCTTTTTGAGGTCCAGTTTTTCCAATTTTTCCCCCGAACTTATATATCTGTTTTGTCTGTTTGCCTACTGTTTCCCAATGGTTTTCTCATATATTTTTTCGCAGTTTTGTAACGCGGGAAAACAGCGACGAATCAATTAAATTTGAAGAAGTAATCAGAATTCACTAATATGCAACCGGCAAAGATTATCAACAACCGTTTTTTATACATCGGAGAAACCATGAAACGACTACGGCATTTTTTCTCTTTCGCACTCTTTTTCATCCTCCTGCTGCAATGCACCAACGACGCACCCAGAGAATCCCCGGATATCTCCGAAGGGCTTTGGCGGGCAGAAGTAACCATTCCAGGGGGCAATCTTCCCTTTGGCATCGAGCTGAAGCGTGAGAATGATCAATTAACCGCCACGCTTTTAAATGGCAACGAACGGGCGACAACAGACGATATAACGATAGAAAAAGACAGTATTCAAATTCGTATGCCTGCTTTTAATTCTTTTATCAGGGCGCAATTTACTGAAAACGAATTAAGCGGCACACTAACCCTCAATAAACGAGGCGGCAAAATACAAGTAATGCCCCTTCAGGCGACGCTGGGTCATGACCATCGCTTTTTTGAAACGCCGGCAGCGAATCCGGTAGATATTGCCGGGCGCTGGGCCGTTACCTTCGTCGAAGATGATGGCAAAGTTACCGAAGCTGTGGGAGAATTTCAGCAGGATGGCAGCCGGGCGCTGGGCACATTCCTGACCCCGACCGGCGACTACCGTTATCTGGCAGGTGATGTGCAGGACAGCACGCTCTATCTCTCCTGTTTCGACGGAGGCCATGCCTTCCTCTTTATTGCAAAACTGCAGGCGGATGGCAGTTTAAAAGGCGATTTTTGGTCTGGCACCGCCTGGCATGAAAGCTGGACCGCACAGCGGGATGAAAATGTCGAACTTCCCAATGCCTTTGATCTGACCTTTTTAAAAGACGGTAATGATAAATTTGATTTCACCTTTCCCAATATCGACAGTGTTGATGTATCCATATCGGATGATCAATATCGCGACCGGGTGGTATTGGTAACGATCGTCGGTAGCTGGTGCCCAAATTGCCACGACGAAGCACGCTACCTCTCCCGTTACTATAAGGAAAATCGCGAACGCGGCCTGGAAATTATCGCCCTGATGTTTGAGCATGTCGACGATTTTCCAGTTGCGATAAAACAGATCAAACGCTTCCGGAAGAAGTTCGGCATCGAATACGAAACGCTCTTTGCCGGATATTCGGATAAAAAGGCCGCAGCGGAAAAACTGCCGATGCTCAACCATGTGCTTTCCTATCCCACCACTATTTTTATCGATCGCCAGGGGCGGGTGCGTAAAATCCACACCGGGTTTACCGGACCGGGCACCGGCGCGCATTATGACAAGCTCATTGCGGAGTTTGAAGAAACAGTGGAAACATTACTGGCAGAATAAAACGGAAAAGCGAGCATCTTCCCTGATGCCCGCTGTCATGGATTTCAAAATATTTATGCTCCAGGTAGCCCCGGCGGCAAATAGCTGCCGGGGCTCCTTCCCTCTATAACCCATCCGGTTATAAATTTTTATTTTCTGAATAATACTTCTGCGAAAAACCGGACTTTTTGAATCGGGTTGTAATATTTTCGTTTTTTTTCGCCATCGTCCCGGAGCTTTTTGCTCCGGGCTAATTCGTTTCGGTCCTACGGACCTATACAATATACATTAGCCGAATAAAGCCCTGGAAGGGCGACCTATCTTAGCTCGGGACGTTAGTCCCGTGTATATTACCAAAAAAAATTAGGGGGATTAGTTACCCGCGGATGCCGCGCAGCATAACGCTGGTGTAGGTATCGGGATCATCGAGGATGCCATCGAGGAGCACTCGCATCGCATAGTAGGGTTGCATATCAATGAAGGTTTGATCGTCCAGCTCAGTCAAATTAACGCCGCTGATAAAATCATGGTTTTTATCGAAAAGGAATTCGATCCGTCCCATCTCCTGCCAGAGATAGACTTTTGTATCGGGATTTACCGCCAGCAAATATTCTTTCCCTTTAATTCGTCCCTGAATGCAATGGGGATCGCGGAAGAAGAAACCGTCATAAGTGGGAAATTCCGTGTAGCTGGCCTTCGAAGTAAAAAAGCGCGGTTTCTCAATAAACGGCCCGCCATATTCCGGGCAATAGGTATCGCAGTCGCCACATTCGTTACAAAAATCGGCGATATTGGCAATTTGCGCCTTCTTGGTCAGCACAAAATCTTTTCCCTGTTCAGGGATAAAATATCCCTCCCGGGAATAACGATAGTTGAAAGTCGCCAGGGTCATCTCACCGGCCGGAATAGAAAAGTTGGAAGCATTCGGGCAAACCGGTAAACATTTGTTACAGGTTAAGCAATCGAAGAATTCCAGATGACTATCCACCTTTTTCGGTGGTTTATGGTTCATCCGTTGATGGTATCGGGAATTTTCGATCAGTTTGGGAACGATCCGCTCGGCATTGGAAACCCCGGCGCGCGCCATATTCCCCTGGTAAGCAGCCTCCGCATTCAGCACGATAAATGCTTTTAAATTCTTTGCTCCGCACTTGTCCATCTCGCGGGTGAGGTTCTTCAGATAGTCAAACATTCGGGTGTAGCCACCGGTTTTCAGCAAATCGGTGCAAGTGGTGATCGGCTTCATGTTACAGAGCACGGCATTCGGGAAATTATGCTTGGCAATGCCTGCGGAAAAAGAAATATGGAAATCGTCACTCATAGCGCTGCGAAAGCGATGCATGGCATTCATTGAAAGCACGTGCAGGGGCGGCCCGGAAAGATACATCAATTCATCGGTAAAAATCTTGTCATTATTTTTCACGACGAGGGTATTGGTGAATTTCGCACCAACTTTTTTACCATGCTCGGCGGCGAATTTCTCCAGGCGCTTCATCATGGCGACGCCTTCGTCGAACTGTAGATCATCTTCAAACGCTTTCGGGTCCAGCTCGATATTCTCGTAACCGAGATCATCCTGCAAGGTCTTCCGGGCAAACTCATAACCGAGAATCGTCGGGTTCATCTTTACGATAACATGTAAGCCATGCTCGGCAATAAGGTGCTTGACGATTGCTTCGATCTCATCCCGGGGGCAGCCGTGAAAGGTGGAAAGGGTGGCGGAATTGGCAATATGCGGATCAATCGCCATCTCTTTGATAGCGGCATGCTCTTTCGGGAGGCCTTCCACCAAACGGGCGATGTCTGCTTCCGCGTTGGTAATGCGCTTTAGCCAATTATGAATTTCCGGCGAGGAAATGCCGGCAAGGTCGTATCCCACCGAAATATCGAAAACGGTATCATAGAAAGGATCCCCTTTGGGCACACCAAGCAGGTGGGTTTCTTCGATCACTTTCAATAAAACCCAGGCGACGACGTATTCTCGCAGGGATGCTTCCAGGCGAAGTTCCTGGGACCATTCTACATTGTAGCCGACATTGCGGGCATCGATGCAGGGTCGCGGAATTTCCAGGCGATCCTTGATCTGCACTGTTTTCAATTCCATGATGCGCCCGCCGCCCAGAAAGGAAAGCACGATGTTTTGCGCCAGTTGGGTATGTGGTCCGGAGGCCGGTCCTAACGGCGTTGCTGCACGCTTATCATGAAAATCGACGGAAAAGTCGTATCCGGGAAATCCCTGGTAAAACTTGCGTTTCGGATAACCATAGATCGATTCTTTTGCAGTATATTCCGCTATTATGCTTGCCAGGTGGGTGCCAAGATCCACACCGATGAGTTCTGCCATTAAACGAAGGCTCCTGAATTACTTGCGCCGTCCAACTTTCGTATCAATTATTATCCCTTCCTCATCGCTGAAATCACAGCCATTAATCATAATGACTTTCGCGATAGATACTTGTGAAAATAATCAATACTCTGAAAATGAAAATTTCTCATACTGGATAACTTTTTGTCCAAGACCGAACAATGCGCCCCGAATGATATAAGTTTAAAATAATGCTGGGAAATAATCAAATAATCAACGATTAATTTTATTTCACGGCGATTCCCGAAAGAATTATCAGCAGAATGCGCGAGTCCGGGTTATCATAAATATCGCTTGTGCCAACTTGCGAATAACCATATAATATTTTTCGGGTTATTGAGCTCATTTCTTTAGTATTGAGAAAATTAACCTTCTGTGCCTGTCTTATTTTGATAAAGCTTTATATCTGAGAATTATTTCAAATTTGCGCGTATTTAAAAAGTTTGGAGCCTTCCCTTGAAAAAAGCACAGTTTATACCGTTAGCGGATTACCAGGAATATTCGACCGAGGAAATGAAAGAACGTTCAGCCGCTTTTTATCAGGAGATTAAGCGACGACGCACAGTGCGGGATTATTCCGCTCAGCCGGTAGACCGCAAAGTTATCGAAAATTGCCTGCTGGCCGCCGGCACCGCCCCCAATGGCGCCAATCGTCAACCCTGGCATTTCGTTGTTATCAGCGATCCGGAGATAAAACGGGAAATTCGCATCGCCGCGGAAAAGGAAGAACAGGAATTCTACAATGGCCGTGCGCCGCAGGAGTGGCTGGATGCCCTCGCCCATCTCGGCACCGATGAATTCAAACCGTTTTTGGAAACGGCGCCCTATCTCATCGCCATTTTTGCCCAGAGCTATGAACCAATGGAAAATGAGAAACGGGCGAAAAATTATTATGTGCAGGAATCGGTTGGTATCGCGACGGGTTTTCTGATTAATGCCCTGCACCATAGCGGACTGGCGACATTAACACATACGCCCAGCCCGATGGCTTTTTTGAACAATATTTTAAAACGACCGAAAAATGAACGTCCCTATCTATTACTGGTAGTTGGACACCCGGCGGAAGATGCTTCCGTACCTGATATTAGCAAAAAACCATTGGATGATATTGCCACTTTTTTCTAAGCATGTAAGCATTAAGACAAAAATATTTTGTAATTATAAAAAATCGAAATTAAGCGCTCAACTGCCATTTGCAAATGGGCAAATGGGCAAAAATATCTGCGAATAACCATTGATCTGTTGATTATCTGGATATTTTATCTAAATAATTATGCTGTAATAAAAGATTTTCGATTTTCAGGGAAGTAGTAAATAACCATTGAATGTTCGTTCCCGGATGCTTTATATAATTAACATTCGGAACGGTTGAGGACAGGAGCAAATTTTTGGATATTCTAATTTCCGTAATTGTCGGGATTTTTGTCGGCTATTACCTGCATCGTAAAGCAACTGCCAACGAAGCGAACAGCCAACCACTGATTTCAACACCTGCAGCACCCGCGCCTGCCGAGGGAGAGCAACCGAAAACCGGCGACGACAACCTTTATAAGCTGGCTGAAAAAGTAGACGAATTTTACGAGCGTTCTTCCGCATATCCGGATGATCTGCTTGAACTGGACGACTTTAAAAAAGGTGTGGAGCTGCTCCGGGATAAACAAAAATATGCCATCGATGATCTCTTTGGCTATGCCACCGGCGTCAACGTCATGCTGGCCTGTATGGCTCTGGAAGCGCTTTCCGAGCGGGATGATATGGAAGATGATCCCGAGCAGTTATTTAAGCTGCTCTCCCACTCCCTTTACTGGCCGCGCTATTTCGTCCTCAAGCTGCTGCACAAACGTTTAAAAGCCCCGATGCTTAGCCAGGTGCTTTCCCGGCTGGACGATACCTGGACGGATAACGTGCCATTGCGGGTATTGAAGGAGTTTATCAAGAACCGTCTGGAAGCCGGCGACCCGCTAACCTTTGGTGATGAGCTTAAAGATGCAACGGAAAATCAGCTGGAAGAACTGGAAAGCCTCGTCAAAGAACTGGGCAAGGAATACCAGGACCCGTTGAAAGATGAAATCGAGCAGCTGCAAGGCACCCGCATCGACAAGGAATTTTTGAAAAGCTTCGGGGAATTCTGGTTTGATGAAGGCGATGATGGTGATGAATGGATTTCCCATGAAGATCTGCGTGATAAGGTCGACCAACTGGAACAATCCCTGCAGGAAGAAAAATCCCCCTCGGTTATTCTGGTGGGCGAACAAGGCGTGGGAAAAACTGCGATTGCCCGCTGCCTTGGACTGCGCCTGAAGGAAAAGGGCTGGCACATTTTTGAAGCCGGTTCGACCAATCTACTCGCCGGACAAATGTATATCGGTCAATTGGAAGAGCGGGTGCAGAACCTGGTTCAGAAAATTGGCGGCAAACGCAAAGTGCTTTGGGTAATTCCTAATTTTCACGAGCTTATGTGGGCCGGCACGCACAAATACAGCCCGATGTCCCTGCTCGACATGCTTTTCCCTTACATCGAAAAAGGGGACTTGCTAATCCTGGGCGAAACCCACCCCACCGCTTATGAGCGACTGGTACAAAATTCTCCACGGCTGCGTTCTGTTCTACAAACCATAACCGTGCAACCATTACCACAGGAAAAAACGATCGCACTGGCGCAGGAATGGGTGAATCGCAAAACAGAAGAAAACACCAAGGAAGCAGTCATCACAGCCGAGACACTCGCAGAAGCTTTTCAGCTTACACAGCAATATATGGGTGATAAAGCGGCTCCGGGTAATCTGCTCCAGTTTATTAATCTCACCTGGAAACGCATGTCCAGCGGAGAAGATGACGCGCCGCGGGAAATCAATCTGGACGACCTGCTCGTTACGCTCTCTCAGTTGACCGGTCTGCCGATCAATATACTTGATGATCGCCAGGGTCTCGATCTCACATCGCTGGAGTCCTTTTTCCACCAACGGGTGCTGGGGCAACCGGAGGCAATTCATTGCCTGGTCGAAAGAGTTGCGATGATCAAGGCCGGGCTTACTGATCCCACGCGTCCCCAGGGTGTTTTTCTCTTTGCCGGCCCAACCGGTACCGGTAAAACAGAAATCGCGAAAACTCTCGCGGAATTTCTCTTTGGCTCCGAACAGCGCATGATTCGTTTGGATATGAGTGAATTTCAAACCCCAATGTCGATTGATCGCATTATTGGAGAGGGAGAGAATAATCCGAAAAGCACTGCATTGGTCAACCTGATCCGCAAGCAACCCTTCTCGGTGGTATTGCTGGACGAGTTTGAAAAATCCGACCCGAATGTCTGGGACCTCTTTCTGCAGGTTTTTGATGATGGCCGCTTGACCGATCGCCGCGGCAACACTGCAGATTTCCGTCATTGCATTATTATCATGACGTCGAATCTTGGCGGTGCGATTCCGACCGGCACGAGCATTGGGTTTACCGGCGCACAGAACATTTTTACCTCTACCCATGTGGATAAGGCGATTACCAAAACCTTTCGGAAAGAATTTATTAACCGGATCGACCGCATCATCATATTCCAGCCGCTAAATCGCACGGTAATGCGCGAGATTCTTCGGAACGAGCTGCAGGCAGTAATGCAGCGCCGGGGACTGAGAAATCGCACCTGGGCGGTGGAATGGCATGATTCCGCTATCGAGTTCCTGCTGGACAAAGGCTTCACCCCGGATCTTGGCGCACGTCCTTTAAAACGGGCAATCGAACGCTTTTTACTGTCGCCGCTGTCTATGACAATTGTCAATCATCAATTTCCGGAAGGCGACCAGTTTCTTTTTGTGCGCAGTAAAGCCAAGCAGATCGAAGTAGAGTTTATCGATCCTGATACGCCGGACGATGGCGGCCTTTCCGAGGCAATCCCGGAAGGAGAAGAAGAACCACGTTTGGAGAGTATTTTACTCGATCCGGCCGGCACCATTCAGGAGGCTGCATTCCTGAAGAAGAAGTATGAGGAAATAGAAGCGATACTCGCCAACGAAGAATGGGAAAACAGGAAAGCGGATGCACTCTCGCAAACGGCTCGTCCCGGATTTTGGGAATCTCCGGAGCGCTTTGCGACGCTTGGTCTCGCGGAGTATATGGATCGTATCGAGTCCGGATTCAACACCGCCCAACGCTTGCTGGAGCGACTGATTGGCAATAATCCCAGCGATCGCAAACAATTTTCCGTACCGCTGGTTCAACGGCTTTCCCAACAGTTGTATTTGATTGATTCGGCAATTCTCTGCGTGCAGGCAGATCACATTCGCGACGCGTTCGTTCTCGTAGAGGCCGGTAGCGATACCCAGGTAAAACAAGATCAGCATAATGATTTTGCCCGGCAGGTCGCCGGCATGTACCGTAACTGGGTGGAAAAACGGCGGATGCGTTTCAAGATACTGTCGGAAAGCAATGGCAACGACGAAATACCATACCGGCTAATGATGGCAGTTGCCGGCTACGCCAGTCTTGGTATTCTGGAAAATGAACAAGGCCTTCATGTGCTCGAAATACCCGCCGGCGGCAAATCATTCCGTCGTTGCAAGACGCATGTCCGTGTCGTTCCGCAGCCGATCGAACCAGCCGGATACGAATCCGGTGCTCTTTTAAAGCAGGCGACAGAAGCATTTGCGAAGGAAAAGATTGAAGACGATCGCTTGACGATCATCCGGCGTTATCGGGAGGCCCCCTCTCCGTTGGTGCGGGACAGCCGAAAGTGGCGAACCGGCCGCCTGGATCGGGTGCTTGGCGGAGACTTTGACCTCTTCTCTTAGAAAGAGATATGGAGGCGTAAATCGCCTCGAATGTGATGCAGCGCCTTGATTTTTAATGCTTGATCCATTACGATAAGCCGATAGGATAAATAAGAATACAGATCATCAAAATATAATCACTGTTTAGTAACATCTTGTTTATTTTAATGAAAGGGGACATTATGACACTTTTAAAATTTAGCAATCGGGTAATGTTACTGCTGATCGCAATTACAATGATATTGCAGGCACAATCCGGCATTCGAGTGGTACAAAAACATACCTCGGCTGTCGATCCGAAGGAGAATGGCACTCAGACGATATCCATCTCGCAGAATGCGCTGGCGATTGAATCGAAATCACCGGCATATCATTATCTGATGATCTTCCGGGCAATGGACAAGGTGATTGAAAATGCCGATTTAAAAAACGGCACTTATATGCAAATCACTGGTGAACAGATTCAACAGTTTGGTGCTATCAAGCAGCAGGCAATGCCGCAGCTGGGGGCATATCAGGACCTCATCAAGCAAAAAATGGCAGAGGCGAAGGAGAAAATGTCCGAAGAAGACCGGAAAAAATTTGAACAATATACGAAGCAGCACGGTAGTCCCATTCCCGGCATGCCCGGCGAAGAAGAAACTGAAGACCAAACGAAATTCGAAGTATCCGGCACTGGCATTACTGTCGGCCAATGGTCCAACACTACCCATTATATCGGGTATGAAGGCAAAAGCAAAATTGAAGAAGTATGGACTATTTCTCCGAAATCGCTAAATATCACCCAGGGCGACCTTAGTGTTTTCGAAAAGCTCGGTGATTTTCTCTCACCGCTCAGCAGCGACATGGCAGAAAAAATGGCCGGCAGTTTCCGGGTTGGCAGCGAAGAGTTTGAGAAGAGAAACGGCTTTGCCGGCATTCCGGTGAAAAGACAGGAAATCAATAGCAACGGCCAGGTTTCCTCGACGGATATGACCGAAGAAGTTTCTCGTCAGAATTTCTCCGCGGAAACTTTCCAGATTCCGAACAAAGAAAAACTGAAGAAGCAAGATATTATGGGCGGTGCGCAGGAGCAGATGAGACAATTCCGCTAGTCGTTAGCCTTTAGTAATATTTTCAAAATTTAGTGGCAGTAGCAATTGCAGTAGGCAAAAAAAAGCCACTGTCAACTGCTGCTGCCACTTTTTTATTACATCGCCAAACGTATCGCATATGGACACTGCAAATCCCCTCGACTATCTGAATACGCAAATTCTTCACTGGGAAGAAAATCCGGAGAACGAAACGCTACGCCAGCAGCAGTTACAGGCTTTTCATTCTCCCCGTCTGTATGAATTTCTTGCCTGGCAATATCAGGAATTAGCACCGTCAGGGATTCTAAGCGTTGCCGGCAGGCCATTTCCGGCAGCATTAATTGAATTGCCGAGCTCACTACGATCATCCCCGGATAGTCTTTTAGGTCAACTCCGGCAAGTCCGGCAGCAAGCACTTCCGGATACATTCCACCAAACCAGCGAATATTATCTTAATGCCTTGAAATCTCAATTGCCCGCTATGTGGGACGGCGAAACCTATTGTCTATCATCGCTGCAGGCAGACGAGCCTCTTCAGCTTCATTGCCGTACGGGGACTTATTTCAAAGCCTTAAAAACCTGTGATATCCTGGAATTCGAGTTGCTCACCCAATTTGGCAAACGGATGCCGGACGCAGCAGAATTTGGAGCATTCAGCGAGGAATTATCACTTCGGCAAATGCTTCACAAAAACGGCAATCCACTGCTTGGCGATTGTGGGCGGGAAGCAGCGATTGGTATTTCCCTGGCGATATTTTTCCGGAAAGGAAATGACTACCATGCTTTGCTGCGTACCTGCACGGCGCGAAATGCTTACTCCCCTCGCCTGTTTCACAGCGTTCCTTCCCTGATGATGCAACCAGTAAGCGCAGACCATCAGGGGGAGTATTCGATTCTCCACAATATTTTTCGGGAATATTTGGAAGAAGTGTTTGATCATCCGGAAATAGAGCATTTATCGGAGGCGTCGGCGCCCAAGGCATTCTACCAACATCCCGACATGGAATATTTGCAGCAGCTTCTTGCCCGGGGGGATGCCCAGCTTGAGCTGAGCGGCATGGCTGTGGACCTTTTTAAATTACGACCGGAAATATGCGCGGTATTGATTATCGATACTCCGGAGTGGATTGAAAATCATCTAAGTGAAAAAAACGAGCTTTCCCGCCCGGCAGATCTAACTTTCCCGGCATCTCAATCAAAAATTACTCCGTCAACCATCGAGAGTCGAATTTTTGCGGTCCAATTAGGGAAAAATGGCAATCTGCCTGCGGATATTCTGCTTCCGGATCATTTTTCGCCACCGGGAGCTGCCGCATTATTTCTGGGTTTAAGAACGCTGCAGCAAAGACTTTAATATACTGTATAAATTAGATTTACAGCCATTCTGAAAAATACATTTGGAAATCAAATCGGAAATCTGTGATCGACCCGTTTTCCAAAGCACTAGTGATTTTTTTAAGTTAAAGGTGAGCCCTTTTTGGGTTGCCTGGTACCGACCTCCCACCAGGCGCACCGGGGGCATGCATGGTGCCGGGTATATACCTAGTGTACCTCACCGCAGCCCCTGGTGTCTTTTTATTCCTGCAAGAAAATCTTATCGGCGAATACCAACGATCTCATAGCGATTATTTTCTGAATCCCACTCAATAAAAACATTCACTTCGCTGCTCCATCCGGTACCGTTAACTTTTTCCGATTGTAAAGAAAAACGCCATTGTGCGCTTTCGTTTTTATCCAGCGATGCCAGAGAGATGCAAGTTTCTTTTGTAGTGTTGGGGCTTTCAATACGCTTGCCATTTTTATAAACACTGTATTGATAATTTCGTTCTGCGTCCGTTAAACCGCTTCGTACTGCCAAATCCGAAAAGCAAAGTGATGCTCCCCCCTGCTCATTTTTCGCCAGATTGAATTTATCCAGAGAAGGCACCCGACTGAACCAATATTCCCCGACAATGCGCTGACGAGCGACGAGGGTTTCGATTAAGTATTCAGCAGCTTCCGGATCGGAATATTGTCCGCTTTCCACCGCAGCACGAATTTGTCCCTCGGTAAAAGTCATTACCATTCTTGCGCCCCAAAATCCATCGGCGTTGGTAACATTGAGGAATGCCGGATTCGGCAAAATATACTTGTATTTTTGCGGATGAAATCCCTCCGTAGAAAAATTCCCAATCGCCGGATATTTGATTGCCGGTTTCCGTTCCCAGGGCCGTTTGTAGGCACCTAATGAGCCAATCGTTTTTGCAACTTGCTTCAAGTCTCCGGGGCCTTCCCGGCCAATTTCCGGCGGCATTGGTTCATCCCCCTGGCTGCCCAGGGTAGAGCCGAAATCGATCAGGTAATGGCGCATGTATCCTTCCGGGACAAATACATCAAGGGTATTATTATCCTTGGTATCATAATGATTTACCCAGGCCGCCATCACCCGTAATCCGCGCAGTTCGCGGCGATGCTCGTGGGGAATGACATCATTGGCGTCATCTTTCCGCACACCACTGTAGCGGAACGAGCCCATCGGCTTGCCGGGCAGATATTTACTGGCAATTACCCGAATATGTCCGTTCGGCAATTTTTGAATTCGGCTAAGAATATCATCCAGATCGGCCTGATTCATAAACCGCTTATTGCCCTGCTTATCGGTCAGTTTCACTTCATCACCCAGGCGAAGAATTGACGGGTCGAAAGTAACCAGGTAATTCTCCGGCACATTATAGCCGGCGGCATGGAACAGCTTTGTCGAAACAGCTTCCGCGCCGGTGGACATTTCCGGAGAGCCGAGCGGGTCAAACTTGATCACGTATCTATCGCCCCGGCTGTCTTCAATCGAAAATCCCGGTGTTACGCCCTGCGCTTTGGCACGAAAGATTGCCCATTCGCCGTTGGTATCCGGCCCGTCGCTGCTGTTTGGGCCGCGGGTAATTTCTGCCAGAGACATTTCCTGAATGCTGTTGCGGTTTGTAAACCAGCTGGAATTATAGACCTCATCGAAGGCATCGATATTAAAAGCTTCCCGCGGTTTTCCGGCCATCCCCCGAAAATGCATGGATAGATCGAAAATGCGCTCCACCTGCATCGTTGCCAACTTATTGACATTATCCCCGGCAAGGTTCACTTCGCGGGATTCCGGAGCCGGTACCGGCCGTTGGTCATTCGGTGGGCGATCCGGTGCTACGAAGCGGGAGGAGCCGCAGGAGAACAAAAAGATTGAAAGCATCAGAAACATACTGCGTCGAAGAAAAAGAATATTATTCATAAAAGTATCTGTCTATGTTAAAAAATTTACATTCCGGTTAAACAGCATCAGTTTAAGTTGAAATAAATACGGAAACGCTCTTTACTGACGGCAAATTGCAATACTGCCTTTACATCATCATCATTCCAAATGCGGATACCGCCGCCATAGCCAAAATTGAGCAGGTCCGTGGAAAAATCCTCGGTGATATTATTCGCGACATGACCGGCATCTACAAAGAAGAAACTGTCCATGCGATGCCAAAGCGGAATGCGGTATTCTGCCGATCCAATTGCCAGATCACGGTCCCTGAAGCGCCCCCGGTCAAAGCCGCGGATCGTATCCCGATAACCCAGTTCACTGAGAAAATAAAAGGGAATCTGGTCGCCATCACTGCTCGGGCGGGTGGTTTCCGCTGCAACGCGCAGTGCCAGTACCCGATTATGACCAAAGTGAATGTAGCGGGTAATATCAGCAGCCAATTTTCGGAAATTGAATGGGCCATCATCGGTATCCTGGAATAGCGTTCCGGAGAGTTTCATCTCATACCCGCGATTGGGATTGCCCCGGCGATTACGGGAATCATACATCAACCCACCGTGATATTGTATCACTTTCACCCGGGTTTGCAAACCGGGCACTTCCGAGCGGTTATAGAGCTCAAAAGTGGATGGCGATTCGCTATTACTACCGAAAATATTGTTTTGGTCCCAGCGAACGATTCCCTGAAGACTCAATGCGGATGAGGCTTTAATATTCAAACCACCCTCGACAGTGCTATATTCGTGGGTAAAAAAGCTCTTCTCATTACGGACACTTTCCGGCCCCAGGCCAAAAAAGGATTCATCCGGTAACTTGCGATAACGCGCCCGTACATTGGTGTATACCGGCCCGCCCAGGCGGATATCCTCCCATTCGATCCGATACCGCTGGCGACTGTTGATGCTACCGGTAACCGTTAATGTCAAGGCAGATTCCGGATTGAAGATGCCTTTCTGGGTGAGCTTTGCACCATAACCGGAGCGGTTGGAGAACTTCGGTGATAACCTCCGTTGCCCGTCGGCAGAAGTTACCAGCTCTTTCGCACGGGGGATCAGTTTCTCATCGTAGATATATCCGACAATGCCTTCCTGCGCCTTAAAGAACAGCACCAGCGGAAAACTGACGATTGTCGCCGGTAAAGAGACAATATGTTCCCAGGTTTTTTTGCTGCGATATTTTTTTCGATAAAACTCTGTGCTATCTGCTGCGTCTCCTTTATATTCCGGCTGAACTTCGGATTGCGCGAAGGCAGGAACAGTAAATAGCGTTGTCAGTATTAATAGAATCAGCGTGCCCCGGATCATCGAAGTGGAAATAAATGATAAGGAAGATCGCCGAGCATCATCGTTTAACATCATAGAGACTCCTTTGGTGGCAGATAGCGACTGTGAAGATCGGCTAAAAATAAACACGGATTGTAAAAAAACAAAAGAATTACTGCAACTTATGGAGCGCTTAATGAGTGAGATAAAGAGAATTGCCGATCAATTGACCCGTGCGATGGAAAAGGACGCCTGGCATGGCGACTCCCTCTTACCTTTATTAAAAAATATTAAAGCAGCAGAAGCCCTGGCAAAACCCCTGGAAAATGTTCATAATATCTGGGAGCTTGTTTTACATATTCGTGGCTGGCAGGATGCAGTGCGCCGCCGCCTGGCAGGTACTGTAACAGAACTATCCGTTTCCGAAGACTGGCCGCCAATTGCTGACACCAGCGAAAAAGCCTGGAAGGCAACGGTAGAAAGACTCAGCGCCAGTTATCAAAGATTACGAGAGACAATCCTCGCCTTAAGTGATAAGGATCTCGAGGCACCGGCCACCGGCAAAGGGTATCCGGTTTATATTATGCTTCATGGCTTAATTCAGCATAATGTCTATCATACCGGGCAAATAGCGATCCTTCGCAAAGAAATTCAAGCAAGCTAAAAAGCCTTTAAAATTCATCCTTTTATCGCAGCCACCTCGGAGTAAGGTGGCTACGGTTGTGACAATCAATCCTCTAATTTCTTTTCCCGCAAAATTATTCTTCTCGCAAAGATACTTTGCGCCGGCAAATTTTGATGCTTCGGGGGTTTTCGATATATTGAGTTACACGTAAATTCAAAGGAGAATGTAATGGAAAAATTTGTGCCGATTATTGGCCGGGTATTACTGAGTTTAATATTTCTCACATCCGGTGTAGGTAAAATATTCAGCTTTGCCGGCACCCAGGGATACATGGAAGCGCATGGTATGCCGATGAGCGCAGTATTACTGGTCATCGCGATTATTTTAGAAATTGGTGGTGCCCTGGCAATTATGACCGGCTTTAAAATGCGAACCGGGATTTTAGCCCTGATCGTCTTCCTTATTCCCGCCACGGCAATTTTTCACTCCAATCTGGCGGACCAAACTCAGATGATTATGTTCATGAAAAACATTTCAATTTTAGGCGGTTTGCTGGTGCTTTATGGCCATAGCACTGATTAAGGAAAACAGCTTTAAGCAAAACCATGATCCATATTTCTTGCTTCAAATAATAACAAACACTTTTGCGCAACGATGCTTTGTTATTATTTGAAGTTGCATCATCAGAGGAAGGGATACTTTCTTCGTTGATCGTTGATCGTTGTTCGTTCTTCGAGGAACGGAGAACGATCAACGATCACAGTTTGGTATCAGGAAAGTGCCTGTTCCAAATCCGTAATAAGATCCTGCACGTCTTCGATGCCGACAGACAGGCGAATCAAATTTTTTGGTACGACGCTGTGTGGGCCTTCCACACTGGCGCGATGTTCAATTAAACTTTCCACGCCCCCCAGAGAAGTGGCCGGCGTAAATACCGTCGCCCGGGTAGCCACCTGCTGAGCATAAGCGGCGTCCCCTTTTACCAGTAAAGACATCATTCCCCCGAAACCGTTGGTCATCTGTTTTTTCGCGATATGATGACCGGGATGGCTTTCCAGTCCCGGGTATAGCACTTTTTCGATTTTCGGATGATTTTCAAAATGCCGGGCGAGTTTCAGGGCATTTTCCGACGCTCTTTCAAATCGCAGGGAAAGCGTGCGCATCCCGCGCAGCAACAGCCAGGCTTCGAATGGTCCCTGAATGCCACCCACATACTTGCGAATCATTTTAATTTCTTCCCAGCGTTCGTTTTTCTCCCGGGTGACGACGATCCCGGCAGTTACATCGCTATGGCCATTGAGGTATTTCGTGGCGGAATGAAAAACTAAATCTGCCCCCAGTGAAATGGGTTGTGTCGTAATCGGCGTGGAGACAGTCGCATCAACCGCGAGAATGGCGCCGGCATTATGCGCCGCTTCCGCAGATGCGGCAATGTCGATGACGTCCCAGGTGGGATTAACCGGCGATTCGATCCAGACGATCACTGTTTTCCCCGGACGTAACGCTTTCTCTAAGCCTTCCGGATCACTGGCATCGAATAAAGTTAAATCGATATTCCGTTTTCGGGAGATATAGCGAAGCCAGTCCTGCGCGCCATGATACATCACCGTCGGGGCGACAATATGCTCCCCGGCATTCACCGTCTCAAAAATCGCGGTGATACCGGCCATACCGGAAGCAAAAAGTTTTGCTTCTGCCCCCTTGTCCAGGGTCGCGGCCAGTTTTTCCACGGGATCAAACGTCGGGTTTTGGTAACGCCCGTAAATGTATTCCCCCATTAACTCATATTGGGCATTGCGGGCGAATGTGGTTGAGAAATGCAGCGGTGGCACAACAGCACCAGTGGTTGGCTCCGGCGCCTCTCCACCGTGTGCGAGTAAGGTTTCTGCAGAAAAATTTTTATCCTTAGCCATTGTCTCCTCCTTATGTCGTGAACGATTGGTAATATAGACGACATTTTTTCCGGAGGATGCAATGTTTAATCGGAATGTGGAATGTGGAATGTGGAATGCGGAATGCGGAATGCGGAATGCGGAATGCGGAATTTAGGGTTCAGTGTTTTTCATTCCGAATTCGAAATTCCGCATTCCGCATTTACCTAATCATTCATATCGTAAGGCATCAACAGGGTTCGATAACGCTACCTTAATCGCCTGATAGCTAATTGTTAGAAGCGCAATTCCCAGGGCGAGGGCGCCGGCTGAGAGAAATACCCAGGCGCCGATGTCAATCCGATAAGCGAAATTCCCCAGCCATTTATTCATCACCCAATACCCTAATGGCGCGGCAATCAGGAAAGCAATGAAAACCAGGCGGGTGAACTCCCGAGAAATCAATAGAATTAATCCCGGCACAGAAGCACCAAGCACTTTTCGCACGCCGATCTCCTTGGTGCGATTTTCCGTGGTAAAGGAAGCCAAACCAAACAATCCCAAACAAGCAATGAAGATAGCCAGCAAAGTAAAGTATTGAATGATCAGGGAAAGACTTTCTTCCGAGCGATACAATCTTTCCAGATTCTTATCGAGAAATTGAAAGCTTAAAGGCCACGCGGTGATGAACTGTCCCCAGGTTTCACGAATATGTGCCATTCCGGCATTAACATTTCCGGCATTGAGGCGAACTGCCATACGATGCCCGCCAAACCGAATTACCAGCGCTTTCAGACTTTCGTGGAGAGACTGATAATGGAAATCTTTCACCACTCCGACAACCTTTCCGGATTGCCGAATACTGCCATTTGTGCGAACCCGATCCAGCTTTTTCCCGAGCGCTGAGGATGCATCCCACCCAAACTCTTTAGCCGCGGCTTCGTTGATGAGAAACGCCTCTTCACTATCGGTGGGGAAATCCTTTGAAAACGTCCGGCCACTGACAAATTCCAAATCGAGCACCGCTTCAATATCATGGGAAGCGGTCAGCATACCAATCCACATCGGTTTATCTGCAGACATTCCCTCCGGCACATAAGCATTGGCGATGCCGTCGGAAGTACCGGGGACACTGCCGCCGATGCGGCTAACGGCCTGAATACCGGGATGATTCAGTAATGCATTTTTCATCGGTTCATAGTTATTCAGGGCATCTCCGAACATGTCGATAAACACAACCTGTTCCTTGTTTATGCCGAGGTCTTTGTTTTTCAGATAATCCAATTGGTTGTAAATAACGTTAATACTAATTAGCAAAAGCAGCGAAACTGTAAATTGAGAAACTACCAAAACCCAACGCAGGGATGACTTTCCTTTGGCAGGATTAGGGTTGCCGGAAACGATACCTTTTAACACCAAAATCGGACGAAATCCCGAAAGGAAAAAGGCCGGATAACTGCCGGCAATAACGCCCACGAACATTCCGATAAAAAGCATTCCGGATACGATTTGCCAGTCTTGCAAATAGAAAACGGCCAGAGATTTTCCGGTAAGTGAATTAAAGAGCGGCAGGGATAATTCAATCATCGCTATAGTTAAAATTAACGCACACATGCTGAGCAGGATGCTTTCCCCGAGAAATTGGCCGATCAGGGTCGAGCGATAGGCGCCAAGCACTTTCCGCATGCCAACTTCTTTCGCCCGGCTGGCAGAGCGGGCAGTCGCCAGGTTCATAAAATTGATACAGGCGATCAGCAAAATCAGTATTGCAATGGCGGAAAAGATGTATACATAAACAATATTACCATTTGCAGCGACCTCTAAATAACGCTGGGAGTGTAAATGAATATCCGTTAGAGCTTGTAGTTCCAGGGACGATCCCTCCCGTACGGATTCCGGAAAATGCCGGTTAACAAAATCCGGTAGCTGCGCCGCAATCGCTGCATTCCCGGAAGGGTCTTCCAGTAACAAGTAGGTCCAGGCAGATTGCCACACCCAATTATTTTCGTACCCGTCTCCCCCCCACCAGTTGCGCAGGGTTGCCAGAGAGGTAATGAAATCGAATTTAATATGGGAATTGGCAGGAATATCTTTTAGCACGGCTCCAACAGTGAGATCCAACTGATTATTAAATCGAATTTGCTGCCCCAGCGGGTTTTCTTCACCAAAATATTTTTTTGCAGTTTTCGCTGTAATGACCACTTGATTCGGTGTTTTTAAAGCAGCCTGGTCGCCTTGCAGAAAATCGAAGCTGAAAATTTCAAAAAACGTCGAATCCGAAAACAAGAAATCTTTTTCAGCATAGGATTGAGTTCCTACCGATAATACCAGATCATTCCCCCAGGATGTCGGCCGGTAAAAGCGAACAACACTGCGAATCACTTCCGGATTTTCCACCTGGAGTACTCTCCCTACCGGAAAAGGCGATGTTGCCAGATGCTCAACGTTATCGGTGCTGGTCCAGGTATCCACAACACGAATAATATTATCTGCCTTGCTATGAAATTTGTCATAACTGATCTCCTCCCGGACAAACAATAGCATTAAAATACAGGCGGTCATACCAATGGATAATCCCAATAAGTTTATCCCGGTATATACTTTATGACGAATCAGATTTCGGAAAGCAATTTTAAGGTAATTGAAAAACATGGCGATCTCCTGCATAAAATTCGGATTTTAGCTGCTTTCTGTAATTCAATTACGATGCCAAGCCTTTAATCTGTTGTTATTAATAGGATTAGGCGGAAGCGAACATTGAGAGGCAGAGAATCATTGTTCGTGAATAATACACCGGGTGTGCGTTGGTGAACAATCCTGATTACCATTCGCACCAGAACTATAAAGCTGAAAAAGCAGATTTTTATCTGGAGAAAAATATTCCTCATTACCATTTCAATAACACGTCGTTATTAATAGAATAAGAAAATCTGGCCTCCCAAACCAAAAATCTTCCATTCAATATCATTAAAAACAGCATCTTACAAAATTTTTAAATTATGGTGCGATATTTGTTATTGCCAGGGAAGCAATTCCGAAAGCGTTTTCGGCATTCTTATCATTCAGCCTGCCGCTTTTGCTATCGCTGCAAACTGCCTGTTAAGATTTACTTTTATCGATAAGGGAAGCAGATGAAAAACAATTTCAAATCTCCGATTCGTTCACATTATTTCAAGAAGCCTTTTTCCGGCTTTACCATATTGCTGTTTGTTTGTTTCCTTTCGATGAGCACCATAGGGCAAACGGTTGCAGTCGGCAACGGAAGCTATAGCCTTTCACTGCCCAGCGGGGCTGTGGGGCCACAAAATTTTACCGGATCAAATGTTTTCCCGAAAGTCTCGCCGGCGTTTAATCAGCCGGTTCAAACCAACGATTTTTGGAGCAGTCTGATATTTCCGTTTTTTAATTCGCCACATTCAAACATCCTCTATGCGCAGCCACTCAATTTAAAAGCAGTTTCTACCGGACTGGAAATGGGATACACAACAGACCATATTTTTGTCGCCAATGATTATCTCTACCCCTATGTGCCGCAATTGACGGTCAGCGTTAGTGGATTATCCGCCTCACAGACGCTTACGCATCATTATGGCGATTGGACGGTAACCGCCTTGTGGGAAGATGGACCGGTATCAATGGAAGCAACACTTGGGCATGGTCTGCCCTATGCTTTTTTCAAAATTAGTGGCGGTAACGCCGTTATTACATCGGCACAGACACCAAATATCTGGTTTAATCAAGATGAAGTATTGGGAATAACCATTAATGGAAAACATTATGGCATATTTGCCCCAACCGGATCGAGTTGGTCCGGAACAAGCACCTTCCAGTCTTCACTGAATGGTAAGGATTATCTTTCGGTTGCACTCCTGCCAGACACTAATCCGGCAACACTGGAATTATTCAGAAGCCGTGCATATGCCTTTGTTACCAACAGCACTGTCGACTGGCATTATAACGAACTGACTTCGGAACTGACCAGCACATATACTTACGAAACCGTTTTGAAAGACAGTAACGCAACCAATGTCAACGAAACTTTGACGGCGCTTTATCGCCATCAGTGGTTAAATACATCTGAGACTTTACTGAACTATACCTACCAATCGCCACGGGGAACAATGAAATTATTTGCCGGCAATTCATTTACAACAGATTTGATGTTCACCGGGGTTTTGCCGGCATTGCCGGATGAGGGTAATTATAATCCCACTGAACTGTTAAATCATGTTCAGAATGTTGCCAGTGAAACACTGCCGGTTGGCCCAACTTATGAAAATGGTAAAGCGATGGCGCGCTTTACACATTTGGTGCATATTGCTGATCAGTTGGGAGCGATTACCGAACGCGACCACTTTCTTAGTGAGATAAAAAACAGACTGGAAGATTGGTTTACCGTTGGAGGCGAGCAGGAATATTCCTATAACGAAGATTGGGATGTACTCACCGGTTATCCATCCGGGTTCGGCGCGGATGATCAGATCAATGACCATCATTTTCATGCCAGCTATGCCATAATGAGCGCCGCAACAATCGCGCAATATGACAGCGCCTGGGCTGCGCAGGACAACTGGGGTGGCATGGTCAATTTGCTGATCAAAGACGCTGATAACTGGGACAGAAATGACCCGCAGTTTCCCTTTTTGAGAACCTTTGATGCCTACGCCGGTCATTCCTGGGCAGCCGGTCATGGCGACTTCGCAGAGGGTAATAACCAGGAATCCAGCTCCGAATCGATGAACTTTGCATCCGCGGTTATCCTCTGGGGGGAAGCGACCGATCAGGATGAAATCCGCGATTTAGGTATTTTTTTACATGCTACCGAAGCGTCGGCTGTGGAACATTATTGGTTTGATGTCGCAAACGAAGTTTTTCCAGAAGCTTACCCGCACGTCGCGATTGGCATGGTATGGGGTGGAAAAGGCGTGCATTCAACCTGGTTTGGTGCACACCCGGAATTTATTCACGGTATCAATATTCTCCCGGTTACCAGCGCTTCTTTATACCTGGGAAAACATCCGGATTATGTGCTTGATAATTATAATGAAATTGTTGCCGAGAGGAACGGACAGCCGATTATCTGGCAGGATATCCTCTGGCAATATTTGGCATTGTCAGATCCAAATCTGGCGTTGTCATACTATTATGCGGACATTGATTATGAACCATTTGATGGGGAATCCCGTGCGCATACCTATCATTGGCTATATAATCTGAAAAAAATGGGTCAGGTGGAAACAACGATCTTTGCAGATATTCCCACTTATGCTGTTTTCCGGGATCCGGCTGGTGATTTGACCTACGTTGCCTATAATGCCGGTTCACAAGATCGCCTGGTTACATTTTCCGATGGATACTCCATGACGGTCGCCCCGAAAGAATTGAAGGCGTTTAGTACCTCCCCGACGGATCCGAATGCACCGGTTGCATTGGTCTTGTCCGATAAAACCTCCGGGAAAGTACCATTAACCATTGAATTTAGCGGTAGTAACAGTTTTGATCCGAACGGATCATCATTGGCCTATTTCTGGGATTTTGGTGACGGTGAAACGGCGCAGGTCGATGATACCTCGCATGTTTTTACCGATGTTGGTACCTACACCGTCGCTTTGACTGTAACAAACGATCTAAATATCTCAACAACCGATAGCATTTCGATTACTGTGCTGGGGAACGGAACACCTTATTTAGGCGCACCATTTAGTGTGCCGGGGCTTATTCAGGCGGAATTCTATGATGTCGGCGGTGAGGGCGTTGCATATCATGATGTTGATGCCATCAACTGGGGCGTGCCTTTCCGAAGCTCGGAGGGGGTTGATATCGAAGCCTCAAATGATATTGGCGGCGGCTACAATATCGGCTGGATTGAAGATGGCGAATGGATTGAGTTTACAATCGACGTGCAGGAAGCGGGGATGTACACCGTGGTTCCCTATATCTCATCCGTTCCGGGCGGCGGTAGCTTGCATATTGAATTTAACGGTATCGATCTGACCGGCAATGTCAGCGTACCGGTCACCGGTGGCTGGCAATTCTGGGAAGAGCTGCCGATTCCAGATGTTTTTTTAGAAGCTGGCGAACAAATCATGCATGTTGAGTTTCATTTCGGGCAGTTTAACTTAAACTGGATTGATATCAGGCCTGCTCCGGTGGGAATCGATGACAGAGAAGAAATCCCAAACCAGTTTGAGTTAAAGCAAAACTATCCAAATCCGTTTAACCCAACCACGCAATTTGATATCGAGATTCCCGAATCCGGATGGGTAACGCTGAAGATCTATAATTTAATTGGTCAGGAAGTCGCTACACTGGTAAATCAGGCACTGCGGCCCGGTTACCATTCCTACATCTGGGATGGCTCTAACTATGCCAGTGGCGTGTATTATTATCACATAACCGTCCATTCGGATAAAGCTGGCGGCAAGCGCAGATACGACCAAACAAGGAAGATGTTATTGCTCAAATAATCCGCGAAAATATTATTGCGGATAAATGTGTCGAGCGCCGGCGAATAGCCAAAAGCAGAAAAAGAGACATCTGCCTTTATTAAATTTTTTGCAAATTTCCCCTGTTTAGCTACACAAAACATAACTTCTTTAACGCTCTTTAAAGATTGATCTTAGCACCTAAAAAAATTGGTGAGATCAATCTTTATTCTCTCAACCAGCGAAAAAATTTTGAGACATTTTCATTTTTTTTGTTGACAAACCTCCTTTCTGTAACTATTATTGTTACGAAAGAAAAAAGGATAATATTGTGAATACCAGTAGTAAATTTGTCGTCGCCACTCATATTCTCGCGGCTATCATTATTCGGCAAAAGGTCGAAGGCAGACCGGTGCCGGTAAAGTCCAATTTTCTTTCGGACAGCGTGAATACCAATCCGGTAGTGATTCGACGTATTCTCGGAAAGCTTCGGGAAGCAGCGCTGGTAGATTCCAAAGGCGGGAAAGAGGGAGGCTCCTGGCTTACCCAATCCCCTGAAAATATTACCCTAAGTACTGTCTATGAAGCCGTTGAAGATGGCGACCTCTGCCGCCATCATTACAGCACTCCCGACCAATGTTGTCCGGTCGGCAGTACTATACAGGATATTATGAGCGGTCATCTCTATGAAGCGGAACGTGCAATGAAAGCTTCCCTGGCAAAAACAACCCTACGACAAATTACTGAAGACATTTTTGAGCGCTCCGGCGTAAATGCCCTGCTCGCAGCCGGTAAGAGTTACATGGAAATCGCCCAAATGCTGCGGGCCAACATGGAGGTTGTTAACTAATGAATCATGCATTTAAAAATTTGCAGCTTACTGTAACAAGTTTTGTTTCAGAAAAAAAGAATAAACCTAGCCACATAATTTTACGGATAACCACTGCCTAAATATAAACCAGTGTAAAAACATCTGTGAATACCTGTGGCAAATAAAAAACGCATCAACCATACTGTAACCACCACTGTTACACTAAATTAAAGGGGCAACCTTCATGCAACCATCTTCCACACGCTTTGAGCAAAAAGTGATCGCTTACACCCGGCAAATAATCAAATGGCGCTGGCTGGTAGTGATCGGAACGCTTCTCCTGGTTTTTCTCGCCGGTAGCCGTGCCGGTGGATTATTTTTTGACACCAACTATCGCGCTTTTTTCAGCGATGAAAATCCGCAACTGCAGGCCTTTGAAAAGCTGCAAAACGTTTACACCCAAAATGATAATATTCTCTTCGTACTCGCACCGAAGAACGGTAAAGTTTTTACGCCGGACAATCTGACTGCGATCGAGTCACTGACCGAATCCACCTGGCGAATTCCTTTCGCAATGCGGGTTGATGCTGTTACTAACTTCCAGCATACCTGGTCGCAGGAAGACGATCTTATTGTCGAAGATTTAGTTAGCGATGCGGAAAGCCAACCGTTCACCACACTAGATCGGGCGAAAAACATCGCCATTGACGAGCCTTTTCTAAAAGATCGTATTATTAACCAGGACGCTTCTGTTACCGGCGTTAATGTCACCCTGCAATTCCAGAGCGGTGATGCCAGCGAGCTTCCCACAGCGGTCGCTTATGCCCGGCAGCTTGCAGATGATATCCGTCAGGCACATCCGGATATCGCCGTTCACATCACTGGCATTGCCATGCTGAATAATGCCTTCATGGAAGTCAGTCAAAACGAGATGGGCACCTTACTGCCAATTATGATGCTGGTGATGATCCTGATAATGATTTTCGCCCTGCGCTCTTTTTCTGGCACTTTCGCGACCATACTGTTGCTGATATTTTCCGTAGGTATTGCGATGGGATTCGGCGGTTTATTCAACATTGGCTTAACACCTCCATCCGCGCAGGCGCCGACGATTATTCTTACCCTGGCAATTGCCGATAGTATCCATATTCTTGTTAGCATGCTGCGGGAAATGCGCAGAGGATCAGCAAAATATGAAGCAATTATCGAGAGTATTCGGGTCAATTTCGGACCGGTCTTTCTGACCAGCCTTTCTACGGTAATTGGCTTCCTCAGCCTGAATTTCAGTGATGTGCCGCCATTCAATCACTTAGGCAATATTACCGCTGTCGGCGTCACTGCAGCATTCCTGCTCTCTGTTTCATTCCTTCCGGCCCTGATGGCAATTTTGCCGGTGCGGGTGCGCAGTACCAAGGAAAGCACCTCTCCGCTAATGGATCGCTTCGCGAACATGGTTATTCGCCGCCGCCAGCCGCTGCTCTGGGGCTCAGCCTTAACGATGCTTGTCCTCACCGCGCTTATTCCCATGAATGAACTGGATGACCGTTTCGTGGAATATTTCGATGAACGCATCGAATTTCGCACCGATACTGATTTTGCAACCGAAAACCTCACCGGCGTTTACCAGATCGAATTTTCACTCGGTGGTGGGGAAAGTGGCAGCATCTCCAATCCAGTTTATTTGGATCGCGTCGAAGCATTTGCCAACTGGTACCGCGAGCAACCGCATGTCATCCACGTCAACAGTTTTACCGATGTGATGAAACGGCTGAACAAAAACATGCATAGCGACGACCCGGCATATTATCGCCTGCCGGACAGCCGGGAACTGGCAGCACAATATCTGCTACTGTATGAGATGTCTCTGCCGTACGGACTGGATTTAAACAATCAGATTAATGTCGATAAATCCGCTACCCGCTTTACGGTTACTTTAAACGATATCAGCTCCGCGGAAATCCGTGACCTCAGCGAACGGGGCCGCTACTGGTTGGAAAACAATGCACCGGCAGAAATGCATGCCACCGGCTCCGGACCAATGGTAATGTTTGCCTACATTTCCGGCATCAATATTCGCAGTATGCTCATCGGCAGCACCGCAGCATTACTGTTGATTTCTCTGCTGATGATTTTCGCATTACGCAGCGTTAAGCTGGGATTGATAAGCTTCATCCCCAACCTGATTCCCGCCGCAGTTGCATTCGGTATTTGGGGATTGACTTCCGGTAACGTCAATCTCGGCCTCTCCGTGGTCATCGGGATGACCATGGGTATTGTCGTGGATGATTCCATTCACTTCCTGAGCAAATATCGCCGGGCGCGCCGGGAGAAAAAGATGGACGAGCAGGATGCCGTTCGCTACGCTTTTTCCAGCGTTGGTATTGCCTTGACGGTCACCTCGCTGATTTTAGTCGCCGGATTTGCGATTCTTGCAACTTCTGCCTTCGACATGAATGCCAGCATGGGCAAGATGACCGCATTAACCATTGCGATCGCCTTAATGGTAGACTTTTTCTTTCTCCCGCCATTACTCATCTGGCTGGACAAAGCGAGAAAAGTGCGGCGCTTTCCGAAAGGATCAGGCGTACCGGCACCGGTATTTAATAGTAACCGTCAACGATAAAAGTAACGGTCATCGCCTCATTGAAAACACTTTGAGGCAATGACAACCTTAAAATCAAGGAGCTATATTATGTGCTGTAATTTTTCATTTAACAGAAACATCGATTTCATCAGACAACATTTTATTCATATCGTTATCTCCATGGGCATTCTCCTGTTGGTGCCGATGTTAACCCGGGCAGAAAGCGCAGCCGAGCAAGGACTGTCTATCGCAATCGAAGCAGATTTACGCGACAGTGGGTTTGGCGATTTTACCGCCGAACTGCAGATGATTCTTCGTAACCGCCACGGCGAAGAAAGCACCCGCAACCTGCGCAGCAGCAATTTGGAAGTCGAAGATGACGGCGATAAATCCCTGGTGATTTTTGATCAGCCCCGTGATGTAAAAGGGACCGCCTTTCTTTCCTTCACCCATAAATCCGGCCCGGACGATCAATGGATCTACCTCCCGGCGTTGAAACGGGTGAAACGGATCGCTTCGAACAATAAGTCCGGTCCATTCATGGGTAGCGAGTTTGCTTATGAGGATATTTCTTCCCAGGAAGTGGAAAAATATACCTACAAATTCATTGACGAAGCAGTGCTCGACGGACAAAGAACTTTCATCATTGAGCGCTACCCGGTAGATAAGAACTCAGGGTATACCAAGCAGGTCGTCTGGATCGACCAGACCCATTATCGATTCCTGAAAGTAGATTTCTACGATCGTAAAAACACTTTGCTGAAAACGCTCACCTACACCGGCTATCAGCAGTATGAGGATAAATACTGGCGCGCGGATGAGATGCACATGGTTAATCATCAAACCGGGAAAAGCACCCTGCTGAGATGGCGGGACTATCAGTTTTCCACTGGCTTGACTAAAAAGAACTTTAATAAAAACAGTCTGAAAAGAGCGCGTTAACCTGCGCAATCGACCTGCCGCTGCAGCTTTATTAATGCAGCGGCAATAAAGACCTGAAGGGGATATTGTGGAACCATTAACTTCATTTTATCATCGCTATCGGTTAAAATTTTTTCTAACCCTGTTTTCAATAATTTTTTTCAGTTCGGCAGCTTTTACCCAGGGCGGGGAACTGAGTGGTTACGTCGCCAGTGAGTCCCGGGTATTTCCCCGCTCGCCGCTCTACCTTTCCCAGCAGGGCAGCGGTCTTTCCTTTTCGCTGCAGCCAGAGTATTATCACGAATGGGGCGATGGTTTACAAAGCTTTCTAATCGTTCCTTTCTTCCGCTACGACCAACTGGATGACGAACGTACTCACTTCGATCTACGCGAATTCTACTGGCAATATCTTGGCGACAGCTGGGAGCTAAAAGCTGGTATCCGAAAAATATTTTGGGGCGTCACCGAGTCTGCTCACCTGGTGGATGTCATCAACCAAACTGATTTAGTAGAAAATCTTGACGGCGAGCAGAAATTGGGGCAACCAATGGTCGATTTTCTCTGGATTCGCGATTGGGGCAACTTACATTTTTTCCTGCTGCCTTACTTTCGCGAGCGCACTTTTCCGGGATCAGACGGTCGATTTCGCGCCCCGCTGTCCGTCGATAATGGCGCTGCTGTTTATGAATCCGATGCTGAAGAGAATCACATCGACTGGGCAATTTATTACACCCATACACTCGGCAGTTTCGACCTTGGCCTCTCCTATTTTAACGGGACCAACCGGGAAGCACGCCTGCAACCGGGCAGCAATGATGATGGAGAAGACGTCCTTGTCCCCTATTACGATCTGATGCAACAGACTGGTCTGGACCTTCAATACACCAATGGTGGTTGGCTCTGGAAGCTGGAAATGATCAGCCGGATCGCCCGCGATCGGGGCATGTTTGCGGCGGTCGGCGGATTCGAATATACTTTCCCGAACATTCGCAACAGCGGTATCGATTTGGGCATCATTGGCGAATATCTCTTTGATGACCGGCGCAGCCAATATTTTGCCCCAACCCCTTTTCAGGATGACATTTTTCTCGGCGCCCGCCTTGCTTTTAATGATGTGCAAAGCAGTGAACTGCTTCTGGGCGCAATTACCGACCGGGAGAATGGCTCTACATTTCTCAATCTGGAAGCAAGCCGGCGGATTGGCAACAATTTTAAAGCAACAGTGGAATTACGCAGTTTTCTGAATATCGATCGTAATGATGCGCTGAATTCCTTTCGCCGGGACAGCTATTTTCGCTTCGAGTTAGCCCGTTTTTTCTAAAGATTCTATCATTCAAGCCCACATCACACCTCCTAATCAACGCCACCTCCAACTCATTCCCATCCCGGTAGCCGGGATGGGAATGAGTTTCTTATTGTTCTTCCCAAACTCCCGTTTCCAGCTTACTCCTCGCTTACTCCTCGTTCCCAAACTCCCGAGACTGTGTAAAAAGTCTCGGGAGTTTGGGAACGAGTAATGGAAAAAAAATCAGTTTGATAACAAAAAACGCGTATCGCTAATTAGCAATACGCGTTTTTTGTCAAGAATATTTCGCAAAAAAATCAGCGCAATAAAATCATCTTACGTGCTGCGACGAAGCTGCCGGCGCTGATGCGGTAGATGTAAAGCCCGCTGCCAGCCAGGCGGCCATTATTATCCCGCCCATTCCAACGCACATTGTAGTAACCGGCATTCTGCTGAGCAGATAGCAGCGTGCGCACTTTCTGACCGAGCACGTTAAAGATTTCGATGGTAACCCGCTCGGCTTGCGGTAGCGCATAGCGAATTTCTGTTTCCGGGTTAAAGGGATTCGGATAGTTCTGCGCCAGGGCAAATTCCGTGGGAATTTCTGCTGCGTCATCGGCAATACCGACCACGGTGCGATTGAGGCGCGCAGCAGCTCCCTGTATGCGACGGAAACCGGTCAGTCCTATGTTGCTGCCGCTGCCGTTTGCTTGATCGATGGCAATGAGAAACCCCGGCACTACGCCATTGTCCTTAATACCGTAGAGATTGCCGGCTTGATCGAAGAGCAGTCCTTCCGATTGTCCCAGACTGGTTTGCCCGGTAAAGCCGACAAGGGTTGCTGAGGCATTCGCAGTGTTGATAGTAAAAATACCATCCGGTTGGGTGGCATTGCCGCCGGTGGCTCCCCAAAGCGTGCCGTTGGTAGGATCGAAGGCCAGGCCGGTAAACTCATCGCCGGTAGCGCCGATCGCAGTGGCGTTGCCATTGTTGGTATCGACGTGATAGAGGGTGTAATCCGGCCCTTCCGTGCTGATGGCGTAGAGATTATCTGCGCCATCGAAGGCCATTGTAGAGATACCAGTGAGCGTCGTGGTTACCGCCGGGCGGGATTCCCCGGAGACGTGATTCAGTTCATATAAATCACCACTGCCAAGTTCCGCCGCCCATATCTGTCCGCTTGTGCTGACAGCCAGGGCCGAAGTGCCGGGCAGACCACTATTACCGACTAAACTGCCGGCACCACTGTTCGGATTCAGGGTAAAGAGATCACCATCAGGCGTGCTATTGTGCATACCATTCGACCCGTATAGTGTATTCCACGGCGTCTCCGATCCCTGCCCATTCAGTGCGACATCGACGGTTGGGGTTTCCGGATCGTCGCTGGTAATGGTGATGCTGCCGGCGTATGCCGAGCTATCGGATGGGGTGAATATCGCATGAAATGTCTCCGAATTACCGGGCGCAATGCTTAAGGGAAGATTGCCGGAAAGGCTGTCGAGAATGACCTGAAAAGCACCACCGGGATCGGAAATATCACTGATGGTTAAGGTCTGGTCGCCAATACTGTTAATTGTGACATTCAATGGTGTACTACTCCAGTTGGCTGCAGCGGTACCAAAATCAATTTCCGGGGTTGCCAGGGAAATGTGGCTGCCATTTAAGATGACTTTCCAGGAAGCAAATCCGTTAGCCAAGGGCAGTTCCGATGGCGGGATGCGCCGGATAATTGTCGGCGTAATTGTCGCCGGATCAAATGAAAAAAATACGTTTTCAATGAGACCTCCGGTACTGAATATCGGGACTATCCCATACCCATTCCCCTGACCATCGAAGCCCAGTGAATTTACAATCTTAATAAAGCCGGCAGGCGTTTCGATATCGACCTTGCCGACTTCGGTTAGTTCACCGTTTGCCGGGTTCAGTTCGTAAATAAAATCTGTATCAGAACCAAAGGGGCCTCCGGAAAGGTATATTTTGTTATCCAAAGGGTTGTAGGCAATGTCTCCGGGAAGAAAATCGGGAATACTGCCGAGCGTTTCCAGGATACCGGTAGCGAGATTATAGCTATGAACAACATATTCAGTACTGGTCCCGTTAAAAAAGAACTCCAACCCATAGAGCAGATCATTCGGACCGAAATCCATGAAAGAGAATTCTACTCCTATGCTTGCAAAAAAAGTTGTTGTGCCGGTAGCAGGATCTACCTGGTAAAGATCGCCCAAACTGGATGCGAATACTTCTCCCTGGGAATTAATGGCGATACCATCCGCGGTAATACCGTCAATTTCTCCGACTGTCGTTGCAGTGCCATTAAGTGGATCAACCGTCGCCAATACGGTCGGGAAATTGGGTGCGGCACCGCTAAAGGAAGTATACATGATATTTTCCTGCGGCAATGCCGCCGGGTTGCTGGCGGTACCGCTAAAGTAAACCATTATTTCCGGAGCATTCGGATCATTACCGGAGATTTTCAGAGAATCGCTGTAGCCGCCGGGAACGGTTGGGCGAAATTCCACCCGGAATTCTTCTATGCCTAATAAAGGAATAGATATCGGTAGTGTGCCCCCATTGGAAAGCGCGCTGAGATCAATTGCAAAAGGGAGGCCCGGCATGGAAATATCGCTGATGGTGAGATCTGCACTACCAAAATTCTCGATTGAGACCATAAAGCCCAATGTATCGCCAATGCTAATATTCGGCAAGGCAACATTCCGCGGTCCAACACCCATAAACGGGTCCGGCAGCTGATCCGGCAGCGTGGCGCTGGCCCAGGCGGTTTCCCAACGGCCATCCTCGTTGCCGGTACCGGCCCGGGTGCCGGCATAAAGATTGAATACCCAAAACTGGGTGCTGTCCGCGGGATCCACGGAAATACCGCTATAATCGCCCCAGCGATTCCGGAAGCCGCCAAAGGTACGCACGTAAAAGTCTAAACCTTCTGCGACAGTCTCCGGGGGACGGGTTGAACCGGGAGAGTCGTTAGCCATACGTCCGGTGGTATAAGCGCCTCCATAAAGATTGGGGCCAGCGGCGGAGAAACCAAATTGGGCATCGCCGGCATTATTGACTGCTACCGATGGATAAAATGTATGCGTTTCCGGAGAGAGTGTTTCTCCGCCGATATTTCCCTGGTCCTCAAGAACAACAGGATTGTCGGGTGCGCCGGTGGTGTTCAACTTAAACCAATGGGCAGTCGATTGTCCGGCATCGCTGCCATCGGGAGGATTGACATCGGTAACCGCCCAGAGTGCACCATTTCTCCAGACCGCATCATAGACCCGGCGGTCGCCGCCGTTAAGATATTGATTCTGTTGGGAGGCACCCGGTTGCGGGACGAGGGAAACACTGAGTTGGGTATTGTCGATATTGCCAACATCCACTGTTTCGTAGGTAAATACTGGTCCGCCGTTGTTGCCTAAAGGATCATCCACGCGGACGACCTGTACCAGTTCATTGATTCCGTTAGTTAAGCCATCGTAGGAGATCAGGTAAGTGCCGATATCGCCACTGCCGCCGGGAATGCCACCCGCGCCGTATACCTGGGCAGGCATCGTTGTAGACGCAATACCTTCATTCTCATAGGGATCATGCACTGTTAGCGAAGCCGGACCACCATCGTAGAATCCGCCGCTAACCCCCTTGTCGATAATCCAGAGGCGTGTGGCAACTCCTCCGATGGTAAACGGAAACATATTGGCAGTGACATAAATCGCTTCTTCATCCACTTCAAAGCCGGGATAATCTGCCCAATGTTCAAAATCGTCAATCAATACTTTTGAATCGAAGCCCATATAATACCAATCGGCGGCGGTCGCCGTTGCCGGCGAAGCGGTTTTGGATACAGCAAGGAGGATCCGGGATTCATCGGGACTATCGGTTTTCTCCATAGTAATAATCACAAAGCGGTCTTCGTAGGGATCGAATACCACCTTCGGATCGAAGGTAAATGTGCCAAGTGTAATGCTGCCGAGCGGTGCGAAAAAATCTTTCAGGTCATCCTTCCAAAGCAGGTTACCGGATTTATCCCGGGCTTCCACCAGTACATTTACTGCAGCAATAACCATATCATAACCGGCGGCGCCATGGGGATCGGGGGGGATAAAGCTAAAGCCGATAAGTGCGGAATTATCTTCCCAAACCGGACCGGGAAAGGTAATACCGATGCCGTCGCTAGGGGAGTGAATTGCCGACCAGGGGATGCCGGTGAAGCTTTCCGGCAGCAACTCACTTTTTTGTTGATGTTCTTTGCTGTCGAAGCGCGGCACTGGCTGTTGATAGGTAAGGCCGGTGCGGGGATCGGTCACGCGCTTTTCTTCTGCCATTAACTGAAAAGTGCTCGATAAGATAAAAATAAATATCAATAGCTTACAAAAGCTATACTGACGGTTCTCTCTCTGCCATACAGTCGCTAGCGTCATATAGGCTCCTTGCGGTATTGTGGTGGTTAAAAAAATTGGATAGTTTATCAAAGATGCGTCAATTGGTGCTGATTTACAGTTCTCAAATGCAAGTAAATTCGAAGTCTCATTACTATACTAAATAACTATTAAATTTCAAATGAATTTTCGGTTGAAAAAATACTTTAGACATGCTTCAAGTAATGCGTAATTTGAATCAAGAATGCTTTCTGTACGCCGCTTAATTTAACGATAACTTCGGAGAAAATCTGAGATTGATGAGCTTCAATGAATATCTTTAGCGGACAAAATAACGATCATTTTTATGAGCGAATGCCCGGTTTTCGGGATTTTAATGCTTTTTACCGTTTACGCTGGTATCTGCCCCTACCGAGCAACTGGCTGGTGGTGATTACCGATGTCGAGGGATCCACACAGGCGATTTCGGAGGGGCGGTATAAAGATGTGAATGCGGTCGGGGTCGCTTCAATTGTTGCCTTAATAAACGCGGTGAAGCCGCTGAACGTGCCATTTGTTTTCGGAGGAGACGGAGCGACAATTTGTGTGCCGCCAACTTGCAAAGATGCGGTAATGGCAGCGTTGATAGCTACCCGGCAGATGGCTGTTGAACAATTTGGACTGCAATTACGCATAGGCGTTGTGCCAATGGCAGAATTGAAGCGACGAAAACAGCGGGTATTGGTGGGTAAGTACCAACCGAGCGAGCAATATCAACAGGCGATGTTTCTCGGGGAAGGCCTGGATGCAGCGGAAGCGCTGATTAAAGATCCTGCGCCGAATAATCCTTTTCAGATCCGCGAGGCGGATATTACTCCTAGCGCCAGCTATGCCGGGTTCGAATGCCGCTGGAACGAAGTACCCAGCCCACATGGAGAGAATGTCACTATTCTGGTGAAAGCGTTAGCGAAGGACGCATTTACCCGAAAAATCATTTATAAAGATGTGCTCAATAAAATTTATGAGATTTACGGGCCGGAACAGACCCATCATCCTTTGCGTCCGGAAGGGTTGTCGCTAAGTGCCGCTTATCGCCGTTTATCCCAGGAAATCAAGATCGTCAATGCCTTTCAGTCTTTTGCACAACGTTGGTTCTATCGCCTGAAGCTGAAAATTTTGGTTTATATGGGCCGTTGGATGATGGCCCGGAAGATGATGACTACTAACGGGGATTGGGGGAATTACAAGGCCAATTTGATTGCGAATAGCGATTTTCGCAAATTTGATGGCGTGCTGCGAATGGTCATCGCCGGCACCGCACAGCAACGGGAAAAACTCATTGCAACATTTCGGGAATTTCGAGAGCAGGGGAAAATTGCCTACGGACTTCACGTCTCCGCAACAGCCTTAATTACCTGTGTAATTAGCGATTACAAGACGGATCATATCCATTTTCTCGACGGCGCAAATGGAGGATATGCCATTGCTGCGAAGTCTTTAAAGAAGCAGTTACGGGAAGAGGCTTAATAGGCATTTCGTTGTAAAAATTAATAGGAAACAAATAATCGGTGGGTGGGTTGGAATGAGTATACGAGGGACGAAAATAAATATCTAATCGGAGGAGATTATTTGATGGGAAAACGCGACAATTTAAATTGGCGCCGATATGGTGTAATTTTATTACTAGCCGGTTGCCTGTTATTTTTGCTGGCATGTAGTAAAAACGACAACTCGGTTTCTGCCGACGAAAATACGGAAAACCTTGCCAATGCCCGCCCGGATTGCAATTCCTGCAATGTCCTTTTTATCGGGTCCAGCTATCTTGCTTATATCGGAAATGACGTGATTGATATCTTTGGCCGATTCGCGGAAGCGGGCGGGAAAGATGTTCATATCGAACGGCGGGATGTTGGCGGGCGGCGGCTGCATCATCATGTGGAAGATCCCTTTACCCTGGAAAAAATTCGCGAGCGGCAATGGGATTACGTGATTCTGCAGGGAAATGCTGCTTATCTTTCCAAAAAGAAATGGCATGATAACATCATCCCTTTTCTGGAGGAAATGCGGGGAATTATTAAAGAAACCTCTCCGAATGCCTGTGTAGTATATATGATGCCCTGGGCATATCTGGATGGTTTGGCCTGGTTGCCGGACGAAACCGAAACGTACGAGCAGATGCAGGATAGCCTTTATCATTACACCACCCAGGTTGTGCAGGAACTGGACATTGCGACTGCTCCGGCCGGCTGGGCTTGGTTTACTGCAATCCAGAATAATTACGAGGCAGAACTCTATCTGAATGATTTTAATCATCAGAGCATTTCCGGGGCCTATTTAACCGCTGCGGTTTTTTATGCGACGGTTTATGGGGAAGAAGCGCCGATGATTACTTTTCCGTTACAAGACCTGGACGACCCGCCATATCTGCGCTCGCTTGGTTTCCAAACTGTTATGGGGAATTTGCCCCTGTGGAATATCTATTAGCCAAATATTTGGGGTGTGAATGTAATAGGTTTAAAATACGGCATGTTTTCCTGATGCTGACGGGACTTTTACGGAGTTACTCAGGCAGTTTAGAAGGGGGTTTCCCTGGGAAGATGCCTTCTTTATTTAATAAAGCTGCTAATCTTTTCGTAGCCACGATTGCTCCCTCCCGTTTTAAATGAGCAAGGTCAAACATATTTTCGACCGCAAAGAGCGCCGGATATTTATTCGGCAGATTCAAATCCACTAAAGGAATGTTTGCGAAGTGCGTTTCCAATAGTGGATCAACGGCACTTTGTTTGCCTTGTACGGGAGGTTTGAGAAAAATGAGTTTGATGCCCCTTGACTCACATTGACGGATCATATCTATAATTATCTCTATGGTTGTTAATCGGAATTCAAAACTTTGATTTTTTCGCTTGCCGTCGTTTAATGTTGCCTTCTTGAGCAACGCCCGGTATTCCTGCTGACCTTCTTGAGAAATGAAATACTGCCGCCGTTTCCGGTATTCCGTTCCTATCTCGGCTTCCAGGGATTTATATCCTTTGTATCCATGTAATTTCAGGGGCAAGGCAGCGCCGGGATCTCGAGAAAAAGTACGATAAAATTGCCGTAACTCTCCGGCAGAAGTCATATTCATACTAAAATGGTTCAGGCAGGTTTTAATCATTTCCGCTTTTTCCGTAAATGAAAAAGACGATTGAAGAATTGCGGAACAGGCAATGGTTGTTCGTTTTACATCGTGGTATTTCGTTATGCGCCATGCCAGCCAATTTTCTGCAGCGGGCACCGGTTTAAAATTAGGAACTTCCAAAATCAGGTATTTTAGTTGAGGCAAGTTTCGCTGTAATATTTCTTCCAGCATATATTGCGTTTCAAGCATTTGCATGCCAGGAATTCCCATGTTAAAGGAAGTAATCTGTTGATTCTTTCCGCTCATCAACGAATCGAAAAGGGGGGGGAGAAAACTGCGATAGGTGAGGCTGGTGCCTAGAAAAATCGTGTTTATCGAATCGGCTTGCCAGTTAAGAGCCCTGATTTTCTTACGAACTATTGGGTCATTAATAACCGGTATCTGCTGCAGACCGGCAAAGAAACCGGCTAAAATGATGGATAATAAAATTGTATTTTTAAGGAATTTCATGATTAATATTTAAAACTGAAAATAAATAAACTCAGTCGCCCCAAACTGCCCGCCGACGATGGTCATTAAAAGCACTGAGACGTATACCGTCCAACGAATGATTTTAAGCCGGTTGTTAAGCAAAAGAATGATTGATTTATCATGCTTTTCTTCTATTAAATGAACCGTCAGGAGTAAAGCAATGCCGGCCAGAATAAGGGAAAAATCAAATTTGGCCATACCAATCACTAACTTTGTATCTAAGGTAAAATTGGTTATCATTTGACTTAGTAATACCAGGCAATCACTTAAAGAATTCGCCCGGAAGACTGTTAGGGAAAGTGTAACTAAACTAATGGTTACTGCTATACCGATCAAATCCCGGCATTTATCAAAAATGGCGACAGTGATATTGTTTGTCCAGCGACTTCGTAATTTTTCCCAAATTTCCTGCCGGTAGGGGGATGTAATTGCACCGCAAATTAGGAAAATCCCTTGCAGCACGCCGAGTATTACAAATGTCCATTTCGCGCCGTGCCAAAGGCCAATGACAATGAAGGTAAGAAAGAGGCTGCTGAACCAGCGGAATTTAGTAATCCGTTTCCGCCAGGCTAGCGGCTGGAAGAGATAATCCTTGAACCAGGTCGTCATGGAAATATGCCAGCGATCCCAAAATTCCTGAATCGTTCTGGCAAAAAACGGCCGGCGGAAATTCTCCATCAGTTCATACCCCATTACCCGGGCAGTACCGATGGCAATATCGGTATAGCCGGAAAAATCGCAGTAGAGTTGAATCAGGAAAAAAAATGAAGCGATTGCAACCGGCAGGCCGGAGTAATCCCCGGGATTATTAAACACTTCGTTGACGTATAAGGCAATACGATCAGCGATAAAAAGTTTTTTGAAAAATCCCCAGGTAGCCAATTTGAGACCATCGGTAACCCGTTGATAATCAAAATGATGTGTTTTTCGAAACTGCGGTAGTAACCGTTGGGATCGTTCAATCGGACCGGCGACCAATTGGGGGAAAAAACTGACATAGAGGGCAAAAATACCGAGATGCCGCTCCGGTTTCATCTCACCTTTATAGATATCAATAGAGTATGATAAACTCTGAAAGGTATAAAACGATATCCCCACCGGGAGGAGCAGATCAAATCCCGGGACGTCATACATAATGTTAAACTGCTGAAAAACGACACGAAGGGAATCGTTAAAAAAGTTAAAATATTTGAAGGAAAATAAAATACCCAGATTTCCGGTTAAGCTCAGCAATAAATATGGCCAGCGTTTTTCTTTGGCTGGCAGCTTGCCCATTTGCAAACCGGCCCAGTAATCGATCAGGGTGCTGATGATTATCAGGATGAGGTATTCTGCTTTCCAACAGGCATAGAAATAATAACTGGCTGCCAGCAAAAATCCCCAACGAGCTTTTTGGGGAATGGCAAAATAGATCGCTACAACGGTTGGGAAAAACAGGACAAAATCGAAGGAATTGAAGAGCATTTAGAAATTCTCTGATTAACTTTATAGAAATTTACCTTTACAGCAAATTCAGGAAACTGATAACCGATAACTGTTAACCGATAACTGTTAACCGATAACTGTTAACTGATAACTGTTAACTGATAACTGTTAATCAGAACCCGAAAGATGCTAACACCTTTTAACCCTAGGCTGCTTTTAAACTATTCTCGATATATTCAACCAGGCTGGAAAAACGGTCGAAATCTTTCATGGTTAGGTTTTGCGGATTGACGACGATCTTAAAATGATTCTCCACCGCAACAAGTAAGTTGAGCATGCGTAAAGAGTCCATTTTTAGATTGTTTTTCAACGAAGTTTCGTCATTAATGGTAGATGCGTCCAGGTTTACGCCTAATATATCTTTTGATGATAAGATGCCGATAAGTCCTTGTTTAATTTCGCTTCTGGTCATGGTAACATCCTTCTTGATTATTATAAATTTCTGGTAAAGAATGATTTTTACTTTTTAGGTAGATTTGTTGTTACGCTTTATAGCCGCGAACAATACTGCAGGGGTTGAATACAGACATTGCATGATATTCGATGTCCACAAATCCGGCATCTGCCAGCCAGCTTTGAGTATCCGAAACGGAATGATTATGACCTGACTCGGAGGTGCAGAGCATGATCAAATCGAAAAACAACGGCCATTGTGCTTCCTGAGGGGCTTCTGCTAAAAACTGCCCCTGTATTATTATGGAACCACCAGGATTAACAACGTCATAGAGCCGCTGAATCATTTTGCGACTGCTTGCTTCTCCCAGCATCTGTAGAGTATTGGAAATCAGGACAAGATCATAGCTGCCGGGAATGTCATCTTCTAGCGCATCTAACCCAAGAAAATCAACTTTGTTTTCGAGCGAATATTGTTTGTGAAGCTCTTTGGCATAACCAATAATTTGCGGTAGATCCAATAGTGTTAATCTTAATTCCGGATTACACAGTGCCAGTTCATATGCATAAGTGCCAGGACCGGAACCGACATCCAGGAGAGATTGGTAGGCAGAAATATCGAGAAATTCCGCCAATTCCTTGGCCGGCAGTGCCGCATAGACATTCATTGCCGTCCGAAAATCTTTGGTCATCGATTGATCAGTACCATGATGTAAAGTCGGGTCTACGGTCGGGGCGGAACTACGAACGGCTTGATCCAGATTTACCAATGCTGTTTGGTAAAAATCCAGGCTAAAAACCCAGTCGCCCATATAGTTATTCTCGTCTTCAGGAAGCATTACCAGCCTGCACGCCTGCGAAAGCTGGAAATTGCTTTCATTATCGGTGATCAATAAATCCACTCCTACCGCTGCGTTTAGCAGCCTAAGCAACGTCTTCGCATTGGTTTGAGTGGCTTCAGCTAATTCATTTAATGATTTACTGTCAGTACCAATCAGCTTAAAAATTTGCAATTTGTGCAAAGCGAAAAGAATACTGGATTGAAAATAAGCAGTCGCTATCGACAGAATTTCTTTCTGACTTTTAAACGTCATTAGGCTGGAAGTTGTATTGGGCTGAGTCATGATAACCCCCTTTCTGATATGGCCTTAAAGGCAATTTGTTTGATGGTGAAAATCATAAGAACAGATGTGCGAAGTAAACAAACTAGCGGATGCTACTGCTCAATAAAGGGGGCAAATACTTCCCGATGCTCAGCATTACAAGTGGTTGATACATTAAAACCGGATTTGTCGATGTAGAATTGCTTGAATTTTGTAAGAAACTGTGGATCTTCAAGTCGGTCGAGCATTTCGCTATATGCTTCGTGGCGATGGAAGAAATCGCCGGCGATTAAGTAATCGAACAAGGAAAATGCAAATTCCTGCTGTTTGTAATAGCTCTTGTATGCTGGCCCAAGCTGTGTAAAATTAATCCCTTTGGAGTTGTAAAAGAGGCGGATCAATTTATTGACGAGGACATACACACCATTAATTTGTTCATAAACAGCAGTTAAGGTGTTTTCGGTTTCTTTCCCATTTTTTTGCAGCTGATCGGCAACAGCGCCGGCAACCAGACGGCCGCTATTCATACCCATGTAAACACCGGTGGCAAAGATCGGATCGAGGAATGTCGCGGCATCGCCAACCAGGGCGAAATTGTTGCCATACTTTTCTTCGGAATAGTAGGAGTAATTTCCGCTGGCGATCAGCGGCTGGGCAATTTCCGCATCCCCGATAATACTTTTCATAAATGGTGAAGAAAAAAGTTCCTGCCGGTAAAAGTCCATTTGCCAATCTTCCGAGCCATTTTCCATAATTTTTTTACGGGTGTCCTTAACGTATTGATTATTCAATACTAAACCGATGCTCAGGCGATCGAGCTCAATGGGGATTATCCAGATCCATCCTTTTTTATCGCCGCCCAGATAGACAATTTGTAATAAACCTTCCTCCAGGCCCCGGGTCATTTTCGCTTTTTTCCAGTGGGTGGAAAAAGCGGTGCGATCGAGGTCCGGGTAGGAACGCTTCCATTTTTGCTGACGGGCAAGAAAAGTACCCTGGCCGCTGGCATCAATGATAAAACGAGATTGGTAAACCCGTTCTTCACCACTTTTTGTAACTGCCTTGGTGAAAACCTGACCATCTTCCCTTTGAAAATCAACATTTCTGACCGTGATCTCTTCTTCGACGGTCGCGCCATTTTTACGAGCATTATCCAGTAGCAACTGGTCAAACTCCGCGCGGGTGACGTGGAATGCGAGGTGACTGGCATCTTTAATAACATCGCCAAAGCACCAGGTTGACTGGGAAACCCCGTTAATATCGACAAACTGGGCGCCGGGCTTGCGGACAAAACGATTCTGGATATCTTCCAGCACGCCGAGCTCTTCGAACACCCAATAATTGTAGGGTAACAAAGATTCTCCAACGTGCTCCCGCGGGAATTTTTCTTTTTCTAAAATGGTTGCCTGTAATCCCTTGCGGGCGAGTACTGTTGCTGCGGTAGAACCGGCCGGTCCGCCGCCAATAATGAGAACATCCGTTTGTATTTTGACTTCTGACATAAGTGGATCCTTTCCCTGGTTATAATTCTTCCAATAAGTATTTTTTCAATATTTTTCCTGTTGCGCTGCGCGGTAACGCTTTCTGAATGATGATGCGCCGTGGTACTTTATAGTCTGCTAAATTCTCAAGGCAAAATTCAATAATTGTATCTTCAGTGATTTCTGTTGATGACTCTATAAACGCAGTAACGATTTCTCCGGAGATATCATCCGGCGTGCCAAGCACGACACACTCTTTGATTGCCGGGTGTGCACGGAGTGTTTGCTCAACTTCTCCGGGATCAACCTTCGAACCGGCGACGTTGATAAAAGTGCTTTTTCGGCCAGTGAGGTGCAGACTGCCATCTTCGCTAATTCGCCCAATATCCCCAGTAAGAAACCAGTCGTTTTGAAATAGCTGCTGATTTAATTCCGGATTGTTGAGATAACCACTCGTCGTTGCCCGACTTTTTATTTGGAGGTGCCCGGTTTCACCGTCTGATACTGGCGTGTCGTCTTCATCGACGATGCGAATGTGTTTGCCGCCAATCGGTTTTCCCACCGAGTCAGCATTACCTGACTGAACATCATCGGTTCGCACTGTAACGGTGCCCGCCTCCGAGGAACCATAAAGAGTATTGATCGATTTCCCGAATCGTTCCCGAAACTCGTTATTCAGCGTTTCTGTGACTTTTGCGCCGGAGGAGAAACAAAATCGGAGCGAGGAAAAGTCCGGTGCTTCTTTTAAGTAAGTTCGGTTTAACAAGCCGTACATAAATGGCACACCGGCAAAAAGGGTCGGCCGCTCCTCCGCGACGTACTGAATAAACTTGTTCGGAAAAAAAGTATCATTTAAAACCAATGTCGCTCGTTTGTAGATGGCCGGAAGCAGGGCAACATTAAAGGCGTAGGAATGATAAAGCGGGGCCGGACAGACAATCCGGTCTTCCGCCGTTAAAGCGATTGCCTTGGAAAAATGAACAAGCTCATCGCCGACATTCGCATAACTGCGTGGCACAATGCGGGACTTACCACTGGAACCGGAGGTGAAGAGTAAGATAAATTCCTGGTCTTCCGGAACTGGGACCGCTGCTGGCGGTATTGCCACTGTGTCGGGAAAGTTTACTGCCCAGAGAGAGATATCCGCGGGCAAATCCAATCCGGTTATTTCTTTCGCTTGTGGTAATGCCTGGATAATTTCTTCAGTCGTTTTGTCTGCAAGGAGCAACTTCGTTCCGGTCTCCGCCAGATAATCCTGTAATTCAAATTGTTTGAAGCCTTTATTCAGTAACACACAACTCGCTTGCAGTTTAATCGCAGCCAGGATACTGTAAACAAATCCCGGGCGGTTTTCCATAAATATGCCAATCCGCCGGTTGCTCCCCGGAAACCCCACGTCAGATAATATTTCAGTGATATTGTTTAAGTGGTTTTCTAATTCATGATATGTGATCGTTTCATTCTGATAAATCAAAGCAGGTCTGGACTGATACTCCGCTTCAAATATATGTAGTTGCTGCCAATTCATCTAATTTCTCGCCGGTTAAAAGTCGATATTTTCACTGATTAATAATTCCGCTAATGTTTCTGTTGCCAGTGCTGCCCCTTTTGTGTTCAGGTGGTAGATATCAAAACGGTTCTCTGTTGCAAAAAGCGCCGGATATTTTTCCGGAAGATTTAATTCTATGATCGGATAAGGTATATGCGATGTTTTTAATTTATTGATCGCAAAACTCCATGCACCGTTCGCAGGAGGGTTTAAAACGATGATATTAATGTTCTGCTTTTGACAGAGTTGAGATATTTCATAAAAGGTTTTCAGCGTAGCTGTCAAAGTATAGCGGGAGGTTAAAGATGCTTTATCAGCTTGCTGGGCATTTGCCAAAAGTTCCTGGAAAGCTTTCTGTCCCTCTTTAGACAAATAATGAGTACGTTGTCGGGAAGTCTGGTTACTTAGACCATCATATCCAAAATAATTTAGATAATGTTTTTTGGGCTGATCTACCCTTCTGTTTCTATTACGCAAAGTGGCTTTCCAGATATCATGCAAGTCCCCGGAACGGGCATAGTGAGAAAAGCAAATTTGTATCCGCGTTTTTAACATCTGCAATTTTGTGGTGAGCGATAATGGCGATGTTATAATTGAGTTACAGATTGTCGTTGTTCGTTGAAAATTATGATAGTTTATGTAACGAGAAGAGCGGCTGTTTATTTGGCGTAGTAGTAAAGAGATGTCATTAACTTCCAGAATTAATGTTCTGAGATTTGCGGGCTTATTCGCTAACACCTGCTGTAGTATATATTGGATTTCCAACAGACTGGCGCCGGGTAAACCTAAGTTAAAAGAGCTGATATTTGCTTTCATTCTTTGATTGATTAAGCTGTCAAAGTAAACAGGGTCAAAGTTCCGATAGGTAACGCTTGAGCCCATAAATAGCGTATTTATACTGTCTGACTGAGCGGATAGCGCCTTTAATTTTTTCTTTACCAGCCAATTCTTTTGGGTTCTGGTATCTTCAAAACTGTTGACAATTAGCAGGCAAGCCAACAGAAAGAGGAAACTGCTACTTAAAAATTTTATCATTTTAAAAGATCTTAAAATTGAAAATAGATGAATTCTCTGGCACCAAATTCACCACCAACTATAGTGACAAACAAAATGGAGATATAGCAAATCCAGCGGACAACGCTAATTCGCTCCGATATTAATTGGGTAACATGATGCCCTTTTTGCTCTTCCAGCCAGTGGATAAGCAGCAGAAAAATGCTCATGATCAGGGCAAAATAAAAATCGAATACCTGCGAGCCGGCCATTATCGAAGTGTCGAAACTTATGTTTACAATACTCGCAAGAATTGCTATTGCATTTTCCAGGGAACTGGCCCCAAAGAAAATACCGCTAACTGCAAAGAGATTGAAGGTGATGAATCGGGCGAGCCCGTTTTGAAAATTTTGAGATATGTTTTTCAGGGAAAATCCAGCAAAATTTCCCGGTATAGCATTGTTAACAATTTCGTGCCACCGATCCCATAGTTTTCTGCGAGAAGGTGAAGTAAGATTACCGATAACCAGATAGATGCCATGTAATGCGCCAAAAATAACGAATGTCCAGTTCGCTCCATGCCAGAGGCCGCAAAGTAGAAAAACCAGGAAAAGGCTAAACAGGCGAAAGTTTTTGGAAACACCCCGGCGTAATGCCAGCGGGGCGAAAAGATAGTCTTTAAACCAGGTCGTCAGGGAAATATGCCAACGATTCCACAAGCCACTGATAGTTTTCGCTAAAAAGGGGCGGCGGAAATTTTCCATCAGGTCGTAGCCCATTACCCTTGCCGCACCAATGGCAATATCCGAATAACCGGCAAAATCGCAATACACCTGAATCAGAAATAAATAAGCCGCGATTAATATTGGCCAGCCGCTATAGGCGTCTGGGTTGCTGTATACTTCCGAGATATAAAGCGCCAGGCGATCGGCAATGACCAATTTCTGAAAAAAGCCCCAGGTCATCAGTTTAAAACCATCGACAACACGCTGATAATCAAAATCATTCTTTTGACGAAACTGCGGAAGCAAGCGTTGGGATCGTTCTATCGGTCCGGCGACCAGTTGGGGGAAAAAGCTGACATAAAGGGCAAAAATCCCCAGATGTCGTTCTGCCGCAACTTTTCCACGATATACATCGATGGAATAAGCCAGTGTCTGGAAAGTGTAAAAGGAAATGCCTACCGGTAAAAGCACATCAAATGCCGGGACGTCGTAGAATATATTAAATTGTTGAAAAACTGCCCGGGCAGAATCGTTAAAGAAATTGAAATACTTAAAAGAAAAGAGGATGCCCAGGTTGCTGCAAAGGCTAAGGATTAAAAATGGGCGACGCTGTGCTTTGGTTGCCAGGTTGCCCATTTTCAGGCCAGCCCAATAATCGACAAGCGTGCTGGCCATGATCAGTAATAAATATTCTTCTTTCCAGCAAGCATAAAAATAGTAACTGGCAGCGAGCAAAAACCCCCAGCGAAATCGGTAGGGTAAGGCAAAATATATCGCTACAACGACCGGGAAGAATAGTAAAAAGTCGAAAGAGTTAAAAAGCATATGAATTAGAGATTATTTCGTTTTTCTGTAAACGTATTTGCTAGTATTGCTGTTACCAGCTTTGCTCCCTGGTGATTGAGATGATTAAGGTCAAAACGGTTTTCTCTGGCAAAAAGCGCCTGATACTTCTCGGGTAAATCCAAATTAAGCATAACACAATCAACCTGCTGGGATATCAAATTCTCAACAAGGAATTTTCGTTCTCCAAATGAAGGCATACTCACCAGAATAATTTTTATTTTCCGAGCTTCGCATTGTTTGAGAATATCTTTGACTATGCTAAGTGCTGTCGCTTGTGTTTGACGATAATGCTTAAACATCTTATTTCTTTTACGATGATTGCCATTCAGCTTTTGTTGATATTCTTGCTTTCCTTCCTCACTTAAAAAGTGCTGGCGTCTCTTTTGTAAATGTGGATGGCGAACTGTTTTTTGAGTATAGCCATTATAGTTCCTTAAAGAATCTCCAGGTATGCTTATATCATTAAAAAGAGAATTAACTAAATATCTCATTTCACCTGCCTTAAAAGAATGTTTGGCAAAAAATGTCATTCGCGATTTGATCATTTTGTATTGCTGAACTGGCCTGTAGGAACTATTCAGAATTGCTTTGCAGGCGATTAAAGTTCGCTTAAAGTCATGATGGCTAATAATTCGGGGCGTTCGATGATTTGCACTGTTTAAGAATAGGGTTAAATCATTAATCTCGAGAATGATTGTTTCCAGATTAGGGATATCCTGGTGTAAGATCTGCTCGACCCAGTATTGAGCTTCCAGCAGATCCATACCGGGTAAGCTAAAGTTAAATGAATTGGTCTGAAGGCCCAAATTCCTGTTTAAGCTATCAAATAATGCCGGGTCAACTGCACTTAAGGTCAAACTGGTGCCAAAAAAAACAGTATTGATTTTTTCCGCTTGAAGATTTATCGCATCCCAGTGCTTTTTGAGGGCACGGTCCTGGGTTTTTCTGGTATCATCCAGATTAAAGATGATCAATAAAAAAAGTGTGGTTATAGCAAGTGCCTTTGCTAAAAATTTTATCATTTTATATCGACCTTAACATTTAAAAATAGTTAAATTCTCAGGCACCAATACGCCCATACTATTGAGACTAACAAAATAAAGATGTAGAAAATCCAGTAAAACGAAGCTGTTTAAACGGTTGTGGGTATTGTTTTAATCTTTAAGATGATGAACGGATAACTTTGCTAAAATTTTTGTCGCATGTATGGCCCCGGCATCATTTAGATGATTATGGTCAAACCGGTTCTCCGGCGCAAATAGTTCAGGGTATTCTGCTGGCAGGTTCATTTCAATTAGCGGGCAATCTATCTGGTTTACTTCAAGGTTTTTTATGATGAACTTTTTTTCTCCGTTCGCTGGTAAATTTATTAAAACAAGATTTACACCTCGACTTTTGCAATGGCTAATAATATTACTGAGAATTTGAAAGGCAGCTAATTGTGTCTGACGGTAATGATTCTGGTTCTTAATCATTAGTTTATGGGTACCGTTTAATCTCGCCTGGTAATCTTCTTGCCCTTCATGAGTTCTAAAAAAGTGATTCCAATTCTGAAAACCGTTGTTTCTACCTCTTCCTTCCGCATAGCCGGTATAGCTCTTCAATGTATCCGGATAACTTTTCTGCTGGAAAAAGAATGATTGCCAAATGTGTTTAAGTTCACCCGTCCGAAGAATATGTTTGGCAAATAAATTCAGGCGATCTCTGCTGAATCTAAGCTTTTGGCCAATGGGATATGAAGTTTCCCAAATAGCCAGACACACTGTAAACGTTCGTTTAAGATCATGATAATTAATTATTCGGGAAGCGTTATGATTAGCAGAATTCAGGAATACCCAATAGTCATTAACTTCCAGGTAAATAGTATTCAGGTTTGTAAATTGCATTGTTAAAAGATTTTCCAGGACGTACTGTGTTTCAAGTAAATTCAATCCGGGTAAACCTAAGTTAAAAGATTTGGTCTGCTGATTATAATTAGCCATTAAACTATCGTAAAGATGAGGATCAATGCCACCATTAGTCATGCTACTGCCAAGAAAGAGTGTATTTATCTCCGATAATTGCATTTCCAATGCAGTCATTTTTTTCTTGAAAGATCCGTCGGGAATTTTTCGCGTATCTTCCACATTATTCATAATGAATAAAAAAATAAGACTAATAATTATGATGTTGCCGAATAGCTTTGCCATCGATAGAATTCAGTATGATTGTTTTTTCAAAATCGGTTACAAGGAGAAATCAGCGTAATAGAGATAAAATTCTGGTATATATCGTGAGCCTCATCCATAGCATTCTGCGAAAAATGAGAAGATGCAGTGCCAGCATTGTGGCATAGAGCGGATTAAGAAGTAGCAGTTGAAATGCTAACAATAATGGCAACCAGGCGACATAAAATTCATTATCTACAAAAGGTAGATAACGTTCACTTTCCGGGGTTTCCGGAAAGAAATAGGTGAATTGCCATCCTCGCCACCATTTGCTTATTTCCAGTAAAGCAAAGCCACTAACAGCGAATCCTATTGGTGCTGAATTGACAGTTAATAAACTAATAAAAGCAGCAAATGTAATCAGCTCTGCAGGGTAAGAAAACCACATTACGATGTTACGAATGTTCTTGCGGGATTTGCTGCCGGCAAAGGTAATCACATCGATTCTCTGATCGTCCTCGAGATCCAGCAATTGGTGATTAATAATTCCCCGAAAACCAACAAAGAAGGCCCAAATTGTCATTGTAATCACGAGTAGCCAGCTATCGATGCCCGCGAGCGGTGCAAGCTGGGTAATTGTATAAGTAATAATAAGGGTCGGTAACATATGTGCTGCAGAGGTATCGGCCAATACGCCGAGAATTCCCCGCTCTTTCCAGCGAATGGGGGGCACAGAATATAAAGTTGGCAGCAGGAAATTGGCAGCGTATAAAGATAACATAAGTGGGGTTGGATTAAGCAGTAAAAACACCGTAAAACCAATGAATAAACAAAACCCTAACAGGAAAAAGCGCATAAAGGGGGAGAGCTTCGCCATGGTGTTCTTTTTTCCGGCGGCGAGGTCCTGCTCAATATCAAAAATATCATTGATGATATAGCCGTAAGCGCCAACCATGCATATGCTGACAATGAGGATTGGCAAACTAAACATCTTCGCTGAAAAAGGCAGATCATTAAGAAAGATGGTTGCATATCCAGCGGCCGCCAGGGGCGGGATTTTCCATTGAAACCATTCCGCGGTGCGGGCCAGATTATTTATAAATGACATATTGTAAGAATTTCTTTCGATTTACGGCACAATTATTGAGCATTGTTGCTTTCTAGTATTTAAATAAATAATTGGGGCTTGCGTCGCAATCGGCCAACTGCTTTTCAAATAGTTTTTTGGCAAAGTCATATAGTGCGACGTCGATATAATTTTTTTCGAGAATTGTCTGCCTGGTAGCTTCACTGATTGCATCTGCAGAAATCCGCAGCGGATTTTTATTGATGACCGCAATGGTTTTTTTCGGTATTTTTTTTCGGCTCACTGTCTCGAATAAATGCAAAAAATCCGCATACCGTTCCATAATCCCAACTTTAATATTCAGATTCACTAACAGGGATTTTGCATATTCTAAATCTGCCTGCGCAATTATTTGCCCGGTACGGCTTTGCATATTTCCCAGCAGGAATTCGGTTTGCTTGTTCGGAGGTTCCGTTTCTATAAAATCTGTCAGCGTTTCTGGAAAGCGGCGGTTATCGCTTTTATAGAGCGGTCGAATGGTATCTTGCTGCCACTGAAGATAGGAAAACAAGGAAAGCGTTTGTTCCAGGGGATTACGAAAGACAATATAAATGTTTGCACCGTGAAGCAGTTCCCAATGGCCGGGCTTCATAATCTCCTGGGTCATATAGGTAAATATTTCTTTATACGGCGCACCATGTAATTCAATACAATCGTAAGCGTTTAATTTTCGGCGAATGTTTCTCACCGTTGGTTTTATACAGAAATGAAACGAGCCGGGAAATACATCCTTTAAAATCTTCTGAAAGGTCATCCCGCCGGTTTTCGGTACATGAAGAAAAACATTTTTGGGGGTGTGACTTTTTCTCCGCCTTATCCACATTATTAATTGCCTGTTCTATGATGATTCAAAAATCAACGCTAACCGTTTCAAAACACGTAATTGTAATACGTCAAAATATTCCAGTTCATCGATCCTCTGTGCGGCTTGAATACCTTTGAAACTTCTGAAAATTTCCTGAAGAGCGATTGCCGCTTCCATTCGGGATAGCTGGGCACCAATACAATAGTGGGGCCCGTAGCCAAACACCAGGCTGGTTCGAAAATTTCGATCAATATTAAACTGATCCGGCTCGGGAAATTCCGCTTCATCCCGGTTCGCTGAGCCAATTAATGCAAAAACTTCTGCCCCGGCAGGAATTTTTACGCCGCTAATTTCCGCTTCTTGTAAAGTGCGCCGGCGGACAAACTGTACTGGGGACTCATACCGCAAAACTTCTTCTACAAATGACGGAATCAGCGTCGGATTCTCCCGAATTTGATCTATGAGATTTGGTTTTTTTAAAAGAACTAAAGCAGCGCTACCAATCAGGGATGTTGTTGTTTCGTGTCCGGCAGTAAATAATACCTTCGCAAGGTTTAAAGTCTGGTCCTTTGTAAAGGATTCCTTCTCAGAAAGTTGGGCGATAATATGGCCGAGCGTATCCCCATCCGGTTGCTGCTTAAAAATCTCAAGTTGCTTTTCAATAAACTCGAAAAATGAATCGAGGTCATCTGCGTATACTTTTTGTGCTGCCGGGCTAAGCGTACTCAATGTTACTAAAACAGCGGCATCGGACCAGCGCTTGTATTCTGCCAGGCGATCCGTCGGGAAACCCATTACTCCAGCAATAACTGCGATAGGCAGTGGGATTGCAAGGTCCGCAATTAGATCACATTGCCCAGCCGGTAGTACTTTGTTAATAAACAGACGGGTCTGGTTTTCAATCTCTGTACGGAATGCTTCAATCCGCTTCCGGTTGAAGGTTGCCGTAAATGATTTTCGTACCCGTGGATGATCCGGGGCATCCGCCCCCAGCATAGTGCTTTCCATCGGGGCCATAATCGTCGATGAAAAAAGTGATGCATTTTTTAAGACTGTTGCAACATCTCTGTGGCGGCTAATAATCCAGTGATCATGCGCTTTATTATAATAAATCGGGGCGCGATTCCGTAGCTCCCGATAATATGGATAGGGATTCTGGCGCAGTTTCGGATCGGAAATATCGAACTTGAAAGGAGATGAGCTAGTCTTTATCTGTGGTCGGGAGGAAGCCACATTTTTTTTCTGCCTAATTTCCTGCTGCTTGTCTTCAGAAGGCGGAGAATTTTGAATTTCGTTCGCGCTAATGAGGTATTGCCGATAACGGGCCAGCGTTTCAATACAAAAAGCAGTGGTAAGTGCTTCCGAGCCCCAGAATTCAGTTGAGCCACTCTGAAAGGTAAATCGTTGCCAGGAACCGTTTTTTTCTTGATTCGCGAGAATAGATGCCACAGACTTAGTGAGCGTGTTATTGTAAGCCTTAAAAGAGATTAGGGTGCAGGCAGCGAGGGCAGCGATTAAATCATTATCCCAATTCTCGTTTTCGGGATACCGCTGAACAATTCGTTCAACAATGTTCTTTTTCAGCGTACCCAGCGAAGGGGCACTGTGAAGAAAGGCCCGGGAAATCATATAATATAAAACGAAATTATCCGTATTAAAGGCGCTTGACTCGCCTTCCTGATTATTCGTGATGATATTTTTAACATAGTTGACCGAATCCCTGGTATCAGCACTCTCGCGGAGATATAGCAGTGTGCTGATATTGCTTCTGAGATCTATAGCGTCTGGAGAAACCGGCTCGGTTTTTGAGTGAAATCGGGGCGACTTGTAATATTTCTCTGGCTTGGCTGGAGTCCTGGTTTGCCATCGGGACACGACCCCGGCCAGGAGCAGAAGCGCTGATTGACTGAAATGAGTGAACGGCTTATACCGCGGGGTCAACCAGGTGCGAAAAATACCTTGCTCATTTTTATTCCGCAAAAAGAGGCTTTCATTTCGGGGAACAGTTCTGTTATACATTTTTAGAATGTATGCAGCGCAGGCGGTGTTATCCAGATCGGGAGGAATCCGCCAATGTTTGAACTGACGCGAAGAATAATAACGCCACATCCCCGGCCATTCCATTTCGCTTTCCAGAAAGTCCAGCCCTTTTTGGATCATACCCGTAACCCGTTCATTCTCAATATACCGGAGGGCGTATAGTACGAAAGCGGTAACAAAGGGAGAACTATCCGGTTCACAATCCTGTTCTAGCTGCTCATCAGCAGCGAGGATTGTCGGGAATTCTCCATGGGGTAATTGATCCTGCGCCAGAAATGCTACTGCCTTGTCCAGTGCAGCATTTAAGGCGCCTATGTTAATAGAGGAAGCCATGCGCTGTAAAAGATTAAATATTGGTTAGGAATTTTTAAAATACTTATGATACCGGGAAATGCAGGCCTGGGAACCATGCAACCACAGTTTATGAAGCGGAGTACGGGTCTTTTTTGCTAATTCCTCCCGAAAGCGGTTTGCCCAAACATCATTGATTGAATTTGCAAGCTTTTCCATACTTATTTTTTGCTCCACAATTTGCGCCGGTATTGATATGTTAAAGGCGTTTGCAATCTTTAGCGCGGCTGTTTCTATCTCATTTTCAAAATCTTCATAGAACAAGCGTAGCGGGTGAATATTTGCCCGAATAAAATACGCTTCCCAGGATTTTTCCTTCCGGATTAAAGATTGATAAAGATATAAAATTTGATAAAAATCATACTTGATATTTGAATTGGTATCAGTGGTATAACGCTTGTCGTCGTAATTATAGTGCAGTATTTGGCTTTTGTGGAAAATGCCAGTCTGCAGTGCTTTTGCATAAGAAACAGCCTGGCGTATTTTATCCCTGCGCAGCCAGTATACGTAAAGGATGTCCGGAAAAACCATCGTTGGAATCTTTTCCGCGTCGATATTTTTTAATTGCGAAAAAGTACGCAAATTAATAATCATCTCTTCAAATTGTTCCCACATAATTTTCATGGAAAAGACGCCATTTTCTGTGGTCCCATCTTGAAACACTTGTTTTGCATACATTGGCAGCGGTAACCGCCAACGCTGCAAATGAGCTGCTTCCATCCGCTGCGGCTCGAATTTCTGCCAATATAACTGAAGAAAATATTCTTTCGGATAACCCAACAGGTGCGTCTGCTTAAGGGAAGTGGATAGAGCGGTACTGCCGGAACGTGGCGTCGTGCAAATGATTATCGATCGTGTCGGCTTATTTTCAACACCAATTTCTTTTAAGAATGTTTCTGCTTGGCTCATATAAATTGATACTCCGGACGTGAACCGCATTCGGCCAGCTGTTTTTCAAATATTTCCGTAGCGAACTTGTAAAGCGTTTTATCAAGATTGTTTCGCTCACGGATAATGGCTTTTAGCTCTTCACTGACGGCATCATATGGCAGTTGTTTACGATGGCGGTTTTTTATTTCAATAGTACGATTGGGCAATGTGAGTCCGCTGAAGGTTTCAAAAATGTGCAGAAAATCTTCATACCTTTCCATGATGCCAACCTTCATGTTTAATTCGACAAGCAACTCCATTGCATAGTCCAAATCTTTTTGCGTCGAACCCATTTCACCGGGCAACGGTATATTGCCAATTACACTGGCTGTCTGTTGATTAAAACTGGAAAATTTCATGTAATCTTCAAGTGTTATTGGGAAGGGAATCTCCCTTTTTCGATAGGTGTCTAACAAATCATCTTTTCTTTTGAGCGTATAATTAAAGCAGGAGAGATAGTGTGGCAGCGGGCTTCGGAACATGATAAAGATTTGTGTATCATTCAGCAGATGCCGGTTTTCCGGTTTTAAAATTTCCAACGTCATATATACCAGATCACCATTAAAAATATCGGCGTGAAATTCGATACAGCTGTATTTTTTCAGGCGCCTTTTAATACTTCCTAAGCGAGGATCCTTGCAATAATGAAATGAACCGGGAAAAAGTTCTTGCAGGAGATGCCGGAAAGTGGTGCCACCGGTTTTATGGATATGAATAAATATAATTGGTTTCTGTCGGTTCTTTTTTATAAACCACATAAATGCCCGTATCCTTATTTCAGTTCAAAAAGTAAATCCAATTTTTGTGGTCTTCGAACACTTAAACTTTTATTATAGACCAATTCTTCCAGGGCATGGGCACAGCGAAATGATTTTACCCGCTCAAAAAAAGCCTCTAGCGTAAGTCTGGCTTCCATGCGGGCCAAATGAATGCCAATGCAATAATGCGGGCCGGTGCCGAATGCAAAATGCCCCCGGGGATTACGGGAAAGTAAGAATTTGTCCGGATCGGGAAATTGTGTTTCGTCCCGGTTGGCAGATCCCAGTAAAACCATTATCTTGCTGCCTTTCGGTATATCTTTTCCGGCAATTTTTACATCTTTTGTTGTGCAGCGAAAAACATATTGAGAAGGGGCATTGTAACGCAGCGCCTCTTCAATCATACCCGGGATCAACTCCGAATTAGCATGCAATGCCGATAGTATATCCGGTTTCTTTAAAAGCGTTACAATCAGGTTGGCCAAAAAGTTGGTTGTTGTTTCACTGCCGGCGACTAATACGACCTTCATAAGCGCAGCAGTTTCTGCTATACTTAATCGATCGCTTTCTTCTTTTGTCAGAAAAACTTCATTGAAAGGGTTCTCTTGCTTTTTTTGACGATAGTCTGTTACGTGCTGCAGGCAGAATACATCTAGCTCACCGACTTCTCTTTCCAGTTTCTTTAGCTCTTTTGAGCGCATCGATTTGCCGATTGTTTCGAAGGCGACTGCATTAGACCAGCGAATATAGTCATCATAATAGGCCGGATCTAATTTAAGTAATTTGATGACCAGGCTGACCGGAAAAGGTAAAGCAAGTCCATTAACAAAATCCCCGCTGCCACCCTCAGTTAATTCATCAACCATTTTTAGCGCCAATTCCCGGGCCCAATCTTCCAACCGCTGCAGCCGCTTTGGAGAAAATGCCTTGGAAATTCTTTGCCGTATGGAGGCATGATCCTGCAGATCTTTATCGAAAATTGTATCCGGCATTTTAGTTACCAGGCCGACGGAAGAAAAATCTGCCGGATTTTTCAGAATCGCATTAACATCTTCATACCGTGATATTACCCAGAAACCATGTTTCTTAAAATAATGTACCGGGGAATGATGCCGTAATTCCTTGTATAATGGGTAGGGATTATTGTATCGCTCCGGGAGAAAAAAGTCCATTTTATCAAGTTTTCTAAACCAATTCATGCCTTTCCCTTATCTCTTGCAATTTTCCAGAATGATTTTCAGTGCAGAAATGCAGCTGGCGGTGGTAACGACGTTGTGGACGTCTTTTGCGATTAATACATCATCTGCAGCTTCATAAAAGTGCCAGATTGTTTCCGTACTTTTCCAGGCACCGTCGCTATCTTGATTTTTTAATATGTAATCTATTCCCCGGGCAAGATGCTCATCGACTGGGGTATGCCTTCCCAACGCCTGCAGCGCTAATCCGGAATTATATGGATCGCCCCAACTGCCATCCGCCATTTGTTGCTGATGTAAAAAACGAATCGTTTTTTCTATTTCATTTTCAAAACCCGGTAATTGTGCCAGTAATTCCATAAAGCTGTTGCTGCCAAAATATTTCCCCGGGTAAAAATATGAATACCAGTAACCTTCCGGTGCCTGGCACCGCCGTATCAACTTTGGATTGATGTATTCTTCATAATCCGTACCAAGCAGCATTAAGAAAAAATTTGCATTGACTTCCGGGTGCATTTCAAAATTGTTGCCGGGGCTTGGTTCGGTGACCAGATGATAGTTGCTGCGAGTGCCGAATCTTGAAAATCCTTTTTCTCTTTTATCACGAATTTCCTTATTACTGAAAGGATCATAAATAGCGGTTCCCTTTCGAACGGTCGGAAATGTTATGAACCCTTTTTCCAGGTGAATACCCTTGTTGGTGAACCTGAGTGACTTACGGTAGAAGATCGGTAAACAATCGAGCGGCTTAAAATTATTCAGCTTGCGGATGGTTCTTAAGGCCATAATTGTGTCATCTGCATCTATATACGGATAATTCGTTGGACCTTTAAAATATTTGCCGGCAGAATATCCCCAGGCACCGTTTAATTCCTCGGAATGGATTCTCATTAGTACCAATGCCCGCTCGGATTCGCTCAAATCTTCCCCAATTGCTTTGGTGAGAAAGAAGTTGCTGAATAGATGCCCCTTTTCGTCTGAAAAAAATAAATTGCCAGCGGAATCGAAACAGGAAAGTCCGCATTTACCTGCCACCAGCTGGCGCTTCAGGAAATCGGTGCCAGCCTGTATTGCTGTTGTTAATTTGTCTACTGCCAGGGTATGAAGCGTTTTCATTCAGGAACCTTGGATATTTCTCTTAACGGCGAGCGGTAATTGCAGGAAGTGGTCTCTTTGCGTTTAAGGAATGGGAAATACTCATAAAATCTCATTTCGGAAAATTATTTAGCCTTAATTCTGCGTAATTAATTATGGAATATTTTCAGTTTTAGCTCTCGTAACCCTCGCACCTGTACCGTATCATGACGTTTCTGCGGTTGATCCGGGACGAGTTGAAAATCTGCAATCCGGGAGAAAAGTATATTGCAAGCAATCCGTGCTTCCAGGCGGGAAAGATGCAGGCCAAAGCAATAATGAGGGCCGGCGCCAAAAGCAATATGTTTACGGGTGTTTCGATTTACAGAAAAAGTATCCGGATCCGGAAATACTTCGGCATCCCGGTTGGCAGCACCTATCAGGAGAAAAACCTGCGCACCGGCGGGAATCGTTACATTGTCTATCGTAATCGCCTGTGTTGTGTAGCGCTGAACAAATTGGGTTGGGGATTCATAGCGAAGCACTTCTTCCAGCATTTGGGGAATTAGTTCTGGATTATTTCGAACCAGGGCAAACTCATCGGGAAATTTAAGTAAATTTACCATTGCATTGGTTAGTAAATTTGTGGTTGTTTCGTAACCGCCGACCAGGATCAATTTTCCCATATTTGCTGCTTCCTGCAAGGAAACGCTCATCCGATTATTTTTATCGAATAATGCATCGTTAAGAATACAATCCTTTGGAGATTCCATCATTTGAGAGAAGTGCGCTTCAAAAAAATCATGGAATTTTTTTTCATAGGTTCTTGTAGCTTCCTGGCTAAAGGTTTTGATCTTTACGCCGGAAGCCGCGTCGGACCAAATCATATAATCTTTCATGCCGGCCGGATCAATACCAACAATTTCTGAAATTACCCGCATCGGCAATGGGGAAGCTAAAGACTCAACGAAATTAACAGTTTGTTTACCCTTCCATTGATCGATTAACAAATTAGTTTGCTCAGCGATAAATGATTCCAGTTCAGCCATGCGGCGAGCTGTAAATGCCGGCATTACCTTTTTACGAATCTCAGTATGATTCGGTGGATCTTCCCCGATCAGGGTCTGATTTTCGAAAGGTACAATACCTTTCGAGGAATATAACTCCGGATGTTTTAAGGCATAAGAAACATCTTCATATCGGCTGAGCGCCCAACATTGATCATTTGGGAAATAGTGAACCGGGGCATTCTCCCGTAGATATTGATAAAACGGATAAGGATCCAGGCGAACTTCATCGGAAAAAAAACTAAGCTTTAAGGGACTGCGGAATTTATTCATAAATTGTTTAATCTTCATTTTTTGCTCCTGAAAAATTTTTGATTGCCGAGAGGCAAAGTGAAGTAGTTACAATGTGATTTGTATCTTTAGCTTGCCAAACATCTTCATTTTGACCATAAAATTCCCAGATTATCCGCTCACTAAGCCAGGCGCCATCAGTCTGTTGAGTTTTTAAAAGAAACTCGATGCCTTTGTGAATTTGTTTGTTGGGAGGGCAATAGAGCAGCAAGCATTTTAGCGCAAGGGCGGTTTCGTAACAATCACTATTGCTTCCCCAGGAGCCATCATCATTCTGGCTCTCTTGCAGAAACTGAATACCTCGTTCCTTGCTTTGCGGCAGCTTATCAAAGTGGCTCAGCAGACTGAGGAATTGGTAAGTCGAAAAATATTTACCGGGATAGAAATAGGAATGCCAATACCCATGTGGAGACTGCGAACGGGCGATTAGATCGAAATTAATATACTTTTCAAAGTTGGTATCGAAGAGGGTATGATAAACATTGGCATTCACTTCCGGGTGAATATGGAAGTTGTTCTTTTCGCAAGGTTTGATGACCAGGTGCGGGCGCTTGCCTGTGGCGAAGGTGACAAAACCTTTTTCCCACCAGCGATCTTGACCTGGCCATTGCCATTTCGAACGGTAAAAATGCAGTAAGCGATCCGGCGATTTATAGACCTTGAGCTTACGGTAGGTGCGGAGGGCAAAGGCGCTGTCGTCAGCATCAACAAAGTGTGGGTTATCCTCCGGCCCCTTGTAATAACCGCGGGGCGAGTATCCCCAAAAGCCTTCATGCTCTTCGGTAAGCAGGCGCATGAGCAGCACCGCGCGTTCGACTTCGCTCAATTCATCTGCGATGGCTTCCGCAATAAAAAATGCGCTGAACAAATGACCCCTGTCGTTGGAAAAGCGAGGAGTGCCATCCGATCCGAAACAGGAAAGGCCATACTGACCAGCGCGCAACTGTTGTTTGATAAAGATGATGCCACTTTTTACAGCAGTATTAATGTTTCTCAAGAAATGCTCTTTTATTAATAAATTGTTGATAATTCTCTGCAGATTTTTCGGCAATGCGGATATCGGTAAATTTTCTCTCAATCGTTTCCCGGGCTGCAGTTCCCAATTTATTTCGCAGGTTTTTATCTTCAATAAACCGTGCCAATTGTTTTGTATAATCCTCCGGGTTCTCTCCGGCGGCAAGTAAACCATTGGCTTCATCTTCGATCAACTCCGGTAGCCCGCCCTGCTTGGCAGCGACAATCGCTCGTCCCGCAGCCATTGCTTCCAGGCAGCTGTAGGGGCAATTTTCCCAGAGACTGGGAATCAGGAAAATATCGGTCTGGCGCATCGCCGAGCGCATATCCCGCATTCCCAATTTGCCGAGATAGTGCACCGTCCCTTTTAAAGGTTTACCGGCTAAATGTGGTAGTAAGGTTTTCGCCATATAACCATCGTCATCTGCCCCGGCGAAAACGAAATCGACATCATACTTGCTTAAAATTTTCTCGGCAATTTCCGGACAAAGGTGGACCCCTTTCCGGCGTTCCATTCGGGCGGCAAAAAGAATCATCGGCCGATCTTTTCGCAAACCAAATTTTTGACGAAAATCGATTTGATCGGTAGCATCGAAGAGATCCAAATCGATGCCATTGGGAATCACCCCAATGTTTTTTCGGACGCCCATTTTTTCCTTTACATCCTGCCGTAGATAGGTTGAGCAGGCATTTAAGGCGGTTGCATTGCTTATTGCCCGCCCTTCCAGAGCGGAACAAAGCTTTATTTCTGCGCTGGAAAGATGAGAAAAATGACCAATGAGCGCCACCGGTCCATGGAATTTGATAAAGGTTGGTGTAGCAATACGATGATTGAGAAAAAATCCTTCCGCGCCGCAATCGGGCATTTCCATTGCATCATAGCGATAGTTTTTCGCCAGGCGGTCGAAGAGATGGCGCATGGAAAGAGCATTTTCTATCCGCCCCTTTGCCCACCAGTAGCGAAAGGGATAAAGCGGGCGCAGCATCCACTGCCAGGGATTGGCAATCTTATAACGAAAAATTCTTACACCGTCTACTTCACTATCTTTCCTGTCTCCGGGGTTGACTGCACCGGCGAGCACATGAACGGTATGGCCAAGCTTTACCAGGGCCCGTGCCTGGTACCAGGTGTAGGTGCCAATACCGCCAAAGCCGGTATCGGGAGGGAACTCGTATGATAGTAAGGCAATATTCATTGAAAAATAAATTAGTGGCTGAAAATTCGCTTAAGGCGAGTGCTAAAATTGAACAGCGGATCGATAATTTTTCGACCAAGGTTGCCGCGCAGGCGATCCAATAAATCCAGCAATCGGAGATGATCTATATGGAGCGAATGAGCAATGCGGGATTCGCTGAGCAGTAACATCTCCGAATATTGCGTGTTCAGTTTGCATGGCAAATGAGAAAGCATTATTCGGCGCATATTGAGGTGTTCATCAATGTTTTTGCTAATGTTTCTCTGGGCATCGCCCGGACAGCTGCCGATAATTTCCGGGAGAGTTACCGCCTGCCAGCCATTAGTGATAATTCGATTGAAAAGGTCCCAGGTTTCATATCCGCTAACAAGATCCGGGGAGAAACCATCTGTTTCCTGTAGCGCCTCGGTGCGGATAATGCTGATTGACGCTAACTCGTTTTTCAACCACTGATAGGGAAACGCCGGATTAGGAAATGTCTTTAAGTGTTTTGCTTTGGCGTCGTTATAAAACCAACCGGAGATGAGTCCGATTTTCGGGGAGTGTTGCAATATTTTCTGGCCGGTTAACAGAAAGCCGGCTGACAGTCGGTCGCCCGGGTTGAGGAAAACCACCCCTGCCGGAGGAATTTCCAGGGAAAGAATTGCTTCGAGCGCTGCATTTTTGGCTTGAATCGCGGTAGCGCCGGGCAGATTAATTAACTGTATGTGCTTGTTTCCTGCAGTCAGATGGCCTGATAGCGGCTGTAGAGCAGTATTGACAAAAATTATGCTGGAGTAATGTTGTTGCTGATCTTGTAAGTGCTGAAGAGTTTGCCGAAGCGACTTTTCGGACCCACCGATTACAGTAATTGCAATACTACTTGTAACGGCAGGCACTTCCTTGATTTTTTCCGGTTTTTCGGAATGTATTCCGTTTTGCAGCATGCCGTTAACGATCATCTCAGTTTGCTGGCGATTGTAACGGTCAATCACTTCTGCCCGAAAGGCAAGGTGCTGATCCAGGACTGTTGCTGTATCACATTTCCTACGAATCGCCTCTGCTGCGTGTGCCCCCATTGTGGCTAATTGCTGTGGTTCAGTTTCCAAAGCGCGTTGCAGGGCTGCGGCCAAAAGGTGACTGTCTGCCCGTTCTACCAGCCAGCCGGAGCGGTTATCTTCGATCATCTCCGCCATACCGCCAGTGCGGGTGGCAATTACCGGTAAGCCGGAGGACATCGCCTCGATGCAGGTGTTTGGGAAATTTTCCCAGCGGGAGGGCACCACAGCGATGCGGGCCTTTGCTAAAAGTGCAGGAATCGCCGAGCGCTGTTGTTCGCCTAAAAAATTGAAACGGGTGCGATAATCTGCCGGTATCATGCGGTCCAGCAGTTCCGGGCCACTGATCTCATTATCGCCGAGCTCGTTGCTGCCGATAAATTGAAAAGAAGCATTTGGGTTTTCCCGGGCAATGGTAAGTGCACCTTCGATCCATTCCAGCACCCCTTTTCGCTCTTCCAGGCGGCCAACATAACAGATCTCGCCATTTTCCCAGGTGGCATTATTGCGGGCTTGATGCGGAAATTCGCTGACTGGCAAAGGGATTACCCGAATCGCATCATTACTCAATTGAAATTGATCGGCAATCTGATCCGCCAGAAATTGGCTGGGGCAAAGCAGGCCGTCCGCCCGGTTAATGCTAAAATCCTCCAACCGTTTCGCCGTTTGATAAAACGGGTGACCGATATCGCTGCCGTTATTTCTGGCGACAATTTCAGTGGACGTATGGAGATGCACAACAATTGGCGGTTGGGGAGACGGCCCTAAACCGAGCATACGCCGTAGCTGTAAATAATAAAGCGGCGCTTCAAACTCCTGCCCTTCGATAATATCGATGTTTTCTGCCACGATCAATTTTTCTGCCAGCAGGCAAGCCTGCCAGGCGAAGGATTGGGGGGAATAGCCGTTTTGGAAAAGCGCACGGTCCGGCACTCGCTTTAACTGTGGATGCGGCCTGCTGTGCGGTGCGCTGGTATGATGATCATAAGGTATTCGATGAATCATCAACCGTCCGTTGCAACGGGTCTCCAATGCCTGCGCTGCTGACCGGCAGGATTGTGCAATAACATGAACTGTTTCGCCATGTGCTGCCATAATACGGGAGATATTTTCCGCATAAGTAGCGATACCGCCTCCGACCGCCGGAGGAAACTCTCGACAGATGATTAGATGCTTCATGGCTGTTCACATTTGGGTTAATTGATGAGACTTAATTCAAAGTTCAAAGTTCAGGGTTCAGAGTTAAGAGTTGTGATATTTTAAGGCTGTGTTTTCGATGACGCTTCGGTGTCAAAATTTTGCCCATTTGCCCATTTGCCCATTTGCCCATTGAAATTATTTACCTCTCTTACAAAAGATTCAACACCCGGAGCATGTAGCCTCCGGCAAAGCGAATATTATAGCGGCAGAACATAATCGGTTTGCGCTTTGCAAACGGGGAGAAAAAGATGATTGCAACCAGGTAAAAAAGGACATTGGCAAATTTGCGCATAAAGGTAAATGCTATCTTCGGCTTGGAGGCGTATTTCTGGTCGATTGCCGCATCGGACAATCCCTGTCCAAGGGCGCGCTTAAAAAACCATTTTTCATTAAGCTTTTCCGGGGAAATGACATGTTTTACAACAGCCTGCGGCACATATACTACTTTCTTACCGGCGCTTTCCAGCCGAAGATTCATTTCCGTTTCTTCTCCGGAAATCATCGTTCCATTGCTGGACCAGCCTAGTTGATTGGAAAATCCTCCGATTTCTTGCAGGTTCTTTTTGCGATAGGAAATATTCGCGCCCCAGGGGTAATGGGGATAGCGGAGGCTGGAGACTTCATTGAATTTGAAGCGGGTAATGCCAAGGGGGGGGAGCAGAAAGCTCGGTAGCCAGGTTGGTCGGATACCTTCCGGCCACTCCGGGGAAAGGTCTCCACCGGCCACGGCTACATGGGGATCCTCATAAACTGCGGCAATATTCGCTGCCCAGTGATCACTAACTGGAATGGCATCGTCATCAATAAAGATGATGACATCTCCCTGCGCTTTTTTTAAGGCAAGATTGCGTGCATTAGACAATCCGGATTTTTCTTCATAAAAGTAGTGCAGTGGAATGGGGCTGTCCGTTTGCAGCGACTCTGTTATTTGGCGCGTATTGTCGCTGGAGCAATTATCAACCACCAAAACTTCTAATTTCCCCCGTGTATATTGTTGCTTTAATACGGCTGAAATTGTAGCATAGAGGCTTTGTGCCCGATTGTGAGTACAGATAGCTATCGAAATATTCATATATTTATAGGAATTCGCCCGGATATAGCTCCGCCACGTCAGTTACAGTCGTAACTAAAAACGTTAGGCATTCTCATCGTTTTGATTGCGGCATAAAGATTAAATATTTATTGATCTCAGAATTGAACTTGAAGCGCACATACTGCCCCGGTATGTTTGAATCTCATTAAATATTTTGCTGGAAAGCGTAGGATAGAAGGAGTGATCGGAGGATATGAGATGATGGTAAAATGTTTCTGGTAATTAAATTCTGTTCTAAAAATTTTACCGATAAGCTGCCATCCATAGCTAGCAAGCATAACATGTATAAGAACAAATGAGATGCGACCCTGCAAACTCAAAGCTTCTTCAATAACTTTTTTATAAACAAGGAGAAGCGTTTATACTTATCGGAAATATATTCAACAACGCTTTTTTTATTACGGTGAAAATCACAAATTTTGTTTTTTCGAATACTTCATAAAGCTTTAGTCGTTAGGATCAAGCGCTCAATTCTGGTTTGTTATGGGGTTTGCTTTTGCTGAGCATCCATAGCGATTAAGCGAGCCAGTTCCCGGGTGGCTAAGGTGGCCCCTTTCCGGTTTAAATGGGTGATATCGAATCGGGTATCTACAGTAAACAGATGCGGATATTTTTTGGGGTGATTTAAGTCGAAGAAAGGTATGGACAACTGCATATTTTTTATCTGATTAGTGATGAAGCTCCAGCGCCCGTCTGCCGGAGGCATCATGAAAATTACGTTTAACCCGCGTTCTTGACACATTCTTATCATTTCTGCTAATATCGGATAGGCGATGTGTTGGGATTTATGGAATCTTGCTGCTAATTTTTCCGGTTTTTGAGCATTTGCTAAAATTGTAAAAAATTCCTGCTGGCCTTTCGGAGATAAAAAGTGCGCCAATCGTTTATCAATCGTTTTACCCGATTCATCTTCCAGGCAAAGAAATCCATTGTAAGCGAGATATTTATCCCGTTCCTTCATCTGTAATTGATCCGATTTATGGGCAAGTGTCCGGTAAATATGCTTGGCTTCGCCCATGCGAAATAAACGCTTGCTAAATACCGACAAACGCTCGAAATACATACGTTTTTTTTCCGACAGCGAATGAGAAGAAGCCCAAATCGCCTGTAAGGCTTTTAAGGTATGGCTGAAATTGTGATAGTAAATCGTTCGCCAGGAGTCAATATTAATTTCAACCAGTTCCGGGGAAAAATCACTGATCTCCAATACGATGGTTCGCAGCTTCGGTAAGTCCATTCGGAGAATTTCTTCCAGGACATAGTGCATCTCCAGCATATTTATTCCCGGGATGCCAACGTTAAAAGATTTTGTTGAAATACCGAGGTCCTTCATTTCCTTATCAAAGAGTGCCGGATCAATGCCCCGGTAAGTCGCACTGCTGCCGAGGAAGATATTGTTTACACTGTCTGACTGGGCTGTTAATCCTTTGTACTTATCGTTTATCAACCTGTCGTGTAATGAGGTAACACGGTGTAATGGGAGCAAAAGAAGAATAAAAACGACACTAAAGAATAAAAGCCTGAGGATCAGCTTATTCATCATCAATCCCTCTAGTAATCTGAGAATTTTTCGGGGAGGTTTTTGGGTTAAGGCTGGAAAGCTTTGTAAAAATTGCATCCGCCGCAGTGCGGTGCCCGAGTTCATTCGGGTGGAGTCGGTCCGATGTTTTAATCTTTAAATCCACCGGTTTATATTTAGCGAATGCCGGAAGCAGATCCAGGGTATCGAAGCCATTTTCCTGCGCTTCAGCCAGTACCTGTTGGTGAATCGCATGCCAGGGATAGTCCTGAAAGGTTGCCTGCGGATCTTCATCGAGCAGGGGAAAAACGGCCAACAATACCGGAAAATTGTGTGCTATTGAAAGATCACGGATTTTCTGAAATGACGATCGCACTGTCTCCCATTTCTCCGCATCGCAATGCATTTTTGAATAATAATCAAAAGATTTACAGCCTGGAATTACAGGGGGTTGGAAAATCGGGGTCTCGATGGCATTGATTTTTTTCAGCATCCAGTGAAGTGCCATTGAGGGGGCATTTTCCCGGAGAAAGAAATCATTAATGCTACCATCTGAGGTGGGATCATTTAATACGTAGGATATAATTAGCCGATCCGGCTGCATGGCAATTCCCCATTCCGTCAGTAAACGGGACTGCTGGACGGTTGCATACTGATCCATGCCAAAGTTGATAATTTCGAATTTTTCTCCGGAAGCATGTAGCCGCTCTTCCAACAAATCCGTGTAACGATCCGCTACATCCTGAATACCATAGCCGCGCGTTACCGAATCGCCAATGATCAATATACGGGTAGTACCGGGAGGCTTTTGATCGGAATGTTCCCGATCACGGAATCCCCGGGTATTAATTTCCCGGGAAACATTCGGTTTTACCGTATAAATCATATCCGGATGTTCGGCAGATTGATATTTAGTGCGTTGCTTTACATAAAAATGATATGCCTGAAAAGTTAACTCCATTAACATCAGGCAAAAGAATAAAGCGCCGAGGATGAGAAAAAAGTTTCGAAAGATATTGATTGATTTACGCATAAAGATATTCTTAAAAAGACGGTTAACATTTTCATTAAAAAGGGGAAGGGGGTGATGAAGATTCTTCTAGAGCCTTTTATTACTTATATTGTTGTTGCTGCCAATTTCGGGAGGCATCAACGCCGGTTTTTTCTTTTAGCCAACGGTCGAAAACATTTCGGTATAATCTTTGTTTACCCAAAGAACCCCGGAAACGTAATTTCCAGACGATATAATTCCGTTCGATCAAGCCAATACCATGTTTTCGCAATATCCATTTTATGCCTTTCCTGGAATCACTGAGCAGCTGATGGGTCGTAAAACGTTCCCCGTCGCAGTGGTTCCGGTAGAGATACAAGCATTCCTTGACCGCTTTAAAAACGGTGCCATTTTCTGCCATGCTCCAGGGAAAATCATAGTCATCAGAGGCCTGCAGTAAATTCTCATCAATGCCGCCAATTTCTGCCCACTTTGTCTTTCGCCAGCAAAGCAAGTGTTTTATCGGCGACCCCCATCTGAAATCACTCATCTTAAAAGATGAGCGGCTGTCATATATCTTGCTAATCGGTTGGCTTTTTTCATCAATAATTCTTCGAGATGAATGAAAAAAATCGACGCCGGGATTTTCCTGTATTTCCCGATTTAACACCGCTATGGCGTTATCCGCCCACTTATCGTCGCCAAGGAGAATGGCTGCAAAGGGTGTTTCCGCTTTTTCCACGCCGCTGTTAATTGCCCCGGCAAATCCCCGGCGGTGATTGCTGATTAGCGAGATTCGCTCATCCGTTAGTTGTGCGCACAATAAGTTGTGAAATTTGCTGAGGTCCTCAGGTTCTACGACAATATTCATTCGCCAGTTCGGATCACTCTGCTGAATAATCGATTGGATCGCTTCATCCATATACGCTTTTACAAAATATTTAAGGGGGAGAACAGCGGTTACCAAAGGTGCCTGCATGTTGATTGTTTCCTGATTAAAAGATCAAAAGAGTTTTCCATGAGAACAAGTGTCTGTATGATTACTTTGGGCAAGGCCACACTGTAGGGATTGCCTTAACCAGCCATTTTACGAGCGCTGCATTCACTTCGGTTGGTTTTTCCAGCGCCATCCAATGTCCTGAGCGAATAATCTCCTCTGACAAGTTAAGGCAGTAGGTTCGCATAGGTTCTGCAAGGCGAGAGTGAATACACTCACAAACATAATCATAATGAGCGGCAATGAAGAGGGCAGGGATATCGAGATAACCATTATTTTGCGCCGTTTTTGCGTATTCAGCGTTCGTAGTGTGGTTCATATACCATGAAGATGGGCCAAAGAAACCGTTGCGCTCTAATGCAGAGATATAGCTCTTTAGATCATCCTCTGTAATGACATCTTTGTCCCGTGGTAGATCCGGAATATCTCTCAAACCGAAAATAGCATGATTACGCCGAGCCATCGCCGTTAAAGTAGGCTGGTGCTCACCTTCAGGATTTCCCTTGCGAAACGCTAGCTTCATAAAGTTATTGACATTCGCATCCAATTGTGCAATCGCATCGTCAAAATTCTCTTCATAATAGCGCATGTAATCCCATTGACCGGCAGGGAATTCATTTTCGGGATAGCGGTCACGATTGACAAGCGTTATTATATGATCAAGCCCACGTTCAAGCGTGTAGTATGGTAGACATAAACTCGCAACTGCATGGCAGCGCTCCGGATGGTGACTAGCTATATTCCACACGACTGGGCTACCCCAATCATGCCCCACCCAAACCGCTTTTCTACCTCCCAGGGAGTCTAGTAAATCGAGCATATCACCCACGATCAGTTCCTGTGCGTAATCGCTGTGTTTGTCATAAATGGAAGAACGCCCGTAGCCTCGCATATCTGGTGCAATGGCACGGAACCCCAGTGCACCCAGCGCAGTAAGTTGATGTCGCCAACTGATAGACAGCTCTGGCCAGCCATGGATGAAAATGATCAACGGACCATCTTCAGGACCCGCAGCGAGGTAGAAAGTCGTATGTGAATTCTTTTTAACGCTATGTTCTGTGATTGTCATTTATCTCTTTTTGTTGTTCAGGCAAACTACAGATATTATACCGTCCCTTATTCTTTAGCAATTTGAGGTAATTAACTGTTGGCCGAATGATTTATTCTGAAAAAGAGAAATGATTCAATCTGCTATTTCTTGTTCAGATAAGCGATATGATATTTGTAATTCAGATTCTGAGTACCGGTACCCTGGGTATTCCGCCGGGTATGGTATAATGCTTCCTTAAAGGTCATGCGACCTTCTTTGTAGCCGCGAATCGCCTCCTGATGGGTTTGCAAAATTGGACTGTCGGTTTGGTACGCAAGCATCTTTTCGGTGAACTCTTCATCTTCCAGTTGAAAATAGAAGCGGCCATGGGAAATATGATAAATGCAACTGCGGTTGAAATATGCCGGAAAGTGGGTAACCTTTTTTAATTCTCTACCCAGTTCGCAAACGCCCGGTATTTCGCAGATATGAATATCTTCGAAATACATATCGTGTCCTTTCAGGAACCAGTTGTAGCGATTGGCAAATTCCTTTTTCATAAAGAACACATCTTCAGCGATGTAAAAAGGCGTGGTGATAAACCCGCGTTCTGTCGGCTTCAATTTTCGCCGGAAGCCAAAGCCATAAAAGTTCAGCAAGTTTTCCCGCAACTGAACCCGGTTCCAGGTAAAAAACCGGTTACTGTAGAAGCACCAGTGATTGGCGGCCTTGATGCCAAGCTGTTCGAGGAACAGATCGTAGTCTTTCCCGGTTTTGCAGGATAGGGCCGGGGCAATATCGTCGAGATTGATTTTTGAACGGGTGAGGTTACCAAAGAGGATGTCCAGCGAACTCTGCTGCAAAACATCGAGGGCCTGCTCGACGTAATCGACATCCAGGAACTCCTCCATGTGCAATGCCATGAAGTATTCGTTGAGATAATCTTTTTCCAGCAAAAAATTGTGAAAACCGTAGAGATTCCAGATCGGATATTTGCCGAGGAAATATGACGGTTCGATACTAAAAAAACGATAGTCGAACTGCGGTTGCACCTGTAAGCAGGAAAATACTGCCGCTTCATCCATTTGCGTCTGATTATAGAAAATGACATTAAAATCCTGCGAAGTTTGCAGGTTAAAAGAATGGACGATGTAATTCAGATACGATATATCTTTGATCGGATCTATGGTGACAATAAAGCTAAGCTTCATGGGGTATTAGTATCCAATTAGGATTGGGGTGAAATTGTTTGATTTGTTCGTTGATCGTTGATCGTTGATCGTTGTTCGTTGTTCGTTGCTAGTAAAAATATCTTCATAAATAGATCAACGGTCAACGAGGAACGATCAACGAAGAACCCCTAGCAAATCTGAATTTATTAAATATTATCCGAAGCTTTTTCGAATCAGCTGATCATACACCGCTGCCCGCTTATCCCAGGTATGATTGTCGAGAATGTAGTTTATGGCGAAATCCCGATCCCAACTGCGGTTGGCCGCTGCAATAATTTTTTCTGCCATTAAGGGCATATCGCCGCTGGGAACCGCATATCCCAACTGAGATGCGTCTGCGAGGTAATCGTTGGGGAAACCATTTTCGCTGACGTATGGCAAACCGGCCCGCAGGTAGTGATAGATCTTGGTGCTTTCGTTATTGTGCATAAACGCCCCGGCGGAAACGACGATGCCGACATCGGCGTGATGGAAATAATCCCAGGATGCTTCGTAGGGAATAACCCCTTTGTAGGTAACATACCGGGTGTTCAGCTTACTGACATCTCCGGGACCGAACATATAGAGACGCACCCCATGATTGCCGAGCAATTTTCCGAGCTGATTCAATTTCTCGATCAGAACTTTATTCGCTTCCGGTTGGGAACGCTCATTATAAACATTACCGGCGAATATACAGATCTTTTCATCCGTTGCAGGGAAAGGATTTTTGCCGGGGTCCGGTATCTCATGGTCAACCCCGCCCGGTACAAGCAGCATCTTTTCTTCGACGCCGTGGCAATCGATCCAAAGCTCCCGCGCTTTTTCGGTGAGAACGGTAATGTACTTGCAACGCTCGGATATTCGTTCCTGACAAGCGTAAAAGTCCTCGCGCGTTTTGCCGTAGAAATAAATGCCGGGCATTTCCCGGGGACCAACCACCGAACCCAGTTTGGAAATGATAAAAGGATGTTGATCTCCCTGGTATTTTTCCAATGTTTTAAAGCCGATATTAAAGAGGGTTTTAATCACGTCATAATCGGACCACTTCGCTTTTCCGATCGGCTTTCGTTGCAGATTCGGGGCCATCGGGATTACTTTTTTGCTATCCCACCATTTTAGCCAGGTTGGTTCATTGGTGAGAATGTCCACTTCATGGCCGCATCTTGCCAATGCTTCAGCAATTTTAATCCAGCGAATATAGCCCATGTCAGTTAGCGCCAACGGTTTTCGCCAGGCGTTGTAAATAACCGCTATTTTTGCCATACGTTTATTCTGTCTGTGATGATTTTAAGGTTTAAAATGCGTGCCGGAGGAAAATGTTATTAGCGGCGCTCTCAATGGTTTTTAATTCCCCCAGATCACTGAGCTTGCGTAAAAAGGATTCGTAATGTTCGATCCAGTATTGGGCATAGCAATCGTGTAGGCCAATCGCCGTAAACTCATTTTCCTGAACAGCCTTAAGCGCTGCGTTTTCCCAATCCGCATAGCTAACTTTTTCGCAATAAATCGGCCAGTCGTCCAGCTGCATGGGGATTTTTATCAGGCGATTTTCCAGGTAAGGCAATCGGACTTTTTGCGGCGGCATCCAACAGCCGAGCCATTCAAAATTATGATAACAAAGATTGGCGTCGCCCAGTTCGGCAGTAAGGACTGACTGGGGAGGACGGTAGCCCTTCAGGCGATAGTCAATCTTCCGGCAACGGTATAACTGGTTTCCACCATTTCGTAGCTGCATTTTCGAAAGCAGCTTGTGAACTCGACTGTAGATGTGCGGGTGCTTGTTAATAAATGACCAGAAAGGAGAAACTCGATGATTGTAAGAGTGAAAAGCCAGACCATGTCCGCCGGCCTCTATTTCCGCTCGAACATCCGATAAAAATTGCCCGACAACATTATAGCTAACCTTGACGTCAACAGCTGCCTCGATAGCGAGCATCTGTTGCAAGTAATCAGGCGCCATTCTGTCGGCAAATTTTGCCAGATCATTGTCAATCCCGATATGCCCCAGTCCTCTTTCCGTGTCATGATAGATACAGATTGTTTTTTCAGCTGTCAGAACCGATTCCCTTTTCTCACCAATCGCGATGCTACCAATATTGTCATTAAGATTGATGACCCACCAATTACCTTCCCGAATGGCGTTAAAATGTTGGGTAACGGACCAATCATAAATTCGGTGAAAGAGATCGCGTTTAACGGTTCGCTGAATGTCGGTGTTTTCGATGGCGTAATCTGCAGTCGGCAGGCAAACTTCCCGCAATTTTTTTTCCCGGGCGAAATTGAGAATGCTGTTAAGAAGTATATAAGGCCAACCCTTGAAGAGAGTCTCAATTCTGGTTTTGAAAGTTCGCCGGCGGGAAATGCGCTGGACGATATCGGAAACATGGTTGTTCGTATATAACCTATCACCAACGATCACCAGGTTTGCAGATGCGATTTGGCCATTTATGTCCAAATGCTGCTGGTGCCAAACCAGATCATCGTCAAAAAAAAGGTCTTCAGGAAACTCCGCTAATAATGACTGATCTGCATAGAGAATGACTTCCCACAACTGATTCGGGTCGTTCTGCTGAACCGTCCTCCCGGCACTTTTGAATCCATCCGGACCGCATCTGGGTAAAAAATATGATTGGTGCGGGAAGAAATGCCGCTTCTTAATGCCCGCCTTAAAAAATACTTCTTTATACGGTGCCGGAAAATCGCGGAAAGATGTTTTATGCGGTAATTGCTGCTTAAGATTACTTTCTGCCAAGAAAATTTCTACCTGGGATCGTTAACACTTTGTTTGATTATATCTACCGCCGCTGCAGTTGCATTACCATAATTGGTAAACAGCTCGTCGCTCTTTAGATTCTGTTTGGGCGTATGTTTACCGTTATTCATAAATCGGGAAAGGATTTCCCGGATGTTCTCCGGGGAAGTGGCACTGACGGCACTTTTTTTAACCATGGCGATGCGATTGGTGTCCCCATTCTCCCGGGTTGCACTGGTCGGGAAATAATAGATCACCGGTTTTTCCAAAAGGAGAAAATTAAAAGAACGGCTGGAGATATCGGTAATCAGCACATCGCAGTATTTTATCGCGGGAATATCGTCGACATCATAATCTATTTTGATGTTTTCATACTTTTCATATTTTGCCAGATGCTTTTTCCAGTCGACGCCCCCGGCCATAATTTTATTGTAGGAGCAGGCGTGTAGCTTGACTATCGTGTTGACATCCATGCCGGATAAAATGGCCACAACTTCATCAAGATAATCTATGCCGTTGTTTTCCAGTAGATTTAGCCCGGACCAGGAGGGGGCAACCAAAACATTCATCTTTTTTGGGCGCTGAGAAAGTTTGCCGAGGTATTTAGCAGGATTTTCGTCCAGTAATTTGATCCTGTCCAGAAAAGGAAAACCGATTGGGTGGACCTCAAAGTCCTCGGCGTTATTTTGATAATATTGCTTGATGCGGTTGTAGTCGAATTCGCCATTAAGTAAAATAATGTCAAAATCGGCGATGGTTTTCCGGAAGAAATGTCGCTTCATCCAGCGTTCATTTAAAATAACCCCATGTTGTATCAAACATTTCTTTATTGATCGCAAGGGGAATTTTGCATAGACATCGTCAAAAACGATTAAGTCGAATTTTTCCCAAAGTGTCTGCCAGTAGGAATGAATATTGGCTGCCGGAATGCTCAGTTGCCGTTCGGCAAATTCTTTTAAATCTTGCCGGGATTTACGGGAGAAATGGGGATGCGGCAAAACGATGAAAAAGATTTCATACTGTGCCGACTCTTTCAATAGCTCGGCAATAATCGTTTGATAATGCTGCGCCAGATGGATTGAGTATGCCTGAAATGCAATTCGCTTCGGCCGGGCGGATTGCCGCCGGAAAAGCGGAGAGAGGCGAAAAATGCCAATCGCCAAGGCGGCGTACTCCAGTAGAATACGTCCGAGAATCAGACCTTGAAATGCTATCTTTTCAATCATTCGGAATTGCTTTGATATTGGTAGTTGAGCAATTGATTTTGCTTAGATAATGGTTGGCTTAATGAATTATAAATCTCGATAAAACTGTCAATCATTCGGGCATGGCTAAAGTTTGCTGCAATTTTTTCCCGGGCATTTTGCCCCATCTTTTCAGTTAGTTCAGGGGTTTCAGATAGTGCTAGAATAAAATCCCGGCAGGCTCGCTTGTCTGCCGGCGTGTAGATGAAACCGTCCTCGCCGTGCGTAATCATTTCCGCCAGACCGCCGACAATCGGAGCGATGACCGGCTTTCCCAGGGCCATCGCTTCCAGCACGACAATCGGATTGCCTTCGCTGGCCGAACTTAACAGCAGGCAGCTACCTTGCGCCATTATTTGCAGCGCTTCCTCATGCGGCTTTGCCCCCAGCATAATTACCTGATTATCAATGCCATACTGTCGGATGCGCGCCCGTGCCTTATCCATATCGGCACCATCGCCGATGATATACAGCTTTTTTCGGCAACCCGCCTGAATACAATCATGGAAAATATCGATCAGGTAAGGAACACGTTTAACCGGGTGCAAGCGTCCGCAGAAAACGAAACTGTCTTTCTCGATCTCATAATCGGCCTCATTGCCGAGGCGCTTTAACGACTCCACATCAATGCCATTGTAAATATAATGGGCGTGCTGATAAGCAAATTGGTCGGCCAGCTTCTGTTTAATCTCCAGCGATACCGTGCTGACTTGATCGGCATATTGCAGCGCTTTTTTCATTTTCCAGCGGGACATGGCACCGGCATTCGCCAGTGCGATCTCCATCCCGGTAAAGGTGATGACCAGGCGATACTTGAAAATGAATTTGTAAAATATCAGCACGAGGACATCAATATTTACCATGTGTAAATGCACGATGTCGATCTTTTCCTGACGGAAGAAAAATCCCAGCTGAATGGCGGCCTTGAAATATTTCAGCAGACGGATCAGGAACAGAATGGGATTATGTTGAGCCAGTAGTGGATTGCAGAAAGTGTTTTGGTAGATCCGAACTTCGGGAGGCAGGGGACGAAAAAAATCACTGTCTGCCTGGGACTGCTGAACCTTTTCTGTAATCAGGTATCGTTTGAATTTTGCCATCTTCTGTGAAAGAAGGATGTCGTTAACAATCTTTTCTGCACCGCCAAATCCCCGAAGATAACTGCTGCTCCAGAAGGCTATTTTGAGTGGTTGCTGCGGATGTCGGTTACGGTCTGCCATTCACCTGCGAATATTTATTTGAGTATAAAAATAGGGTGGCAACACTTTTTGGGTAAAGCTCCGCCAGGTTGATCCCTAAAAAGTGCTAAAAAAGGCGCCAACAAAGAAATGTATCTACTTGAAATGACTGAAGTTCGATCTTGCGAGGCCTGAACGGCCGGGATCTTTACCTCAATTCATTATTTTATCAAAAAGCCGTGCAGCATAATTGCAAGGCATCACAAAAATATTCGGACATTTTTCATTAATGATGTACTGGAAGTATGTTGCGGGAAATTAAGGAGATGACAATGCTGGTGGGAAGGCGATAGGATTATCGTTCAGTGGCAGTAGCAGAGGCAGTGGGCCCGGAAGGTCCACGGTTTATACAATCTTTACAAACGCGTTTTCATGGCTTCAACTGCCATAAAATGAAAGCCGAGTTTGAATATTAGCCACAGATAAACACAGATTTTCACTGATTTTTTCACTGTTCTGCTTATATCCGTGCAAATCCGTGTCTATCCGCGGCTAAAAATTAGGTTTTTAAGGTGTTTTTGTAACATATAAACTTGTGTATAAACCGTAGCCCTTCGGGGCCCACTAGCTTCAAGCTACTGCTAAACGTTTATAAAGTGCTGATCAATTCAGATGTTAACATTTGCCCCAGCCGGAGATCTTTGCCAAAACGATTGACCCCGGTGGCAATCAAGGTATGCTCCCCTGTTGCTGATTCGCCGTGATAAAATTTTAAGCCGTTGCAGCTTGGCTGGCCTAAAATCTGGCGAACCTTTTCTGCGGAAAAGAGGTAGGCGACATTACTATCGATGTTGTAGGTGAAGTTATCGGTAAGTTGACCGGCCAATTCCGGGGAAATAAAACTGCCGGCATTCACCCAGAGATCTTTGTTCACATCACTATCGGCATCTGTAAACATATCCATGCAAAAAGGCGGGCAGGTTGTTGATAATTCCAAAATAAGGCCATCGGCCATGTCGTTGTTAAATTCATCCACTCCTATCATAATAATGGCATGCATGTTTTTGAAAAGACCATCTCTATGCTTGCCATGATAAACCCGAACACCGTGGCACTTTTCCTGGTTCAACACTTGAGCGACTTTGACACCTTCAAAAAGATGCGAGATGACGCTATCAGTCTTCAGTGTAAAATCCCTGGTAACTTCCCGGGCCTCTTTCAAAGAAATGAAGCGGTCGACATGCTGCCCAGTAATACTTTGCTGACGATCAATTACCGAATAATGCTTTGACATAAAAATCTCCTTGGATTGGTTCTTGAATGGATGAGTTATTAGGTGATGCATTTAATTAATGGCTGAAATTTCGGGAGAATAATATCAGTCGTCGGGAGCTTCGGCAATAATCGCGGGAACAATCAGCTAGAAGAAGTCTTCTTGCGCCAAGGCAACCTAAAAAATTGTAACGTAAAACTCAAGCTTTAATTTGCCCTGTTTTCAGGAGAGATTGTCGATAGGCGATAGGTTTTAAACATCACCTTTTGCGAGGATGTGCTATCGGCGAAATATGACGCGCTCATCAATTACTTTAACACTATCATTTTCTTGGTAATGTTAAAACCTGTTCCGGAGAGTTGATAGATATACACACCAGAGGCTAGATTCCCGGATTGAAAAGTAAAACGGTGACGACCGGCTGCCAGGGGATTATCTAACAATTGAGCAATTTCTCTTCCTTGAATATCATATATTTTTAGTGATGCTGCCGTGCGAATCGGGAGGTCCACGGTAATTACTGTCGCTGAATTAAAGGGATTGGGAAAATTATTATAGAGATATAAACTTTCCGGGAATGTAACCGGCGTTTCGCCGGAGATGCTCTGCGGACTTTGATTCTCATACCAGATGATTTCATTGTTACCAGCGCTGGAGAGCACATCTATATCCAGATCATTATCGAGATCGGTTGCGATAACAAAAGTCGGAAAATCCACGTTTGCGGAGATAAGCAGCTCGCGAAAATTTTCCTCGCCATCGTTTCTATACCAGACGACTTTGTCGCTGGCGGCCAAAGCGGAAAGTATGTCTATGTCAGCATCACCGTCGAGATCGGCAGCGGCAACAGAGAGCACCAATCCCGCATCTTCTGAGATGACATGTTCACTGAAATTTTCTGCACCGTCATTCTCATACCAGGCGACCTTGTCTGCCCCGGCGATTGCTGCAAATATGTCGATGTCTGCATCACCATCGACGTCAATAGCCGAAACAGCGAGCACGGCTGTAGCGTTTGCGGTAATGATATACTCGCTGAAATTTTCCTCGCCGTCATTTTCATACCAGGCAATTTTATTATCAAGGAACGAAGCGGAAAGCACGTCGATATCGCCATCCTGGTCAATGTCGAGCGCTATGACCGATGTCGCCCCGGCAGCCGTGTCGCTTATAACATGTTCGGAAAAATTTTCTGCACTGTCATTTTCATACCAGGCCACTTTATCATCACCAATCGATGCGGAAAGCACGTCGATATCGTTGTCAGCATCAAGATCAATTGCATAAACAGAGCGAGGGCCCATCGCGTTAATGCTGATGGTATGCTCGGAGAAATTCTCCATACCGTCGTTTTCATACCAGACCACTTTATCAGCCAAAACAGCCGCGGAAAGAACATCAATATCGCCATCGTTATCGACATCCAGAGCATAAACCGAGTAGGCGCCCTCGGCAGTATCTGAGATGACATGCGCTGTGAATTCCTGAAAACCATTATTCTCATACCAGGTAATTTTATCATCACCATGTGAAGCGGAGAGAATATCAATATCGCCATCGCCGTCAAGGTCGACGGCATCGGCGGCAATAAGCCCGCTCAGGGGAAAATTATTGGATACCGAGTGTGGTGTAAAATGAACCTGTGCGTTTAGCTGATAAATGGAAAGCGCAACAAATACAAATATTTTTAAACCATACGATTTAAACATCATTTGCTCCTGATATTTATGCCTCACTTCATATCAGAGTCATTTGCCTGTCTGAAAATCTCATCTCAGTATTGACTGCACAACTCCTGGCATTTTGAAATCTTTCCGGAAAGTAAATTGTGATCTGTTTCGTTAGATTTTGCCTGGTGGTCAATATAATATGGAAATAATGTTTTGCTCGATAAAAGTGGCGAAACAGTCGTTATATCCCAATGTTGGTACATTCATGAAATTAAGGAAATGGGCAAATTTTTTAACACCGTTGTTAATGATCATTGGGTCAACGTTGCTCACCTACCTGGTTTTTGAGTTTCTGATTTTTGGATCTTTCCTCTCTTCTTTACCACTAAAAACACATGAATATCTCAACAAGAGAATTCGCCCGCTTGCCCAGAGTTCGAAAAAGTCCGTTATCCCCAGGAATTATGTTGCCCTGGTTGGCGATTCTTATGCGCAGGGCTATGGTGACTGGTTTTTGGATAGCAATTTTAATGAGAATCCGCCGTTTCATAGCGCGCATGTTATTAATCAGCGTACCGGGATAGATATCATTTCATTTGGTAAGGGCGGTGCCAGTAGCGTTCGGGGTATGGTGACTTTGCCGATTGCTCACTATGAATACATCAATGCCACACCGCAGTTCGAGCTGGCGCGGCCCGGAGGGATTATTGTCTATTTTTATGAAGGAAACGATTTAAATGACAATATCACTCTCATTGAGCGACATTTTCAAAAACATTTCGATATGGATAGAATTTATGACCGGGAATATTTTCGGGAGTTTATAGACTATACCATCAATAAAGAGCATCCGTTAAGGCGAATGGAAAGTTCGATGAAAATTAAGGATTACCTGCCCTTTGCGAACTTCTCCTATCATCTGTTGAAGAGTGTACTGCCTGCTGAACCTCCAGCAAAGCAGCGTTCTGCGAAAAAAGTGACAGCCCCTCCCAATATTATTCAACTTCTTGACGGCGAAGTGGAAATTCCGAGGGGATTACAATCCCCGGCGCTCGGCTTGAAAGAAGCAGAGTTGACGCTTGCTATCTATGTTTTCGAACAATCGTTAAGGTATTTGAGAGAATACTTTAAAGATGTGCCAATCGGAGTTGTCTACATCCCTTCTCCGTTATCTTGCTATGAAATAGCTTCCCGGGAGGTCTCGATACAAACATACCAAAACGAAGAGGTCATCTATGACGGGCAATTGGTACGAACTAGAAGTAATGCCATTTGCTACCGGCTAAAAGAAGTTGCTGATCAACAAGGAGTGACGTTTGTGGACGCCAGAGAATACCTTTGGCCGGTTGCCCAGGAAGAGATCATTCATGGCCCGAGAGACTGGAAGCATTTTAATAAAAAGGGCTATACGATTTTGGCAGAAGCGGTGATCGCATTACTCGATAGGATGAAATGATAGTATTGTTCCCAACGATGCATTTTAAGACTGCTGAAAATTATCAACGTTGAAGAGACATTTGCGCGGAAGCTTTCCCCGGCCGAATAGCCCCATCCTCGATATACAACACCCGATCAGCAACGGAGATCATCCGTTGATCATGACTGGCAACAATGACGGACTTCCCGTGAGATTTTGTCAGGCGATGCAGCAACTGGATAATTTCAAATCCCTGTGTAGACTCTAGATTGGCGGTCGGCTCATCAGCGATAATTAGTCCGGCGTTATTAGCGAGGGCGCGGGCGATGGCTACTCGTTGCTTTTCTCCCTGGCTGAGCTGTTTCGGAAATCTGCCGGCGAGTTTGGCAATATCCAGCTGTGCCAACAATGCGAGCGCTTTTTTCTTTGCGGCAGATCTGGATGTGCCAAGAAATTCCTGCACCAGTACAATATTCTGCAGCACGCTTAAGGCGTCAATCAGGAGAAAGTTTTGAAATACAAAGCCGACTTTTCCGGCGCGCAATTTCTGAAGATCGCGCTTTCCGTATGTCTGCAAATCCTGCCCGAATAATCTTACTTTACCAGCGCTGGGTTGGATAAAACCAGCGATTAGCGTTAACAACGTGGTTTTCCCGCTGCCACTTGGGCCTAGCAATAAAATCAACTCGCCGGGATAAACTTGCAGAGAAACATCGCAGACCGCATTGGTGAAATGATCGTTCTGCCGAAAAGTTTTACTGAGATTTTCTAATTGCACTATCGGAAATCTATTATTCGTTTTCATGCGAAAGCCTCCAAAGGATAAATGTGGCGAATCCGCCGCATGGAAATGCCGGCACTGAGCAAGCTGAGAATGGCAACCGCCAGGATCACCGCGATTATTTGCGCAGGCGTGGAAATGACGCTGACCTCCGGCACCATTGTTTCGATAAGGGCGATCATCGGGAAAAAGGAAAGCAGTGCGGCCAGGGTGGAAATGGCGGCGAGCATCAAAGCCTGACTGACAATCAACCGTCGTAAAAAGCGCAATGGGGAACCAATCGCTTTCAGTACCGCAAAATCCTGGCGTTGCTCGAGAATGTTGATGGAAAGCAGCAAGCTTAAAATGGCCGTCAGCACGATGATCCCAATGATGGCAATGGTGGAAATGAAAGGAAGAAAACCGGCTTCCATCTCCCGGATGTTGTTATCGAGAAAGGTCTGATGATCATAGACCTCGATCATGCCAGCCATTTCCTCGCGGATTTCCGCTGCCGATTGTTCCGGAGAATACCCATCCGCTACCTGCACGACAAAGCAGGTGACGATATTGGGAAAACGGATGAGCGCCTGCGCCCGTTTGAGAGTCACAAAAGCATATTGAATGACCAGGGCATTGGTACCGCTGGAAATGCCGACAACGGTGAGCGTATCGTCCTGAATATGCACCGGGTCGCGCAGTTGATAATCATATTTCTGCGCAAAGGCTTTATCCAGCACAATCTCCTCATCACTCTCCACATTCCGTCCCTCGACGATATGGGGCGGACCACCGGCGCCGCGCTCCGGCTGAAAACCGGTGAGAAATACTGTCGTCATTTCGCCCTCTTTTTCAATGCCGGAAAGCAGGAGAAGAATTGGGGCGGCGGAATCGACACCATCGAGATCTTCGATGAGCATGCCATGGCCGGTGGAGAGCAGGGAAGAGCCGCGTAAAATGTTCCAGGCGTTTCGCTGCAGGATCCAGAAGTCGGCGCGATTTTCCCGGATAAACTCCACTGATCCGTCCTTGACACCGCGATAGATTGCCAGCAGAAATAACATCAGCACGATGCACAGGGCAATGCCGCCGACGGTAAACAAAAGACGCTGCGGTTGCTTTTTTAATGTGTGAAATGCATACTGGAACATGATGGCACTCCTTCCGCATATTGTGGGTTCGTTGACAATTCCCAGAGTTGGAATCCGCCATAAAAGAATGTCCGGCTTTCCCGATACAATTTTTCCGAGAGCTGCGGCCGGGATTTTAAAAAATCCTGCCAGACCGGTATGAGTGGGCGGGGAATAAATAAATGCCAAAAAGCGATCCTTGCCCCGTCGTCACTGGCCCGGAGAATATTGACCATGGTTTTTTCAAATATTGGCGGGGACATATATTCGAAGACATCGGACAAATTAAATGCGGAAAACGTCGCTGCCGGTTGTCTTAGCAAGTAGGCATTAATGTCCGCACAAACCAGGCGAATCCGCGCCAGATTGTCTTTTAGATAAGCAAAATTATTTGCCCGTAAATAAGGAGGTAGGGCATCCCGCTGACTAAATTTTCCATTAAGGATATAATCGAGGAAGTAGTTATCGGCATTGTCAATTGTTGTTAAGCCTCGGTGGGATCTTTCCAGCAATACATCCGCGATATTTTTGCGGGAAACGAATTTAAAGGCATCGGGATAACGGCCTAATTTACCGAGGAGGGTCTCGTTAAAAAAAGCGCGAAAGAGCCAACGCCAGCGCCGGCAGTCCCATATCTCTGCGTAGAATTTCTCCATCTCGTCTGTCGAGCGTGATTGCAGTAAATCCCGGCAGGTTTCCCGGGAATGAATCAGTGGAAGCATCCAGCGGCGAAACAAGGCGAAATATGCTTCAAATTTTCCCCTGTGAATTACTCCCTTATCAATGGCGGCTGGCTGATTATCCCAGAAACGCCGGGCATCTTCACTGAGCATATTTTTTAACCTTTGGTAAAATCGTTGTCGATTAGTGCAAGGCGTAACGCCGAGAAAGGTCAGGAAATCTTCATAAGTCAATATCTGTATCGCGCGCATTTTTAACTCGGTGAGATAGAGCTGCGCGGGATTGCAATCAATTGCGGTGATGCTGGCGGGATTGTCCAATAGGAGCGCAAAGGTATTGTCTCCGGCGGAAGCGATGGAAAGGAGATGATCCTGCGGTGTAATCCGTAAGGCCGCTCGGACAGTTGCCGGATCTTCCCAGCATTGGGCGTAGTGTATTCGATGTTTAGTCATGATGAAATCTCCTGCCCGGGGCATTTTGCCAGAGTGGTTTTTTCAGATGTTTTAGTGCTGATTTTCTGCCCAATCGACTCGCCCATCCATACCTGGGTTTCCAGGCCGTTGGCGCTATTGGCGAGCAGGTCTGCATCAAAGCGGATAACGTTTTTTTGAAATAACAATACCACTGTCGATCCGCCTAACTCGAACCAGCCCTTATGATCCCCCCGGCGTAGCGGCTGCCCCGGCTGATAATCCTGCCGGATGGCGCCAACGGTAAACGCACCGATTTCCACGATTAAGATTTCTCCAAATGATTGTGAGTGAAAAGCGGTGCGAACACGATAATTCTCAGCAAAAAATGGCAGAAAACGCCGGTGGGCATAAGGCCCGCCGGCGTAATATCTGCCGTTGATGGGGTAAGCTGTGTCCGCGATGCCATCAGCGGGGAAATGGGTGTGGTGATAGTCTTTAAGATGCAAGCGGCATACGGCCATCGACCCGCCGTTAAAGCGTCGGGCGAGATTCTCATCACGGAGAAATGTGTGAAGGTTGAAAGAATGCCGTTTAATCGAAAAGGAACGATCCGCGCTGATTCCTTCATATACCAAAACTTTACTGTCCGCTGGTGCGATGCAGATGCCCGGACGACGATCTATTTTTCTCCGGGATAAATCTATCCGGCGGATAAAGAAATCATTGAAAGAGGCAAAAGAGGCCAGTGGTTGCAGTAATTCTGAACAGTCGATGTTCATCTGTTGGACGAATGGGGCAATTTTCCGGCGGCTGTATGTTTGCCGATGCCACCAGCCATACAGTCGGGAAACCCACTGCCGGCTTAGCAAAAAATGAGTGAGGAAAATTCCCAGATGAGAGTTGTAACTCCAATTGAGAAAACGCCCGGCAAAAACAGTCTCTTGTTTTACCTGTCCATCCTGACGATCAACATAAAAGATGGCCGGCAGCTTGCTCATTTCGTCCTCCGCGAAAATTCATACAACTCATATTCCCGTCGAAAATCTGCTACTTGATCGCCTAATAATCTTAGCGCCCGACTGCCTTCTGCAACCAATGCCAGGGTCATCTCCGAGAATCCGGCGGTGATAATCTGGCCGATGATGTAGGAGAAAATGGCGTGGCCCAATCCGCTCTTTTTGTGCATTTCAGCCGGGGTTATTCCTCCGAAATACAATAGCACGCGTTTGGCTTTGCACATCTGTCGGCGGAATTTTAATAAGTGATAAATATCCCGCCGGCCCTTTAATGCGCGCAGGGCATCGCCAACATCCGGAAAGGCGCAGCCATAGCCGGCCAGCTGTTGTGTTTCATCGGAAACCATGGTAAACAGCTGGGAGTGAAATACCGGGCGATAGGGTAAAAATAGCGCAGTGAATTCTGCTTCGGAAATCGGCGTGAATCCTAAAAAGTTGCGGAAAGAAGGCAGCAATAGCTGATACCAGCGACGCAACTCTTCCCGGAAGCGATCCAATTGAAAGTGGGCGAAATAATATCCCTGATCGACCAGCTCATGGTAGCGCTGTAGCCAGCAGTCGTAAAAATACTGTAACGAATTGATGCTATTGTATTCCAGGCTAAACCAGCGTTGCCGGGGGATAAAGCCATACGCCTGAAACATCTCCGGATAGTAGGCTTGCTGATACGGTTCGCCGGGAAAAATGCTTCTTCCAAATCCTTTCGTCATAAAACGATAGCCATGCCAGATGTCGAAATTCATTGGCCCCCAAATATCGCCGGAATGCGCTTCCTTCTCCAGCCAGGAGAGGGCTGTATCGAGTAAATCCTGCGCAACGGCTTTATCCGGCACACATTCAAAAAAGCCGATGGTGGCAACGGGTTTCTCCTTGTCATTCTTTAATTTCTGGTTAATGAAAGCGGAAATCCGCCCGAGCACTTTTTTATCCTTCAGCGCCAGAAAATGCCGGTGACGATTGTCGGCTTTTTGATAGAATGGAAACGTCGCTGCTAGTTGCGCTTTAATATCCTGCCGGCGGGGTGGGAGCCAGTTTTTATCGTCGCGGTAAAGCTCGTACGGGAATGCCACAAATTTCTCGGCAAGGTTGTGATCGAATGTGAAGCTAGTGATTGCCACTTCTCACCTCCCGTTTTTGCCGTTGTAATGGATACTTTCACTAATAACAATCTCCCCACTGCCGCCATCCATTTTCAGCAGACTGCCGTTGGGAATTTGCCGGGTCGCATTTTTTACCCCAATAATGGTGGGAATACCGAGCTCCCGCCCGATAATCGCAGTATGGGATAAAACACTTCCTTTTTCCACGACAATGCCTTTCGCCGCCAGCATGAGAAACACCCACCCGGGATCAGTGGATTTCGCTACGAGAATATGATCCCCGCCAATATTCGCTGTTTCCGGATGATGGACGATTTGAGCCGGCGCCAGCACAACACCGGACGCGCAACCGGTTCCCCGTAATACGTTGCTGCTCGACTGAATCTCTTCGCAGGTTTGCAAATCTTGCAGATCAGGAATCCCGCGCGTGATGAATCTTTCCGGTAGTTGCGAGGATTTATAGCTGGCATATTCCGTTTTGCGGAGCGCTACCAGTCCGGGTAAGTTTTTTGTGACCGCACTTCCTTCCACTGTAGCAAATATTTCCTGATGGGTTAAGTAAAAGATGTCTTTCGCCGGAATGATTTCCCGGGCAGCAAGCAGTTCGCCAAAGCGCCGGAAAATGCGCCGAATAAGTCCAAAAAAGCGACTGCGGGCGAAGCGCATATTTTCCCGGTTTTTCACAGCCAACCGGCAATTGCGGAGAATGACGCTAAAAAATAAGCGTTTGAGTGGGTGGTGCAGCGTCCGCCGAACAATTGCTTCTGCGTTTTCTCGAATCAGGCGATCCTGGCTTTCCAATTGCTCGACATTAAGTCCGCTGTTTGCATAATGGCGGATATACTGTAATAGTCGCTCCGGCGCTTCCCGGAATCCCGGCGTTTCTAACTTCAGTTCTTCAAAACTACGATCGCCATAATGTTTTAGATAGCTTGCCAGTGATGTTTTCAATGTGGCAAAGGCGGGGTCGTATTGGATGCGGGCCCTGATAATCGGTATATTTTCATCCTGGAACAGTGCCCGATACAGCGGATTTTCCCGCACGTTTTCCGCCAGCTTAATGAGCATATGTACCGGCGCAACACTTTCCACACCGCTTTCCCCGGCGAGTAAATCGTTTTGTAAATTGGTATGCTTCTCCAGGCCCCAACGCTGGCAGAGCTGTTTGAGCCAGTGATAGTATTTCATCGCACAAAAATCGTTAAACAACGTTAGATGCCAAAAAGCGCTGAGAGAATTCGCAATCGAGTGGTAGTAGTGGATTAGCTCATTTTCATTGGCGTTGGCGATGTCCCAATCCCGCGCGGTTTTGTAAAAGGCGTTAAATTTCCGGAAGAATTTCCGGGCGTTTCCTTTACCACTGAGTAATTTCCAGGTGATAATCAGCCAACCATAACAGCGGTTCAACAGGGAGAGCTGCTGGCCGGGAAAATCCATCGGTTCGTCGATGCCGATCATTTCGTCCCACGCTTCCTTGTGCTTTTCAAATCCCGGTAGAAAGGAGAGCATCTGGTACCAGCTGAGAAGATTGTAATAGACGCGTCCGTTCAGCAAACCGAGCATTTGTTTGAACAGGGGCATGCTGCTCTTCAACACTTTCTTTTGCAGTAAAAAGCTGCGAGTGGTATTGCTAAACGCGGTTTCGTAACAGTCCTGGATAAAGCTGAAAGTGAGTGGCAAGGTTAAGCCGGGATAGCTCTCGACAATATTGGCATTATCCCAAACTCTACGGTAGCCTGGATGGAAAACGATTGGGCGGGATTGTAAAATAAACAAACGTCCTTGTTGGTCATAGGTCCATTCGATATCCTGCGGTTGCCCAAATTTTTGTTCCGCTTGTGCAGCTAGCTTGCTGAGCTCGCGAATTTGCTGATCGCTTAGCACAGCGTTTTTTTGCTTGGAAGGGGAGAGTGCCTCCAATCGATGGCTTGATTCCGCCGTTGGGGCATAAATAAAAGCATTCTTTTTCTTCGGGATGGTTCTGTGAAAATCCCCGCTGTGGCGGTTGATTCGATAAGTGTCAGTATCTACCTGGTTGCTGACCACGCCTTCTCCTAATCCGAAACCAGCGGAGATAAGGCAGTATTGATGGCGATTTTCCGGATCATCACTAAACATCACCCCGGAGGAGGTGGCACGAACCATTGGCTGGATAATCACCGCTGCGGAGATCGCCAGAGGATCCAGCCTTTTTTTATGGCGGTAAATGAGCGCACGTGGAGAAAAAGCAGACGCCCAGACCTGTTTGATTTTTTGGGGGATCTCGGAGAACGCCACATCGAGATAGGAATTCATTAATCCGGCAAAGGAATTTTTCGCCGAATCTTCTCCCAGCAAGGAAGAACGAACGGCGAAGTGCGTCTGCTTTGAAACTGCCGGTTTAATCTTCTCCCGGCACGCCTGCCATAATTTTTCCGGAAAAGGAAATTGTAGTATCAGTGTTTCAATTGCCGCGGTGGCTTCCTTCAGCTGTTGTTGGTTCTGATAATTTATTCCTTTTAAGTGATGCGCAATTGCTGGCCGCAACTCTCGAAAAACTTCCTGGAAATTCTTTGTGGAAACGACCCACCAGTCGGGAACATTAAATCCGTATTTCCTCAGGAGGAAGAGGTTCGCTGCTTTTCCGCCCACCAGTGCTGCTTTTGCAGCAAGTGGATTTTGCCAATCGAGAATAAGTTGTTGATGGTTTGCAGTCATCACTATCTCCTTACAATCCCAGTGTAAATTCGCAGATAATTGCCAGGTAGCAGCTCAGGATGTATCCTTCCGTGTATGGCCTTAGCAGCGCGGTACCTGGCTTTTCCGTCAGTAGAAAACGGATACCGGCAATTAACGGGAGGGTAAATCCCACCAGAAAAATGAGTAGAAAAATGAGAGAAAGCTGTAGCTGCTGTTGGAAGTAAACTCCGAGTAGTAAAGCAAGTAATTGAACCGCAATGGCAATAACTACAGATCCGCGAAAGCCGAAAATTTGCGAATAGGTGACGTAAGCATCTTCCGCCCGCGGGGCGCGGATTTTCCGCACAAATTCCCAGGAAAAGAGCAGCAACCAATACATCCCGATCAACCAGAGAATATTGCCGTCGATCTGCCGCCAGCTGAGTTGTTGCGCCTGCAGGTAAATTTGGGCGAGATAAATGAGCATGATTGGGATAATCGGATTGTGGGTGAGCAGATTCAGCAGCAAATGCTTTTTCAGGATTCTTGGAATGAAGAAAAATTTGAACATTAGGAGGGCGTAGATTAATACAGCGGCGGCGATGAGAAAGTTAGAACTACTGCCGATTGATGGGATGAGGAAAAAGGCCATAGCAATAAAGAGGCTAAAGGCGATGTCATTCTTCAGGACTTTGCCGGAGGGGAGCGGGCGCTGCGGAAACAAGCGTTCGTCGATGTCCTGATCTTTCAATTCATCCATCAAGCGTAAAACCAGCAAGAGCATAAACACGCTCCAGGCGCCGACCAGGCTATATCCGCTCAGAAAATCGAAACTGGCACCTTTTATCCAGGAGAGCGCCATCATAAAGCTGCCGGAAAGGAAAACTGCCTGCAGCAGGCGCTGCCCGGGAGGAAACATCTCTGTTAAATAAACAGCCATTCTTTTACTATATCCGCTTGTTGGGATGGGAATCATGATATTCTCCTTTTTAAGCCGGTACGATAACATTTAATGCCGAGGGCAGAAGCTTGATATTGAATGTCCGCGTTGGCGGGAGCGTCTCTCCATCCGCAAAAAAAGTCAACGGCTTTTCGGTTTGAACGGTCAGTTCGGATTCCTGCCATAAATGCGTCTGCGGGGAATAAATGTGTTGACCTTTTAGCACTTGTAGAATGACCGACAAAATGCCCAGGCGGGAGCGCAAGCTTTCGATCAAGCAGACATCGAAGCGTCCGTCATTGTTTTTTGCCTGTGGGGTCATCTGGAAATGGGAGCCGAGAAAATGTTGATTATCGATCATCAGGAAAAGGCTGTCCCAATCAGCGACGGCGCCATTGCAACGAACGGTGACCGGATAACGATGGGCGTCCTTCCGGAATAGAGACATCAGGGTTGCCAGCACGTATATTCTGCTACCGAGGAGGCGCAGCAGCAGTTTGCCGAAATAGGCACGCCGCTTCAATTTATTGGCGCGATGGCTGACGTCGCTGGCCATGCCGAACCCGCCCGCCGTAACGTAGCACCAGCCGTTAACAGAAATGATATCGGCCTGGCAATCATTTCCATAACGGATAATCTCGCAGGCTTTTTCCGGATCGGCGGGAATTTGATATAAGTTGGCAAGATCGTTGGCAGTGCCGGCGGGGATAATACCCAGGGCAACATCGCGCCCGGCGATAATATTCAGCACTGCGTTGATGGTGCCATCGCCACCGACGGCGACAACAATATCAATTTTTTCGGCATCCAGCCTTCGCTGCAAATCTTCATGCATTTCCTCGACCGAAGGATGCTCGATGATGCCGGCAATGTATGGGGCAAATTGCTGATGAATAATTGATTTGATTTGCTCGCTACGGCCATTTTTCGCCCTGGGATTGATGACAACCAGCATTTTCATGATGCTTGCTCCTTCCTGGTTATTTTGCCAAACCGCGCTTTCTGAGGGCCGATTTGTTCCAGACATTGATTGCCTGCACCCTGGAAAGATCAATATCTATGCCAAAATGCTACTTGAGTTTTTTGGCTTTGTTATTATTGAGTTTATGGATTTTACTTGCGAGAAGGTAATTGTCCCAGAGTATACATTTTTAGACGTTGTTGCAAAAAAGTATACTGTGGCAATTTTTGTCGAGTTTGCCCAGGGTTATGGGAAAATAGCGCGGCGAGATGTGTTCGAAGAATAAAGCAGGGGCGACATATTTTTCTGCTACGATTAGAAGGTTAAAAAAACAAGGCGATCAGTAAAGAAGGCACCGACCGCCCTGGTAATATTATTTGAAGCAAATGTTTCAAAACCGGCGATGTTATAGATGCTCAAAACTCTCTGCACCATCGATGTTGACCCGGGTTGCAGTCACTTTATTTTTATCGCCGGTTCGGTTATCAGGATTGCTACAAGCGATAATGATGACGCTGGTGACCAGCCACCATAACCATAAACTTACCTGATAATAATTATCAATCATGCGTCGCTCCTTACATTATACGTTTTAATGATGCCGTCATTCATCATTTGGAATTATGGAATAGGTTTAACATCGTGCATCATCGATGTCTAAGGCATTTGTTTTAACGCCTCCCGAATTTCCTGGAAGCTCCCTGGAAACTGAGGGAAGCGCTGCTTGCAGTCTTCAATGTGACCCGGGTCATCTCGCTAGAAGTATCATCGAAAGTCTGGAAAGTTGGCAGAATTGATAAGAGGGCAAGAATAAGGTTGTAATAAAATTTTTTCAGGCAGGTTTGAAAGTAAATTTAAAAACTGTCGAATATGTCGCCCCTATGGGGTTAAAAATAGTCTTTAGCTAACTTGATGCTATAAATATGCCGTCCCGCTGGGATTTTTAGGGATAACGTATTTAATGTCAATTTAACGCCCTGTAGGGGCGTAATATTTATAGCTGTTTATTCGGCAAAGCCCCTTAGCCCTGTAGGGGCGGAATTAACGCATCAATATCATTTTTCGTTGCTGCACGAAGTTGCCGGCCCGCAAGCGGTAGATATAGATGCCGGAGCTGAGCGCCCTTCCCGAACGATCACGCCCATCCCAATGATATCGATAATTACCCGCTGCTAACTCCTCTGCGACTAATTCGATCACTGCCTCTCCAAGAATATTATAAACTCGCAAGCTGACCCATTCGGACCTTGGAATTTCGAATTCGATCATAGTTACCGGATTAAAAGGATTGGGATAATTTTGCTGCAGGAAATATTGAGATGGCAGATTCTCCGAGAGCGGTTCGAGTCCAACAGGCATTGCCGATTCGTGAGCACCGATATCGGGGCGGGAACCGAAAGGGGTCGGGCGCGGGTTGCCAGCAAAATCGTCATGTGGCGCGAAGTACCAAACTCCCTCGATTTCAATGGAATCGATACCGGCACTAATGCAGGGACTGGCATCCGAAAGCTCAAAAGTCGTTGGGGAAAGAAAAGCCGGGTTCGCGTCGATGTTTCCCAGACCTTCCCAACCATGCTGTACATCGCTATAGCGCACAGCTAATGTGCCGACGGATTGGGTAAGTTGTTCGGGAGTATTCTCCCAAAGGATCGTATTAACAATTGTAACCTGACTAGAACTATCGACATAAACACCACCGCCGCTGCCGCTGGCCATATTATTAACGATAGTGCTATTGATGATTTCCGCCTGTAATGGTGCAAGTGGAGTGCCGGACGCGTAAACGGCAGCGCCAAGGGTAGCGCTATTCCCGGTGTATATATTGTTGCTGGATTGAATCATGCCGCGAATCAGACGCATCCCGCCGCCAATGGATACCCCGCCTTCAGCAGAATTTTCTTGAAAATAATTACCGCTAACAATCCCAATGGAATTATTAATGGCGATGCCGCCACCGATGCCATAATCAAAAAGGCTGCTGGCGGTGTTTTTGAGAAATTGATTCCCGCGAATCCGGGGATAGTCGCCAGCGGAATCACCACTATCCTGAAGACCCAATCCTCCCCCCGAACCCCGCCCGGCAATACTTTTTGCCGTGTTGTTTTCAAAAAGATTATTTTCCACAAGAATATCCGCAGTGTTAAAAAGGAATAATCCGCCACTGACGCCATTATCATCGACGGCATCAGCTAAATTCTCCCGGAAAATGTTCTCGCGGATTATGCTGTTTTGTAATGAATCCACCGCCCAAATATAACTCGCCCCACCGACAGCAAATGATTGTGCAACAACTGTATCTCGTTCGAAGGCATTGCCAGCCACATAAATTTCGGTCCTGCTGCCATCGATATACATACCGCCACCCCGGCCAATGCCATTGTTCGCTGAAAGGCGGTTGTCGCTAATTGCATTGTCGCTAACGTAAACTTGAGCATCAACGCCAGAAATTAAGATACCGCCGCCACCTCCAACGGCGGCACTGGTCGTGACACGATTTCCAGAGATATGATTTCCGGAAAGGCGAAAAAGAAAATCTTCCCCGGCGCAAAAAACACCGCCGCCAACGCCAATTTCGCCGGTTGAAATTTGATTATTCATAATTCGGTTATTAGTAATGGTGGCCCCAAAGTCACTCGTACAAAAAACACCACCGCCAGCTCGAAGCAAAACATTAAAAGGGTTTGTCCATAAGGTGCCGCTACCGCCCTGGATCGTAAAACCGCTCAGCACTGAGCTGGTATCTTCCCCGGCAGCAAAAGTGACGGCAGCACCGCTATCCGGATGGGTATGCTGACTACCGTCGATAATGGTATTGTTGATATGGCTGCTGTCCCCATTAATAATGAAATAGCTGGCAACGACAATCGCTTTCCCCTTGAAATTGATATTCTCGAAATAGGTGTTTTCATCCACCAACACGGTGTCGCCATCTGCACTGTTGTTGATCGCTGCCTGAATGGAGGGATATTGCTGCGGCACCAGGTGACGGATGCCATTTATAGCAGTTTTGGGAGGAGTTCGCCGGTGCTTTGTAGCTTTTGCAGAATTAACCGGATAGCCAGCTATTGGAAATATCGCTTCCGGACTTAAGCTCTCATTCTCACTCATGGGGGAATTATTCTGGGAGAAAATTGGTGTTCCTATTCCAGCAAGGAATACAATACACACACAAATAAGCATCGAACGCTGCATAGCTGTGTCCCTCGATAAATATATTGGTCTTTTTGCGTAGGTTTTTACGAATAGACGTTAAGCCTTTTCGACAATAAATGCAAAAAAATCTAATTCAGAATCGAGGAAAAACAAAAAGTAAGGATGCTTATTAGATGTTTTTCTAAGTAATTGCCTAGCGAACCCAGAAAGGGGTGAACTCGTCCGGCAGATACCAGCCGCTGCAGGTATCATATGTGATGTCCACATTTCTCGGTTCATAATCGAGTTTACGGCAACTGAGTAGCTCCCAACCGCCCCAGCTATAATAATCATTGCAACTGCAGGAGCCGCTTGTTTCCAAATACAGCTTCGATTCCAGTAAATTGAAATTGAGGTTATTGTTAATGCGTCGCTCGTCGGAAAGCAAGCTGGAATAAGAGAGTTCTGCTATTTTCAGATGTAAGTCATCGCCGCCGTAATCATCCGGGGCGCGTTGGACGATGCTGTTGTCAGAGCGGCGTTGCACCGCACGATAGATCAACTCATAGTAAACTACCCGGTCGCTCACGCCCTCTTTCATCAGGCTTTTTCCGCCTATCTGCGCATCGAGCACCTGGCCATCATTGGTAAAGTAGTAGGTAATCGGCTGGCCATTTTGGGTTACTATCCATTTGCCCACCGGGCTTTTCCCGCGCATTTTGCCCTTGCCGACATTGCCATGTTTATCCTTGATGGTAAATTCCCGTTCCATCCAGCCATGCAGAAAAAAGCCCCGGTAACTAATCTCTTTGTAGACCCAAACGCCCTGGCCATGGGGAGGTTTATTGAGATTTACCCGGTTCTCGTTGATAAATGGAATGAAACGGCCACCGCGCCAGGGAAAGCCAACGGTTTCGTCCCCGGCCATCGCTTGCCTCTCACTCTTTCTTAAATCCGCTTCCCGCGCACTTGCCACTGCTTCACTACGTTTTTTCCAGATAAAGTTTGTGGCGCGATCTTTTTCACCTTTGATTTTTGCCTGCATCGCTTTATAGGAAAGATTATCGTAGTTCACCCGAACCAGTTTATCATTCCGATATTCCAGCCAGAGGATGCCGTCGTCATTGACCGGCACCAGTAGAAAATCTTTCCGGGTGCCCCCATATTCGTCATAGGATTGCCCGGTGATGCGCGTGTAATACTTATTTAATTCAGCCTCATCATAGATAGCGAGCAAACTGTCTATTTCTGCCGCTGTTAGTCCGCCCGGCAGCTTCCCTTTAAACTTGGAAGGATTAATCATTACATTTTCCGCGATCATTTGCCCAAATGGCTCCCGTGGCTGGCGCTTCCTGTTGCCACCCCAATTGATGTAGCCGATTGAAATGCCCAGCTCCTCCTGGGTATACGTCCAGGTGCGCCCACTGCTCGATTTCCGAAACGGCTTTGGCGATTGCTTCAGCCAATATTGTACCGGAATGCTATTAAACGGCATGGTAATCAGCGTTTTGAAATGATCGTGCGTCAGCTCTCCCTTGGCACTCTCGACGTAAAGTTTCAGCTTGAGCGGGCCAATATTGCGCATTTCCAGGGTGACCTTTTCGGCTTTTTTCTTTTTGGTATTACCACCTCTTTTGAACTCGATGAAGATGGATTCATCGCCATTGCGCCAGTAGAGGGAGCGCTCTATCCGCCCGTTCTGGCGAATGCCGGCGGCTTTGTAATCGTCAAAAGAATGCTGGTTCATATGTTTGCGGATCTTGCTGGAACGGGGGAGTTCTTTTTTCTCGAAGATGATTTTTTCCAGCACATTATTACTCCAAAGCAGTTCCACGCCATTTTTTCGGGAAACAAACGCCTGCTGCATCATCTGCTCGGGATGCGGCATGGTGTGCCCAATCTCGCGGAGCCACTCCTGAAACCGCGGTATCTGATACCCTTGCACTAAAAATCGTAAATAGTTTTGATAGAAACCGACCGGACCGGTGAGTAATGGCGGCTCTGGAATGCTTGCCGCCGTTGTATTCTCCGGAGCAGTCTCTTCAACTTCATTTGTTGCTACTCTCCGGGTGCTTTCTCTTTCGCTTGTATTTTCCGGCGTTGTTTCCTCAGTTTCATTTTCTGCAATGACGGTTGTATTCGTTTCTGTCTCCGGAGTTTCCGTCACTTCTGCCGGATTTTCCTCGGCTGGCGGACCTGCCACCATCGTCGAAGAAACGACGTTGTCATCGGCATAGATAGTTTGATGGATGCTGCCATCTGCCCTGGTAACCTTAAACTCTCCATGCCTTTTGTCTGCCTGAAAGTTGCCTTCCCCGGCGGCACCAGCAGCGGTTCTGTATTTACCGAATCCATGTTTCTTTCCGTTTCGCCATTCGCCGTTATAGGTCGCTCCGTTTTTCCAGACGTAATGGCCCTTGCCCTCCAACTTGCCATTTACCCATTCGCCTTTAAGGCGGGAGCCGCTGGCCAGATAGAGAAACCCGCTGCCCCAATATTCGCCATTTTGCCATTCACCTTCATAAATCGCGTTATTATGCGCCTCGAAGCGCCCTTTGCCATGGGGGAGACCGTTATGCAGATCGCCGGTATATTTCCCACGATTATAAGCCATACTAATTACGAATTTGCCTGCATCCGGGAGTGGCCCATTTCCCGCTGCGATAATGACCGTATCTCCCTGCACTTCATTATTGACAAACTCAAGTTCGATAATGCGCCCGTTCGCATAAGTGTGGCGAAATTTGCCATTGCGCCGGCCCCGGGTAAAATTCCCTTCGCGAGTCTCCCCGTTTTTATAGGTGTATTTTACCAAGCCATTCATCCTGCCATTGGCGTAATTGCCTTCAATGATGGTGCCGGTAGCGATGCGCGTGATGACGCCTTTGCCATTCTGTAAATTATCTTTCCAGCCGCCTTTATAAACTTCTCCGCTCCAGTAATAGTAGGTGCCTTCACCACTACGCTTACCATCAACAAACTCGCCGACATAACGATCAAAAAAGCGCTGATAAAGGATTTCTCCTTTCCCATGCGGCTGACCATCAAGCATTTCGCCGCTGTAAATTTTGCCTCCGAGGTCCTTGTTCTCAACAGTTGTTGATTGGGCCTGGATGAGGGAAAAACAAGTTAGGAGGTAAAAAATGATCAGGGAGTTGCGGGAAAATAATCGGCGTGGCATCATGGTAATCTCAGTCTGCTGAATGTTCGTTGGGGAAAAGATCTCTGCATGTTCCTTAAATAAATAAGATAATAATCAATCACTTAAGAAACTTGCTTTTATCATGATTCGCAACAGTAAAATTTAGAAATATTTTGCTGGGTTGAAAGAATGTTTTTTGTAGCAGGAGGAGTGAAGCCATTTTCGCCGGCGTGGCGGTTTGGTCGGTAATTGCTAATGACATAATCTCTTACCGAGAAGATAATAAAAAAGCCAGCCCGGAATTCTACCAGGCTGGCTTTGAGTTTACGCTTAATACGTTATTGTAATTGAATAGACATGCGCAGTGGAATGCGCGATCATCAACAGTCGTTAAGATGCACGATCGTACTTATGAGCTGCCGGTATGATCTCCAAATCGAGTAATTGCAGTTCGACCTTCTCTTTGAATATCTGAAAGCTGTCCATTTTTTCTTCCAGGCCTTCCATCTCAGTTACCTGGGTATTCAACCAGGGCACCCATTCCGGATTAGTTAAATACGATGTGGCGATATAAGCCATATAGCGGACTTCCGAGTTCTCGGCATTAAAGGCAAGTTTACCCAGCGCCTTCGTCGCCAGACTATAATCGCGATCCGGATACCTGCCCTTCAGAGAAATTAAATTGAAGATCGTTGATTCAACGATACCGACATTTTTGTTGCTCAAGTTTGCGACCATTGTCTCGATAAGTTTGTGAACCGACTCAATGTTGTTATCTTCTGCCCGGATAGTGCTTACCGGCGCGTAAAACATATTCATCATAAAAATGCTATACATAATTTTTCTAAAAAACATAACCTTTATCTCCTTAGTGTAAATCAATTTTTATTTCATTCTTATAAATTCTGATCGGCTTTTTTTCCGATCGACAAAGAATAAAGCAAACAGTTTGCCAATTTTTAAAAATTTGCTTAAGCGTCTGTTTAGTATGAGTTTATGGTTGTGGCCTGTTGAGGGAGGCTTTCTGAGGTAGTGGTACAAAATGATACCGGCCAATATTCAGTTAAGTCGCTTAAAGCTATATTTAACGCCCTTTCCTGCCGGCTGGAATATTTGGGCAAAATAGGTATAAATGTACCACCCCTGGACTTTTGACATCAGAATTGAGGAAAATTTGAGCCAGAAATGCCTGGATTTTCTAATTAATTTAACCTGACAGTAACAAACCGAAGGCGACATCTGCTTAAGTTCTTGTGAAAATAAGTGGGGCTAATGAAATAATGCTACTTTCCTGTCATTGCTCCCAGGGAGCCCCTTCGGGTGATCCCGGCTGCCGGGAGAAGCAATCTCAAATGGTATATCTGCTCAAGAGATCGCTTCGTCGCTGTACTCCTCGTGATGACATACAAACCGCCGTTTAACGTAAAATGTTTGATATTATCTGATAATTAGAAAAAATAATTATCTTGGATTTCCAAAAGGGAAAACAGATATTCCGGGCTTTAAAATTAAATTTGACTAATATTTAAGATAAATACTTTACATATATAGATTTACAATGAAACGAAATTCGCTTGAGCATATATTCAGAGAGAGCGAAACCCATTATAAACGACTGTTAGAACACTTAACAGATTATGTTTATACTGTCTCTGTTAAAAAAAATGGTAATGTCGAAACCTACCACGGCCCCGGCTGTAAAGCTGTCACCGGGTATGAATCCGAAGATTATTTTGCCAATCCGGAACTGTGGCACCAGATGGTCTATGTGGAAGACCGGGAACGCGTCATCGAAATATCCCGGAAAGCGCTCGCTGGTGAAAAAGTACCTCCGTTAGAACACCGAATACTGCACAGGGACGGGGGACTGCGTTGGGTCCGGAATACGATTGTTCTGGAAAATGATTCCGATGGGCATTTAAAAGCTTATCATGGTTTGATAAAAGATATATCCCTCGAAAAAGAAGCTGATCGCAGGGCCCGGCTGAAAGAAAAGCAGTTGATCCAGGCAGATAAAATGGTTGCCCTCGGCACCCTTTCCGCCGGCGTTGCCCACGAAATTAACAATCCGAATAATTTTATTCTGCTCAATACCCAATTGTTAAAAGATATTTGGAAAGACGCCAATCCCATTCTGGAAGAATATTATCAGCGGGAAGGAGAGTTTCTGTTGGCGGGTATTCCTTATTCTCAGGCAAATCAGGATTTTCTCGACCTTACCGGGGGGATAGTTGAGGGGGCGACGCGCATCAATAAAATCGTCAAAAATCTGAAGACCTTTTCCCGAAAAGATCCCGGCAGTTTAAGCGCGTTGATTGATATGAACGATGTTGTTGAATCTGCGATTCCGCTGGTCGATAATCTGCTTAAAAAGTCGACCAATCATTTTCGCTTATCGAAATCGAAAAACCTCCCGAAAGTGCGTGGAAATAAACAGCAGTTGGAACAGGTGCTGATCAATTTAATCATCAATGCCTGCCATGCATTAACCGATCCGGAACAGATGATTCATGTTAGCACCAATTATGAAGCGGAGCATGAAAGTGTCCTCATAAAAGTGGTCGATATGGGACGGGGAATTTTAGCGAAAAACCTCAATCATATTTTCGATCCCTTCTTCACGACGAAACGTGATCTGGAGGGCACCGGATTGGGGCTTTCCATCAGTTATCAAATTGTGAAGGATCATGGTGGGAATATTTATTGTGAATCGGAACCGGATGTCGGTACATCCTTTACGGTTCGCTTACCAATAGTTAAGAAATAAGATTTTGTAAAAAAGTAATACTGCATGCTGTCATCGCGAGGAGTGCAGCGACGAAGCGATCTCTTCGTTGCATACACTTTAAAGATTGCTTCGGCAAAAAGCGCCTCGCAATGACAAGTTTAGACGATGCGACTTTTTTAACGAATTAAAAAACAAGTATATAAAGGCCTTATTATGAGAAAAAAACCATCGTTGCCAATCCTGATTGTGGATGATGAAGAATTATTCCTGAAAAGTGTTTCACTGACATTAAAGTCTGCACAGATAAATAATATTGTTACCTGTTCGGATAGCCGCCAGGTCTTGGAACTCCTGGAAAAGGACAGTTATTCACTGATTCTCCTCGATATGCTGATGCCGGGGGTTTCCGGTGATGAATTGGCCCGGGTGATCACCCGGAATTATCCGGAAACGCCGCTGATTATCATTACTGCCGTCAATGAGGTTGAAACCGCCGTGGAATGTATGAAAAACGGAGTATTCGATTATATCCTTAAACCGGTGGAAAAGTCCCGCTTGCTCGGCGCGATTAAACGGGCGCTGGAGCTTGGTGATATCCGCAGAGAGAACCGGATGCTGAAACAGGCATTGCTGAAAAATAAATTGGAACAGCCCGATGCCTTTTCGGAAATTGTTACCCAATCGCCGGTAATGAAATCCATTTTCCAATATATCGAAGCCATCGCCGCCACGTTTTTACCGGTGTTGATATCCGGGGAAACCGGGGTCGGTAAAGAACTGGTTGCCAACGCGGTTCATCACTTGAGTGGCCGGAAAGGGCAGTTTATCCCGATTAACGTGGCTGGTTTGGATGATACGCTTTTCTCCGATGCACTCTTCGGACACAAAAAAGGTGCTTTTACCGGCGCCGAGATGGACCGGAAGGGATTGATCGAACAAGCAGCGGAAGGCACGCTTTTTCTCGATGAAATCGGGGAGCTGAGTATCGAATCGCAGGTGAAGTTGCTGCGCTTTTTGCAGGAAGGGAAATATTATCCGCTCGGATCGGATATTGCGAAAGTCGCCGATGTACGGATTGTTGCCGCCACCAATCAAAATCTCGATACCTTGCAGGCGAATGGAAAATTCCGGAAAGATCTCTTCTACCGCTTAAAATCGCACCAGGTATTTATTCCGCCCTTACGGAAACGCTCGGATGACATTCCCTTACTGGTAGAGCATTTTCTCGAAAAAGCCGCCGCCCAGCTCAACAAGGTAAAGCCGACAGCACCGCGGGAATTATATACTCTGCTAAAAACCTATCATTTCCCCGGTAATATTCGCGAGTTGGAAGGCATTGTTTATGATGCGGTCAGCCAGCACAAATCCGGTGTGTTGTCGATGGCGCCGTTCCGGAAAAATATTGCCGGGCAACCGGATGAGAACGATGTCTTTGAAGCAGATACTGTTGTCAAACCGAATGGTATTTCGGAAAAGGTCTCCTTCCATGATCAGCTACCGACTTTAAAAGAAGTCGAAAAAGGCTTGATCGATGAGGCGCTCAGAAGAGCAGAGGGAAACCAGACAATTGCCGCGCGATTAATCGGAATGAGCCGGAAGGCGCTGAATAATCGCTTGTTAAGAACCTCGAAAGAATCAGCGTAACGATATTTCAAAATATCGTATTGTCAGCAATACTATGTTGAAGAATAACCCGCGGTTTATCCGGATGGTACGCCGCGGATCTACCATCCTAAACTGACAAATCAGAAAGCCAATCCTGGTAAAACGGGACTTTCATAGCGGTAAATTCCCCATATGTCTCAATTGTGTCAAAGGCTGTCGCATCAGTGTATGCGATCGCCGGTTGCGATTTGCTATCCTGCAGTGGGCGCTAAATCTGCCGGTTTTTCACGGCGAGCGTTCATAGAGAATTGCAAAAGTCTAACACAACCAATGGAGACTATCTCATGAAAAAATTACTGAAGATTCTCGGAATTATCCTTGCCATCGTTTTCCTCATGGCAATCAGCGGGATGTCCTATCTGCAAACGGCCTTCCCGAATGTGAGCCCGGCAGAAGATCTGCAGATCGAAGTAACCCCGGAAGTACTGGAAAGAGGCCGTTACCTGACGGAGAATGTGGCGCTCTGCCTCGATTGCCATTCCCGGCGGGATTACACTTATTTCCCCCCGAAAATGATTGAAGGCAGCATTGGCGGCGGCGGAGAACCGGTGCACGGCGCGCCCGGCGATATCTTTAAATCGAATATCACGCCGGCGGCATTGAGCGACTGGAGCGATGGGGAAATTGCCCGGGCGATCACCAGTGGCGTCGATAAGGATGGCCGGCCGCTTGTTCCCATGATGCCCTACTCGGAATACCGCCATATGGCGAAAGAGGATGTCGCGGCAATCGTCGCTTATATCCGCACCCTCGCACCGGTCGAAAATGAGATTGCCGAACCATCGATCGACTTTCCTCTGAACTTCGTTTTCCGCACTTTGCCAGGCGATGCTGAGCCACCGGTACGTCCGAATGCCGCGGATGTTGTCGGCACCGGGAAATATTTGGCGCGAATCGGCGGGTGCTTTTTTTGCCACTCCCAGGTGGAACAGGGTGTGCCGATTCCCGGGCTGGCGTTCGCCGGTAATCATGACTTTGATATGGGCCAAGGCGGGATTGTCCGCTCGGCAAATTTAACCCCGGATAAAGAAACCGGGATTGGCAACTGGAGTAAGGAGTTCTTTATTTCCAGATTCAAGATGTATGCGGATGCCAACTATGAATACCGGAAAATAAAACCGGGCGTCGACATGCAAACCGTGATGCCCTGGAACCTGCAGGCCGGCATAAGTGAAGAAGATCTCGGGGCGATCTATGAATATCTACAAACTCTAAAACCGATTAAGAATAGCGTGGTGCGGTTTACGCCGGCTAATTAGCATTTTTTACAGATGTTAATCTGGGTGTCTGCGGTTGCCGGCCCTTTAGGCAATGGAAGCATAAATTTACTTGCTGTTTTATGCTTCCATTACCGATAAACAAAACAATAGGTTGCCGGAAAAAGCACCTTAACGAAGCAAGATCATCTTCCGGGTATGTTGATGTTTACCGTAGCGCAATTGATAAAAATAGGCCCCGCTGCCAACCAGCTGTCCGGAATTATCCGTCGCATCCCACTGCACAGAATAGCTACCGGGGACGCGATGCTCGCTCACCAGCTTTTTCACCATTCGTCCGGATGCATCATATATTGCCAGGTCAACAAATCCCAAATCCGAGATCCTAAATCCGATATTGGTAAGGGGATTAAAGGGATTGGGATAGTTCTGCTCAAGTGTGAAATATTCCGGATGCGAGGAAGATTCGTCTTCAATGCCAGTTACAGGCGTGTAAGCATAGGCGGACAAGCCATCGGCATCGTTGGCCAAAAAGATGGTACCATCTGAAGCAAGCGTGATTCCATATCCATCTACACCGTCTTCAAGATGGGCGGTTTGGGTTAAAGTGGCGCCATCGTAACTGTAGGCCTGCAAGCTGCCATTCGAGAATATGCTGTTTCTATTCGCAACAAAGATGGTATTGTCTGCTGTTACGGCAAAGTCCTGTGGCCAATCGTTAAGGTCCATGTTTATCACTTCTGTATAAACTGTATCCTGAGACGTAAATACACGCAGGGTTTCAATATCTCCGACAAGGACTGAACCATCGCTTGAAAGTGCGACTTCCCAGACAACATTCTCGTTTTGGTAAATATGAGTTATGTTGATGAAAGCGGTGCCGGTATACTGATAGGCCCGGACGCCATCCTGAAGATTCGCCAGAAAAATTGTGCCATCCGGTGCAATTGCCAGTTCCTCCGCGGAGCCGCCGTCGTTTACATGAGCGGTATTAGTAAAAGAAGTGCCGTCGTAAGTATATGCACGTAATCCGTCGAAATCATTGGCGAGAAAGATGGTGCCATCATCCGCCACTGCGACTGCTTCTGCCGAGCCGCCGTTATCAATATGGGCAGTATTGGTAAAAGAAGCACCATCATAACTGTAGGCTCGTAAACCGCCGCCACCATCGGCGAGAAAAACCAGGCTATCGGAAGCAATCGCCACCCCCAGGGCAGAATCCCCATCGTTGATATGGGCGATATGGGTAAATGTTGAGCCGTCATAACTGTAGGCACGCAAGCCGTCGAAGTCATTGGCAAGAAAGATGGTGCCATCAGGCGCCTGTGCGACATCCCGGGCTCTGCCACCGTCGTAAATGCTGGCGATTGAGGCAAATGAATGCGATAACTGCCCATAAGCCGGGGCGATGATTCCTAACAGTGTAATGATTAGAAAAAAACGGATGCTATGCATAATTTCCTCCAATTCTGTCCGGGTAAAATATTTGACGCTAAGACTTATCTTGAGAAGTAGTATTGAACCGCGTTCCCGATAACCTGTTGATGCGCACATATTTATTTGTAACATAAACGAAGCTGAGGAAGGAATTCGACCAGAATTGGATCAAATCATACCAGAATCAAATCGTTTTGAAGCAGCGGTGTAAATAATGTTTAGTGGTGCAATCGGATCAATAAAAAAGCGCCTCAATTGAAGCGCTTTTTTTAGAAGAGGCCGGACACTAACCGGCATAGTAGCAATCCGCGGGGCTGTTTAAGATGTCGTTCATCAATTCTCACTTAAAGCGAGGTGCCAGGCGGCACTGATAATTTTTTTAATGTTATCCAGATCTGTTTCATTCCGCGGGGCATATATCATCATCAAGACAAGTCCCTCATCTGCGAGATTATCGCTCCAGGGATGCTTGATGCCCCATCCCGTTTCTTCCACCAGGAGAAAACCTGTTTCCCGTAAGGTCAAATGCAGCGATCCGGGACCGGGCTCAATATGAATATGGGTGAACTCCCGGTTAATCTGGCTATTTATGTTTACATCGGATTTGATGAAAGCACCAAGAGCTGAGGGCAGACTGCTGCGCGAACTACCCTCTTCAACATGATCCAGGGAAAATAAATAGGTTTTTAATTCTGCAAGAACTTCCGCCGTTGAATTTTGATCCAGTTGCTGATGGGGAACGATGTTCGGCACTTCAGGTGCTGTACCGGATCGCTCCTCCAGAACAAGTTCATAGCTGCCAATATTCGCATCCATATTAGTGACACTTTCCTCTGAACAAGCAAATCCCAGGCTGAGTAGTAGAGATAACATAAACAGCAATGCGAAACCAGATGACATTAAATTAAATGGTCGATTTTGAGATTTATTTTCAGACATATTTTTACCTTCGATAATAGGTTGATATTTACTCAATCTCCCGGGAATTCTCGATTGGATGCCATGGGAAAGGCCCCATGAATTCATCCAACAAGATTCTCCAGGTATTCATAGGCAACCACTGCTCATACATTGCCCACTTTTCATATTTTGGTAATTTTAAAGTCGACGGAATCATCATCGGATTGGTACCCTTTTCAAATTCGGCGTAAATAGCACCGCGTAAATCTTTTAAAAATTGCAGTGCTTCTTTTGCATCCTGTTTATTGCCGCCGTTTAGGGCATTTTCGCTTTCGTTATGTGAATATACCGCTTTTTCAAAGTCTAATTTGATGATTTCTGCAATGGATCTTTCCAGCTCTTTGATGTTGAAATCCGGCACGATTGCAAAAAGCACCCGGTTTGGGGTGACTAAGTCGGCGATATAAGCGACCTTTTCTTCTGGTAATAAGAAAACTGTCATGCCCATGCCATGATTCATTCCCAGGTAATGCATTTCCACAGTGGTATTCCCCAAAACAATATCTTTTCTCTTGCCGGACCAGCTTTCATCGGGAAGTGCCATATCTTTGCCAGTATTGGCCTTCATCCAATTATATGCTTCCAGATGAGCAATGGTTCTGGCGCCCTCATTTTTGAAAACCTGGCCGCCACTCGCATGGTCCCAATGGTTATGGCTGTGGAGCAAATACTTAATCGGTTGATTAGTGACTTCCTTAATAGCCTTCACCAATTCAGTGGAATGATTCGAGTCGAAAGACTCAAAGACAATCACGCCATCACCGGTTACAACGAACATTGAATAAACGCCGTGCCCGATTCCAAAACTATAGACACCATTGGCGATTTCTATCGCATTCTGGGATTGTGCTTTTCCAGCAGTAACGGAAAGAAATCCGAGAATGAAAATACATCTGATTAATCTACCGGATGTATTGCATATTTTCTTCATGGTTCACCTTTCATTGAATAAGTGGATAGAATTTATTTGGGTGAAATTCCTTTTAAAGCTCAACGCAAAATAAAGACTATCCGGAAAATTCTCATTCACATAGGTTCATGAATTCGAAAAAATGTTGGTTTAAAGAAATAATACTCCAAGATGTCATCGCGAGGAGTACAACGACGTGGCGATCTCTCTGTTGCAAGCAACTATGAGATCGCTTCTCCCGGCAGCCGGGATCGCGATGACAGAATCAAAAGTTTAACACAACAATCTCTGACTTTAATAAAATCGAAATTTCTAAAGCTCTTTTCTAATACGGCTTAACGATTGCGGTTTGATGCTAAGGTAGGAGGCAATTAGATAATGCGGGATGTGCTCCATTAATTGAGGGTAATTTTTAACGAGGTCAAGATAACGTTGTTTTGCGCTGCTGCTATGTAGTTCAAACACCCGGTCAATCAGGTTGCTGTAGGCATTTTGCAAGGATCTCAGGAAATATCTTTCGAATACAGGATGCTTATCGGTTATGTAGTTAAATGTATCATGATCTACCAGAAGTAACTCTGTTGGTTGGTAAGCGCGAATATTAAATTTCGATGGTTTTTCTGTAAAAAAACTGAGGAGATCACCCAACCAAAATCCCTGCCAGCGTATTTGTAATACGTGAATATCGCCACCAGGATCGAGGCGGTAATTAACCATTAATCCTTTATTAATAAACGGCATGTATTGAATGGTTTCGCCTTCCCTCAATAAATACGCTTTATTTTTCAACCGTTTTACTTTTACTCTTTCTTCAATTGCATAATAATCTTCGCTGGAAAGATTGACAAAATTGCTAAGGCTTTTATATAGGGTGGGATATTTCATCGTATGTAAATGTCCGTTCTTTAAAGATTATACTGAATTACCCTTTTGCAAGGTGTTAGTGGGCTGCTTTTTAAATTGCCTGATTCTTTTGTGGTGTTTCTCAGATTTTGTAAGCCCCTCGATTCTTAGATAATGGTAATTTACAACTTAATTTGGTGTCTCCAAAATTTGGGACTTCCAACCCTGCGCACAGCATCTTATTGCAAAAGGGATACATTTTTTCTATCTTAAAATTCGAGATAAATCCACTGAGAGAAAATAGAGTACCCGCACTACTAAATTTCCCGATTGTGTTTGATAAAGGATTATTGTTGATGACGCGAAAGTTAATCATATACAGTTTTTCCATATTTATTATCCTCTATTTGCAGGTGGCCTCCGGACAATCCTCTCAAATTGCCAGCGAGGAGCAAATCAGCATTCCGGATATCCAGAACTTTTCCCCAAAAGATTACGGTGGTTATCATAGCCAGAACTGGGCTGTCACCCAGGATCATCGCGGCGTCATGTATTTTGGCAACGGTTCCGGAGTGCTGGAATATGACGGGGTATTCTGGCGGATTATTTACACTGAGAAGCAGATGATTGTCCGTTCCCTGGCAACCGCAGATAATGGGCGAATCTATGTCGGTGGAAAAGGTGAATTCGGATACTTGGCTGCCGACGAAACCGGCCAATTTAATTATGTCTCTTTGCTATCCGGATTTCCGGAGGAGGTTCTGGATTTTAGAGATGTTTGGGATATCATACCAGCCAGAGAGGGCATTTATTTTATAACCAACAATTATCTCTTTCGCTGGCAACCCGATAAAAATCAGCAGCTTGAACATCCGGAAAGCGGTACGCTTAAATATTGGAAAGCCAACAACCGGTTTCACAAAATTTTCTTAATCCGGAATACCCTTTATACGCGCGAGCGGTTTTCTGGTTTATTCAAATTGACCGCGGATTCATTACAGCTTTTGCCTGGCAGCGAAATATTTTCAAGGTCGGCAATTTTTGCAATGACAGCATTTCCGAGTGCGAACGAAGATAACGGTATAAACAATGGACAGCAATTACTTGTTTTTACCAGAAGCAGGGGCGCTTTCCTGTTTGACGGGGAAAAATTTACGCCGTATTTACAGAACAGTAACATTCCGGAAATGTCATCAACATACCGGCTTCTGAACGGTATCGAACTTACCGACAACAATATCGCACTTGGCACAAGTAATACCGGGCTTATTATTGCCGATAAAGCGGGCCGGATAATCAAAGTGATTAACAAGGATGCCGGCCTCAGAGATCAGGCTGTCCGGAAAATTTATCAGGATAAACAAGGGGGCATTTGGCTGGCGCTGAATAACGGCATCGCCCGGATCGAATATCCCGCTACATTTTCATTTTATCAGAATCAGCCTTTTACTTTAAATAATGTTAACAATTTTGTACGCCACAACGAACGCTTGTATTTGTCGACAAGTTATAACATTTATGAGCTCTCATTTTCAGATAATGCGCCGGATGCCCCTGTTTTACAACCCCTTTTTGACGAATCCATCCGCTGCTGGGCATTATCAAGCAATGGACGCTCGTTACTGGTTGCAACGGAGCGCGGTATATATGAAAGTAGAAATGGCCAATTAACGCTTTTGAGCAGATCACATACCAGGTCGATAAAACAATCCCGATTTAATGAAAATTTAATATTTGCCGGTTTGCTAGAGGGCTTACAAATTATCAAAGCGTCGCCGGTCGGCACGTTTGAAGTATTCACAATTGATAGTCTCGAATCTTACGAAGTACGTTCCATTGCGGAAGAAAGCGAAACAGTCCTTTGGTTGGGACTATATCAAAAAGGATTTATACGTATCGAAATTCCGGCGCTGAAGGATTTGGCAAGCAAAGAAGGCCGATATTCAACCAGCAGCGATAATAGTTTGAGCGCGAAGATAGAGCGCTTTGACCGGCGGCATAGGATGCCGTCCAACAGTGGAAGGGCATTTTTTGTTGATGATCGGATTGTCCTGGCAACCAACCGGGCCCTGAAGAAATACGACCCTCTTAAAAAACGCTTTTTTGCCGATTCGTCCTGGGGGCCTGTATTTGCGGATAGCATGAGATTCGTTACCCATATTGCTGAACGGAAACCGAACATTTGGGTCAAAACATCCAGTGAGGAAGGCCGGGAAACGTTTGCCCTGACGCTTAACAACGATGGCAGCTATGAAGTTGATGCCACTACTTTTAATCGGATTGCCGATTGGGGTAGTATCTATGCAATATATCCGGATCCTGCTTCGGATGCTGTCTGGTTTGGCGGTCCGGAAGGGGTCGTTCGCTATCAACCGAATTTGCCGAAGGATTATAGTATCGACTTTCCGGCCATTGTCAGACGGGTGACCATGTTAAAGAATGATACGCTCATCTATGGCGGCACAGCAGCGGACAGCAGCGGTATTGCGATTGCCGGCTTATCTCCAAGCAGTCCTATCATCAATTATGCAGATAATTCACTCCGTCTGGAATATGGATCTCCCAGTTATGATGCGATTAAGCAAAATCGCTATCGCTATATGCTTGATGGGTTTGATGAGGAATGGTCGCTATGGACAACTGAAACCAAAAAAGAATATACCAATCTTCCGGAAGGCAATTATACATTTCAGGTGCAGGCGAAAAATGTATATGAAAAACTCAGTACCGTCGGCCAATTTCATTTCACGGTATTACCGCCCTGGTATCGCAGTTGGTGGGCCTTTTTAATTTATGGCGTATTTGCAGTGGGGATCATTTACGGTTATAACCGCTGGCGCACGGCCAAACTGAAATCGCAGAACCTGGTGCTGGAATCACTGGTGATGGATCGGACCGAAGAATTGGCCGAAAAGAATCTTGAACTGCAGGAAATGAATGAAATGAAGTCCCGCTTTTTTGCCAATATTTCTCATGAATTTCGCACGCCACTCACCTTGATCCTTGGTCAGATCAATCATGTGCTCCCAAACCTGAAAAAACCGGATAATATCGACGCCTTGCAAATGGCATCGCGGAATGCCTCTCTGTTACAGAAGATGATCAATCAACTGCTGGACCTGTCCAAACTAGATGCCAATAAAATGGTGCTTCAGGCAAGCGAGCAAAATATTGTTCCATTGCTTAAGCAGCTCACCAGCGCATTCGATTCATTTGCGCACCAGCGGGAAATTGCCTTGATGTTTAAGAGTGAAGCAGAAAATATCCCGGTTTATTTTGAACAGAATAAATTGGAGAAAGTTATCTATAACTTGCTTTCCAATGCGCTCAAATTTACCGAGGCTGGCGGGAAAGTGTTGGTTGAGGTAAAAGAAAATCAGGCTGCAGAAAGCAGTTCATCATCCGACGCCGGTGAAGTGCTTATTATCGTGAAGGACAGTGGGGTTGGTATTCCGGTGGATCGCCTGGCGAATATTTTCGATCGCTTTTACCAGGTGGATGACTCTTCCACCCGTGAATTTGAAGGCACCGGAATTGGGTTGGCCTTAACGAAAGAACTGGTCCAAATTCATGGCGGCGGCATCGATGTGCAAAGTGAAGTAGATTTCGGCACGACATTTACCGTCCATCTACCCCTGGGCAAAGCGCACTTGCAGCCGGCGCAAATCGTTACAGCAGCAGCGCCCGTTGAAACAGATGCGCCTGCAGAGGTTGCTACGCTACCAACACCTGCGCCCGCAGCGGAAAGCGAGACAGCAGCCGGTGCATCGTCTCAAAATGACCTGGTTCTCATCGTCGAGGACAATGCGGATATGCGCGCTTACATCGGTAATACATTAATGCCGCATTACAACATCATCACTGCGGTAAACGGCGAAGAAGGCTTTGAGAAGGCGAAAACAGAAGTGCCGGATCTGATTATCACCGATGTGATGATGCCCAAGGTTGATGGGTATGAATTAACCGAGAAGCTGCGGGAAGAGCAGATGACCAGCCATATTCCGATCATTATGCTGACCGCAAAGGCAGCAGAACAGGATAAATTCCAGGGACTGGAAACCGGCGCAGATGCCTTTCTTGTCAAGCCTTTCAGCACCGAAGAATTGAATATCCGGGTGCGGAAACTGATCGAACTGCGCCAGCTGCTCCGGAATGAGCAGGGAAAGAAAGCAGCGTTTGAGCCGCTAACCGTAAAAATGGCCTCATTGGATCAGGCATTTCTGGAAAAGCTGCGCAGTATTCTTAAGGAGAATATCACTAATGAAGATTTTACCTCCGATCATCTCGCGGCGGAGGCCGGCGTCAGTATACGTCAGTTACAGCGCAAATTAAAATCGCTGACCGGTTTCTCCCCGCACCAATATATTCGTTCTCTCCGATTGCAATGGGCAAAGCAGATGCTGGCGCAAGGCGCAGGCAATGTCACAGATGCCGCCTTCAGTATCGGCTATCAAACCGTTAGTGCATTTTCGAAAGCCTTCCGTGCGGAGTTTGGCGTATCCCCGTCTGACTTTCTTGCTTCATTGGACAAGTAAAATGCGTCATTATACCAGGCATATTTAAATTAATGTTTTTAAGCACTCGATGAAAACTAATAGGGTGTGTTAAAGAAGTAATGCTATTAGCTCATGTCATCGCGAGGCGCTTTTTGCCGAAGCGATCTCCTTGTTGCATGCACCTTAGAGATTACTTCGGCAAAAAGCGCCACGCAATGACAGATAAAAAACTAGCCACGAGAAACCAGCCACCAGTAACAAAAGTTCGATATCTATCTAAAGTCTATTCAAATCGCCTGCAATTTACCATTTGTCGTTTTTAAACCAGAAAATGTCGTTTTTGAACCAGCCTTTTCGCTTTTCGACCAACCTTTGACGTATTCGAACGCGCAGCCCTTCCCACAAAATTCTATCTTAATTACAGAATAAATGAGCAACGATTCAGCAGGAATAAACTCAGTTTTTAACCAAATAACCAATGGCAAGCAGATATGTTCAGGAAGAAAAAAAGCAATACATCTCAAGTGGAGAAACTATCCTCAATCGGGCGATTCGATTTTATAATGACCCAAAACAGCCCGAACCCGGTGGTCAATAAAACAAAAATATGCTTCGCCATTCCGGTGGCCTGCCGGGTGAAAATTGGTATTTACAATAATCGTAATGAAGAAAAATGTCTGTTGATACACGACTTTCTGATGCCGGGGTATTATCGGCTAATCTGGAACGGCAAGAATCAGGATAATCAACGGCTAAGACCCGGGCACTACACCTATATGCTACAGGCCGGCGTTTTTGTAGCCACACGCCAAATAAGCATTCAATGATCACTGATAACTGTTCACTGTTCACTGATAACTGTTCACTGATAACTGTTCACTGATAACTGATAACTGATTTGTCCGAACCAGCAACTTTAAAAAATGAATCTGTCATTTAAACACAACTAAATCCACCATATCTAATTTAAGGAGTATTCGCATGAGCACAATTACCAAGAATTCCGCAAGCAATAATGTTTACGATTTATTAAAAAAAGCGATTTTTCTGTTCTTAACCCTGGGCATGTCCCTCACAGCTTCTGCCGAACCGCCCGATCCCTGTGATACACCGCTAATTTTTGCTGACATGGAAGTAGATGCCGGCTGGGGCGTATTTAGTGGTGGTGGTTTAACCGGTGGTTTCGAACTCGCTGAAGAAGGCAGTGTCGCACCGTTAAATGGCGGCACCTGGGCAGCTTTCCTTGATGTAAACACTTTCGGCGGTAGCGGATTCGGTGGCTTTTTCCGGACCTTCCCGCTCGATTTAACCGGGATGACCCACTTCAACTTTTGGATTAACCCTGCAGCCGGGCAGGAATATGTTATCGAAATTAATCTTCAGGAAGATGATAACAACGACAACGACGTTCAATTTGCGAATCCTGCCGACGATGATGAATTTCGAAATTATCTTTATGTTGCGCCGTTCGGCACCAGAAATGCGCAAGCTATTAGTGGCGAAGGCTGGCAGTTGGTTTCCATTCCCCTGGCAGATTTTGAGGACAATAATTCTCACTTCCAGGGCAACGATATATTTGATCCGTTCCTTAGCGGCAACGGCCAGCTAATTAATGTGGTCTTTACAGTAAGTTTACCTGCTGGTGTTGCAGTAAAGTTCACCACTGACAATTGGTTCTTTAGCTGTGAGGATGTGTTTTGCAACAGTCTGAAAACACTCAGTAAAAACATTAGCGATAAATTGAATGGCGCAGGCTACCCTGCCGGCGCAGCAAGCGATATTAACGCTGCGATTGGCGATCTTGATGCCGCAGTGGCGGACTGTGAGGGGAATGATGTGCAGGAAGCATATAAAGACCTCGAAGATGCAATGAAAGAACTGATGGATGCCGCCAAAGACGGCGCGAACGTCTCCGAAGAAATTGGCGCATTGATTGCTCTGGTGAGAGGCGAGCTTATTAGGGGATATTCCGAAGCGTATAGCAACTACGGCTTCGTTCCGCAGTTTGACAATTATATCGATAAGGGGCAGAATTTTATGGTTTCTGCCGATCAGAAAAACGCTGATGGAGAATATAATTTGGCCATTCGCCGCTGGACCAGTGCACGTAAGGAACTGCAGCGGGCCATCCACCTCGGCACTGCACTCTCAACGAACTTGGCAGAGGTTGCCGAGAGGGTCAGGAGTAATGTCGAGGGTTTAATCGCTAATGGTGGCTATAGCAGCGATGCGAATGCCCATCTGCAGGATGCCAGCGATGCATTGTTGGATGCCGCAACCAGTATAGGCGCGGGTGAGATTTTCGATGGCTTTGGAGACTTACGCGATGCTGCAGAAGCATTAATGGACGCCGAAGAAGATGGCGCAGCCGCCCCTGTAGCAATCAACGGGGTTATTAATGCGGCAAGGTCGCTCGCCGAATTCTACATTAACGAAGCGCAGGCTTATGCCGGCAATCCGCAGACCGACACTAATTTGGCGAAAGCCCAGGCAGATATGAGCGACGCGATTGACGAGATCATCGATGGCCGGCCTGATCGGGCAGTAAAAGAATATCGTGATGCCTGGAACGATGCTCGTGTTGCCCTCGAACATGGCCGCGGCCTCCGGAAAATCGACGATGAAGTAACCACCAGCCTGACCCCGGAAACATTCAGCCTGGCGCAGAACTATCCCAATCCGTTTAACCCGTCAACCAATATCGCTTTTCAGATTGGGGACCCGGCATTTGTCGAACTGAAAGTATATGACATCTCCGGCCGTTTGGTAAAAACGCTGGTGAATGAAAATCGCGCAGCCGGTAACTACACCGAGCAGTGGGATGGCAGCAACAGCATCGGCCAAAAGGTCGGTAGTGGCATCTATTTCTACCAGATCAAAGCTGGTGAATTTCAGCAGATCAAGAAAATGATGCTGGTTAAGTAACCCTTCCCGATTTGTAAAAATTCGGTTATTGCCGAATGCAACTACCCTAACCCCGTAGGAGAATTCACGAATTCTCCTACGGCTTATATTTTTAAATTAAATTTGTAGATTCGGTTTGGCCGTACACCTCAAGCCCAAATTATTCCTTGACAATTTGAATTTTATTTGTTACAGTTAAAGTAACTAATTGAGATAAATAACGGGTAAGACCCATGGGCTACGACCTGACATACGCGACCGCGACCCACATAATGGCTGTACTGGCATTCTATGATGGTGAATGGGTAACTTCGCAAAAAATGGCGGATAGCATTCAAACCAATCCAGGGCTTGTACGGCGGTTGCTGACCCAGCTCTCGGCCGCGGGTCTCGTGGTTACCAGATCCGGACCGCAAGGGGGTGCCCGTTTGGCTAAATCGACGCAATCAATAAACCTCCGCGATGTATATGATGCCGTTATGCAACAACCTGTGTTAAAGACATCCACCAGGGAACCAAACCAAACCTGTCGGGTAAGCCGGGGGATTGGCAATGCCCTTGAGGGTGCCTTCAGCGGTGCCGAAAATGCGATGCGAAATCAGCTAAAGAAAACAACGCTTCAAGAAGTCATGAAGAAAATTTGACCCTTTTTTTACTCCTAAGTGTTACTTTTAAAGTAACACTTAGGAGTGCTGTAAATATTTAACTCACGAAAACTGTAGCTACAACGCTACGAAAGGAGAACACTATGCATTCAACTCACGAAAACAAGATCTATCTCGTTACTGGCGGTACTACCGGGATCGGCGCAGCGACCGTGGCATATTTGGCCGCGGCTGGCGCCAGGGTAATCGCTACCGGGCGGTCGCCGGAGACACTCGAAGCAGCTAAAAGTGCGGCACCGTCCAATGTTGAGATCCTCGCCTCCGACGCCGGAGATCTAAAGGCGATAAATGCCCTGAGCGACCATATCCGAGCTACTTATGGAAAAATCGATGGGGCGTTCATCAATGCCGGAATTGCGCCCTTCGCCCCGCTGGAAACCTGGACCGAATCCCAGTTCGACAAATTGTTTGATATCAACGTAAAGGGACCCTTCTTCCTGGCGCAGAAGCTGGTGCCGCTACTCAATGAAGGCGGTTCTCTGGTATTTAATACCTCCATGGTTCACGAGATGGGCATGGGCACTGCTGCTGCTTACGGCGGTAGCAAAGGTGCGCTTCGCTCCATCGTACGCTCGCTGTCGGTAGAGTTGGCGGAAAAGGGGATCCGGGTGAATGCAGTGGCCCCCGGGCCGATCCAGACGCCGCTTTATGGGAAGCTCGGCATGGATGACGCTCAGCTGGAAAACTTCGCTTCCCATGTGGCTAATCGGGTGCCACTGAAGCGATTTGGCACCGGCGAGGATATCGCGCAGGCGACGGCATTTTTGCTGAGCAATGGCGCTGGTTTCATCACCGGTGAAGAACTGGTTGTTGACGGCGGTTGGCTCAACAACGTCGGCTAGCCGGTTATCGTGCATGCCTCTACAGTAAGAAGCTCACCTCGACCCTGAATCGGACAAGCGGTCCGGGGACGGGCCGGCCATTATCAATCACCCGATTTAGGACAAGTACCTGAAAAACAAAACCCGCAATGGCGAATAATCATTGCGGGTTTTCTACTCCTGAAGAGATACGTAAGCGATTCATGCAAATTCTGTGGGGCTTGATTGCATGTCTCTTGAAATTTCTATATCTTTTGCTGGAGTTGAATAAAGAAAGGCAAACAAGATCAGGTCGAGTTTTGTCGCTCCGGGGAAAGGTTTTTGGTAATAACGAAAGGTAATAACGAAATTATGGAAGGATGGAAAGGTGGTATCCAAATATTCCCCTTTTCCTGTGGTAACAAATGCTATAAAATTATGCCTCGTTTTATTTACTTCATATTTTTCTTTGCCTTTATTACAAGCACCGCTTTTGCCCAACTCAGCCCTCGGGAGAAAGTTAAATTTGAGCATATCACTATAGAGGATGGTCTTGCCGGTAACAATATGTGGCATATGATGCAGGACAGTAAAGGCTTTTTGTGGTTTGGCACCTACAAGGGCCTGAATCGCTACGATGGTTATGAGTTTAAGACCTTTAACCCGGATGGCAACGAGCAGTTAAACGAGAACGGTGTTTGGTCGGTCTTTGAAGATGCCAATGGCATTATCTGGTTTGGCACTTATACAGCAGGGCTGAACCGCTACGATCCGTCAACCGGAACATTTAAACGGTATCAACACAATCCGGATGATCCGAACAGTTTGAGTGGTAATACTATTCGGGTGATACACGAATCTCCCCGGGAGCCGGGAGTTCTTTGGCTGGGAATGTTTAACAAGGGATTGAACCGCCTCGATACCCGTACAGGGAATATAACCCGCTATAGTCACGATCCCGATAATCCTGGCAGCCTTAGTCATAATAATGTTATTTCCATGTACGAAGACTCGAGCGGTGATATTTGGGTGGGCACTAAAAATGGCCTATCCTGTTTAAAAAGAATTAACGGGCAAGATGCTTCTTCGGACAGCATTTGGTTTAAAAATTATCAGCACAAACCCACCATGCCAGGTAGTTTACAACCGGGACCAATACATTCTATTGAAGAAAGCCGAACCGGTATTCTCTGGTTTGGCGGCCAGGGGGGGCTGAGTGCTTTAGGCCGGAGCAGAAAAGAGTTTATACGCTTCGATTTTAATCCCGATACGCCCGACAACCTGGGCCCGGTCAGGATCCGGGCGCTATTAGAAGATAAAGATGGCCAACTTTGGGTTGGCACGAGCAATGGCCTTTTCAAGTTTAACCCGGATACTGAAGGCTTTACCCGCTATGCGCATGATCCTGACGATCCGTATAGTTTGAGCAATAATCGCGTTCGGGATCTTTTTGAAGATCCCACCGGTGCTTTATGGGTGCTCACCTGGGGTGGGGGCATCAATAAATCGATCAGCCCCAAATTTGAGTTGTATCGCCATGAGCCGAATAATCCCAACAGCCTTGCCCGCAACCATATAACCGCGATCTGTGAGTCCGGGGATGAAAATGAGGGCACTTTGATGGTCGGCACGGAATTTGGTGGCATCACACGAATAAGCTGGTTTCCCGGGAGTCCGCTTGAATACCACCATTATAAACACGACCCCGATAATCCGAATAGTTTAAGCGGAAATTTTATTAAAGTCATTAAGGAATCAAGGGAAAAGATTGGTGTATTTTGGATTGGCGGCGTTGATATGCCGCTGAATCGGTTGGACACCGAGACAGGGGATATTCAGCGATTCACAAATTTAAAAACCGCCTCTAAAGGCACTATTAATGCCATCTATGAATCTCCGGCAGAGCCCGGTATACTGTGGCTCTCTGTGTTCGGTAGCGGGCTAAAACTATTTAATTCAAAAACACTTACTGTGAGCGATGTACCTTTATATGTTGGAAATCAAACTGATCAAAACAGGGGAGTCATTAACGAAATTTATCCCTGGCCGGGGCGGCCAGACCTTTTTTGGGTGCGTTCGCGGGGAGGATATTCCCGTTTCACATTATCATCCGGCCTTCCGGGATCGTTTAACGAATTAAATTTATCCCGGGATAAGGATGCGGCGCATTATGTTCGCCTTCAAATTAAAGCTGATTCCTTACTTCGTCCGATCAGCAAGGGGTATACATTTGTTTTACAAGCAAGTGATGGAATACTTTGGTTTGCCATGCAGACGGGCTTGTGGAAATTTGATCCAATCACGGAAAGAATGATAAATTACAATGTTGAGGATGGCCTGCCAGGCCAGCAGGTTATGGGGATTCTGGAAGATAATGATAAGAATCTTTGGCTTAGCACAGCAAAAGGGCTTTCCCGCTTCAATCCGCAGATTGAAACGTTTCGAAATTATGATGTCTCCGACGGCCTGCCGGGAAATGGTTTCAACATAGGTATTTATCATCAAGGTAGTAGCGGAAAAATGTATTTTGGGGGATTGAGTGGATTAACGGCTTTTTATCCCGACCGCGTAAAAGAGAATACCATCATCCCACCAGTGGTGTTTACTGATTTTCGGGTATTCGGTAAATCTGCCGCGACTGGTGCTTCGGGAAAAGAAAGCGGCTTCACAATGCCCGAGTATATTACTACTGCTGATGAAGTTGTTCTTCAGCATCACGAAAATGTCTTCTCCTTTGAGTTTGCCGCCCTGGATTATAATGCACCATACAAAAATGAGTATGCTTACAAAATGGAAGGCTTTGATGAGAATTGGATTTATTCCGGTAAGCGCCGTTTAGTTAACTATACCAATTTGGACCCGGGCCAGTATGTATTCAGGGTAAAGGGGGCCAATAGTGACGGCTACTGGAATGAGGAAGGCGCATTCGTTAAGATAACCATTCTGCCGCCCTGGTGGCAAACCTGGTGGGCATATCTGATTTATACGCTGTTATTTAGCGCTGCCATCTTCGGATTTATTCGTTTTAGGGAACGAGCACTGCACAGGCGTACGGAGGCGCTGGAGATCGCTGTGCAGGAACGCACCCAAACCATCTCTGAACAGGCCGAGGAGCTGCGGGAAATGAATATCCTAAAGTCCCGTTTTTTTGCGAACATCTCCCATGAGTTCCGCACGCCGTTGACTTTGATTCTTGGTGAAATTGAAGGCGTGTTGCCGCAGGTAAGTAAGGAAAATATCCGGAACAAGCTGCAGCGAGCCTTCCGCAATGCAGGGCAATTGCAGCGATTGATCAATCAACTGCTCGACCTCTCCAAATTCGACGCCCGCGAAATGACCGTGAGTGCTTCCGAAGAGAACATTATCCCTTTGCTTCGTCAGCTAACCAGTGCTTTTGAATCAATCGCCTCTCAACGGAATATTCGATTGCAATTTGAGTGTAATGAAGAAAATATCCCGGTTTACTTCGAGGAGGATAAAGTAGAAAAGATAATCAACAACTTGCTTTCCAATGCGTTTAAATTTACGCCGGAGGAGGGGACTGTACAGGTGGTGGTAGGCAGTAGCAGTATGGGGCGTGGCGCAGAAGGCGGAGAGCAAAATGAAAAAGGTGACATGCGCGCGGTTCAAGATGCGCTGCCAACATCTGAAACCGGCGAAGTAAAAATCATCGTGCGGGATTCCGGTATTGGCATTCCGAAAGACCGCCTGCCGCATATTTTCGACCGATTTTTTCAGGTGGACAGCTCTGCCACTCGTGAGTTTGAAGGCACGGGCATCGGCCTGGCGCTTACGAAAGAACTGGTGCAAATCCACGGTGGCAGTATTGCCGTGGAAAGTGAGGAAGGCTTTGGCACCACTTTTACCGTGCGATTGCCTTTAGGAAAAGCCCATTTGAAAGAAGATCAGATTGTTGAAAATATTTCGGAATTCGGAATTCGGAATTCGGATTTGAAAGAAAAAGACGAGGAGCGGGAAGTAATTGGCGGAACCCAAATTCCTAATGAATCCGAAATCCCTGAAGAGGCAAACCAAAATCCGAATTCCCCATTCCGAATTCCGCATTCGCAAATAGTTTTGATCGTGGAAGACAACCCCGACATGCGAACCTATATTTCCGAAACGCTGGAAGTCAATTATGAGATTCTTGAAGCGGCGAATGGTGAAGATGGTTTTTCCCGGGCGAAAGAAAGCATTCCGGACCTGATCATCACCGATGTGATGATGCCGAAAGTCGATGGCTATGCTTTAACCCGTTTGCTACGGCAAGAGCAGGCCACCAGCCACATTCCAATTGTTATGCTTACCGCGAAAGCTGATGAAAGCGATAAGTTTGAAGGTCTGGAAACCGGCGTCGATGTTTTTCTCACCAAACCCTTCAGCACCCAGGAACTGCAAATCCGGGTCCGCAAACTGATTGAGCGGTATCGAAAATTACGACATGATATCGGGATTAAAGCGGTTATGAAGCCTTCCGAGGTCGCGGTGTCTTCCCTCGACCAGAAATTCTTACAACGGTTGCAGGATATTATCGAAGCAAACATCGACAATGAAAAATTTAGCGTAGAAGATTTGGCCTTGGAAATCGGCGTTGGCAAACGCCAGTTACAGCGTAAAATAAAAGCCCTGACCGACCTTTCTCCGCTCCATTGCATTCGTAATATGCGGTTAGAGCGAGCGAAACAACTCCTTGAGCAAGGCGCAGGCAATGTTACCGAAATCGCTTTTAGTGTGGGCTATAGTGATCTTACCGCTTTCTCCAGAGCCTTCCGGGAAAAGTTTAACCAATTGCCTTCCGCTGTTATTCCGAAATAAGAATCTTCCAAATCCCAAATAACAAGCCCCAAATTCCAAATAAGCACCAAATTCAAACTTCCAAAATTCGAAACGAGGTTTGACGATCCCGATTTCGATGAAACCCGGTTTGACTCTCCAGTTTTGAAATTTAGAGATTGTTATTTGGAATTTATTTGTTATTTGAAATTTTTCATCACAGTTCAAATCTCTTTAAAGAGAACTAATTCACACTCCCAAATACCCCCATGTCGCATTGAGCCGAATAAATGTCGCATTAAGCCGAACGCTGTCGTTTCGAGCCGAATCAAAGTCGTGGCTTGCAGAGCATCGCAAGGAGCATTCTCATACTTTTATCCCAGCAACGATCACAAAGGAAAACGAAGGTGAATTCAAAGTTGCAAACTGTGAAGTAGGAAAGGATGCAAAAAATGTTCGGCAAAAAGAAAACGGATAAAATCGTTAAAATCAATCAGCCGCAAAACAGCGCAGCGGAGTTCAGTCTGGATCAGAATACCCCCAATCCATTCTCCGGTCAAACCTCGATTTGTTTTTCCGTTCCCCGGTCCGGCAATATAAGGATCATCGTCTATAATCGCCGGGAAGATCTGCAATGTATTCTCCATAACGGGCATCTGGCCCCCGGCAGCTATCGCCTTATGTGGGATGGTACCGATGCCGAAAGCCGTGCTCTGAAACCGGGCAGCTACAGTTATTGCCTGGCAGCGGAAGGGGTTTTTGTTACGCGAAAATTAACTATAAAGAATTCTGAAAAATAAGGCAAAGACTGCGGCGCTAGCAAAGCGGAAATTTTAGCCGCTTTCACAGCTTTGTCGCGATGTATAGAAAGGAAACTTCTCATGTATAACTACCAAATCGATACACTGTCGCTCCCTCTTCCGGACATGATGCTCCGGGATGAAAGACGTTGGGAGGGCCCTGCCAGGTGGCCGGAAAGCTTTCAGCTGGCAATGGAAATGGGCGCGCCTGAAGCCAGAGTTATCAATGCTGATGTACAACTCTTAAAGCGGATAATTGCCATCGTGAAAACGAATATGGCCGACGAAAATTTTGGTGTTAGTCAATTGGCAAAAGAGACCGGTCTTTGTCGCCGGCAATTGCACCGAAAGCTGCGGTCGTTGGTGAATCTATCTCCCTCGCACTTTATCCGCACACTGCGATTACAGCGCGCTGCGCTAATGATCCGCCAAAACGCCGATACCGTCGCTGGCATTGCCTACCAAACCGGGTTTAATACACCGAATTATTTTTGCACGGTATTTCGCAAAACGTTTGGTTGCACACCTAAGGTGTATCGGGATAAAATGTTAAGTGAACTAAAGTTTAAAGCGATCTAAAGTTAGAAAATGATAATTCGCAATAGCGAACAATCAATAAAATTTCCAATGACAGGCATCAAATGACAAATAAAGTGAAATTTGGATTTTGCCATCCGGAATTTGTCGACGAAAGGAGATAATCATGCAAAAATCAATCATAGTTCTCAGTTTTATTATTTTTTCTACCGCAGCACTTTTTGCGGGAAACGCCAATAGCCAGAAAAAGGCAAAAAATACAGCGAGTGTAAAACAATCACAAAATACCCAAAAAGGCACCGGCGTGGAAAGCACCAGTACAGGCGGGGTCAGCTTTGTAAAGAGCAATGGCGATACGCTACTGCAAGTGCGGGGAAATGGGGTTGTTATTGCCGACTCTATTAAAACAGATTCTCTCGCCGTCAGTGGTATGGTAACGGCCAGGGCATTTGTCGGCGATGGCTCCGGTTTAACCAATCTTCCTGCCGGCAAAGATAATCTTGGTAATCATATCGCGACGCAAAATATCAGCCTCAATGGTAATTATCTTTCCCGCGATGGTGACAATGAAGGCATTTATCTCAATCATAGCGGAGCGGTTGGCATCGGTGATATAACGCCGAACTCACGACTCTCCGTGCGGGATTCATCCCGGGCAGCGATCAGTATCAGAAATATTGCTAATACCAATTCGACCGGTCTGGCATTTGAGAACAGCGGGGCATCTTACTCCTGGAATATTTACCGCGAAGCAAACCCCGCTGCCGCTGCAGATCTGGTTATCGCCGGCGGCAATGCCAGCACGACGATCGAGGGGTTGACCGAACAAATGCGTATCACCAAAAATGGTAATGTCGGCATTGGCACTAACGCGCCTGCTGCCGATTTACATGTTGCCGGAACGATAGCAGCGGATATTATTCAAGTAGATTCCATCGCCGTCAGTGGAGCAGTAACTGCTACTGCTTTTATTGGCGATGGTTCCGGCTTAACGAATTTACCCAGTAGTGGTTGGGGGCTTTCCGGTAATAGCGGTACAGATACAACGCTTAACTTTATCGGCACTACGGATAATAAGGCGCTGGATTTTAAGGTGAATAACGAGCGCGCTCTACGCCTGTTTCCTAACGAGGTGAGTCCGAATATAATCGGTGGATTTCGCAACAATACCGTCGATCCCGGTAAGGTTGGCGCTACGATTTCCGGCGGCGGTTTAAATTCATTAGGCAATCATGTATTTGACGACTTTGGAACGATTGCCGGTGGCTTAGATAATACAGCAGGGGGAGCAGGATCGGTTGGCGGTGGTTTTTCCAATATTGCAAGTGGCAGTACTGCAACGGTTCCTGGCGGGGCTTATAATGAGGCTATTGGTGATTACAGTTTTGCAGCGGGCAACAGGGCAAAGATAAGTGCAGCGCACGGCGGCACATTTGTATTTTCCGATCAAAACAACCACGATTTCAACTCTGCTGCTGCAAATGAATTTGCCGCCCGCAGCACTGGTGGGGTGCGTTTTGTTACAGGGATCAACGGTTCCGGCAACCCTGTAGCAGGTGTAAAACTGGCCGCCGGAGGCAGTGTTTGGACGACATTAAATGGGGATCCCATCGGTAATGATGATCTTGGTAATCATACAGCCGCACAAAACATCAATCTAAACGGCAATTATCTTTCCGGTGACGGGGATGATGAAGGCGTGTTTGTCGGAACAGACGGCAAGGTTGGGATCGGCACAACGGCGCCGGCTAACAAACTGCATCTTTTCGACTCCGGCGGCACACGCGTGCATGTTCAGGATTCGCTGAATGGTTTTTCAGGTCTGATGGCTGTTAATGCTCAGAGCAATTATTTTATGGGAGCGGCCGGTGCTGGTGATGGTGATCCCAGCAGGTGGCATCTTTATGACAATAATGCAAATAAGGCCCGGATGGTCGTAAAGGCGGATGGCAAGGTGGGCATCGGTACCACAACACCGGCCACTGCATTGGAAGTGGATGGCACGGTAACCGCTACTGCCTTCGTAGGAGATGGCTCCGGCTTAACCGGAATCTCCACCACTGATAATTTGGGCAATCACACTGCAACCCAGACGCTCAATCTTAACGGCAACCATCTTTCCGGCGATGGCGACAACGAGGGTGTGTTTGTGGATGCCAGCGGCAATGTCGGCATCGGAACGAGTAATCCCGGCCATTTGTTTAATGCAGTTAGTAGTAAAAATGCACTATTGAATAGCAGTACCGTTGATGTTTCGGAGCTAAGCGCGGTCTTTCGGAATCAAGTAAATACAGGCGGTAATGGCGTCGGCATTGGCTTCGCAAATTCGACTAATCTTTTGACCGTGGGCGCTGCAATTCTCCACGAACACGACGGGGCTGAGTCTGAAGGGTACCTGCATTTTGCGACCAAAAGTAGCGGCGGGATTGGCGCTGATATCCCGATCAGAATGACGATCAACCAAAATGGAAGAGTCGGTATTGGCACCACGGCGCCCGCCAGCATACTCGAGGTCAAGGGCACGGCGACTGCCACTGCCTTTGTCGGTGACGGCTCAGGGCTTTCCAATCTGCCTTATACCGGCCCGTGGTCTCTAAACGGTAACGATCTTTACTATAATAGCGGCGATGTTGGCATCGGCACCACAACACCATCGACAAAGTTTGAAGTTGAAAGCAGCAACGCCACGCTGACGGTAGATGGCCAGAGTAGCGGTAACAATAACCGGATTGGTACTATTGACATCCAGGGGGCACAGCATAATAATACAGGCCAGTTTGGCACGTTGAATTTTACAAACTATGACACTGATGACGGGGCAGCAAAATATACCGGTGCGCAGATAAATTCCCAGAACTCAAATCTTCATGACAGTGGCGATCTGCGCTTTGCGACAAATGATGGCAGTGGATTATCCCAACGAGTAATTATTACCCCCGATGGCGATGTCGGCATCGGCACCAATAACCCGACTTCAAAATTAGATGTAAATGGCGCCGCTGCTGTTGATACTATTACGTTCCCCGACGGATCCACGCAAATAAAAGCTTACCCGTCGACAGGAATTTATACGGTGAGCGCAGGGGACTTTGATGCTGCCTCCTCAGGCGGTGCTGTCGTTTCCGGCAATGTTGATTTTGGGCTCGGAGGATCTTTTCTTAGGTCTGGCTCTGATTTACTCATCGCTCCGGTTCACCTGCCACAGGGAGCAACAGTCACGAAGGTGACCTTCTATGGGTACGATCTTCATACCACAAATATCAGTATAGTTCTTCTTCGCAGCCTTTTCCACGGTACAACTCAGCCCATTATGGCAGCCCATACCAGCAGCACATCCGCGGGCGCATATACAGCAACGGATACATCTATTTCACTGGCGAATGTGGACAACAGCCAATATTCCTACTATGTCGAGGTCGAACTGGTGGGCGGCGGTTGGCATTCCCAGGGAGAACTGGCTGTCAATGCGGTGGTCATCGAGTATGATATGCCATAAAAATGGCTAAGGAAGCATAGGAAATCCAATGCGCTTTATACAAGCACTGCGGTTATTGGTCGATTGGGTAATAACAGTATCTGGCTATTAATTACTACCAGCAACCAGAAACAAGAACAAGGAAAAATACCATGAAAAAGCAAATCATCATTCTTAGTTTTATCATTTTTGCTACCGCCACGCTGTTTGCAGAAGATTCATCCGAACAGAAGAAAGCCAAAACCACCTCAGTAAGCCTGCAGCAAACACAACCTTCAAACAAAAATGCCAAGTCAAATGCGACAAGTACCGGCGCAAACACTGAAAGCACAGGCGCAAGCGGGGTTAGCTTTGTAACCAGCAGCGGTGATACTGTTTTAAAAGTGCAGGAAAACGGCGTTGTACTGGCAGATTCCATTGCCGTTAGTAATACGGTGACTGCCGGGGCATTTGTGGGCGATGGCTCGGGTTTAACCGGAATTCCCACCTCAGCTGATAATTTGGGTAATCACACCGCCACGCAAAATATTCGCCTCAATGGCAACTACCTCTCTCGCGATGGTGGCAATGAAGGTATCTTTATCGGTAACGATGGAGCGGTTGGCATTGGCGATGGGGCGCCGAACTCGCGGCTATCGGTGCGGGATTCATCCCGGGCAGCCATTAGTCTCAGGAATATTGCTAATACCAATTCGACTGGCCTGGCCTTTCAGAACAGCGGGGGTTCTTATTCCTGGAATATCTACCGGGAAGCAAATCCTGGTGCTGCTGCAGATCTGGTTATCGCCGGCGGAAATGCCAGTACGACAGTTGAGGGACTGACCGAACAAATGCGCATCACCAGAGATGGCAAGATCGGCATTGGCACCAGCGCGCCTGCCGCCGATTTACAGGTTGCCGGGACGATAGCAGCAGATATTTTTCAAATAGATTCCATCTCGATCACCGGCACTGCTTTAGTGAGCACCAGCGATTTACTGCTTGATCACGGCGGTGCGCCAAGCATTACCCGGCAAATAACATTGCGGGGCGTACGGCAGGGAGTAAACGATGCTTTCGCCCAAATCAATTTTTCTAACCGTGATCCCAACGCAGCGGATCAGGATCAAACTGCGGCGCGAATCGCTTCTTATAATAGCAATTTAACTGATAGCGGCGATCTGCGTTTTTATACGCTAGCGGAATTCGATGATGTCGACGGCCCGCTGGAACGAATGCGGATCACGGAAACCGGCAATGTCGGTATCGGTACTGAGACGCCGGAGACGCCACTGGCTATTTTAGGAAATGAAGCCAACAGACCGGTGGGAATTACCCAAAACCAGGTGGGTGGGGGCGCAACGATGGAGTTTACTACTACTGATAATTCCGGCGCGCAGGCGACGCGATTGATGTTGACGGGAAATAACGATAACACCAACATCGAATTTTACCGCGGCGCACGAGGCTCGGAAACCCAGACGATGGTGATCGAAGGCGCTACCGGCAATGTCGGCATCGGTACGAACTCACCGGTTTCTACGCTGGATGTTGGCGGCGGTAATATCTCCCTGAACGGAGGATGGCTGAGCGGCGATGGCGACGACGAAGGGGTTTGGATCGATACCGACGGCAAAGTTAGTATCGGAACTAATTTTTCCGAGAATGCGCTCACTGTTATGGGGAATTCTGCAGGCGCTGGGGTTAATGGGGGCCTTATGACCATGCAAAATACAAGTATGGCTGGTTTCAGCGGTATATATTTCAATGGTGCTACTGGTAACAGAAAAGGATGGGTGGGCTGGGTCAATGGCAATGCTGGAGGCATAGTTGGGCCCCAGACCATGCAGATTGGCGCACTCGGAGATTCTACGATATATATTGCTATGAAACCCACCACCGGAAATGTTGGGATTGGCACTGCTTCTCCCAGCTATAAACTGGAAGTAAATGGCAGCGCCGGGAAACCGGGCGGCGGTTTTTGGGCAACCGCCTCTGACCGGCGCCTGAAAGACGTGCAAGGCAATTTTCAACGTGGTTTGGAAGCCCTTGACGGATTGCAGCCAATCTATTACAACTACAAAAATGGCAACGCTCTCAGCCTCCCTTCCAGGCCACAGCATGTTGGCCTCATCGCACAGGAAGCACAAAAAGTCATTCCCGAAGCGGTCGAGAAGGACGAAGATGGCTATCTTTCCATAGATAACGAAGCGATCCTCTGGACGATGCTCAATGCCATCAAGGAATTGAAAGCGGAAAAAGATGCCCTGAAGGCACAAAATGCACAACTCGCGAAACAAAATAAGGCATTCGAAAAACGTTTCGCACAGATTGAGCTGGCGTTGAAGAAAATAGGCGCCACCAGTAGTGATATTCAAATGACAAGTGCTGAATAAAGATACGGGTTTCTTGTTGTTGGTATCCGGGATGGATGGCAAAATGTTGTGCAGTCCAAAGTTGCTATTCTGTTGAGAGAATTGGGTGATACAAACAAATAGCGATTCGAGCTCATGTTAAGAGTCACCCAAACCCAATAAAAAAGCCGGTTACAAATCTGTAACCGGCTTTTTCTCGTACTCCCAAGGGGATTCGAACCCCTGTTGCCGCCGTGAAAGGGCGGAGTCCTAGGCCTCTAGACGATGGGAGCATGATTCGATTTTTAAAATCAGGCCTGAATATAAAATAAGCGGCCGGTGATGTCAAATAAAAAATTGAAATTATGAAAAAATAGTTTAAACAATGGGCAAATATGCAAATGGGCAAATGAGCAACAATGCCCATTTGCCCATTTGCTACTCAGGAATCTTTAAGGGGATGGTAATTACTGCTTCACTCCAGTCTGTGGCGTCGCTGTCGATCTCCAATGTGCCGTGGTGGATTTTGACGATAATGTCGTGACTGATGGATAGTCCCAGGCCGGGATGCCCTTGTCCTGTTGGTTTCGTGGTGAAGAACGGGATGAATATTTGCTCGCGAATGTCTGCCGGAATCCCGCCGCCATTGTCGCGAATGCGTATTTCCACCGAGCCGTTTTGTTGGATGGTAGAGACGGCAATTTCCCCGACAAATGTTTTCTCCGCTTTATCATCCCGCGTTTTTAGCGCTTCAAAACTGTTATTGAGGATATTGGATATTGCCCGGCTAAGATCCTGCGGCACTGCCGATATCTTATCAATATTGGCATCCAAATTCTGTTTGATGTCTACATTAAAATTGGCATCCCGCGCCCGCATACTGTGAAAGGAAAGATTGGTATATTCTTCTAACAGGGCATTGATATCGGTTGGCTGAAAACTGCCGGATTTCCCGCGCGAGTGTTGCAGCATGCCACTAACAATGCTGTCTGCCCGGGTGCCATGATGTTTGATCTTGGCGGCATTCTGGGCAAGATCGCGAATGATATCATCGAAGTTTTCTTTCTCTTCCTCTGGCAACTGCGGAAGCAGGCGTTCGAGATCCTCTTTGAGCTCTTCTACCATCTCCAGAGAAAGCTCCGCAAAGTTATTGATAAAGTTCAGGGGATTTTTAATTTCATGGGCGATACCCGCCGTTAACTGCCCCAGAGAAGCGAGTTTTTCCTGGGCGATGAGCTGCTTTTGCCGGCGAAGAATCTCTTCCGCCTGTCGGCGCAGTTTTTTCGTGCGGGCGGCAACGGTTTCTTCCAATTGCAGATTCCGTTGTTTCAGCTGATGTATCCGCCAGCGATTGGTGAAATAGACGATTGCAACGATTGCACTCAGCGTAAAAAGGGTATAGCCAAGGAACGCCCACCAGGTACGATACCAGGGCGGTAAGATAGAAAAGGTATATACCGCCTCTTCACTAAGCTGATCATAAATATTACGGGCCTTTACCCGGAAACGATACTGCCCTTCCGGCAAGTTGGTATAATTGCGCTGGGTCTGTGTACTCCAGGCCGACCATTTCCGGTCGAAACCTTCCAGGCAGGTTTGATAAAGATTTTCTGTGGAGGCATCGTATGCCGGTAAAGCATAGTCAAACTGTATTGTATTAGCACTATACGCTAAACGCTGCGCAGGCATCGGGCCGTAGCCGTTAAACACAATGGAATCGTTATTCACGGTCACCCGGCGAATTCTGGCGCTATTTGCGCCATCAAACTTGTGGGAAAATCGAGGATCATAACGATAGATATTATCAGACCCAACCCAGATAATGTCCTCGGCACTGCCACTACTTTCCGGATATATCTTCAAAATTTCGCTGGCATCGCGAATTCTTGAAAATTGCCGGGATTCCCACTCATAGGTGCCATCTGCCTGGGGAATACCGACGGCGATATTCTCTACGCCGGGATTAAATTTGGTGGATACCCAGATTCGCTGCTTGTTGTCCACTTTGCCGTAATAGCCCCACTCTTTACCGACCATCTCTCCACTGTGGAAAGTGCTGTCCGCTATAAAGCTGGTGTCAGAAGGTTGAAAACGCCAGGCAATATGATTACTGAGGAAGTAAATTGTATCGTCCACCCGAATCGGGTTAATATCTTCTTCATCTGGTAAGCCGTGGGCGGTATCGTAATGGGATATCGTTGCCGGGAATTTCCACTCCTCTATCGGCTCACTGGCAATGTCACTGATACGAAAAATACCCTTTTCCGCGGTGTTGACCCATAAACTGCCATCAGCATCTTCAATTAGCAAATAGGATTTCTGATTAAAATCTTTTACCCATCCGGCAGAGCGCCACTCGTTATCTTCCATTTTCAAAATGCCAATCCCTTTGCGGGTAGCCATATATAGTCGGCTGGTGTCGATGGCCGAACGGCACATTTCGAAAACACTCTGCCAGCCTCCGGAAATACCTTCGAGAATTTGTTTTGGGGCATCCTCGGATATCCGGAAAACCCCGTTGCTGGTACCGGCTAATAAATTTTTCCCATCATGAAATAATGAGAACGAGTAAAGTGTAATCGGTTCTACGCGGCGAAAAGCAGTTTTTTGTCCGGTTGGTGCCGGAGGTGATGTCAATAATTTATTCGTCGAAGATTTGCTTACTTCGTACTCTTCATGATCCAGCGAAAAAATGCCTTCACTGGTTGCCGCATAAATTTTCCCATTATGGCGTTTAATATCATTAACGATGCCGTTCAGATTACTAATCGTAGAAAAGCGGGTGAGTGGGCCGGGGAATTCCACCCGGGAAATGCCATTATTTAAACCGAGCCATAATCCGCCCTGGTTGTCCCGATGGACATACCAGACCGAATTATCCTGTAAGCCATAGGATTTATCAATGATCTTTAATAATTCACCGTCACTATTGATAATTACCAGGCCACCGAATTGGGTACCGATGGCGAGCAGGTTGCTGGCCAGTGGTGCGAAAGTATAAATGCGGTTTTTCCGTAAATAAGATGTAGAAGTCGTTGTCAACTTCTCAAGGGTTTCATAATCGAATTTATACAAACCGAGGCCATATGTACCAATAAGCAGTGATTTTTCATCATAGGGATGGAGTAGAAAAGGGGATCTATGACTGCTGGCAAGATTACCGTTTGGTACCATTTTCAACGAATCACCGTCAAGATAGGAGAGGCCGTAGCCGCCATGCCGGAAGAACAGGCGATTCTTGATTTTAAACATATGGGTGACATAGGTGTTTGGTTTAATCGCATCCAGCTTTTGGTTGGCCCAACGGAAGATTACCTGTTCCGCCATAAAAAAAACGGTGTCACCTAAAGTTTTCGTAAACCAGAAATCGTAAAAATCTTTATGGGTAGAGTCGACCAGGTGTTTTAGAGAAGTAAACTTGAGATTACCAATGCTATCTGGAGAATAATAACCAAAGTCTGACTGAAAGCCGCCGTAAATCAGGCCGTCTTCACCAATGACCAATGAGCGCATCAGTGGGGCATTCTCTTTCTCGTGGAGCCGCCAATTTACCCCGTCATAAGTGAGCAATCCGTCATTGTTTGCAAAATAAACGATGCCGTTACTATCCTGATCGATACACCAGTTTTGAAAATTTCCTCCGTATTCCTTCGGGGTAAAATTACGAATGAATGGTTCACCGGATTCCTGCCAGGCACTGAGGGGAATGTCATTATCCTGTGCACGAAGCTGCCCGGAATGCACTCCTGAGAGGAAGGCTAACACTAGAAAAATGTATAGAAATAAGCGCGGCATCCGATCCCTTTATTTTTAAAAAGATACGCCTTTTAAGCGTTTTTTCAAAAAATAATATATTGGGAAACGGAAATGCTTTGGGGGAGTTCCGTCTGGAAACAGGAGGGATGATAGGTAAGCAAAAGAATATAAAATAATGTAAAAATGTAGTGCCCTTTGTCCTGTCATTGCCCCCAAGGGATCCCTACCGGGCGATGACAGCTTACAACAGAACTTGTTTAACGCTACTGAATATAGATTTTGCAACCAGATTCAACATCATAATGGCGAATCTGGTTACAAATGAAGTAATTGCAGCATTCGTTCCTGGTTTAACGCATCAACATCATCTTCCGGGTTTTAGTATATTGATCGCCTAATTGCAGTCGATAAAAATATACACCACTGGCAACCGGTAGGCCAAATTGATTGGTTCCATTCCACACCGTCTGTTGACGCCCGCTGGAAACCCGGCCGTTGAATAGTGTTTTGATTGCGCGTCCGGAAATATCATAGACGACCAATTTTCCGGTGATATTTTGCATTTCCTGTGGAATGTCGAAAACGATCGTGGTCGATGGGTTAAAGGGATTGGGATAGTTTTGTTCGAGCGAAAGCGTTTCCGGGATATACTGCGGGGTAGGATCGGAAATACCTACGGCAGTACCGCTATATTTGATAATGTTACCATCCTGCCCAACCAGCCAGCCGTTATTGGTATCCCAAAAATACATGCTTTCGAAGGCCTCAACGGTACCGACGAAGTTTTGGTTCCATATACCGCCGCCTTGTGAGGCCTTCAATACAATACCGTCCGATCCTGTCGCCCAGCCATTTTCAGTATCGAGGAACTGGATTTTAAAGAGTGTTTCAGTCGTGCCGGTATTTTGTGCAGTCCAGTTGGCACCACCGTCCGTTGTATGTAGAACGGTGCCATTTGCGCCACAGACCCACCCGGTATTGGCATCGAGAAACCAGGCCCCGTAAAGCGGGCGGGTTGTGTTGCTGGTTTGTGTCGTCCAACTGTTGCCGCCGTCCGCTGTTTTCATGATTGTGCCACTGGCGCCAACCATCCAGCCGGTGTTGTTATCCGGAAAGAAGACATCGTTGAAATAAGTATAAGTACCGGTGCTCAGATCTGTCCAGTTTTCGCCGCCATCGACAGTACGAACAATAGTGCCGGCTGCGCCGATCACCCAGCCATTATTGGGATCGCTAAAATGAGCGGCAACATAAAATGGCGTGCCGCCGGTTACTGTCTGTGAGGTCCAGGTATTTCCGCCGTCCTGAGTGCGATGGGCGTTCCCGTAACGCTCGATAATCCAGCCATTATTCGCATCGGTGAAGTGCATAGTGTAGACATCCTGGGAAACGGTATCGACAGCTGTCCAGCTAGCACCGCCATCATCGGTGTGAAGCACAACACCAAGCTGCCCGACCGCCCAACCGGTATTCGCATCAATGAAGAAAGCGTCATATAACCGCTCCCGGGTAACGATATTACTCTTTTCCGTCCAGGTTGTCCCGCCGTCATTGGTATAAAGTAAAACGCCATTACTACCGCTGATCCAACCGTTATTGGCATCGCTGAAGGAAATGGCATAATACCATTCCTGTGAGTCTAAACCTACATCGAGCCAGGTGTTGCCGCCATCGGATGTAGTCATTATCAGCCCCTCAGAGCCGACGACGATTCCGTCATTTTCGTTAAAAAAGATAACATCATTCAGCAAACTGGTGCCAATGTTCGGTAGGTTGTTCCAGGTGCTGCCGCCATCAGTAGTGCCCATCACTGCTCCCTGGGAGCCGGTTGCCCAACCGTTGTTGCTATCCGTAAAGTAGATGCCCATAAAGGTGTTGGTAACACCACTGGTTTGCGGTGTCCATGTCGCTCCGCCATCGGTTGTCGCAACGATAGCACCAAGATTCCCTGCTGCCCAGCCGTTATTCGTATCCAGGAAAAAGATCGCATTTATTGTGCTGTTGGTGCCGGTCGTTTGGACGGTCCAGTTTAACCCGCCATCGCTGGTCTTTGCCATACTACCACCGGTACCGCCAACCCACCCGGTTTGTGAATCCACAAAATAGAGTGATTCATAGGAGTTGAAGGTACCAGTACTGGTGTTATCCCAGGTCAGGCCTCCATCTGTCGTGCGGTAAATCCGGTCACCATCACCGACCGTCCAGCCGAATAGATCGTCGACAAAATGAGTGCCATCGAAAGCAACTGATTGGGAACTCGCCATCGATGTCTGAATATCCCAGCTGGCGCCATTATCATTGCTGTGCATGATGGTGCTGGAACCACCAACGGCAATAACATTATTCGGACCGATGGCATGGACGTCTGTAAGGGTATTTCCCTGGGGAGACGGATTTTGCCATTCCCATCCACCGTGCAGGGAAGAAAATATAAAGAACAAAAACAGTGCTGATAATATAGTGACTTGATACTTCATGGAAAGTCCTCCGCTGTTTGTAATGTTTACAAAAAGCTAGTGAAGAAGGACCATTCCGGGCTAACACTGGCTGGACAATTGTTGCCACTGGATGGACAAATTACAGAGCAATTGTCTGGCGAGACACATGCGATAATATTTAAATGCGACAAGTTTTACTTGACTTCATTCTACTGAAGAATTAAAATTTATGTACAATTGTACATAGGGGGAACCATGAAAGTAATTGTTGATACGTCTGTTGTTATTGCGGTTATTGTTAATGAACCGCATAAATTACAATTAATTGAAGCGACTAAAGGAGCTGAATTGATTGCGCCTGCTTCGCTGCATTGGGAGATTGGAAATGCCTTTTCAGCTATGTTTAAGCGGAAACGAATAACATTGGAAACAGCACAGGCGGCGATTGCGGAATATAAAAAAATTCCGATTCAATTCGTTGAAGTGAAGTTGGAGACTACCCTGGAATTGGCAAAGCAATTGAATATCTATGCTTATGATGCATACTTTCTTAGCTGTGCAAAAAGATTTAATGCACCATTACTTTCATTAGATAAAAGTTTATTGGAAAAAGCCGAAAATATTGGAATTAAATTAAAAGAGGTAACGTTATGACAACATACACTTATTCAGAAGCTCGACAGAACCTGGCAACTGTTCTGGAAAAAGCAAAGCAAGAAGGTGAAATCCTTATTAAGCGGAAAGATGGCAGCTATTTTGTAATACGACCGTTGATTGTTGATGAGTCACCGTTAAACGTCGAAGGAATCAATCTTGACATATCGTCTGAAGAAATTGTTGATGTTATGAGAGAAATCCGCGAACGTTAGCTTGACTATTCAGTCTGACTTATTTCTTGCAAAAGAGATTTGTAAAAAATTAGATTCTGATATTTCATATCTGTTTTCAAAAGAAAATTAATCTGAAAATTTCACCTGAAATTTTAAAGTTTTGACTTCAAAAAAGCCGATGGCGTCTGCCCAAATTCCTTTTTAAAACAACGAGCGAAGTAGGAGAGGTTGTTGAAGCCTGCCTGGTAAGCAACTTCGGATACATTCCCGGCGTGTTGTTCTAGCAATTGCTTGGCACGGCGAAGGCGAATGGTACGGATAAAATCTGCCGGGCGCTGACCGGTGAGGGCACGGATTTTTCGCTGCAAGTGGCGCTGACTCATATTGAGCGCTGCACTGAGCGCTTCCGGACCGAAAGTCTCGGATTCGATTTCTGCTTCAACCGTTTTCATCAAACCTTCGATGAATGCTTGCTCGGTGGAGGGCATTTCCACCGGGGACGGTTGAAGCAATCCTTCCTGGCGATAAATCTCGCGCAGCTTGCGGCGCTGCTCGATGAGGTTCTTTACCCGGGCTTTCAGTTCCCGGGAATTGAAGGGTTTGGTAAGATAATCATCCGCACCGCTTTCCAGGCCGCTGAGCTTGCTCTCTTCACCGGCTTTCGCCGTTAACAGTATTACCGGAATATGGCTAGTGTGGACGTCCTGCTTCAGTTTCGCACAAAGCTGGTAGCCGTCCATCCCGGGCATCATCACATCGCTGATAATCAGGTCCGGCATGTCGGTCAGCGCCTGTTGAAAGCCGCTTTTCCCGTCCGCTGATTCAACGACCCGGAACTGCTCCTGCAAATGTTCACGAATATACCGGCGGACATCTCCATGATCTTCGACAAGGAGAATGATTGGTAAATCTTTTTTCTCCGTATCCGCTACGGGTGTAACAATATCATTGGTTTGCATTGCAATAAGCGGTGTTGAAAGTGGCTGCTTTTCGCCAGGCGTCTCCGCAATCTCTTCCGGAAGATAGGCCGACCCGGAAACAGGAATGTGGAGAATAAAGCGACTGCCTTTTCCCACAACGCTTTCCACAGAAATTTTACCATGATGTAATTCGACTAACTCTTTGGTTAAAGCAAGACCAATCCCGGAGCCGGGACCTTCCCGGGTAGCGCCTCGTTCATCACGGGTTTGATAGAAGCGGTCGAAGATGAAGGGAAGATCCTCAGGGGGGATGCCACGGCCAGTATCGTTGACGGTGATTTTAAGCCAGGGTAAAGTTTGGGAATTTGAAACTTCGAATTCGGAATTCGGAATTCGGAATTCCGCATTCGAAGTTCTGCATTCAACATTAATCTTGCCGTTTTTGGGGGTAAATTTAAAAGCATTGGAAAGCAAGTTAACGATGATCGTTTCCAGTTTTTCTGAGTCGAAATAATATTCGGGAATATCTGTATTTGATAGGTTTTCTTCGAGTTTCAATGCAATCTGCTTTTGCTCGGCTAGAGAGGCGAAGGACATTACGATCCCTTTCATAAACGCAGGGAGATCGCCCGGGGATACTTTCAATTTAAGCTTGCCAGCTTCCAGGCGGGAGAGATCCAGCAATTGATTGATCAGATGCAGCAGCCTTCGGGCATTGCGCTGTATCCTTTCCAAATCGGTCTTCCGGGAGGCGTCCTTAGCGCTTTCCAGCCAGTCTTCCAACGGTCCGATTATCATCGTGAGCGGCGTGCGGAATTCGTGACTAATGTTGGCGAAGAAACGGGATTTAACCCGATCCATTTCTTCCAGCTTCTCGGCCTGCTCCCGAATAGTCTGGGTGCGCTCTGCTACCAGGGATTCCAGGCGGCGATTTTTTCCCCGTAGCTGACGCACCCGCCACTGTACAATTGCGCTGATTAGCCCGATCGCCAGGAGAAAATACAGTAAATAGGCCCAGGTGGTGCGATACCAGGGGGGGAGAATTGTGAAGGCAAAAACTGCCTCCTGCCCCAATTCACCATCACCGCTTTTCGCCTGCACGCGAAATTGAAAATCGCCTGGCGGCAAACTGGTATAATCCCGGTGCGATTCCACCCGCCAGTCCGACCAGCCACGATCAAATCCTGCCAGTTGATAGCGATAGCGCAATGCTTCCGTTGCCTGGTAATCCGTAGCCGCGAATTGAAAGCGCAATGCGTTGGCGGAAAATGGTAATGCTGCAGCGGCATCGGGGGGAACAGCACCACTGCCGCCGGCGAAGATGAGCGTATCCGCGCTTTCTACCCGCCGGATGAGCGTTTTTAGCGGCGCTGCCAGAGAGGTGCCTGCTTCCGGCTGGAAACGGAGGAGTCCTTCGGTACCACTTAGCCAGAGTGTGCCATCATCATCCGGATAAATATCGAGCAGCCCGCCGATTTCCTGCAGGCGAACCGGGGAGAGCGAAGCGAGTACTTGGGGGGATGCTCCAGCGGTACTAATCCGCCGACAAAACCGTTGCCGCTCGATCCTCCCGCTAATCCAGATCGTGCCGGATTGCCCTTCGGCAATACGATAGATGCGGGTTGTGCTATCCGCATAGATATCTCCCCAACTGCTGTCCGGAACAATCCGGTCGTCATTTGGCCGGTAACGATAAAGGCCATGGCGAGTGGCAAAGCGCATTTCTCCGGCAACATTGGCTAGGTGGATTGAGGTCAGTGGTCGTCCATCGAGGCTGTCGAAGCTGGTAACGGAAAGTGTGTCCGAAACTGCGGCAGTCAGGGGAACATTCGGCAATTTGAGGCGATGCAGCGCTTTCCGTCCCCCGACCCAAAGATTGCCGTGCGTATCTTCAGCGATACTTACAACATAATCAGAAAACTTCTTCAGTGAATATATTTGTAGAGGACGACCGGGCAGATTTTCAATAATGGATAATGTTCGGTAAGTGCCTTTGTAGAGCCAATCCGGGCGCTGTTGTGATGCGAGAATTTTAGTGACGCCTGGAGTGCCCGGCAATAGCTTCGCCTCACCAGCAGCAATCTCATAAACGCCACGATGGCCGCCGGCTAAGAGGTGTTCACTCGAATTTGAAAGTGTGTGGGCGGTGCTGCCGATGCCCGGGAGGGTTTCGAACTGTGCTGGCTTTTCGATGCCCGGATTTAAAGCAAATGCACCCATGCGGGTTGCGGCAAAGAGGTCGCCCCGGTAACGAAATACTGCGTTTACATTGCCTTCCAGGCCATTAGATGCGGCAAAGATTGAATAGGGCGAAGGCGTTTCAACCCGGGCAAGGCCATCGGCCAATGCGAGCCAAAGGCCGTCCTGTGCATCCCGGTATATATAATTGATAGTGTTATCCCGCAGTCCGGACTGGCGATCGATAATTTGCAACAGTGTGCTGCTACTGTCGATAATTGCCAGTCCCCGGCGATGGGTGGCAAGCGCATAACGGTCGCCAGGGAGTTGTAATGCCCGGAAGACCAGGCTGCTTTTCAGAAATTCATCGGCTGGACTGCTGAGCGGGCGAACGTTGTTCGCATCTATCTCGAACCATCCGTCGAAACGGGTCAGTATGCGGAATTTACCGGCTCCGGCAGGAAAGATACCGGCAATTCCTTTCTGGATGAAAAAATCGCCGACCCGGGGAAGTTTTAGCGAATCCCCAACAAGTTGTTTGAGACCAATTTTCCATTCGCGGACAAAAAAGTGCGTCCCGGAAGACATTGCAGTATGGAAGAGGGTTTTTGGTTTCCAGGCTTGCAGCGTCTTTCCATTCCAGCGAAAGAGCGCATAATAGGCACGAAAAAAAACATCATTCCCGATAGGAATACACTCACCGACGCTTTTGAAATCGCGCAAAGAATCCGGGACAAAATCCTTCAAAGATACAAACTGCAGCGCACCTTTTTCATCGTGGGAGAGATAGCCGAGATCGTTACTGCCCCCAACATAAATGGTGCCGTTTGCATTGCAGAGCGACCGCGCGGGCATATTTTCCGGAAGCTTGATCAATCGCCACTCTACACCATCATAAACGAGCACACCGGCACCATTTGCGACATAAATTAACCCGAGGGAATCCTGGGTAATTGATTGATTGACGGTGCCGGCGCGGTAATCGCGGGGGCGAAAATTTTGAATATGGGGAATGCCGTTCTCGGCCCAATTTGTGGCGAAATTTTCCTGAGAATAAGCGGGGACGGGGGATAGGAAAAGATAAATCAATGCAGCCAGCAGCAGGTGCGTTGGGAAAAGGTCGCTCCGAATGGTGGTCACGATGCTTTTCATTGGGACAAGTTATCGAGCAGAGGTGAAAAAGGCAATGGGAATTTGCCCATCAGCGTGAACTACTGTTGTTATTCAAAAATTTATGAATAATGCGGCAGCGATAAAAGAGATCGTAGCGAACAGAATGCCCCTGAATGGCGCACTAAACCAGTATTTTTGGGCGAGAATGAGATAGGATAGCCCGATAATCATCGGAAGCAGAGAAAACCACCAGGATGCACGAATTATTTCCATATGGGAAATGGCCAGAGGAATATAGAATGCGCCGATCAACATTGCTCCCAGACTATGGCTGGCGTTAAAGCCCACCCAGGCTTTCCAGACTGTGGTTTCCTTCGTTAGTATCGGGCTGGTGGTTTTCATCGCCTCGCCTACCGCTGGATCGTGAGTATCGAATTTGTTCGTGAAGAAAGTGTAGACGAGATGAATGGTGCCTAGTAAGGCGAGAATTGCCGCGCCGGCGATTAACAGCAATTGTTCGATCAAACTATTTTCTCCTTCCTGAAATTAACGAGAATATGATTTGTTTATGATAGTCAAATTTCATCAGGAGGTACCGATGTAGTAATTCCCATCGAAACACTGTAAGCATACTTTTCAGGGTATTTAATAAGTGCAAAGTCTCAGAAAAATAATGTTCTGAAAGGGGTTTTACAAGTGAAAACTAGGCAGGGGAAAATTGGGTTGCGGGTATAAAGTTCTCGTTGCCCTTACCCCGACAATCGTAGCAAGGACAACGAATTAAAATTACTTAACGAGCTCAGCCCAATATTTTTATTCTTATCGTAAAAGAATCATCTTTCGGGTTTGAGTAAACTTACCAGCCTGCAAGCGATAGAAATAGACACCGCTGGAAACATGCCGCCCGGATTGATTGATACCATCCCACTTCACAGTATAGCTACCAGTTCCACGATTGCCCCTTATCAGCGTCTTTACCAGTCGACCGCTAATATCGTATATCGCCAATTCAACAAATGCGACTTCGGACATCCGAAATCCGATATTCGTCGTGGGATTAAACGGATTAGGATAATTCTGCGCCAGCTGAAATCCCTCGATGGTGTGGGAATGATCATCGGTTTCCTCAATGCCGACGACATGGGGAATATCCAGTGTAAAAGTATCGAAAGCCATCGCCGGGCCATCCTGATTCGCGCTTGGATCGAGAAACCCGGAGAGCACCAGAAAGGCGGTTTCGTTGGCGGTATTTTGCAAATCGATTACGTAAGTGCCCAGCAAGCTGCCATCATCACTGCGAGTAATATCGAAAGTATAGAGAGAAGGGGCGAGGGCGATCTGTTCGGAGGTATCACCGAAGCCGAGACTGTCGGCAATCATTGTCTCGCCTTGCTGACTGATATTAACGGAGGGGGCATCAGTAACGGCATTAACGAAAACGACTGTGGTGGTACCGAGCTGTCCATCAACAAGGCTGAAGCCGCTGTTGATGAGCCGTAGAGCAGTGGAGCGTCCCTCGGGATTAGGGGCGTAGCTGGCGGTATCGCCAACACCGGCGATGATAAGGCCGCCCGCTTGTGCCTGGTCGAAGGAAATACTGTCCAGGGTCGCGATTGGGGTAAACGGATTATTGACATCGTAAATATTGAGTTCGGTTTCCTGGAATTGGGGGAGTCTGTCGATAACAGCGGATGAGAGAAAGCTGAGGCTATCCGCGAGAATGTAACTGTTTGACTCATTCAGACTGGAGCAGCCAAAGTAATTACTGCCACTGACGAAGTAGCTGACAAAATCCGCCCCATTCGGTTTATAGGGAGAGAGATTATATACATAATAATAGGGCTGCCAGGTATACTGCCATTTCGCCAATCCGCGCGCTGGTGCGGTGCCGGCAAGAGAAAAATCGCCACCGGCATAGACCAACTCGCCAACGCCCCAGCAATGTCGCCCGGAAACCAAACTGCGGCAGGGACCGTTCAGCCCGAGATTGACGCGGGCATTCCAGCCATGATCGGTGCCGGGAATATCCGGCGCCAGTGAATAAACCCCGACATTGCTCATTGGTACAACGCTGCCATCGGCTTGAATGCCTTCGCTAAAATCGCCGCCGAGGAAGATACCGGCATAATGCGTGGTGGTGAGCGGTGTTAGCGAATAGACCGGGCCGTTGACGCCATTGCCCAAGGCCTGCCAGTCCTGAAACTCGTCACCGTAAAATAGAGCGATATTCGGGCTGCTGACGTTATTCCCATCGCCATTGATCACCGTGTTAAAATCGCCACCGACCCAGATGCGGGTTTCCCCGGGCACACCAATTTTGATATCGTTATAACCCTTGATGGTATACACCGGGCCATCGGTGCCCTGTCCAGCTGCTTCCCAGGGAATAATTGGGCTGACGTAGCCGAGGGCGATATTCGGACTGGCCACCAGCGAGCCATCACCATTGACAGCGTGAGTAAAGCTGCCGCCAGCATAAAAGGCGATCTGGTAAGGATAGGGCTTCCAGGCCAGGGTGCGCACTTCGCCGGCCCCGCCGCTGACGCCGCCAACATCGCTTTTCCAGCTATTGGTGATCCAGCTCCAGATCGCCACGGAATTCACCGGCACAACACTGCCATCCGGATTGGTCGCTTCACTAAAATTGCCGCCGACAACAACTTCCCCGGTAAAGCCAAAGGAAAGTGCGACAGTCGTATTCAACACGGCATAAACCGGCCCATTCACCCCGCCGCCGAGGGGGAGCCACTCGAATAGTTGATTGTTGTTCACCCGGGCAATGGCTATGTTGTTAACGGTGGTTGTGTTGCCATTTGTTTCCTGCACTTCCGAAAAAGAGCCGGCGATGGCATGGTAGCCGTCTGCGGTCATGTCAATGGCATGGACAAAGCCATTGGTGCCGCCCCCAATCGGATACCAGTTGTCCCCATCGAAGAGCGCGAGGTTGTTTGCAGGGACGCCGGCAATAGCGTTGAAATTCCCACCAACCATCATCGGTCCAGTATATTCCGCATCGATGGTAAGGATATTGCCATCCGGACCGGCGTTGCCAGTCATTCCCTGCCAACCATTCGCGGGACCGCGCCAGAGCATGTTATTACTGCCGGAAACTTCCGCATTGCCGGGAAGCGTTTTCATACCCTGGTAAAACCCGCCGCAATAGAGGCGGTGCTGGGGAAAGTTGCGATTACCGGCAATAGTGTAAACGACGCCCTCTCCGCCCGGCTCGCCGATCGCTGACCAGCTTTGCCCGTCCCAGGCGCTGACCCGATTATAAAAACTGGTGTTATCGGTGTAATGACCATAGACGTTACCACTGCCATCCGCCGCAAGACCGAGGACGGCAAATGTTGCGGTCGGATGTTGACTGTCCTGCCAGTCGCTGCCATCCCAGTAGAGCACGAAATCGTTAGCAAAGCTGCCATCGCTTTTTTGAGCGGCCAGTCCGGCATCTCCGGAAATAAAGACATTACCGCCGGCATCGACGGCGAGATCGGTTAGTGCCAGGCTGAGAGAACTGAGGCCCTGGCCAAGTGCACTCCAACTATTGCCATCCCAGCAGGAGATGCCATTGACGGTGAGGGGAGTACCATCAGTCTGAATAACATTGGTAAAATAGCCATAAATGTAAACCCGGCCGTTGATGCCGACCGCCACTCGAAACGGTTGCTCGGTGATGCCGGTGCCCTGGCCGAGTGACTGCCATTCCGCTGCAACTGTATCCCAGTAGCCAATGCCGTTAATGCTGGCCTGAATGCCATCGGGATTGATCCCAAAGAGAGGGCCGGCGATGTACACGCGGTTACCGTCAATTGCGATGGAGTGGACATCATCGTTGGTGCCCTGCCCAACCGGTCCCCACTGCCCGGCGGTAGCATCCCAGCGGGCGATGTTAGTGGTCGCGAGCGGCGCTTGCCCGGCGCCGTTGTAGGCTTCTTCGAAAGTGCCGCCGACGTACACATTACCGTCGATATCCACGGCCATGGCATGAACAAACGGGATAAATCCGCTCAGGCGTTCGCCAAGCACAACCCAGCTACTGCCATCCCAATGGGCGACGATAATGTCCGAACTGCCCACTTTCGCCGCGATGTAAACCTCACCACTCGGTGCGACAGCACTGACGGAAGCGCCAAAAGGAATTGGCCCCTGTGCACCGGCCTGAATGCCGCTCCAGTCCTGATCGCGCGGCGGGGTGGGAGGCCATTGCCCGTAAAGGCAATGACCGAGCAGAAAAATTAAGCAAAGTGCGCTGAGGATAATGCGGAAAAATCTATAGTGAGAATAAATATTTTCTTGTCTCATAATACCACCTCCGAAGACTGATAAATAATTGCGATAATTTACCTTTAGTTCAGTGGTACGGTGATTTAGTTGCGCTGCCAGCGTTCACGGATCCAGTAGCCTTCCGTGCCGTCGACCGAGAGGCGGGTGAGGGTGAGCTGATTATTCGCAATCTGGTATTGATACACTGCCCGCACGGTGGCTTCGTTGTAGATCATTTCACCGTTGGCCACCCTCCAGGTACCGGCATCGGTAAGCAGCACGTCGCCATCGGCATTAAATTGCTGCCAGATGTAGGTGCCGTCGCTGTTGTATTGCACCCGGCGTTGATCCAGTTCGCTGGGAGATTGCACCGAGGTTGGTTCTCCGATGGTGGTGCCCATTCCCTGGGCGGTCTCCAGCCAATCCCAGGTGCCTTCAATTGATGTTGAATTTTCATTACCGTCATCTTCCCCGTCATCACTGGGGCCGATTAAGGGAAAATCCAGGCTACCGCAGGCGGTAAAAAGCACGATTAAAACCACGAAAATATTTTGCAGCGAGATGAGACGAGTGAGATCTTTTGCGATATTGCGCAGATATGATTTCATGATAAAACCTCCGGTTAAATGAGTTTAAAGTTCAAAGTTCAGTGTTGAGAGTTAAGAGTTGTCCTGCTCGAACAACGAACAACGAACAACGACTTCAGAAACGCAGCAAATAAGCCACACTGCCATGCCGGTTCACCCGAATCGCCGGGGCGGGGAAATGAATAGCATTCAGGAGCGATTTCAGGGAGCGGAGAAAGGCGCTGTTGCCGGGCAGCTTTTCCAGATTGTAGTCCAGGGAGAGATACCAGTCCCGGTATTTCAGTTCACGATTAGCCTGAGGGAGATTGCTGGCACCATAGCCGACGGCGATGTTTAGCCAGTCCGGCCAGTACGGCTGCAAAACTGTTGGCAGGAACGGATCTACATCGGCGCTGAGCCAGAATCGCATACCGTCATAATCACCGGCCGGGTATTGATAGGGATAGTAGCGAATAAAGCCGGGCGCATCGGCATAGCTGTCATTCTGGTAATAGCGGGAGGGATAATAGCTGATCTTGAATTGAAAATGCTGCAAAACGGGATAATAATCCTGCAAAATCGGATAACTGGCACCGAGAATATTCGCGACATAATCCGGCACGCTAAATCCCCAGTCGGCAAAGCCAGCGTCGGTTAATTCGAAAGCAGTATAAAGCAAAGTGCTGTTGGCGGCGCCAATCCACAACGATTTGCGACGAGAGATACCGGCGAAACGAAACATCGATGCCGTTGCGCGAGTCAGTTGAATATTGGCATAGAAATGCCCGAGCTTGTCAATTTCCAGCCAGTAATTATTGACCCAGTCAAACTTGAAGCGAAAGCCCTGTTTTTCCCCGGACCACCAGGGCTCGATGTGGGCGGCGTAGGTGCCGGCCATGCCCAGGGCGGTTAGGCTGGAGACCAGGAAAAGTTTTCCCCGGGAAGATTTTTGTGGGGAAAAGGCTGATGGCTGATGGCGATAGGACAAGGGAGTGAATTCTTGAGATGATTCTCCGTTAATGGTTGCTGCAAGGCTGTCCTTGGAAATTGGCGCATCAGCGGCGGAATAAGCTGATTGCTGCTCCTGGGCGAAAGCGGAGATAAAAATGCTGCCGGCGAAGATAAAAGCGAGAGCTATATGCTGAAGTTTATTTTTGAAACACATGGCGCACTCCTTTTCAGTGATTGCTAATTCAGAATAGAGCGAAAATTCTGAAAAGGATGTGCGCGGGATGCCCCACAAGTATGGGGGGAAGGGGAGTAGCAGGAAAAAACGATTCTTCTGTCATCGCGAGGCGCACTTTGCCGAAGCGATCTTTTGGTTGCATGCACCATTGAGATCGCTTCGGCAAAGAGCGCCTCGCGATGACAATGCAAAATAAGTTTTATATTAATAATGCCACTTATCTAATCAGCAGCATCTTCCGCGATTGCACAAACGCATTCGCCTTTAAGCGATAAAAATACATACCGGAAGCAAGATCCCGTCCGTCAAATTTGACTGAATAAAAACCGGGTGTATAACGCTCGTCTATCAACCTGGCGACACGCTGACCAAGCACGTTGAAAATCTCCAGCTGCACATTTGCCGCTTCCGGCAGGGCAAACTGGATGGTTGTTTCCGGATTGAACGGATTGGGGTAGTTTTGCTGTAAAGCGAACTGTTTGGGGATGCCATCTTCTTCCCCGATACCGACCGGTAATGCGAAGGTGATATTGAGCGACCAGGCATCGAGACGCCCGCTGTTGCCAGTTTCCTTGTCGAAAATTTCCAGGATCCACTCGCCTTCCGGATCAATGCCGGCGAACTGCGAGAGCGGGCGGTAGGGGCGGAAAATACCGCTGTAGGGCGGTGTGCCGCTGTTAATGGATATCTCGGCGGAATCGTCCAGCACGGTGTGAAGAAAATCCTGCCCGGTCGAACCAACTTCGTATATCAGAGTATCCCGAATGTCGTTATGCACGAGTGTTAAAACGAGATCATCGACATTGCTGTGCAGGATGGTATCGATGCCGACAGTTACATTCCGAATAATGTAAGGGCTGCTGCTTGTCTTGGGAAAGTTAAAAAGGCTGACAAGCAGGCTATCGCGGAGAATGGTACGGGGAAGAATCGATTTGCGAATACGGGTGCGGATACGGGCGATTTTTGTTTGAATAATTTGAAACGTTTCTTCCGGGGAAAAGCTTGATCCGGCATAGCCATTATCGACGGTTTGCACGCTCCAGTGATAGGTGCCGGGAAGAAGATTACGCTTTAGTAAAGCGGTGGTATCCGGGCCATTGTTTCCTGGTTGGGCAATCAACCGTTGACCATTGTCCATGGAAAGTGGGGAAATGATATCCGCAGCACCAGTTGTGGAGCCAACTCGCAGGTTATAACTCAAGCCATTTTCCGGGGTTTTGGCATCACTACCCGGTGACCAGTGGAAACTCACTGTTCCGCTGCTAACATTGGCATTGAGATTATTCGGTGCAGCCGGAGGCTGATTCGGTTCGGCAAGAAGGTTTTCCAGTAGCTGGGTAATCGGATCGCCACCACCGACGTTACCATTCACTAATAAATCAAGGTCGTTGTCATTATCACTGTCGCCCCAGGCGAGAGCACCGCCAACAGACTGGGGAAAGCGGGAATATACCCGGGTAAAACTGCTTGCCGGGAACTCATTTCGGTAAAATTGAACGAAGCCGTTTCCGGAGACGACCAGGTCGAGATCGCCATCACCATCGCCATCGGCCCAGCGGGCTTTCCCACTACCGCCATCGCTGGGGCTGGACAAGCCAGTCTGCAAATCCGTGAACAACCAGCCTCCGTTGCCGTCCGGACCATCATTGCGAAAAATGTCTGTGAAGAAGACAAAATCGCCACCCGATTGAAACCAGGCAACGGCCAGATCTTCATCACCGTCAACATCAATATCACCGCCGGCAATGGTAAAAAAGCCACCGTCAATGCCGGAAAAAGGGAGGTTGTTCGCTAATTTGGAAAAAGTAATACCGCTGCCGACCGGGGCGAGATCATACTGCCAAATTTCCATATAAGTTGTATCGCCGATGCCCTGAAATCCAATGGCGAATAACTCTTTCTCGCCATCGCCGGTAAAATCGATCCAGGCCATATCATTTATATTCGCTCCCGGAAAGGTGCCCTCGGTCAGCTCACTGAAGCGCCAGCCTCCATTGCCGTCCGGGCCATCATTGCGAAAGACGCCGAAGAAAAATATCGTCGGGCTGTTCATGACTGTGCCGGCAAGCGCCAGGTCAGGATCGCCATCCTGATCGATGTCGTTCCAATCCGCTTTGGGGAAATAGACGTTCGGTAAAGAAACGGAAAGTTCCGTGAACTGCCAACCGGGTCCGCCGGGTCCGTCGTTTCGGTAAAGGCGGGTATCGCCATCTAAACTTCCGGCATCGCCAACGAGGAGAAGATCGGGATCACCGTCGCCATCGATGTCCGTCCAGGCAGCAGTGCTGCGGAAGCGCGCCGGTAAAGTGGTGGCAATTTCCTGAAAGTCACTGTTCACGTTGATAAACAAACGCGTTTGCGCCTGAACATCATCATCCAGTCCTGTGAGGAAAATATCAAGATCGCCGTCGGCATCGACGTCTACCAGATCGCTTTCTCCGCCGTTGCCCGGTAGTCCTGCCTCGCTATCGAAAAAGGGAAGCTGGGGCGTGCTAAAGGTATCCTCTACGGAAAAAGCGGAAGCACCAAACTGGTTATCAATGGTTTGCACGCTCCAGTAGAATGTTTCTCCGGGACGAAGGTTTTCCAGGCGCTGACTTTGGTTATTCCCCAATCGCCCGGCGCCGCTGTTCAGAGGAGTGCCATCGAACAATGCCTCTCCGGAATAAACATCGTTCGTACCGGGGCTGCTGCCAACCCGCAGGTTATAGGTGAGGCCGTCGGTCGGCGTTTCCATGTCGCTACCATCGCTCCATTGAAGCAGGGGAAAAGTGTCGTTCACGGTAGATGTCAGCTGCAGCGGCGGCTGGGGAAGATTATTCGCTGGATCGATATGATTGCGGAGGAATTTGGTAATATAGGGCTCTCCCTGCCCTTGTCCGCCGGAAAGCAATAAATCGAGATCACCATCATTATCAAAATCAGCGAAGTTGCTGCTGCTGCCTCCGCCGGTGCCGGGCAAGGGAATACCAAAACTGGAAAAGCCGCCCCCGCTGCCGAACTCATTGCGAAAGAAACGGGTCGTGTCACTAGTGCCGCTGAGTACTAAATCCAGGTATCCGTCATGATCCGTATCGCCCCAGGAAACGTCGCCGCTTAAGGGAAAAGCAAGGCCGAGCAAATCATATTGTTGCGGGGTGAACACCCAGCCGTCGTTGCCATCCGGACCATCATTGAGATAGAGGTCGGATATGAAATCAAAATTACCGGCAAAGTCTGCATACTGCAGATAAAGGTCGGGATCGCCGTCATTATCGGCATCCGCCCAGGCGCCGGAGAAGAAAGCCAGATCGAGCTGAAAAATAGGAAAAACTGTCGGAACATAAGTCAGACGCAGAAAATTTACGCCAAAAACGCCATCATTGCGAAACAGCCCGGAAAAGCTGGAATGGGGCAGCTGCGGATTGATGACCTGACCGGCGGTAAAAAGATCAAGATCGCCATCGCCGTCAAAGTCGATCCATTCGAGCATCTCCGCCTTGTAATTGTTGAAGCGGAATTGCAGCGGCACATTATTGATGTTGGAATAAAAACGCCAGCCGTCGCTGCCGTCCGGGCCGTCATTGCGGTAGATACGGGTGATATGATCGGAATCGCCGCTGAAACTTTCCCGACTGTCCCCATTGAGGATCAGATCGGGATCGCCGTCGTTGTCAAAATCGCCCCAATCGGCATGGCTGAAAAAGACATCGTCAAGCTCGGCTGTCAACTCCGTAAAGATCCAGCCCGGCCCTCCCGGTCCATCGTTGCGGTAGAGTCGGGTGAAGGGCGTTAGCGTGGGGGAAACGCCGAAGTGACCGCTAAAGAGGAGATCAAGATCGTTGTCGCCGTCGATATCCGCCCAGGCGGCGTCGGCGCGGATCAGCGAGGGGAGATCTGTTGGTAAGGGGGTAAAAGTATCGTTGCCGTCATTACGATAAATTTCCATGATAAAGTTGGCTGATTCATCGAGGCCGACGCTGAAAAGGTCGAGGTCACCATCATTGTCGATGTCGATTAAATCGTTTGTCCCCTGGATGCCGGTTAAAGGAATGCCGGTATCGCTAAACAAAAATGGCGGGGTAAAAAAGGTGGCAGTGTCGCTGCTGACCTGCTCGCTGCCGTCATCGGCGAGTATGGCCCAGAAAAGCTGTTGCCCGGTGGAAAACGAGTTGGCGGGAACGCTGAAGCAATTTTCGGAAATGCCGGGAATATCGATATCAGTATTATCAGCGAAAACACGCAGCCGGTAGGTCAACGGATCGCCATCGGGGTCAAAACCGTTGCTCCAGCAGAATGCGGTCGGTTGATTCAGTACCGTTAATGTGTCGCCATCATCCGGTAACAGCAGTAGACTGGGCGGCAGCGGTGGATCGTTCACCGGGGTAACGGTGACGATAAATTCATCACGCGCAATTTGCCCCTGCCCGTTCATTGCTTCAACCTCGATGGTGCCGTTGCCAAAGAAATCTGCTGTTGCATCTACCGAAAGCGTACTGCCGTCGAGAATGGGGATGATCTCCGGATTGTCACTGGATACATCAAAGCTGAAAGACGTGCCTCCGGAATTGCTGAAGACCAGGTTGAGATCGGCACTAGCGAGGACCGGGCCGCTGTCTTCCGGGAATGTCAGATCGGGAATGGCGTTTACCACTGTTAGCGGGTTGAGTTCATCCGCGCCGATATCGGGGAAGAATGCATCGCGGGGATCGCCGTCGAAATCGCTGCTGACCTCTGCCAATGGCATGGCGAGGCTGTCCATCTCCCCTCCCTGCAAGTGAAGGTCGGTGCTGGAGATAAAGGGCGGATCGATGGACACAGAATTGAGATCCATTCCACTGACGCTTTGCAGCCCGGCAATGGTCGATTGAAAGCTGCCGCCCCAGCCGGCTAAGGCGCCATTGCCGCTAAAGAGGTTGTTGTGGTCAGACATTGTCACCGCCGCGGTATTTTCCACCAGGTAGGCGGTGCTGTTCTCGGTTTTGAAGATATTGTTTATCACGCGAATGTCGCCGCCGGAACTACTGGTAATTCGCAAAGGATTGAGAAAGCCGGTGGTTGCGTTTACGCTGTTGTAAAAGATATCGCAGTTAGTGGTGCCATTCGTAATCTCGATACCCTTTGCGGTATTTCCGGTATTGTGGATGAAATTATTGGCGATCAAATGACGGCGCACAGAACCGGGACTGGCGTCCAGCCGCACCGCGATGCTGCGGATATCAAAATGGTTGCCGATAACATGTGCACCGTTGACGCGGCTAAGCAGAATACCATCGGAAAGAGAAGGATCAAGAAATTGGTTACCAATAATATCGATTGATGCGACAAAAGGGCCGAAGGTAAAGCCGGTAATTCGAATGGCGTCTCCACCAAAAGTTTGGCTGCTGGAAAAGCTGTTTTCAACGATACGCAAGCGATCGGGAAAATGAGCGTCGCTGTAAATCATATCCGATGTGCGGTTAATCAGGCGGCAGCGACGAATTTCCACATTTTCCGCCTTGCCGAGAAAGTCGATGAGACGATTATGGTTGATGCCGTTCGCTTGTAGGGTGAGTTGCTCCAGGCGGAGATAATCAGCACTGTTGAAACGGACAACGTAATTTCTGGTAATATCGTTGAGATTGGAATTGAGAATTACTGTTGTGGAATCACCGCTTTGCGAGCGGAAGGTAATAGTATTCGCTGCATCTGCACCGGGAATATCATGAATCACCAACTGCTCGTTGTAAGTGCCGTCGAGTACTTCAAAAATGGTTGCCCCGCTAACGCCACGTAGTTCCAGATCATCGATCGCGTTTTGAAAGCTGTCATAATCGCCGCCGCTGCCGATAGTGAAAGTGCCTGCCAACGGAGTGGCCGTGGGATCGGCAATGTATTCATCCGCGCCGATGTCCGGAGTGCTGCCATCGCGCGCTTCCCCATCGATGTCAGTGGTTATCTCGGTAAGGGGCGTACCGGCGCCATTGAGATAGGGGGAAGCGGTGTGCAGATCAGTTTCACTCAGGTAGTTGGGAAATACCGAGATGGAATTGAGGTCCATCCCGCTCGCTGCCTGTAAATCGCTGAGCTCGCCCTGAGCGCCATTCCAGACCGCCACCTGCGGCCCGGCCGCCCAGATGTTGTTGAAGTCAGATTCGATCACCGCGTTCGGGGCATTAACGTGATAGGCACGCGCCCTCCCGCTGTTCACCAGGCTGTTATTCAGCACGCGAATGCCGCTATTGTTGACATCGTCGATGCGCAATGCACTATTATCGGTGTTGGATTGGTCGGTGCAATGGATACTGTTATTCAGGATGTCCAGATCGACAGTGTTTTGTGCTACCCAAATCCCCCGGTTGATCACCCAGTTCACCCGGATAAAATTATTGGCGATGCGGTTGCGCCGGGCATTGCCGGAGTTGAAGCGCAGATTGAATCCAGAAGAACGGGTATCAATTTTATTGCCAATCGCATGAAAACCGTCGGTATTCTGGAAATGAATCCCTTCGTTGATACTGAAAATGGTGTTGCCACTCACCAATGGTGTGCGGATGTATGGACCAAAGACCAAACCAACCATTTGCACCCCGGCGGTATTGGCGAAAATATCGTTATCACGAATAATGACCTCATCGGGATGCTGCTCGTCACTCCAGATGGTGTAGGCATTGTCGGGATTGATCAGGTTGCAGTTTTGTATAATAACTGCCCGTGCCTGATCGAGAAATTTGACCACGGCACCGACGGTATTCGCCGGACTGGTATTGGCCAAAGTAAGATGCTCCAGGGTTATGAAATCGGCGCTGTTTAGAAGAATAGTGGCATTGCGATCTGCGTTGCTGAAGAGGGTGATGCGCACATCGGCGGTATCGCCGCTCTGCGAACGGATGGTAACGCGGTTGAGCGAATCGGTTCCGGTGATGGAAGGGATTTCCACCGCCTCGTTATAAATGCCCGGGAGCAAATTCAAAGTGAGCGGGCCATTAATGCCCCGTAATGCCACATCGTCAATCGCTGCGCCGATCGTTTCATAATTTCCCCCGCTGCCGATAGTCAAAGCACCGGAAAGCGGCGTCGCGGCCGGGGCAGAGGTGAATTCATCCGCGCCAATATCCGGGGTGCTGCCATCGCGGGCTTCGCCATCGAAGTCTGTGGTAACGGCAGCGAGCGGAGTTCCGGCGCCATCGAGATAGGGGGAAACAGTATGAAAATCAGTGTCTGATGTATAGTTGGGGAAAACGCTGATGGAGTTGCCATCGAATCCGGAGGCAGCCTGTAGACTGGCGAGGTCACTTTGTGTGCCGTTCCAGAGTGCGATCGCTACCCAGTCGGAATAAATATTGTTAAAATCCGAGGCAGTGATCGAAGCAGGATCTTCGATCTTGATTGCCGCCGACTGCCCGAAATTGGTGATGCTGTTGTTGAACAATTGTATATCGCTGCAATTGGCTGTTACTTGCAGGCCGTAGCTGGTAAGATTACGAATCCCGAAAGCGCTGAGACTATTGTTGAAAACATCAATCGCACTGCTCAGATTAGTAATGTCCAGAGCGGCGGCCAGCAAGGTATTTACACTCAGGAAATTATTGCTAACCAGGGTGCGCCGGGAACTGCCGCTGCACTGGGTAAAGCGAAGCGAGCGGCTACGTGTTTCCACTTGATTACCAATTACGTGCGCGCCATCCACGCGGGTGAGCGTGATGCCATTGGAAAAACTGCCAGCGGGAAGAATATTTCCCGTAATTAGCGGCTGACTAATATCAGTGCTGCTAAACTGCCCTTCCAGGCGGATGCCGGTATTGCATGTTATCGTATTTTCCTCAATACTCAGATTAAAGATACCCTGACCGAAGGCGCGGATACCTTCACTGCTGCCGGAAATTATACAGCGGCGAATGGTATTATTGCTGGCACCGGTAGCTACTTCTATTATTGCCTGGTTGACAATGCCATTTAGCAAGGTGATATCTTCCAGGTTCACAAAATCTGCCCCGTTCAAACGCACCACAAAGCTGCCGAGAGGAATGCTGTTAGCTTGCAGGGTGACATCAACTGCGCTGCCGCTTTGGGAACGAAAGGTTATCGTGTTTGTACTGCTGCTGCCGGTAATTGGGCCAAGATCCAACTGATCATCGTAGATCCCATTAAGCACTTCGAAGATCACCGGTCCATCTACGCCTTCGCTGGCAAGATCTGCCGCTGCACTGCTGAAGTCGGCATAATCGCCACCGCTCCCGATGGTAAAGGTGCCGGAAAGCGGCTGGGCAGAGATCGGGGAAGAAAATGCCCAAATAAGAAAAAGTGCGCTCAATGTTAGTAATCGTAAGGAATGTTTAAACAAATTCATTCAAGTTACTCCGGATTTAGCAGCAGTAAAACTCTTTTTCGCGAATACGAAATACTTTTTTATATATCGAACTCTATAAGGATACTCTTTAAAATTGGCCACGGATTCGCACGGATTTTCACGGATTTAAGAATACCACATTCATCCTGAGCCTATCGAAGGGTGAATGGAGATAAATTCAATGTTTTATAGTGGAAGAAGGTATAAAACTTCTTCCGTTGAGCATTTAAAAATCTGTGTTTATCCGTGCAAATCCGTGGCTTTAAAAAAATAAACTTCAGAAAGAACAATGCAATATCTACCGAATTAACAACATTTTACGAACTATTACAATACCTTCTGTCTCCAGACGATAAAGATAAACCCCGGAACTGAGTCCTTCGCCATCGAACTTCACCGAATGATTACCAGCCGGGTAGCGGCCATTCGCTAAAGTGACGATTGGCTGCCCCAAAACATTGTAAACAGTTAAAGCAATTTCTGCCGTTTTTGGCAAAGAGAAAGCGATAGTGGTTTCCGGATTAAAGGGATTAGGATAGTTCTGCGCCAGTTCGAATGCTTGCGGCAGATGCGCTGTTTGCTGCTCATCCTCATCGATGGCAGTCGGTTGATTAACGACCGTGATGGAGTCGTCAATAGTGCCGTTATTGCCTTCGTCGATAAGGATTTGCAAGGGCTGATTTTGCAGGTCATCCCAGTCCGGCTGGAGGATGTGACTGCTATTCGGAGGGAGAACGATATCGTTGTGGATGAATACCGGATTTTCCGTCTCGCTGACCAATTCCAGGCGCAGATCGTAACTGCTGTCATCGCCGAAATTACGCAGTTTGTATTCACCGTCAGCAGCAAAATTCGTACTTAATGAATCGCCTTGCCCAACGGCCAGATTGGTGATATCAACAACGCGCTCCCGGCTTTCTTCCACCAGTATGGTTTGTAAATCTACGCGCTTGTTTCCGGCATCCGGGTTAGCGATGGAAAAGCTTTCTGTAAAACTCAGGCGGTCTTGCTGATTGCTCTCAGCATCGTTGCGGCTATATTGATAAATCATCGAATCGGCAACAACCGAAACATAGGTGCTGCTGTCCTGAAAATTATCGATTGTGATGTCGTATTCCCCGGCAGTCAACTCAAAGCCGGTGGGAGGGTGGGAATAGCCGGTGACCGGAATCAGCGGCAGGGCATCGGCGATGTTGCTCACTAAAGTGCTGTCAATATAGCCGACACTTTCTCCGGCAGTGTTGCGAATTTCTATGTTCATCCCGCTGGATTGACTGATTTCGATCAGCCCGTCAGCGCTACTCTTGAAATTGTTTAGACTGCCTTTCGTCTTAGCTTTCTCAATGTTGAAATCGTTGTAATAATCGCTCATCGGATTGCTGAGAAACAGCCCGGAACTGCCGCCCCAGTTGGGATAACGGCTGTAGCTCCAGATATCCACAGCGGTGTTGACCAGAAAACGGAGGGTGAAATCGTTCGGAGCATTATTGTCATAAACGTAAATCCAATAGCGGTCCGGGAGGGTTTCATGGGCTTCAAGCTTGTAGGGAACAACCGCATGGGCACCAGTATCGTGCGGGTCGTTGCTGTATAGCAGCAGGATGCGGTCGTCACGCTCATCAGCGATGAACATTGCCTTAAGATCTGCCACAGTTTGAGATGGCGGCTGCAACCAGTTTGCCCGCCTGTGTGCCTGATAACGTTCTCCGAACTGCCCGATAAAGAGTTGATTGATCGCCCGGCGTTCCTCATCTCCGGCGGTGAGTGAACGGAGATCATTAAAGTTATTGATAAATGGAAAAAGATTGTAGAACTCATTGCGGTTACCGAAGGCGATCATACTGGTGAGGGAAAAGCCGAAACAGGAGCCCTTCCAATTCCCCTTGATTTTTTTCCAGAACTGCAGCGCTGCCGGCGAGTAATGGGCCTCCGGAATATTTAAGTAGCATTCCAGCAGGCCGTAAGCATCGGCGAGCAGTGGCCAGTCCGGGAAATCCCTCGACCGGGCGTAGAGCGGGAAGTGGACAAAATCTGCGGGATAATTAATACCGGTGTTCGGATCGGTAGCAAGGGAGTAGTTGAACTGCTGCCACCAGCTTTGCGGCCAGACGTTGGTCGCCCGATTGTCAAACTGCCAGGCATCTTGAGCGATGGAGAAAGGCTCGTAGTCTCCCCAAAAATCCACTTTAGTAAGAATATATGGTTTGATGCGGAAGGTATCGCTGACGGCTGAGACTGCCGGATTGCTAACATCTTCTAAGACAATGATACATTTGCGAGACATGGTATCTGGCAATGTCCAACTATATTGTCCGGCATCGGCCGGCCAGGATGCCTCTACCAGGGATAATGTTGCTGATGAATCGGTCGCATTCGCGCTAAAATAAATGGCGACAGAATCGACTTCATTGGCACTCCAGCGTACCGTAATGCTGCTTTCGGGAAGGTAGGTGAGTGGCGTTTGCGGTTCCAGTACCTGAATAGCTGGTTGATTAAGATCTATCCGCCAGGCTTCGGTTTTCCCATCGCTATTAACACCATATCCGGCGAGGTATTTTAATTTACGGTTTTCCCCAACCATATCCTGAGGGAAAAAGCTGCTCCAGCCGCTAACCGTATAGCCGTATTCGTCTTGCAAAGCGGAAAGGAGTTTCCGATTTCCCAGGTTGTCATCCCAGATGTAATATTCTGTTGGATTGTTTGTAAAAGAAAGGACGATTGATCCGTCACCGGAAACACGGAAGGCGGTGCTGTTGTTGCTTCCCGCTGGCGCAATGGATTGAGTACCGCTACCCTGGCGCCAGAGGAACGCTTGCTGAGTGCCACTGCCGGAACTCCGGCCAACGATAACCGATCCATCATCGGAGATATCTTCTGCCCGGCCAAAATTATCTCCGGCTAAATGATCGATAAGGAGTATATTACCATTGCCATCCCAACGGGTAAGATACTCAACAGAACCGTCATATGAGCTTCCGACAGTATACAAGCCATTGGCGGAAGCCGCCCGCATCGCACTGGAAATTCCATTCGAGACATGCGGCAGCGCGGTAATACCAGTGCCTTCTGTCCAGCGAAATACCTGAGTACCGATAACCGTATCGGCGGAATTACCGAAAATGACCGATCCATCTGCAGAGACATCAATCGGGCCGGAAGTTCGGTTATCGCCGGCGAGGAATCCCAATCCTTGCACACCGTTTTCTGCGGTGATCCGAATCGGTTCAAGATATAGGGAAGTATAAAAGCTGATTCCGACGACGACTGAGCCATCATCTGAGGTGGCAAATCCCAAACTGGGCAGCCCGGAGGTTAAGCGTCCCATAGCTTCCATGCCAGTGCCTTCCGTCCAACGAAATACTTGTTGGCCGGCACTGCTGCCATCGTCGCTGGTGCCTACCACGACCTTGCCGTCTGCACTAATATCTTGGGCGATGCTTAAGGTACCGCTCCCCAGAAATCCCAGACCGGGAGGATTGTGTTGGGCTGTTAGCATAAAGGATATTAACTGGATCAGCAGTAAATACTGCCAACTTTTGAAATAATTTCTATAATTGGGCATTAAGAGATCTCCATTGAATAGAATCTATCTGATTAAAAGCATCTTACGGGTTTTCACGAATCCTTCCCCTTGCAAACGGTAGAAGTAAATACCAGAAACCAGGTTCTCAGCGTTGAAGTCAATAGCGTGATGCCCGGCGGGATAAGTGCCCTCTGCCAGTACTGCTACCTGCTGCCCCAGACTATTAAATACTGCCAGGGTAATCGTCGTAGTTTTCGGTAGCGTAAAAGCGATGGAGGTTGTCGGATTAAATGGATTGGGGTAGTTCTGCGCCAGCGTGAATGCTTGCGGCAGATGTCCGGTCGCGGGATTGTTTTCATTTATAGAAGTCGGTTGATTAACTACGGTGATGGAATCGTCGATAGTGCCGTCATTACCTTCGTCGATAAGGATTTGCAGGGACTGATTGAGGAGGTCTTCCCAATCCGGTTGGATGATGTGACTACTGTTTGGCGGCAACGTAATGTTATTGTGAATGAACAGCGCATCTTCGCTGTCGCTGACCAGCACCAGGCGCAGGTCGTAGCTGCTGTCATCGCCGAAATTGCGCAGTTGATATTCACCGTTCGCGCTGAAATTCGTGTTGAGGGAATCGTCCTGCCCAACAGTCAGGTTTTTAATATCGACCAATCGTTCCCGATTTTCTTCTACCAAGATCGTCCGCAAGCTGACATTCTTGGATTGCCCATCGGGGTTTGCGAAAGAGAACCCTTCCCGGAAGCTGAGCTGATCTTGCTGGTTGCCGGCAGCATCATCGCGGTTGTAGTGATAGCGCAAAGAATCATCAAAGATGGAAAGATAAGTATTGCTATCCCGAAAGTTACTCAGGTTAATATCGTATTCTCCGGCCGGCAGTTCAAAGCCGGTTGGGGGATGGGGATAACCGGTAACCGGAATAAATGCCTGGGCGTCGCTTATTTCATTCTGCAAAACGCTGTCGATGTAGCTAATAATTTGCCCGGAGGAATTACGGATATTGATGTGAAGGCTATCCGATTGGTAGATCACCACCCGTCCGTTTTCAATTTTGTTTATGCTATTTTTTGAACCGTTTTTCCGGAAATCGAAATCCCCATAATAATCACTGATTGGATTACTGAGAAAAATGCCCCTGCTGCCGCCCCACCTGGGATAGCGGCTGTAACTCCAGATGTCTACTTCGGTGTTAACCAGGAAGCGCAAAGTGAAATTATTCGGGGCATTATTATCATAGACGTAAATCCAGTAACGGTTTGGCAGGGTTTCATGTGCTTCCAACTTGTAAGGCAGAACGGCATGGGCACCGGTTTGATGTGGATCGTTGCTATAGAGTAGCAGAAAGCGCGGGTTCTCTTCCTCTTCTAAAAACATCTTCTTCAAGTCGGCAATCGTTTGGGAAGGGGGTTGACCACCAACGGTTCTTCTCTGCGTTTGGAAGCGCTTCCCGAATTGCGAGATAAAAAGGTGATTAATCGCCTTGCGCTCTTCGACATTCGCAGCAAGCGTGCGCAAATCGCTGAAATTGGGAATAAACGGAAACATGCTAAAAAATTCTGTTTTATCGCTAAATGCAATCAAACTCGAAGCTGCAAAACCGAAGCAGGAACCGAGCCACTCGCCACCATGCACTTTCCAGAATAGCAATGCCTCCGGAGAATAACGCGCTTCGGGAACACTCAAGTAACAATCGTTCAAGCCGTAAACGTCGGTGAGTAATGGCCAGTCCGGAAAGTCGTTCGCCTCGGCATAGATCGGAAAAGTGGGAAATGCCTGCGGATAGCCGATGCCGGTATTGGGATCGGTAGCAGTGGCGTAGTCAAATTGCTGCCACCAGCTTTGCGGCCAAACACTGCTACTGTCGTTACGAAACTGCCAGGCATCCTGCGCGATGGAGAATGTCTCGTAATCGCCATTGGCATCCACACGGGTGAGAACATAAGGCTTGATGCCAAAGGTGTCGCTGTTGGCAACAACCGAGGGATCGTCGCTCGCCTCAATCGAAATCACACATTTGCGGGAAAGGGTATCCGGCAGGGTCCAGATATACATCCCAGTTTCCGCCGGCCAGGCCGGCTCGATCGTGGTAAATGTCGCTAAACTATCCGTTGCATCGGCGCTGAAGTAAATTGAGACAGAATCGACACGATCGGCCACCCATCGAATGGTATCGGCGCTGGCAGCCAGTCGGGTGGCTTTCCCCGATGTATTGATGATAGAAATGGAGGCATCCGGCACGGTATCCAGTTCGATTAAGTAATATTTCGGCAGGGTCCACCAGGTCTTTGTTTCCATCAGGTAGGTATAAAGATTGCCGGTAGTATCGCCGGTAACAGTGGCTTCCACAATTTCGGATTCATTCAGACTAAGGGAATAGCTAGTGGGCTGAACAGTCAGCCAGGGAGCCGCGGGATTTTCCGTGATATCAACCAGGATGACCTGTCCGGGAACGTACGTGGTAAAACAACCCAGATTGGAAAATCCCTGCCAGGAAAGGGTGTCCAGATTTATGGTGGCCGATTGGCCGGGGTCTAACTGAAAACGAAGCGAGTCATCGATTGTCGGATGTTCGGTAACAGTTAATTGAATATTGACATCTGCCCAATTGCCGTTCATATCACGCAGAATGGTGGAATAAATACCCGGGGTGCTTGGCGCTGTAAAACTGCAGACCATCTGGACAATATCGTTACAGCCGGTGGTGGTAAAATCCAATGGAGAGACAGTCATCCAGGAGACTTGCGGCATCATCTGAAAATCGGCGGTTAATGTCCCACCATTCGACCAAAAATAGATCCATCCGGAGTAGGTTTGTCCGGGAAAGAGCTCCCAGGCATAGGAAAAGCCGCCGGATTTGGATTGGAGGTTTCCCTGATTCGCAATAAGAAAATCCGATGAACCAACAGCACCTTTGCCGGATTTCAGGCCGTTACCGTAAGCGACGAATGAAAAACCGATAAAGCAGAAAAATAGATACATTATCTTAAATTTCATTGTCTTCTCCTGACTATGATTTTCTACTGTGGTGATCGGTTCATACATCTATAGCTGATTTATAGTAGTTTTCAGGAGAAATACTTTCAATCACGTAAACGCGCCATTTTTGCTTTACAACGACTCTATCAGGTGAGCAAGTTGTTGTAAAGCCACGGATTTACACGGATGCACACGGATTTTATGAACAACCCTTTTTCACAACGTTTCACCCTTCGACAGGCTCAGGATGAATGGATGTAAGTTTAATATTTATATATAGAAAAAAGGCGTGGTTTTGTTCGTTAGGATATTTAGAAATCCGTGAAAATCGGTGTTTATCTGTGGCAAAAACTGAGATAAAGAAAATTATGGAAAAAAGGTGGAGGGTTATAGCAAGCGTTCTTTCAATGCTTTAGCGACGGCACTGCTACGTGTATGCACTTCCAGTTTGCTGTAAATGTTACGGATGTGGCTATCCACAGTGTGCTGGCTTAGGTTGATCTGGGCGGCAATCTGTTTTTTGCTCAGACCATCTACTAACAGGCGAAGGATTTCCTGTTCCCGGTTGGTAAGATCATAATCGCCGGGCGGCGCGGCCATTTCCTGAAAAAGATTGAGCACCCGCCGGGCAATATGGGTGTTCATTGCAGCGCCTCCCTGTAAAACCAGTTCAATCGACTCGATAATGTCCTCCGGCGGGGCATCTTTCAGGAGATAGCCACTGGCGCCAGCACAGACGGCTTTGAAAATGTTGTCATCATCATCATGAATGGTGAGGATGATGATGCGGGCGTCCGGGCATAGGCGTTTCAGATGCGGAATACACTGCACGCCATTCATGCCGGGCAAACCAATGTCTAAAAGAACGATATCCGGCGCAAGGCCGCGTATTTCGATCGCAGAGAGACCATCTTCGGCAGAGCTGAAAGCATTTTCACAGCTTAAACGCTCGTGGCTGTTAATAACCCGGGTGAGGGTTTTTCGGAAGATGGCATGGTCTTCGATTAAAAGGATGTCGGTTTTTTCGGCGGTCATACATTTTCCTTGTTTTGTAAGCTGCTTGTTAAGGCCACGGATGACACTGATTGACACGGATGTAACAGCATTGCCCCCAATAAATTTCATCCGTGAAAATCAGTGTTCATCAGTGGCAAAAAATGGGCGGATGTTCTGCGTTTAACCATATGTTGCTCCGCTGGAGCTAAAACGATTTTTGGACTCATTGATCTATAAATATTTCGTTCCTAATGGAGCTTTATAGCAACCGCGCCAATTTATTTCAATATTTAGCCCCGGCGGGGCGGTATATTTATAGCGATGGATGTTATCGTCGTTTTCCAGCTCCAGCGGAGCGACATATAGATAAAACGTGTCATAGTAAATATTGAATTCAAACAAAAATATCATAGTAAAGCGCCACTCACAATCACGCATTCACGTGATTTTCAAAGAAAAATGGAGCTGGGCACCTTTGCCAGGCGAACTGTCGATGCGAATCTTGCCGCCTATTTGCTCCGCCCGATAACGCATATTTTGTAGCCCGTTCCCACTGCTATCGCTTGCCGGAGCGAATCCTATACCATCATCCTGAATACTTACAGTAAGCAGATCGCCTTTTGCAGCAACTGTAATATTTACCTGCTTAGCCCGGGCGTGGCGAATAATATTATTGAGGATCTCCTTGAAGATGAGATAGATGTTTCGTTTCGCTTCCGGCGGTAGCTTTTGTGCTGTTTCCCCGACAGCGTCGTTAAAATCGTAATCGATCTGCTGGAGCATCGTTCGTGCCGTTTCTTTCATTCGGGTGATCAGGTCACCAATGCTGTCCGACTTCGGATTGATAAACCAGACGATGTCACGAATGGCTTCGGTAGAATCCCGCGCGGCCCGGTTGACATCCTGAAAGGCCTCCTGAACATCGGCGGAAAGGTCGGGGGTTTTCTGAAGCAGATTGCTAATCAGGGCAATACTACTGAGGTTGCTGCCGATTTCATCATGGAGATCGCTGGCAATACGCATGCGGATTTGCTGCTTTTCCGTTTCCTGCGCTGCCTGCAACGCTTTCGTGCGGGATTCTGCTGCTTCTGCCCGTAGCTGTGCCTCTCGTAAATCTGCCGCTTCCCGGGCCTGACGAATTTTCTCGGCGGTTTCCCGTTCCTGCTTACGGCGATCGTATTGTCGATACGCGAGGAGGGCGGCCCCCAGCAGGATAACGTAGAGCAGATAAGCCCAATTACTTCGCCAAAATGGAGGAGTGATGATCAGCTTCAGGCTGATCCCCGTTTCATTCCAAACCCCAGCACTGTTTGCAGCCTTTACCCGCAGTCGGTAACTCCCGGGACTGAGCCCGGTAAAACTGATCTGATGGCGATTGCCGAGATCAATCCATTCATTATGCAGGCCTTCCAGGATGTAGGCATAACGGTTTTGTTCCGGTCGGGTAAAATCCAGCGCTGCAAAGGAAATAGAAAAAATATGATCCTGATGGCTAAGGCGAATGGTTTCGGTTTCACTAATTGCTGAAGATAAAATATTCTTTTCGCCAACTGCTACCGTTTGATTGAAGATGGCCAATTCGGTGAAAATAACCGTTGGAGGTTTGGGGCTTTCCTCTGAAGAGAATGTGCGAGGATCAAACAGGGTTATACCATTCGGGGTGCCAAACCAGAGTTCGCCGCTTTGCGACTTCATACCAGCCCAGGGATTAAATTCTGCATTGCTGATGCCATCGCGTTGATCATAAATCCGGGCGGATTCATTCTTCGGATCGAAACGGGTGAGGCCTTTGGCGGTGGCCAGCCAGAGTATGTTCTCGTCATCCGCCACCATACTGGTGATGCTGTTGTCGGAAAGGCCATCAGCGCTGCTGAAGGAGCGAAACGATTCCTCGCCGGGGTCAAACCGAATCAGTCCACCGCCTTCGCTGCCCAGCCAGAGTATTGTCCGGTTAGAATCGGCGGGATGCGGCAGGGCGAGAATATCCCCAAGTGCATTGGCGCTAACCGATTGCGGATCATTGGGATCATGCATCCATTGTCGGGAAGTGCCGCTGCCCCGATCCAGTAAATGAAGGCCACTGCGTAAAGTCGTCACCCAAAAATTACCCTGCCGGTCTTCGTACATATCGCTGATGTAGCGATCCTGCATCACTGCTGAAGCATCGGATATACGAGCACGAATGACCTGGCCGGCATCGCGATCGAAGGTCGCCAATCCTTTCGCTGTGCCGATCCAGAGCTGCCCCGAGCGATCTTCGTAAATCGCACTGGTAAGATTGTGGGGAAGGCTGGAGGGATGATCGGGATGATGCCGCCAATGGTCGAAAGTGTCGTTGCTACGATTGAGACGATTCAATCCTCCGGTGAAGGTGCCGATCCAAAGGTCATGATAAGAATCTTCATAAATGGCGATAACACTATTGTCACCCAGGCTTTTCGGATTTTTCGGATCATGGAGGTATTGGGTTACTTCTCCAGTGGCGGGATCGAAAGCATTTAACCCGCCGATGGTGCCAATCCATATCACCCCGGTGCGATCCTGGTAAATTGGCCAGATGTAATTGCTGCTTAATGTGGCGTTGGTTAGCTGCTGCCAGTTACGGAAGCGGGAAGTTTCCGGCAGTATCTTTTCCAGGCCGTTAATTGTCCCCACCCAGGTGATGCCGCCGTTGTCCTGAATAATAGCGTTGGTGGCGTAGGATGTCTGCACATTCGCCGGGGCTGTTTCCTGAAGCTTAATTGGGCGAAGATTATTCTTTTCGAGAAGAAAAAGTCCCTGGGAAAGCGTCCCCACCCACAACAGGTTTTCGGTATGGTCGGCAATAGCGGTTACCCGATTGGTTTCATAGCCATCGTTTGCAGCGGGCGCTGGCTGCCAGAGATGTGATGAACCACCGGCAGGATCATAACTGACCAGTCCGAAAGGAGTGCCTAAAAATAGATTACCAGAACTATTACCGGCAATGACGCCGACAGCCCGGCCGCTGCGATTACCGGCGGGCTCGGGGAAATTTTGTTTGCGGAAAGCGTTTTCTTCCGGGAGAAATCTGTCCAGCCCGGCATCGCTGCCGATCCAAAGACGATTTTCTGCATCAACATAAAGGGCGCGGACATAATCGTTGCTAAGACTGTTGGTATTATCCGCTGAATGGCGATAATGGGAGAGTTGCCCGGCCTCGGGTTGCAGCGCATAAAGTCCGCTGCCCATAGTCGCAATCCAAAGTGTGCCTTCAGCATCCTCCGTGATGGCAGAGACGCCGGTACTGCTCAGTCTGCTTTCGGCAAGGGAGTCGCTGGTCCAGGATTGAAAACTTTCCAGCGACGGATGATAGAGGTGCAGACCGCCGGAAACAGTACCAACCCAAATCTGTCCACTGTTGTTCTGATACAGCGTTTTGATGCGATTATCCCGTAAGCTATTCGGCCTTTTACTAAATAATTTAAAGCTATGGCCATCGTAGCGCTGCAAGCCTTCTTCTGTCCCCAGCCAAAGGAAACCTCGCTGATCCTGCAAAATGTTACGAATATTGTTATTTGCCAGGCCATTTTCGGTTGTTAAGCGTTCTTTGGAAATCTGGATCAGTTTCGTCGATTGCTGCGCAAAAAGGCCTAGCGAAATTAATGAATAGCAAAATACCAGGAGGCAACGGAGTGAATGGCCACGATGAAAAAAAGTATTGTCAGTTTGATGCTTCTGCTGAGGGTTTTTCATGTAAGTCAGTCGGTCTTCTTCCGGTTGAATAATTAAAATGTTCGTCCCTTAGAAATGTTATGGCCGCCGAGGCGGGATCTGGCCGCTTGCCAATCTGAATTTCGGCTGCATCATACTCTTCGAAGCGCCGGGGATTGTCCAGACGCCCCGGCCAAATGTGCCGGCCGCGAGAAGGTCATCCGTCGCATCGTAGAGCAAATCCATCACCAGCACGTTGGGGAGCTTGACACCGAATTCGTCCCAAAGCACTAATGTCGTCGGAGAAACAATGTCAGCAAAGCGCAGGCGATAGACGCCACCCAGTCCTCCAACGAAAATAGCGGTGGTATCCGCTGCCGGCTTGTAGATTTCGATACAGCGTATATCAAGGTCCATTTGACTGGCGGAAAGTGAATCGTAGTAGCTGGTGAAATCAATGAGATTTCCGGTGATGTCGGTAACGACTTCATCATCCTGATTGACGTTTTCGATGCGGTAAACGTATTTGCGGGTCACCATATAAGCGGTGCGCCAGTTATCCGGATCGATGACGATATCACGAATCACGCTATCTCCGGCGCTGGAGAAAGTGGTATCATTCAAAAAGCGGCGGTTCCAGTTGGCAGTAAAACCGGAACGAACGCTAAGCTCATTGCCACGGGCGGCGTAAATCACACCGGCCCGGTCGGTGCCGTCAGTGTTGCTGCTTCCGTAAGCCAGGGCATCCAGCCGGCGTCCGCGGCGGGGATTGTCTATAATCGTAACATTACCACCCTGATTGCGGCTTTCATACAGTGCATTATCCCCGATGATGATGGCATTGGGATCGATCTTATTCAGGGCGATGCGCGTTAGGCGAAAACCGTCGGTATTGGTATCGGAATTGTGCAGGCCGCTGAATGGAATAATCGATCCTTCACCGGGAAAATTCAACCAGGCCGGTACCACTGCCCCGGGATTTGCATCGCTATATTCCCGGCGAAAAAACATATGGAGATTATTGCCCATGGTATAGCGAATCGAGGCATCACTTTTCGACATATTATCTACAGCAACATAACCGCCATCGCCTTCCTGATTAAAGAAGTCTATCTGGAAAAAGCTGAACAAGCGGGCGTCCCGCCAAAGAATTGGGGTCAATGTATCGGCCGGCAAAACTTGCTCTACCGATCCAACATCCTGGGTGCCGCCGATGAGGACATCGTTATGAGAATCGTAGCCAATCGAATACATTTCCGAGATGCGCAGGTTACCGTTCAGGGAAGACCAGCGGCGAATTTCATTCACTCGTGGTGATGATAGTTTGTAAATGCCGCCATCGTCCGCCTGATAGATATTGCCCAGAACATCAAATTTGATATCGCGGGAATCGGCATGGGGAGAAGTTCCTCCGGCAAAACTACCGACCAGCGGCGTCCACATCTGCCCCAGCTGCTGGGAAAAATCGCCGATAAACAGGCGGCCGGAGTAATCCACTGTACCGCTGGCGGTGGGAATAATCCAGCCCGGCTGACGGTCGCCGCCAAGATAAACAATCTGGGAACTGTTCGGATCCGCGGCGAGGGAAAAGTGGGTGGCGGATTGCTGCCCGGGAAATGGACCGACATTATTACCGACAAACGGCAGGCCTTCGTAGGTGGTTGGCATCAGCATCAAATTCCAGGATTGGCCGCTGTCGCTGGAACGCAGCACGGAAGCGGTACTACCGGCAGAAAGCGCAACATAAAGCGGACTCTGCCCATTGCCATCGGTCGTAGCGCTCATTGCCAACTTGATCGAAGTGGGATTCAGCGCGATGGGATCGGGGATATTGGCGGTCGCCTGCCAGGTCGCGCCGGTATCGGTGCTGCGAAAAACACCGGAGCCGGGAATTGCCGCAAAAAATTGATTGTTGTTATTGGGATCACCAACCAGCGAGGTCGTATTTCCGGCAATAGCAACGCTGAAGGTCTCGCCGCCATCGGCACTGCGGAAGAGTGCGCTGGTTGTGGCAACGAGCAGTACCGGATCATTCGCTGGCGTTGTCGCCACCGCTGCCGGGAGAATGGTGCGGATCGGGCGTCCGGCAAGTAAGCTATCACCGATGATCTGCCAGCTGTCCCCACCATTTATTGATTTGTAGATACCAATCGCCGGACCACCACGACGCGCACCACTACTAAAGGAGCCGGTGCCAGCGTAAATAGTGCGGAAGTTTTGATCGAGGGGACTCAGTGCTACAGATCCGATCGCCAGACTGGGCATGTGATCAGTCAGCGGCGTCCAGCTGGGAGAGGCTGTATTTGCTGTTTCGGTGCGCCAAACCCCGCCGTTTATCGTGCCGATGTAAAGAATGTTGTTTTTCAATGGATGAGGGGCAATGCTGGATACCGCCCCGGCAACCGGACGATTGTCCATCCCTTCCACCTGGCCCATATGGATCGGTCCCGGTCCCTGCTCCCGCCATTCTGGATTGCCCGGCGGGTTTAATTCGCAAACACAGGAAACGAATATTTGCGCGGTCAGAAATAAGAATAAGGATGTTTTAATGAGGATTTTACGAAGACGATTCGGTGTTGTCATTTTTTCACCCTGGTCTTTTGTGCAAATCAATGTTAGCAAAAAAAACTGGAAATGAAAAATTTGCTTGCTGATTAATTGGAATGAACCGGGTTTGGGGTATGACTCGTATATACGGTTATGGGTTGCTGCCCGCCCGGGACTGTCGTCCTGGGCTATTTTGGATCGCCCTGGCGGGCTGATCGCTTTTTATCGGTTAATCGTTATTAAGGTGTTTTTGGAAGAAGCTGAAAACTTTTTCTTTGTACTGATTGCCTCCGGCTTGCCAGAGGCCATGATGATCTGCGCCGGATACCGGGTACCACTCTTTCTTCGGAGAAGCTAGGTTCAGAAATATTCTCCGGCCGTAAGCAATCGAAATTTTTTCATCTGCATCGCCGTGGATGAGCAGGATTGGCTGCTTAATTTGCCGGGCAGAAATTTCCGGGTGGATGGTAAATGGCTGGAAGTTCGCGATTTCACCTGCCCGCTGCAGCGCCGCATCGGATATAAATCGAAACCCAATGCCGGTAACACGGGCCATGTAATCCCGGGCGGTTTCCGGAAAGGCGGCAAATGTGCTCTCAACAATGCCACAGCTGATGCGCGGCTCAACAGCCATTGCCTGCAACGCAACTGCACCACCGAAAGAGTTTCCCCACACCGCAAAGCGCTGATCGCTGCCGAACCGTTGCTGGGCAGCATCAATAATGGCGGAAAGGTCGTGTTTTTCATAGTAGCCATAGGTGCAAAATTGGCCGCCGCTTTCGCCATGGGCGCGGGAGTCATAAACGATAGTATTGAATCCGCTGTTCGCCAACATCTTCGCCGCACCAAGCTGGTGTTCTTTGCAACTGGCAATGCCATGCAGCATAATAATTGTTGCCTTGCTGCTATCCCGGTTGGCCTGGATATACCATCCCTTCAGAAGAATGCTGTCCGTCGCCTGAACATCGAATGCGGCAGCCTGCAATCCATAATCTGCCGGGATGATTTTTGTGCGATGTTGACGAAGAATTTCCGGGGTGATGCGCGGTGGCTGAAGCACCGCATACGGAGCCACATGCTGAATACCGATATAGCCAGCAATTGCAATGAGTAAAATGATAATTACTAAAATAATGATACGCTTTTTCATGGTTCTCGCTAATAAATGTGTAACGCCTTCCGGTCGGATATCATCCAATCGATGAATTAATGATAACCTGGTTAAACCGAACAGCTATTGATGAAACCTGAACGCTTTCAACCTGTTGTACAGAAAACCTATCGCTTTTCCGATTATAATATGCTACTACCGGAAAGTGGACATGGCTTTTTCCAAATTGATTTTCAGAACTATTCTTTTACTGCAACGCGCGCTATTTTTTTATCCTGCGGACAATATTTTCAATTATTAGATGGCCAAACTCGCTTTAAGGTTTACCGCTTTCCGAAGTCTCTGATACGCAGTAAAATGAACTCCCGCTATTTATTTAAACACCTTATCGCCCTCGGTGCTGTAGACCTTCCCGGAGAAAGTGCTGAAAAGGTGGCAAAAGATAATATCTTGCCCGGCAATGAACCAGCAGTGCTGGATTTCTCCATAGAACAATGGCAAATGCAAAACCCCCTACAATCATCTCCACAGGAAATCCGGCAAATATTTGATTTTAAAGACGTTCTCGATCAATCATACCGAAGGCAGCCAAGCTCGGCGCAATTATTTCAAAGACTAAATCAACCGGCTGTTCGCTTGAACCAGTTGTTGAAAAAACGCCTGGGAGTAAGTAGTGCGCAACTGCTTCAAAACCGCACGTTGCTGGAGGCGAAACGGGAAGTGGTGTTTAGCGATAAATCCATGAAAGAAATCACTTACGATCTCGGATTCAATGATCCCGCCTATTTCAATCGGTTTTTCAAACGGACGACGGGAAAAACGCCCCGGCAATTCCGGGAAATGTTTCAGGTAGATGATCGCGACAGTTTTCTAGGCGCCCTCTTTAATGCTATCGAAGAATATTATAAGCAGGAGCGATCCACTGCTTTTTATGCCCGGCAATTGGGGATGAGCATACCTGCCGTTTCAAAAAAAGTGCAGAAAAAATTGCAGCGAACCGTCGGATCATTGGTGCGGGAGAAGCTAATCAGCGAAAGCAAACAGTTGCTTTCAAAAAACTGGCCGGTGGTTGATATTGCCTACGATTTAGGATTCGAAGCCCCCAATCATTTTTCTGCCTTCTTTAAAAATTATACTGGCCAAACCCCCAGCGATTTTCGCCATTCTATTCAAAAAGTGCAATAAATGTAGCAGCATTTGTACCGTTTCTTCTACCGCCAGCCCCTATTTTTCCTTCGCAGTTATTCAAATACCTTTAACCAAAACGGAGGAAAATCCGATGGAAATTTTAACCCTCGTCCAGGAGATGGATGATATGGTCCAAAATGGACAGATTGTTGAAGCTGTTGATGCTTATTTCGGCGATGCAGCAGTGACAGAAGATTTTGATGGTACAGTGACCCGCAATAAAACAGAAATGCTCGAAAAGATGCGCACATTTCTCGGTGCTATCGAAAAAGTAAATGGCATCACCTTACATCATGCTACAGTAAATGACACTGTCTCCATGTCCGAATATACTTTTGATTTCGATATGAAAGATGGCAGCAAAGTGCTTTGGCACGAAATCATTCGGCGCGTTTGGGAAGATGGCAAGGTTGTTAATGAACAATATTTTAAGAACTGATCAGAGAATTTTGCCCACCTCGGGCAGGTTGCGCATTTACACATTTGATAACAGATTAAGGAGAAAACTCATGAAAAAGTATATCCAGTTTTACCTGGTGGTTTTATTCACAGCTACACAATTATTATTCGCGCAAAATCTTACAGCTCATTACAATGTCGATGATAGCAAAATTGGGCTAGCGGGATACAGTCCGGTTTCTTATATCGACCTGGGACTGGCGCAGCGCGGCTTGAAAGAATTTAAATCCGTGCATGATGGCATTAACTACTATTTTACCAATGCAGATCAAAAAGCCGCTTTTGAGAAAAATCCGGAAAAATATTTGCCGGCATACGGTGGATTTTGTGCCTTCGGGATTGCGGTTGGTGCACGGTTTCGGGTAGATCCGAACAAGTTTCTGGTGAGCGATGGGAAACTGTATTTATTCCTGTATGATCTCGAAGTCGATGCTCAGCAGCTGTGGTTACAAGGGGATGAAAAAGATCTTCGTCAAAAAGCTGATGCGAACTGGAAACAACTGAAGGCCCAATCTTAGCGGAATGGAAAATATAAAGCACCGGCAAGATATCTTAAAATTTCGGTGCTTTATATTATTTAACTTTTCTTTAAGACAAACCGCTGAATGCCAGCTGGGAAAAATCTGAAGAGAAAAAGTTTTTATAAATAACGGCCACAAGACGTTAGTACGCAGTGGCCGTTATTTAATTTATTGCAATGAAATACTCACCTATTTCTGAATAACATAATAATCATTCTGGATATCATGTGAGAGATTATGAATGATGACCTGGCTAAAACCAGCTTCCTGCAACATCTCCTGAGCTTTTTCCCGGCCCCACATAGTGCCAAGACCCATACCGCCCTGCGCCAGGGAAACAGTCATACAGTGCATGGTGGAAATGGTGTAAAGCAATGGCCCCAGCGGATGTTCGAGATTGTTCTCGACTTTGCTGGATGCGGCGATATCCTGCATTAAATACACGCCATCATCTTTTAAAGCTCTGCGAATGCCACGTAACACGCGGTCCGGGCGGGCCTGATCGTGAATGGCATCAAATGTTGTGATGAAATCGAACTGGCCTTCCGGTGCATCCTCATCGAAGGAGGTCAGGTCACGAACTTCAAAGTGCACGTTACCGGTTGCATGGGCGACGGCTTCCGCGCGGGCGGCGGCGATTGCCTCTTCGGAAAGATCATAACCGGTAAAGCGGCTGTTCGGGAATGTTTGTGCAAGCAAGTTCAATGCGCGTCCCATGCCGCAGCCAACATCCAGCACGTTAATGCCTTTTTCCAGCGCTTTTGTTAGATTTGGCACTAGTGGTAAAATCGATTCGAACAGCGAAGAAAGTACCGATTGCCCGCTGTCTTCCGCCATGACCTCATGGAAGCGTTTGAATTCGGAATAAGGCACGCCACCACCATTCTCGAAACAATCCAGCACGTTATCTTCCACGGAACCCATCAAGCCAATGTATTGGGAAAAAACGCCGATGTTATCCGCACCGGCTTCCCGCGTCAAGCAGGCGGCATGTTCTGCTGGTAATGAAAATTTTGTTTCACCATTTTCGGCATGAACTTCTACGATGCCACCGGTCGCCATTGCACCCAGCCATTCCCGCACGTAACGTTCGTTCAGGCCGGCGGCATTGGCAATATCCCGACTGCTGGATGGTGCGAGATGACTCATTGTGTCAAAGAGGCCACTGCGATGGCCAAGCGAGGCCATTACCGCCAGGGCGCCACCGTTTAACATATCGACTAATTTTCCACCGAAAGCTTCAGCTTTTTGCGCGTCAATTTGATGTAATGTACACATAATAATTCTCCTTAAATGTTGATATAATTCGTTAAATTTTTGATTTCTTAATTCCTAGATGATACTGTTCATTTGCCCATTTGCCCATTTGCCCATTTGCAACATTAACTGGCAATACGATTCTCAAAATTCACATCCTCGCTTTCCTCGACCGGTTGCGTTTGCCGAAGGAATGCTTCAAAAACTTCATCGTCGCTGATATCCAGGGTGCGAACTGCTGCGCTGGGAATCTTTAACGCGGAGAGCGCAAAGGATATGGCCGTGACCGTCAATGCCCCGCCGAGCACTGCCAGGGCCCGAATACCATAGTGAAAATGGGCATCAGCAAAAGCGAAGTAGAGGCCAATAAGTGTGGCAACAATACCGGTGATGGCCATCGGCACAAACCAGCGACCTTGAAACGCCCGGGCATTCGCAGGATGTAATTTGCGATTCGCCAATGCCAGCAGGTGAAAGGCGACATAGAGAATGATCCAGGCATAAGCGGCAGAAAAGACCCAGTCGATAACCGCACTGTTATAAATTGCCGGAATAAGAAAGAGGGCAAGGCTGAATATCGTCGCCACTACTGGCGTGCCATACCTGGGATGCAATCTGCCAAAGTAGGTAGATAGTTTGCCAAAGAAGTAACCTTCCCGGGCGATGCTGTATAGAACCCGGGGAACTGCGGCAAAGATGACCACCAACGAACCGAGCGTTGCAGCGACGGAAGCAAGCGCCATCAGCAAATAGCCGCTATCGCCAAACATCAGGTAACCGACCGCCAATTGTGGTGCCTCGCCACCAGCAGCGATGCTGCCCTTCATCGCCGTTTGCCAGACCTCCAGCGGTGCACTGCCGGTAACCCCTAATCCCATGATTAGCGACGTTGCCAGGATGATCACCAGTCCGGCGATAATACCCCGCGGTAAGGATTTACGCGGCGCTTTTACTTCTTCAGCCAGCGAGCAGGCGAATTCAATTCCGACGAAGCTCCAGAATGCCAGGGCCAGCCCACCGGCAAGAATGCCACCGGCACCAAACCAGTCGAACATGCCGATGCCGGCATCAAGATTAGCGGTGGACCAACTACCGGTGTCACCGATACCAAGAAAACCGGCGATGCCGAAAAACCAGCGAATTCCCAGCATAAGCAGCAGCAAACCTGCGCTAACCCAGGCGGTGGTACGGATGCCGAAAATATTTGGAATCACCGCCAGGACATATAAAATGATGATGTAATAACTAATGTCGATATTTGTGTTAAATAAAGCCTGCAGTCCAAAAGCGCCGGCAGCTGCTTCGCCGGAAACGGCAAATGCACTTACACCAAAAAAGGACAGGCCGAGAAAAACACCGAGGAAAGCACCGCGTCGTCCCTTGAAAATTGCCCGGGCATAATCGTATAATGCACCGGCCCGCGGATAGGAAACGCTTAGATCTGCCGCGGAAAGCCCTAAAAATAAGTTGATAATAAATCCGAATAGTAAAGCAACGGCGAACGCGCCACCGAGAGTAAAGAATCCGTTAAAGTCACTAACCAGCGTACTGGCAGCGACAACCAAAGCAATCCCGGCAACCATTACCTCCCAGGTGCCCAGCGATTTGCTCAGGGTTTGTTGTTGAAGTTGTTTGGACATGTTATTTTCTCCTGTTATGATCGATTTTTTGTTCAATGCGTTAACAGGATACGAAATTCAGGCAGGGGCTAACAATCGGAGTACTACGGTTTTTATTTTGGGGAAGTACGGTATTACTCTGCAACGAAATACCGTAGATACCGTACAATAACGGGGTAAAATACAGTAAATCAGTAAAAAGTAGAGTGATTCGATGAATACAGTGCAAACAATTGTCAGCATTCTGGGAGGCGTACAGGGACTTTTTCTGACGATCCTGCTATTTCAGGCCGGTAAAAAAAATAATAACGCCAATCGCTATTTGGCTTTTCTGCTATTGCTAATTTCCTTGACGCTAATTATCGCCTATCTTCACTTCAGCAAATTAGTGTTGGCAACGCCGCACCTGTTAGGCATATCTCCCTATTTCACCCTACTGTACGGGCCACTGTTGTTATTTTATATCGCTGCATTTTTAGATGTAAAGACGCCGCTAGTAGAAAGAAAATGGCTGCACTTCATTCCCTTTGTTGTTTTGGTTGCAGCAAGCTATCAATACCTGGGCATGCCGACCGCCACGAAAATTTCTTACCTCACCAATATTTTCGAAGATCGTTACCAGCCGTCAATTAATCCGTTTGCAATGGTGCGGATTGCTCATCTCTTTATCTACTGCTTGCTGAGTTTTTATCTCTTCCGCAAAGTCTTTCGCAGCCGTCAGAATAATGGGCGAAATGTTTCGTCGCTGCAATTGCGTTGGGCCGGCAGCATTCTTCTCGCTTCGGTAATTATTTGGACGATTTACCTTTCAACCTACTTTTACGATTTTAACCTGATGAACGAAATTCTGCCGGCGTTGATTACGCTGTCAATTTTTGTGGTGGGATTTGTCGGCCTGAAAACGCCGGAACTCTTTCAGGAAGGATTGATCCGCCGTTCCGGGAAAAAATACGAATATTCCCGTCTGACAAACGCGGCAAAAGAACGGTATTCCGAGGAGTTGCAGTTGTTGCTGGATGATCCGGCAGTATTTACTAACAGCGAGCTTAATCTGCAGGAACTGGCAACCCAGATGAATATATCCGCTCAGGAACTATCGCAAATTATTAATGAGAAATTCGGGCAAAGCTTTCCGGATTTAATCAATGATATTCGTATTGCGGAAACACAGCGGCGCCTGCAGGATTCTGCCAATGAGCACCTGACCATTCTGGCAATTGCTTATGATGTCGGCTTCAATTCCAAATCCGCCTTCTATAGCGCGTTCAAAAAAGTAACCGGAGAGACGCCCTCCGCATTTCTCAAACGCAATAAAACTAGTAATTGAATTCGGAATGGGGAATGGCGAATTCGGAATTCCACACTCTACATTCCGCATTCCGAATTCGAACTTCCGCATTTACATTGTCCTGTTTTATCTTTCCGGACGATTGCTGCCAGAAAAATCCTTATTATACTGCACACTAAAATTCCTGAACTCACGATTTAATTAAGGGGGCTGTATATGTTGCGTTATTTGATATTGCAATTGTTGGTAGTTATATCGCTTTCCGGTTTATTAATGGCCGATGAGCGTAAAGAAGAAAATGATTATGTGGCGATCATTCCGCTGGTGGATGCGGAACTGTTTGAGGTAGATGCGGCGCATTCCTACCTGGGATTTTCCATTGGTTTTCTCGGTTTGAATAAAGTGCGTGGGCATTTCAATCGTTATGAGATGGCCATTCTTTATAATGAGGATGATTACTCAAAATTGTCGGTGACGCTCTCCATCAACGCCGCCAGCATCGATACCCGATTACGCATGCGCGATAAAGACCTGAAAGGTGAGAAATTCTTTGCGACAGAAAAATATCCGAATATCATCTTTCAAAGTAATAAGGTTGAGAAACAGGGCGAAATAATTCAAATGTATGGTGATTTAACCATGCGTGGGGTGACGAAAGCGATTGAGCTGCCACTGCGTCAAATTGTACGCCGCCAGAAGGATATGGGCTGGCAAAATGTGCGCATTGGCTTTGAAGGCACCCTGCAGGTAAATCGGAAGGATTTCGGGATTGATGGTGGTCGATTCTGGGGCAACAGAGCACTTTCAGATACAGTGACAATCGAATTCAACATCCTCGGTAACAAATTCAATCTGGATAAATTCAGCTTTCGCTCCGGCAATAAACCGACGGTTGGGGACACGCTCTGGCACACGGCGTTGAACGAGAACGGCGAAGCGGCACTGGCCTTTTATCAGCGTTTACGAAAGGAGCAACCGGACCAATACGCCTACAAACCTCATAACATAATGCTGATCGGGCGTCGCCTGGTAAACCGAGGGGATATCGATAATGGTATCAAATTCATTCAAACCGGCCTGGAGGAAGATCCGGAAAATCTGGATGGACACCTGGCGTTGGGAGAAGCATACGCCTTAAAGGGGGATAGCGAAAAAGCAATCGCCCATTATAAAAAAGCACAGGCGATTAGCCCGGAGGAGCCGGCGGCGATGGAGATGTTGCGACATCTGGATAGATGATTTTCGATTTTGGTTCGGCCGTAGAGAAAATTCATGAATTTTCTTTACGACCGAATCGAACGGGCATAACAAAATCCCCTAGGCGGCAGACCGAAATCATTCATGCCGCAAAGCATCGACCGGATTAGCAAGTGCTGCCTTGATTGATTGATACCCGACCGCAAGCACAGCGATCGCCAGCGCAAATAGTCCTGCCAGCAGAAAAGCGTAGAGGCCAATTTCCGCCCGGTAGGCAAATTCTTGCAGCCAGGTATCCAGTAAGGTATAAGCGATCGGGGTTGCGATCAAAAAGGCGATGATGATCAAGCGGAAAAATTCCCCGGAGAGCATCGTGATTACGTTGGTGACGGAAGCGCCCAGCACTTTCCGGACGCCAATCTCCCGGGTGCGCCGCTCGGCAGAATGGGATGCCAGGCCGAAAATACCCAATCCGGCAATTAATACCGCCAGACCGGCAAACCAGGAAACAGCTGTTCCAGTGGTCTGTTCCGGGCGATAGAGGTTGGCCAGGTCTTCCTCAAGAAATTGATATTCCGTCGGGTATTCCGGGGCGAATGATTTTGCGGTGCTTTCCAGATAGGCGAGCGCCTCATCGGAATTGTCCGCATTGATCCGCACGGTAATGATCCGCGCTTCTTCCGGTGAAAGCATGATGACCAGCGGATTAATTCGACTGCGTAGATTATCAAAATTGAAATTCTTTACCACGCCGATAATTTTCCAGGTTTGCCCATACATTAGAAATTCTTTACCGAGCGGCTCCTGAAAACCCATTTGTCTGGCAGCTTCTTCATTTACAACGACAGCATCGCTGAGGTCGCTGGGAAAATCCGGGGAAAAACTGCGCCCCTGCACGATTTCCATTTGATGGGTGCGAAAATAATCATAGTCAACTTCCCCGCGATTCATGACGATTTCCGCAGCCGGGTCTTCCGGGTGCGAGTTCAGCACCGTCGCGGCGGACCAGGACCAAACCGGCAGATCGCGCCCGGCAGTGACATCCAATATGTGTGGACTTTGTTTTAACTGATTTTTGAAAGCAGCAAAATTGCCGGCAATTTCCGGATTAGATAAGTAATAAACCAGTTGCGCTTTGTTATAGCCGAGGTCTTTGGTCTGTAGAAAGTTCAGCTGCTTAAAAATGCCCAAAGTCGCAATAATCAAGACAATCGAACAGGTGAATTGACCGATGACCAGCACTTTGCGAAAGCGTCCACCGCGGGGTGTTGCAGCGCCTTTCAGCGTATGTAAAGGATGAAAAGCGGAGAGAACGATCGCCGGGTAACCGCCAGCAATTAAGCCGGTAAAAAGTGCGAAAGAAAATAGTAAAAGTGCCGTAGTTGGTTCGGTGAATGGTTGAAACGCCAGCTCCCTGCTAAACAGATTGTTGAAAAAGGGAAGAGAAAGTTCGAGCAGCACCACGCCTATGAGCATCGCCGCCAGTGCTTGGAGCACCGATTCCCCCAAAAACTGCAGGATGATCTGCGAACGATGTGCACCGACCGTTTTTCGCAGGCCAATCTCTTTCATCCGCTTTTCAGACTTTGCCGTGGATAAATTCATAAAATTGATGCAGGCGAGGATTAATATGAATGCCGATACCAGCATCAGGGTATAGAGCAAATCGATATTGCCGTGGCGAGGATGAATATCATAGGAAAGATGACCGGAATGCAGGTAGATATCTTTCACCGGTTGGAGGGATAAACTCACTTGCGATTCCGGATGTTCTCGTTGGAGATCCACGTTAATTTTTGCCTGAAGATCGGCGGCGCTAGTTGTTGGATGCAGCAGTAAATAAGTAGAGAAATCGAATGCCTGAGATTCGTCCAGATTGAGGCCGAACATTTTATGAGCTGCCGTGGAGAGCACCATTTCGAAATTCAGATGGGACTGCTGTCCGGACTTCAAAACACCGCTGACCCGAAAACTGCCATAATCTTTAAACTCGAGAATTTTTCCCAGCGGATTTTCATCCTGAAAATATTTATTAGCGATGCTTTCGCTAAGTACTACCGAATTGGGATCATCGAGTGCTCTAGTGGGGTCGCCATGTAAAAACTGGTAAGAGAAGATCCGAAAGAATGCCGGATCTGCATAACAAAATGATTTCTCCAGGAATGATTTTTCCCCATAGCTAACCAAAGCGCGATTCCGGTAGTTCAGGAAGGCCGCTTCGGCAATTTCCGGATAATCTGCTTTCAGATAACCCGCTGACGAAGATTGGGTAAGAGCAATCGGCCATACTTCCCCGTTGCGGGTAAGATTGGTCGTCACCCGGTAGATATTATCTCCATTTTCATGAAAACCATCAATACTCAGATCGTCCTGCACAAAAAGATAGATCAGCAGGCAACAGGCCATGCCGACCGCCAATCCACAAATGTTGATAAAGCTAAACCCTTTATTGCGGGCCATATTTCGTAAGGTTACCAGAAAGTAGTTTCTGAACATAACGTCTCCTGAATGCGGAACGATACAAATGCGGAATGCGGAATTCGGAATGCGGAATTTAATGAGCTGCATTTTCAATTCCGCATTCGCCATTCGCCATTCCGCATTTGTATCATTCGTATCTTAATGCATCAACCGGGTTGGTTAACGCTGTTTTTATGGCCTGATAGCTTACCGTTAACAATGCGATGAGTAAGGCCAGGCCGCCACTGAGGAAAAATAACTCCCAGCTGATGTTAATGCGATAGGCGAAAGTGTCCAGCCAGCGATCCATGATATAATACCCCAATGGTGCGGCGATGAGAAAAGCAATCGCTACCAGTTTCAGAAAATCTGCGGAAAGCAGAACGATAATCTCCGGCACAGTCGCGCCCAGCACCTTCCGAATGCCGATTTCCTTAAAGCGCTGCCGGGTGGCGTAGGCGGCCAGGCCGAACAATCCCAGACAGGCGATCAGTAATGATATTGCGACAAAAGCGGAAAAAAGTTGCCGGAAAACTCGCTCGGAACGGTATTGGTGACCGAGGCGCTCGTCAAGGAAACTGTAGCGGAAAAGCGCTTCGGGAAAGTGCTGTTGCCAGGCTGCTTCAACCAAAGCGATGGTCGCGGGAATATCTGCGGTATTGATGCGAACGGTAATCCGCGAAAAGCGGCCGCGCGGAGAAATGGTGATTGCTACGGGATCGATGGTTTCCTGCAAGGAGGCGAAGTGGAAATCTTTCACCACACCGATCACCTGCCCTTCCCGGTCACCACGTCTGAAAGGTTTGCCGATGGCGCTGGCAGCATCTTCCCAGCCGAAGGCAGCCACGGCGGCTTCATTCAGCACAAATCCGCCGACACTATCGGAAGCGAGAGCAACCTCAAAGTTTCTCCCGGCGAGGATATCCATGCCATACACCGGCAAAAAATGATGATCCACGCCCAGGCGGTAAATGCTGCTGGAAACCGGATTCCCGCGTCCGTCAATCGTTTCTGCATGGGCATTGCCTAAGCCATGAACGATTAATCCCCGGGAAACGGTTAAGCCGCTGATGCTGGTGTTTTCCAGCAATTCATTGCGGAAGTTTTCGATGCCCGTTTGCACTTCGGAAAACCCGTTTACTTCCAGCACCAATAAAGACTCCTGATCGAAACCGAGGTCTTTTTCGCTAATAAAGGTCATTTGCGATTGGATAACCCCAATCCCGAAAAGCAGAATGATGGAAACGGTGAATTGGAAAATCACCAGTCCTTTCCGCAGGGCAATACCGCTGGCTGTCGACTTTAATGCGCCGCGCAGGGCAGCAATCGGTTGAAATCCGGAAATGACAAATGCCGGATAGAGGCCGGAAAAGAAGCCGGTAAAAACAGTTGCACTCAGCAACAGTAAAATGATCTTTGAGGAATAAAGATTCGATATTTTCGTTTCAATAAGCTGCTCGAAAAATGGCTGCGCCAGTTCTACCAGGAATAGGGAAAAGATGAAAGAAATGAAAGCGACTAAGAGAGATTCGGTCAGAAACTGGCGAATCAGCTGCGTTCTGCCGGCGCCGGCAACTTTTTTCACCCCGACTTCCCGGGCTCGATGCAGGGAACGGGCGGTGGCTAAATTCATGTAATTAATGCAGGCAATCAGCAAAATAAAAATGCCAATGGAGATGAATATATAAACCGTGTTGATGTTGCCGGTGGGGCGAATTTCGTAGCGCAGATCGGAGCCGAGATGAATGCTCGCGACCGACTGGAGCTGGTAATCATAGAACATTTGCATTTCGGCCATGCGTTCGCCCATATGTCGCTTCGCGAAAGCCGGTAGTTTGGCAGTTAACTGCGCCGGATCGCTGCCTTCTTTGAGCAGGAGATAGGTGTAATAGCGATTCCAGAACCAGGCGGAACGGTTGGTGTGTAAATCCGGCACCAGCGCATCAAAAGTGGCGAAGGAGCCAAGGAACTTAAAAGTGAAATGGGAATTGGCCGGAGGATCGGGAATGACGCCGGTAACCTTGTAAGAAGCGCCGCGGCCATCGCGATCGTAGACAAAAAGAATTATCTCCTGCCCAACAGGATTTTCTGCGCCAAAATATTTTTTTGCCATGCTTTCCGTCAGGACAACTGTAAAAGGATCCTGCAGGGCAGTGGATTGGTTGCCGGCAGAAAGTTCGAAACTGAAGATGTCAAAAAAACTTTGATCGACAAAAAGGACATCGTCTTCGAGAAATTGTTTTTCACCGCGCCGGACAATACAATCATTCTCGTCGATGCGCGTCGCGTTTTCAATCTCCGGAAAATCGTTGATTAGCGCTGCTGCCATTGGGGGACTGCTAACCGCCTGGGAGAATACTTCCGAGCCGGTGGTTACTGTGCCGGCCAATCGGTATATTCTTTCATGATGGGCAAAGTGCTGATCGTAGCTCAGCTCGTTAATCACCCAGGCTGCAATCAGGGCGAAACAGGCCAGTCCGGCAGAAAGCCCGGCGACATTGAGAAAAGTATAAATCTTTCCTCTGGCGAGAGAGCGAAAAGCGATGGTTAGATGATTCCTGAACATAGCGGTCTCCATTTTTCGAATGCGGAATAATATCGAATTCGGAATGCGGAATGTGGAATGCGGAATTTCAAGTAATTCTACATTCCGCATTCGCCATTCGCCATTCCGCATTCGCCTCATTCGTATTTCAAAGCGTCCACTGGATTGGCCAGCGCGGCGCGGATCGCTTGTGCGCTGACAATCGCCAGTGCGATCAACAGGGCGAAGCCGCCGCTGAGGAGGAAAATCCAGCCTCCGATATCAATGCGATAGGCGAAGTTTTCCAGCCAAAGATTGAGTATGATCCAAGAAATTGGCACGGCAATTAAATTTGCAAGAACAACCAGCCAGGCAAATTCCAGGGAAAGCATTTTCGTTATATCAAAAACACTGGCGCCAAGCACTTTCCGTACGCCGATCTCTTTCCTGCGCTGTGCGACGGTAAACGCGGCCAGCCCCAGTAGGCCGATGCAGGCAACCAGCAGGGCAAGAATTGTAAAATAGCCAACGGTTTCTCCCAGCTGCCGTTCATTGTTATAAAGCTGATTCAGGCGCGCATCGAGAAAAGTAAAAGCGAATGGGAAGTTCGGGGATAGCGTTGCCCAGGTCGTTTTCAGATTGTCGAGTGTTTCGGAAATATCCCCAGCCTGTAAACGCAGATAAAAGTAATTGTATTTTTCCGGGGCGATAAACATGATCATCGGTTTAATATGTTCCCGCAGGGAGCGGAAGTTAAAATCTTGCGTCACGCCAATAACCGTGGCTTGCCGGCCATACCCCGGCAGCGCAACCGGTTTGCCGATAATGTTTTCAGCGCCGAGTAAATCCGCAGCTTGTTTGTTTAGAATGATCCCTTCTTTTGCATCGGTTGGAAAATCGAGGGAAAAATTGCGGCCGTCCAGTAAGGAAATCTCCATTGCGTCAATAAAATTATGGGTGACGCTGAGCATGCGAAATGTGCCTTCCTGCAATTGTCCGTGCTTTTCGTAACTGGCAGATATTGCCCAGTCCCCACCGGCCAGTTCCCCGGAAGAGATTGCGGCATCGAGAACGCCGGAGGTATTGGCAAAGCGCTGCAATGCACCATCGAAATCCCGGCGAATAGTGTGATCATCGATGGGGATGGCAATGACCTGCTCGCGATTGAATCCGGGATCTTTACTGTTAATGAATTGCAATTGCTGGTAAATCGTCAATGCGCCGGCGAGGAGAACTGCCGAGGCGGCGAACTGGGTAATGACCAGCGTTTTCCGGAGATTGCTGCCGCGACTGCTAAGTTTACTGCCGCCTTTCAAAATTTTTGCCGGACGAATCTGCGATAGAAAAAGTGCCGGATAGCTGCCGGCAAAAATGCCGGTAAGTAAGGCAATCGCCAATAGAATAAAAAGGAGATCCGGTTGCGAGAAGAGATTCAACGCGAGCTGCTTGTCCAGCATTTGATTGAAAAATGGCAGGCTTAGTTCGACCAAACCCAGCGCAGCTACCAGCGCGATGAAGCTAATTAGCAAGGCTTCCCCGATAAACTGGGCTATCAGACTGACGCGCCTGGCCCCGACCACTTTTCGGATGCCGATTTCTTTCGCGCGGGTACTGGCCCGAGCGGTAGCGAGATTCATGAAGTTGATGCTGGCGACAATCAAAATAAGTATGGCAATGGCGGAGAGGATATAGACATCGTTAATGCTGCCCATCCCGGCAGGATCCATTTCGCTGCTGAGCTCGGAATGAAGATGAATATCCGGCACAGCTTGCAGATATGGTTGCAGATCCGCTGACCATTCCTCGCTAATGTGCTTACTCAGCAGCGCCGGTATTTTTTTGGTAACAGCAGTGGCATCTGCATTGTCATTGAGGAGCAGATAAGTATGATAATTAAACATCCCCCAATTCTCCTGCCAGCCGGCGTGGGTTCGGGCATGGATTTCGTAGGGTAGTAAGAAGTCGAAGCGCAGGTGGGAGTTGCCGGGCACATCGGCAATGACTGCCCGAACGACATATTCCCTGCGATTGTTGATAGTCACCGTTTTTCCGAAAGCAGGCGTTTCTCCAAATAGTTTTTCAGCAAGAGACGCCGTTAAGACGATGCCATCCGGTGATGCCAGCGCAGTAGCGCCGTCGCCAGTTAGGAATGTAAAAGTGAACATTTCGAAAATTTGCGGGTCGGCATATTTGCCGCCGTCTTCATAAAAGGTATTCTCGCCTTGTTGTAGCAAGCAACGCCGCACTTTCCGAAAGCGGACAAAATTATCTACCTCCGGTAATTCGCTGGTCAGCATCGGCCCCCATGGCGCACCAACGGTGGAGAGGCGGGAAATGCTATCACCGGCATTCTTCGAGTTTGTCACCACCCGAAAGAGGCGATCGGCATTCTCATGAAAACGGTCGTAGCTAAGTTCCTCGCGCACGAAGAGAACAATTAGGATGGTGCTGAAAAGGCCAAGGGTTAAGCCAAGGATATTGATCCAGGAAAACATTTTGTACTTCCGCAAATTTCGCAGGGCGATTTTCAGATAGTTGGCGAACATGGGATGCCTTTTCGGTTTCTGGTTGTTTTCTTTTTGCCACGGATGGCACGGATTAACACGGATGCTTCGGGCACTTTTCATCCTTCGTCAGACTCATGATGAATGTAGGTAAAAATTTAAAACTGTGTGTATCTGTGTGTATCTGTGTTATCCGTGGCCGAAACTTTCAATAAAAGCTTCAACAAGCACTATGCCACATTGAATGCTCTCAGGATGAATTTCTTCGATGTTTTAATTGAATTTTTTCTAAGGTGATATTTTTCAAATGCTTATGAAAGGTAGCCCTGTGTAAAATAATCCGGCTAGAAAAATTCTTGTTTTCGAATTAGCTTCAAGGAGTTACGGAGATGTCGTAAAAAATGTTGGTAGATGAACAGCGGATGTCCGAAAATGGACAATCGAATGAGCGTTACAACAGTAAATTTTTTCCGGCTCTTTTTTGTTAAGCTTTAGAACTTTCGTGTTAGCAACGACCGGTTATTGCCCTGAAACCCTTTCCGCCGATAAAGCGCCTGTCCCGCTTCATTCTGATTTTCTACTTCGAGGTGAATAGCGTTAACACCCAATGCTTTTGCCTGATTAGCAATTAAATCCATTACCGTGCTGCCAATGCCCTGCCCACGAAAATGCGGCTTGAGGTAGAATTCGTCGATGAAAGCGTCTCGCCCGCCGTATTCGAAACTGAAGCCGAAGGTGAGTGCGATGTAGCCGGTGAGCGCTTCTCCCTGGTAAATCAGCGAAAGCCGGCCGAGCCCTTCGTTGTTGATAAATTTCTGCAGATTTTTTTTCGCATCACTTTTTCGGAAAGGATAATTATCGATGCTGTAAAAATCAGCCATCATCTCTAATATTTCCGGAATATCGTCTTTTTCTGCAAGTTGAAGGCGGATGTCCTGGGGCTGCAGCGTCATGTGCAGAATCGGGTAAGGTTTGCCGAGGCCATCGAGCGGGGAGCGTTCGTAAACTTTGAATCCCAATCGCTTGTAGAAACCAACGGCTTGCGGATTTTGTTCGTTCACATCGACCATGGTTGCTGATTGCTTGCTAATAGCATGTTCCGTCAAGAAACGGCCGATGCCTTTCCCGCGCCATTCCGGTCCGATAAAGAGCATCTCAATTTTGCCATCGGCGATTCCGGAAAAACCGGCAATGCGTTCGTCGATGCGTATGCAGGAGAGATCAACCAACTTGAGGTAATCGTTGAGAATCAGCGGCTTAAAATATTGGATATCCGATTCCGGGAGAAAATCGTGCGTGGCCCGCACCGAAGCTTCCCAGACATCGACAATTTCCTGGTAATTTTTTTGGGATGGTTTTTCTATGGTGTAGGACATTTTTCTGTAGGTATTTTGTGATTAGAGCGAATCAATTTTTTATAGTTATACTAGATGGTTCCGCTCCCTGGCGGTCGCTAATGGTTGTTTAGCATTTTGTGGTGCTGAGGAAATTCGGTAAATGACCAAAATGTTTTCTGTTCAGAAATATGCTGTGATGTATGGCTCCGCTCCCTGCGGTCGCTAATTGTTAAATGCTTTGTGTCTTTTTAACCATTAGCGCAGCGGAACCATGAGCGACCGCAGGGAGCGGAGCCATTTCTTAATTCAAATCTATCTGATCCTGATACACCCATTCTTCCATATAAGCCGAATCCGCCATACAAACCCGGTTTTTGAGATTCTGTCTTCCATTATAGCGTTCTGCTTCCGGGTTGCGCCACCACCAGTTTTTGGCGTTTTCCTGGTATTGGTAAACCCTCAAGGGAATGGGGGGATGTGATTGAAAATAGTCGCGGATAATATTGCTGTTTGCTTCCACCGATCCTTGATTGAGGCTGTCGCTGTAGGCTTGCAAGCGTTGAAATGCATCGCCGAGCCCTAGTGGATTATATTTGGTTTCCAGAATCATTTTATAACCGTAATCGTCCGCCTGGGCTTCCTGGGATTTGCTGTAAGAGGTGCGCAGGAAAATATTCAGAGCAAAGTCCGCTATCTTCCCCAATGTTGGTGCTTTCAATTTTTTTAGCGCCAGTTCATATTTGATAGCATTAAGGCAATGCTCCAATTCAATATGCCCGATCTCATGGGCAAGAATTGACGCCAGCTCTGCTTCTGTCTGCACCATCTCCATTAATCCTTCCGTTACCATAATGACCCCACCCGGTAAAGCGTAGGCATTGGGAAAATTATAAGGCAGCACAAATACCTCGTAATTGAAGGGCTTTTTGGCATAAACCAGCAGGCTACGCATGATGCCATTGAGATATAAATATTGCTGACTGCTAGTGTCAGTACGGGAACGATAACGATGAGCGATGGCATCGCCATATTCTTTTTCATCGAGATCACTAATCGGGACCGTCTTGGTCATCATCCGGGAAATTGATTGAGTAGATTTGCCCAAAACCTCGAAAGCCGGCGCTAACGAACCGCTGATCAGTGGTTTGATCTGTCGGAAGTAAAGAAATCCGCTCAGGGCAATACCAACACTGATGAGCAATAGAAAGATGACTTTGCGCGGGTTATTCATTCTCAAATCGTTCCTTGTATTTATTGTAAATCGAATTGATGCCAAGCATGATAATACCGACCCCGAGAAAGACAAACGCGCGGGTGATGGTATCTGCCTGGGAAAGGTCAAAGAAGATCAGGCGAATGATTGCGAGGCCGAGCCCGATCAGGGCGACATAGCGGAAATGCTGTTCGCGGAGAATGATGCTCAGGGAGAAAATCAGGAAACATTCCACAACAAATAAAAGCGTCAGGATCGATTTGTCGAATGACCAGAAAAGAAAAATCGCCACGCAGATGATAATCGGGTAAAGCAGCCAGTGGATTCGATTGGGCGCAATTGCGGCTATCCAGCGTTTCAGAAATGAGAGGGCCGGGGGCAGCGAGATATTCTCCAGGCTGCCATGATGGTAATAATAGTATAAAAAGGCAAACTGGAGTAAAATAGCGACGACGCCGGAAAGCCAGGCCTGGTCGAACCAGGACATTGAAGGCGTCACATAACTGCTGGTCAGGAAGGCGACCTGGAAAGCTGCCGCCCAATTAAATAGCAGTGCATAATAGCGTAAGCGGGACAAATTCGGCTGATAACGCAAACCAATATAAAGGCAGCCAAAAGCGAAGGCGACCCAGATAATCGGATGCCAGAATTCGGATACTTCCACACTAATGGTAAAAACGGTGAAGATCAGGATTAATTCCGGAAACAGCGAATGGAGGTAAGTCCAGCTGCGGTAGGGCTTCTCCGTTGCCTGCGGCTTCGCAGTTGCCCAGTAAGCAAACGTAGCGATGGCAAAACATTCGATCAACAGGCGAACTTTAAAAATTCCCAAATAGGCTTCAGTTGGTAAATGGACCATAACATGCCGCACTAAAAAAGCAAAGATGAAAAGATAACCAAGGTGCAGTAAATATCGGTCTGCAGAACCGGAACGGAGCAAGGCCGTTTCTTTTTGCTGGGAGACTACATTCGACAATTCTAAAACAACCAGGGAAAGCACTAGCCAGGCAACACCGGGCACCAGGGAAGAGATCGGGTTAAAAATGTAGTAAATCATGAGCGCTACATGGCCGGCAAAGAGATAAATGCCCGGCCATTGGATATGGTTTTTTAATGGCTCTACAAAAGACCATTTGATCGCCGCAGCAGAAAGGGCCAGAAATGGGAGCCCGTGCGCAAATTTTATTACGCCACTCATTTCATCTGCGCCGGCCAGATGCTGCCAGAAGGCCAGATGAGTGAAGGGGAGAAAAATGATGGCAGCAATGCCGAGCCCAATGGATTGATATTTTTCCCGCAGATATAATAGAACGATCGGGATGAGAACTGTCCCATAAACCAACCAGGGCGTTTGTAGCAGATTAACAAATAGAGCCATTACTAAAAAGCCGCTAAGTGCCGCAATCAGGGAAAAAAAGTTGCTTGCTTTATCATTCGGACTGGCGACGGAATCAATCAGGTTAAAAGGCGGCGAAACATGTTTAAGCGTATAAATGTGATAGGCCATCGCAGCAATAATGGCAACAAATATCATGATCGACTGCGAATAGAGTAAAGTGGTGTTGTCATAATCCCGGAGCAGAAACGCCGCGCCGATAAGGAATACACCGGCCAGATGCATGATGTGCGTGCCAATGCGATAGAGGAGCGCTTCATTTTCTTTAATCATCAAAATGGGAAATATCAGGGTCTGCAAAAAGATGAGCCCGATAATCGTCAGAGTATCCACTTCCCAGGTGGAAAGGGTAATGAAGGCGATGACAGCGATGGCTTGCGCAATCAAAGTGTCGCTGTAATACAACCAGCGGATGCCAATTTTGCGGGCTCTCCGGGCGAGAAAGAAGGCGGCAATCGCACCGAGGAAAATGAAGATCGTTTTCCAGCGGGAACCGGTGGTGTGGATCAGTAAACCCAATCCAAAATAGAGCCAATTGAGGATATGTACGCCAAAGGGGAGGATTTCAAACTTCGTCGTTTTGTAAGCTTCCCGGTAATGCACAAAAGCGGCGGCAAGACTAACAACAACGACGACCACAATTCCGAGCAAGTTCTGGCCGGCAGTAAGACCATCATCCCCGCGGATACTGAAAAACCAGTATAGATGATAGAAGAAGAAGCTGGAAATCGTCTGGAAAAGATGGTAATCCCATTTTTCCCGATAGGTAAGTGCAATACCGCTAAGGGAAACCAGCGCAGCAATAATAAAGGTAATGTTTGTCTGCGGGGCAATCGCCAGGGCGATGATACTCAGCAGCACGTGGAGAGAAGCAAAAACTTGCTTTCCGCCAATGTATCCCAAATAGAGATTAACCAGCACTCCGAAAACCAATGTAATTAAGGCGTATAACGGATTGTCAATCCACTGTAACCCGGGAAATCCTCCCGCGCCGAGGCAGGCGAAGAGGAAAATAGCGCCAGCACTGCTGCGTAGCCATAGCGCTAATTTTATCCAGCCGGGACGCGCTTTTAGATAGTAAAAAAGTCCCAGCAAAACCCCGGAAAAACCGACGATCATCAGGAAGCGGAAAAATGGTGAAAGCTTCAGCGCGGCATAAATGCCAAAAAAGGCAACGCCGGTAACCATAATAATCGCACCGAGAATGCCGGTCCAGTTCTCAATCAGTTGTTTCTCAATTCGGGACCAGAGTTCGGATTTTGCTGCCGGTTTCTTAACTTTAGGGGCTATTGGTTTAGATGTGCTAAGTTGGGATACCGGTTCCGGGAAGACTGCCTTCGGTTCTATGCTGGGGGAAATTGGTTTTCCTGTGCTGGTTTCCTGAGACGGGGACTGAGTATCGCTAATAGCTGGTTTATCGGATTGTGGTGTTTGGTCCGCCGATTTGTTTTCTACCGTCGTCATCCGTAATTCCAGTTGCTGGATGCGCGCTTCCAGTTTGCGATTGAGTTTGGTAGACTTGCTGAGTTTTCTAAGAATGTAGATGATGACAAGTATTAGCAGAAATTCAAACATTTGCGATCCGATCTGTCAGATGATTCTGCAAAATTATTACTGCATGCGTGTATTATCGTGGATAGATGCCGGAAATTACAATAGCGGGAATAAACTTGCAAGGGGAAAAGGGGATGGAGAATTTAGGGATCTTTGCGGCTATTTCCGGCGATAAACTGTTCCCGATAATTTTCTGGCAAAGAATAAAGCGCCGACCAGACAACGAATATTTCCGGATTGAGCTGAAAAATATGGATATTTATTATTTATTCTATAAATTAGAAAAAACTTGAAACCTTTCCTATGAGACTACGCTAGAATACACATTTTACAGGAGAAATGATGGACATTATCACTCGTACGGAAGAACTGATTCTCTTGACCGTTTGGCGATTGCGGGATAACGCCTATGGCATTACGATCCGGAAACACTTGAAAGATGCGGCTGGGCTGGACTATTCCATCGGGGGGATTTACGTGCCGCTGGACCGCCTGGTGCGGAAAGGGTTGCTTACCAGTTACCAGGGAAATCCCACCCCGCAGCGAGGGGGCATGAGTAAACGATTTTACAAGTTAACGCCGGATGGTATTGATGCTTTGGAGCGTATCAGAACGCTCAATACAATTATGTGGGATAACTTGCCGGAACCTTCCTTTTAATAAAGTGCTTTACTGAATCCAATTTTCCAGGACAAATATGGGAAAACTATCGCGGAATATACATTCACCGAAAATAGCACGCTGGCTGCTGGAGCGCATCGTTGCCATGCAGGATTATTCTCCCATCGTCGGGGATTTCGAAGAAGCCTATTGCTATATGGCCGAGAGCGAAGGGAGGTATCGGGCGACTGCTTGGTATTGGGGGCAAATTTTCCGTTCCTTGCCGGGACTCATCTATCAATCGATATTCTGGAGCATTATGATGTTTAAAAACTACCTGAAAATAGCTGTTCGTAATCTGCTGAGAAATAAGGGCTATTCCGCGATCAATATCTTTGGGCTGGCGATTGGCATGGCCTGCTGTACGCTCATCTTCCTTTATATTCAGGATGAGTTGAGCTATGATCGCTTTCACGAGAAAACGGCTCAAATTTACCGCCTAACGCCCGGAACGAATAAGGATAATCAACCGACCAATGCCAACGGCTCCTTTTCCGCCGCGCCAACCATGGCAAAGGATTTTCCGGAAGTGCTTCATGCCGTTCGTTTCCGGAAAATGGGCTGGGGCGAAAAGCGAGTGATTGCCCACGAAGATCAACGGTTTTATGAAGAAGGCTTCTTCTTTGCAGATTCTAACGTCTTCGAAGTGTTTACTTATCCAATGATCTATGGCGATCCCAGGACTGCCCTAAAGCAGCCGTTTTCGCTGGTCATTACCGAAGCAGTGGCGGCAAAATATTTTGATACGCCGAATCCCCTGGGAAAATCCCTGAAGATAGATCCGTATAATGACGGGGATTTTCAGGAATATCAAATTACCGGGGTGATCAAAAATTTACCGGCCAATGCGCATTTGCAATTCGATTTTCTCGCAGCGTTTGATAGTCAGAAAGGCCGGAAAACCGGCTGGGGACTGGATGCCGTTTACAGCTATGTGCTGCTGCATCCGGATGCCGATGCACAAGCGCTGGAAGCAAGGCTCTATGAATGGCAGGAGACGTATATGGGAGAAGATCCCTGGTTTACTCTACATCTACAACCGCTCGCCGATGCCCGACTGTATCCCATGCCGCGCGGAGAACCGACCCCCGGTGGCAGCATCGAATACATTTATATTTTTTCCGCCATCGCTGTTTTCATTCTGCTGATTGCCTGTATTAACTTCATGAATTTATCCACCGCCCGTTCTTCCCGCCGGGCCCGGGAAGTGGGTATCCGGAAGGTGATGGGGGCTTTTCGCCGGCAATTGATTAAACAATTTTTAGGAGAAGCAATTTTACTCAGCCTCGCTGGCGTGCTGCTGGCATTTCTCCTGGTCGAATTGCTGCTACCTTATCTCAATGATATTCTCGATAAACGATTGGCAATCGAGTATTGGGAAAATCTCGAATTGGTAGCCGGTATGCTTGGGCTGGGACTGATGACCGGCATTCTCGCCGGGAGCTATCCTGCCTTGTTCCTTTCCTCTTTTCAACCAATAAACGCACTGCGGGGCAGCGCTGCCAGTAAAGAGCGCGGCGGAGAATCTTTCCTTTCCGCTGCCGGTCTTCGGAAGGTTTTAGTGGTTTGCCAATTTGCCATCTCGGTGATGCTAATTATTTGCACAACTGTTGTTTATAACCAGATGAGCCTGGTCCGCAGTAAAAATTTGGGTTTTGATCGAGAGCTCATTGTGGTTGCTCCGGTCAATAATGAAATTCGTCAAAATTATGGTGCCTTCAAGCAGGAAATTCTGAATCATCCCGATATTTCCTACCTGAGCATGACAGAACAGGTGCCGGCGAAAGCCGGGAATGGCGCCGGTTACCGGGTGGAGGGCCAGGAGCACGGCATGGGGTTAACCCGCTTTTTCGTCGATCATGATTTTGCTGAAACCTACGGCGTGGAGATGCTGGCAGGCAGGGACTTCGACGAGGCTTTTGCCACCGATAGCGCGCAGGCATTTATCATCAACGAAACCCTTTGGCAACGGCTCGGCTGGGCCTCTCCGGAAGAAGCAATTGGAAAAGGAATTTCTATGTCCCATTCCGGCAATACTTATGAGGGGAATATCATTGGGGTAATGAAGGATTTTCATCTCTTTTCTTTCCGGGATGGCCTCTCTGAAGTCGTGCTAAATATTATGCCGATGGCAAAAATGAATTTCATCTCATTTCGTATTCAGCCGCGGGAAATTTCGCAGAGCATCGCGCATTTGCAAAGTAATTGGCAGCATTTTTCCCCCAGTTATCCATTTGACTACTATTTTCTTGATGAAGATTTCGCCCGTTTACATCAGGCCGATGAACGACTTGGCAAGACCTTTCGCTATTTCGCCTTTCTGGCCATCTTTGTTGCTTGCCTGGGCTTGTTGGGGTTGGCTGCATTCACCGCCGAACAGCGCACCCGCGAGATTGGTATCCGGAAAGTCCTTGGGGCATCGGTGGGGAGTATCGTATTGCTGCTTTCGAAGGAATTTACCCGTTGGGTGATTCTTTCCAATCTTATCGCCTGGCCGCTTGCTTACCTGGCGATGAGTCAATGGCTGAAAGATTTTGCTTTCCGGATCGAGCTCGGTGTGGATGTTTTTCTAATCTCAGCGGCAATTGCCTTTATCGTTGCTCTGGCGACGGTTAGTCTGCAGACAATCAAAGCGGCATTGTCCAATCCAATCGACTCACTGCGGTATGAGTAGTTTGGCAATTAATAATTCTAGCCACTGATGCTCACGGATTTACACGGATAAAAAACGCTTAGACTGATTTTTCATTTATTTTCATCCGTGTTCATCAGTGTAAATCCGTGGCTAATTAAAAAGAAAAACTTATGAAAAAAACGGTAAAACCAGGAAAAGATGAGCACATCCATGGCACGCCCGAAATGGCTCGCCGCTGGTTGGCAAGAATGTTCCCGCCCTATTATTTCCAGGCAATCGCCGGGGATTTTGAGGAAGAGTTTCAGGCGCGCCTGCGGTCGGAAAGCCGCTATAAAACCATCATCTGGTATTTCGGGCAGCTCCTGCTCGCCTTGCCGATGATACTTCACCACTTTATATACTGGAGTGCTGCGATGATTGCTAATTATCTGAAAATCGCCATTCGCCATTTTCAAAAGCACAAAGGATATTCTCTCTTGAATGTGCTTGGACTGGCGATCGGCATGGCCTGTTTTATGTTAATTGCATTATATGTCCATCACGAATATTCTTATGACCAATTCTGGGAAAAAAGTGAGCGCCTCTATCGCGTAGTACGTGTGGAACATGAAAAGGAAGGTATTGAGAAGAGTGCCTCTTCCCAGGTGCCGCTTGGGCCGGAATTGCAATCAGCATTCCCGGAAGTTGCCGCCGCTACTCGTTTCTGGAATGTCTCCCGGGCGATTGTCGGTTATAACGGCCAGTATTTCCGGGAAGCAAATTTCTATTTCAGCGACCCTGCTACGTTTAGCATGTTCGATTTCCACTGGCTGGCCGGTAATCCGGAAAAAGCCCTGGAAACACCGAATAGCATTGTGCTGACTGCCGCGACGGCTCGTAAATATTTTGGCAATGAATCTGCCCTTGGGCAAGTTCTCTCGTATGACGGTTGGGTGGGCGGCGGTAAACGGGAATTTCTGGTGACGGGCATTATAGCCGACCTGGCGGAGAATACTCATCTGGATTTCGACTTTCTCGCATCCCTGCAGGGGATTTCCACGGAAGCAACCAATTGGGGATCCAGTAAACCCATCTGGACTTATATTTTGCTGCAGGAAAAAGCCAGTGCCGCGCAGCTGGAGGAGAAGCTGCCGATTCTTGTTGAGAAATACCTGAAGAGTGAACATCCAAAATTCCTCCAACTGGAACCGATCAATCAAATCAATTTATATTCTTCCTATAAGGGAGGATTTAAGACGCATAACAATATCCATAATCTTTACATTTTCTCCGGAATTGGGTTTCTGGTGTTGCTGCTGGCCTGTATCAATTTTATGAATCTCTCCATTGCCCGGTCGCTGAAACGTGGAAAAGAAGTAGGGATGCGGAAAGTGCTGGGCGCAGCACGCTCCCAGCTGATCAAGCAGTTTCTTGGGGAAGCATTTTTAATGACCCTGCTCGCATTATGTCTGGCGATCCTGCTGGCAAATATCAGTCTGCCTTTGTTTAATGAGCTTTCCGGTAAATCTCTGCAAATATTTGCACTTGGTAAGGCTGCCCCAGCTGTAGTCTTGGCGTTAACTGCATTGTTGGTGGGAATTATCGCCGGCAGCTACCCGGCCTTTTATCTCTCCGCATATCGCCCGGTGGATGTCTTAAAGGGGAAATTACCAGGCGACGCCAGGCATGGCAACCGGCGCATATCCTTGCGACTTTCTCCCTCTATACTGCGGAAAGGATTGATCATTTTTCAATTTTCCGTATCAGTGATGTTGATGATCGCAACCATGGTGATTTTCCGGCAAATGGATTTTGTCCGTGGAAAGGAATTGGGGATCACCCAGGAGGAGGTCGTTGTGCTGCCGTACAGTCCGGCTGCGGAGGCTTTCATGAGTAAAATAAGTCAGCATCCAAAGGTGAGCACTGCCTCGGTTTCCCAGCGGGTGCCGGTGAATAATCTCAATTGGGATTCCGGACCGGTGTCCCGTCCCGATGATGATCTGCGCATAGATATCGAGGGCTTTTTAATCGATGAACATTTTCTCGACACCTATCAAATCGAACTAATTGCCGGGCGTAATTTCTCCCCGGAAATCTCTGCCGATAATGAGGCATTTATTCTCAATGAAACCGCGCTGAAAGCATTGGGATGGCAGTCGCCGGAAGAAGCGTTGGGGCAACCGATAAACGCCAGTGGATGGGGGAAACCGGGGCGCATCGTCGGCGTGGTGCGCGATTTTCACATCGGCTCTTTCCATGAAGGTATCCGTCCGCAAATGTTCCATACCTTTCGGCAGTATACCTACTGGCGCACATTTATTTCCGTACGGTTAAAACCAGGTGATATATCCGGCACTCTGGCATTTCTGGAAAAGACCTGGCGGGAATATACCCCGGCCGGCGTTTACGAATACTTTTTTATCGACGAAAGTCTGGAGAGATTGCACCGCGCGGATATCCGGCTGGGGAAGATATTTGCCAGTTTTGCCTTGATTGCTATTATCATTGCCTGTTTGGGGTTGTTGGGCGTCGCCAGCTACAGCGCCGAACAGCGGACCCGGGAAATCGGCGTCCGGAAAGTGCTTGGCGCTTCTGTGTCCGGATTAATCTTCTTATTAAGCCGCGAATTTCTGTTCTTAACGGTTAGCGCCTTCCTGATTGCCGCACCATTCTCATATGCAATGATGAATGCCTGGCTGCAGGATTTTGCTTATCGGATAGAATTACCATTGGATGTCTTTCTCCTGAGTGGATTGATTGCCTTCACCGTTTGCCTCGGAGCTGTGGTACTGCAGGCATTAAAAGCTGCCCTGGCAAACCCAATCGATGCGCTGCGCAACGAATGAGGCGAATTACGAATGCGGAATGGGGAGTTTCGAATGCGGAATTTACTTTTAGCAAGCCCAATTCCTTATTCCGCATTCGCCATTCCAAATTCCGCATTCGTAACTCCGCATTCCAAATTACCCCTTTTAGGTCATTGTGCCGAAGTGATCGATTTCCTTCCTTTATATTTCATAATAAGAACTCTTTATTGGTTCTCTAAAATTGTAAACCAGAATTCACACTCGCTAACTTTTATGCCAGGAGGAGATATGCATCCGATTCGGCAAATCCACAGATCATTGCTGTTGCTTATTTGTTATATGATTGTATCAAGCGGACATTTATTTGCCCAGCCAGCGGGGATTGCTGAAGTCATCCAGAAAACAATTCTCGCGGATGGCGTAGAAGCTGCCATTGAGCAGTATAAAACACTGAAAAATTCCCAGCCGGATAGTTATGATTTTAGTGAAGGACAATTGAATAATCTTGGCTATCAATTGATGGGCGAAGGCCGGATGGCAGAAGCCGAGAAAATTCTCCGACTGAATATTGAGCAGTTTCCGAATTCGGCCAATGTTTACGACAGCTACGCGGAATGCCAGATGCTTCAGGGGAATAATGCCGCCGCGATCAAAAATTATCACATCGTTTTGGAGAAATTGGCCGAAGCGGAGATGCCTGCTCCCCGGAAGAACTTTTTTATCAATAATGCCAAGAGCAAGATCTTTCAGGCGGAAAACTTTCAGGCACCGTCCGCGGAAACTGTAAACTATACGGCATATGTCGGGGGAAATCCTGCCGAAAAATGGGATATGTATAATCTTGCATCTTATAATACGGAAAAAGAGGCACCGTTAAGTTATCAAAGTTTTAATCTCTATCGCAGTCCGGTGCCGGGAAGTATTCCAACACCTTTTACCAGTCAGTTTAAAGCGGATGTGGTCAGCGGATTTGTTCGAGGGGTTTACCGGGACTATGTCGCCAGCGGGGAGATTGCTGATATTAGCGGGCTTTGGGAGAGCGAAGGGTGGAATAAAGCATTCCCGGAGAGTTTTCGGGATATGTCTTCCTACAATGGCAAACAATATTTTGTGCCGCAAGCCTTTCAGTTCAATCCAATCTGGTACCGGACGGATATTTTTGACACGCTAAAACTTTCCCCGCCGCAAAGTTGGGAAGAGCTGCTGACACTTTGCGACAAATTACATGCTGCCGGATATTTGCCTTTCACGGTATCCGCACGTGGCTGGCCGCCTCCAGTGGCACGCTGGTTCACTATCCTCAATCTCCGCCTTAATGGTGCAGAATTTCATGAAACTGTGATGCAGGGGAAAGTCGCTTACACGGATGATCGCATTCGGGAAGTATTTCAATATTGGGGAGAGCTTTTCGAGCATCATGCCTTTTCTGATACCGTCACCCAAACCAATTACGCGCAGGCAGTGCGGGAACTGGCCAGCGGAAAAGCGGCGATGTATAATCTCGGTGAATGGCTCTTTGAAAGCTGGCCGGCCAATCTCAATGATAAGCTGGATTTCTTTATCGTGCCGAATCTCCGTCCGGAAATTCCCCGGGCAGAAATCGTTCATGCCTATGGTGCTTTTCTCACCGCTGCCGGCAAGGAGAAACCTGCGGCAAAAACCTTGCTCAGTTACCTGGGAAATCAAGCGTCGCAACAAAGCAATACTGATAGTCTGAAACGCATCGTTCCCCACAAGAAGGTAACTACTGCGCACTATTCGGAAGTCCAGCATCGCCTCTTTGAAACTGTAAAAAACACCGGAACGCTGGTCCCGCTATTTGAATTTAATACCGATCCACGAATGGCGCAGGCGGGCCTGCAAGCCTTTGTGGCTTTCTGCAAAAACCCCAAAGATATCGAGAGCGTTCTCCAGAAATTGGAAACAAAACGGCAGGAAGTTTATGGGGATGCGAAGTAAACTGGCGCCCGAAATGCCCGGGATGAAGTTGGTACGTTACAGGATAAGGAAAGGAAGCTATGACCAACGGTGATCTGTTCTTTCAGGCACTTTCTGAAAATGATATTATTCGCTGTAAAGCATTGCTCCATGCAACGCCTACACTGACTGCAGTAAAAAAAGATGGTGCGACCGCCTTGCATTATGCAGCGTTGGAAAATCAGCGGGAAATGGTTGATTTGCTGATGGCGGCCGGGGCAGATATTAACATTCCCGATGAAGAATTCGGTGCCGCTCCCATTGGTTGGGCAAATGAGAAGGGGCATTCCGGGATGGTCCTTTATCTTTTCGACAAAGGTGCCAGTGTGGATTTGCATCGGGCTGCGGCCTTCGGATTAATGGAGAGATTAAAGGCGTTATTAGAGACCGAAAGCGAATCCGTGAATACAATGTTTCGGTACACCCCTGCATGAGGCGGCATTGTGGGCACATCCTGAAATTGTCCAATTGCTCTTAGATAATGGGGCCGATCCACATTCGCAAAACAGCGAAGGTAAAACGGCCCTGGAAATTGTCCGCGAACAGCTAAAGCGGGATTTGACTGCTACCACGATTCTGATGCCTGCCCGCCGTAAAGAGATGCTGCTTAATTATCCCAAAGTTATCGAAATTCTGTCCGTATATTAATTGGTTTATTTAATGAAAGACTGCTAGCTAGCATCAAATTTGCCTGGATTTCATTACTTAAATCGACTTTTTCTTAATTGCCTTTCCCGTTTGCGGTACAGGCATGTGACATTCGCTGAGTGGTATCGTTCTATCAAAGCTATCAAAAAAGTACTTGCTAAATTCTTCTATTTCCTGAATAAATGCTTCTTCATTGCAAAAACACATGTCCTCGTCCAGAAAGAAAAACTCCAGATAATATTCAAAAAAGCCCTTCTCTTCTTCTTGCACTTCTTTCGGTTTTGTTTCTTTATTCGTAACTACTTGGGCTTTTACTTTCGAGCGACGCTCATCGGTGGTGAACGCTACGGTATTACTGTAGGTGCTTACACCGTTTTGTGCATATATCGCGGCACTCAGAATGGTAACGGCTATCAAAAACTTAAATAATTTTTTCATGATGTTTATTCCCTGTTTGCTTTGTAATTGCATCTTGCGCTTTTGATTCGTCGACGGTTTAAGTTGTTGAGCTTTCTACTGACAGCATCCTGATGTTGCGGGCCCTTTCATGTTGCTGTCTGGGAATAAACTATCGAAATCGATGATGCTTTTCTAACTCTGGCGTAACAAAGAATACGGCTGATGTAACATTACACTGTTACCAGTTTCATTTCTTAAAAATGTGCTTTTTTAAGCCTCCTTTTGCGATATTCTCATTCTTGCCCTAAGCGTTTTCCTTTCAAATAGTTATCTGCAAAATTTCAGTAAAAATCCCCCCATTAATATGGTGTAACCACTACATTTTTATGCAGGTTAGGAATCACATCGAAAACTCGTTTGGCGGTATATGTTGACGATGAACAAGCCGGGAAACCGGCGAAATATGAGTCGATAATCTAGAAATGAAGGAGCTTGTTATGTTGGGTTTGATTAAGAATTGGCAGTCAGGCAGTTTTTGGCGTCTGGCATTAATTTTTCTGTTTTTCTGTTTTTCCGGGAGTCTATTTTCCCAGGAATTATGGGTAGGGTCTCATCAAACAACCGCGTTTAATCTGAAAGCCGTCGACCCGATTGATGGCAATAGTGCAGTTGGTGTGGGCAGCGGCGGAGTCATTATCCGCACATTTGATAGTGGGGATAACTGGTTCGCTTATCCCTCCGGCTATGCCGTCGATTTGAACGACGTTAGTTTTGTCAGCGATTTGCTTGGCTGGGCAGTAGGTGCCAATGTCTCCGGTGTTGGTTCACTAATGTTATCCACAACCGACGGCGGCCAAACCTGGGAACGCCAAAATGCCCCGAGTGGATTTACCGGGAAGCTAAACGGGGTATTTTTCCTCAATGCCAGCAATGGCTGGGCGGTTGGTGATGGCGGAAGAATTGCCCGCACCAGCAATGGCGGCCTTTCCTGGGAAGCCATTACGTCCGGAACGAATACCCGCTTAAATGCCGTACATTTCAGTGATACCAATATCGGTGTTGCTGTCGGTGGGGCAAACACAGCTGGTTACGTTATGCGCACCACGAACGGCGGAACTACCTGGACGGCGCCGCTGCAGGTCGCTGCCCTGGAGTTGTATGATGTGCGCTTTATCGATGCGCAGACGGTGGTAGCGACCGGTAATAATGGGGTCATTCTTCAAAGCACTGACGGCGGTATCAACTGGAGTGCCCGCACTACCCCGGCCGGCGCTTTTCGTCCGCTGCGCGGATTATCATCTGCCGGCAACATGGTATTCGCTGCCGGTGATACGGTAATTGTAACCTCTGCGGATGGGGGGAGTAGCTGGAGCCGGAAAAATACCGGTCTGCGTGGCAATGCGGTTTTCCCCGCGGAATATCTCAATGGCGTTGCAGCAGCCAATACTTCGGAAGCCTGGACCGTTGGTGATGCCGGGATCATTTTCCGGAGCGATAATAGCGGCGACAGCTGGCGCCATCAAAATACCGGCTCGGAAGATGCGGCTTTTAATGTCGACCTGAATAGCGTCAGTTTTGTGAATTTTGACCTGGGCTGGGCCGTCGGTGCCAATGCCAGTGGTATCGGCTCGGCGATTCTTACCACAGACGACGGCGGCGAAAGCTGGACCCGCCAGGGCGCCCCGAGTGGATTTAGCGGCAAACTGAATGGTGTTTATTTTGCCAATCCGAATAACGGCTGGGCGGTTGGTGATGGTGGAAGAATTGCCCGCACCAGCAATAGTGGTTTGTCCTGGGAAGTAATTACATCCGGCACGAATACCCGCTTAAATGCGGTGCATTTTAGTGATGATAATAATGGATTGATCGTCGGTGGTGCAAACACCGCTGGTTACGTGATGCGAACCACCAACGGCGGCAGCACCTGGACGGCACCATTACAGGTTGCTGCGCTGGAACTGTTCGACGTGCGTTTCGTTGATGCACAAACTGCTATCGCGACCGGTAATAATGGCGTTATTTTGCAAAGCTCGGATGGCGGGATCAACTGGAGTGCCCGCACCACCCCGGCCGGTGCTTTTCGCCCCTTGCGCGGTTTAAGTGTTACCGGTAATACGGTTTTTGCCGCTGGAGATACGGTTGTTGTCGTATCGAATGACGCCGGGAATACCTGGCAGCGGAAAAATACCGGCTTGCGCGGCAATGCAGTTTTCCCCGCGGAATACCTGAATGGCGTGGCGATGGCCAATGCGAATGAAGGCTGGGCGGTTGGCGATGGCGGCATTATCCTCCGCACCAGTAACGGCGGAGATAGCTGGACGCCTCAGGCCAGCCCGTATGCGGCAGCAAATATTAAGTCGATTGTCTACCAAAGTGGTAAAGCGGTATTTGTCGGCACGGTCGGTACCAATGGCCGAAACAATAATCCAGTTTTTACCGGGATTGAAGATAAGGGCAGCAATCAGCCGCTTAGTTTCGAGCTGGCACAGAATTATCCCAATCCTTTTAATCCATCCACGGTGATCCCCTTTTCTCTGAAACGGAATGAATGGGTGACCCTGACGATCTACGATATTACCGGACGGGTAGTGGCAACGTTGCTCGATGGCCCGATGCAAGCGGGTGCGCATCAGGCGCGCTTCGACGGTGTCGATCTCAGTTCCGGTGTTTACCTCTATCGTTTACAGGCCGGCGGGCAGGCGGTTGCCCGGAAGATGTACCTGGTGAAATAAAATACCTGTAAGTGATCTTTTCACCGTGGCAGATAGGAGAATCTTGTTTGCCACGGTTTTCTTTACATATTTTTATTGCCGATCCGCGGTAAAAAAATTATCTGACCGGGCGTTTTCCAATCATATATTAACTGAGAAGCATGCACTATAACCGAGAGATGAATTATTATGCGATATAGGATTAATTCTGCAGAATGGCGGCTTTACGAAGCAACTTATGAGGATACAGAGGATTTACATGCTGTTTCGATTGTTCCGGAAGTATACCAATACCTCGCGGATGGTGTGGCGCCTGCACGGGAAGAGATCGCAAAGTGGGTTGAAGCCAATTATGGTCCAGAGCGTTTCGCAGGGCTGGGACTCTGGCTCTTGAAAAGCAAAGAAGACCGGTTAGCGGGATGCGTTAGCCTGGGCGCCCATGATGAGCGCTCCGCTGAACTCATCTATCTTTTACATCCTGATTTCTGGGGAAAAGGGCTGGCAACGGCAATGAGCTGGACAGTAATGCAAATTGCTTTTCAAACAGGAAATATCGACCAGATTATAGCCGGCACCGATCAACCCAATGTCGCTTCGTTAGCGGTGATGAAGCGATTGGGAATGGCGTTCTTAAAAGATGTTGATTATCCCATGGGGCCGGGGGTAGAATATGTTTACCGAAAGGATTTCTCCCCACCCAATGAATTGCCGGTGATTATTGAAATGAGCAAATGAGCAAATTTACAAATGGGCAAAGGGCAGTTTTGCATATTTGCCCATTTGCCCATTTAAAGAAGTCATTATCACTCTTACTCCAAAAAATACAATCCAGCTGTGTTTGCCATGTCCAGTAATTTTTGGATCGCAGCATCATCACGATAATAAAGCGCGTTTGTTGAATCGTAATTTCCCCAGTAAACCGCCTGGAACGTCGGCAGGCAAAGCACCAAAAATTCACTTTCCTCGATACTTTCTGTTATCTGATTGCGGAATTCGGCAATGTTTTCAAACTCAAAAAAAGCATAACCGCTTTCATCCCCGGAAAGTACGTAAATTTCGCCCATTTGAAATAAGGTTTCGTAAAATGCCTGATGTTTACTGAAGTGCTTTGTGATATCCAGATTTTCGGCTTCCGCTTCGCTTAGCCAATGATCGAAGCCGGAAATAAACCCGGTTTTATAAAGTGGATCGATAGTGTCTGGGTCAAAAAGTGTTTCAATCTTTGGGAAACATTCCAGCAGTTGATCGTGTTTTTCAGTGGAAACGACAATCATTTTAATTCCTTTTGTTATCGCGCATTAAGTTGTTTCGGTGTTGTAACTGCCCTGCCCTTGAATTGATTACTTCAACAATACCATTTTTCGCGAGAGGTTTTCAGCACCATTACTCAAACGATATAAATAGACACCGGATGAAAAATTTTTACCTTGAAAAGTAACGTGATGTTCCCCGGCATTTTTCCGGCCGCTGAACAAGGTGGCAACTTTTTGCCCGCTGATGTTAAAAACTGCCAGAGTAACATCATCCGCTTTTTCTAAAGTGAAAGAAATTGTGGTTTCCGGATTAAATGGATTAGGATAATTCTGCGCCAATTTAAACATCCCGGGAACGGTGCCAGGCGTTGCGTTAATTCCTACCGGAAATTGCGGATCGATGACCAGCGCTTTATATATCCAGGGACAAATACTGATATCGGATTCTCCGCTCACACTCCCCCCCGGATTGGTATCCCAGAGATAAAGGATGTTAACATGGACGCTATCGTTGACAATTTCCAGCTCAGCTAACTGCGGAAAAAGTTCTACGACGTTTTCATTTCCGATTAATTTAAAAGGCAGGCTCCAGGTTTGTCCGCTATTTTTGGAATAAGCCGCGTAAATGTCCGTCGAATATCTTTTCACACTGGGGACACCACCTGATTCCCCGAAAACGTAATTGAGTGCCACCGAATCGAGCAATTCCGGTTGTGTCCAGGCGGCCAGGACATGGCCACCAGGGCCGGTGGTTATATGGGGATAACTCAGTCCCCATCCTGCTCCCGGAAAATAGAAATCAATTGAATCCGCCAGGGCAGGAGATGAACGAAATACCGGGTCGTTAAGCTCGATTAACTGTTGATCGGCACTGTTCCAGTAGGCAACTGCATGGATACTGTGTAGCGCCTCCCCGCTCCCATCTAATTGGGTTCCTGGCGCATTAAATATGACATGCACCACCCCATTTTCATCTATTTCCGCATGATAGGAAGAAAATGCCGAGTTACCAAGGGCAAAAGGATCGTAAAATGAATTATTAGGGAGTAGTTCTTTGAACTTATAAATAAGAGATGTTGTCCAATTTGTGTTAGCGTTTAAATCATCGCTTTGGCTGAGCACAATGCCGCCGTTTCCAACAACAAAGTGACTCGAGCTGTTAGCATCATCTTCCATATTGACAAAACTGACCGATGTGCCGTCGGGATCAATCAGTGGCTGGGTTTCTACATTTCCCCCCTCGGTCATATTAGGAAGCAATAAAGAAGGCCATCCGATATCTGTCCAGGTATCTCCGTGATCGTGGGAGACAAAAGTACGTCCAATGACATTTCCTTGGGACCTGGCTACATTATCAATTGCAGAAATAATAACAGTCGTACCATGCGCGTCGATTCCGGGCCATACGGCGGCATCACTTACAACGACATCTGTTGAGAATGTAGCATTGCCCGGATAATCATCCCTGCGAAAGTGAACGGAGATTTCCTCAATGGAAATAACATGGTGATAAGCATAAAGCCCCACTCCAGCAGCGCCATTAGCGACTCTTGGCCAACCTGAATTCGGTCGGTTGAGTGGAATAAAGCCCGGTTCAATGGTTTGGGAAAATGCCTGTGCCTGTCGGTCATAATAGTTATAAGCGGCATAACGAGAGCTATTGGCATCGGTCGTTCGCCACATAAAAGCCATATGCGCACCTTTATAAACATCATCCGTAAGCCGGATTTGAGTACCAGCAAGAATATTCCAGCCAAGGTCAAAGGTAGTTTTCCCTAATGTATCTACGATAACTTCCCGGACAACGTTTTCTGTAAAAGTCTGAGCTATCGCGCGCGGTTTAATGAATTCAAATCCTGACGCGATTAAGGCATCCACCCGGCGATCAAATTCCGCAGCTTCTTCCGGACCAATGCCTGTGATTTGAGAAATATCTTTATGCTTACGCCCCTGGGCGAATAATGATTGGCTAAGTATACTGGCTGCTATTAGATAGATAATTAAGAAAGCCGTTTGTCCTTTGAACATATTACACCCTACAATACTGTAAATTGTTAAAGGTTAAGAACACTTTTAGCTGAATGAGCGAGGATATGCCGTCGAGAAAAATTCCCACCAGAATTCAGGTTTAGCATCAACAAAAAATGTTTGGAAGCTTTCCTAGCATACACTATCTCAAGAACATTTGCAAGATGAAATAATGCTTCAGATTAGAAGTTGAATAAAGTGTAGATTTGTTCGGTGAGTATTTACCCGAATTTATGTAATGGGCAAAAAAGAAGGCTGGCTCAAGATAACCAGCCTTAAAAATGTTTATTTTATCGTCATTCAAAAATTACTTTAACAAGATACATTTCTTTACATCAACAAACTCGCCAGCCTTTAAGCGATAAAAATAGACGCCCGATGGTACTTCTGTCGCCTGCCATTGTACGCTATAGCTGCCACTGACTTGCGAAGACTTAACCAGCGTTTCCACCAGCTGACCGTGAATATCATAAATTGCTAATTCGACCGGCGTCGTTTTCGGCAGGGTGTAGCTGATGGTCGTTACCGGGTTAAATGGGTTGGGATAATTGTTCTCCAGGCTAAATTGAGTCGGCAGCAATGCTTCCGGCGTATCTTCCGGGACAATTGCAGTTGCCCCGCCGCTCCAGTAGATGTCGTCCAGACCAAATTCGCAGGAAGCGCCGTTTACTTCCAGAATAACGAATGGATAGCTGAGCATCCGTAAGTCAATGAATTCCCCGCGAATATCGCTGGCAGGAATCGAGGCCAGTCCCCATTCGCCATCTCGGACCAGCCCGTACGTGGTCTGATTGCCGGGGAAATCGACATATTGCTGATTTCCCCAGACATCAATAATCCCAATCTTAAAAGAAACATTCGCCGGCATCTTGATCCGAAAATTCAGGAAACCATCACCGAATCCGAACAAATTTAAAGGTTGAATAGACATGACACCGGCGCCAAACCAGCCCAGTCCGTTTGTCTGCCAGGAAATGACGTTTTCCCCTTCATAAGGTTCGATGGTGCCGCCGCTGAGCGTGCCTTCCCAAACATAGATTTCTGAATTAACACCAGCTTGCAACTCGTCGTCAGTCGGTGTCAGATCGGTAAAAATACCAAAAGTGCCTTGTTTAGCCTCCGGTACGCCAAAGTGCACTTCGCCCTGCCCGTTCCACTTCATCACCTTGATGTAGTCGACATACATCTCCGCCGGAAAGGGCAGGGAAATCGGCGCGCCGCTGTTTGGATCGCCCAGGTTATAACCATCGGTAAATGTGCCCCCGATGGCAAGGTTGGCGATCAAATAAAAGGGCCGCCGAAAGTCCTGCAAAGTGCTGTCGTAATTGAACGGCGTTGTGTATAAATCATATTCCACATCGTTATCGATGACGGTAAAGCGCAGGCTCTGCTCGTCCCAGTAAGTGCGATAGGTAAGAAACCGGTCAGTAAGCGGCAAGTCATGATTGTAATACGGACGGCAGAAATCATCATCGGGATCCCAGGAAAGACTAGCGGCGCCGGAGGGGTTGCCGGGAACAATGGCATCTTCCGAGAAAAAGATTGCGTTTGATCCGACTACCTGGTTCACAGTCGAGTTGTTCAAGCCATTGCCGCCATTGTGCGCATCATGCAAATCGCGAAACGCCTGGGTATGCCCCATTTCCATGATATCAATTTCCCCTTTGCGGGGCCAGCCATAATTCGTGGTTCCGAGCATCCAGACAGCTGGCCAACCACCGAGATCAATATTCGGAATTCTAACTCTGGTTTCAATAAGACCATACTGGACGGATACCCGGGCGCGTGTCGTTACTTTCCCGGAAGTGTAGTTGAGCGGATTGCCCCATTGATCAACAATATTCGGGCCGCTTTCCTGTTTGGCAGTAATACGCAGGGCATTATTGCCGGGCTCTCCGGGTATTTCCGCAATCTGAACATTCTCGGCCTTGTAAAATTGCAGTTCCCCATTTCCCCAACCCCAGCTGCCGTTGCCGATGTCCGGCATCCAGTTATCCATGTGGTCAAATTGTTCTTCCCAAATAACTTCACCGACTTGGGCATGGGAGTATTCCATTGAAATGAATAAAAATAGTGCGATCAACGCGAAGCTAATTCGTGAGCTGTATTTTGCAAATTGTGTCATCTTTACCATCCTCTCTTAAGTCTCTGGGACATGATATAAAAAGTGGGGGAGGTGAACAATAGGTTTTTTGGGAATCTTGGTTGGTGCTGGTGTCGCGAAAAGAAGTTTCACAAATGGCTTTTCCAAACTCCAGATTTCCTCCTGGTTCCCAAACTCCAGAGACTGTGTAAAAAGTCTATCGTTGAAAGTTCAGGCAGCGACTTCCCGTTGCCTGAAGTAGCATTAAATGCTCCTAAGCGACTAACACCCTATATTT
>JANQQU010000045.1 GCA_028284905.1 Calditrichia bacterium
GGACAGCCCTTTTCAACATTATTCAAAATTATGACAAGGAATTCCGTATTCAATTTTCAAAGATCTCTTATGTATAACCTAATTTTGTCTTGGCACTTATTCTAAATAAAATAAATATATATTTTCAGTAGTATTCATCATGTAATGTTTTTTGATCCTGTCATCGCGAGGCGCCTTTTGCCGAAGCGATCTCCTGGTTGCATGCGTCTTTGAGATTGCTTCGGCAAAAAGCGCCTCGCAATGACAGATAGGATATCTATGAGCATTACATATTTAACACTACCATATTTTCTAATCCGTGAAAATCCGTGTTATCCGTGGCTTAATTAACAAAACTCTAATAATATATATTTACAGCAATTCACTCATTTCATTTCTGTTCACTTTTCAAATTGAATGTTGATAGCAACGATTGCTCGATACTGAGATCCTCATGGCTGAGCCAACAGGCAACTTCATGACTATCGCTGAGACGACTTAGCGGAGGCTGGTGCAAGCATTTCCGCATGCGGCGCGGACATTGCTGATAAAATCCACACGCCCGGGCAGTTCGCTCCGCTGCGCCATTTTCGGCAGTTGGCAACGGCGCCGGGAACGGTCTGCGATCTATTGACTGAAACGGCTGCAGCAGGGATTGGGTAAACGGATGGAGAAATAAATTGGCCTGCCCAAACAGTTCCATCGCCGTCGCTTTTTCAACCAGTCGGCCGCCATAAAGAACGGCGATATCATCGGCAAAGGATTTTACCAGCCCGATGTTGTGGGTGATAAATAGAATGGTTAGGCCGAAGCGTTCCCGCAACTCCTGCAATAAGCGCATAATCTCCTTTTGCACGGTGGCATCGAGCGCGGTGGTCGGTTCGTCGGCGATGAGCAGTTCCGGCTTGCTGCAAAGAGCAAGGGCGATCATCACCCGTTGGGCCATCCCGCCACTCAGCTCATGGGGATAGCTTTTTAATACTGTCTGCGGATCCTGTAAAGCAACCTGGCGCAGCCAGTATTCTCCCAGTTCGCGGGCATCTTTTTCACTTTGGCATAGTTCCCAGCGTTGGAATACTGCGTGGAGATGCTCTTCCACGGTAAAATAGGGATCAAGAGCGCCGAGGGAATCCTGAAAGATCATCGCGATTTGCCGGCCGCGAAATGGCCGGAGATGTTTCCGCAACTTTTTTTGCCACTTCGGGTTTTTCCGGAGGGAGACGATCTCCCCGTTTTTCCTTTCTACCCGGCAATAATCCGCCAGCCCCGGCAGCAGTTCTTTATCGCGATAGCGAATGCTCCCTTCGACAATTCCCGGCGAGCCATTGATCAAACCGATAATAGAACGGGCGGTAACAGACTTCCCGCTGCCGGATTCCCCGATTAAGGCAAAGAATGCTCCTTCCTCAATCGAAAAAGACAAGCGATCGACCGCAGTAAGGAGGCGCTGCTGATCGTGGAAACAGACCGTGAGATCTTTTATATTTAACAAACTCATATCACACCGTTGTTTTATGATTGAACAATTTCCCCAGTCCATCAGCAAAGAGCAGAAAGGCCGCGATAACGGTGACGATGGTTGCCGCCGGGAAAAAGAGCATCCAATACTGCTGGCTGGCAATATAGGCCATCCCGTCACTGACCATCCCGCCCCAACTGAGCTGATCTTTCAGCCCGAACCCGAGGTAACTGAGGGTGGTTTCCAGGAGAATCACTTCCGCGAATTCATAGATGATCTGCACGAAAATCAGCGATTTACTGTTATACCAAAGGATGTGCTTCAGGATGATTTGGTATTCCGGCACCCCGAGTGCTTTTGCGGCATCGATAAACTGGTTATTCTTCAACAGCTGGATACGCTGCTGGAGAATATTCATCATCTTGGGGGCGGCAAGAATGCCAATGGTGACCATGATGGCGCTAAAATCGTAGCCCCAAATCCCGATGACAATAATCAGGATGATCAGCTTGGGAAGGGTGGTAACGTTGGCAATCAGATAATCGGCAACCACCCTGGTTCTCCCCTGGTAATAGCCGGAAAGAATACCGAGTGGAATACCGATGGCGAGGGATATCATTATTGCCAGCAGCCCTCCCTGAATGGAAACTGCTGCGCCGCTCAGAATACTGGCGAGAATGTCCCGGCCGCTGTTATCGGTCCCCCAGATGTGGAAATCTTGATAGGGTTTATCCGCTTCCATCAGTGCGAAAGGATCTTCCGCGCTGACTGTATTCGCTTGATAAAACTTCGGTGCCAACCAACGCCAGCACCATTCCAGCGCCGGAGGTTGATTTGCAAATTGGGTCATAGATGCAAAAGGGCTATTGAGCGCTTGCTGCCGGGCACCTTCCACATGGCGTTGATAATCCGTGCTGAGAAAGGCGAAAGCGGAGAAGATTAGAACACCGGTTAACCCAAACACCGCCTGCATAAAGCCCGGGCGCCGTAATCGTGCCATTAGTGGAGACACATTCTTATTATATACCTGAAGCATTTTTTATCCTCGGTTTACAAATTGATTCTGTTTTACTTGAACTACCCGCCTCATAGATCCTTCTATAAGGCGGGCAATCACTCTCTCTCCACTACACCTCCCGAATATGTGGATCCAATCGTTCGCTCAGGGATTCAAAAATGACCTTTAACAACAAGACGGTTAGAATGGTAAAAGCGGCGATACCTAACAGTAGTGGATAATCCTGATAAATTGCCGCGCGAATGCCGGGCACGCCGATGCCGGGAATGCGAAAGAGATATTCGATAATCACTGCCCCGCTAATCAGGTAAATGAAACGGTTAGCAATAATGGTAAAAAGCGGGATAGCGGCATTCCGCACTAAATGCTTCCGATAGTAGCCAGCGCGGGCAACGACTGCAGTCATGTGAACCTGCCCCTTTATCCGGCGAAATTCATTTTGCAGGTGTTTGATAAATTCTATCGCGGTGCCGTTGCCAATCCCGGTAATCAGAAATATCATCAGGTAGAAAAGTATCGTCTCCGTCCAGGAATATGCATCGCGGAGAATCGCGTTGGTGGCAAGCTGATTATGCATAAATACCACTGCCAGGAAGCCCAGGATGAAAATCGGGATGGAAGAAAGCGTTTCCACCAGCTTAACGAGCAAGCGCAGGAAACGGGAATGGGGATAAAACACCGATCCATAGCTGAGCGGTATCGATACCGCCAAACTGGCAAGCAGTGCGCCGACAACGATTAACATCGTCAAAGAGAACCAGGAAAAAACCAGGGGCAGAACCTCTTCTCCTTGGTAAACCAGCGATTGTCCGAGGTCGAGCGTGAGCAGTCCCAACAACCAGCGCCCGTATTGTTCCCAAAGGGAGAGGTCAGTGCCGAATGTTGCCAGCATCTCCTCCGGCCAATTTTCGTAAGGATTTCCCGGGGCGATCGCGATGAGCAGAAAAATGGCGAAAGTGCTGCTGAGAAATACCGAGATGACGAAAATGATTTTTTTTATAAAGCGATGCATAAGTTTCTCCATGAATGGTAATAACAACCAAATATCCGATCCGGCTTTGTTTGCCCATTTTTTTAAATTTGCAAATGGGCAAATTGGCAATTGTATAAGCATTTAGATCGTATATGCTTAAGCGATACCTTTCTTAATCGATAACTACTTTATCCTTTGAATCTGTCTTCACTTTCTTGGTGCCGGTTTTGTGCTTGGGAGTTAACCCCTTCATGTAGATATCGATCATTTTTTCTTCGCCGTCTTTATAAATCGTATCGCTGCCGATTAGTTTTTCACCTTGATAGACGAATATTTTGTATTCTTTATTTTCCTCAAGGCGCAGCGAGAATTTTCCGTTTTTCATACCGACGATGGCTTTTAAGCGGGGCTGTCCAACAATGCCAATACTATCCGCTAATAATGGGGAAATTGGTAAACCGTCTTCGCCCAGCAATGTCAACTGGGTCCAATCATTCGGCGGTTGGGCTTGCGTAGCGGGCGTTTTCGTCGGCGGATTCATTTTTTGCACGGTATTGCTTGGGCAGCCGGTTAAAAAAATTGCCAATACTGCTAATACCAGGATTGAGTGTCTCATGTAAAACCTCCTTAAAATTGGTAATCCAACGGGATATACCATTGTTTGATGTATGGAAAGAGCTTAAAGGGATGTAATGCCTTTACCCCATGCACCCGCTTGTGAATGGCGATATACTTTTCCAAACTCCAGAGAAAGGTGTAGGGCAATTCCTTGAAAATCAGTTCATGCAGTTTGTAGTTAAGGAGTCGCTTCTTCTCCGGATCCTTTACCCGGCCAATCGCTTCGATATACTTGTCGATCTTCTCATTAGTAAATGAGATAAAATTATTGTGCCCCTTCGAATGAAACAGGGAGGTAATATTACAGCCTTCATCAAAGACCCAACCGGCGAGGAGCATGTCAAACTTTTTGTTTTGGAATACTTCCCGCTTAATCGTTTCCGTACGCATATGTTTGATATAAATTTTTATCCCGATCTGCTTGAGATAATCCTGGATCGCCAGCGCAGCGGGGGTATCATTATCTTCCACCCGTACGATCATGGTAAATTGCAAAGGCTGCCCGTTATACTCAAGGACACCATTGCCATCTCTGTCCGTACAGCCGATTTTTTTTAACAGATCCAACGCCACCTGCGGCCTAAACGGCGGCAGGTCAGGGTCAATATTAGGATTATTGTATTTACAAGCCGGGGAAAATGGCCCGGAAATCAGAGCACCCAGCCCGCGATAGTGCACCTCCAAAATTTCCGCGCGGTCGATGGCGAGGTTAATGGCATAGCGAATCTGCTTTACTTTCAGGAGCGGGTTATTAAAATTATAGCCGATATAGTTAAAACTGCGAGAATCATAATTTTCGACATTGAACTGCCGGGTAGAAATAATTTCCGCAATATCCTGATGAGGGACATCCACGACCGCGTCCAAACCGCTGGGAGATTTCAACAACGTGAGGAGGATCTGCGGATCGGGGATATATTCCATAATAATCTTATCGATATTTGCCCTGCCATTATAATGCGGATCCTGAACAATCAGGACAATAGTATTCTCTCTTCTCTTCTGCAGTTTGTAGGGACCTGTCCCCACCGGCTTGCGCACAAAGACGTGGTTCTTGCGGAGAATTTCTTCTTTAATCACATGCTCGGGGAGGATATCCAGAGTAAAAATTTCCAAAGGGTTTTCTACCCCGGGTTTCAGGATAAACTCTACTTGATAGGCACCAATAGTACGGCATTCGACAACCTTCTCTGCCAGTTTTTTAAAGTAAGGATCGGTAGACATCGCGGAATTTTTCAATAAGGCATAAGTAAAACGGACATCACTACTGGTAAAATTGGTACTGTCATGCCATACAACATTTTCCCGCAGCTTAACGGTGACTTTGTTTCCCTGAACCAGGGGCATTTCTTCAGCCAGTTTCGGCACAACCAGATTTCCGTTAACATCTTCCTCCAGCAATGCTTCAAACAAAAACTCCATCAAGTGTATGTTAGGCATATTCTGTACGGAAGTGTACGGGTCCAACGCATCCGGTGGTTCCAGTTCCCCGATTTTCAGTATACCGCCGGTAAAAGAAGAAGTGTAAGTGTTACCTTGTGCAAACGCCGATGTTAGGACGTAGTTCAAATAGTAAAGAAAGACTGCTATGTATATCAGATTTTTCATAAGTTCTCACCTTTCATTGGGCAATGCGGCCACCATCGCTACAATCGCAATTATTGATGACTCCCTGGGTGTAATAGTATAGCTGGGTCGCGAAGCGGTTTCTTCGCATCAGCATTTCAAACATCCACAAAGACTTTCCAAAGGTATTGGGGCCGGCGGCAAAGTAAACCTTGCTGTAACTCAGCATAAAAAGCGGATATTTTTTCATATCACTGAACTGCGGCGCTTTCAGGACATTTATTGCTTCATCCTTCTCGCCGAGGTGCAGATAAGCTTTCGCGATTAAGGAAGGAATTTCCAGTTGCCTGGGTCCCACCCGATTTGCGGCGCGCTTACAAATATTTATGCCGCTGGCATTGTTCTGATAAATCACCATAAAATAGCCGGCATAAGCGGCAGTCAGCGGATCATCCACGGTTGCATTCGCTTCCCAGATCGCTGCGGCGGCCGATTGATTGCCATTTTTCCAGTGCAATTCTGCAAGGAAGTTTTTTAGAAAAGGATCGTCGCTGCGCTGATAAAATTGCCGGCGCTGCTTTGCGGCAGTTGCCCGGTAGAGCTTCGCTAAGCGGCGATTTAATGCTTGAACTTGCGCTGGATCCGAGATGGTTTTCTCCACCGTCTGCAAACTTTCCAAAGCGCGGGCGAAAAAATACTTACCGAGATAATCCAACAGTAGCGGCTGGTAGTAATAATAGGTGTATCCCGATCCTGTTAAATTCAGGTGGAGGCTGTCATCCAGCAAACGAAAATCCATCCCTGCCAATAACGCTTTTGCTTTGCGAAAATCTTTAGCGGCGATCGCAGCAATCAACGCATTATGAAAGAAATGTTGATTCTCAGCATTTTCCCGGTTTAACAGTCCGGGGACTTCGGCAGCTGCCTGCCCCCGCTCAACCCGGGCTACATAGAGTTCCAGCTTCTCGCCCGGATTGCGGGCAGTAACGGCTGCTCCGCTGAGCACTTTTTCCCAGATGGCAGCATACCCGGTATATGGAATTTCCGGACTTTTTCGCGCCTGGCGAAAGCGGCGAATGGCGCCATTATCGTCATCGGCAGCAACCAGGCAGAGGCCGTGATAGTAATAATCCAGCGGATTCAGTCCGCTTTCCTTTTCAAGGCTTTCATAGTAAAGATTGCCAAAATAGGCGGCATCCTCAGCGAGCTGCTGGCAGAGTAATCCCAGGGTCAGATAAGTTTGTCCCAGATGAAAATATAAACCGGGATTAACGCTGCTTTCACGGGCAATTTGCTGCTCTAACTGCGCTGCTGCCTGCAGATATCTCCCATCTTCCAGGTGGGATTTAACCAGCTCGTTTGCCGCTACAGCCAGCGACATCAGCAGAATGAAACAGCTGCTATATAGATTCAGTTTTTTTGTTTTCATCATCTTCCAATCGTTAATTCTCACTGCGATTACCTTTCTCAAGAGATAGTAAATGCTCATTATTCTTATTGCTGTCATCGCCCCGAAGGGATCACCATGTGGCGAGGAGTGGAGCGACGAAGCGATCTCTTTGTAAATGCTCACTTTAGAGATTGCTTCGGCAAAATGATACCTCGCAATGACGTTACTGGTAGCATTAACTATCTATCACTACCTCTCAGCAAACCTTCAGGCAAAGCGTTATTGAATTTTTAACATCTTTAGCGTCTGCACAAAACCGCTGGTCTGCAGGCGATAGAAATAAACCCCGCTGGCAGTCGCACGCCCACTGCCGTCCCGGCCATCCCAGCGAATCTCATGGGTGCCGGGGGTATGGGCGCGATCTACCAAAGTGGTGATGTGCTGCCCGAGCACATTCATTACATCGATGCGCACCACACTCTTTTTCGGTACCCGATAGGTGATCAAGGTTTCCGGGTTGAAAGGATTCGGATAGTTCTGGAATAACCGAAATGCCGCCGGAAGCAGGGCTTCAACATCCGCTAATTCTTCCTGCAGGAATACTGCCGTTCCTACCATTAACAGAAAGCGGTCTTTTTCATCGTTACGAATGTCGGTCAGTTCGATTTCCGTATTGGGTAATAACTCGTAAGAACGGTTATATTTACGATCGTAGAGCAGTGCGGAAAAGTTTTCCGGCAGGTCTATCAGGTTATCGACACGATAGTGAACAATCCGGCTGCTGCTGAGGATTGTCAGGGGCCAGGCAGCGCCGCGCGGATCGAGCGGACGGATATCCCCAGCGTATTTACCGGCTCGCTCCGACCAGTCGCTGTGATCGAACATTAATGCAGTATAATGGTCGCCGAAAATAGGAGGCGCGATATAGTCGTGCCGGTCTTTCCGAAGCGCGGCATCCGCGGCCATGCCGATCGTTGCCTGGGCAAAACTTTTTTGATTAGCGGCGTAAAGCTTCAGCCTCCAGTCGTCGCTAACGCTTGATTTGGAAAGCGTTGGCTCGGTCGGCATGACTCCCTGGGAATGAAAGGATAATATTACCGCCGCCTCGTTCGGATTAAAGACTGCATATCCTTCCCAGGGAATCATTTCGGCATTACTTCCCCAAAGATTATCACTAAAACCGCTTCTATTACTATTTTCCTGAAAATGATAAATGTTAACTGCTTCACTGCCATTTTCCTGCACAACCTGCTGCCAGGAAATATTGAACGAGAACGGCGAGCCAATCTGGTTCCAGCCCGGCTGCAGCTCGATGGTAACCACGGTATCCCCACGAAGTGTTTCCATAGCCGGGAATTTCAGGGATTTACTATCAACGGTATGCAGGTAGAGCCAAAAGGCATTGCCGGATGCAAAGCGTCCGTATTCTCCCATCCCCTTTAGTGCCTCATACCCAAAGCTCTCTTTACCAATCCCGGAAGGAGCAGTTCGGTAGATTCGCCAGCGGGCATCGCTCTCTTCACCGAAGCTTTTTAATACGGCATCGATATTCGTGCTGGCGCTGGCAAAGGGGAAGGAAAACATGAACCACTGTTTTTCCCGGGCCACATTTCTCACAAAAGTGCCGACAGGGATTTGCGTGCTTAGATATTTCCGGTCCGGATTGTTTTTCAGGGCATAAGCATCTTCGATGGTGACAAAATAGTTTAAGCCGCATTCGTCGACAAAGCTACCCTCAATAGTGGCAGAATAGGTGCCATCTGCTTGCCGGGTCATGGTTTGCAAACGGTAATCCTGCTGACCGTTTTTCCGGTAATTCAGTTGTACGGATTGCAGGGTAGTATCGGCAGCTATTTCCACAGAAACACGCAGGTCCTGTTTGTAAAGGGCCGATTCTCCGGAGGTGAATTTGGTAATGTGCGGCCGTTGCAATACTTTCAGATCAAACTGAGCGGTATCGCTTAAACTCCCTTCGATATCATCACTGACGATGACGGTTATATCTTTATAATTACCGTTATTATCGGCAGTGGGCCAAAAGTAAATGCTATCAAAAGCTGCCATTGAATGTTCGCCGAATGCCGGTAAGCCTTCCACTTTAATTTGCAGTAGATCACCATCAGGGTCGCTAAAGGTTAAGGGGATTTTCAGCGTATCTTCAATGGCCATTACCCGATCGGCAATATCAGCAAGCTGTGGGGCACGATTGGTATTAGTCACCGTCAAATCAAAGGACTTTTCGTCGGAGAGGGAAGATGGATGGACATCGTAGGCAGTAATTTCAATACCCCGATAATTGCCATCTGCAAAGTATCCCGGTGAGAAGCAAATTTCACCGCTCCCATCACCATTATCGGTAAATTGGACGAACGACGGCCGGTTACTAATGAAGAGATCGATACTATCCCCATCAGGATCCATCGCGGACACCGTAATGATTTCCATATCACCTTCAGCTATCGTTTGATCCAGGATCACTTCCAGTTGCGGGGCACGATTTTTATCATTGACTATTAAATTAAATGATGTAAAAGCGGAATCAATCGGGTTCCCGTTATCAGTAGCGGTAATAGAGATATTCTCATACACGCCGGCATCCTCAAAGTCCGGTAGAAAAGAAAGGATATTGTTATCCTCATCCCATTCAGCGAAATCTGGTAAGTTACTGAATGATAAATCAACCTGATTACCATCAGGATCATCCACTACAACTGGAATTTCCAGTGTTTCTCCCTCCATCATTTCCTGATCGTCAATAGCCGTTAAGAGCGGTGGGCGATTGACATTGGTAACCGTTAAATTGAATTCAACTTCATCAGAAAGTGACGGTACTCCGTTATCAGATACGGTAATAGTGATATCTTCATAAATACCGGCATCCTCAAAATCCGGCTGAAATCTGAGTGTATTGGTAGTTTCATTAAAGCTTGCAAAATCTGGTAAATTTTCTATAGCCCAGAAGATTTGATGGCCATCCGGATCTTCTGCCGCAATAGAAATATTGAGGAGCTGCCCCTCGGTCATTTCCTGGTCGTTGATAGTTGTGATTATATTGGGTGCACGGTTCGTTTCCTGAACCGTTAATGTAAAAGTATCTGAAGTGAAAATCTGTGGATCATCAGCATCACTGGCTATAACTGTTATATTATATTCATCAGCATCTTCGAATGAAGGGCTAATTCGGATTATTCCCGTACCATTACCTCCGTCTTCTAAAGTAACAAAGCTCGGATGATTAGCAATTGTCAATTCTATCGGATCATTTTCAATATCCGTGGCTGAGATATTAATTTCTTCCGTGCTTCCTTCACCAACACTTATATCATCCACTGGGACTAAAACAGGCGAATCGTTTACTGGATCAATATTAATGATGACCATTGCCGTATCCAGATTTAACACTTCACCGGCTCCCTGCGGGCTCAAACCAGCTACATATAAAAAAGTATCCGGTTCTTCTGAATCTCTAAACGGCACATATCGAATCAATGTATCACCATCGACAAGACTAACATCCCCAATTGTATTGAAAAAAACATCAATAACTTCGATGATAACTAATTGGCCGTTAGATATGTCATTAACCAATACATCAAGAGTGTCAGTAACATCTTCGATAACGGTCAAGGTGTCATTATTGGCAGTAGTCTGTCCATAGACACTCCCCACCGAAAATATCAAAGAAGTAATTAGGATAAGTATAAAACGAACATTCATGGTATTTCTCCTCGAGAATAAAATTCACAATTTGATCACTGTTTATTCCAGCCCGGGCATTGAGGGCGGGGAACCGATTCGCTCAACAGGATCCGGGCACCAAGTGCAGTCGATAATCGCCCAAACAGCTGTCGCGACCGTTATACCGACTCCAACTAATATCCCGCGGGGAATTCCTCCGTCTTTCAAGCGGGGATTATCCATCCGGAAATCTTTCGGGGCATACAGGGAGATATCATCCCCATAAACCTGGGCGGCAAACATTTTGAAGAAACGCCCTTCCTGGGTGGAAAAGAGCAGCAGTCCCTTGTTTTCATCAAATGTGGAAACAAAGGGATACTGACGGTTAAGGTCATCGAGATTATTGATCGCGCCATTGCGCTTCGCTTTCCGGCGCTCGATATTCACCGAATACAGCGGAAAACGCTGATTGTTTTTGTCCAACTGGAGCAAAATTGCCTTCCCACCGCTCAGCCAAAGACCGGCCGCATCGGTGAGGCGCACCTGCTTCAGCAGCTCGCGATGATTGGCAGGGTCTTCCGCAATTGCCAGCGATTTATCTTCCCGCCAGCGCAGTTCGCTGACGTACAAGTTGGACGCCGCGTCCTTATTGGGGCGCTGCCCAATAAAAGCAAGAGTATTATCCTGGTAAGGATTCCAGGCCGGGCGGGTATAGTTCATCGCTGGATTATTAGTGACACTCAGAACGTTGTTTTCCGGCTGCAAAAGGTCGAAGACACTTATCTGAAATGCATGGATCTCCCGGCTGGGATAATACTCCCGCTTGGAAAAAGCGAGCAGGAAAGCGGCCGGATTGGGATTCCAGGCAATATTCTGGACCTCATCATCTTCGTGGGTCAGCGGCTCGATAGTTACCGCCGAAGCATCGTCGTTCTTCATGACTTCCTCCAAATTACCGGCGAGGTAGATAGAGGAGGCGCCGCCGCGGGTGGAAACAAATGCAATCATATTGCCATCGGGGGACCAGCGCGGTTCGCTGTCGATCGCGGCATCAGCGGTCAATTGCAGATAATCATCGCTATCGGTTCGCCCGAGGTAGACATCATGATTCCCGTTCGAGCCATTGCTGACAAAAACAAACCACTGCCGTTCCTGCCCATCCAGAACCGGGCGCCAGTGCAGGTAGTTGTTAAAAACATCCCGACTACTGCTTAAATCATCGGAGATGCTAAAATCGTCTGCTTTGGCGGTGGTGCGAATCTCCCGTAATTTCCGCCCGGCGGTGTTATAGATGTAGAGAAAACGCTCTTTTTGTAATTCCCGTACAAAAGAAAACTGCTGAAAAGAGCCCGGGGCAAAGGAAGGCCGGGAAAGGATTCCCCGCAAATCTTTTCCTTCGCTGGACAGAATTTCGATAAATCTATTGCCTTTGATCTTTAAGCCGGGCTGGGCATATGCAGCCGCAGCCACCAGGCAAAAAAGTGTCAGGAAAATACTTCTTAAGGTCATTTCGGTACCTCCAGATTTGAATAATTGCTAATCGTCTGCTGAATAATGCGTACATTCCGGCAGTGCCGCTCCCCTTCGCTGACGCCGGCGGGAATATTGCCGTTGCAATATTTATTGAGGAAATTGGTGGTTTTATAGTCCAGTTCCCCCCGGGCGAGATAGCCCTTCTGCTCCGGATCATCCTCGCTTTGCCACCAGCCGAAGAGCGCCTCGATGGTACCAGAGTGGCTGTAAAACAGCGTACTTTCGAAGGAGTCCGCAGAGAGATTCCGCTGATACTTAAATACCTTATCGAAATTCTCGATAGCGTTTTTATAGGCAGCGGTCCTGAGATGGTATTGCCCCAGCCAGTAGTAAGTTTCCGCCCGTTTCGGATCGATTTCCAGGGCTTCCTGCAGATAGCTGCGCGCGGATTGCAGCGTATTTTCATAGATAGCAATCTGCCCGAGTAGCAAGATTGCGGAGAGATATTCCCGCTCCTGCGCGACAGGGTTCTCCGGTTTACGGATGTTCTGGAGATGCTTTTTCGCCAGGGCATAATCTTTCCGTAAGAAAGCCTGTAAACCGGCTTCATATTCCGCGCCATTATTCTCGGTGCCACCAGTAGGGCCGGCGGTATAGTTAAGCATCTCACTGGGCGCACTTTGCTGATCCTGATACACCGTGATCAGCTGATAATAATAAGTCGTCCCCGTCGTCAGGTTTTCGTCCATGTAAAAAGATTCGCTGGCGGACAGCACCTGCAGGGTTTGGAATTCGCCGTTAAGGATTTCCTTTCGCTGAACCAGCACCTTCTCCTTTTTACTGTCGATATAATCCCAGGAAAAGTGCACATAGCTGTCATCCTGAAAATCGATTTTCAAGGCTGTGGGCGGCTGCAGGGTGAGCGCTACCGGCTTATCTTCTTCTTTTGGCGGAGGCGGTGGTGTTTCCTCACGTTTCTCAACTTTAGGGATAACCACGATATTATCAGTCGGAGGGAGGATGGGCGGCTTTTCGGCAATAGAGAATGTGATCTTCGCGGTATCACTCAGCGCGCCCTGGAATTTGCTTATAAATCCATAGGTGTATTTTCCTGCGGGAAGATTTTCCCGGCGGATTTTTTTCGCACTGGCCGCAAGAACAGTATCCGGTGCAAAATCGTTTTCTCCCGGGGCTTGAACCAGCACGAGAAATTCATCAACATTTTCCCCGCTGTGACGGAGGGTGAAAATGACCTCCTGGTCTTTAATTTTCTTGGTTACTTTTGGGGCATCCACCACCACCGGTTCAACAGTGCCGGACTTCGGCAATACGAAAAATGGTCCGAAGGTCTGCTTAATATTCCCCGGGGTTACCACATCGACCCAGTAGGTATAGCGGCGATCGGGGAATTCCCGTTTTTCGATAAAGCTGTTGGTTTCACCCTGGTAAACCAGCTCCCTTTCGCCGTCACCAATCTGCCGGTAAAGCTCATATCTTATCACATTGGGGACAACATCCCAGCTGGCGGAAATGTCCGTACCGGTAAGATTGGGGGGAGTTTTGAAGCTGATACTGCTGGTAACAGCCGTATTCGGTGTTGGCGATGGCAGCAGCAAGTAATAAATGAATGCCGCCACCAGTAAAAACAGGAAAACGATGAAGAGAGTCAGTTTTCCCAGGGGGTGTTTAAAAAAATGCTGTTTCATATTTTCGCTACCTCTGTTTTTTCCCTTAACTACAACCTTTAGGGACGGGAGGGCGAAAATCTCTCAATGGTTAATAATTTTTTTTCGGTGGGTTTGTTTGGGGGGGGGGGGGGGGTTGGGGAATGCAATTGTCATTGTCATTGTCATTGTCATTGTCATTGTCATTGTCATTGTCATTGTCATTGTCATTGTCATTGTCATTGTCATTGTCATTGTCATTG
>JANQQU010000042.1 GCA_028284905.1 Calditrichia bacterium
ACCCGACTCAATGAAAACTCGCGCTATGAACTGCTTAATGAAAATGACGATCTGCCTTGTGAGCATGAAACGCTACATTTTCACCAGGATGCTGAAGTCCTGCTTTTTGCCGATGGTCACAAACAGTGCCAGACCCCCTTTCGGCTTATTAAAGTCACTGTCAAAGCTGATGACACTGTGCTTGTTTTTTTAACCAACATCAGGCATCTGCCCGCAGCAGAAATTGCCGAACTTTATAAATCACGATGGGATATCGAAATCTTGTTTCGGTTTCTAAAGCAGGAGCTAAATCTTACTCATTTTGTCTCCCATGATGAAAATGCGCTTCAAATCATGATTTATTGTACGCTCATTGCTGCCATGCTCATTTTAACATTCAGAAAGCTCAATAACATTCGGTCTTTCAGGATGGCAAAAATCCGATTCTTTGATGAGCTGCAGGCAGCTGTTTGCCTGGATTATTTAGAACACCAGGACAATATTGAGAGGCTGAAGTCTAATTTTAATTCATTCTTGCGAAGATAATGAAAACTTTCGCACACTATTGTTTATCAATAGCCAATTTTTGGTCTTTTATGCTGCTATTTTAAGACTTTTAGTTAGTATTTCACTTCTCCTTCCGGGTTATTCTAACACAACCGGAAGAATCTTCCCCCTCACCCCGGCCCTCTCCCAAAGGAGAGGGAGAAAGTAGAGGTAAAAAAGCCCTCTCCGGTGGGAGAGGGTTGGGTGAGGGCTACAAACACAAAAATTTAGGGTTAAATGACATCTTGTAAGACCTATACATAAAGTAACCCGGTGGGAGAGGGTTGGGTGAGGGTCTAACAAAAGCAAAAAGCCAGAAGTTAAATGGCCTCTTACGAGATGTGTGTATAGAGAAACACCGGCACGAAAGAACCGGAAAAAGGGAACAAACTTATTCAATAAAATGTTGCAATCTTAAGCAGCTTTCAGCATTCGCAGCATCATCATCAACTAAATTATGGGGGAAACTGAATGAGTCTTTCCAATGATCCGGGATTGCGGACCATTGCAAAAGAAAGGTGCCGGAATTTACGGCGGAACGAAACGGAAGCAGAAAAATGTTTTTGGAAGGCGGTTAGAAATCGACGCTTTTTAGGATTGAAGTTTCGCCGCCAACATCCAATATTTTTTGACTATCTTGGAAAAGAAACATTTTACATTGCAGATTTTTATTGTCACGAAAAAGCGTTAGTTGTTGAGATTGATGGCAAAATCCATGATTTTCAAATTGCGCAGGATCGGTTCCGGACAATGGTTATTAATCTAAAAGGTATTCAGGTAGTGCGTTTTGAGAATGCCCAGGTACTTAATAATCCAAGCAGCGTTTTGAAGGAATTAGCTGGTATTATTGAGGATCTGTAAACCTTCCAAAATCCTTCAAGTATTTATTATGTCCCTCACCCCGGCCCTCTCCCACCGGAGAGGGAGGAAGAACGAATAAAGCCCTCTCCGGTGGGAGAGGGTTGGGTGAGGGGATAATAAAACATTTAGTTAAAGACATAACCCTAGCTCGAAGATGTGTGCTTAGAGAGGGCCGGGGTGAGGGGATAAAAATCCACCTTCTCCAAGTTGTGTACATACAAGTAACCCAGGAGCTTAAAAGCACAAAGGCTTCACGCAGAAATACATTTTCAGGGTATAGATTTGTATCAAAAGGGTATTCTTAATATATTGACAACTCATACTGAAAATCACAATTGCAATCTTTTCTGACATACGTCCTCTGGTTCAAATATCGTAATACAATTCATTATTGATGATATCTGACCATCATGCTTTATAAAACGAATAAATGTATGAAAGCAGGCTTCATTTTAAAATTGCTCATCATTCTCATCTGCCATTTCAGCTTTTATCTCTTCGCCCAGGAAGATCTGAAATTTGAACGGATTGGTACCGAGGATGGCCTGGCAGGAACGCATGTTTTTGACATCCTTCAAGATCATCTCGGTTTTTTATGGATCGGTACCCTGGATGGCCTGCAGCGCTATGATGGTTACAATTTTAAAACCTACCGGCATCTCCCCTTCGATTCTACTTCCATCAGCTACAATGAAGCAAGTATAGTATATGAAGATCATCTCGGCACATTGTGGATCGGCACCAGGGGCAATGGATTAAACCGTTTTGATCGCGAGAATGAAATCTTTATTCGCTATAAGCACGATTGGGAAGATCCGGAGAGCATTCGTCGCATCGAAATACCTTTCATCTTTGAAGATAGTCAGGATAAATTATGGGTCGGTGCGACACAAAGCCCACCTGGACTGCTCAATTATTATGATCGAAAAACAGATAAATTAGTCTCCTTTCGTCCCGTTTCGGGTAAGCCAGATGATTTACCCTCTTCTCGTATCCTCAGATTTTTTGAAGATACCAAAGGGGATTTATGGATTGGCACCAATACTGAGGCTATCTACCGTTTTAACCTTGCATCCGGTACCATTTCAAACTTTACACATGAGTTACAAGACGTTAATAGTATTAGTGGAAATTATAACAACATCTTCTATGAAGACAGGGACCAAACAATCTGGATTGGCAGCGGTTGTAACGGGCTGAACAAATATAATCGGGAAACCGGAACGTTTACCCGTTATAAGCATAATCCCGCAGATCCGTACAGCTTAAGTAATGATTGTGTGAGAACGATCCTGGAAGATAGCCATGGCAATTTTTGGGTGGGCACGACTTACGGCTTGAATATTTTCGATCGCAAACGAAACCGCTTTTACCGCTATTATCATGACCCTGAGGATGAGCATTCCCTGAGCGAAAACAAAATACTCAAAATTATGGAAGATCGCTCCGGCATCATTTGGATTTGCACCAATAAAGGGTTAAGCAAATACGATCCCGGGAAAACCAGATTCAGCAGTTATGATGTTTACCCGGATGCACCAACTCCGGAATATAACAAGGTAAGATCCTTTGGGGAAACCATCACTGATACTTCTAGGATTATATGGGTTGGCGCAAGTCCGGGGCTGTATCAATTTCAACCTAGCTCCGGAGAAATAAAGAAATATCAGGACAACCCTCTGTTGGAAAACATACTGGACACCTATAAACTGAACACAATACTTTCTGATGACAACTTTCTTTGGCTGGGCACTGAAGAGGCCGGTTTGATTCAACTCGATTTAAACACCCATGATTTTGTCCAATTCCAGCATGATCCGGCAGACAAAAGCAGCCTGAATTCTAATGTTGTCTTGAACATGCTAATAGACCGGCAGGGGGATTTCTGGGTCGGTACTTATCAGGGACTACACCGATATGATAATGAAACCGGAAGATTCAACCGGGTTCTTTATGATCACGGCGACTCATATATACCGGGGAGATATGCTACAACTGTCGATCTCCTGGAAGATCGTTTTGGCAGACTCTGGGCCGCAGTTCGTCCCGGCGGCCTCTACCTCTGGCAGGAGAAAAGTAGCACATTTATAAATTTCCGGAATGTCCCGGGGAATCCCAACAGCCTGGGAAGTAATTGGCTTAGTTCACTCGTTGAAGATCCCGATACTTCCTCATTCATCCTCTGGATCGGCAGCAAACCCGGACTTACCCGATTTGAACTAAAGCCGGCAGCGGATAAGATTGATGATATCACAGTTTCACCAAACCCGCTCTTCCCTGAAAACTATGAAGTTAACATCATCAATTACACGGTTAAGGATGGCTTAATAAACGATGTTATCGCAGGTGTTTTGCCGGACAAACACGGCAATTTATGGATGAGCTCCAACCAGGGAATCATTCAATTCCAACGGGATGCGGGAATAAAAAGCGGGGATTTGGTTTTTCGCAATTATGGAATTGCCGACGGCGTACGCAGCGATGAGTTTTTCCGAAACACCGGATTCATAAGTTCGGATAATGAGTTTTACTTTGGCGGAGTGGATGGATTTACCGTATTTCATCCGGACAGTATTGAGGACAATCCATATATTCCCCCGGTAGTTTTTACCCAGCTTACGCACTACGAGGTGGCAGATGAAAAAGTACGGGAAATTTCCGTGCCCGGCATTGATGTAAAAACGGAGATTGAATTCGATTATCGCAATGTATTTCTGAAAGTCGAATTTGCTGCGCTCAGTTATCGAAACACGAACGAAAATCAATACGCCTTTATGTTGGAAGGTCTTAACAATAACTGGATACCACTGGGGAATAAACATGACGTAACCCTATCCGGTTTGAAGCCAGGGAAATACACCCTGCACGCAAAAGGCTCTAATAACGACGGTATCTGGAATGAACAAGCTGCTTCCCTGAAAATCACCATTCATCCCCCCTGGTGGCGCACAAGCTGGGCGTACACCCTTTACCTGCTATTGACGATCGGTCTGTTTACCGGATTATATCGCTATGAAAGGAACCGCCGGGAGCTAAAGCACAGCCTCGCACTGGAGCAAGTTGAAGCGGAAAAATTTCAGGAAATGGATCGCCTGAAATCCCGCTTTTTCGCCAATATTTCCCATGAATTCCGCACCCCGCTCACCCTAATGGTCGGCCCGGCGAAACAGATGCTCTCCGGAGAATTTCGTGGAAATGTCCAGTCGCAATACCGGATGATCCTGCGTAACGGCAACCGCCTGCTCCGCCTGATCAACCAGCTTTTGGATATTTCCAAGCTGGAAGCGGGACGAATGAAGTTACAGGCAAGCGAAAGCGACATCGTTGATTTTCTGAAAAAGGTGGTCTCCGCTTTCGAATCACTGGCAGCGCAGAAAAAGATAGACCTCTCCTTTCAGGCCCCGGAAGAAAAACTACCGGTGTTTTTTGACCATGACAAACTGGAAAAAGTGATGAACAACCTGCTCTCGAATGCTTGTAAGTTCACGGATGTGGGAGGGAAAATCGGTGTTCAGTTATCAGTTATCAGTTATCAGTTATCAGGTAACAATGATCAGTTATCAGTTGACAGTGATCAGTTATCAGTTGACAATGATCGATTAAGCGATAAAAAATTGATAACTGATCACTGTTTACTGATAACTGTCCAGGACAGCGGGATTGGGATTGCTGCGGAACGCTTGCCGCATATTTTTGACCGGTTTTACCAGGTGGATGATTCCCAGACGCGAACGCAGGAGGGTAGTGGTATTGGCCTCGCGCTAGCCAGGGAATTGGTCGAACTACATCAAGGCAAGATTACCGTGGAAAGCACACAGGGCGTGGGGAGCACCTTTAAGATAATTCTCCCCCTGGGGAAAGCGCATTTAAAAGCAGAAGAAATTAGGTCGAATGCGGAATTCGGAATTGGGCCTGCCCCTTCGGGGAATTCGGAATTATTAAGACGTGATGACATTTTAGCATCTTCAGAAGCGGCAAGCATCGACTCGGCCTCCCAATCTAAAAATTCCGCATTCCCCGAAGCGGCAGATCGTATTCCGCATTCCGAAATCGTTAAATCCCCGAAGGGACAGGCCGAAATCGTATTAATTGTGGAAGACAATTCTGACATGCGTCAATATCTGAAAGCGGGTCTGGAAGATCGTTACAAAATCCTGGAGGCCGTCGATGGCGAGCAGGGAATAAAAAGGGCTGTGAAGGCGATGCCGGACTTGATCATCAGCGACGTCATGATGCCGAAGATGGATGGCTTCGAGCTCTGCCGGCAGTTGAAGAATGATGAACGCACCAGCCATATACCGGTAATACTGCTCACCGCCCGCGTTGATGCTGAGAGCAAAATCGAAGGTCTGGAAACTGGTGCCGATGATTACCTTGCCAAACCTTTTCAAATTCGAGAGTTAAGGATTCGAATCATAAACCTGATTGAAATTCGCCGGAAGTTATGGGAGAAGTTCAATCAGAAGATTGTAGTGGCACCTCGCGAAATTACCCGGAATTCCATGGACAGCCAATTCCTCGAACGAGCAATTGAATCGATAGAGGCGCATTTGGATGAGCCGGATTTTGAAACCAAAGCGCTTGCCTCGGAATTAGGCCTGAGCCGCAGCCAGTTGAATCGAAAGCTGAGGGCGTTAACCGGACAGTCAACCCATCAATTTATTCGCACTTTAAGATTGAATCGCGCGGCGCAGCTACTGGAGAAACATACTGGTAATGTCTCCGAAATTGCCTATGAAGTCGGATTCAATAGTCCTTCCCATTTTACCCAGGTATTCCGGGAGAAATTTGGCATAACGCCAACGCAGTATGCTGCTAAACATTCTGCGAATTGATTAGTTTTTGTCATTATATGGTTCTACCTGGCATTAGGTCGTTTCTAACCTCACCCCCGGCCCCTCTCCTGGGAGGCGAGGGGAGAAAGCCCCCTTCTCCTTTCAGGAGAGGGGTTGGGGGAGAGGTCCAAGCAAAATCACAAAGAACCCCTAATTTATTATCTACCAACTTAACTCCCCCTTTTCCCCCGAAATTTCCTTCAAACGCTACATCACCGATAACATTTGCTACACCACCGACAGACAAACCGCTTTTCATTCCTTAGTTTTCACTAAAGATTTCCGGAAAATTTTTAGCCATGTTCATCGCGCACCTCCGGCGATGCGCATGATTGAGGGTTTTAGATAGAGCGTCCCCCTTTCCTACCTGAGAGGGGTTTGGATTGGGGGGTTGCTTTTATACGCGATTTATCTGTTGACTAACATTAATCCGGGGCAGCTTGCTGGTAATGATAACTGATGTAACGCGCTGATCATAAAAACCATCCGCCTCGGGATGAATCCCCGGGCTCATAATCAAGCGTCACAGGTGACGCAAGGACTTACCCGATTTATCGGGTATATGATAATGAGCCAGGGATTCATCCCGGGCGGCCGATGATAGCTGCAAAAAACGGACATTTTTCTCATTATCGAGTAATATCAGCTATACAACATAAAAAGCTAACCTAAAATAGGAGAGTGCAATATGAAATCTTTCGCTACAGTATTATTCTGTCTATTTTTAAGTAGTCCGCTATGGGCTGATATCATTAATATCCCCGCCGATCAGCCGAATATCCAGGCCGGTATTAACGCTGCGACGGATGGCGACACCGTTCTCGTTGCCGACGGCACTTACATCGAGAACATTGATTTCCGGGGAAAAGCCATCACTGTCGCCAGCCATTTTATTATGGACGGCGATACCTCGCATATCTCCGCAACCATCATCGACGGCAGCCAACCGAGTAACCCGCTCTTCGGATCGGTAGTGACATGCGATTCCGGAGAGGACACAACCTCGGTGCTTGCCGGGTTTACCATTACCGGTGGCAGCGGTACTGTGATAGGAAATGGTACCAGGCATGGCGGAGGAATATATATTGTAAACAGTACTGCTTACATAAGAGATAATATTATAGAGTTTAACGGGATTAATCAACCGACAGATGCCTATGGGGGAGGGATTTACGCCGGCTTCCTCCAAAATCAGGATATGATTATTGAACACAATCTGATCCGGAATAACAGCATCACTTCTACTAATGTGACTGAGTATTGCCTGGGCGGAGGGATATACATATGGGCAGATGGCAATCAAACGGTGCGAATAACCGATAATCGCATTTATGATAACACGATTACCGCACCGGTTGGATATGGAGGCGGCATCGAGCCAGGTATAAACGGGAATCCAAATTATATCATAACAAATAACATCGTAAAAGGAAATTCAGTCAATGCCACGCAAGGCGGCGCCAGTGGTGGGATTGATATTTTCAACCAAATACCGGTTTTGCAAAACAATCTCATCGTTGGTAATTCTGCGCCTACGGGTGGGGGCATTGCGTTTGAATTTACGACTTCAAGCGAAAACACTACCGGGATGCACGGGAGAGGCGCCGGAAATGCGACCCTTAAAACAAACCTGACAGACCTCCTCAATGTATCAAACAACACCATCTTTGGCAATTCAGCGCTCGTTCGCGGTGGTGGCATAGATATTATCGGATCGACAATACCCGCAGTCAGGAATTTCATCGTCTGGGGCAATACCGCGCCGAACGATGCACAGATATCCGGACTTATTGATATTCAATATTCAAACATAGAAGGTGGATACCTCGGTACAGGCAACATAGATGCCGACCCACTCTTCGTAGATCTTTTTTCCTTCTTCTTGTCAAGCAGCTCACCCTGTATTGACACCGGTGATCCGGATATGGTTTATAATGACCCGCAGGATCCTGCCAACCCCACGCTGGCGCTCTTACCGGCAATGGGCACATTGCGCAATGATATGGGCGTCTATGGCGGCCAGGGAAGCGACAGTCTTATGGTCGGCATCGAAGAAATCCCTTCTATCGCCGGAAATCTGCCTGTAGAATTTACATTACGTCAAAATTATCCTAATCCTTTCAACCCTGCTACCACTATCGAATTCACAATGGCGAAAGCCGGATGGGTAACCCTGAAAATCTATAACATGCTTGGAGAAGCAGTGATTGAGTTGGTTGCAGCTCAATTAAACGCCGGCAGTTACAAATACAACTGGAACGCCGATGGACTGCCCAGCGGGATGTATTTTTATCGTTTAGAGGCCGGCTCATTTCATCAAACCAAAAAGCTTTTGCTGCTGAAATAAAATGGCAGTGCTCAACAACTGATACTATCTGTGCAGTCATTGTCCATAGGAATTTATTCGGGAAAATGGCTGCATATCTATATTTAGCATTTTTTACTTATCATCTTTTATAACATTGAAAAAACAATTTCTCAACTTTTTATTGGTATTAATAAATAAAGGCAGTATCGGTTCATTATAAAAGATTACCCCCAAACAGGAGTATGGATAATGAAATATATCACTACAGTACTCTTCAGTTTATTCCTGAGTTATTCTTTACAGGCAGATATTATCAATGTCCCTTCAGATCATTCGACCATTCAGGCCGGTATTAACGCCGCAACGGATGGTGACACCGTTCTCGTCGCCGCTGGCACTTATCTCGAGAACATTAATTTCCGGGGAAAGGCGATCACAGTGGGCAGTCATTTTATTATAAATGGCAATATGTCACACATCTCCGCGACGATCATCGATGGCAGCCAGCCGAGCGACCCGGACAGCGGATCGGTCGTCACCTTCGATTCCGGAGAAGATACCACATCAGTGCTGAGTGGATTTACCATTACCGGCGGCACAGGCACGATGGCTTCGTATACCTGGCAAGGTAATATTTTTATAGAGCGGAGTGGTGGGGGCGTTCATTGTTATAACGCCGGTGCAAAGATCAAGAATAATGTTATCTCTAACAATCATATTTCTCAGCTTGTTGATACCGGAGGAGGAGGTATAAATGTCTATACCGGCGATAGCGGCTCATTTGCGCTCATCGTCAATAACAAGATCAACACAAATTCTGTAACCGGATTAAGGCTGGGCTGGGGAGCTGCCATCGAGTTTAGCGGCAATGGCGTGGTAGAAAATAATGAAATATATGCTAACACAGCGAATGCAACGGAAATTGCATTTGGCGCAATTAGTTGTTGGGGAGATATTGATATGGGCTTGGGCAATGTGCTCATTAAAAACAATCATATTTCTCAAAATATCGTTACAGCGGATAGTGCACTTGCCGGCGGCATTGAGCTTCAGGTGGGGATGCAAGCCCAAATTACTGGTAATACCATCAGCGGCAATATTTTGAATGGTAATACATATGGTGCAGGAGGTGGTATTCGAGTAGCACTGACCACGACTAACAACACCATCAGCGGAAATTATTTAGAAGATAATGAGGTTCATGCTACATTTTCATATGGTGGCGGTATTAGAGTTGGGAGCACACAGAATAATAGCACTACGATTATAACCAATAACATTATTGTCAGAAACTATGCGAGAGCTGGTGGCGGCATTCGCTGCGCTAATAGTTTTGTACGGATTACCAATAATACCATCCTTGCTAACCATGCGCTCAGTAACGGCGGCGGGATTCAAATCGTCGGTTCACCCACGATTGTAAGCATCATCAACAACATCTTATGGCATAATACTGCCAGCTCAGACGCGCAAGTATCTGCAATTGCAAATGCAAATATATTCTATAGCAATGTTCAGGGAATCACCAGCGGTGTTGGGAATATTTCTAACGATCCACGCTTTGCAGATACGACAGCCTACTATTTGTCAGACAACTCGCCCTGTATTGATGCCGGGCATCCGGATCCGCTTTATTATGATCCGGAGGATCCATTCAATCCCGGGTTCGCTCTCTCACCAGCGATGGGTACATTGCACAATGACATCGGCGCCTATGGCGGCTCGGGCAGCAAAACCATTGTGGGCATTGAAGAGCTTCCGTCTTCAGTGGGCAATCTACCGGCAGACTTCCAGCTTTCCCAAAACTATCCCAATCCTTTTAATCCTTCCACAACGATCGAGTTTACGATAGCGAAAGCCGGATGGGTAACCTTGAAAATCTACAACGTTCTTGGAGAAGCAGTGACGGAGCTTGTTGCAGCGCAATTAAACGCCGGCAACTATAGATACAATTGGAACGCCGAAGGTCTGCCTAGCGGAGTGTATTTTTATCGTTTGGAGGCAAAAGGGATCAGTCAAACCAAAAAACTCCTACTGCTCAAGTAAGGCAACCTCTTAGAGCGTGTTTGAAAAGTTAGCATAGAGAATTAAGAATAAATAAACTGGGGCTATGGCACGCAAACCATACCCCAGCGACATTGGCGATATCGAATGGAACATAATAGAGCCATTAATACCGCCGTCAAAATTCGGTGGCAGACCCCGGGAAGTTAATATTCGTGAGGTCTTAAATGCCATCTTTTATATTCTTCGTTCCGGTTGTGCCTGGCGAATGTTGCCACACGACTTTCCGCCGTGGCAAACCGTGTATTATTATTTAGCGCAATGGCGAAAGAATGGTGTTTTTGAACAAATTAACACCGTATTGCGAAACCAACTTCGTTTGGACGCCGGGCGGGAAGTGCAACCAAGTGCGGCAATTGTTGACAGCCAATCGGTGAAAACGACTGAAAGCAAAGGCGAACGCGGTTATGATGCCGGCAAGAAAGTTAAAGGGCGTAAACGGCATATTCTTGTTGATACAATGGGACTGCTGTTGATAACAGTTGTTCATATTGCTTCGATTCAGGATCGGGATGGCGCCAAACTGGTGTTGCAAAAGGCTAAAGTATACTTCCCGCGTCTGCAGTTGATATGGGCCGATGGTGGATATGCCGGCAAACTCATCCAATGGGTGAAAGATACTTTTGAATGTATCCTGGAAATAGTTAAACGAAGTGATGATGTTAAGGATTTTCAAGTGCTTCCTCGAAGATGGGTTGTTGAGAGAACATTTGCATGGATATCCCGCTTCCGCAGGTTAAGCAAAGATTATGAAATCCTTACCGATACTAGCGAAACCATGATTTATGCAGCTATGGTTAACGTAATGCTAAGACGGCTGGCTAAAAACAGAAAAATCGCCGGACCGTAAACTTTTCAAACACGCTCTTAGAGTTAACGCGCCGATCCAGACAATCAAGGGCGGCGCGTTATTAAGCAAACCTTTGACAAATAATTCTGAGCGACTAACGATTGCATTTCATATCCACAAATCAGCAACTGACAACTTCATTTCCACGCCTCAAAGAAATTTTCTTCTTTTTCAGCCAATTATCCCATACATTCCTGACGAACGTCGTTATTCCAGCTTCTGTAAAATGACTTACAGCTTTTCCCGGGTAGGCGTCTTATTCTTTGATCGATACAGATTTAGTTTCAAATAATCACGATAATGAGATGAACAAACATTTGCCAAACAGTTCTTACCCCACTTCCCCGCCCCGGCGCGCGCTGGTCATTTTTACCAGCCATCCCGTGAAAGAGGCGCAGCGGAAAGGGCTGGGGAAAGATTTACATCAGACCCAGGCAATTTACCGTGGTTTTCTCCAGCACCTCTTTTCCACGGCATTAGCGGCTTCCACAAAAACGCCCTTCGACCTTCTCGTCGCATCTGATTCGGACGATCAGTCCAACATCGATCGTGCCCTGGCAGGCGTTTCCGATTCAGCCTCCTATCAATTTATTGAGCACCGGGGGAATAATTTTCAGGATAAATTTTCCTCTGCGCTTCGCAATGCTTTTTCCCGTGGCTACGAGCAGGTTACGATTATCGGGAATGACTGTCTGGATCTCACCCCGGAAATTTTCTCGCAAACATTTTCAGCTTTGGAAAATCATGATGGCGTTATTGGTCCGGCTGAGGACGGCGGTTTTTATCTGCTGGGCCTGAAGCAGCTTCCGGAAACCCTTTTCAAGGACATCAACTGGTGTTGCCAATCGGTCTTTGCACAGATCTGTGACAATATTGGTCAATTAGGCCTGCGTTTCCGGCAGCTCTCATTGCTGCAAGATATCGATAATCTGCGCGACTTCAACGCCTGGCTGCAAAGCCCCACCGGCATCTCTGCGCAACTGAAGAATTATCTGCTAAACCTTATCTTTATCCGTCCTCCGGCGGATTATTACTATCAACCTTTCCTCGCCCGATTCCATCGGGATAAACGCTACTGGCAGCTTCCCCCGCCGGTATTCTCCTTCTATCAACTCTCAGCTTAAATACAACGCCGCATTCGCAGCGCATTTTCTGTTTCTTTAGAATCGGCCACGGATTTTCATGGATTTAGCAAATAAATTAAATCCCAAATATCTGTGTTCATCAGTGTAAATCCGTGGTCAAATCAAGAAGAGTCTTTGCGCAAGCGCTGAATGCATCATTGTAAACAGTTACAATTTCAACCGGGCGTACATGATATTCAGTATACGCGCTTGCCCGGTTTACCAGAAGGAGAAGTATTTTGAGTAATCAGCAAAAAACCGTTACGATTATCGGCGCTGGCCCGATTGGGCTGGAAGCCGCTTTATATGCACAAGCTGCCGGATACAAGGTGCGCGTTCTCGAGCAAGGCGAAGTTGCCAATCATGTCCGCCAATGGGGGCATGTCACCCTATTCTCCCCTTTTTCGATGAATCATTCCGAACTAGGAAAGCGCACACTCAGCGATAGTGGACACACCCTGCCGGAGGATGACGCCTACCTCAGTGGCGATGCATATTTTCAGCGCTACCTCCAGCCACTGGCGAGCAGCAAATCATTAGAAAATGTGATTGAAGAAAATGTTACTGTGCTGGCAATTAGCCGTCAGGAAATCCTGAAAAACGAGCACATTGGCAACGGCCAGCGGCAGAACTATCCTTTCCGCATTCTCGCCCGTCATAGCGATGGCCGGGAGCAGTTCTATTACACCGATGTCGTCCTCGACGCCTCCGGTTCTTTTTCACAACCGAACTGGCTGGGTGAAGGAGGCATTCCCGCACTTGGCGAGCAAGGCTACCGTAAGCACATCGAATACGGTCTGCCGGATATTTCCGGAGCAGATGCTGAGCGCTACCGCGGGAAAACAACTCTGGTGGTTGGCGCGGGACATAGTGCCGGCACCAGCATTGCCAATTTTCAGGGACTGCTCTCTGAAGATGAAGAGACAAGAGTCATCTGGCTGACACGCAATAACAAAGAACAACCGCTGCAGTCGCAGCCCGGCGATCCCTTACCGGGACGGGAAAAGGTGGTTTCTATCGCCAATGAACTCTGTGAACATTCCGCAGTACGGCGAATCGGCGGTGCCAGTGTGCACGCGCTCGATTACCGTTCCGACAGCGATCAGTTTGTCGTAGAAATCAGCAACGCTGGCAGAAATGAAGTGCTCACTGTAGATCGCATTATCGCCAATGTAGGCTACGCGCCGGACAACAGCATTTACCGGGAACTGCAGGTGCATGAATGTTACGCCTCCCGCGGGCCGATGAAGCTGGCAGCAGCACTGCTGGGCGAATCGTCTGCAGATTGCCTCACCCAAAGCAGTAAAGGTCCGGACGTTTTGAAGAATCCCGAACCGAACTTCTTTATCATCGGAATGAAGAGCTACGGCAAAAATTCAAACTTCCTGCTGCGAGTTGGCCTGGAGCAGATCCGCGATGTATTTCAACTGATTTCCGGTGATGAAACATTGGATCTCTACGCGGCAGAGGCGTTGGCGGTGTCGTAGCATAACATAACTAATCGTTGATCGTTGTTCGTTGTTCGCCTGTCCCTTTTGGATTGTTGGATGTTCATCAGTCCTTAAAATTATCTCTCGGCGGCAACAACAGCACAAAAATTCAAAGTATCCTACAACGATCAACGAACAACGAACAACGAATAACAAACTGTTCATATGGAGAAAATAAATTGAACAATACAGCAATCCCCAATCCACAAACAGCGATCAAGCATCCTGATTTACACCTGGATGCCCTGGACAATCTCTGGTTTCAGGTCAGTGGTACGCTTTGCAATATTGCCTGTGACCACTGTTTTATTAGCTGTAGTCCACGCAATCACTCTTTCGAGCTGATGACGCTGGCGGAAATCCGCCCGCACCTGGAAGCGTCCCGGGAAATGGGTGTGAAGGAATACTATTTCACCGGTGGTGAACCTTTTATGAACAAGGAGATGCTCGACATTCTGGAGCTGACCCTCCAATACGGCCCGGCAACGGTGCTTTCCAACGGCATGTTGATCACCGAGAAAAAAGCCCGGCGCCTGCGGGAAATCGAGGCAGCGTCTCACTACTCCCTGGAGCTGCGCATCAGCATCGATGGTTACACCGAAGAGATGAATGATGCGATTCGCGGCGAGGGCGTTTTTAAGAAGGCAATGAAAGGCGTTCAGCTGCTCTATGCCCACGGCTTTCTGCCGATCATTACCGTTACAAAAACCTGGGAAGATTATGAAGATGAAGCCGTTCTAGATGGCTTTCTAAACGTCCTGAAATCTCATGGCTATGCCCGTCCGCGCATCAAAATTTTACCGTCCCTGAAGCTCGGTAAAGAAGTAGCGCGCAGCCGCGGTTATGATCAGTACGAAATGGTTACCGAGGAAATGCTCGTCGATTATGATTGCAGTCAATTCATTTGTGCGAACAGTCGCGTGGTTACCAACCGCGGTATCTATGTCTGCCCAATTCTCATCGAGTCTCCTTCCGCGCACATGGGCGACACGCTTGCAGAGGCAACAAAAAGCTATGAGCTGAAGGAGCAGGCCTGTTACACCTGCTATCTCTACGGGGCCATTTGTTCCAACTTCAGCTCGGGAAAACGGGAGGCCTAGGTGGAAAATTATCAGAAAATCGCCCTGATCGGCGGCGTGTACAGTAATTACCTCGCGCTGGAAGCGACTATCGCAGATGCCAAATCCCGCGGCGCGGATGCGATCTTCTGCCTGGGAGATCTCGGGGCGTTTGGCCCTCATCCGGATCGGGTATTCCCTTTGTTGCAGCAGAACAACATTGCCGTTGTGCAAGGCAATTACGATAACTCTATCGGCAATAATCTGAAGGATTGCCAATGCGGTTATACTGATCCGCGCGACAATTATTTTGCCCGCCTCAGCTACGATTACACCTACGCAAACACCAGTGAAGCGAATAAACAATGGATGAAAGATTTACCAGCGGAGATTCGTTTCAACATGGGTAAATATCGGGTATTGCTTTGCCATGGCTCTCCGCGCAAGATGAATGAATTTCTCTGGGATTCTACCACGCCGACGCATTTTCTCGAGAAACTATGCGAGGACTTTCAGGCGGATATTATCTGCGCCACCCATACCGGCCTGCATTGGCAGCGATCACTGGAGAGTGACCGGCATTTTGCCAATGTCGGAGTGATTGGCCGCCCGGAAAACAATGGCGAAACCCATGTCGGCTATATGATGCTCACTGTCAATCCCCAGCCGGTATTCGAGTATATCCCGATTAGCTACGACTATCAACGGCTGGCAAAAGAGATGCGCGAAGAGTCGCTGCCGGAAGAATTTGTGGAAACGATTCTCGGCGGCTGGTGGACCACCTGCCTGGAAATTCTCCCGGCCAAGGAGCGCATTACCGGTCAATATTAGAACCGTGGAAAAAGCACAAGAATCAGTAAAGAATGAATAGAAGAGAAAGAATAATTTTATAGAGGCTGCAAAGAAAGGAAAGAACATGTCGGAATTAACAAATAACCATGTCGCTCATGAAGTTGTGAAAGAATATTATGGTAAAGAATTAACTACTCAGCAGGATCTGAAAACCAGCGCTTGTTGTTCTACAGAAAGCATTCCATTAGCACATCGGCAAATCCTGAAAGAAATCGCCCCGGAAATCCTCGATAAATTTTACGGCTGTGGCTCCCCGGTGCCGGACGCATTGGAAGGACGGACCGTGTTGGATCTTGGTTGCGGCAGTGGCCGTGATGTTTACCTGGTTTCCAAACTGGTCGGTCCGGAAGGGTTTGTTATCGGTGTGGATATGACCGATGAACAACTCGCTGTTGCCGAAAAATACAAGTATAGCCAAAGCGAAGTTTTTGGATATGATCATCCCAATGTAGAATTCCGGAAAGGTTATATCGAAGACCTCGCCGCTGCCGGACTGGAAGATAATTCCGTCGATGTGGTTATTTCCAATTGCGTGATTAATCTTTCTCCAAATAAAGAACAGGTGTTTGCGGAAATCTTTCGGGTATTGAAGCCCGGTGGCGAACTCTATTTTTCCGATGTTTTCTCAGACCGGCGCATTCCCCAGCATCTCATCGATGACCCGGTGCTTTACGGAGAATGTTTATCCGGTGCTCTATACATTGAAGATTTTCGCCGGATGCTGCAGAAAGTTGGTATGCCGGATTACCGGATCATCTCGCAATCCCAAATTGCCCTGGAAGATCCCGCCCTGGAGGCAAAAGCGGGCATGATCAACTTTTATTCATTGACGGTGCGTGCATTCAAACTGGCGTCGCTGGAAGATATCTGCGAAGATTACGGACAGGTTGCCGTTTACAACGGCGGCATTCCGGATGCGCCGCATCAGTTTACGCTGGATGATCATCATATTTTTCAACTCGGAAAGCCAATGCTGGTTTGTGGTAATACGGCGGCAATGCTGGAAGAAACCCGCTTTAGCAATTATTTTACGATTAGCGGAAATCGCAACACTCATTACGGCGCTTTCGATTGTGGCGATGCCCCGACGCTTTCGGCTGGAGAAACCTCCACGCTGGGTGCTTGTTGCTAAAACGGCACTTTTAAAACTGGAAAGTATTGCCCGGAAATTGTTCAAGAAAGATGCCCGCGAAACACGCGAAGAGGTGCAATAAATTTATTCGGTAGTGTTAAACTTGTAATGCTATCAGCTCTGTCATTGCGAGGCGCTTTTTGCCGAAGCAATCTCAAAGGTGCATGCAACGAAGGGATCGCTTCGGCAAAAAACGCCTCGCGATGACAGCAAGAACCATTTTCAGCATTACTTCTTTAACACTACCATTTATTCATTTATTAGTTTGGCGTATTTCGCGGGCATTTTAACGTTTCGCAAATATTAGCAATAATATTACAGAGAATTTTGAATAATAAAATTAATCGATGGATACGATCAATAAGGTAAGGTCATCCTGAAAGTCGATGCTGCTGGCGAAGTTCTTAACTTCTTCGATAATTACCTGGCGCATCTCCTGCGCCGGCTTTCCATAATTTTCCCGCATTAAATCCGCCAGCCGCTCTTCTCCGAACTCTTCTTCTTTCTCATTCATGATTTCCGTAACGCCATCGGTGTAGAAACAGAGGTAATCACCGGACTGCAGATTCACGGTGGTCTGAACATATTTTTGATTGGCGATAAACCCTAAGACTGTGCCGCCATCTCGCAAATAGCATGGATCTTTATCTTCCCGCAGGAGAATGGGCGGATTATGACCGGCGTTGCTGTAAGTGAATGTCATCTTTTCGCGATCGATAACGCCGTAGAAGAATGTCAGAAAATGGCCGGTGGAAATAGCCTCCACCATAAAATTATTCAGGCGGGCAATAACGGTCACTACGGGATGAATTTCTTTCAGCAGGCTTTTGAAGCCGGCGTAGGCAACCGCCATCAGCATTGCTGCCGGCGCACCTTTGCCGGAAACATCCCCAATCGCAATGCCTTGTTGATCTTGCCCAATTCGAAAAACATCATAAATATCCCCCCCGACAATCCGGCTGGGAATGTTAAATACATCGATAGATACCCCATTAATCGTTGGCACTCGTCGCGGCAATAATGCTTTTTGCACCTTCGAAGCATCAAGTAGGTCACTTTCCAGCTGGCTTTTTTTCACTGAATCGCCGTACAACTGGGCATTACGAATAGCAATCGCCGCCATCCCGGAGAAGAGTTCCAGCAATCGCAGATCGCTATGGGTAAAATGTTCCACTTCATTACTTTCCAGCACAAGCACACCAATCGCATTCCCCTGGGTGATAATCGGGACGGTAATCTGGGAAAGCGTTTCCGGGCGCACTGCATAATAATGCCCACTTTGCCGCACATCCGGGGTAATATTACTTTCGCGATTGCGGATCACCCAACTGGCAATACCGTCATTCAATTTTAGCGGAATCTTTTCCGAGCTGCCTTTCCGGTAGCCAATGCTCACTTTTTCCATCAGTTTTTTCTGGCGGCTATCCAGCAGGAAAATCGCCGCAGCATCGAAGCTAACGAGCAGAGAAAGATTTTCGATAATTCCCTGCAATACATCTTTCAGATTCAGGGTGGCAGTAATATTCTGAATGACTTCCAGGAGCAATTCCATCTCCAGGGACTTCCGCTTTAGATTGCTGTAAGTGCTGGCATTTTCCAACACTGCTGAGGCGGTGCGAAAAATATTGACCAGAAAATCACGAATTTCCGGCACATTAAGGTAGTTATGAATTGAATCGTTGAACAAAGCAAAGCCAACAATTTGCGTTCGCCCTTTTAATGGTATAAAGAAACGATAATGCCCGGAGTGAATATGCTCGCCAATCAGCATTCGGTATTCCGGCCAGGACATCCACATTTGCTCCAGCGAGTAAAATTGCATCGCCGGTTCAAAGGGCGAATCTTCGACATCCTCTGTGGTAAAAGGAATCGATTGCTGAAAATCCTTCACAACATCATTGTGATGCACTTTTTCGAAGGCGACATCTCTGTGCAGGTAAATCAGGTAATCTTTCGGAGAGAAAGTCTTCTCCATGAACAACATGGACTTTATCAATAGTTCGTCATAATCCAGGGTTTCATTCATTTCCCGGCGGAAATCGGAAGCGGCCTGTTTCAGGCGATAAAGGCGGGAATAAAAACTACGGTCGATAATACGTTGCGTGATTTCTGTAAATTTGCCTCGAAAAACAATAATCACAGAAATGGTCATCAGGAAAGCAAGGGAAGGGTTATCCATCTGAAACAGGGTGTTCAACACCCATAAACAGCCATAATAAAAACTGGAATAAACAATCAGCTTAAGCAGTATGAGTAGTGGTTTATTTAATTTTAACTTCCGCTGCAAACTTTCATCTCCGCATAAAAATGACTCAAATATAGAGACTGCTATAAATCAAAATCAAGATGTTCAAAATATAAGCGCACTTTTTCGCATAATTAAGTGCCAAGACAAAATTAGGTTATACATAAGAGATCTTTGAAAATTGAATACGGAATTCCTTGTCATAATTTTGAATAATGTTGAAAAGGGCTG
>JANQQU010000046.1 GCA_028284905.1 Calditrichia bacterium
TGCTACTGCTACTGCTACTGCTACTGCTACTGCTACTGCTACTGCTACTGCTACTGCTACTGCTACTGCTACTGCTACTGCTACTGCTACTGCTGAATCATCAAATGAGTTGATTTATCTATGCCCGATCAATAAATTTCCCGAATATTATGGAATGATGCAAGCTTCTTTTATCTGACCAGCGAAAATTCGTTATTAACCGAAAACCGACAAGGCGACAATTTATGGACAAAAAAGCAATCGCAAAGATTATTAAAGAGATGGCCGTTTTGATGGAAATTAAGGGAGATAATCCTTTTAAAATCCGCGCTCATCACAACGCTGTTCGTATTTTGGAAGGATTGACGGAAAGTTTGCCGGAGTTGGTCGCCAGCGGAGAGATTACCAATATTAAGGGGATTGGCAAAGGAATGGCGGATAAGATCATGACTTTGTTGAATGGTGAAGAGTTAAGCGAGTATCAGCAATTGAAAGATGCGATTCCGCCTGGATTGCTGGAAATTGCAAAAATTCCCGGATTGGGCCCGAAAAAGGTAAAGATGCTCTGGAAAGATTTGAACATCACCACACCGGAGGCGCTGGAAGCTGCGTGTGAGGCAGATCAGTTATCCGGTGTAAAAGGATTTGGCGCCAAGACCCAGGAAAAAATTCTGGAGAGCATCGCCATGCTAAAAAAATTCCAGGGAAGGCATTCGCTACCGGTTGCCCGCAATGCGGCAGATACTATTCTCGATGCGCTGAGTGGTTTTCCCGGGGTAATCCGGGTAGAAGTTGCCGGCAGTTTGCGACGCTGGAAGGAAACCGTTAAAGATATTGATTTTGTGCTTAGCGCTGCAGATGAAGACCGGGAAAAGATAATGGCGCATTTTACCGGACTGGCGGCTGTGGAAAAAGTCGTTGCCAGTGGCGAAACAAAATCTACGGTAATTCTCGATAGCGGCATCAGTGTGGATTTACGAATTGTTGAAGATGGCCAATTCCCTTATTTACTGCACCATTCGACCGGTTCGAAGGAGCATAATGTTGCCATGCGTCAGCTTGCCAAAGATCAGGGAAAAAAGATCAGCGAGTATGGATTATTTCAGGGAGAAGCGCTGATTCCCTGCGAAACTGAAGCGGATATTTTCCGTGAATTAGGGCTGGATTACATCCCGCCGGAGCTCCGGGAAAATTATGGTGAAATTGAAGCTGCTGCTGCGGGAGAGTTGCCGGAGTTAGTGGAAATGGCAGATATGAAGGGGATGATCCATACCCATTCGGTGTGGAGTGATGGCGCCAATACTGTGGAAGAAATGGCGCTGGCAGCGAAAGAGCTTGGCTACGAATACCTGGTTATTTCCGACCATTCGAAAGCCGCTGCATACGCCAACGGATTGAATGAAACCCGGGTGAAGGCACAACATGAAGAAATTGACGCCTTAAATGAAAAGATTGATAACTTTAGAATTTTCAAAAGCATAGAGTGTGATATTCTTGCCGATGGCAGCCTTGATTTTTCGGATGAGATTTTGGTGACCTTCGACATGGTGATAGCAAGCATCCATAGTAAGTTTGGAATGTCCGAACCGGAAGCCACGGATCGGCTTATCCGGGCCATTCAAAATCCTCATGTGACTATTCTCGGACATCCTACTGGACGACTACTTTTAGCCAGGGACGGTTATCCCATCAATCATCATGCAGTTATAGACGCCGCCGCGGAATTGGGCGTGTCTATCGAGATTAATGCAAATCCCCGCCGATTGGATTTGGATTGGCGGTTCTGCAAGTATGCCCGGGATAAGGGTTTAATGATTTCTATAAATCCTGATGCCCATCGTATTGCCGGATATGCTGATGTCGAATATGGCGTTGGTATTGCCCGGAAAGGCTGGTTAAGAAAGCGTGACATTCTCAATACCTATTCGGCTGAAGAGGTATTGGCTTTTGCCAACAAGCGGCGAGAGCGGTAAATAAGGATTTAGGCTATTAGGGATTAGGCATTTAGCAATAGCAAATCTGCTAACTGCCTGAAGACTAAATACACTTTAGTGAAATCACAGTGAGGTGACAAAGATGCAAACTGCGTTTACCATCAACGAGAATCTCCTAGCATTCCTGGAAAGTTTTGAAAAATTAGGATTTACCGATCAAAGTGAAGTCGTTTGCGTGGCATTAGAACGCCTGAAGGATGAAATCGATTTCTCTGAGGCTGAGGAAGAGACTTCCGAAGCGTCGTCCTGAATCGTTTCGACAGCAATCGTCATATTTGAAAAATACCCGGTTCTCCGGGATTCACGCCCGCGAAACACACGAAATGCGCGAAGGGTTTAGTTCATATTCTTCTTCGCGTAATTTGCGTGTTTCGCTCCGCAAGGAGCCCCTTTGGGGCGGGCAGTATAAATTTCTTTAAGAAGGGTGGTTCGTAGTACAATAAAAAAGCAGTTCCCCAAACAGGGAAACTGCTTTTTTATTAATGTGGTAATTTATTTACGAAAGTTGAAAACGAACGCGGCGCATTACGGATTCAAAATCCACGCCATCTTCCTTGGCGATTTGCAATGCTTCCCGTAAGTAATAATCATCTAATGTTTGATAATAATCCTTTAAATAAAGCACAACCAGATCTTCAGAGTCTTTTTTGCTCCACTCAGACCAGGGGGAATCGGATCCCATTTTCGAATTATTAATATTCTGCACAGTAATTCCTTTCTAATACATTTTTTTGAGCGCTTCCAGAACTTCCTGAAAATTACCGGCAACAACATCTGCTTGTTTAAGATGCATGGCCGTCAGGGTCGTTGTTAACGCTATGCACTTCATTCCCGCCAGTTTCGCGCTAATTACGCCGAATGGCGAATTCTCAATCGCAATACAATCGTCTGCTGCAACCTCCAGATAGTGCGCTGCCTTTAAAAAAGGCTCCGGAGATGGTTTCGGTTCAAAAACGTCATCCGCAGTGATGATGACAGGAAAGTAGTCAATTAATCCGAAATCCGCCAGGGCAGATATCACTCTTTCCCGGTTTCCTCCGGTAACCAGACCAATTTTAAGCTCTTTTTCCTGGATCCAATGTAATACATCCAGCAAAAAGGGATAAAGTTCGTTTTTTTTGATCTGATCATAATACAGTCTTTTTTTGCGAATGATATTTGATGTCTCATCGTATGGCAAATTAAACTTGCGGATAAACTGGGTTGCCAGCTCCTTCATTCCGGCGCCTTCAACGATGTAGAGCTCTTCAGGGCTCATCTCGATGCCATATTCCGCCAGTGTTTTTCGCCATCCTTCGTAGTGGTCTTCCATGCTCCGGACTATCACGCCATCAAAATCAAAAAGAACCGCCTGCATATTTCCTCCGTTCATTTACGTATGGCTGAGCCAAACTTCCCTGTATATTCCTAAGTTAAAATTTTCCTGTGTTTTTTTTGTGACATTTCTATCATTTAGCACTTCTGATACCACAAAATATATAAAAAAAAATCGAATATCCGAAATTTTTGACTCACTTTTAATACGCAGAAAAAGAATCCGGGTTTCCTGATCGCATCTTCTATAAAATTTCGGTTGCTTGCGTGACATATTGATGATACAGATTTTCCAAAACCCCCTGGGAGCGCAGCTTATGAATCGGGATATCTGCAGCGCTTAATTGCCCGATCAGCTGCTGCACATTCGCTGCGCTGGCGGTAAACCTGATCCGGTATAAATTATCATTTTCAGCCAGGACAGTTGGTGAAATGGGCTGAAATTTTTCAACGACTGCACGGGCCGCCGGAATGGTTTCTATCAGAAATATCTCCTGTTGTATTTCCTGCAAACTTAGTTTCTCAATAATGCTGCCTTCGTGGATGATAACTACAGCATCACAGAAGTCCTGGATCTCGTTAAGATTATGCGAGGCATAGATGATGGTCATATCTTCCAATTGCCCGATAAAGCTGCGCACGCTTTTTTGCCCTTCCGGATCCAGGCCGGACATCGGCTCGTCCAAAAGCAGAATTTGCGGTTGATGCGCGAGCGCTGCGCAGATCATCACCCGTTGCCACATCCCCTTGGAAAAATCGGTGAGAAGGTCGTCTGCAACCTCACTCAAATTGGCAAACGACAGTAAGGTCTCGATCCGCGTTTTTATATTCGGCATATTGCCATTCATTTTTATAGCAAAAGATAATAATTCCCGCGGGGTAAAATTCTCCAGACCTTCCTGCCGCTCCGGTAGATACCCGATGTATTTCCGGGCCTTTTCCAGATCGTTTTCCCCGAAAACTGTAATGGTGCCGCTATCCGGTCGTACAAAATTGAGAAGTAAGCGCAATAAGGTTGTTTTACCAGAGCCGTTTGCACCAATCAAGCCAATCTTTTCACCTTTGTTGATCGCCAGTGAAATATTTTCCACAGCGGTTGGACCGGTTTTCGCATAGCGCTTGGTAACGTCTCGAAATTCAATTAAAGGCATAGTTTTATATGAACTGCGTGTTAAAAATTTTATGTAAGTAAAGTCACAGATAGTTATACCTAATTAGCGCTCATTGGGAAAGCCCGGCAAAAATTAGCTTGACTTTTTAGGGGATATGCGGCAATTTCCCACTTCCATACGCTTGATCTATATATAGGACAATTTAGGCCGATATCCAAGACAGATCAGTAATAAAACTCACGGAAATAAACCGCCTGCAAACAGGTAAATAGCGACGCCGAAATCATTCGGTTTCCAAACCGCAACCAGCAAAAAAACTATGAATCCCGGTTCGCCCGAAAATTCCCCAAAACATGCTAATATGCTAAACGGTAGCACTGCTCCGGCGTATGCCGGTATCGATTGTCTGGCATTGCCGAAAAATTTTTCCGGGGCCGCCTATTATATCTATTACCTGGCACGAAACCTGTTGGAGCTGCCACGCGAAGTGCCATTGGCAGTTTTTTGTAAACCGGTTCATGAGCGCCTGTTTCGAGCGCTGCTGAAGCCGGGTGATAAAATTGTTACCGCCCCTTTCCGGGGAAGAGCAGGACAGTTGTTCTTTTACGAATATCGTCTGCGCAAATTACTGATCCGGGAGAATGTAAAAGTATTTCTCGCTTCCCATTATATTTGCCCGCCCCGCGATGAACGGTATTCTCTGATTACAACGTTTCATGATATGGGATTCTTGCTGCATCCCAAGTACTATCAAATGATTAAGCGCGCATACTTTGGACGTCGAATAAAAACTTTTCTTGCGCGGGCAGACCGGGTGGTCTCCGTCTCGCACACCACCGCGAAAAGTATTGCCCGGATTTATCCGCAATATCAACCGAAAATGACGGTGATTCATCCCGGTATCAATCACCTGCCCCTAAAGCCGATTACACCGAAACAACCGCCGGTGATAGAGAAGCCATATATCCTCTGCGTAAACACATTTGAGATTCGAAAAAATATCCCTTTTATCATCCGGGTATTTGATTATTTGAAGCAAAAGCATAAAATTGAGCAACGCTTGTTAATTGTCGGGCAACCGGCCAATGGCTATAAGGCACTTAAGCAGGCGATAAAAGCGTCTCCTTTTCAGAAGGATATCGTAATTGCCCGTTCGGTGCCTTCCGATGCGTTGGTGCATTATTATCAAAATTGCGATTTTTTTATTAATGCTTCTGCCTATGAAGGATTTGGGTTTACCCCATTCGAGGCAATGTATCAGAATGTGCCGGTATTTCTCTATCAGAATAATGCGATTGAAGAAATATTGGGCAGTCACCGGTTTGTTTTTGACCACCTGGAGCCGGAGAAATGGGCCGATGCGATCTGGGAAAACTATCAGAATGGATTTCGCTATAAACCATCTGCGAAGATGATTGAACATCTGAATTGGCGGAATACAGCTCTGGCAACACTCAATTTATTTGAAGCATCTGTTTTCAGTGGAGAAGCAAGTATTGTATCATAAAGAGATTTTGGCAACTATTCAGCTTGCCCATCATTTTGAGAGTGCATTTAGCCGGGAGCAGGTTTATCGTTACCTGCGCGTGCCGGCATCTCCCCGGGTATTTCAGCAGACGTTAAGCGATTTAATCGCGGACGGCATGGTCAGTGAAAAAGATGGCGTATTGTTTGCACGGGCGCTGGAAAAAAAATATTGCCGGAAACAGCAATGGAGTCGGGATTTGTTTAAGCATCACCAAAAACATCTCTCCGTCATTGCCCGCCTGCCCTGGGTGAAATATGCCACATTGACCGGTGCGAATGCCTTCGAATCCTGCGCTTGTAAAGACGATATCGATCTCTTTCTGATCACTAAGAAAAACCGCCTTTGGTTATCCTACCTCACCCTGGTGCTACTCAGTAAGGTCTGGCGAAAGCGCGGACTGCTTTGCATCAACTACCTGGTTGATGAAGTAAATTTGCATACCGAGCAACAGGACTATTATACTGCAGTGCAAATTGTCCAGATGATTCCGTTGATCCGGAGCGACTTTAGCGAAAAAATTATCGCGGAAAATAGCTGGATCTTCGAATACCTTCCCAATGCCCGCCCGGAAATCCTTGATAATGACTTCTATTTGCTCGCGCATAAAAATGGCATCGCTGCGAATAATAACGCGGATAATGGTTTACTGAGCAGACTGAATCGCTTTGTCTACAAGCAGTATGTCCGTCGCCTCTCGGAAAAATATCCGGAATCTTTTGGTAAAGGCATTGTTCTCGGGGAAGGTATTGCCAAGCTGAACCGGATGGATCACCAGGATATCTATAATTCAATTTACCGGAAAATTGACCAGGAAATTGAGACGACGCTATCTCTATGAAAGTGCTGATTAGCCACTCCTACTTTTTATACCTGGACCGGAAAGAGGCTGCCCTGCAAAAGCCTTATCCGCCACTGGCCTCTATTACTCTCGCTGCCTGGTTGAAACAGGAATTGGATATGGAAGCCACGTTTTACGACGTGATGTTTGATGAAGACGGCAGCGGCCTCGCGGCGGCAATAGAACGGGAAGCACCGGATGTTTTTATCCTCTACGACGACGACTTCAATTTCCTCACGAAAATGTGCCTGAAAAATATGCGCGATGCTATTTTTCAAATGATGGATAAAACCGAAAAGGCCGGCCTGTTCATCGCCCATGGGTCTGATGCTTCCGACCAGGCGGAAGATTACCTGAACGCTGGTTTCGATCTGGTTGTGCATCGGAATGCGGAAAAGACGATTGTTGATCTGATGAAAATACTGCTGGACGATCCACAGCGTCGCAGGTTTGATACGTTGGACGGTATCTCCTATCTGGATGAAGAAACTTACGTAGAGAAGCCGCAGATTAAAACCAATCTCCCCACGGAGAAAATGCCTTTCCCCGCCTGGGATAAAATTGATCTGACGCCCTATCGGGAAATGTGGCTGCGCAGCCAGGGATATTTCTCCCTGAATATTTCCACTGCACACGGTTGTCCGTTTCGCTGTAACTGGTGCGCGAAGCCGCTGTACGGACGCACCTACAAAGCGATTTCCCCGGAGCGTGCTGCTGCAGAGTTCGCCATGATGGCCAACGAATTGAAAGCTGATCACATTTGGGTAACCGATGACATTTTTGGCCTGAAACCGGATTGGCTGGATGCCTTCGGGAAGGAGTTGAAGCGCCTGAATGTGCGTATTCCCTACAAATGTCAGAATCGGGCAGATTTGATTAGCGAGGAAAGCGCGGCAGCACTGGCCCGCTCCGGCTGCGATGAGGTTTGGCTGGGTGTAGAATCCGGCTCGCAAAAAATTCTCGACGCCATGCAGAAAGACGAAACGATTGATACCATCAAGCAGGCCAATCAGCTATTGCAAAAGAACGGTGTAAAGGTCGGCTTCTTTCTGCAATACGGCTACCTGGGGGAGGATTATGAGGATATCCTGCAAACCCTCGCATTGGTAAAAAACTGCAAGCCGGATCATATCGGGATATCCGTTTCCTATCCCTTGAAAAACACGCCGTTTTATGAGAAGGTTGTAGACTTGATGGACGACAAAAAAAATTGGAGTGACAGCGGCGATTTGGCCATAATGTTTACCGGCAAATATCACCCGGATTTTTACCGGGCGCTGCATCAATATACCCATCACTATTTTGGATTTGTATCGCTCTTTCGCCGCCGGCAGTCTTTTGCCAGACGCCTCCGTCGTCTGGCAGCGCAATACCGGCATATCCCCGGCATGTGGCGCTATAAACGGGAGATGCGCAAATACTTGGCAGTAGATGGGTGAAAATGAAGGCTTTAGGTTATTTAGGCCTAAGGCCTTAGGTCTAATTGCCTAAAAACTAAGGCCTTAGGCCTAAAAACCTGTATTGGCTAAAAAATAAGATTATGCAAAAAATTATTCTTACTCATACATATTTTATTGCGGAAGATCCCCACGAGCAGGAGGTGATGAAGCCTTATCCGCCGCTGGGGTTGCTATATTTATCCGCCTATCTGAAGCGCGAGAAAATACCGGTGTCGGTGTATGATACTACTTTTTCTACTTACCCGGAATTAATTGCTCACCTCGGTGCAGAAAAACCTGATGTGCTTGGTATCCACTGCAATTTATTGACGAAGTATAACGTCATGAAATTGATTCGCTACTGTAACGAAAACGGCATTATTTCCTTGCTGGGCGGGCCGGATGCCTCTACCCAGGTGGAAGAGTTCTTAAATTATGGGGCAGATATAATTATTTCCGGGCAGGGGGAAGAAGCACTGGTGGGGGTCCTGCAGGCGTTGGATGATCGGGGGAAGCATCAGCTGCATGGTATCGACAATGTCAGTTTTAAGGATGCGCGTGGCACTATTGTCGAAAATCCCCGGGCAGCCAGCAAGCGCCAGCTGGATGAGTATCCCTTTCCCGACCGGGAAGCGATCGATCTCCATAAATATCTTGATACCTGGGAAAAATATCACGGGCAACGCTCGGTTTCGCTGATTACTGCGCGTGGATGCGCTTTTACCTGTAAATGGTGCAGTCATTCAGTATATGGCTGGACGCATCGCCGCCGCAAGCCGGAGCAGGTTTTGGCGGAAATTCAGGAGATTATTGCCAGGTATCAACCAACCCACCTCTGGTTTGCCGATGATGTGTTTACGGTAAACAAACGCTGGTTAATCAAATTTCACGGTTTGATGCGCGATGCCGGTATTCGCTTACCTTTTGAATGCATTTCCCGTGCGGATAAAATCGATGAGGAGATGGTCGAGATTCTCAAAGACCTCGGCTGTTACCGGGTTTGGTTTGGGGCGGAGTCCGGCAGTCAGCGCGTGCTGGATGCCATGTCCCGCGGCGTAACCAAGGCACAAATCCGCGATGCGACGCTCTGGTGCAAAAAACACGGATTGCAAGCCGGCTACTTTGTTATGTTCGGCTATCCCGGGGAAGCGCTGGATGATATTTACGAAACCATCGACTTTGTGGAAGCAGAACAGCCGGATGCCTATCTGACGACAGTTGCCTACCCGCTGCGCGGTACTTCGATGTACGAAGAAGTGCAGGAGCGTATTATCCGTAATGGCGACTGGGAAAAACACTTGCAGCGCGAGTTGGGATTGAGCGAGCGATTCAGCGATCAACTTTATCAATTTGCCATTAAAAAACTCGCCAGCGATTATCGCCGCCGCCAGTTGAGCGAAAAGCGGGAGCAGTTGCTCAAGCGCGCCTATCATCGGATGCGCTCGGTCTACTGCGATTATAAGATTCGCCAGCTTTCTCACATCCGTACTTAAGAACGGATACCCTATGTCTGCACGCCCTACATTTGATGCATATGCCGCGGATTACCAGCACAAATTCAATGACAACTTCCTGGGAAAGTACCAACGAGCCCGTCTGCACGAAGAGATTACCCCTTTCCTGGCTCCCGGGCTGAAAATACTGGATGTTGGTTGCGGACCCGGTTCCGATTTTCAATTTTATCATTCGCAGGGCGTTGCGGTGGAGGCACTGGATATCTCTCCGGCAATGGTCGATCTCGCCACTGAAAAAGCAGCGGCGCTCGGTCTGGATGCTACGGTGCATTGCCAGGACTTTCAAACATTTACTTCATCTGAAAGCTATTCATTTATCATACTGAATTTTGGGGTGATTAACGCCATTGCCGATTTGCAAACGGCGTTGAAGCAGCTTAATAAAATGCTGGCGGAAAATGGCACTTTGCTGATCGTTTCCATGCCACCATTTCATCTTTTCTCGCTGCTCGGTTTTTTTTGGCGGGGGAAGTTCCGGGAGGCATTACAGCGGGTGAATGGTCGATACGCAGTACTGCCGAACGGTTTTCGTTTTCAGTACTATCGTCAGAAAGATTTCCGGAGTTTTTTTCGCCTGAAGAAAAGAATTCATCTTTGCCCACTACTTCCTAATCCCGATCAATATCATCCGGATCGATTTAGCGGAAAGCTAACCAGCCACCTGATAAAGCTGGATCGATCCCTGGCTACCCGATTACCGGATTGGTGCGGCGGGGATCATATCGGTTATTTTTTCGGGAAAAAATGATCATTAACGTAAAGAAAATTCATGAATTTTTTTTACGTTAATGATCATAACTCACCACGCGGGTAACCCGCCATTTTCCGTCAATCTTTTGCCAAATGTGCAGAAAACGGAATGTACCGCAATCGTCCTTGCCATTTTCCTGATGGCAAAAGGTATGCTTACCGAGTTGAATTGCACCGTAATCCTTGATCGGGAAAACCTCCATACTGCCCGCAACCAATTTCCGGTTTAAACCATCATTGCGTTGAAAGAGCGACTGCAGGCCGTTAATTGTTTGATCGTAATTGGTCAGCCCGGCAGTATCATGAAAAAATTCCAGATCTTTGGCGAAGATTTTTTTGGCGGTTTCAATATCGCCATTATTAAAGGCGGTAAAGAGGATGCTGTCCATATGGGCAATTTCCTGGTAAAGAGTTTTTGCCTCATTCTCAGTCTGGGCGAATATGGCGTTAAAAATAGATACGAAAAAAATGGCGAAGGCAATTGGGAATATCCGGGATTGTTTCTGCATGTTAATATCCTTTTTTTACTAGCAGACACCCCGGAAAAGAGATGGTTGCATTAATTCCGTAAATTAATTCAACAATACACGTCGCTTCGCTGGAGCGAATATTTTCATGGTAATATTTTCTATAAACATATCGCTCCTAACGGAGCAAACGATTGTTGAAAACCAGCGAAGCATGAAAAGCCCCAGCGGGGCGAAATATTTATAGCATTGTTATCCCGGAATGATCATCGCCTCAGCGAGGCGACATGTGGCATCATGGGAATGTTCTGATTGTCAAAAAATTTAGCGGGGAATTTCGGCGGTTTGCTTCTTTAACTCCGCCAATCCTTCGAGGACTTCGTTCCTGGGGAGATTCCCGGCGGCGAGTACATCATCACCTTTTTCCAGCAAGCGCTGAAAAAAGGCAATGCCTTGCTGTTGAATCTCCGGGTAGGAGACGGAGATCAAATCAAATAATAGGTTTTCCGCTTTGTCATATTGCCCGATCAGTTCGTAGTAGTTGAAGAGCTTATATTCAATATGCTGGGGGAGAAAATAGTCGGCTAATTTCTCCTGTATTAACGCAATCTTTTCCTGGTATTGTGCTTCGAGAAGATCGCCTTCCTGGATAAAAGCGCTCAGGAAAAGACTGAGAGATTTCAGATACCCGAAATTAAAATCATCTTCGCTGTCCATTTTTTCCATAATTTCGCTGTCGTGGAAAAGCAACTCGGCGACAACCAGGCATTTACCGGCATCAATCTCATCGTCACTGCGAAAAAAATCAATAATCTGTTCATCGGAAATCAGGCGAAGCAAACTCATATCCAGTCCAAGAATACCATTACTGGCAGTATTAATCGATTCCTGCGCCTCATGATATTGATGAACGGCCTTCTGGCGCATAATATGGATCAAGGCCTGCGTCAACTGCTCGACCATGCGCATGATGTAATCTCGTTGAAACATTAATTCCCTTTATAGCTGCAATTAAAGTATATGATTACCCGAAAGTCATTTCTTTCTACTATCATAATATAGCAATAAATTTCAAGAATAAGTTTATATCGGAAGAAAAATAAAACTGTTTCAACGGGAAGGATACAAATGGGCAAATATGCAAATGGGCATGTCTGCATATTTGCCCATTTGCATATTTGTAAATTAAAAGAGACAAAGCTGGCGCTCGGAAGGGCGACAAAAATTTGCAGCAGAAAGTTTGCGGCGATAGCCATTGATGCCGGCTTTCCGGCAAGCGGCCTGATGCATCGCTTTGATGTGCTCGGCAAAAATGCCGTTTCCGCGCATTCTTTCCTTAAACTCATTTTGGTTGAGTTTTCCGCCACGAATATCGCGCAGGCGATTAAGGACCTTTTCTTTGCGATCGGGAAAATGTTCTTCCAGCCAGTTACTGAAAATATCTTTTAAGCCATAGGGGAGGCGGAGCATTACGAATGCGGAATACTGGGCGCCGGCTGCTGCAGCTGCTTCAATCATTGCCGGAATTTCGTAGTCATTCAGGCCGGGAACGATCGGGGCGGTCATCACGCCAACTGGAATACCGGCATCTGCTAGCTGACGAATGGCATCCAGGCGGAGATGCGGACGGGAAGTGCGCGGTTCCATTACCGAGATAAGATGGGGATCGAGGCTGGTAAGCGAAATCATTACTGCGGCGGCATTGTATTGCGCCAGCTCCTTCAATAAATCGATATCCCGGGTAACCAGGTGGTTCTTGGTAACAATCCCCACCGGATTGCGGAACTCTGCCAGCACTTCCAGGCAGCTGCGGGTAATGCCGAGCCGTCGTTCAATCGGCTGATAAGGATCGGTAACGCCGCTCATGGCGATCGGTTGTGGTTGCCACTTTTTTGCGGAGAGTTCCTTGCGGAGAATCTTTGCCGCGTCTTCCTTAACGAATATTTTTGTTTCGAAATCGAGACCGGCGGAAAGCCCCAGGTATTCATGATTGGGCCGGGCGAAACAATAGACGCAGCCATGCTCGCATCCCCGATAGGGATTTATGCCGGCGTCGAAGGGAATATCCGGACTGCTGTTATAGGAGATCAGCGATTTGGTATGATCCCGAAAATATTCCGTCGCGGCATTTACCGGCGGCATTTCCGATTCGATAAGATCTTCTTCGTAGGGAATATAATCAATGTGATCGAAGCGGTTTTGCGGATTGGTGACGGCGCCCCGTCCGTTAATTGCTTGCAGGGAATTTATATTGAGTTTCGACAAAACTGTTTTTCCTCATATATTTAGCGGCGATGATAAAATGCTAACGAAATAATATATACAAAAGTTCACTAAAAACGCAACCGTTTTATGCTCAAACAGCTCATTCAAAAACTACCGCCACATATTCGCTTTCTATCTTCGGTATATTTCTGCGGCATTGTTTTATTTACAATTCCCCGTTTAATCCTGCTGTCTCAGCATGGCGATAAGCTGGTGGATGTGCCGGGACATATTGTCTGGCAAGCGTTGTGGATGGGATTTCGTTTTGATACAGTTGTGAGTGGCTATTTTCTGCTACTGCCGTTTTTACTGCTGACGATCTTCGCATTTTGGGGGAAGACTCCGGTATGGATGCAGCGTTGCGTGCAGTTGTTGCTGGTAGGTTTATATAGCGTGGGACTTTTCATCGCTGCAGCCGATATCCCCTATTTTAACTACTTTAATGCGCGAATGACCATTTCCGCATTAAAATGGGCGGATAGCCCGGAATTAGTCAGCAAAATGATTTTTCAGGATGTTCATTATTACCCTTACTTTTTGCTCTTTTTCTTCCTGACCGGCATATTTGCTTTTATCGTTTCCCGCCTGATGCGAAAATATCTGGCCGCATATTCTGATCGTCCTCGCCCGGCAAGTGGCGCATATTACGGCAAACTGCTGATGCTCAGTTTACTAACGGCAATATTGTTATTTATCGGTATTCGGGGAAGAGTTGCAGCGAAATCTCCGATCCGCTGGGGAACGGCATTTTTCAGCACTTACGCCTTTCCCAATCAGCTTGGCCTCAACCCGGTGTTCACCTTTTTGCGCAGTTGGGTCGATGCCCGGAAACCGGGGAATCAGCAGTTGAAGTTGATGGACGATCAAATTGCCCTGGCAAATGTGCAGCGTTTTTTGAACATTGTGCCGGATAGTGGTTTTGCCTCTCCAATAGCGAGAACTGTAGAAGCGGATACAGCAATTCCCCCACAAAATGTTGTGCTGATCCTGATGGAAAATATGGCCGCAAAAAAGATGGGTATTTTCGGGAATCCCGGAAACCTGACCCCACATCTCGATAGCTTGGCAGTGACGCAATCATACTTCTTCCGCAATTTTTACGGCGCCGGTATTCATACCTATAACGGCATCTATGCCAGCCTGTTTGGCTTACCGACGATTTTGAACAAGCATCCCATGAAAACAACCGAAAGCATGCAGGCATTTGGCGGATTGGCCCGGGCGCTGCGCCAGCATGCCTATCAAACCATTTTCTTTAGCACTCATGACGAGCAATTCGATAATATGGGCGGCTTCCTTAGCACCAATGGTTTTCAGGAAATTATCAGTGAAAAGGATTATCCCTCGGATGAAGTATTGACAGCCCTGGGCGTGCCGGATCATTACATGCTGAATTTTGCCCTCCCCCATCTGCAGCGCTTGCACAAGAATGACGCACCGTTTCTGGCGACACTTCTGACAGCGAGCGATCACGGTCCGTATGTGATTCCTGAGGACATCGACTTTCGAGCGGATAGCGAGGATATTCGCCAGCAAATAGTTGAATATGCGGATTGGGCGTTAGGGCAGTTCATGGCAGCGGCACGGGACAGCGACTGGTATAAGAATACGATTTTTATATTTGTAGCAGATCACGGCAGTAACATCGATCCGGTCTACGATCTCTCCCTGCCTTATCATCATATTCCCCTGATTGTCCACATGCCCGGCAAGTTGCAGAAAAGTGTTACGATGGATGGATTGGGAGGACAAATTGACCTCTACCCGACCATTCTCGGTCTATTGCAATTGTCATTTGTCAACAACACATTAGGCATCGACCTTTTTCGCGAATCTCGCGAAGAAATCTTTTTCAGTGCCGATGATAAACTTGGTTGTATTAACGATTCCCTTTTCTGGGTGGGCAGACCGAATGGCGGTGAGTCGTTGTATCGTTACAAGGAAAAAGACCGAACGGATTGGCTAAAGAAATACCCCGCAGAAACAAAGCAACTGAAAACCTATGCGGAATCCATGTTGCAGGCTACCCAGTGGCTAATTGATCAAAAATTGGTCGGACCGCAGGGAGCAAATGAGCAAATGAGCAAATGAGCAGACATGCATTTTTGCCCATTTGCCCATTTGAAATTTATCATTACTCATCACTAACATTCAACCAAATCGACCGTGCCTCCTTATCGCCGGTATGGCCGGTAACCGTCATGGTAATACGATGTTTGCCGGGAGATAAAACGGGTACAATGCAGCTTTCTCCACGACCGACTTCCCCGTCATTGCTGGAGGTCCAGATAATGTCATCCAGCGCTAAAGCCTGACCGCCATCATTGCTGGCGGAACCGACAAAAGTAATCGATGAATCTGGGTGGAGAATAAATCCATTCTGCGGGGAGAGGATGTCGGCAGTAACCATCGCCAGCGGATCGGCAACGATATTTATCGTGATGGCTGCAGTACTAAGCTGCGTGGGTACTGCACTGCTGCGATCAGCAGCGATTAATTGAAGGGTATGTTGCCCCGCGGAAAGCCCACCCGGGGAAATCTGGGAGCCGCTGCCGAGCACGCCATCAATATCGGATAGCCATTCGAGATCTCGTGCATCACTAATAACACTGCCATCTGCCGCCAGGCCACTGCCGCTCATTGGGATCAGGGCTGTGGAGGAGAATTGTTGCCCGGCTGCAGGCTGCTGAATAAACGCTGAGACGTTGTTTGCATTATTGCCGATGGTTATCAGAATTGTATCTTTTGCAGTGTTGCTGCCGCTGCTGGCAGTGAGAATAATGGTATGTTCAGTAATGCTTAATCCGCTTCGGCTAAAGGTGTTGCCAATCCCAATGGTGCCGTCTTTATCTGAGGTCCAGATGAGATCTTCGGCGGCGATATTACCACTACTTCCTTCCCTACCGTTTCCATTGAAATTAATTACTGCATTGTGTAGAAAATTATTGTTACTGAGCGGTGCGGTAATTGCCACGGTAATAGTATTGCCTGGGTCAGAAGGATCATCTCCCGGAGAAATGCTGTTACGGCTGCAACTATTGAGAAACATCAATAAGGCAATTATTAATAGCAAATAAATTCGGTAATAAAAGCGCTTCATAATTCCCTCTTTTAGTTAGCAGGCATTTAAAGATAACCGCAGAAATTCTTATTCGGAATGTAGACTGGCCGAGAATGGCGAACAATCACATTTTTCTCACAAATCGATGACAATTTTATAGCACCAGGAAGAGTTCTGAATGGTAATGTTTATAATATTCAAATACTTGAGTGCTGTTCAATTACCGGGAGGCGAATCGAATTCTTGACGTTGTTCGCCAGGCCTTTTGGCATTTGGGGTCAGTTTCAATGCGGAAAATTTACAATCATTCAGCTAAGAGCCTTGATAAATAACGATTCCAGAAAATTTATATGTAACAATATTGTATCAACCTCGTTATATCGTGAGCAATAGAAATAAACTCGGAGAAGATGTAATGAACACTAAATTTACTATCAGATTGATGTTACTTATTTTTGTGGGTGGCATGATTACCACCCCACAATTAAAAGCGCAGGATGTACTGGTTACGATCGATGATATTATTCCGGAAGAAGTTCACCTGGCCGGATTTAGCCTGAGCAGCGACCAGGAAATTGAAATTGAAGCGCTTGGCACTCACCAGAGAAGCCGTCGCTGGTCCACTTCCAGTGCCTGGATTCTTGATGCAGATACCCGCGAAATCGTATGGGAACTGACCGATGCAAATTCCAGTTGGGTCGATCGTGGCCTGCGGGAATACAAGGACAGAGTATCCCTGAATCGCGGACGATACGAAGTTTACTTTTCTTATTTCCCCGAAAATTACAACATTGATGGCTGGAGCATTACCCGCTTCTTCTTCCGCCGTCATGATGACGATGACGATGATCGTCGCCGCCGTTATCGTGATGATTATGAAGAATTCCAAATCACTGTTAAAGGCGATGGCCGTGGGTATGATGAATCGGAAACGATTGCATATCGTGAAGGCATCCAGGAAAAAGCAATGGTCTCTCTGCTGGCCAGCCGCGATGATCGCTATGAGAATCAAGGTTTTAAATTGAAGAAAGATATGGACGTTGTTGTTTACGCCCTTGGTGAAGCACGCGATGATGGTACCTATGATTATGGCTGGATTATGAACGCCGATACCCGTGAGAAAGTATGGCAGTTCAAGTATCGTTACAGCGATCATGCCGGTGGCAGCGAAAAGAACCGGATGATCCGTGAAACTGTTTCTCTGCCGGCAGGTAACTACAGCGCCTTTTACGTGACAGACGATTCGCATTCCCCGCGGGAATGGAATACTGCGCCGCCGTATGACCCGGAATTCTGGGGACTGTCCATTTACGCTCAAAACGACAATGATCGGGGCGCCATCTCTCTTTACGATTACGAAGACATGCCGGAAAAAAATGTGATTGTTAATTTCACCGGATTGCGGGACGATGAATATGTCTCCAAAGGCTTTACCCTGAAAAAAGATATGGACGTACGCATCTACGCCCTTGGAGAAGGTTCCCGGGGAGAGATGTATGACTATGGTTGGATTGTTGATGCGAAGACCCACAAGCGCGTTTGGGAAATGAATTACCGTAATACCGATCATGCCGGTGGTAATAGCAAGAACCGTCTGGCCGATGAAGTGATCGAACTTGAAAAAGGCAATTATGTCGCTCATTTCGTCACCGACGATTCTCACTCCTATCGCCGCTGGAATACTTCCCCGCCGTTCGATCAGGAAAAATGGGGAATAACCATTCTAGGTGTGGGTGATAACTTTCGGGCCAGTGATGTGACCGAATATAATGAAGACAGTGATAACAGCGACGTAATGGCGAGAATTACCCGCGTTCGCGACTGGGAAACCCGGAAAGAGCGTTTCGAAATGAAAAAAGACGGCAACGTGCGTGTTTACGCCCTGGGCGAAGGCAGCGACGGTCGGATGTATGATTACGCCTGGATCGAAAATGCCAGCACTGGTAAAGTTGTTTGGGAAATGACCTATCGCAGAACCGACCACGCCGGTGGCGCACGTAAGAACCGTGAATTCAATGACACTATCTACTTGAAGTCCGGTGAATATCTGCTGATTTACGAATCTGATGACTCCCATTCCTTCAAGGATTGGAACTCCGCGCCACCGCGGGATCCGGCCAACTGGGGTGTCACTATTTATAAAGCAAATTAATTTTTAGCAACATCTCCTCCTGCACTGCATAGCATAGCCTAAGAATGCCGTCGACATGAAGTTGACGGCATTCTTTTTTTTATAAATTGTGATAAATAACTCTTGCTTTTATATACAGCCCATATTATATTTTTCGCCTCTTAACGAGTGCTGGCGTCTTAGCTCAGTCGGTAGAGCAACGGACTGAAAATCCGTGTGTCCCCAGTTCAATTCTGGGAGACGCCACCATAAAAAGGGTTACAAGAAATTTCTTGTAACCCTTTTTCTTTGAAGTCAGCAATAAGTCAGCAAGTCTAGTAAGGACGTCTACCTGACATCGCTTTTGTATGCGCTGGCGCTAAGTGTGCTAGCGCATTGTTGTTTTAATGTCGGAATGGCCTACCAATTCTTTTACTGTAATTAACGGTACCCCCTGCATTACCAAATGAGAAATATAAGTATGGCGAAACGTATGGCAAGTAGCCCAGGGAAAACCAATGCTAGTTAGCTTTAAAGATATCTTTCTACTAACCCACCAACACCGCCAACAAAACCACCACCAACGCCATCGCCGGTAACCGCCGATAAACCACGCCGCAACCATAACGATGACGCCGATAACCCCATAAAAACACCAACCATCATAACGTCCCAACGCCGCCAAACCGTCGGTCACGCCAACCACGATAAAAATGGGAAACCACTGAATGGCAAACGGGATCAACCGGTAAATTGAAACAACCATTGCGATACCGGCGCGGCGATCCTCACCCGTTGCTTATTTCCCGCCAATCCCGTATAATAGATCATTCCCAATAAATACGATTTTTGCATGATAAAAATTCCGGAAGCATTAAAACGACAATACTATGATAAACGAATGGGGCGAAGGCACTATCTGCCCATTTGCAAATCTGCCAATAAACAAATGATGCAGAGAAATCCAGGCGACCCAGATATTGCCTAACCACGCTTGCCCCATCTTTAAACTCGAACCCGGAGCACTCAATTGCAGATGGAAAGAAACAACATCCCGGTCATCTTCCTCGCCTTTGCGAATGACCGTGACAGCAGCGGCGGCTATCTGCGCAACCTGCCGCGCGAATTGGAGGGCATCCGCAACGCCCTTGCGCTGGCCCGCCGGGAAGGCTTATGCAAGGTGGTGGAACGGGCCAACGCCACCCTGGAGAATATCTTCGACGTTTTCCAGGAATACCGGGAACGCATCGCCATCTTCCATTACGGTGGCCATGCCGATAGCTTCCGTCTCCTCCTGGAACAACGGGATGGGCGGGCGGAAGCCGCGCACAGCGCCGGGCTATCCCCTTTCTTGGCTGGTCAGCAGGGACTGCAGCTGATTTTCCTCAACGGCTGTTGTTCCCAGCAGCAGGCGCGGGAATTAACCGCGGCCGGTCTGCCGGTGGTGATCGGCACCTCCGGAAAAATTGCCGATGCAGTCGCTGCCGATCTTGCCATTCGTTTCTACCACGGCCTTGGGGAAGGACTCGCCCTGGAACGCTGCTGGGCGAATGCCGAGCAGCAGGTGCTTAGCCGCAACGGCGACGGAGCGGCCCGCGATCTGCAGCTGACCCGGGAAGAAGCGCTGCCCGATCGCTTTCCCTGGGAAATCTATTACCGCCCCGGCGCGGAAATAGTGAAAAGCTGGAACTTGCCTGGCGCTGCCAAAAATCCGCTGGCCGGACTGAAAATTCCCGAAACATACTACCGCCAACTGCCCGCGCAGCCGTTTATCGGGCTGAACTATTTTCGCCGGGAAGATGCGGGCATTTTCTTTGGGCGCGGGCAGGCGATTTATCAACTCTATCAGCTCCTCCACGGGGTGCATCCGATTATTCTCTTTCACGGAAAGTCCGGGGTGGGTAAATCGTCCCTGCTTGCTGCCGGACTGCTGCCGCGCATCGGAGAAAGCCAGGCGATCTGTTATTTCCGCCGCGATCCGGAGAAAGGGTTGAGCGCCACGCTGCGCGAAGCGCTGCAAGCCGAGGCTGCCGTAGTTAACGAGTTCGACCTTTCCGCCGCCTGGCAGGCCCGGGAAGCCACGGAAGGGCGTCCGCTGATTGTCATCCTCGATCAAGCCGAAGAGGTCTTTACCCGTCCGCTGCCCCATGAGTGGGAAAAACCGGGTGAATGGGAAATCTTTCTCGCCGACCTCATCACTTTGTTTGGTCCGGGCGCCCGCTCCCCGCGTGGAAAGCTACTTCTTAGCTACCGGAAGGAATATCACCCGGAGATCAATAAGGGATTTGCAGAAGCGCGTTTATCCTGTGCACCGTTTTTCCTGCCGCAGCTGGACCGCGCCGGGATTGTTGAAGCTATCGAAGGGATTACCCGCGATGAGCGATTGCGCCAGCGCTATCCCCTCACGATCGAGGAGAACAGCGAAGGCTACCTGCCCGGCATTATCGCCGATGATCTCCTCGAAGACCGCGATTCCCCGATTGCCCCAATGCTGCAAATCCTCCTCAGCAACCTCTGGCAGCAGGCGACGCTGGCCGGTAGCAGCAGCACTCATTTTAAAATCGAAAACTATTACCAACTGCGCAAGCAGGGCCTGGCAATGGAGGATTTCCTCCGCCAGCAGTTCGAAAAACTGCGCGACTGGCGGGCGGAGGTGGTCGACTCTGGACTGCTGCTCGACTTGCTCCATTACCACACCACCAATATGGAAACCGCCGGCAGCCGTTCCCGGAGGGCGGTTGAGCAAGCCTATGCCGAAAAAACCGATATCAAAACATTAATAGAGCAATGCCAGGGGCGCTACCTACTTACGGAACGGGAGGATGGCGAGCAGATCAGCCTCGCCCACGATACCCTTGCCCCGGTAATCCGCCAGCGGTATGAGCTTTCCAACCAGCCGGGACAGCGAGCCGCTCGTCTGCTCAAAGCGCGGTTGCGCGATTCGAAAGCGGATAAGAAGCAGGAGGCTTCGCTTAACCGCCGGGAAATCCGCATCGTCGAAAAAGGTCGCGCTGGTATGCGAGCTTTCAGTGATGAAGAAAAGACGCTCTTGAAAAAGAGCCGACGCCGCCAGCAGCGCTTGCAATTGGCGGTTTTCGGCATCGCAACTGTTTTTGTTCTGCTTTTATGGTTGGGGATTGACACAATTCAGCAACAAAGGGATGATCTAGCATATAAAGATGCGCTTGCAGCATTAATCGATATTCTAGAAAAGGAATTCTATTACGAATCCGAAAAAAATCCCAATGGGAGTCGCTTAGGTTGGTTTTTAACCCAAGCGGACAGTTTTGCGGTTATTAGCACCGAATGGCGAAAAATTCTTCCTAGGAACGACCAGCTAATTGCCAGTCTCACTGACAGTGTTTACTGGCAACGGGGCGGCTCTTTAACGGCAATAACCTACGCTGAAGCCCTCGAATTTATTGATCAACTTAACCGTGAAAATTTTGCTGGATATAGTGACTGGAGGCTTCCCAATTGGAAAGAGGCGATTTTATTGATTCGGAGGGATTCAACTTTTAATGGTCTTTACAAAAACCCTCTTTTTGATGTGCGGCAAGAACGGATTTGGACCATTGATCAGGCAACAAAGCGTCGACAATGGTGTTTGGATTTTCTTCGGGGGCAAATCCGTGGTGTAGTAACTGATGATACTTTGTTTTTCGCTCGGGCAGTACGAACAGAATCTAAGATTGATGGATACTCTTTTCGTTTAGATCAGTTAGTTTCTGAAATGATCATGGAAAAAGGGTTTTATAACAGTGATAGAAATCGAGGTGGGAAAGGGATCAATCGGGAGGAATTTCCTTTGCAATTGCAGAGAGGTGATTCGATTGTTTATGACCAGGCCACGAATCTGTTCTGGCAACGTAACGGGTCGGATATTTCCCTGCCGTTTGATGCTGCAAGAGCTTATGTTCAGAATCTGAACGATACTGTCTATGGAGGATTTCAGGATTGGCGTTTGCCGACACTGGAGGAAGCGTTGAGTTTGATTACTACTCAAGATACTAGTACATATAGACATACAAGTCGTCTATTTGATCGGCTAGGTTGGATTTGGACATCTAGTCAATCTGGGCGTGGCTCTCGCGTGTGGCATGTAAGTTTCTACGATGGTAAGTGTGGCAGCAGTAATCTTAGTAGCAATATTTATGTGCGCGCAGTTCGTTTTGGACAATCATCTCCATAATTTGGCAATTTGGTCATTTGAATCTTTTTTGATAATTTAAAATCCGGGAAGGATTTTATACCGCGTTTCCCCGGGAAGGGGAAGTTTTTCGGCGGGATCGTTCAGGAAGGGGCGGATATCCGCCCTCTTGTTTCTTCACCGCCAATCCCGTATAATGGATTAATCCCAATGAATATAATGTCACATGTAAAACTCCGGAAGCAGAAAAACGACAATACGTATGACAAAAAAGTAGGGCTGAGAAACTATTTGCCTATTTGCAAATCTACCAATAAACAAATGGTGCGGTAAAAGCTAGGCGAACCGGATATTACCTGACTATACTTACCCTCTTCTTTAAACTTGAATACGGAGCATCCGATTGCAGATGGAAAGAAACAACATTTCGGTCACCTTCCTCAACTTTGCGAACGATCGCGATAGCAGCGGCGGTTACCTGCGCAATCTGCCGCGGGAACTGGAGGGCATTACTTTAATTGTTGTTCAGCCCAATTACCAATAATCTTAAGCACGGAATCATCGAATGATATTTCACTATCTTCGTAATTCGATATTGAGCCGGGTTGAACCGGTTGAAAGAGATGATTAAGGCCTTCTGCAATAACAACCCTTGAACCTTCATTCTCTGTGATATCCTTTATTTTAGCTGCATTTTCTACAGGGGTAATTTTAGTATCTTCGCTTGCATAAACAGCTAGTATCGGGCCTTGAAATTCTTTTAGTATCAAAGATGGGTCATACTTAGCTACCCAATAAAGCAATGGCGAAGTGAATATTTTGGCCCAATCATTGGCAACTTGCTCTGGCTCTCCCAGAGAGATCAGGTTTTTTTTCGCAGCATGGAAGGCTTGTTCACTTGATTCTGACGCCTGAATCGTTTCAAATAAAACTTTAAAACGCCTGAGGTTCGATACAGTCTCTGCTTCTTTCGCGGGTTCTAGTTTAGCACGTAATTTTTCGCGCAGCGATAAAATTTCATTAAGTGGTAGTACTGGTGAGGCAAGAAGAATAAGGAATTCGGCATCTGTTATCTGTGTTGCCAGTGGTCCAACGATGCCCCCTTCGGAATGTCCCAAATAACCAACCTTGGATTTATCAATAAAATTTTGTTTTTTTAACCACTTCATCGCATTCGCTGCATCAAGTGCAAAGTCGGGAATGATTGCTGATTCAAATTCTCCGGTACTTTTTCCGACCCCACGATCATCATATCGAAGTACTGCAATTCCCTTTTTTACCAGATAATCTGAAAGAATCAAAAAGGGGCGATGACCGGCGATGGATTCATCACGGTCTTGTGGCCCAGAACCGGTAATCATAACTATACCGGGGAAAGGGCCATCTCCAAATGGTCTTGTAAGTTCGCCTGCTAATTGAATAGACCCACTATCGCTTAAAAAACTAACTTCTTGAATTAAGTAGTTTCGTGCTAATTGTGCTTCCCGGACCTGTAATGGAGATTGTATATAATTTGTTGGATCGCCCTTAGATATTGTGGTTTGTTGTGAGCAACCAAGATTGAGTAACAATAAGCATATTATCATTCTTCGGAAATACATGTCTTGCACTCCGTCTTTATTATAGTCAAAAAGATTTATTCAAACCGAATAAATTATCAAAATTACCATCGGAATAAAAAACGAAATTTACGAGAGTCTTGAATTATAAGTGTTTATAATAAAAGATGGGTTTCGGGAGGTGAAACCCATCTTTCCACTAATTAATCGTTTTTAAACTTTTAACTTTTGAATAGTAGTGACTACTAATCTTTATTTTACTTATTAAAAAGTTGTTGGACTTGGTCAATTTCATTTGCGCGATTGGGTCTTATAGACTTTAAATACTCGAAAAATTCTTTAGTCGCATATTTTCTTTTATCAATCGCCTCGGCAAGAGTGTAAGCAAGTGTATTTTGATTAACGGTATCGCCAGGCATTGCATTTCTTAATTCCTCTCGCCCGTCAAAATTTAAGCTACTGCTGTTCTCGGGAAGCGGCATCAAAAGTGGTAGCCGGCGAAGTTCTTCTTCATTATAGATATCAATTAATAGGCGGGCTAAATGTACGAAGCCGGGTTGCTCGAATCCCTTCCCTTTCTTGAGCTTCTTTACTGGAGATCTTGGGGCTGTTTCATAATTGGCGATTGATTCGTCGAGATAATTAGCAATAGACCGATTGGTGATGAGAAAGAGAACAGTTAAGAAAAATACGATTTTTAATAACATTACAAGTATATAAGTTGAATAGTCTAGATCTTGTAGCGCATCATGAAATCCATAAAATACTTGCACTAATCCATAAAAATATAAAGCCGCAACCCAACCACGACCAAGTCGAATAATGTGACTGTCGAGTCTGCCTGCCAAAAAGATTATCCCCAATCCTGCATATATTCCATTGAGAATAATCCCAACTTTGTTAAAACCTACAGAAGCATCGACCAAGGTTTTTCTATCAAAATAGCTAAGCCACAATATTATTAAACTACAAATAGTTACTGCAAAAACTCCATACCAAAACGGATAGGAACGTTTTGGTGATGCTTTGGTTTTGACACTAGGTTTATCTAATACTAGATAGCAAATAAGTAATGCTGCTGTTGAAAGTACATTCAAGACGTCTGTTCCAAATTTTGCCTCCCAATTATCACCAATTTCTTTGAATTCTATAACCGTATTCCATATATACAAAAACAGCCACAAGATCCACACTATTATCCAGCTATTTGAAAATTGTTGAAATGATATTTGAGCAATTTCAGATTTCGGTAAAATGGATTCATTTCCCCGAAATGCACCCATAACCCATTGAAATAGAATGAATATGAACAATGAGATTATTACTGCTTGAAGTAAATGCATGTATTTCAATGTTCCCGGTGGAGGCTTTTCTATACTAAAGGACGTACAATTAGTTAAGCTCATTAAGCCAATGCCTACTAAAATATATATAAAATATTGCCCAACTGATTTTCTTTCCATTGTGAGATAACCTCCATTTATATATGTGTCGTCGATGATTCAATATCATCGATCTCATTGATTCGATTAGGTCTTGTTGTGCGTAATAGTTTTATTAACACCTTGTGTAATCTATGCCTCTCGATCAGATCGACAAACTCATGGACAACTGTACTTAGACTGGCAGATGAACCGGGTAAAGAATCTGGGATATTTATGCTGGCTGGTAGAGAATGTGCTAAATCTAAAATTTCATAATAATTATAAGATTTAAGAAGAAATTTTTTGAGCTTTGTATAAACTGCCGCTGAATTTTTAAAATTGCTAATCTCTGAAAGAGGGGTAGGCGCATTTGTCTGCTCTGGGGTTATATTCCTGACTAAGCTCTCTTTGATCTTTTGCCAGACCAGATCGACTTGCTTCATCGATTTAGAATTACCTTCATACTCACGAACTATTTCAAGAAGTGATTCTATCCCACCTTCATAATTATTGCAAACACTTAAAAGGTTTATTATAGCTGCTTTCGTGGTAGTGTAGCCGTGAATATTATCCCGAATATTTTTGGGTAATCCATCTTTGATATCATTCCAAATATGCTGATTACGCATATTTGGACATTCTGCAAGAGAATTTGCTAAGATATAAATAGAATCTCTATCTAAATACATTTTGTGTTATGGGCATTAATTATACTTGAGGTAAAGCTTTCTGAATTTCTTAATCTTCTGAAAGGGATATCAATGCTTCCAGCATTGAATCTTAGCACCCAAGTGCAGAAATAGTATAATACTTTAGTTCAATAATAAATATTGAATCAGTAACAGATTCTTTTTTTACTCAATCAAAGTTTAATCCTTAACAGTTCCGTACTTGATAAACTTCTAGGACCTTCGCTTCAAATTCTAAAGATACGAATAATGCTTGAGTGCTTATTATTTCGGTTAATTGTGTTTGGAAGTTCTTAAGAGTATAACAGAAAAAAATTATAATTCCAAAATGTTCGTCTCAATAAATTATCTTTTTACAGCTTAGTCAACAAATCAGGTTTTTTAATTACCAAGAATCGTTAAATAAACGTAAATATTTTTCATTTCCCTTCTCACCCGCCTTGTTTATTTTCCGGCAACCGCGTATATTGTCGCCATACTTACAATTGCAGAATATTGATCGAACAAGCTGTATGATAAATGAGTGGGAATGCCAATGCGCCGGTTCTCTTTCGAGGAGCTAATCAAACATTGTGTGGACCGCCAATCGCCGCAGCATAATGCTGCCTGGCGGCAGTTTTATGATGATTATAAAGGTCATATTTACAAATGTGTCGGCGAAAGAGTGCGGGATTATAATAATTCTTTAGCCAATCGGGATCCGGGAAAGCTGACCGACGATAACGTTTTAATTGTTTTGGAGACCTTGAGGAAAAAGTTAGGTAATTTTCGAGTTAAAGAAGGTGAGAAAAAATTTCTTCGTTATCTCGCAACGACTAGCTGTAATGCTGTCAATCAATATATGCGTCCTAAATACATCTCCGGGATGGTTGATCCTCCGAAGGCGGATCAACCATTCTCCAGAAAGAAAATAGGCAAAAACACTGCATTCGAAGTGTATGATTTCCTGATAAGAACATTGCGAAGAAGTAATTCCGGCAAAGGCAATATTGAGCGGGATATCCATATATTCTATTTATATAAAATGAATGGTCTTTCCCAGACGGCTGTTGCTGGGCATCCATGTATGGAGAAAGTCAATCCCCGCATAGTAGAAGTGGCTACCGCACGGATTCGGAAAAGCTTAAAAAATAATCCGGAATTTATAGATAGACTAAAATCTTGAGAGAAATTAAACCATGACGCCCTATAAGAATAAAGACGTTGATACTGTTTTCACAAACAGTGTTGCAGGGTGCGGCACTGTATCGGCGTTACGTTCATCAGGGTATCTTGAAAACGATTCGCTTAGCCGCGTTTCAGCTTCGCAATGTGTGAAGCTGGCGTAAGCAGCGATCGAAAAAGAAAGCGGCAAAGCAGGATTGCCAAACTGCTGTGTTGCGAATATTCAGGGAGCATCAATAGCGCTGATGAATAAAGAAAACTGGCATTTGGAATTGGGACAGGCCCTGGCAGTGCTGAAAGCAAAGCGGGGCGTTGAAGCAGCACGGGAGGTTTTATCTTTGTCACCTTCCCAGGAAAATTATATTAATGAGTTGTCGCAGGCATTCAAACGTTTGCATACAAAAGCGACGATCAGTGCTTTATTTGCGGATATACCGCTGCATATGTGCCGGGTAAATCAATCGTTAATCAGGGACAATGTAGAACTGGTGCTGGCGATATTTCTTTGTGAAATACCCGGGAAAGACTGTCCGCGCCTGTTAAAGCACCTGAACAGTTGTTTTCATTGTGAAGAAGAATTTGCGGAGGTGTTACGTGAATATCATAAACAGCTACAATTATTATCCGATTAAGTTTTTTCCGGCGAAGAAGGAGCGCGAAAAAAAATGAAACCGTCGCCTGAAATTTCTCATGAACTGATCTGCGGGTATCTTGCCGGCAATCTCACCGCGCCGGAGAACGAACAAATTGCCCGGAGTAGAAAAGACGATCCCACCACAGAATTATTGTTCGACTTGCTGGATCAACTGAAAGCCAGCTTCGATGCCGCCGCAGAAGCTCCAGACGCGCCGGATATTTCCCTCGACGAGCTGGGGGAACAAATCGATACAATTTTATACGGCCGTCCGGAGAAAACCGAAACAGCACTATTCGCCCAACGAATATTCCATTTTCCCTACTTTTACGATTTAGTGATGATCAAGCTGTCCCAGGTCGGGGAGCTGCTCACCCCATCCAGCGATCCGCTGCCGGAAATTCCCATGAAAACTGCGGATGAGGTGTTGGATTTTTTAGGGATAAAGGAGGGAGAGAGCAGGCAAAAAAAAATGCCCGGGGTAAATGGAACTAAAGGGAAGAAAGTAAAAAAAATACCACTTATTCTCGACTTTGATTTTTCAAAATATATAGTTGCAGCGACTGTCTCTCTGGTCGCTTTCATCTTTGTTTTTCAGGGGAGTAGTAAAACGCTGGAATCTATAGGCTATAGTGCTGCTTTTAAAAGTGAGCCATATGAATATGACCCAAAAGTTCTGCGCTCAAGTATTACAAACGATAGTAATACGGATTTCTTTAATCGTTTCCAAAATGCGATGGCACAATACGAGGATTTAAATTACTCAAGAACTTCAGAATTATTCTTGGCAATGGAGGATTCGGCTAAAACTCTGATTGCGGAAACTGAAGATGAAATGAATAATACCTTGCTGCGGGAATATTATTTCTACCGGGGTCATAATAATCTGAAATTATATAGGAGTCCCGAAGTAGATGAAACCGCGAAAGCCCTGTTCTTGGATGCGGCGATTGAGAATTTGACGCAGGCTGTGTTATTAGCGCAAAAATTAGAAGCAAAGATAGCTGATAAAGATAAAGATATTTATTTCCTTGGGTTCGCATATTTTTTAAACGGGGAAAAAGAAAAGGCTAATGAACAATTTAATAAGATAATACCCGGATCAAAATTTTATCCGGATTCACAAATATTAAGGAGTGACAAAATGTTTTCCGATATCATTTTATGGATACTAGGTTTCGCTGTTTTAATTTTTCTGGTGTTTGGTCTGATTGCCTACCTCAGAAAAGGTAAAGAGATAAAAGGTGAACCTCAGGATAGTGATCAAAAAGAAGATTAATCTTAATTAAATAAAAAGTGGGAATTTATGCAGAACACAATACACATATTGACTTTTGTATTTGTATTATTTTGTGAAATTCTCCTTAACTGGCATGGGAACCTGTATGCACAAAACGACGGTGTACAAGCCAAATACATCGCCAAGTTGGATTCGCTAAGTCACTCCGATATCGATCTCGATAATCGAATTCATTCTATTATTGCATTTTTGGAGCGTTCTCCCTCAAGTGAACAAGGATATTTAGCGTTACTGGATTGGTTTATCCAGAATGGGCAAATAGATTCAGCCGAAGTTTTTTTTAGAAAAAATTCAGCGAACCCGATTAGCGCACAGTATTGTTTTTGGATGCTTGGAAAAATATGGATTATGAAAGGGGATTTTGAAAAAGCCTGCCGGGAATTTGCCAAAGCATTAAACGCTACCTCGAATCCTTCTCTTTTCTTATTAAAAGAGTTTGTGGAAAACGACCATAAGAAATTTCAAAGGTATGGTGAGGAAACATTTCTAAAGACGTTCCAGGTGTCAGAGCAATTAAAAAATGTCATAGCGGCTTTTTATGCTTATTATAAAAAAGAATATACCCGCGCACTTAAAATCTTTGATAAAGAGATTTCCGCAGATTTTAAAAATAATTTGGTGATTCTGGAAAGATGGGGATTTTGTTATAGGCAAAATAAAGATACGCTTAAAGCTGATAAGACATGGGAGAAGGGACTTTCCCTCGCTGAGAAATCTCAAGATCCTTATTATAAAGCTCGATTTTTAACTTACTTAGCACAACTTAAGTCCAATAATCCTCAGTTACGTGACAGAACCTTACAGCTATATAAGTCTGCTTATGATGTTGCAAAACACATTCGTTATCATCGTCGAATACAATTGCTTTGTAGTTATCTGGGATTTCTCTATTTCAAGATGGACAATTATTCCGAGTCTGCAAAATATTTTCTGGAAGGGATTGATATTGCTGAAAGATATATGGATAGTTCTGCCCTGATAAATATGTCCAGAGGTCTTGCCAATACATACTATTTTGATGGGTGGTACCATAGATCTTTGAAAGTAACCGAGAAAAGTGAAATTATTGCTCGAGAAAAGAAGAGAACTAAACCGCTTCTAAATGTTCTTCTGGATAAATCAAATGTTTATGTAAGCTTAAAGCAGTTAAGGCTTGCCAGAAATACTTTGCAGGAAGTCATTGTTACTGCTCAAAGAAATGATTTGCCATATTATGAAGAAACTGCTAATGCTAAAATTGGGCACATTTTACTGCTAAACGGGAAAATGGAATTAGCCAGAGCAGCGTTCAAAAAATATATAATTTTCCTTGAGAAAAATAAACCGGAGAAAGATCCTTCATGGTGGATTGAAAGAATTGGTAAAACCTATGAAAAATCAGGGGATTTTGAGAAGGCGAAACAAAAGTATCAGGAGGCTTATGAAGGTGCGGCTAAGAAAAAGGCGACCATTCAACAGGCCTGGTATCTACTTGATATTGCAAATATACTGGTAAAACAGGATAGCATGGAAAAAGCAGCAAACTTTTTTGAGCTTGCCAGAAAAAATGCTTCGGATAAAACTGAATTACTCTGGGAAATTTATTTTGGTATTGGAAATAGTTATAAAGCTGCCGGTGATATTGATAGTGCGATAAAGAATTATAAAAAAGCAGCTAATTATTTTGAATTGACTCGCCAGACGCTGCGCTCTGATCAAATGAAAATCGGATACTTTATTGAGGCACATCCATTATACCAAAGCTTGATAAACTGCTACTTTCAGCGTTATATGGAAAGCAGGCAAGATGAGGAATTGGTTGAGTTGGTTAATTATTACCAATTAAGTCGGGCTCGGGCCTTACGAGAATTAAAACCTCTTTCCGATAATAGTAAATTAAGCCAGAATTATTTGGTCAAAAAAGATAAGTTGCAATCTCTTCAGCGACAGTTACGTTTGAAAATCCAGAACTATGATGCTATTGATAAAATTCAGGATTTGTATTCACAAATCGAAATTGAACGATTCTCAATTATAGATGCACAATTGCAATTACTCGAGAATTCTCCGGGAAAAGATATACGACAGCCGGAATTTTCTGAACTAACGGATACCATTAAAAAGTTAGAAAAACGAAATTTGGGATTATTGTTATTCCATATTTCCGATGAAGTTTCTTTTGCTGTTGTTATTACCTCGGATGATACCCAGGTTGTAGAACTCAATGTAACGCCTGAGTTTTTGAAAGATTCCGTGACTCAATTAATGGAACCGTTTTACAATGTAGATGATAAGTCTATAGATTCAGTTAAATTCGCAGCAAAAACAGCCTATGATCTCTACTGCCAATTGATAAAGCCTATAGAGGAAAAAATTTCTGATTTGCCGGAACGCCTTTTAATTGTCCCGGATAATGCACTTTTAAACTTGCCTTTTGAACTCCTCCTCACAAAAAAAACGCCTTCAGAGTATTATCTCCCCGGTGATAAACCGGTTTATGCTAACGATTTTCTCGTACATCGGTATATGTTTACTTATAGTCCTACCGCCGCCGTTTTGAATAATGATCATGCTACTTTAGCTAAGAATCCTAAGATGCTTATTTTATCTAATCCATTTGATCTGAACTCCGGGAGTCAGCCCCAAAAATCTGAAGAACAAAAAGAATATGAAAAAAATACACTTCTAAGAACCGGTTTAAGCTTTGCATCTTTACCGGGTGCTGTACGAGAGGCGCGCAGAATAAAATCTATATACCCTGATGCCAGGGTTATCAAATATCATAAAGCAACTACAGACACCCTGCTTAAGGAAGCCCCCGATCAGCATATTATACATATTGCCACTCATGGTATTGTTGACTCAACCTTTGATTCTTTTTCTGGTATTGTACTGGCAATGGGAAGTGATTCAAGCGATGATGGATTACTACAGGGTTACGAAGTTGGGGACCTAAAACTTAATTGTGAATTAATTACACTGAGTGCGTGTGAAACAGGACGTGGCCAAATAGTTGCGGGTGAAGGTATTTTAGGATTGCCGCGGCTATTTTTAGGGGCCGGTGCAAGATCTGTTTTAATGACGCGCTGGAAAGTCGATGACAGTTTTTCAGCAAAGTTAATGCCGGAATTTTACAATCAACTATTAAATTTTCAGTTACCTGCATCGGTCGCGTTAGCAGAATCGAAACGGATATTGTTGAAGAAAGCGATCGAACAAAATAGTCCGAATATGTATAATGCACATCCGTTTTATTGGGGGGCATTTGGGCTCTATGGCGATCCGGGGGTGGACAGGACTTTAATTCCCGCAAATTGGTCGGCATTGCTAATGATATTGGCCGTATTGTTAAGTGCAATATTGTTAATATTCGGATTGAGATTTTTACTTAAAAACAAATCATTTCAGTAAAATTAACATCGTTGAGATTTCCGCAACACTGATAGCCTAATGTATTCGTAGGCGGTGTTAAACTAATTGTGCTTTAAGCGGATTTACTACCTCCGCTCCAAAAGAGCGAGAAGTGTCGTAAGAGTGCGATTTTTCCTGCTGGAATTACGTTTTGAGATTATTTCGCAAATAAAGCCTTTCATTTAAATGGGAAAACATTAAGCAAAATATGGAGGGGGTACAATGACAGCCATTACCGATGCATCATCAAAAAGAGCTTTACTGATTGGCATCAATAAATATCCGAACTTCGGGAATCGGGCGCAGCTTAAAGCCTGCATAAACGATGTAAATTTGATGAAAGGTGTATTAACAGGCCGGTTCGATTTTGCACTGGAGAATATAACTATTCTGACCGATGAACAAGCAACAAAGGAAGCTATTTTACAAGCTATTGATGAATTGATTGATGCCACCCGGCAAGACGATATTATTGTAATTTATTATAGTGGGCATGGCTCTCAAATGCGGGACAGAGAGGGGGATGAACCGGATGGCTATGATGAAACGATTGTACCTTATGATAGCGGACGGGCGCCCCACCCTAATCGCGATATATCAGATGATGAAATCTATTTTCGCTTACTGCGCTTAAGCCAAAAAACCCCGAATATTACCCTGATTTTTGATTGCTGCCATTCCGGGACAATTTCTCGCGATGCTTTTGGGGTAAATTCTCATAGCGTGGAGTTAGATGACAGGCCGGTTGCCGAACTCCCTCCTTCCTTAATCGACCCGACTTTAAAAAAGCAAAGACAGCAAAAGGCATCTGATAACCGCTGGCTGCCTATTGGAAAACGGCATACTTTGATCGCAGCCTGTAAAGCCGGTGAGCTATCTTATGAATTGCCGGTTAGTATGCAAGGTAAAAAAATACCTTATGGCACCTTGACATTTTTTCTTTGCAGGGAACTAATGATCGCTAATGCCGGCACGACTTACCGGGATATTTTTAGTAGCGTGAGTTCCCTGGTTACTTCATACAACTATGATCAACATCCGCAATTGGAAGGGGCACTGGATCGGGAAATCTTTGGTGTGAGAGATCTTGATACAATGCGTTTTATAACTATCTCCCAGCGTCGTAAGAAAGATGTAATTTTGAAAGCCGGCGCTGCGCAAGGATTAATAGTTGGATCGCAATGGTCTGTTTATTCGCGTGATACGAAGCGTGTGAATGATGATACTTCCAGCCTGGGTTCGATCGAAGTAACTGAAGTAGATGTGCTAGAGTCGAAAGCTACTGTGATTACAGAAGCATCGGATGGAGCGATTACTGCCGGCAGTCGTGCCGTGGCAGAAAAACTAATTAACGTTGACATGGAGGTAACAGTCCAGGTTGATATACCGGCGAAGTTCAATGCAGAAAGAAGAGAGATGATTGCGGAACTTGAGGATTCCGCCCGCTTAAAAATCAGTGAGAATAAGGAAGATGCCGATTTTTGTATTTATCTTATTCCCCCAAGAAATGAAGCCGCTGAACCTGTCCCGCAATTGGGCAGTTTAAGCGAAGCAAAATGGGTCGTGATCGGTTTACATGGTCAGCCCGTAATGCCAATCTATAAGGTTACCGATACCGATACCGATGCTACTGAAAAAATTCGGGAAAATTTAGAAAAATGGGTATCCTACCGCCATACATTAGCTTTAAAAAATACTATGGCTCATAATGAGCTTCAGGGCAAAGTGGCATTTGAGTTGATGCGTCAAACGTCCGATAAGAAATGGGTAAAAGCGGTAGCGGCGAAAAATAAACAATACCCAGTATTCAGAGAAGGGAAAAACATTGGCTTTCGCGTTATTAATAATGGGAAGTTACCGGTTTACATCACTATACTCGATTTTGGGTTAACTGGCGCGATTACATTGCTGGAACCGATGGAAGGCTCAGTAAAGGCTTTAGAACCCGGCAAATCCATAAAAATTGGTATGAGAGAAGGTGATGATATAATATTAGGCAAACCGGATAATTTCCCGTTTATACCTTATCCGAAAGGTTCCCCGCCATCCGGTGGAATTGAAACTGTCAAGATGTTTGCTACAACCAGGCCTACCGATTTCAACATTTTTTTTCAGGAAGGGGTTAGAAGCATCGACCTACCTGAAAAAATTGGGTTTGAAGCGGAATTATTTAAATTGTTTAGCTTAACCCAACTGGGCATAAAAAGCCAATTTACAAAATTGTTTGGTAAAAAAGATTACTGGACAACAGTAGAACGTGTATTCTTTTTGGAATAAAATAATATTAAAGGAGAAGATTATGGGCTTTGATTTAGGTGCGTTTGGGTTAGGATTATTAGGCGGTGGATTGGCAGAATTTATGAAGTGGTATCAATTAAGGGAGGAATCGCCAAATTGGCCGGTATATGCAAAAACTAAAGGTTATTGGGTTCTTACAGGCTTGATGATTTTAATAGGCGGTTTTTTTACAACTTTTTATGGCTTGGATACTTCACAACCGCTACTTCCATTAAATGTCGGACTCTCCGCTCCGCTTATACTTAAAGGGTTGGCTGCTAACGCTCCGGCTTTGGTTAGCTCTAGGAATTTGCCGGATGATGAAGGGCGATCCAAACCATCGCTAATGAATTTTCTGGCTGGGAAATAACGTCGTCGGGTAAAGGAGATTTTAACTATGAGTTAAGTCCTGGCTATGTTGTTAACTCTATCGGTAAAGAAAACAGTGCAAGGGAGGAATCATGACAAGAACCAACGACGGGCAAAATAAACACGCTCTGTTAATTGGTATCAACGATTATCCAAATTTTGATAACTGGGCTCAACTATATGGTTGTATAAATGATGTGACCCTGATGGAGAAAATACTGAAAGAGAATTTTCAGTTTCCCCCGGAAAATATTTCGTTATTAAAAAACGAAGGCGCTACCCGCGATAAGATTTTATTCGCCATGGACGAATTAATTGAAAGGGTAGGAGTTGATGATATCGTTGTTATTCATTATAGCGGTCATGGATCGCAGATGACAGATAGAGAGGGGGATGAGCCGGATGGGATGGATGAAACAATTGTGCCCTATGACAGCGGGCGTTCTCCTAATGAAAACCGGGACATAACGGATGATGAGATTTACGTCAAATTATTGCGTTTAAATGAGAAAACGCCGTATGTGACGTTCATTTTTGATAGTTGCCATTCCGGCACTATTACCCGGGATACCTTTGGAGCAAAAGCACGACGGGTTGAGCCGGATGACCGGCCGATCGATGAATTACCAGTTTCTTCTGTCAGCAGGGAAGTTGCCCTGGCGGGCGAAATTAATCCTGGCCCCAGTGGTTGGTTACCATTAAGCAAGCGCTATGTGCTGATTGCCGGATGCCATGATGAAGAATCTTCTTATGAATACCATACTGGCTCCGGTGAGAATAAACTTGTCCATGGCGCTTTGACATATTTCCTGAGTCGGGAATTAACCCAGGCTGTTTCAGGGACAACTTACCGGGATGTTTTTGAACAGGTAAGTCCCCATATTACTTCTAAATTTGCTCGGCAACACCCACAAATGGAGGGGGCCAGGGATCGAGAGTTGTTTGGTATTAAGGAGATAGAACCAATGCGTTTCGTGCCTGTTACATCTCGGAGAGCATCCAAAGTGACCCTGGGGGCTGGAGCGGCACATGGAATGACTATTGGTTCACAATGGGAGATATACCCACAAAACGTCAAAAAAGTAAATAATGAAACGCCAGTTAATGGCCTGGTAGAGATTGAAAAAATATTAGCTACTTCAGCTGAAGCTAAAATTATTACGGAAGAAAATGAGGGTAGCATCCTGGCTGGAAATCGCGCAGTGGAGACGCTGCATAATTTTGGTGAGATGAGATTTGCGATTGAAATTTCACCATCGGAAAATTTTTCCGAAGAAATTAATATGTTGAGCGAAGCGGTTCAAAACTCTCCTTTACTAAGATTAGTTTCTCCAGGAGAAGAAGCAAAAGCAAAGGTTTATATTATTCCGGAGAGGAAAAAAAGCGAAGATAGCGAGCCATACGGCCCCGTTCCCCAATTGAATGATGTTCCTAAGCCGATCTGGGCTGTGATAGGAGAAGATGGTCAACTTTTGATGCCAAACCATTCGGTTACAGAACATAATGTGGTTAGCACGCTGTGTAAAAATTTTGAAAAAATTACCCGTTTTCGTCAATTGTTAAGGTTACTAAATCCAGATAAACAAGATCCGCTTATCGGCAAAGTCGATTTTGTTCTCAAACGACGCTCAAATAATGGGGAATGGATTAATGCAGAACCTGCGAATGAAAATGGTATGGTTCTTTACAATGAAGGGGAACAATTCGGGGCTGAGATTACAAACAGATACTCTAAGGGTATTTATGTGAATGTTCTCGATTTTGGATTAACCGGAAGAGTTTCTTTAATACATCCGGTTGAAGGTTCGAATGAAAAATTGGATCCAGGTAAAACTATTAAAATAGGGATGCGTCAAGGTGATGAATTAACTTTGTATAAGCCAGATAATTTTCCTTTCTTGCCTGAGGATAAGGAAATAAATATAGAAGGCGGAATCGAAACGCTTAAATTGTTTGCGACTTTAAGTCCCACGGATTTTAGCTGGCTTCAGCAGGAGGGCATGCGCTCTATCCCAGTAACTCGGAGCTCGGAAGCTCCTTTAAATTGGCTTTTCAGAACAGCTTATCAGGGGGCAATGACTCGCGATACAAGGCGACGCGTTAAAGTTCTTGATAAAGATGAATCCTGGATAGTTTTGGAGAGATCATTTTATTTAATGTGTCAATAATGTAGAATTCTTATCCTCAATAAGGAATATTACAACGCAACTATGCCTGACAAGACCAACATCCCGGTAATCTTCCTGGCCATCGCCGACGGCCAGCGCGACCTGCGCTATTTACCAAAGGAACTGAAGGCATTGAAGCGTATTCTGGAGAAGGCCGAGGAGCATAGGCATTGCGAAGTCGTGCCTTGCACCAATGCGAATTTGACAGATATTTTCGACATTTTCGAAAAACAAAAATACCGCAATCGCATCGCCATCTTCCATTTTGCCGGCCATGCCAACGGTTTTGAATTGCTCCTGGAGGATCGCAATGGAAAAACAAAAGCGGCCCATAGCGCCGGACTGATCCCGTTCTTAGCCAGCCAGCACGGATTGAAGCTGGTCTTCCTGAACGGCTGTGCCACCGAGCAACAGGCGCGGAATCTCAGCAATGCCGGGGTGCCGGCGGTGATCGGCACTTCCCAAAATATACAGGACGATCTCGCCTACGACCTTGCCCGGCGGTTTTACAGTGGCCTTGCCGAGGGGCATCCTTTGGAGGAATGCTGGAAGGCGGCGGAAAAGGAAGTGATTACTAAGGTTGGAGTGGGGAATTTCCGCGATATGTATCGCCAGAAAAATACGGGGCAGGACCGCTTTCCCTGGCATCTCATTCCCTGCCCCGGCGCAGAATCGGTTTTAAAGTGGAACCTGCCCGCCGCAGTGGACGATCCCCTCTTCGGTCTGCCGGAAATCCCACGCACCCACAACTTGCCGGTAGCGCCCTTCCGCTTTTTGACCCGTTACCAGCGGAAAGATGCCGAGATTTTTTTCGGGCGCGGTGCCGATATCCGCGAACTCTACCAGATGGTCAGCGAGCCGCATGGCGAGCCTTTGATCCTCTTTCACGGCCAGAGTGGCGTGGGGAAATCTTCCCTCCTGGAGGCGGGATTACTGCCCCGTCTGGAAAACTCTCACCAGGTGCACTACCTGCGCCGTGATCCGCAAAAAGGATTGCTGGAAACCCTGCTCGGCGTTTTTCCGCAGGGGAAAGCAAGTAAAGGGGATTTGGCAATCCACTGGCGGGCGTTCGAAGCAGAAAACGACCAGCCCCTGCTGATTATTCTCGACCAGGTGGAAGAGGCAATCACCCGCCATCTGCACAAACTGCCAAGCGAACTGGACGATTTTTTTGCCGCACTGGCCCCCCTGTTTCATTCCCCGCAAAGCTATCCGCGCGGCAAACTGATTTTAGGCTATCGGAAGGAATATCATCCCGATATTCAGAAATATTGCGCAGAATATAACTTACCCTGTAACGATTTATTTTTAGCGCATCTCGACCGCCGGGCGGTTATGGAAGTGGTGACTGGTTTAAACAGCCATCCGGCTTTAAGCAAGAAGTATAAGTTAGATGTGGAAGAACCCCTGCCGGCGATGATTGCCGACGATCTTCTCGCCGACCCGCACTCCCCGGTCGCCCCGGTGCTGCAAATCCTTCTGGCAAAGCTCTGGGAACAGGTGAAAGGAAATCACTCACGGCAAAAAAGCTTTACCGTCGCGCAATACCAGGCGCTGCGCCGCGAGGGGCTGGCCATGGAAACTTTTTTTCAGGAGCAGATGGCAGCGCTGGAGAAGGAAGACCCCGACCGGGTAAGGAGCGGCCTGGCGCTCGATGTTTTAAAATTTCACACCACCCCCCTGGGCACCGCGGCAAGCAGAAGTGTGGCGGAGGTAAAAAAACGCTATGCCCATCTTCCGGATATTGAAACATTGCTCAGTCGCCTGAAAAAGATTTACCTGCTCAGTGAAGGGCGGGAGAGTAACGCTGAAAACAGCCTGGCCCATGATACCCTCGCCCCAATCGTCATTAACGAATATACTGACTCCGACTGGCCCGGCCAGCGCATCTCCCGTATTTTCGACTTAAAACTGCGCGAGGTTGGCTTTCGCTTGAGTGAAGATTCCCCGGCCCAGTTGAAGCCATTGCTAGCAGCAGATACCTGGCAGCGGTTAAAAGATCTAAAAGTACTGACCTTCCGGGGAAAACGGCGCCTCTCCCTCGCCTTGCAAGAAATTGTCGGGGAGCAGCCCCGCCTGCTTAACCTGCTTTTGAGCGAGGTGAAAAGGGACTTTGGAGAAGATGAAAACGCCATATATTTGACCCTGGAAGACCTGAAGCTTGCAGAGAAAATAGGAGAGCAGGGTATGCGCGCCTGGAATGCGGATGAAAAGGCTTTAGTGAACCATAGCTGGCAGAAACTCAGGAATTCCGATGAATGGATGACGCGGATGATTCAAGATAAGGGATATTATGATCAGTACAGAAATCCGGACGGAAAAGGGATTGTTCATCAATACGAATTACAGGCAAAGGGACAAGTAGTGTTCGATGCAGCCAGTGGGCTAGTATGGCAGCAGTTCGGTAGTGATCAAACTCTGAGCTATGATTTAGCCAAAACCTACATCGCTCAGTTAAATAAGGATAAGTATGCCAATTACAATGATTGGCGACTACCCACTCTGCAAGAAGCGATGAGCTTGATGGAAGCGGAAAAGATGGGAAATAATCTTTATATTAATCCTGTATTTGATGCGAAACAGTTTTGGATATGGACCTCCGATCAACCCGGCGCCCACCTCGTGTGGGATGTCGATTTTTCCTTCGGTGGCTGCGACTTCAGCTCCATCCGTGGCAACTGGTATGTGCGCGCAGTTCGTTTTGGACAATCATCTCCATAATTTGGCCATTTGGTCATTTGAATCTTTTTTGATAATTTAAAACCCTGGGAAGGATTTTATCCCGCGTTTCCCCGGGAAGGGGAAGTTTTCATTTTTTTTAAGTCATTGCGAGGCAGTATTTTGCCGAAGCAATCTCAAAGGT
>JANQQU010000082.1 GCA_028284905.1 Calditrichia bacterium
CAGCGACCAACGGGAGCGGAGCCATCAGTGACCGCAGGGAACGGAACCATATTGCACAAGATATCGTACGAACTCCCAACTACGAATTAAATCATCTAAGGCCCGTCAAAAAGATTTCCCCAACCATCAGCGACAAACGGGAGCGGAGCCATCATGACCGCAGGGAACGGAACCATATTGCACAAGATATCGTGCGAACTCCCAACTACGAATTAAATCATCTAAAGTCCGTCAAAAAAATTTCCCTAACCATCAGCGACAAACGGGAGCGGAACCTATTCCCCCACATTCTCCAAATAATCGCGAATCGCAGCGATATGTTCTGCAGCAGCCTCCGGGGTTTTCGAATGTCGATTGGCCGCTTCCGCTTTTGCAAGATAACTGGGGATTTTGTCCCGCTGACCAGAGATAATTGCAATCCAGGCCTGGCAAACCGAGAGCATTGGGCGCGCTTCGTAGACGCGCGAGGGCAGCTTTTGCAACCAATTCAGTAATGTTACCAGCTCTCCACGCTTGAGCATCTCCATCGCTTCTTCTTCAACAAATTGGCCGGCCAAATCGAAATTCTTAGCGGCGACCGCATGCTGGAATGCCCGGGGAATATTCCGTCGTTGGGTAAACCATAAACTGGCGCGTAAATTCAGGTTGATTATTTTTTCATCCTGCAGGCCGCTGAAGATATCGGCGGTGGCATCAAGGAAAATCTCCTGCAATAGGTAAATCTCTTCATCACCGATCTGGCGGAGAAAATGCCCTGCTTCTGCCAGAGACTTGAGAATTCCCGCGCTGTCGGCATTGCCGGTGACGGTTAGACAGAGAGAAGGCGTAAGGAATGGTAAAATATGAACTTGCTTCAAAAAAGTTTGCACTGGTTGGGGTTGTTTTTGCAGTAATATCTCGCTGAGGAAAACAACCGGTTCCCGTTCATCTTTCTCGAATTCAGTGACAAACGCGGATAGATTCTCATAGTATTCCAGTCCCAGCGCAGCCTGCTTCAACGCTGCCGGCATCGATTCTGCCCGAACCACCAGCGCAGACACATCACCATAAGGGATTTCCAACTTGAAGACCTCGTTAAACAGCCCTTTAGCATCATCCATCGTAAATGAGAGATGCGGCTTGCGAATTTCGCTCAATTGCCCGGCAGAACGCAATTTGGCTAATTCGAACGGCGGCTCCGTACGTGAGGCAATAAAAAGATGACATTGCGGAGGTTGGTTCTCTAAAAAATAGGAAAGCATGTTGTGCACCGGCTCTGCCTGAATCTTTTCGAAATTATCCAGAACGATGACAAAATCCTGCAACACCATTCCGATATCATCAATCAGGCGCAGCAGCACTTTTTCCATGGAAACGTTTTCCTGCGACTGCAGCACTAGGAAGGCATCTTGCCCAATATTGCTTTTCACCTGCTGCAATGCACGAATAAAATTACGGAAGAAAAATGCCGGATCGTTATCGCCAAATTCCAGGGTAAGCCAGGCGGTTTTTAAGTGCGGCTGAGCTGCCCAGTGCGCAAGCAAAGTAGTTTTTCCAAAACCTGACGGTGCAGTGAGTAAGGTCAGGCGTTTTTTCATGGAAGCGTTTAGTTGATTTACCAGCCCCATGCGGTAGAATTCTTTTTTATGTGGTGCCGACGCAGCAAATTTATAAGCAATGTCGTTATGATCGGCTGAAGCGGAAGGATTTTCTGTAGACATAAAACAACCCGATTTTCAAGTGATTCTGCCATTCCACGAATATCCCGGAATTGGCTGCTACTACTTTATTTAACGGGCGGAATATAGGATATCTTTCTGCAGGCTGCAATTGCTCAGTTAAACAATGGCCAAACACTGGTGCTGTAACCGGCGAAAATACCAATGCCATTTTGCACGTTGCTGTGAATAAGCACCGGCTCCTGAAAAGGATTTCCCCCGTCGACGGTTTCTGCCTTGCGAAATGTTTTATGATGGCGAAAATAATGTTCACTGACACTTGAGAGGCGAATGTAGACCTGTGCCCAACTATTCGACCCGAATAAAAAATCATAATAACCGAAATCGATCTCCAAAGTCTCTCCGGCAAAAAGCACGTCATCGAAAACCGCTTCGTTATCGAAAAAATCATCGATATTCACCGGGCCGCTATCCTCGTCGCTATTGGCCATAATGACCGGGTTGCTGGTTTCGAAATGATTAAAAAAGCGATAACCGAAAATATCCACCATTTGAATGGACAGCAGATAGTAATTGTCGATATCCGGCGGGTCATCAAAAGTAAGCCGTAGCCGGACATACTCGTCCGGGTCCCCACTTCTCGCCGGCAAATTCAGAACGGAGGTAATGGCAACCGGCGGAGACAAATAATCACTCGCTTCAATCGCCTCAAAATTGGGAGCGGCGGCACGGAGCGTGTAGCTATTGCCGGCAGCCGGCCGGAGATTATCTGACCGATACAGCCCATTCCCCTGGTGGGCCAGCTCGGTTAGATATTGATCCTCCTGCCAAAGTTCCACGGTTGCGTTCTCTATCTGAAGAGCCATATTATTCGGCGACAAAATGTCTGTGCTACGGGTAATACGCACTGACCAAAGACTATCCGGCGTAAAAAATGCGCTGCCAACCAGCACAGGCTCATGAACGGGAATATCAACCTCAACGACTTTTTCGCAATTGAGAAAGAGAATTAAAAGGAGTGCTATCTTTAGTAAGGCTCGCATATGCGGCTCCGTGGTTTTGAAAGACATTTTAAATGCGTAAATGGGCAAATGGGCAAGAACAACATCATTTGCTCATTTGCCCATTTGCATATTTGCATTTTTGCCCATTTCCTAAAACGAAAATTTGTAACTAATTGATGGTATTACCGGAAAAAGGCTCACTTGTTTGAAGACTTCTTCTCCGCTGGCATTGGTGTCTATGTAAAGGAAAAATGGATTCCGGTTGTTATATGCATTGTAAACGCTGAAACTCCAGACTTTTTCATTCAACCCGCGTCTGCTGAAGAATTGTATGCTGAGATCCAGGCGATGATAAGGCTTCATGCGAAAACCGTTGCGGCCATCATAATGCTCGGTCGTATCAAAAAACGGCGTGTTTTCGAACCCGTAAAACCCACGTGGATTAATGATACTGCCGGGATCGTAATATTTTGCTGAGGGTAGCGAAACGGCATTTCCGGTGCCATATACCCAGGTACCGGACAAAGTGACGCCTTCACTGATATGATAGGTGCCGACAATCGTGGCATCGTGACGGCGATCGTAACGGGCAAAAAAGCGCCGACCGAAGTTGAGGTTTTCGAATTGCCGGTCTGTCCAGGAAAGCGTATAGCCCAGCCAGCCACTGAACTTCCCGGTTTTCTTTTGCAGAAACAGCTCTGCGCCATAGGATCGGCCATCTCCGGTTTCAATCTTGTTTTCCCAATTTTGATCCACCCCGATAAACTGCGCGCCTTCCTTGTAAGCAATCAGCCCGCTCATCTCCTTGTAATATCCCTCCAGACTGAGCTCCAGTTTCTTATCCAATAATGTACGGGCGATGCCAAATGCTCCCTGGAAAGATCGCTGTGGGCGCACCTGATCGGTGACCGGTACCCAAAGATCGGTCGGTAGCCCGATGCCACTATTGGTTAGCAAATGAATGTATTGATACATCGTCACGAAAGAGGATTTCAACGACCATTCACCCAGCAAATAGCGTAAGGAAAGGCGCGGCTGTAAAGAAGAGTAAGAGCGGCCATTCACCCGAAACAGGGAGGTATGTATACCGGCATTTACTTTCATTTGCCGGGACAAGCGCATGTCATCCTCTACATACAGACTGGCTTCCAGGGCATTGGTCTTTTGAGATGAAGTACTGAACTGACTTAGTTCGATATCTTCCCCGGTATTATCGACTTGTAAAACGCCCGGGTTAAACGTATGGGCAATTGCGCCGCCGCCAAATTTGATATAATGGCTGGGGTTGGGAATGTAATCGAAATCGATCCGTGCACCGAAATCTTCGATGCCGGAATTATATTCACTGTAAAAAGAACGTTCCTCATTACCGTTTTGCCGGGAACGTTCTTCAGTGCTTACCTCGAATTTGTATTTGCTGTAGGTGAAAATTGTGTTACTAAAAAGCTTGTCATGCCAAACGTGATTCCAGCGGAATGTCGAGGTTAAATTTCCCCAACCGAGCCCCGCTTCAAAGCTGGGACCGCCATCGGCATTTTTATCGACGGCGCCAAATTTATCGTTGCCGGCATATACGCTGAAAAAAATACGGTCCTGCGGGGAAAAAGTATAATTGAATTTACCGTTTAGATCGTAGAAGTAATACCCGCCGGTATCCCCATCGTCGTTGTTGATAAACGGCTTGGCGAGGATATCGATATAGGTCCGCCGTCCGGAAATTATGAATGTGGATTTCCCCTTTTTTAACGGGCCTTCCAGCAACATGCGAGTGGCAATAAGACCAATGGCGGCATCGCCACGGATCTCCTGTTCGTTGCCATCTTTCATATTAATTTCTAGTACCGAGGAAAGTCTGCCTCCATAGCGTGCAGGAAATCCCCCTTTGGTCAAATTAACATTTTTGATCGCATCGGCATTAAATACCGAGAAGAAACCGAAAAGGTGAGAAGCGTTATAAACCGGCGCGCCATCGAGTAAAATGAGATTCTGATCCGGCCCGCCACCACGCACATAAATCCCACTGGTGCCCTCACTGCCGGACTGCACCCCCGGTAATAGTTGAATGGTTTTCAAGACATCAACTTCCCCGAGCAAGGCCGGCAAGCTTTTGATCTGAACAAGCGGCACATCAATCTTACTCATTAATGTTTTGTCTTCGATACGCTCCGTGCTGGCAACAACTTTTACCGTATCTCCGGCAACAGAAGAGGGATCGAGGCGAATGGTTAGTTGAAAATCTTTCGCAAGCAGAAATTTCTGCAATGAGGATTGATAACCAAGATAAGCGACCGCCAGATTGATCGAATCTGCCGGCAGGGTCAGGCTAAAAAAGCCGTAACTATTCGTGGTGGTGCCAAGTTGTAGGAACGGGTCATAGACATTCGCGCCGATCAGCGTTTCCCCGGAGCGGCTATCCTGCACATATCCACTAATGGTGTAATGAGATTTTTCCGGCGCGGGCAGATTGGCTGCATCAGTAAAGAACACCACACTGCGTGCCGCATTATATATTCGATACTGGACGCCTGCCAGCGAGGCGAGCTTACGTAAGGCATTTTCCAGACGTTCGTCCTGGAAAGAAATGGTTATCAGCACGTCGTCTAAAACCTGATCAACAAAAGAAAATCGGATATCGAAGCGGGATTCCAGGTCTTCCAAGACACTTTTAAAAGGCGTGTCATTAAAATCTCCGGATATCGGCAAGGCCGAAAAGGATGGATCGTCCTGGGAGTGCCCCGGCAGCCATAGCAGCAACAGACATCCCAACAGGTATAAAACTCTCATCAATTTTCCTTCATTTTCGTATTACCCCTACAATGAACGATACACTTTTTGCCGAAAAAACCCTGAGGGGATTTCGAATGCGGAATGGGGAATTCGGAATTCGGAATGCAAAAATTCGAATGCGGAAGTCGGAATTCAGAATTGGGAATGTGTATTTTGGATATACTTTTCACAATTTCAAAAAGCGCCTGTATATTGTTATTAATAAACTTAAACACCCAAATTTATTTTAAAAAATTCCGAATTCCCCATTCCGCATTCCACATTCCAGATTTTCTCCGCGCCTTAAAAATTGGCTATTTTTTCTCATATTGCAACTACGCGGGATGAGCACCGTCTATTAAGAAGAGTTTTTGCTGAATTTTTAAGATGATTTTGATATATTTCTAAAAACATGGTGGAGGCGTTGATGAATAGCAAATCGTTAATTACCGGATTTTTCCTGGTTGGCCTGGGGCTGCTTTTACTGGCCAACAATTTTGGTTACTTTTTTATTGATTGGTATGACTTTGAATATTATTGGCCACTCGGCCTGGTCGCCGGTGGTATCTTCTTTTGGGCTTTATGGCTGGCGGACCGCAAAGACTATGGCCTGCTGATGCCCGGCACTATTCTATTGGTTTACGGACTGCTCTTTTGGTACAACGTCCAGACCAACTGGTGGTATATGGAAGAACTCTGGCCCTTCTTCATTATCGGCCCGGGACTGGGATTCCTGGCGATGTATCTGTTTGGCGGCAGGGATCGGGGCTTGCTGATTACCGGCGGCATCTTAACCGGTATTGGCCTGGTCTTCCTCGGCGGCTATTATGATTTCCGGTTTATCTGGCCGATTCTGCTGATTGCCATCGGATTGCGCCTGCTTTTCAAAACCCGTAAGCAGGAGTCCAACGGCGGCACAGTGAGCTAAACCGACCGTCAATCAATTACACTGACACATTTTTAGCCTGTCGATACTTTTCGGCAGGCTTTTTTATTTTTTAGCGCTTTTCGGGCGGGGAGACATGGTTACCAGCAGCACCAAATTTTCGCCGGAATCGTTTCGTACACCATGGGCAACCCCTGCCGGGGCGAAAGCACTTTCGTTCTTTTCGAGGATATGCTCGGATTCACCCAGCGTTACTACTGCACTTCCCTGCAGTACCAGGTAAACCTTATCTTCGCCAGCATGCGAGTGCACTTTCTGAAACTGCCCCGGCTGCAGGCAATAGAGATCAAACAGCATTTTATCACTATCGAAAATTGGCACTTTTTGCATCTTTTCATCGCTAAAGCGAATGTGGTTGAGGATGTTGGTTGTGTTCATAGTACTCCATTTTATTTCTTGTAATGATCTATTGCGGAAAACCGAAAACGGCTAATTCCTGTCGACTTGGTCCGCCCCGAGATGAATCCCAGGGCTCTTTGCGGTCGCCCGATGAATTGGGCTTTTGGATTTAGCTTTTGATTAGCCAGAGCGTTTCCTGGGGTTTGGAGAGATATTCGGCGCCATTCTCCCGCACAATAACTTCTTCTTCCAGGGTCACCACGCCGTAGTCCGGCAAAGTCATCCGCGGCTCGATGGTGTATACCTGACCAACTTCCAGGGGCATCCGGGCTGCTTCTCCATATTTTTCCCATTCCGGGAAAAGGCCGCCTCCGCCATCATGGCACTCTCTTCCCACCTGATGCCCAAGGCCATGGGGAAATTCCTCGTAGCCATTATCCAGCAAATACTGGCGGGAGATGTGGTCCATCTCTTTTCCCAGCAAACCGGGCTTCATCGCTTTCGCGGTTTTATCGACGGAGGTTTGCAGCACCTGGAAGGCCCGTTGCACTTCTGCCGGTGCTTCGGATTCTCCGGGAGGCAGCACATACCAGGTCCGTTGCAGGTCTGCGCAATATCCTTCGTATTTAACGCCGAAATCCATATTCACCAAATGGGTCGGACCCACCTTACGTTCTGTAGGAGAGGCGTGCGCCCCGGCAGTGCCTGGCCCGCTATAGACCGCCGGACAATGAGCAGGATCCCAGGCGACTTCCAACCCGCGGGATTCCACCTCGTTCATGACAAAATCGGCAATTTCCTTTTCGCTGCGTCCGATGCGGATAAACTGCCCGGTTGCTTCGAAGATTTCCAGGGTAATACGGGTTGCTTCCCGCATCCGGCGTTCCTCTTCCGGGGTTTTCCGGCCGCGAATGGCGCTGACAATTTCGTTTGCACTCACCAGGCGATCCTGATAGGGCGTGCCGCTCAGATGCTCCCGAAGATTCATTAACATCCCGGCAGTAAGCCCATCGGCGGTGGGGCTGCTTAGCGAATAATTAACGGCGATGGTTTTCGGATCCAACCGTTGCATTACTGCCCGCAGGTCTTCCCGAACGGATTGCACATATCCGATAATTTCCCGGTAAGTGCCCAGTGTTTCCAAACTGGCGACATCATACTGCCCGGCAATGGCAATCGTCTCTCCCTTTGCGGTAATAATCAGCGCGGTTTGCCAGGTAAAATCCATCCCGGCGATAAAACTTAAACTGGGATCCCGCATAATCGCGGATTCCCGAACGAAGGTCATCCACATATCGATATTTTTTTCCTGTAAAATACCGACCGCCTGTTCGATTTTTTCTTTATACATTTATTAATTCTCCCGATTTACTGTTCTGGTAATAATGTTAGTTTTAATTTTGCAGATTTGCAAATTTCCCGGGAAAAACAATCGGTCGATTTTAATTTTTTTGTCGCCAATTTTTTATTTTTTCCTCCATCACTCTAATTTTTTCCATATATTGAAAGATGCCAAAATCTGAGGACACAATGACACGAACTACCCGCAAAAAAGATTTGCTGGAAGGTTCAATAGTTCGCCATGTTATTCGCCTCGCAGCGCCAATGTTTATTGCATTCCTTTTTGTCACCAGTTATCACTTCATCGATCGTTATTTTGTTAGCCAACTGGGAGATGTTGCCACCGCTGCCATCGGGATGGCTTTTGTTATACAAATTATCATTATCGCCATTGGCGTTGGGGTTGGCAGTGGCGTTAATTCTTTCATCGCCCGGAACCTCGGCGCCAAGAATGAAGCTGCTGCGAAAAGCACAGCCATTCACTCTTTCTACCTCTCCCTTGTAATTGGCATTTTGCTCGCAGTCATCGGTTTGATCTTTCAAAAACCGCTGTATCGCTTCCTCGGCGCAGAGGGCGAACTGCTCAACCTTGTCGTTGACTATCTGACGATCATTTTTTTCTTCACGCCGATATCGCTATTGTCAGTTGTCATGAACAATGTTTACCAGGGATGGGGCGATACCGTTTCTCCAATGAAATTTATGTTAACAGGTACGATACTCAACCTTTTACTGGATCCGTTATTGATTTTCGGGTACAGCATCGTTCCCGCCTATGGCATCGAAGGGGCGGCCTATGCCACCGGGATTGGCCGCACATTTTCCGTATTATATATTTTCTACAAACTTTTCCTCCGCCATCAGCCGGTTAAGATCGATTTTTTCCAACGTTTTTCTATTGACAGGAAAATTATTCGTGGTATATTTCAAGTCGGCTTTCCGTCAACACTCAGTCAAATACTTAACAGTATCGCCATGGGATATATATTCTGGGTGTTGAAGCCATTTGGCGATGCGGCGAAGTCTGCATATACCATCGTTTTTACTTATGAAATGGTCGTATTTTTACCGACGATTGGTATTTCCCAGGCGGTAACGATTCTGACCGGACACAACTTTGGCGCTAAATTATATGATCGCGTCAATAAGATATTCATTACCGGGGCATTAACAGCGCTTTCCGTCATGGCCGTGAGCGCAGCAATTATTTTGTTAATGCCGGGATTTTTCGCAGATATCTTTGCTCAGGATATCATAGTCAAGGATATGGGCGCCCATGCATTGAGCATTGTTATTATCGGTACCGCTTTTAACAGTGTATATATTTGCGGCGTCGCCAGTTTTCTCGGACTTGGTTTAGGAAATCATTACCTGCTTGCTAATATTCTGCGGCTTTACCTTTTGCAAATCCCGGTTGTTTATGTCGGTGCGATGTTCTTTGCGATTGATGGCGTTTGGTGGGGTATTACCCTCTCAGGCGTGCTCAGTTCAGTATTATTATTTGGCTGGCATCAATACATATATCGCTATCAGATTATAACGGGAAAAATACAGCCTTTAAAATAGAATGCAATTTGTCATAGCATTTTAAAAATAGACGTGTATTTTATAGGTTGGCGTGCTACCCGGCAACGCGATGTCGAAAGAGAGAATTAGGTTAACGATTAAGGTTTTTTTGCGATATGAATACAACCTGGAGAAATAAACTGGAGCAGCTGGTGGGGCTTTTGGAAAAGATGCCTCAGCCAAAACAATTTGAATCCAAGGCAGGTGTCTACGAGCCCTACTTTATAATAGAGCTTCGGGCCAGCAACTGGGAAGTGATTCCTTATGCCACATATACCCGTCTGGACAATTCTCCCGGCCGGGAAGTCCGTTTATCTCTAAGCATTATCGATAGCAGTAAAGTGAATATCAGTCAGAGTGAACTGGATTCTCTGATCTATCTTGATTCCGATACCGGCGTTGGTTCTTCCCGGGCAATTTTCAGTTATACTCAGCCGGTTGGCTTTATTCTCGACTGGCTAGCCAAAAGCCGCCTGAAAGTAAAAGAACAGTTTCAGCGCACACCGCAAAAAGTGAAGGTATGCCCCAATACCGCAACAATTATCCTCCGTCTGAAAAAAGGCAAAAGCGGCTTCTACCTGCAGCCCTCTCTGGTTTTTGATGATGAATCGATTCTCGAAATCAAAAAGCCGGCGACAGTCCTCTGTTCTAATCCGATCTATATGCTTTATGAGCGCAAAATTTATAAAATCAATTCCGCCCTTCCGGCAGTATTTTGGAACAACTACTTCCGGATCCGGGAGAAGTTCGAAATTCCCCATGCGGAACTGGCAGAATTCATCCGCATTTATCTACCCCATATTTTACCGGTACTCGACTGGGACAACCTCGGCGAGCATGTCGAGCAGAAATCGCCCGGCTTAACCGACAAGCGAATCTATTTCTCTGAATGGAATAACCATCTGCAGATTGATGTGAAATTCATTTATGGGGAATATGAATTCCCCGCCTTTCCTCCTGGAAACCGCAGTCTGGCCAGCGAAGGCAAAGGACTGTTTGTGGTTAACCGCGATAGCGAAGCGGAAAAAAGCAGCCGTCAATTCCTGGAAGAAAACGGCCTGTTGTATCATTCCGGGCATTGGCATATCGATGCGAACCAAAATTACCTGGACTGGATGCGCACGGTAATTCCCAAACTGGAGCGAGCCGGATTCAATATTATTAACGAGGATAAGCTGCAGCGATATCGCGTGCATCGTCAAAAGCCGCGTTTGCAGATCAAAATCAATACCAGCACAATGGATTGGCTCAATCTGAAGTACAGCCTGGTGGTGGGCAGAGAGTCTGTGATGGTTCCCGATTTGATGAAGCAATTGCAGAATGGCAAAGACTACATTCGCCTCGCCGATGGTTCCAATATCTTTTTACCGGCGGAAGAGCGGGAAAAGATCAAGAAATTTTCCCAGTTTGTAGAAGTTAAAAACGGTCAGGGAGAAGCTCAGTTGCCGATGGCGGGAATCACCCTTCTGCAGAACCTGGAAGCGGTGACGGAGAATATTAGTCTGGATAAACACACTGCCGAGCTAGTGGAGAAATACAAAAAGTTTGATAGCATTCAATCCGTTGACACGCCTGTCGGTTTACATGGCGAATTGCGTGAATATCAGAAGTATGGTATGGAGTGGCTGCACTTCCTGAATGAATTTTATTTTGGGGGCATCCTCGCGGATGATATGGGTTTGGGAAAAACGGTGCAGGTCGTTTCCACCATTTTGAAGTTACGGGAATCCTACCGCCTGGACGGCCCGGTACTGATCGTCGTTCCCTTAACACTGATTTTTAACTGGCGGGAAGAATTTAACAAGTTTGCCCCAAATATCCGGGTGCTGCGCTATTATGGTAACCGCGCCGACCGCGTGAAGCAATTCAAACGATTCCCCGAGTATGATATCGTCCTCTGCAGCTACGGGGTTATTTTGCAGGATCAAAAAGCGCTGAGTGAAGTCAACTTCAGCTACATTATTCTGGATGAATCTCAGAAGATTAAAAATCCGCAGACGAAAACCTATAAAGCGATTAACAAGCTGAATGCCCGGCACAAATTAGCCTTAACCGGTACGCCGGTGGAAAATTCCCTGGTAGACCTTTGGGCGCAGATCAATTTTGTTAATCCCGGATTGCTTGGCACGCTCAAGCAGTTCCAGAAGCAATACATCGACATTCCGCAGGATGAACGGGAAGAGCAGATTGAGCATTTGAAAAAGATTGTGTTCCCCTTCATTCTCCGGCGCACCAAGGAAGAAGTAGAAACCCAGCTGCCGCCGCTGACGGAAATCGTTCAATACATCGAAATGACTGATGAGCAACGGCAGGCCTACGAACGCTGGTTGCAGCATTATCGGGATGAAATCTTTAACCAAATCAACAGTGAAGGCATTAATAAGGCCCGCCTGAAAATCGTCGAGGCGCTGACCTATTTACGGCAAATTGCCTGTCACCCGGCGATTCTCGATGAATCGATGGATTTGAGCGATTCCGGTAAAATCCAGTTACTGGAAGATATGCTCGATGACCTGATGCGGAAGGGTCATAAGATCCTCATCTTCTCCCAGTTTGTCCGTTTTCTCGGTATTGTTCGTAAGGTTTTTGAGAAGCGGCAGTGGACGTACGAGTATCTTGACGGTAAAGTACGCAACCGGGCGGAACGCATTCACAACTTCCAGGATAATCCGGATGTTAAGGCTTTCCTGATCTCCTTGAAAGCCGGCGGTTTGGGATTGAACCTTACCGCTGCGGATTATGTTATTCACCTCGATCCCTGGTGGAACCCGGCGGTAGAGCAGCAAGCGACTGATCGTGCACATCGTATCGGGCAGGATAAGCGCGTGTTTGTTTACAAATACATCGTACGCGATACCGTTGAAGAAAAAATTCTTAAGCTGCAGCAGCGGAAACGCGAACTTTCCGAGGAGTTGATCACGTCCGACACTGGTTTTGTAAAAGAGCTTTCCCGGGAAGATCTCGAAGTGCTCTTTGCAGCGAATAGCAATGGTAAGAAGAAGGAAAAGTGATAGTAGCACCTGGCAGTAGCAGGCACACGGTAAATAATACTTCACTGCCACTGCCACTGCCAAACAACTAATATTAACCGGTACTAAACAAGTATTTGTAGATTCCCGCCCTTTTCATTTTTTCCCCTGACATTTTGACGATATTCTGCTTATTTTATTGCAGTTACTAGATATGCCACCGCACCGGATGCCGGTATTTTCGAAAAAAGGAGTGAACAATATGGCGGATAAATCTTCCGGTAAAAAATCGTCATTTATGGGTACATTATTTCGGGCGGCGATTATTCTGGGAATTTTAATGGTCGCAATTATTAAACTACCGGAAATTCTCACCTATTTGCAAACACCCCGTAAAGAACCGCCCCCCCGCCGGGAAACAGTACCGGTGCCGGAGCCCATCGACTGGGCCAGTGTCGACGCAGCTGTAGCAGAAGTGCTGAAAACCGCCCGCCGACAAGCGGAAAGAAGTGCGGAATCCCGCCTGACAGAGTGGACCGACACTATGCTCGAACGGGTGGACAACGACTTTCTCTTTTGGTATTTTGACTATTGGAATCAACAAGTGCTTGGCTTGAAAAGTTTATGGTACTGGTCACTCAACAAACTGATCGACGATCAACCAACCGCCGCAGAGCAGATTACCGAAGATGTTCAGCTGGAATTTGCCAATCGGGTTATCCGTCCGCAAATCGCCCAATTGGAACTGGAGAACATCACCCGGGATATCATGGAACGCTACGTCTATGAAATTCGCAACGGCCTGAACCGGATTCCGGATGAATATCGCATACCCCGCGGTGAGTGGGAACGCTACCTGGCAGACATTGCCGTAGTAACCACCCAGGTAGAAGGCAATCGGCGTATCGATCTTTCCCTGAAGGCCTTGATTATTGGCGGCGCCAGCGGCGTTGTAATGTTTTCCGGCCCGCTCCGGGCAGCGACTTCCCGCTTTGGCTCTCGCCTCGCCCCAAAGTTTGCCGGCAAAACTGCGGCAAAAATGGCCACGATTACCGGCAAAAAAGTGGCTCGCAAAACCGGTGGCCGCTTCCTCGGTCCGATTATCGCTATCGGTATTATGATTTGGGATTACTGGGATCATGAGCAAACTAAGGAAGCAAACAAACCGCTGCTCCGGGAAGCCATCAATGATTATTTTCAGGAGATGCGCGGTATGCTGATGTATGACAGTGAGGCTGGTATCATGTCCGTCATTCACGATATTGAGCTGACTATGATTGAAAGTATTGAATAAGGAATGGAGTAATGCTGGAAAGATCGCCGGTTACTTTACAAACATCCCGCCTGCGACTGCGCCCGTTGCAAATAAATGACGCTGCGGAAATTAGCCGCTTGGCCGGGCAGCGGGAGATTGCCGATACCACGATTTCGATACCACATCCTTATCCAATCTATTGGGTAGAAGAGTGGATTCGCAGCGTTTCTGCCGACATTGATGCGCAGTTGGCCACGCATTGGGCGATCGACTTCGCCAGCACTGGAGAACTAACCGGCGCCATCGGTTTACGGGATATCGACGTAGAACATTCGCTGGCCGAGATTACTTTCTGGATTGCAGTGAACTGGTGGGGAAAAGGGATCGGTACGGAAGCCACCTATGAAGTGCTGAAGTATGCTTTCGAAGAGCTGCAGCTGAATCGTATCTATGCCTATCATATGGTGCGGAACCCTGCCTCGGGCCGCTTGCTGGAAAAATGCGGCTTTCGCCAGGAAGGGATTCTTCGCCAGCGCGTTCAAAAGTGGGGTGTTTATGAAGATGTGGTGATCCGGGCAATATTGCAGAAAGACTGGCAGGCGTAAAGTCAGCAGGCTGCTATCAGAAAATAACAGCCTGGTATATTCAAAATTGCGAAAGCTTAATTCTTAAAAACGACTTAATGTCTTATTTCATCATACTTAAATCAGTAAAAAGATTACCCAGACCAGAAATGCGATAACACCGCCGACGACGTGCGCTATCAAAATTTCCGGCAGATAGGATTTTTCCATATTCCTAGGCAAAATAACCTCCATGTTTCTTGTCTGGCGTTTTCCATTCGCTCCGGCCATAATAAAACAATTGCCCAAAAACTGTTCGTCAGATAAATCAAATTTTATCAGAAACGATTCATAAAAAGTTTAAATCTCCTGAAACCCCTTTTTAGAACAGCGCCTGCAAAAGGCATTTTTATCTATAAATTTCTTCATCAATATTATAATCGTCAGCATTTACAGAATCCTGAATTGTGAAGTCTTTGGATAGCATTTTGTTTTCCAGATAGAGAATGTTAAACTAAATGTATCGCACTGAAAATGTATTTACTGGCAATATTTAAGATGAAAAAATCTGCAACCCCTTCAGGGTAAAGTTTATTTGGGGGTTTTAACCCTGGGCTGAAAAAACTATCAGCCCAGGGTTAAAACCTGTAACCGGCTCTCCCTTCGGGGCTTTGCGGTAATAATACGCCAAAGGCGTTACAGACCTCAACCGTGGGGCGTTGTTTTTTCGCGCCCCACGGTTAGAGATAATTTTTACAAACCCTGAAGGGGTTACAGAAGCAGTGCTACAAATAATACTGAATCACAAAATATGTTATAGAACCAAACTTTTTAGCTTCGTCTCCTAATAAATAATTCCGTTAATCTCGACAAGAAGATCTATGCTGAAATTACTACGCAATCTATTTGGCAACTCCTCAGCGCCAGCCGCGCCGGAAAGCAATCTTGCAGATAGTGAAAAGCAGTCCTTGCGCCTCACCCTGGCAGAGCAGGAAACACTGATCCGGGAATTAAAGGCACAACTTGCGGCTGCCGAAAAACTCGAGCAGGATGCAGCAAATGCGGCAACATCCCGATACCAGTCCCAATTATTAAAAGAAGCTGCCGGGCCGGTCAGCCAGTTAATGACCCAGAGCCATCTTCTTGATGCCGGCAAGACAGTAGCTGCAAAGGATATTTTCGCTGTTGCCAATCGGCTGGTCGCAATTTTCCGCAGCGCAGGTTTACAGGTCGATCAATCCGTCGGTACGGAAACGGTTTACAATCCAGAACATCATACGCCGTTGAGCAGCCAGGTATCGATTGCCCCCGGAGATGCTGTTATCATTCGTTTTCCGGCTGTTTTTCAGGATGAAATAATTATTCGCAAAGCCTTAGTCCAGCCAAAGGAACAATAATAATGGCCGGACGCATTGCCATCGATTTTGGCACATCAAACACGGTTGTAGCGGTTTGGGATGCCGCCGCAGAACAAGGAAAAACATTCTTCCTCTCCGAATATGGGCGGGAATTAACGCTGCCGGCATCTGAACTTGCGATCATCCCTTCCCTGATACATTATGCCCCAAACGATCAGCAATGGATAGGGCAGCAGGTTATCCAGCAACAACGCTATCACGCTAAGACCACTTTCCGGGCGATGAAACGCCATATTGGTAATCGCAGTCCGGTTCGGATCAATTGTCATGGCCAATCGATCTCTCACTTTGATGCCGGCAGCACTTTCCTCAGCAACGTTTTGCTGGCGACCGCGAACCAATTGAATCTTCAGGATGAAGAAGTTGTTTTTACCGTACCGGTAGAAGCGTTTGAACATTTTGAGAGTTGGCTGAGCGGCGTTGCTGATAGTTCCGGCATGCCCCGGATGCGACTGATCGACGAGCCATCTGCAGCCGCGCTGGGATACGGCACCCACATCCAGCCCGGCGACGTTTACCTGATATTCGATTTTGGTGGTGGCACTCTGGACATTGCCGTTGTCCTTATCGAAGAGAAGGAATCTGCCCAGGCGGGGCGGCGCTGCCGGGTATTGGGAAAAGCCGGTCTGGATCTTGGTGGCATTACTCTCGATCAATGGTTATTTCAAGCCGTATTAAAACAAAACAATTACAGCATTGACGATCCGGCAATTCATAATATCAGTAATCTCTTACTGGTGGAATGCGAAGCATTGAAGGAGCGTTTGTCATTTCAGGAGGCGGCCGGATTAAGTGCTGTCGATCCTGATAGCGGGCGGGCGATTACTGCGGAATTTAAAAGGGACGACTTCGAAGACATCCTTGAAGATAACAACGCATTTTCCATGATCGATCAGACCATTCGCCGGGCGATCAATGCTGCCCGGGAACGCGGCTATGACGAGGAAAGTATCCAGACGGTGCTAATGGTTGGGGGCAGCAGCTATATTCCCAGCATTCAAAAAATGCTTCGGCGAATCTTCGGAAAAGAGCGGGTATTGCTCAATCGCCCGTTGGATGCAGTCGCCTGCGGGGCCGCTGCTTTTGCCGCCGGGGTGGATTTTTACGATCATATTCAACACACTTACGCGATTCGCTATATCAACAGCAATACCCATCAGTACGATTATAAGGTACTGGTTCCCCGGGGCACCCCATATCCCTCTGAACAGCCGGTTAGCCGTTTCAATATTAAAGCCGCATACGATCAGCAAGGTCAGCTGGGACTGGCGATTTTCGAGATCGCAGACAAGCCTGCCCAGCAAAGCAGCAACAGCCTGGAACTGGTATTCGATCCCGGCGGTGCCGCCCGCCTCATGCCGGTTAGCGCTGATCAAAAAGAAAAACGGCAATATTTTTGGATGAACGAAAAGAATCCGACCTTCCTAAACGCAAATCCCCCGGCGAAAGCGGGGGAAGAAAGATTTGAGGTTACTTTTCAAATCGATCGGAATAAACGGTTAACCATTTCTGTTAAGGATTTGCTAAGTGGCGAGTGGACGCATCGGGAATACCCGGTAGTTAAGCTGACCTGAGGAAAATTAAAGCGGCGAAACCGTCGTCCGTTTAGAAGCCACCACACCTCCTAAGGATTTTGGTTTCGCCGAAAATTGATGGTAATCAACGGTTGTGGCGGAAAAAAACTTCGAATATTAGAGATACGATTCCGCCTTGAGTATTGTAATACCATCTCCTCGGCAAATGCCCCCATAAATATTACTATTCACAGAGGCTTAGAAAATATCCAAAAATCTTATTTACTTTGTGCGGACAAATTCAATTCGTCTATTTTTTCGGCGTCCATCGATTGTATCATTCGTGGCGATTGGATTGTCCGGACCAAGCCCTTTCGCTTCAATCCGGTTAGCATCAATACCTTTACCGACCAGATAATCCTTAACGGCAGTTGCCCGCAATTTTGAGAGGTGAACGTTAAAAACCCGGGGGCCGGTATTATCAGTATAACCGCGAATTTCCACAGACATATCCGGATAAGCGATCAGGGTGTTATACACTTTCGTCAGCACTTCTTCCGACTCGGCAGTAATTTCCGCCTTACCTAATTCAAAACTAATACCTTCGAGAACGATTGCCGCGCCAACTTCCTCAATTTCCTCAAAAATATCATCACTTTTGTCCAACGGGTCCGTACCACGGGCTATTTCCACACCGTCTTCAACAGTGCCGCCATCGCTGTCTTTGCTCAATGGATTCGTATTGTAGCGTAATACTTCGTCGCCATCACTGAGATTATCGCCATCAGTATCGACAACTAATAGCTTGGTTTTGCTTTCGTTCAGTTCCACGCTATCACTGAGGCCATCGTTGTCACTATCGGAAGCTAGGGGGTTAGACTTGTGGGTCATAATTTCTTCGCCGTCACTCAAGCCATCGCCGTCGCTATCGGCAGCCATTGCATCGGTCCCGTGGGTCATAATTTCATCTTTATCATTCAGACCGTCTTCATCACTATCAGCAGCGGTTGGTTTCGTCTTGTGCTCATGAACTTCTTCCCCGTCTTTCAAGCCATCGCCATCGGTATCGGCAACCAGCGGCTGGGTTTGATATTGATGAACTTCTTCCCCGTCTTTCAAGCCATCGCCATCGGTATCGGCAACGTTCGGATCAGTGCCAAGTTCTTTCTCCTCGGCATTGGTTAAACCACAATTATCCGGGTCGGACAGCCAGTCGTAACCAGCCATGGTAAGCCCGGCAGTAAGGGTCAGGAAGCCATCATCGCCGCCATCCTGAACGCCATCCAAATTATCGCTCAGAGCGTAATTATATCCACCACTGACTTCAAAAGAAGTGAAATCAGAAATTTTGAACTGAACGCCAGCCCCAAAAGGTACATAAGCAGTCCACCCTTTGTTTTCTATCCCTGCGGTTGCATTTACCGGTAACTCCTTAACATAATAATGCAGCGCACCAAGGCCACCATAGAGGTAAGAACTCCAGGCGTCCGAGGTAATATAACGATATAAGAGGCGCCCGCTTATCGGGGCCAACTCAGTTTCATAAACATCCTCGCTGGCAATCCGAGAGAAAATACCAGCACTAATTTCCGTTTCCAGTTTTTCATTCCAGCTTTGCCGCAAGTATGCCCGGAAGCTGAGCGCGGGATCTCCCCAACTACCTTCCGCATTACCATAAGCACGGCCAAACTGCATACCGCCGCCTAAGTTTTGCGCACGGAACTGCGCTATCACCGAAGTCGTCATCAATATCATTAATGCAACCAGTAAACCCGAAATTGCATACCGTTTACACATTACAACTCTCCTCAGATAATTAACTTGCACGTGCGGTGAAATTCCGACTTTTATTCCAAATATACAAGGCCATTCGGTACTTTTAGCTATAAAGGTAATCACTTGTAAATTCCAGGTTAATTCTCAGGCGAGCAAATACTGTCGGGATGGCTTCTGGTAAGCGGCCAGTTAGCAGGGAAGTTTGAGGAAAATAAAAAACGGCGAAACCGTCATCCGTTTAGAAGCCACCACACCTCCTAAGGATTTTGGTTTCGCCGAAATTTTGGCGGAGATCAGCGTATCGTTAGAAGCCACCACACCTCAGTTGTTACGCAAGCGATTCCGCCTTTTTAATACTCTTCTATTATCTCCTTTGCATGTGCCCTCAATAAATATCCCTGTTTACAAAGGGCACAACAAAGGTTCGCTTCAAATCTTATTTACTTCGTGCGAACAAATTCAATTCTTCTGTTCTTCTGGCGACCTTCGGCAGTATCGTTGGTTGCGATCGGATTTGCCGGACCAAGACCTTTCGAACTAATCCGGCTGGCGTCAACGCCCTTCTCTACCAGATAGTTCTTTACAGCCAGTGCTCTTCTTTCAGACAGTCTCATGTTTCCACGGCGGCTACCGGTATTGTCGGTGTAACCCTGGATTTCTACAGACATGTCCGGATAGGCTACCAGCGTGTTATACGCTTTCTGGAGAATTTCTTCGGACTGCTCGGTAATGTCTGCTTTGCCAGTTGCGAACACGATACCGTCAAGAACAATTTTCGCACCAACTTTTTTCACTTCCAGCACAACGTCGTCGCTCTTTTTCATCGGGTTAGTGCCACGGGCAACTTCTACACCATCTTCTACACTGCCGTCGTCACTGTCTTTATCCAGCGGATTGGTGTTATGACGCAGTACTTCGTCGCCATCGCTAAGGTTGTCGCCATCAGTGTCGGCAACCAGCGGCTTGGTTTTGCTGTCGTTAACTTCTACGCCATCACTGAGGCCATCGCCGTCGGTGTCTTTCTTCAGTGGGTCAGTTTTGTGAGACATCAACTCTTCTTTATCATTGAGGCCATCGCCATCGCTGTCTACAGCCATTGCGTTGGTCGCGTAAGTCATTACTTCGTCATAATCATTCAGGCCTTCACCGTCGCTGTCTGCAGCAGTCGGCTTCGTTTTGTGCTCATTTACTTCCGCACCATCGTTGAGGCCATCACCGTCAGTATCGGCTGCCAGCGGCTGGGTCTGATACTGATGAACTTCTTCACCATCATTCAGGCCATCGCCGTCGGTATCAGCGACATTACGATCGGTACCTAATTCTTTTTCCTGACGATTCGTTAATCCGTCGCCGTCGGGATCTGCATTCCAGTCAAAACCAGTCATGGTAAAACCAGCGGTGATTGTCAGGAAACCATCATCGCCACCGTCCTGAACAGCATTCAGATCGTCACTAAAGGCGTAATTGTAACCACCACTTGCTTCGAAAGAAGTATTCTCAGAAACTTTGAACTGCATACCGGCACCAAAAGGTACATAGGCGGTCCAGCCTTTAGTTTCCACACCAGCTGTTGCATTTGCCGGCAACTCCTTCACATCATAATGCAAAGCGCCGATACCACCATAGAGATAAGGACTCCAGGTTTCCGCGGTAAAAAGGCGATATAACAAACGACCACTTAACGGGGTTAAATCGGATTCATAATTATCTTCACTGGCAATGCGGGAAAAAACTCCGGCGCTTGCTTCAGCTTCGATTGCATTACTTAAACTATGCCGCATATATGCCCGAAAACTTAGTGCGGGGTCTCCCCAGCTGCCTTCAGCGTTACCATAAGAACGACCAAACTGCATCCCACCACCCAAATTACGAGCACGGAACTGCGCCATTGCCGAAACCGTCATCAACACCAGTAATGCAACTACTAAACTAGAAATTGCGTACCGTTTACTCATTGAAAAATCTCCTAGATAATTAGATTATGTGATTTGTATTACAAAATTCTCATTTTAAAACTTAAAACACAAGTCTTTCGACACTTTTCTTGTTCCAACTGCCGTGCCAAACCCCACACCCACAATCCAACAAACGACACCAACCCCCACAAGCATCGAAACAAACCGTTGTTAAACAACACCTTAGAAGACAAACAAAACATAACCCAACATATCGATATGGAAATGTTCACAAGGTAAAAATTGGTTGTAAAACACACTATTGCGTTTAATTTGGGGGATTTCCCCCACGCAATTGGGGAATTGACAATGCCTTTTTATAGAAATTAAGAATACTTTTATATTGGACGATTCACAGGAATTATTTACAATTCATCCTGCCTTGTAAAAGAGAGGTATCGTTGATAGTCATATAGTCAGCAATAGTGCTTAGCAGATTTTAATAGATAATTTCTTTACCTATCACCGGAATGAATATGTCGCCTCGTCAATATAAAACAGACCTTTCCTTGTTGGCCGTACTTGGTCTGCTCTTCTTTTATCCCTCGCTGATGATCTATTTTGTCAACGACAATGCCAGCCATATTCTTAATGCCGTCGATAATCTCCAGAATTTCAGCCATCACTATTTTCGGCCGATGGCGATCTTATCCCTAGTTTTGGATTATCAGATATGGGGAATGACGCCATTTGGTTATCACCTTACCAATCTGATACTGCATACCCTGGTAACATTCTTAGTGTATGCTCTTGCGGTTCATTTTATTGCTGAAAGGTTTTTTGCCTTTGCCGCTGCTTTGTTGTTCCTGCTTCATCCGATTCACAGTTTACCGATATTCTGGATTTCCGGAAGAACCGACACACTCTGCGCATTATTTTACCTGGTCAGCCTTGTCAGTTTCCTGTGGTATCGGAAGAATCCGTGGCCAATTCTCTATCTCGGAATGCTGGTATCTTTCATCCTGGCCCTGTTGACGAAAGAAATGGCCTTCAGCCTGCCGATCGTGCTAATCGTTTACGTAATCATTTTTACCCAGGGGAACTGGCGGACACGCATAGCGAATTCCCTGAAAGCTGCACTCCCTTTTCTGCTAATTGCTATCGCCTTCCTGCTATTACGTTTTCTCTTTTCTCCGGAGACTGCGCTGGCGAACAAGGATCATCAGTTTAATGGAATTCTCCCGCTGGTGAAAAACCTGGCAGCTTATTGCGGATTATTGGTTATTCCGGGAGGCCATGTAGCGATTGCCGGTTTTCTGAAGGCCAATCCCCTGGCATTTATCATTCTCGCAGTGGGCGCTTTGGCAATATTCGGGATTGCGTTACGCTGGATCTATCGCTCTCCCTCGCTGCTGTTTTTTACGGCATTCGTATTTATCAGCCTCCTGCCGGTGTTGCGCCTGCTGATGCGCTGGTATCTTTACATTCCATCCGTAGGCTTTTGCCTGGCACTGGCCTTCTTGTTGAATCGTTTGTGGGAAACCAGGCGTTTCTCGCTGGGAAAAATATCCGGCGCAGTAGTGGTGTTACTGATAATTTCCGGAATTTATGGATACTTCCTGATGACGGAACAACAACGCTGGCTAAAATCGGGAGAGATGGCCCGGCAGCAGTCCGGCGCCATTGCAGAAACGATTGCGGAAGCTTCCCTGGATAGTTGCCTGATTCTTAACATCAATGCGGAAATAGAAGAAGTGCCGATTATGAATTATGGTCTGGGCGGTTTTATCCGCCATCGCCTCGCCGATGATCATGATTATCATCAGCCGGTATATTTTCATCCGATTGCTTTTATTTCCTGGCAAGCAGCAGCAGACACCAATGCCCTGGTTATTGAAGAACAATCTCCACGGCGATTCATGCTTTCACTGGAAAACAGCAGCTCCTTTTTTACTTTTCCCAACGACAGCATACTTTATATTAATCGGGGGAATATCAAAAGGGGCCAGCAAGTAAATACGCAGTATTATGACATTACAATTAGCAGCCTGGACGCCCGGCGGGAAGTTAATCGCATCGACCTGCACATCAGCAGCAAGTTACCATTGCTGATTTATCGAAATGGGCAGATGACGCTACATTCTGCTATCCCCGAAGAATAACCATCCAACTTTCTACAACAAATCTTTTTTCATCATTCGCTGCCGGGATAAAAAATAAAAAACGCCCATCTGAATAACTGCCAGCAGAATGAATAACAAATTATAACCGGAAATATCCAAAGAAATGGAAACCGCATTTAGTTCAAAAAAGGGTGGTAAAAGGAAGATGAGCAAATTGGGTAAATCACTGATACCTTCCAGGGAAAGCAATGGTGTTTTGTGGGTAATATTTCCGAAGATAAGCAGGATGAAAATCAGCCAGCTTAACCGCGGATGATAAGTAAAAGCAAAACTGAGTAACATAGTGGACAAACAAAGTACCATAGTGATAAACCCCATTCGCAAGGGCAGCAGGTAAAAGTAGGAAACCACCATAAAGCGCAGCCCATAAAGCACGGCAAAGGCGAGCACCCAAAAGAAGTCAATTAAAATAATAACGATGATTTTTGACAAAAACAGCCGGCGGCGGCCATCCGGCTTTGCCAGCAAAAAATGCAGCTCATTACCACTTTCCAGAAAAAAGAGAGAGGGCGCGGTCAATAAATTGAGGATAATCGCAAAAACCGTGAAAACCATCCAGATATTGTCCTGCAAATGATCGGTTGTCAGAAAACCACCGAAGAAAATCGAAAAGACCACCACTGCGATCAATTCCCGCAAATAGCGATGCTGGCGGAGGTAATTTTTGAAGCTAAAACTGATATATGCCAATAGCGCCATCGACACCCTCAAATTTCATTTCATGATTTAAAGATTTGGTTCATTCGCCACAAGTTTCATTCTTTTTCCGCCATATATTTCTCCTCGCCTGAAGCGACTTTTCGTCGACTTTTAATATCAAAGTAAACAATGGCAATGCCCGGATATTTTCTAATGCGCATCATCAGTTGAATATCGGTATCAAACATCATAAGTTACGATTAACTATTAAGCAAGATAATTAGCGTAACTTAACAGTTGAGATAATTTTATGACCAATGATGATCAACGATTTTTCAAGAACCTGCGGGAAGAATACCGGGCACCGCAATTAATCGCTGCAGATTTAAATGATGACCCACTGCTGCAGTTCGATCAATGGTTCCAGGAAGCGGTCAATTTTCCCTGCCCACAGGCAAATGCGATGGCATTAGCGACAGCCGACCGCAATGGTGTGCCTTCCTTACGAATGGTATTATTAAAAGATGTCGACGCCGATGGCTTTACATTTTACACCAATTATGGCAGCAACAAAGGACAACAAATTCAGGAGAACCCTGTTGCGGCATTAATGTTTTACTGGCACGAGCTGCATCGCCAGGTACGGATAGAAGGCAGCGTGGCAAAAGTACCCCGGGAAGTTTCCGGCAGCTATTTTCGCACCCGCCCATTTATGAGCCGAATCGGCGCATTAGCCTCCCGGCAAAGCAGGGAAATTGCTGACCGGGAAACTTTACGGGAGCGTTGCGAAACGCTTGCCAAAGAATATGACGGCAAGGATGTGCCATTACCGGAAGATTGGGGCGGCTACTTGCTGCGCCCGGAAAAAATAGAATTTTGGCAAGGTCAGGAAAACCGTTTGCATGATAGAATTGTTTACGTTCGGGAAGATAATCGCTGGAAAAAACAGAGGCTTTCACCTTAGCCTTGCATCTTTTCCAATTATCACGTAGATTCCAAATCAAACAGAACTCGAATTGAACTTCCGACGTAAATTATGACCACAGGGATTGGGTACCGCAACTAGATTTTTCTGCGCCGAATATTGACGAGGCAACACGCGTCAGCATTCATGAATTATATATATTTATTATTTTATTCATCGCCAGATTTAGGAGAACTGCGGAAGCATGAAAATTTTAATTGCTGAAGACGAAAGCGTCAGCAGGGTCAAACTTCAGCGTATTCTGGAGAAATGGAATTACGAGGTTATTTCCACCCGGGACGGTATCGAAGCTTTCGAAGCGTTTCGCCGGGATCGTTATTCTATGGTCATTACAGACTGGGAAATGCCTGAAATGGACGGTATTTCACTGGTGCAGAAGATTCGCCAGCATCAACAGGAAGCGGATTATGGTTACGTCTACATCCTGATGTTAACAGCGAAATCCGAAAAGGAAGATCTCGTAGACGGCATGGAAGCCGGCGCTGATGATTTTGTATCCAAACCGTTTGACAATGGCGAGCTGCGGGTACGCCTGAGAGCTGGCGAACGGATCATTGAACTGGAAGAAAACCTATCCCAGAGAAATACTGAATTGGCCGCTGCAAACGAAAAAATGACCGTGGATTTACATGCTGCCGCTCAAATTCAAAACTCCCTGCTGCCACCGGAACAAACACTGTCCAGAGATAATGTTTGCATGGCCTGGCAATTTATCCCCTGTGAGGAGCTGGCCGGCGATATCCTGAACATCTTCCGGCTGGATGATCAGCATCTTGGTTTTTACGTGCTCGATGTTAGTGGGCATGGGGTGCCGGCAGCATTAATGGCGGTGACGCTCAGCCGAATGCTCTCCCCGGTTATTGATGATGCTTCTCTTCTGAAAACTCCCAGCGATAATGCTCAGGGGTTTACCATCACTTCTCCGGAAAAGGTTGCCGATCAGCTCAACAAACGCTTTCAAATTGATAATGAAAACGGCCAGTTTTTTACTATGCTTTATGGCATTCTTAACACCGAAACACATAGCCTTTCCTACGTCACCGCGGGGCATCCCGGGATGATCTACCTCCCCGCCGGCAGCAGTGAGCCAATGTTTATTAGCGCCCCCAGTTTACCGATTGGTTTTCTCGAAGAGAATCATTACGAAGTTCAACGGATGCAACTACACCCCGGTGATCGCCTGTATGTTTATTCCGATGGCATCCCGGAAGCGGAAAATCCGAAACGAGAACTTTTTAGTATACCGCGCATGGAAGAAGTGCTAATGAAGTGCCGAGATGAAAGTATCGAAGGCAGTCTGGAAACGCTGATTCAGGAGGTAAATGAATGGTCCCAGGCAACAAGATTAAAGGATGATGCGACCCTCCTGGGTATAGAAATAAAGGATTGAAAGATGACAGATGCATTGCGGCTTACGGAAGCGGATCGACAGTTGATGAGTGAGAAAGGGATTACGGAAGCAGAGGTTCAGCGCCAGATTAGTATTTTTCGAAATGGCATCCCCCCGGCAAAATTACAAAAATCGTGCATTATCGGAGATGGCATTGTTCGCCTGGACGATGCCGATATCGATCGATTAACCGATGTTCATCAGCAGGCCGCTGAAGATGGCCGTTTCATGAAATTTGTACCAGCCTCCGGCGCTGCTACCCGCATGTTCAAACTTTTGCTGGCCGCATTGGAACAACCGGAAACCAATGGTCAATTGCCGGAAAAGATCGACACCCTACTGGCTGAGCTTCCCAGGTTTGCCTTCTATCCGGATTTAAAAAAGCACTTTGAATCGTCCGGTCAATCGCTGGACGCCCTGATTGCCGACAAACAATATCGTCCGATTTTACAAGCGATTTTAGGTACGGATGGATTGGATTATGCCCGCCTGCCGAAAGCAATGCTCAAATTCCATCGTTACCCGACCGGCAGCCGCACTGCCCTGGAAGAACACCTGATGGAGGCAACTGCCTATGTTCGCCAGGCCTCCGGGGATGCGACCATCCATTTCACGATTTCACCGGAACATGAAGCCGGTTTCCTCAGCCTTATTCAGGCGACACGCCAGCAATATGAAGCGGATAACACACAATTCAAGATTTCCCATTCTTTTCAGAAACCGCAAACCGATACCATCGCGGTCAACATGGACAATACCCCGTTCCGCGATCGATCCGGGAAGTTAATCTTCCGACCGGCCGGTCATGGCGCTCTCCTCGATAATCTCAATGATTTACAGGGCGATATTATTTTTGTAAAAAATATCGATAACCTGGTACCGGACGAGCTGAGAGAAACAACGATTCGTTACAAGAAAGCGATTGGCGGTTACCTGATCGAATTACAGTCGGCCTGTTTTCAATACCTGTCGGAGCTGGAAAACAACAGCGTTGCTGCCACCCGGCTTAGCGAGATTGCCGACTTTGCCGAGCAAAAACTCAATGTCCGCATTCCGGCAAACACCCGCAATGCAGGTGGCGATACGTTGCAAGCATTCCTTTTCCAGCAACTGAATCGTCCCATTCGAATTTGTGGTATGGTGAAAAATGAAGGCGAGCCCGGTGGAGGTCCTTTTTGGGTCGGAGATGATCCCGAAAACATGTCCCTGCAGATCGTGGAAACTTCCCAAATCGACACAGCCGATCCGGCACAAAAGGCGATCCTCACTTCCGCCACCCACTTCAATCCGGTAGACCTGGTTTGTGGTGTTCGCGACTTTCGTGGCAATTGCTTCGATCTGCTGAAATTTCGCGATCCCGATAGCGGTTTTATTTCCCACAAATCTTATAACGGAAAAGACCTGAAAGCGCTGGAACTCCCTGGCCTCTGGAACGGTGCCATGGCAAACTGGATAACGATTTTTGTTGAGGTACCGATCATTACGTTCAATCCGGTGAAAACCGTTTTCGATTTACTGCGCAAGGAGCACCAGCCGCAAACCTGAGCCGTTGCTTCCCCTGATCTAATGTGAATATTTTTCCCGTTTAGGAAAATTTTTCGCGATGCAAAAATCTCCAGTGGCCGTCCCCCGGAGAATTTTTATTGAGCTTCGAAAGCATAATCCCCATTAAAGAATGGGTTTCTTTTTCAATTCAACCGCTACTAAAACAAAATTGATTGCTGCGACGATAAACGCGCCTGCTTTCAAAACTGGCAATTCAGTCCCGGCATTAAAACCGACAACAACCATCAGGCAACCAATTACCAAATACATTATTGAACGGTCTTTTAAACTTTCCAATTTCATTCTCGTTCCTTTCCCGGGGTATTATAGACGGATGATTAAATGATAATTCAACGACATATTAATGGATTCGATCTATACTGTACTTTAGCAATAAATCGTTAATTTTTGACGATTTCCGGTTATTTTAGCAAAATTCGTAATTATTCGCTAGCGGGCATCTATTCTGCGAATATTTTATTTTCCCCCTAAAGTTTTCGATTGGCCGTTCGTTTGCATATATTAGACCCCATGGGGTTGAACCGACTGTTCCCGGTATATTATATAAATGTATTTTTCACGACTTTACGCAAAGGACACCTGCATGACTGTTCAAAAGCATATCTTTACTTTTTTCATTTTGCTGATGCTGCTGGGCGGGTTCGCATGTAACATTAAAGAACCGCTACTGCCATCCTGGGAAACCAGCTTCCGGCTGCCTTTCCAGGTAGATAGAATTCTTGTCGGCAAAGAAATTATTGATGCAGACTCAACTGCATCTATTACCTTTCAGAATTATGATGGCCAGGATTCCGTGCTTTTCTTCTCGTTGGCGGATACCGCCGAGCTGGAAGAATTCAGCGCAGCCGACCTCAGTTTGGCACCGGATAATACTTCCCGTTCAGCAGAATTAGGCACGCTCTCGATTTCTCTTGGCCCGCTGGAAACACCAAATATTACTTTCGCCGAATTAACTGCTGGTCTGGTCGACAGTACTCAGATCGGCCAGTCGGTCACTGTGCCGGCGATTACCATTCTCGATCAGGAAACGGATCTCGAGAGCAGCGAATTTCAACAACTACATATTACCCAGGGCATTATTCGCCTGACCGTGACCAATGATTTGCCGATGACGCTTGGACCGGATTTAGTCGTTAAAGTCGTTAATCTGGACCCAAATTTTCCGGAAGAATTTGACCTGACTTTTACCGCACCGATAGCACCCGGCGCCAGTGCTTCTGCAGAAGCGAATATCGATAACCAGTGGCTGGTTTCGCCGTTCCGGTTTCAATACACCGTGCCGGTGCAGGCAACGACAATCAATCCGCTAACCTCGTCGATCTATTTCAACAGCGGCTTTAAGGTTGGTATCGAGTTCATTGATATAGAAGCAGATGAAGTCATCGCCCGGTTGGATGGCCAGGATTTTGACGAAGAGGTTCGCATCGGCTACGATGATGAGAACCGTCTGCGCAGTGCAATTATTGATGGTGGCGCGATTCTCATAGACCTGGATAATACCCTGCCGGTCGGTACCAACGTCACCATAAAGGTCCCGGCGGTAACCAGTGCCGCTCAGGATACTTTTACCCAAACCGTTAATGTTCCTGCCAACAGCACTTCCCAGGTCAGTCTTGATTTTAATGGCAACGAGCATGAGATTCGCGACCCGGACAATCCCGGCGCACTCATCGACAGCCTCACGCTACTTTTCGAGGGACAAACTTTCGATACCGGCAATCAACTCGTCAGCATTCGCAGCACTGACCAGGTTAACATTGCGATCACCTCGGATAGTCTTTTCCTGCGCTCATTCTCCGGATTTATTGCTGCCGATACTGTTGAGATCGAATCGTTTAGTGAAGACACCGATATCGACTACGGCAATTTTGACGGCGACATCAGCTTGAGCAATGCGATATTGAGACTGAATATTCTCAGTGATGTTCAGATCGAAAACCTTGTTGCAAACATAACGGTAAAAGCCTATCGCGAAGAGAATGGATCCGTAACGGACTCCGCCACGGTAGCCATAAACGAACCGGTTTTCAGCGGTGGCAATGCGACGGAAGTGGTTGTCGAAGGACCGGAAATGGCAAACCTGCTAAGCATTCTGCCAACCTCCTTTACTTTTTCCGGAGAGGTCATTCTTTCCGGCGATGCAACGCTCAATCGTGGAGATAAAATTAACGCCGACTATCGAATTGACACACCACTCAAAGTGCAGTTAAATACCGCAACAAGCTTCGAAAGCGATCCGGAATTTATTGACGAGGATGATATCAGCGATATCCTCGCCGATGCTGCCGAAGATAATATCCTCAGCGGCCAACTCACTTTTCTGCTGAATAATCATATTCCGGTAGGTGGCAGAGTTACTTTTGTAATTACGCGGGATATCGACGATCAGAATCTTTTTGATCCTCCCCAGGATACCAGTCAGGTTATCATTAAAAGCATTGATGTTGCCGCGGCGCCCAGCGATCCGGTTTCCGGTTTTGTTAGCGGGGTCGAGTCCTCGGAGATTGTGATACCATTAAACCGCCGGGAAATTCAGCTCTTTAAGCAGACGCCCTTGAAGTTTGCCTATCAGTTAACGCTTAACGGCACCAATGGCTTTATAACGCTCCGCTACTCCGATTATGTCGAAATGATCGGCGCCGTCGATTTTCGAATCTTAATCGAAGATGAAGACCAGTAACCCTAATTTGAATATTACCGTCGAAATTAAGTGAGTAAACCAATGATAAACCTGTTTAGACATACCACACTGATCATCCTGTTAATGACTGCTTCGCTTTGCGCCCAGCAGGCGATCGACGCGCGGGCGGCAGCGATGGCTTACAGCAATGGTGCCGCTGCCTATGGACTGGAAAATGTGGGACTGAATCCCGCCGGGCTGGCGCTGCGCAAGAATTTCAACTTTGAGTTCACGCTGTTGGGAGTCAATGCCGGCTTTCGCAACAATAGCTTCAACAAAGATGATTATGAAAACTACTTTGCCTCCGGCCGCTTGTTCTCCGGCCAGGACATCGAAGATATTCTGAATAAAATTCCCGAGCGCGGACTGCGCGGCGACGGTGTCGCCCGGGCCAGCACTCTCTCTTTCTATATCCCGAATTTCAGCATCTCCCTTACCGGGAATAGCGTTGGCAAATTAAATGTGCCAAAGGCCGCTTTCGATATTCCTCTAAATGGCAATTCCGGTGAAGGACGTGTGTACGATTTAGGCGATTCCGATGTAAACGGCTGGGGCAGCATCGATATTACCGTTAGCGGTGCCTATCCAATACGCTTCGAAGAAGGCAGCACGCTGGATTTTCTGGCAATTGGGGCTTCCTTCAAATACATTTCCGGTCTCTTTTTCGGAGACGTAATCGAATCTCGCGGAACACTTACCGACTTTGACCTGGCGAATAACCGTCCCTTTTTCGAACTGGATGGCGCAATCGAAGTGCAGAGCGCAGAAGGCGGCAGCGGTTTTGGCTTGGATTTCGGCATGGTCACAACGGTAAACGAGCGCTTTAATGTCGGGTTAACCATTCAGAATCCGGTCAGCAACATTAACTGGACCACCGATCCGGAAACCCGATTGTATGCCTTAAAGGGAGACTCACTGAGCCTTCCCGATCAATTAACCGACAGCCTGGTTACAGAAACGGATACTTTGCTCAACACCAATGAGTTTTCCACGAAACTGCCGGTAGTGATCGACCTTGCACTGGCTTATCAGACCTCGCCGAATTTATTGTTGACCGCCCAATACGAACAGGGACTCAATGATAATATGGGAGGCACCAAACGGCCGCGCGTGGCGGCGGGCATCGAGTATACCGGTATTCCCTTTCTTCCACTGCGGGCTGGCATCAATGTCGGGGGAAAAATCGGGCGGTCGCTGGCAATCGGCGGCGGACTGGATTTCAAATACTGGTATTTGAATCTTGCCTATATCAGCCACGGCACATTTTTGCCCGGCGATTATACCCGCTCCAGCGTTAGTCTGACGACGCGATTGCGGTTTTAGATTACACCCCCAAACTAAAATTTACATCCTCGTTCCCAAACTCCGGAGACTGTGTAAAAAGTCTCTGGAGTTTGGGAACGAGAAAAATTTTCGATCAAACACTGACCAATTCTTTTTCAGTCGGAACCGCCAGGGTAAGCGCCTGGGGCAGAATTTCTACCGTTAGGGTGGCAGTGGTATCGTGCGGATCGCCGTCGGTGTGGATTGGTCCGGCGCTGGCACGGTGGATGACTACTTTTTTGGTTTGATAAATTTCCATTTCAGCGACCTCGTCGATACGGCCGGAGAAAAATTTCGGCAGGCTAATCAATGCTTTTCCTATATTGATCGGGCTTAAGATACAAACGTCAACTAATCCATCATCCGGTTTGGCATTGGGGGCGATGGTCGCATTGACGCCGTATTCCGGCAAATTGGCAAAGCTGAGCAGCACCGGGTTGCGTTGCAGGGTTTGGTCAGGCATTTCAATTTCCAACTGCTCCGGAGTAAAGCGGAAGTATTCTTTAATCCCAACCAGAAAATACGGTACTGGTCCGCGGATTTTGGAATTATCAAATGCGTGGCTGATTGTCGCATCGACGCCAGCACCGGCGACATTGAAGAAGAAGAATTCGTTGATTTTCCCGGCATCGAATTTACGCAATACCGGTGTTTTCAGCGCTTCAATCGCTTCCTGCTGGTTTAGCGGGATTTTCATATTACGGGCAAAACCATTGCCAGAGCCAGCTGGAATAACGCCTAATACTGACTTGCTGCCGATAAGTCCTTGACCGACTTCGTTAATAGTGCCGTCTCCCCCAACGGCGACAACCATATCGGCTCCGCCCTTGGCAGCTTCTTTCGCCAGTTCGATACCATGCCCGCGATGGCCGGTTTTTATGATCTCATATTCGAGATCCATATCTTTCCAGCTTTCCTCGATCCAGTTAATAATCCGGGAAGGCTTGCGGTTAATTCCGAAGATCGGGTTGATGATAAAAACCACTTTTTTCATAATATATCCAGCGCTATTTCTTTCCAGAGATCATTGAATAATGATATCGATCTACTTTCATTCTTCAAAATCAATAATCATCCTGAATCCAAAAAACCCGCACTTTCCGGGCAGATCAGGATGAAGGGACGAATATAAGGACCCAGATAATAAAATCCAGCTTAAAATCATTAAGAAGCGCAGCAGCAGGGGTGATTAGTCTGCCAGGAAAGGCTCATCTGCCACTGCGGGGGTCTGTCGTTGGAGTAAAAGATCGTAACTGTTGCGCACGCGGCCGTCTTCGTAGACAACACCGTTGCTGCTTTGCCACATGGTTTGCCCGGCGACATTGATGGTCTGATAATCGCAGGAAAGAGCGTGAATTCCCCACTCTTTTAACGGAAGTACTTCTCCCGCATCGCTAATGCCATTCGCATTGGCATCCCGCCAGAGCGCCAGCCCTTCCAGCTCTTTTCCTTGTAGCATTGCATCGCCGTTATCGTCCAGGGCTTGTAGCGCTTCGTAACCATTTTCCCAGAACAGCCAGAAAGTGCTGTTGCCGAAAAGGTCCCGCCCGGAACGGATATCGCCATCATTATCGCCGTCATACACCAGCCAGGCAGCCTGCGGGGAAATCCAGCTCCAGTATTGTTCGCCACCCTGTCCATCCAGGTTAAAAGGGACTGCTTTGCTATCGTCCAGCACAGCGGAGATAGAGAGATCGTCTGCCAGCGGAATGGCAATCGGGGTGATCCAGTAATCGGTATTGTCTTTGATATATTTCAATCGTTGCTGCAGCCGGTCAATTTCTTTTTTATCGCGATTCGGATCCAGCATGGCAATCAGGTAACGATGCGCTTCCGCAGAAAGGGAGCGTTTATCGAAACGTACCGGCACTTTTTCGGTAGATTCCCGGGTATAACTGGCATCGGCAACTTTCCGGTATACCTTCTTTGCATCCTTCTTTTTCCCGGCCTGCTCCAGGCACCAGCCGTATCCCAACTGAACGACCAGGTTATCCGGATCAAGCTTAATCGCTTTTTTATACCACTTCAGCGCTTCCTTGATATGCTTGTAGGCACGCTTTAATTCGACTTCGTTTTTCGGTGGGGTAACATCATTATGCGGAACATTATCTGGCTCATATCCATACCAAATGGCGCTATCACCGGTTGTTACTTCTACCCGGTTGGCTTTAATGGCATAGGCCATGGCATAGAGGCGGCCGAGGGAAAGACAGACAGCGGTGTTTTCCGGTGTCTCTTTGGCCATTTTCTCCAGATTATCGATCAACCGTTGAATCGGCACTTTGCGGGTTTCTACCACACTGTATTTTGCCATTAGCGGCATGCTAATACACAGCACAGTCAACCAAACGCTTATTTTTCGGATAATTTTATCCATTTTTCTTCTATCTCTTATTCCTGTTTCATCATTTCTTATTGAGACCGGAAGATAGATGTTTCGTCACTGAGGTTGCTTATTCCGGAGTAGTTTTTCTACTTGCGGCAGCAAAACTTCCGGTGCTGCCTTGTCCAAAAAGTGCAGGTGTTTCTCAGTTTTGAACCAGGTAACCTGCCGCTTCGCGTATTGCCGGGTATGACGTTTCACCAGCGCAATACATTCGGCAAGGTCCAGCTCATTTCTTAGATATGAAAATACTTCCTTATATCCAACTGAATTTAAAGATTGCAATCCGGGATCGTATCCCCGGTCCAGAATTGCTTTCACCTCATCAAGAAGACCGTTACGAAACATTTCGTCCGTCCGTTCTTCAATACGCCGGTAGAGGGCCTGCCGTTCCATTTTCAGGCAGATTTTCACCGACTGGAAAGGGGCCGGGTCCGGATTTTCCTGCTGAATTTTGCTAATCGCTCCTCCCGCCGCCAGGCACATTTCCAGCATCCGCACCACCCGATGGGCATTATTCGGATGCACCCGCGCTGCAGCTTCCGGGTCCAGCTGCTTCAATTCATCATAAAGCGGTTGACTGCCTTCTGTTTCCAATCGGCGGGTTAATCTGCGGCGCAGCTCCGGCTCTTTTTTGTTGGTCTTGAAGAACCCTTCTGTTAGTGCCCGGATGTAAAGTCCGGAGCCGCCAACAACCAGGGGCAGCTTCCCCCGGGAGAGAATTTCCAGAATGGTTGCCCGGGCATCGCTGCAATAGCGGCCGGCGGTGTATTCTTCGTCGGGATCGAGCATGTCGATAAAATGGTGAGGAATCTCAGCGCGGAATTCCGGCCCCGGTTTGGCAGTGCCAATATTGAGATAACGATAAATCTGGCGGGAATCCGCCGATACGATTTCCAGATCATATTTTCCGGCAAGTGCCCGGGAAAGCGCGGTTTTTCCGATCCCGGTGGGGCCAGTCAGCACCAAAGCAGTGTTGGGAGGCAGCGCAGACATTAGAGCTTCGCCGGCCGTTTAAATTTGCGTTCCAACTCTTCCATATCCAGTGTAATAACCACCGGTCGCCCGCCGGGAGAAAAGTACGGCTCACGCGTGCTAAAGAGCTGATCCACCAGCGCATGCATTTCGTCCCGGTTTAGTTTTTCTCCGGTTTTAATGGCATTTTTGCTGGAAAATGCCGCGGCGATCTTTTCTTCCGGACTCAGCTTCATCCCATCATTTTCCTGGTAAAAATCAATAATATCGAGCAAGATACGCGTTTCGTTGGACACTTTCACATTCGACGGAATTGCCTCCACCACCAGGGTGCGGCCGCTCAGTTCGTTAATACTGAAGCCAATTTTTTTCAGCCAGTCCCGAATATCTTCGTAAATGAGAAATTCTTCCAGGGCCAGCTCCAACTGCTGCGGAAAGAGTAATTGCTGGGAGGGAATGGTGCGATTCTCTTGCAGGGTGTTCAACAACTGCTCATACAAAATACGTTGGTGAGCAACATTCTGATCGATGATCACCAGGCCGCTTTTAATTTGGGAAAAGATGTAGCGATTATGCACCTGCCAAAGGTTCGGCTGAGCGTTTTCATCACTATCCTCCGGCACATCCCACTGATGTTTTTCTTCCGATGGCACCGCAGGTTTCGAAGGCAAAGCGGAAAAAGAAAAACTTTCCTGGGATTTCCGGCTGATCTTCCCACTGCCACTCACCGGCGGTTTTGGTTCGAGCGTAAATGGCTTGCTGCTATCGGCCTCTTTCGGGGCATCCGTTGGTTTCGGAAATTTTACTTCCTGAAAGCCGCTACCGGCATCTCGAAAATGCTGGCGAATCGCCTGCTGGTCGATTTCCTGCTTGCCCGGGGAAAATCCATGAACCACATGCTGACTTTGAATCGCCTTGCGCACCGCGGATAAGAAAAACTGGTAAATCACCCGATCATTGGTAAAGCGCACCTCCATTTTCGTCGGATGCACATTTACATCAACCATACTCGGAGGCAGATGCAAATTCATCACGTACTGCGGATAACGGGAGCGGTCGATCAGGTTGCCATATCCCTGTACGATGGCATGAGAGAGGCTGCGGTTGACGATAACCCGGCGATTGAGAAAGATGTATTGATTGGCACTATTCCCGCGGGTGTGATCCGGTTTACAGACGTATCCTTCCAGCACGATATCGTTTAACTCCTCCCGGAAATAGATCAACCCATCATGGTATTTCTTCCCCATCGCCCGGGCGATACGCTCGTCCATTGGTTCCGCCGGAAGATTGTATAGCTCTTCGCCATTGTGGATAAGGATGAAATGTATTTCCGGATAAGCAAGGAAAAAACAACGCAGATTTTTCAGGATTTGGTTGAATTCCGTAACATCGGTTCGCAAAAAGTTGCGGCGGGCGGGCGTATTATAAAAAAGGTTTTTTACAGCAATAGAAGTGCCTTGTTTAAAGGCAATTTTCTCCCGAGACTCAATTCTCCCCCCGACAACTTCCAGCCGGGTCCCCAGGTTACTGCCTTCCGGGCAGGTTTTCATTTCGATTCGGGACACCGAGGCGATACTCGGTAGTGCCTCCCCGCGAAATCCCAGAGAGAGGATGCGCTCCAGATCTTCTGCGACGGTAATCTTACTGGTGGCATGGCGCATCAGGGCCAATTCCGCGTCATCCGCCGCCATGCCAACACCATTATCAAGCACTTGAATTAATTCTTTTCCGGAGCGGGAAATAATCACCGTAATTTTATCTGCGCGGGCATCAATCGCATTCTCGACCAACTCTTTTACCACCGATGCCGGGCGTTCGACAACCTCACCAGCAGCAATTTTGTTCGCGATTTGGGGGGAAAGAATTTTAATCTTGGGCATACAAATGAGTTCCGTTTTTTAGCCGGACATCCGGTCGATCTTTTCAATATAAAACGGAGTTGGTAGTGTTTCAAGCAAATATATCCCGGAAAATTATCGGCGAATTCAGGAAAAATATCTGTCGAAACAAGCCTGCCATCACAACGGGGAAATAGCAGACTTATAGCTTTCAGGCAAACCTGGAACGTTTGGTTTTCAACGGTCTTTCAAAATACGGAGAAGGGAAGGAAGAGAATCGCAGGCATATTTACGGCCGGGAAAGCGGTAAAAATTTGTGACCGCTATCACACCGGCCGCATGCAAGCCACTATTTCTGCGGTTTTTTAGCGATATTTGACAAAGTTCACACTGTTTGATGGTTTTCACAAGTGATAATGGTTTTGACTCAGTTCACAAATTTTTGGCGGTAAGATGATAAGTTACTACGCTTGAAGTTTGAGAAATCCTGATTATCAGAATTGACCGTTTTCCGTCGCTGTTCCGGCCCTTGTACCGAGCTGAAGGAAGGATAAAAGATGAAAAGATATCCTGCATTACCACTAATCATTTGTATACTATCATTGTTCCTGCAACATCTGCCAGCCCAGACGATTGATGTTCAGGCGAATAACTATCCCACCTGGCAAATTGCGAACGCCACTGACGAAACCTGCTACCCCTCGGCCGCCTATGTCGAATTTTCCAACTTAACACCCGGCAATAAATACGACTATCGGGTCTTCTTCTTTTTAGACGGCAGTAATATTTTCGGGCAAGTTTATAATGAAGAACTTGGCAGTTTTATAGATTATAATAATTTATCGGACCTACCGGTATTTACCGCAACCTCCAACGATACCGGCTTTCTGGTTCCCTACCGGGCAACACCGGATATGCTCAATAATCTCGGTCCCTGGACGCTTACGCTGCAAGCAAGAGAGAGCGGCAGCGGCGCCTTCGAAGCCCAAAAAACTTTACCGGATACTGTCGGTTCCGGCGAGGAGGGCACTTCGGAATATGCCATGGGCTACCTGGTTTTTGCCGGCGACGATCCCGGTAAAAACAGCGGCACTCAAGGATTGCGAAAAGCGGTTGCCGTCGATGGCAGCCCGGTTCGTGGCATGTACATCACCGAACCAAATGATATTGACGAAGGCTATCCCTCAGATGGCGGTTATTATCGCCTTGCCTATCCGGCAGGTACTTATCCCACCTTACGCTTTGCCATGCGCACCCTCGGTAACGAGCCGCTGGGTTACGAAATTCACAACAATGTGACCATCGGACTGGGCCAGGTTTACAATCCCGGTCAACCCCAGGTGTTCGTTTACATTGACGGTAATAATTATCCCCTCTGGCAGTATGTCGTAGGCAGTAGCCTCGAGGAATGTTTTCCCGCTGCCGCTTATGTCAATTTCACCGGTTTACGGGTGGGTAACTCCTACACCTTTACCGCACGGTTTACCCGGCCGGGTCTGGAAACTTATTACGGCTACATTTATGATCCCGGCAGCGATGGATTTATCGAATGGAATGACGGTTCCAATTTACCGAGTTTTACAGCCAGTAGTAATGAAATGGCCTTCTGGGTGGTTTATAAAGGAGAGCCGGCAATGCTCGAAGTTGATACCCCGTTCGGTGAATGGCGCTTTTCGGTAAATATCTCCGAAAATGGCTCTGGCATAGTTTCCACAGATCTCGATTTGCCGGTAACAGTCGGCAATAAAGAAGCCGATGGCTACCTGATGGGTTTTCTGGAAGCGCCCAGCGGTGCAGAAGCCGCGAATTTTGAAAACAAAATTATGGCCATCCGCAATAATAGCAGTGGCTTCAATGGCATTTACATCACGGAAAACAATAATGTCGATGATGGATTTCCCATTAACCCGGGCTATTACCTCATCCCATATCCTACCGGGGAATATCCCTCGCTGGAATTTCAAACCCGTAACCGACCTGATAACACCGTGGTTGGATCGACGACACAAAACGGGGTAACGATCAGTGCCGGGGAAGTGGTTTCCGGAGATGATGCGCTGCCGATCAGTCTCCTTAGCTTTGCCGCCGCCGGCATGGATGAAGCCGTTCAGATTAACTGGTCCACCGCCAGCGAAGTAAACAATCTCGGTTTTGAAATCTGGCGTTCTTTTAGCGAAGATGGTCAGTTTGAGAAAGTGGCCGGCTTCGAAACGCATCCGGAATTACAAGGCTCCGGCAATACCAATATCCGCCGGGATTATCAATACATCGACCGACAAGTCCTTAATGATATTACCTACTACTACCAGCTGGCGGATGTTAGCTTCGAAGGTGTGCGGACCTTTCACCAGATCGTTTCCGCAATACCATCCGAAAACAGTCAGCCGATCGGGATCGCGCCTTCGGTATATGAATTGCTGCCAAATTATCCCAATCCATTTAATCCGGAAACCACTATTCGCTACACCGTGGCCGGGGATCGTTTTGGCAGGCAGTTGGATGCGCCACTGCAAATCACCCTGGCGGTTTTTAATGCCCGGGGACAGCTGGTCAAGGAACTGGTGAACAGTCCGCATTATGCCGGCCATTACAGCACTACCTGGAACGGCACCGACGAAAGCAACCGACCGGTTAGCAGCGGGGTCTATTTTTATGTGCTGACATCGGCCAATTTTCGCCAGGCAGGAAAAATGCTCCTGATTCGCTAATTCAATCAACAGACTGGTTAGCTCAATGAAATTTGGGATACAAAAATTTATTAATTTTTCACGATACCCGATGCTGGTTGCCGGAAGAAATAATTCGGTGTCCAGCATCTTTTGTCACATGTAAAACAAGCATCACTTACCAATCGCGTCACCTATTGTGCCGGTGATATCAGCACCGGAGAGTTTTTCGCCAAGCAAGGATCAACAAATGAAAATATTTTACTGCTTATTAATCGTTTGTTCTCTGGCCGCCTGTTCCCGTCAGAGTGCCCCACCCCCGCCGGATCCGGCCGTGGAAGCCCGCTATGCAGAAGTGCTGCGCGCGGTTTCTTCCGGTGACTATGACGGTGCAATCGCCCTCTGCCAGGAAATTATTGCCCAGGCCCCGGATTTCCCCAAACCCTACCGGAAAATCGCTGACATTGCCCGTTTGAAAGAAGAATATTCCGGACCGCGGACAATTTTTCAGGACCTCATCGGGCAACAGCCGGAAAACGGCTACAGTTATTATGGATTGGGCCTGGTAGAATATTATGCCGGGGACTACATTCAGGCGGTGGATGCATTCAAAACCAGCATTCAGCTGCGTCCGGGGTTTCCCGATGCTTATGGCTACCGCGGTTTGGTGGATGCCTATGTCAAACTGGATGAGTTGCCCGGGGCATTAAACTATTTCCAGCAACGCCTGGCAGCAGATCCGGATAACGCCAATATTCATTATGGCATTGGCTATACGCTGCGAAAACAAAAAGAATATGCGCCAGCACTCTCATCACTGGAAAAAGCCTGCGAGCTGGACAACTATCATTGGCAGGCGCTCCGCTCAATCGGCCTGGTCTATTATTTCCAGGGCAATTATAAAAAAGCCCTGAAATATTGGGAAAGAGAAGAGAAGGTCGATGATGAGATTGGCAACCTGGAAGCGCAGGGTCAGGTTATCGGCAACATTGGGGCGCTATTGATTGGCATTGGCGATTATCCCCGCGCGCTGCTTTTTACCCAGAAAGCGCTGGTGCTGGACCGTCGCACCGGCAACCTCGATGGCGAAGAAAAACGAACCTCTAATGTCGGCAGCATTTACCTCGACTTGGGAGATTATCAACGCGCACTGAGTTATTATCAGCAGGCGCTGGCGCTCTCCCAAAGGCTGGCGGATAAGGAGCGGGAAGCGAACAATCTGATCAATCTTGGCAATGTTAATCTTTACCTGAATAATTACGCCCGGATGGATTCTTCCTGGCAGCAGGCCCGGCAAATTTTTCATACGCTTGGTAATAGCAACGAAGAGATACACACTATTTCCAACATCGCCTTCAGTTATAATCTGCGCGAAGATTATCCGCGGGCCAGCGCTTTGCTGGATACTGCCCTTAGCTTAAGCGATGCGACAACCAATCCCGGCGTTCTTGGCGACCTGCACAATAATCTCGGCACCGCCAACCTGCGCCTGCAGCAATTGCCGGCCGCGCTGGAAAATTTCACACTCGGTTTAAAGCTGGGCAAGCAGATTCGCGAACCGGCAATCATCTGGGAAGCACTCGCCGGTATCGCTGCCGTTCGGGAAGCGGAAGGCAATCCGAAGGAGGCCCTGAAACAGTATAAGAAAGCGATCGATACGATTGAGAAAGTCCGGGAAACCCTCGGCACCGAAGCATTCAAATCCGGATATTTGAAAGACAAAATCCATATTTACGAAAAAACCATTCGCCTGCAAAAAGAATTGCACGGCCTTTATCCCGGAGAAGGATACGATCGCGATGCCTTTCATTACGCGGAACGGGCCAAAGCACGGGCATTCCTCGATTTACTCGCCGAGGCAGAAACCGAAATCGCCGAAGGTGTCGATCCCGCCCTACTGGAAAAAGAGTACGTCATTTACGAAACGATCGCCACTTTACAGGCTTCCTTTCAGGAGGTAAGCAGCGATTCGCAAGTCGCGAAACTTGAGGCGAAATTGCAGGATGCCCAGGCAGAACTGACTGCCCTCAAGGCGGAGATACATTTAAAGAATCCCCGCTATGCCGATTTAAAATATCCGCAGCCGGTTTCCGTTGAAGAAGTACAGGCAAAATTACTGCAGGACGATAATGCTTTTCTCCAATATGTACTGGGGGACAGCAGCTCCTTTCTTTTTGTCGTAACGAAAGAAGATTTTCAGATTTTTGATTTACCCGGACGGGCGGAGCTGAATGAATCCGTCACGCTCTTTCGCAGCATGTTGCTTAATCCCGGCCGGTTTTCTTTCCGGATCTTCAACAGCCGCGCGAACAAACTCTATCGTTTGCTTATCGAACCGGCGCAGGAGATGTTAACCGGGAAAGAGACGCTGATACTTTCACCGGATGGCATTCTTCACTACCTGCCGTTCGATGCGCTGATCACCAAACGCGCCTCCCGTGGGCTCTCCCTTGCTGCGAATTACCAGGGAGATCTGTCTTATTTGGTACGGGAACGCGCGCTCTGCTTCGGCCCTTCGGCAACCGTGCTGGTGCAATTGCAGGAAAATCCCTCGCCACAGGCAGCCTCTGCATACATGGCCTATGGTGATCCGGTTTTTGGCGATACCACCCACACCGCTGAAGACGTCATTCGTAATATCAACGACGGAGATGCCCTCCGGGCAGTAGCGGACGAACAGGTGCTTCGCTATGTTACCGGTGCACCGGATCTGCGCACATTTCGGAACAGCATTTATCGCCTCCCGAATACGCGCACCGAGGTGGTCAATATTTCCCGGCGCTACGCCGATAGCGGCACAAAGATTTATACCGGCAGCGCTGCCAGTGAAGAGAACGTGAAATACAATGATGCGCTCGCCAACTATCGCTACCTCCATTTCGCCACGCATGGCTTACTGAACGAGAAAAAGCCACAGTATTCCGGACTGGTCATGACGTTGGATGACGATACCGGCGAAGATGGTTTTCTGCAAATGAATGAAATTTTCAACCTGCGCCTCAATGCCCGCATGGTGGTATTATCCGCCTGCCAGACCGGCCTCGGTAAACTGGTGCGTGGGGAAGGGGTGATTGGGTTAACCCGCGCCTTTATGTATGCCGGGTCGCCCTCGGTGGTTGTAACGCTCTGGAATGTCGCGGACGAATCCACTTCCGTTTTTATGCAGCAGTTCTACCAGCATCTCGATGATAATCCGGCAGATGGCGCGGCTGCGCTTCGCCAGGCAAAGCTGGAGATGCTGAAAGATGCCAGGTATCAGCATCCATTTTACTGGGCACCATTTTCCATGGTAGGAAACTAAGATGATATCTATTCAGAAAAGAATCCTGATTGGCCTGGGCCTGGGAACGCTTGCTTTTCTGCTGGTGTTCTGGATTGGTATCGCCTCATCTTCCGGCGGTAACGATTCACTGACCCGCACGCTCGATCTTAAATTTAACAGCCTGCTGTTTAAGTTACGCGGAGAGCTGCCGGCAGACAGCAACATCGTTATCGTTGCAATTGACGAGTATTCCTTCGAGGATTTAAAAAAGCGCTGGCCCTGGTCGCCGGGCTTGCATGCCCAACTGGTAGACTCCCTGCACCATTATGGCGCGAAAACAATCGTATTTGATATCGCCTTCTCGGAATCCAGCGAAGATCTTTATCCCGGGATGGACGCGCAGTTCGCCACCGCGGTAGCGCGGGCCGGCAACGTCATCATACCGGCGAAATTCGAACGTTTGCGCAATCCGGTTTCCGGTGCGCCGGAAATTGTCTTCACCCGCCCGATTCCGGAAATTGCCAACGCTGCCTACAGCCTTGGCATTACCAATACGCCCGGGGAAATTGATGGCACCGTGCAGCGCTTTCCTTCCACGGTCATGTTTCCCTTCCAGGGAGAAGCCTACCCGATGCTAACGCTGAGCGCGATCGGGGCATTTCGCGATGTGCATCCGACAACATCTGCGCCCTCCCTGCTGGCGATGCTCGGTTTGAATGATAATTACCGGCACCGTACGCAAATTAATTTTGCCGGCCCGGCGCAATCCTTCCAAACGATTTCCTACTACCGGGTTATCCGCGGCGATGTGCCGCCCAATGCTTTTCGGAATAAAATTGTCCTTATCGGCGCAACTATTCTGGAAATGCACGACTATAAACCAACGCCGTTTTCCACCCCGGAAGAGCCAAATATGGCCGGCATCGAAATTCATGCGAATATTGCCGCTACGCTATTGAGTCAAAATTATATCAGCGTATTTCCGCCCTTAACGCAGGCAGCGCTGGTGCTGATTATTGCCCTGCTTACCGGGATTTTAGGAATGTTTCTTCGTCCGCTTGCGGGCAGCATCACGGTTTTGCTCTTTTTATTGGGTTATTTTGGCATTGCTGTCGTTGCTTTTATCAACTGGCAGCAGATTCTGCCCTTTGCAACAGTAATGGTCGTCGTACCGCTTGCATTTATCCTTGATACTATTTATCGTTATCAAACAGTGGAAAAAGCGCGAAAGCAAATGAAGACACTCTTTGGACGATACGTGCCACCGGCAGTGGTCAACGAAATGCTCCGCAATCCGGACTTTGTGAACCTCGGCGGCGTGCGCAAACGGGCCACTTTGATGTTCTCCGATATTCGCGGATTTACCAGCATGTCCGGAGAGATGGCCCCGGAAGAAGTGGTATCCATCCTGAACGCCTATTTTGGGCTGATGACGCGCATCGTTTGGCAATATAAGGGCACAGTGGACAAATATATCGGTGATGGTTTGATGGTTTCTTTCGGTATTCCGGTGCCCCGGGAGAACCATGCAGAACTGGCGATACAAACCGCACTGGAGATGCAGCGGGCCATGCATACGTTAAACAAGCAGCTGGCAAAGCGGCTGAAGACGCCATTGAAAATCGGCATCGGCATTAACACCGGTTGGGTAATTGCCGGTAATATCGGGTCGGATATTCATACCGACTATACAGCGATTGGAGATACGGTAAACGTAACCTCCCGCCTGGAAAGCATGACGAAAACGCTTGGCGCGAATATTATCGTCAGCGAAGCAACGTACCAGGAAGCCAAAGGGAAATTTTTATTCCGCGATCTGGGGTTACATACCCTGCGCGGTAAATCCGAGCCTGCACGGCTCTACCAGGTTTTGTCGAAGAAAATGAAAGACGAATCTGCCATAGAAGAAAGGGAATTACACTATGAAGACGACTAAAATCGTTTTTTTGTCAATGCTGCTGATGCTATTCTTCGGCAGCGTAGCCATTGCCGGAGACAGTGCCTTGCCGGCAGGCTATATCGGTGATATCGAAGGCACCGTTACTATAGAGCGTAAAGCTAATCCCGGCAAGCAGGAGGCCGCCCGGGTTGGCATGCAACTATATGCCGGCGATGCGGTGAACACCCGGGAAGATGCGAAAGCAATTTTAATCCTGAACGGACAAACGGAGAAGACCACGGTTAATGCCAATCGCAGTTATAGCGTTCAGGGTGATAGCGATTCAAAGGGCTGGTTTAGTGGCTTGATTGACGCCATCTTTTCGTTGACAGATGACGATGCAACCTCAAACTACGCAACAGTCCTGATGGTTCGCGGAGCGGATAGCGTCGAACGGATGCTGGAAGTCAGTCCCAATGTAACCGCGCTGCTGGAAAGCCGTCCGAATTTTCGCTGGACAGCAATCAACAGTGCAGATCGTTATGTTGTTAAACTGATGGATTGGGAAGAAACCATCATCTGGCGCCTGGAAAGCGGGAAAAGCATTTTGGATTATCCCCGGGCGGAAAAAGCGCTGGACTATGGCAACGAATATTTTCTGCAGGTAACTGCCTACCAGGGCGACAAGCTGATTACTACCGGCATTGCCAATTTTCGCATTCTTGAAAAAGAACATCACTCCGATGTTAAGCGGATGGAATCGGAATACCGGGAGGCACCATTTATCCTGGCTTCCGGCTATGCTTCCCTGGAGTTGTATGATCTCGCCACGGCAAAAATTCGGGAAATTATCGAAACCGACGTGGATAATAAGCACCTGAATAAAATGCTGGCAAATATCTACCTGAAGCAAGGCAAAGTATCCGAAGCGCGTGCATTGCTGGCCCAGCAATAAGCAGCAGTGAATTTAAAGCAGCTTTCAAAATGCGGCTTCTGTTTACAGTTGCCGCATTTCTTTTTTACAACAGTGATTTTTTCCCTGTTGAAACCGGTAAAATTTCACCGTATCTTTCCAACATCAAATTCACTTATTAAACCGACCGAATCGTCAGGAGCTTGTATGCGAGGCTTGACGCAGCAAAAATTGTTGATATTATTCCTCTTTCTTCTTTTTAGCAGTAGCATTTTCCCCTATAAAAAAATCAAGGTGTTTGTTATCGAAGCCCCGGAAACCATTCTGGATGGCGTGCAAAGAGTAGCCGTTTTGGATTTTGACAGCTACGATGAACTGGGGCGAAATTTTTCCGATTATTTGATCTCCGAGCTGCTTAACAGCGAGCGGGGCATTACCGAAATTAAAACCGGCTTTTTAGGTTTGGGGGAAGGAAAAAGCGGAGAGACTTTTCAGGAAGGCGCTTTTACCAATGTCTTTGGCGTGGTGGAGCGCAGCCGTATGCTGGAAATTCTCGAAGAACAAAAGCTGGCACTCAGCGGACTGATCGACGCTTCCCAGGCGGCACAGGTCGGGCAAATGCTTGGGGTAGAAGCGATTATCATGGGCAGCATCAGTCATACCTATAATGATAATCATACCCAGGAAAAAAGGACCTATAAGGACAAGGATAAAAAAACGCAGGTGAAGTATGTCCGCTGCACCGAACGAACGGTAACCGTTAATGTCCGTGCCAGAATTGTCAGTGTGGCCAGCGGGGAAATTATTGGTAGTAAAGAGGCTAGCAAAAGTCAGAAAAAGAAAAAGTGTGAACCGAATTATGGCAGTCTTCCGGCGATTCCGGAAATGGCCAACGAACTGGCCCGCGAGCTCTGTAATGACGTTGCTAATTACATCGCCCCTCATTTTCGCCTGGCAGAATTCGAATTTGAAAAGATCAAAAACCAGGCTTTCAAAAAACAAGCGGACCAGGCTGCAAAACTCGCTGAAAAGCTGCAGATAGATGATGCTTACATTATTTATCAGGGCATTTACCGGCAGGATAGCTACAATCCGAAGGTGATGTATAATATCGGCATTCTCGAAGAAGTAGTAGGCAATCTCAGTATCGCCAAGCGCTACTACGAGACTGCCTACCAGCTTAAAAACAAAGAGAAGAAATACCGCCAGGCGGTAGAAAGAATCAATAATAATCTGGACTATCTCGCTGCGCTTGCCGAACTGGGTGTCGTATTACAAGGCCGGGAATGGCCAAGCGGTGAGACCAGTGCTCGTGAGAAACGCGTTGAGACAAAAGGGAACAGCGAAGATCGTATTTCGGTTTACAGTCAGGCAAATACTGCCAGTGAAGTTGCCGCTCGCGTGCCCGGCGGGCTCTCGTTCAAATTACTGGGCCGAGAGGGCGATTGGTATATCATCGAATTATTAGATGGCAGTACCGGCTATCTCCCCAAAAAATCGGTAAAATAAAAACGGCGATTCCAGCGATTTTTGGATTTTTTCCGAAAGAATACGGTATCGCGTCCCCGGACCTTAGAGCCCTTTCAACATTGTGGAGAATGCTAAGAGTCCAAATGCGATTGTCATCATCCAGAACTGATATTGTGCAATTTGCGGTACCATTCCCAGGTGGGAAAGCAGGCTTAATACACCAAGAACGACTGCAATAATCCAGGTAAGCTGTTTGGGTGCACTGAGTTTCATAGTATACCTCCAATGGTTTGGTTAAGAAGTGCCCGCCAAGAACGAGTGAAGCATTTTAGTATACCGCCGGGAAATGAGATATGCAAATTTCCATCCCGCCTTGATTGATAAACGACCGTTTCTCTAACGTTTTTTATTTCACCTGTAAATGGGCAGATATGCAAATGGGCAAATGGGCAAATTTGTAGATGGGATAGGCGAAACAGGCATTGGAGAAACAATATTAATTTACCAAAAGAACAGATTCTGTTTCTTCATTTATTTTTGCCCATTTGCCCATTTGCCCATTTACGTTTATTTCTCTACGACGACCTCTTCCAAAGCAATATAAAATAAATCCGTAGCGATCGTCCAGCCGCCAGCGCTTTCATCGAGAGTAGTTTGCTGCCATTCTCCATTGGGATGGATCTTTACCATCTCACCATTAGCGGCGCGTAATTTCAGTGGCATGTCAAAATCTGCGACATTGGCCTGCCAGCGATAGCGAATCATTTGCTCGTCCATCTGGTATTGCAATACCGGCAGGTCGGCGAAATAGAGATATTGCTCAAAGACCGGGCGCAGATCTGTTTTCAGATAGTCATTGAAAAAGTTAATGACATCGGTAGTCCAGATGTTCTGATACTGAAAATGATCCGTATAGGCACGAATCAATGCCCACCATTTTTCGTCATCATCAACAACGTGGCGCAGGGTATTGAGAAAGATCGCCCCCTTAAAGTACTGATCGCCCGGCGGCCAGTTATTTACCCCGCTGGGACCAATAATCGGCATTTGGTTGCGCACCTTGCTTTTGTAGCCATCGAAATATTTAATGGCGTCTTCATAGCCAAACATGCACTCGACGTAAACGCCTTCCGTGTAAGTACACCAGCCTTCCTGAATCCAGGCATCGGAGACATCGTTGGCAGTGATGCTGTTCCCATACCATTCGTGCCCACTTTCATGGACGATAATAAAATCGAATCGCGTGCTGATCCCTACGCCGGTCCAATCCCGGTTCAAATAACCATTTTTGAAGAGATTTCCATAGGTGACCGCGCTCTGGTGTTCCATTCCGGAGTAAGGCACTTCGATCAGCTTAAAGCCGTCTTTCGGAAAAGGATAAGGACCGAAGTATTTTTCGAAGCAGACCATCATCGGCTTGGTTTGCGCAAAATGTCGCTGGGCCGCTTTCAGGTGATAGGGCTGCACAAAATAATCGAGGGTTAGATCGCCGAGCTTTTCCCCGAAATGCACGTATTTCCCGATGTTCAGGGAAACAGAATAATTGTTGATGGGATAATGCACTTTCCAATCGTAGCGGGTGTAGCCATCGCCCAGATCAGTTTTTCCCATAAAGCGGCCGTTGGAAACATCGACCAGGTCGGAAGGCACTGCGACCCGAATAAGCATACTGTCCACCTCATCCGGCTGCTGATCTTTATTTGGCCACCAGAGGCTCGCCCCAATGCCCTGGCAGGCGGTCACTACCCAGGGATTTCCCAGGGAATCTTCCAGAAAAGACAGTCCACCAAAGCGGCCGCTGCGCTGGGGATGACCGCTGTAATGAAAAGCGATTTCGTAAGTTTGACCAGCGGATAGCATTTCCGGAAAGTCGATAAAAACCGCGTTGAACTCCCGCTCATAATTCAAAACGCTTCCCCGATGGATGATGCTATCGATCGTCATATTTTCGAAGAGATCGAGCTGAATTCGCTGGTCGTCTTTTAGCATCCGGAAACGGATGCGATTGCTGCCGGAGATGTATTGCGCCGCCGGATCCACCCGTAGGGAAAGCTCGTAGAATTGCAGATCATTATTTTCCCGGTAAGGGCCGTAGCTGCCCCGTAAGGTATCTTTGCGGGTAAAACTCTTTTTGCTTTCCCGCGTATTTACCCGGCTTCTGTCCCAATGTAGCTCAGCGCTGCCGTTTGTCTCAGCGGGCGTGAAGGTCATCGGCGCATAGTTTTTTGCGTGGATGGTTAAGGACGCGCGGAAATCGGCAGCGTTAACCATGGCTTTGCCGTAGAGATTGGAGCGGTAAACCGTTCCTCCTTTGCGGAAGATCAGCGCACCTTCAACCGGCTGCCCGTTACGAGCATCGCTCAGCTGTAACTCTTTTTCGCCGGGTGTTTCGCAGCCATTGCTTAAGAGGCACATTAGTAGCGCGAGACAAATTATCAAAATGTTTTTCATCATCTTCCCCAAGATTGATTATTCGTTTTACGCGTTCCCAAACTCCCGTTTGAGGACGCAATTATGCGAGAAACTCCGTTTCGAAATTTTTCCCCTTCCACCTCCTTGGTCCCCCACATATTGATTCCTTCGGAAGACCCATGTCCCCACTTCCTCGTTCCCAAACTCCCGTTTGGGAATGCAATTATGCGAGAAACTCTGTTTCGAGTCTACTATTATTACCAACGCTCAAAAGACTCAAAACAAAGTTTTGATTAAAACGACATTCCCAAACGGGAGTTTGGGAATGAGGCTGTAGCGAGGATTTTGCTATAGCTTCAGTGTCATTCCAAAATCTCAATAATGCGCGGTACCGAGCGCATTTCCATCAGGCGGATAAAGAAGAGGATAGTCGCAATAAAAATATTCCGAAAAAGCAGCTTAGTCCCAAAGTTTGCCACCTTGATATCCAGTTTGGCGATCCAGTCTTCCCGCTGTTCCGGCGGCAGTACGGAAAGATCCTGCGCGACCTTCCAGGCGTGGCCGCGGGTGAGTTTCATTCCGAAATTTGCCAGGGCTTCATCCGCCCCACCGGCGATTTTATCGAGAAATTTTAATACCGGCCAAACCTGCGCCAACTCGTTCTGCACGCCATTAACCAACTCACCGAGAATTTTGTTTATCTTGAAGAAGTCATCTTTTAGGGCAGCCACTTCCCCCGGTGGGGTGGTTTCCGCTGCAGCGATCCCCAAATCGAGATCTATGTGCGCATTCATTCCCAGCAGCAGATGCTGCAAAACAATCGGCCGCCAACGCCGCGCCGCGGTGAAAGCGACATGCCAGGAATCGGTAATAGACTCTTTCTTAAAGTTCGCTTCAAATGCAGCCAGATAACGATTGGCAAAAATGACATCAAGACGTTCCATCCGTGCACCGTCTTCGAATTCGCCATTCGCGATCCCTTCCTTTACACGAATCGTCACTTTACGGTAAAGCGCTGGAAAATAGCCCATGCGACTCCGGCGCGCCTTCGACCAGCTGATAATCCGGTCCAGAGATGCAATCACTTCATCAATCGTCGTTGCCTGTAAATTATCGAAAGTTTCCCCGGACATCACGCCTCCAAATCTTGATTAACATTTCTTATTTCCACCGTCCGTGGGGTTATTTAATCAACATAGCGAAAATGGGGGTTATCTCAAAATTTTTCGAATGGGGAATGGTAAATGCGGAATGCGGAAATCGGAATGCGGAAATCGGAATGCGGAATGTCGAAATTTCCTAAAGCCGCACAGCAACAAACGTCGCATCGTCCTGCAGCGCGCTGTTGCCGGTAAAGCTGCGCAGGGCAGCGGCGAGGTGTTCGTGGATTTTTCGTGGAGAGTCGTTCGGGCTAATTTCCGTGAGAACCGCTTCGGTGCGATCCAGACCAAATTCTTCCCGGCCTTTATTCATCGCTTCAACAATGCCGTCGGTAATAAAAAAAAGTATATCCCCGGTGCTAAAAGTGATTTCGTTTGCCTGGTAGACAGTATCTGGCGCTAAACCAAGCGCCAGGCCGGGCGAATGGCACTGTTCGATTCGTTTCTCCGCGGCCCGGTAATGCAGCAGCGGCAAATGTCCGGCATTCACCAGCGACAGTCGTTTTTCCGCAAGATCAATGCGGCAGCACTGAAAGCTGACGAACGTCTTTTTGTCGGCATTTTCCCGAACGGTCTCGTTCATCACCGCGGTGAGTTTCTCCAGATTGGTCGTATGCTTTAAAGCCGTGCGGAATGCGCCTTTTACAATCGCCATAATCAATCCGGCGCCAATATTATGACCGGAAACATCCCCAACAGCAAGCAGCAGCTTGTTATCGTCCAGTTTGACAATATCGAAAAAATCGCCGCCAATCTCTTTCGCTGCAGCGGTTTGCCCGAAAATTTCGTATCCATCCCCACTAAGCTCGGTGACCGGCACCAGCTGCGCCTGAATGTCCCGGGCAATGGCCATTTCCGTATCGACGCGGGTTTTTTCCACAGAAATTTTTTCAGTGACATAGCCATAAATAAAAATGCCCATCACTACCAGCAGCATGGCAACTGCCCATAGCAACATGGTACTCGCCGCCGGTTGGCGGGAGATGATGCCTTCCACCACGCCATCGTAAAAAATGACAACCCCGGAAATACTGATACTCAGATAGACAATAAAACTGAGTATCGCTGTGCGGTACTTCGCAATCTGGGGAATCATAAATGCGATCAGGACCAGCGGGAAAAAATTAAACAGGAATATCAATAACATCAGCAGAGATGCTTTTCCGCGAAGTCCCGGAAAAAGAATCGGGAGGATATTCAGGGTCGCAATCAAAAAGACAAATATGTAAATAATTGAAATTACCAGGTAAGCTTTTGGTCCGGCAATTAAATACGGCGCGATGGTCAGATGGGTAATTATCACCAGGGAAAAATACAGACAGCTTAAGGCCAGCACTGCGCTAACCCGGAGCCCCATGCTCAGCCCGGAAAATTCTTCGTATTCGGCAGTAATGGTATTAATAATCTTTTTCAGCATCGCACTACATCTCTCGCGCCAATTGAAAAAATCGTATTCTCGGGATAATGCGGAATTATTCGCAGCAACATAAGATACGGCAGGCTGATGCGAAAGTTCAAGGAAAAACCGTTGACAGTTGTCAGTTGTCAGTTGTCAGTTATCAGTGAACAGTTATCAGTGAACAGTTATCATGAAACAGTTATCAGTGAACAGTTATCATGAAACAGTTATCGGTTGTTAGTATGGATCTCGGCACGGTCGATTGAAAACCAACACTTCATTAATGTTAACTGTTTACTGATAACTGATAACTGTTTCATGATAACTGAAAAAAACCGCATACTCATGTAGTGCAATTTTACTTGCCGGACGACATATTACTTCTGGAAATTAAAAAAGCGCGAAAGAACATCTTTTTCAGGAGAATATATCATGTCAGTCAAATTTGAAAAAAAATCAGTCTTCCCCTTCCTGGAAGCTGCTGCGACCCGGGTTAAGCGGGATTTTGAAGAATATGCCTTATTCAAAAGATACGACGCCGGTGAGGTTATTTGTTGGGAAGGCGACGAATGCAGCTATTTTTACGTGATCATAACCGGCGGTGTGCGGGTGTTCAAAACCGGGGATAACGGCCGGGAGATTACCCTTTACAAAATTGCGGAAAATGACAGTTGCATCTTGACTACTTTTTCCATCTTGAATCGCAGTCCTTTTTCTGCAACGTCTATTGCCGAAAACGATACGATTGTTGTCGCAATTCCCCGTGCTGTATTCCGGGAATGGATTAATGAATATGAAGAATGGCGCAACTACGTTTTTGGTTTGATGTCCGGCCATCTTACCGGCATCCTGGGAAAAATCGAATCGATGGCTTTCCAGCGACTGGACGAGCGCATTGCTGCATTCTTGCTGCAATCGGCCCCAAAAGATCAACGTACCATCAAGATTACCCATTCGGACATTGCCCGGGAGCTCGGCACGGTGCGCGAGGTGGTAAGCCGAATTCTGAAGAACTTTGAACGGGAAAAGCTGGTCAGCCTCTCCCGCGGGCGGATTACGATTATCAACAACCGGGAATTATCCCGCTGCCAGGGATCTTACTCCATGGTCGGTTAATTAGACAATTTTCTCATCCAATTTACATCCTCCTCTCAATAAATCACCTGTGGCTAATTGCTCGGTTAGCTGCGGGTGGTTTTCTTTTTTAGTAAAACCATAACACACTTTTCTATTGCAATTTAGAATTTTCCGCTTATTTTAAGATGCTGCTAAAGCGACGCAACTATTGTATTTATAGATATTTGAAATCCTTTATACGCTAATATTCCGGACCCCTGACCAATGCCTTTCACGCTCAGTCATCCTGCCGCGATTGTCCCGCTGTATCTATTACTGCGTCGCTATTTAATATTATCTGCCCTGGTGGTGGGAAGTATGGTGCCGGATTTTCATTACTACCTTCCCTTCCATTTAACCCGTAGCATGACACACAATTATTTCAGCATTATCTGGTTTTCTCTGCCAATGGGATTAATCACCCTGCTAATCTTCGACTGGTTTATTCGCTATCCGTTAATAGAGATAATGCCTTCGCGCTTAAGGACGTCTCTGCTGGTTTATCAAAAGGCAGGAAACATTTTTCGTAAAGGGATCTTCGGGCGGGTCATTCTCTCTCTGCTCCTTGGCGCATTCAGTCATATATTCTGGGACAATCTCTGCTGGTACCACGGCCGACGTCTAATGCCTTATGATTGGGTGCAAATTATCAACTCGATATTCGGCGCTATCATTCTCGCCTGGTTTTGCTGGCGCTGGTATCGTCGTCAGTATGCACAACCGAATTCGAAGCAGCCCTTATTCTCTCAAAAGATGCGCATTTTCTTTTCGCTTTCCCTGGCGATTCTCCCCATTATTTTTGGCAGCATCATCGCTATTTTCCAGAGGTTTCCCAACTGGATGGATTTTCTCGAAGGTGCAGCAATTGCCGGCTTAGGTGTCTGGGGATTTTTATTACTGCTGTTGGGCGCAATGGGATATTACAGGCGGCGGGAGCAGACTCCGGAAACCGAGGAAATTGTGGTGTGAGGGATTTTGTTTTGGCGGACGATTTTTGGTTGAAGGGTAGATTAATAGGTGCGTATGTATTCTTGCGTAGTATGGCTCCGCTCCCGTTGGTCGCTAATGGCTGGGGAAATCTTTAGTGGCAGACGAATTATTGGTAACGATAAAATTGGGACAATCGTACGTAGTCTTGTGTAGTATGGCTCCGCTTCGCTAATGGCTGAAGGAATCTTTTAAATCAGTTAACCATTAGCGACCAACGGGAGCGGAGCCATTAGTGACCGCAGGGAACGGAACCATATAGCAACCAATACGGAATGATTTCTCAAATACGTTCATCAACCATATCACGTCCGCCAAAAAAACCTCCCCTCCCCTTGAGCCAGGGATAACCACAATGTATATTAATCACACTAATTTAAGGCATCACTAATTAACCGGTATTTATGTGAAAAAGCTTTTTCAATTATCCATCCTAAGCTTCATACTGTTGATGTTTCCGGCGGTGGAATATCCGGAATCGGAAGTGACTCCTGCTGAGATCACGGTTGCTGTCGCTGCCAATATGCAGCATCCTTTTGATGCATTGCGAGTGGCCTTCCAGAAAGATACTAGTATCAAAATTAAAACCATTGTTGCCGCCTCCGGGCAGCTGACCGCCCAAATCCGTAACGGTGCTCCGTTCGATATATTTCTCTCTGCCGACAACAAATATCCCGCTGCTTTGCAGACCAGCGGTCATGCAGCGACATCCCCGAAAACTTACGCCCTGGGCAAACTCGCCCTTTGGTCCCGGAGCTTTGTCGATTCCTTGCCAGCTTTAAGCCAATTGAACGGAAAAACAATTCGCACCCTTGGCATCGCCAATCCGGACCTTGCCCCCTACGGTCTCGCCGCGATAAAAGCATTGGAGAATAACGATATTTATTCGCACTTCGCCCCGCGCCTGGTATATGCGCAAAGCATTGCCCAGCTAAATCAGTACATTGCATTGGGTACGATTGATGCGGCCATTACCGCTGCATCCGCCCGGGGAATTCCCCAACTGGCAGCTCGAAAAGGCTACTGGCTGGAAATTCCTGCCAGCAACTATCCGGCGATTCATCAGGATGTTGTCATCCTGACAAACAATTCTGCAGTGGATCAATTTTATCAATTTCTATTTTCTCCTGCTGCACAGCAAATACTTCTTGATTACGGATACCTCCTTCCGTGAATCGCCTGCCTGCCACCATTAGCGGCATCGAAACTTCCCGGCAAATCTCCCTGGTAGATTTAACTGTCGGCGAAGACCTTTTCAGCTGTGTGATCATCGAAACCCCGGAAACCGCCAGCTACCTGCGCATTGGTAATACAGTGACGCTGCTCTTTAAGGAAACGGAAGTCTCGATTGCGAAAGACTGGCAAGGGCAAATTAGTCTGCGTAATCGCATGGCAGCGAATATACGGCACATCGACAGCGGTGGCGTGCTTTCCCGTATAGTGCTGGATTATCAGGGCAGGGAAATTATTTCGATTATCACTACCCGCTCGGTGCGCAAGCTTGGGTTAGAGGTTGGTGATTCGGTTACCGCGATGGTCAAAGCTAATGAAGTATCCATCATGAGCGAGGAGATTCGCTGATGAACTTAGACTGGCAGCCAATTATCCTCACATTTCAGCTGGCCGGCGTTACCGTGCTCATTTTGTTGTTATTGGGAGTACCGCTTGCCTACAGTCTCGCCCACTGGCAAAGCCGCTGGAAAGCAGTCGCCCAAACATTGGTTAGCATGCCTTTAGTGTTACCGCCAACAGTGCTGGGATTTTACCTGCTTATTGCCTTCAATCCTTCCGGTATTATCGGCAGTTGGCTGGAAAGCTGGTTTGGTCTGCGCCTGGTATTTACATTCGAAGGGCTGGTTATCGCTTCGGTCATTTACAGTCTGCCGTTTATGGTTAATCCGATTCAGTCCGGTTTCGAGAATCTGCCGCCGGCGCTGGCGGAAGCCTCCTACACTTTGGGGAAATCCCGCCGGGAAACCTTTCTGAAAGTATTGCTACCTAATATCCGTCCGGCATTGCTCACCGGTATTGTCCTTAGCTTTGCACACACCGTCGGGGAATTTGGGGTTATCCTGATGATCGGCGGCAGCATTCCCGGCGTCACTCGCGTCGCTTCCATCGCGATTTACAATGAAGTGGAAGCCTTGAATTATGCCTCGGCAAACTTTTATGCCCTGATTTTATTTGCCATCACCTTTGTCATTCTCTTTCTGGTATATTGGAAACGGCCGCAGAAGTTTTTTTAATGGGCAAATGGGCAAATGGGCAATAAGAACTCTGAACTCTGAACTCTGAACTTTAATAAGATGTTAACTATAAACTTTAAAAAGAGACTACATGCCGCAGATGGTGAGATGGATCTTACCATCGATCTGGATTTGCAGCAATATGCTTCGTTGGCGCTGTATGGACCATCCGGTAGTGGTAAAACAACCACATTGCGGGTGCTTGCCGGGTTAACGCAACCAGAAGAAGGCTTTATCCAAATGGGTGATACCGTCTGGCTGGATACCAAACGCAGCATCTTTCTGCCGCCACAACAGCGTTCAATCGGATTTGTCTTTCAGGATTACGCCCTGTTTCCCAATATGACCGTTCGCAAAAACCTCGCTTATGCACTCAACGATCCCCGTGATACTTCATTTATAGAGGAACTTCTGGAAATCACCGGACTGGGAGAGCTGGCGAATCGCTTACCGGCGACGCTCTCCGGTGGCCAACAGCAGCGAGTTGCCCTGGCGCGAGCCCTGGTTCGCAAACCTGATCTGCTGCTACTCGACGAACCACTTTCCGCCCTGGACCATGACATGCGAAGGAAGCTTCAAGATACGATTGTTGAATTACAGCAACGCTATCAATTCACCCTGATCCTTGTGAGCCATAATCTCGCGGAAATCTTCAAACTGACCGATAGCGTCGCGATGCTCTCAAAAGGAGTGATCAGCAATCGCGGTTCCCTTAGCGATGTTTTTATCGGAAAAAAACTAAGCGGCAAATATAAATTTGAAGGGGAAATCCTTCAGATCGAAGCAGATGATGTCGTTTACATCGTTACTATCGCTATTGGCAGCAATATCGTCAAGGTTATCGCCACTGATACGGAAATCCACGGTTTGGCGGTTGGCAGCCGGGTAATTGTCGCTTCCAAAGCCTTTAATCCCATCCTGCTCCCTATCACCTGAGTGAAGCGGTTTTCGCTTTTCATAAATTGACTATGCCTTTTTTATTCACTATATTCCTAGCCGCTAATTAGCAACTGTGGAAGAAAAGTAAGCTTGTAAATGATAGAGACACCCACCATTACCGCGAGGTCCAGCGAAACCGGACCTTATCCCTGGAAAAACGACCGCCCTTATAACGCCTATAAAGATTACCTGAAGGCTCGTTTTGACGGTCGCCTGCAAAAGGTTTCCGTCGATGCCGGTTTTACCTGCCCCAATCGCGATGGCGTTAAAGCGTTCGGTGGGTGCACTTACTGCAACAACCTCAGTTTCGTACCGCCCTACTGCAAACCCGGTATGAGTATCGCGGAGCAAACCAGCAGCGGTGTGGAATATCTTGCACGGCGCTACAAAGCGGAAAAATTCGTTGCTTACTTCCAGGCTTACAGCAACACTTACGCCCCGCTGGAATATTTGAAGGGACTCTATAATCAGGCCTTAAACCACCCGAAAGTTCAGGGGCTGGTCCTCGGCACCCGCCCGGACTGCGTCGATAGTGAGAAGCTTGACTATCTCGAATCGCTGGCGAAAGACAATTATATCAGCATCGAATACGGTCTGGAAACGATCAACGATCAGACCCTGGAAGATATCAACCGCGGACATACATTTCAGGAATGGGCGGACGCGGTCATTGCGACTGCCAACCGGAACATTCACATTTGCAGCCATCTCATCTTTGGTTTGCCCGGCGACACCCGGGAGCAAATGATCGAAACCGCTTCGGTGGTATCGAAATATCCGGTGAATTCACTGAAACTACACCACCTGCATATTGTCGAAAAAACCACGCTGGCACAACAGTATAAGCGCAATCCTTTTCCGGTATTCAAATACCATGATTATATCGATCTGGTCATCGAATTTCTCCAAAGATTACGGCCAGATATTATGCTGCAGAGGCTGGTCGGAGAAACTCACCCCCGTCACCTTATCGCTCCGATCTGGGGCGTGCGCGCCAGCCAGGTGCAGCAGGATATTGAAAAAGAAATGCGCCGCCGTAATGTGTGGCAAGGGAAATTGTATCAGGGATGATATTACTTTGACGTTTTTCTCAGGAAGTTGGATGAAATTCAAAAATATTTTTACCGTTCTCTTTGTTTTAAGTATCAGCGCATGCACCCAGGCTCAGGAGCCGATTTTTCCGGAGCTTAGTGGCCAGGAATTGCTTGACGCCCTAAAACAAAACTATAAGCCAACAAATGTTTTAAGCTACGGCCCGGCACGCGATGTTATGTATGCCTACATCGATAACGAAAACAACTCTATCTCCTGCGTATATAGTGGCTATACCATCACCGTTCCTTATGGTGTTTCCAATCCGCGCAATTATACCAATGGCGCTTCCCCGATTATCAATACCGAACATACCTGGCCGCAAAGTAAAGGCGCGGCATCCGGGAATGCCAAAAGCGATCTCCATCATCTTTTTCCCTGCAACGAAGTGCCCAATGGCGGCCGTGGCAGCCTGAAGTTTGGAGAAAGTAATGACAATGCGACGGATCGCTGGTATTTAAATACTTCGGTTTTAACTTCCATCCCCTCACAATCCATTGACGATTATAGTGAGTTGAATTCCAATGACGTATTCGAACCGCGGGAAGACCATAAAGGCAATGTCGCCCGGGCAATGTTCTATTTCTATACAATGTATAAAGCGGAAGCAGATGCGCAGGATCCGACCTTTTTTAACGCCCAAAAGAATGTATTGCGACAGTGGAATTCTATGGACCCGGTCGATGCAGCGGAGCTTGCCCGCACAAATCAAATCGCCGGTTATCAGGATTTGCTCCCCAACCCATTCGTGATCGACACAAGCCTGATCGGGCGTGCCTATTTTGGCGTCGTCACCGGCATCGAGGATAATGTTGCCTCTTTAGCAGATGATTTTCAACTTTATGGCAATTATCCCAATCCCTTCAACCCGGAAACGACTATCAAGTTTGCGATTCAGCGGGCTGGCGATTACGCCCTGGAAATTTTCAACCTGAATGGCAGTAAAATTTGGGAATTTACGCAAAACAACGTGATGGCCGGAGATCATACCGTTGTATGGGATGGATACGACGCACAGGGACAACCGGCAGCATCCGGCATTTATATCTATCGCCTGACAACCGAGACCGGTTTTCTTGCTAAAAAAATGTTTTTAATTCGCTAAAAACGTGCTATGGATAAAATATTCAGGTGCGATTGCAGCATATATTGCTTATAATTAATGCGGCATCGGTATTTTACTCCGATGATGACAAACGGTAGAACATCTTTCGATTATCGATAGTTTAAAGATAAGTGTTATAAATATTTCGTCGAGGCTTGAATGAATTTAGTTGAAATGATCGACAGTCGCTTTATTAAACTCGATTTGAGTGACAGCAATAAATTCGAATTGATCGAAGAATTGCTGGATGTCGCCGTTGCCCAGGGAAAAATTAATAACCGGGAGCAGGCTTTAAAAGACCTGATAGAACGAGAGCAATACCTCTCCACCGGTTTTGAAAATGGCCTGGCCGTACCGCACGCTAAAACCGATGCTGTAGATGATATGGTATTGGTTTTTGGCTTAAACCGTGAGGGTGTCGAATTCGATTCCCTCGATGGAAAGCCCACTCATTTTGTGTTTTTACTGCTTTCTCCAATGGACACTAGCGGACCTCATATTCAAACACTGGCACTGCTCGCCAGAAATTTCCAGAATGAGGAGAACGTCGAGAAATTGAAAGATGTTACCGGAGAAGAAGCGTTGTTAGAGATCATTAAAGAATTTAAATAAAGTGCTTAACATTGAAGTTTGAAGACCGGTTTAAAAAACATTTCAGCTACATTCAGCAAGGACTTTTATCGTCGGTAAGCCCGGATTTACCCGGCAGCCTCGCCGAGCCAATTGCCTATTTTCTGCAGATGCCCAGCAAAAAAATTCGCCCGCTACTGGCCTTATCTGCCTGTGAGTGCGTCGGTGGCAAGCTGAGTGACTCCCTGCCTGCTGCGACGGCTGTTGAATTATTCCACGATTTTACGCTTATTCATGATGATATCATGGATCAGGACGAGTTGCGCCGCGGCTACCAAACCCTCCATATCAAGTATGACGATAGCACTGCGATCCTCGTTGGCGATGCCATGATCGGTATGGCCTATCAGCAGTTGATCCAGTCTCCCCCCGCCACCCTAACGGAAGTTACCCGAATTTTTACTGATGCCCTGGTGAAAGTGTGCGAAGGGCAGGCATTGGATAAAGAATTTGAAAAACGGGCATCGGTTAGCGTCGACGAGTATCTTGATATGATCAACAAAAAAACTGCCTGGCTGATCAAAATAGCTTGCTCTATGGGGAGCATCAGCGGGGGCGCCTCCCCGGAACAGGTCTCGCTACTCGCTCTCTTTGGCGAATGCCTCGGGTTGGGTTTCCAGATCAAAGATGATTTGCTGGACTTCGTCGCAGATGAGTCGATGCTCGGTAAGCAGGTCGGCAGCGATTTCCGCATGGATAAAAAGACCTATGTTACCATGAAGTATCGGGAAACAATTTCGGGCAATCCTGAACTGGCCAGCAAATATCCGCTCAATATTCCGGAGTTTGACAATTTTCAGGATTTTCAGAAAGCACTATATGATTTGAAAATTGTCGAGGCAACGGAAGCAGTCATCGAAGAATATACCCGGCGTTCCCTGGAAGCACTTGCCCAGATTGCACCGTTGAATAACGACAATCCGCTTTATTTTATCACTCAGTTTCTGCACGAGCGGCAGTACTAAACGACTTGCCGCTATATCACCTTTTGTGGGTATTGTATTCTCACCGTAGTTTGTTAATATTCTTTCCCAAGAGATAAAATTTTATTAATGTAGCAGGCAACACCAATTTTTATTTCCTGCAACCTTCTACTATATCCCGTAGTAATTATGCCTTTGCAGGAAATTGGCAGCCGCTCATACCATCCGTAAGTATCGTTAGGGGCACTGGCGCTATACTAAACCGGGAGACAGTGATGACTTTCAGAACCGCTATTGGACTCTTCTTTCTTATTCTTTCTTACACCAGCATCTTTGCACAATCCGATCCTTATTCCCTCCAACGCATCAATGGCCCGATTAAAATTGATGGCCAAATGAATGAAGATGCCTGGCAGTCTTTAGCGCATTTTCCGCTAACCACTTTTCAACCGATCTACCAGGCAGAGCCCAGCGAAAAAACGGTTATACGCGCAGGCTATGATGATAATTACCTCTATTTTTTCGGGGAATTTCATGATTCCTCACCGACGGAAATTCGCGCGAATACCATGTACCGCGATCGCTACAGCAACGACGACGTCTTTCATATCGTCCTCGACACCTTTAATGACAACGAAAATGCACTCTGGTTCATGACCACTCCTAATGGCGTCCGTGTCGATGCAACGATCTCCAACGACGCGACCGGCAACTGGATGAATAGCAGTTGGAATGGCTTCTGGGATGCCGCAACGGTGATTAACGAAAAAGGGTGGTTCGCCGAAGTGCGCATTCCCTTCTCCAGTCTGGGTTTTCAGGACAAGCAGGGAGATGTTGTAATGGGCCTGATCGTCAACCGTTATCTCGCCCGGCAAAATGAACGGGTGATTTTTCCGGATATTTCCCCGGAATGGTCTTCCGCCCAATTTAAACCATCGAAAGCGCAGGATGTATTGCTGCAAGGCATCTACCCCCAGAAGCCGGTTTATATTACCCCCTATTTATTAGGAGGGGCTTCACAAATTGCTTTTGAAACCAGCGGTCCCAGCGGCTTTGTAACAACGACTGATGTGACCCAGGAAGTCGGCCTGGATCTGAAATATAACATCAACAGCAACCTCACGCTCGATCTAACCGCGAATACAGATTTCGCCCAGGTCGAAGCCGATGAGCAACAGGTGAATTTTACCCGCTTTTCCCTCTTTTTTCCGGAAAAGCGGCAATTTTTTCAGGAGCGATCCAGCCTCTTCGATTTTAATACCGGAGGTCCCAGTCGCTTATTCCACAGCCGGCGTATCGGCATTAATGAAAATGGCACGCCAGTGCGCATCCTCGGGGGCGCTCGCCTTGTCGGACGACTCGGTGCATGGGATCTGGGCATTCTCGATATGCAAACCGATAAAAAAGGTGATCTTGATTCCGAAAACTTCGGCGTACTCCGCTTAAGGCGGCAGGCCTTCAATCCGTATTCTTACATTGGGGTAATTGCCACGAACCGGATTACTGTTAATGGCGACTACAATACCGCTTATGGCCTGGATGGCATTATCAAAATGTATAAGGATCATTACCTGACTTTACGTTATTCGCAATCGTTTGAGAATGATCAGGATACTGATTTTTTCGATACTGCCCGAATGTTATTACTCTGGGAACATCGCCGCAACCAGGGGTTGGATACCCGCCTGGGCTTTACCCATTCCGGACCGTCTTACAATCCCGGTATGGGATTTTTCCGCAGGAATGATTTTACGCTTCTGGAAGGAGATATTTTCTACGGTTGGTTTCCTGGAAAAGCATCGCCATTTCGCATTATGCGCCCGGGCATTGTTACCGAAACGTTTTTACGCAATAGCGATGGCACCCTGGAATCAGCCTTTTTCGGTACCCCATTTCGAATGGAGTTAAAATCCGGCGCTATTTTATTTGTTGGCTCTCGTACCTGGCACGAGGACCTGCGCGAATCTTTTTCCCTTTCGGATTCGGTAGATGTACCGGTCGGCAGTTACACTTTCTGGATGCCGGATTTCAATATTTCCACGCCGGAAGGGAATCTTTTCCGCCCAAGTATTTTTGCTGCTTACGGCAAATTTTACGATGGCACCCGCGGCTCCCTGGGCTTAGGGGTCGACTGGTATCCTTCCCGTTTCCTCGAGCTGGGCGCGGATTATGACATCGACTGGATTCGTTTCCCCGATCGCGATCAGTCACTGAATGTTCACCTGCTTGGCATCCGGATCCGCGGGGCACTGAATACACAATTCTCCGTCAACGCATTTATGCAGTATAACAGCGTTCGGGATGGCCATCCCTTAAATACCAATTTGCGTATCCGCTACAATTTTCGTGAAGGCAGCGATCTCTACATCGTTTATAATGATGACCTGAATACCGACCGCGGTAATTTTTACCCGCGCCGTCCTGCCAGCAACAACCGGGCGGTTCTCCTCAAATACACATACACGCTTATTCGCTAAAAATTTCACGAAAGAAAAGTGCATAAAAGCATTACTTTTTCCAGTGTCAGGCGGCGCAAAAACCGCCTGAAAGGCGCTTATTTCCGGGAAAACAGCTAAAAAATGCACTTTTTCAAAAAAAATATTTGCGGTCATCATTACGGCTTCGTAATATGCGCATATTGTATTAAAATTGTAGCAAAGTATTAAAGACAGGAAGAACCCCCGATGGCCGCCTGGTTTGGCTCTCCGAAAGACAAAGATTCCAAAGATAGCGATAAGAATAACCAAAACGCTCCGGATAATAATGATGAGAAAACACCATTATTAACCATAACGGATATCGCCCGCGAAAAGGTTACACAGTTAATCAGTGGTGCAGAATCCCCGGTGTTGGGCATTAGGGTTTTGGCAGAAGCAACATCTCCGGTAAATCCGGAATATAGCTTAGCCTTTGTTCAGGAAGGTGAAGCATTCGAAGACGATGAAATAATCGATTTTGACGATTTCAAAGTGTACATTGATTCCGATAGTCTCCCACTGGTAGAGAATGTCCGGCTGGACTTTATCACAACCGGCATGGGAGGTGGATTCAGAATTGACAAAGTTGTTCAGCGCAATAAGGTAGAAGGCCCGGTTGCCGAAAAGCTCCAGCAGGTCATTGATGAACAAATCAATCCGGCATTGGCGCTTCATGGTGGCTTCGTTGAGTTATTAGATGTTAAAGGCAGTACTGCCTATATTGAGCTGGGGGGTGGCTGCAAAGGGTGTGGCATGGTAGACGTCACGCTTAAGCAGGGGATTGAAGTGATGATCAAACAGAATATTCCGGAAATTACCGAAATTCTGGATGCAACCGATCACGCCAGTGGTAATAATCCCTATTATCAGCCCTCAAAGTAGTAAGTTCGAATGTTTTACTAGAAGTATTGAGGTATTGTCAGACTGCTGCATCCGAGTAACACATACGTTAGCTTTTTTGGCGAAGTTAACGGAGAACGGCTGTCCGATAGAATCTTTATGAATGTTTCCCCAGTGAAGATTTTACTCCTTTCGTTTTACGAGTTAGGTCGACAGCCATTTGGTATAGCCTCCCCCGCTGCTTGGTTACGTGCTGATGGGCACCTTGTTAGCGTAACGGACTGTTCGATTGAGCCGTTGCCTTTACAAGCCGTCCGTGAAGCAGACCTGATCGCATGTTATGTCCCTATGCATACTGCTACCCGCCTGGCAATCGAATCCCTGCAGGAAATCAAGACCGTTAATCCCAACGCCCACCTCTGTTTCTATGGCCTCTACGCCCCTGTCAATGAAGAGTATCTGCGCAATAATGGTGTTCATACCATTCTCGGCGGAGAGTTTGAAGCCGGTTTGGCGCAATTGGCAAAACGGCTGGAGCAACAGTCTGCCACACAACCGCAGCAGGAATCTGTTATTTCCCTGGAGCGCCAGCAATTTGTAATGCCGGACCGCGCCGATATGCCCGACCTGGACAACTATGCCCGTTTATGTGCCGGCAATGGTCAGGATAAAATTACCGGTTACGTCGAAGCAACCCGCGGATGCAAGCATCTTTGCCGCCACTGCCCAATTGTTCCCGTATATAATGGCCGCTTTCGCATTGTGCAACAGTCAGTTGTCTTAGCCGATATTCGTCAGCAAATAGCAAAGGGTGCAACGCATATTACCTTTGGCGACCCGGACTTCCTGAATGGACCGGGCCATGTATTGCCGATTGTTGAAACTCTTCACCAGGAGTTTCCGGAAATCACCTATGATGTTACCATCAAAGTGGAACATCTTCTCAAATATAGCCGGCATTTGCCAACACTGCGGGATACCGGCTGCCTGTTTATTACCAGCGCCGTAGAATCGGTTGATGACCAGGTCTTGCAAATTCTCGATAAGGGTCATACCCGGGCAGATTTCATTGAGGCCGTTCGTATTGTCCGGGAGACCGGAATTCATCTCAATCCGACCCTGGTTGCCTTTACTCCATGGTTATCCCTGGAGGGCTATTTTACAACGCTGCAATTGATGGCCGAGCTTGATCTTGTCGAGAGCATCTCCCCGGTACAATGGGCAATTCGTTTGTTGATTCCCAGCGGCTCTCGCCTGTTATCGCTGCCGGAAACCCAACAATACCTTGGAAAATTTGATGCGCATGCTCTCGGCTACGAATGGACACACCCTGATCCACGAATGGATCTCCTCTATGAAAATGTGCGAAAAATTGCTGCCGGAAAAGCCTCGCGCAAGAATGTATTTAAAGAGATTTGGGCGCAAACGACAAAACTTTTAGGCATCTACGCCGAGATTCCTGAAAACAGTTATGATTATGAACGGACCGCCGTGCCATACCTTAATGAACCCTGGTATTGTTGAGCGGAACCGACTGAAGAGCAGTTGGCTCGTATATAATTTTGAAAAAAAGAAGTAAAAACGAATGACAGATATACAATTAAACAAGGGCAGTCGTCTACCCGATTTTCTTACTGTTTTACGGATGATGGTTACGGACATCTGCCTGATTTTTCCCCAATTTTTAATTGCGCTTGAAAGGAGGTGAAGAGTATGGCAGATCGCGAAAGAGGTAAAGTAAAATGGTTTAACAATACTAAAGGATTCGGTTTTATCGTTCGTGAACAGGGTGGAGAAATTTTTGTGCACTATTCTGCAATCAAATCAGAAGGTTACAAATCTCTGGAAGAAGGACAAGATGTATCTTTTACTGTTGTTGAAAGCGATAAAGGATTACAAGCTCAGGACGTAATGGCTGAAGCTGGTGATGCTGACGCTGAGTGAGCGACTGAAAAGACCATTGACTACTAGAAGCGGCGTACTGTTTTCAGTGCGCCGCTTTCTTTTTGGGGTTGACCTTAATAGCTGCATATCGTACACTCATTGAAACCGAAAGGATATGACTATGAAAAAGCAGCATGTTATTCTGGTGGGTGCAGGACTGGCCGGCTCTCTGCTGGCAATTTATCTGGCGAAACGCGGTTTTCAGGTAGACATTTATGAACGGCGGCCGGACATGCGCCAGGCGTCCATCAGCGCGGGCCGATCAATCAACCTTGCGCTCTCTGTACGGGGCATTCATGCACTATCCCGGGTCAATCTCGATCAGCGAGTACTCGCAGATGCGCTCCCGATGACCGGACGAATGATGCACGCAGTCGATGGTCAATTAACGTATCAGCCCTATGGTAAAAACGAAAACGAAGTTATCAACTCCATCTCCCGGCGCGGCTTAAACTGCTTGTTAATGGATACAGCCGAGTCGGAAAACAATGTTCGAATATTTTTTAATCAGCGTTGCCTGGGCGGTGATCTCGAAGCAGGGCAATTGATTTTCCGGGACGAAGCCCGGGGGGAAACGCGCACTGTTTCCGGAGATACGATTATTGCCACCGATGGCGCGACCTCCGCTGTTCGCATGGAAATGCAAAAGATCGGCCGCTTTAACCTCTCCCAAATGTATCTTGAACACGGCTATAAAGAACTAACCATTCCACCTGGCGCAGGCGGCAGCTTTCAGATCGACAAAAATATGCTGCACATCTGGCCACGCGGTGATTATATGCTGATCGCGCTCCCGAACCCGGACGGCAGCTTCACCTGCACACTTTTCCTCGGCTACGCCAGCACACCCGGGTTCGATGGTTTAAAGACCCCGGCAGATGTTCTGCAATTTTTTCAGGAAATTTTCCCGGATACAATTCCCCTTATCCCGGAATTAAGCGAAGATTTTTTTAGTAACCCGACCGGAAATCTCATCACCATCAAATGTTTACCCTGGCATATTGACGGTAAAGTGCTCCTACTGGGAGACGCTGCGCACGCCATCGTCCCCTTTTACGGCCAGGGAATGAATTGCGCCTTCGAAGACTGTGCGATTCTTGATGATTGCATTTCCGAATATGGCACGGATTGGGCGCGGGTTTACCAGGCTTACCAGGAAAAACGAAAGGCCGATGCGGATGCCATTGCCGATCTTGCCCTGGAGAATTTTATTGAAATGCGCGACAGCGTGGCCAATCCGACATTTCTACTCAAGCGGAAAGCGGAGCTCCTTCTCGAGGAGAAGTATCCCGGCAAATTTCTTTCCAAGTACAGCATGGTTTCTTTTCATCGCACCGCTTATGCCGCGGCTATGAAGAAGGGCCGTATTCAGGATTCGGTTTTGATGGAAATGTGTGAAGGGCTTACAGATATTGATCAGCTGGACCTGGACCTAGCCTTCAACAATATTCAGCAGCGGCTAAGCGCGGAAGCCGAGAGCAATGACAGTTGATCCCAGCCATTTCAGCAATAGGCCGCTGTCCCGGGATTTTTATCAGCGTCCGACGCTGGAGGTCGCCCGGGATCTATTAGGCAAACATCTCGTGTATCAGGATGAAAATGGCCCTTTGCGCGGCATGATCGTGGAAACGGAAGCGTATATCGGTCAGAATGATCCGGCCTGCCATGCCGCCGCCGGCAAAACAGCGCGCACCGCATTAATGTTCGGAAAACCGGGCATTGCTTACATCTATTTCATTTACGGCATGTATTATTGCCTTAATGCGGTTACAGAGGCGGTCGATTTTCCGGCAGCAGTGCTCATTCGGGCCGTAGCACCACTGGACGGCGAAAGGTTTATGCAGGAGCGCCGCCCCCGGGCAAAGGGAAAGAACTTAACCAATGGCCCCGGAAAACTCTGCCAGGCTTTCGGGCTGGATAAAGCAATGAATGGGGCAGATCTCTGCGCTTCCCCGCTATTTATCAGTGAAGGCATGGCAATAAATTCGGCAATGATTCGCACGACGACGCGCATTGGCATTAGCAGCGGGAAATCCTTTCCCTGGCGTTTTTGCCTGAAGGATAATCCTTATGTATCTAAGCCGAATCATCGATAAATATCAAAAAGATGTTTTCTTCGAAGCCAAGTTCCGCTATATTCTAGATGTAAAAATATGTTTATTTTAAGAACTTAGGTACTTTGACAGATACTGTCACACCAGGATATAGAATCGTACCAACGAATTAGACCAACGAAAGAATTGAGTGCCAGAAAAGGCACATCGACAGGGGTAATTTAAAATGGAAATGATCATAGGTGGCGTTGGGCTCATCCTTGGCGTGGTTATTGGCGCAGTTATTATCAACCTTATCAATAAACAAAAAGCCGCAAATGCAAAAATAACCGCTCAGGGCATTATCGAGCAAGCCGAAAGAGACGCAAAAAGAATTACAAAAGAAACCGCAATTAAAGCAAAAGAAAACGTCCAGCGGGAACGCTCCCAGATGCAGAAGAAACTTAAGCAGCGGGAGTTTGAAATGGGCAAAAGTGAAGATCGGATGCGCAAGCGGGAAAAAGATCTCCGCCGCCAGGAAAACAGCGTTCGCGACAAGGAAAGTTCTCTGAATCATCAGCGGAAAAAATTGCAACAGGCAGAATCGACCATACAAGACAGACAGCGTAAGGTCGAGGAACTTGTTCAGTCGCAAATTGAAAAACTTGAAGGACTGAGCGGGTTAAATCGGGAAGATGCCAAAAAGCAATTGACTAAAACCCTGATGAACCAGGTGAAGTCGGAAGCCGCGCAGGAAATTATCGACATCCGTAAAGATGCGCAGACCCGGGCCCGCTGGGAAGCCATCGAGATCATGGCCCATGCCATCGAAAAGATGGCCACCGAATACACCATGGAATCTACGCTCGTTTCGGTGTCATTACCGAATGACAATTGGAAGGGGCTGATTATCGGCCGGGAAGGCAGAAACATCAAAGCCTTCGAAGCAACGACCGGTGTGAAGGTTATCGTTGATGACACTCCGGAAACTGTGGTAATGTCCTGCTTCGATCCGATCAAACGGGAAGTAGCCCGTCTTTCCATGGAAGCGCTTATCGCCAAGAAGAATATTAATCCCAAGGCCATCGACATTGAAGTTGGCAAAGCACAAAAAGTGGTGGACGCCAGCATTCAGAAGGCCGCTGATGCCACTTTACGGGAATTAAACATCCGCAATGTTCACCCCGAAATGAAAACCTATCTGGGCCGTTTAAAGTATCGCACCAGCTATGGCCAGAACATTCTCGATCACTCCAAGGAAGTGGCCTGGCTGGCCGGCAACATGGCTGCAGAGCTGGGATTGGACGTACAACTGGCCCGACGCGCCGGCCTGTTCCATGATATCGGAAAAGCGGTCAGCAGCGACTCCGAAGGCAGCCACGTTACTATTGGTGTGGAAATCACCGAAAAATATAAAGAACATGCTGTGGTCATTAATTCCGTTCTGGCGCATCACGAAGAAGCCGATCCGATTTCTCCCATCTCCGTTCTGGTGACAGCAGCAGACCGCATTAGCGGCGCACGGCCCGGTGCACGACGGGAATCTCTCGAAGCCTATGCCCAACGCATTGCCAAACTGGAAGAGCTGGCGAATTCGTTCGAAGGCGTGGCAAAAACTTATGCCCTCTCCGCTGGCCGGGAAATTCGGGTAATGATTCTACCGGAAAAGCTAACCGACCAGGAAGCGGATATGCTTTCTGCAGATATTGCCCGGAAGATCAAGGAATCGATGGAATATCCCGGACAAATCAAGGTTACCGTTATCCGTCACCTGGTGGCTTCCAGCTCTACGGACGAGCATTTAACTGGTAATGGTTCACCCAACCAGCACCACAAACATCGCCGCCGCTAGAAGCGTCCAGCAGCGATTAAATATTGGCTGTATATTTACAATTGCGAATATACAGCCGCTGTAACTACTGAGTCTGGCCCACGTAAACTGTTTATCTGTTTTAAAGAACCTTATCCCGGATTTGGTCATTTTAAGAAGGATCGTGTAAATGATCGAGCATAAAGACATTCGGCCGGCAGGCGCTGCAGGCGTGCTTTATCCTGCAGACCGGCTCATTCTGGAACGGGATATCAGTCTGCTTTTAGAAAACTCCCCCCTCTATTCTTTTCCCAGTCCCATACGCGGTATGTTAGTGCCGCATGCAGCACTGGAATTTTCCGGTGGAGTGGCAGCGCGTGCCTATCGGCAAATTATCTGGAAGAAATATGACGTTACGGTCATCCTCTCCGCCAGCTTTGGGGAAAGCTATGACTTTGCCTCTATCTATCCCGGAAATGCTATGCAAACACCGTTGGGCGAAATTGCTATTCAGCAGGAAATTGCCGGAGAGTTAGTTCATTTTGTATCAAAAATCCGCTATTCGGATCTCGGCTATGCCTCGAACGAACATGGCGTCGAAGTGCATCTCCCATTTCTGAAATGGATGCAATACACCTCCCCGGTCTTGCCGATCATGATGGGCACGCAAAGTGCCGAGATGATCGAAACAATTATTCAGGCCTTGTCGATTGTGCTGGCGAATCGCAATTACCTGATTATTGCCAGTGCCAATCTCTCTCAGCACCGCCCGGAAGAAGAAGCCCGCATGCTCGATTACGCCGCAACCGATTGCATCAAAAAATTCTCCCCGGAACGATTATGGGAAGACATCCAGAATGACCGCTGTGAAATGAGCGGCTACGGCCCGGCCATCGCCATGATGAAAACTGTGCGGAAAGGCGGCGCTAAAAACTCCCGGTTTCTCCTTTATCGTAATTCCGGCGATATTAATGGGAGTAAGGAGAAGGTTGTTGGGTATGCTTCCGGGGTTTTTTATTAACGCATTAGTCGCCGGAGAATGCCTTTGGCAATCTCTGGCTGGGTTGTGTAATGCCTTCGGCATATAACGTAGAATGATAAATGGATTCTACATAATGCCCTTGGCAATCTCTGGCTGGGTTGTGTAATGCCTTCGGCATATAATGAAGAGCGATCAACAAATACTACGGCAACATTTCCTGCGAATCCACGCCCCCCTCTTGCTAAAATCCTTTTAAATGTATATCTTCACAAGTTCCCATATGTTCAACTGTTTAGTTAACCTGTAAATCGAAGATTACAAGCAACAAAGGAATTATTATATGAGCGCGCAAAGAGGTGAATTTGGCTCCAGACTGGGTTTTGTACTCGCCGCGGCGGGATCAGCTGTTGGTCTGGGAAATATTTGGAAATTTCCTTATGAAGTAGGCAATGGTGGCGGGGCAGCATTTGTGGTGCTCTATCTCTTCTTTTGCTTTTTGCTCTGCTTTCCGGTGATGGTCGCGGAAATCAGCATCGGCCGAAAAACGAATCGTAATCCCGCCGGCGCTTTTGAAGCCCTCGGCTATAAAAAATGGTCGATTGTTGGTAAACTGGGGATTTTTTGCGGCGTGCTTATTCTCTCCTATTACAATGTTGTCGCCGGCTGGGCGTTCGGTTATTTCTTCGAAATGGTCAGCGGTAATTTTGCCATTGCCGAAAACTTTGGCGCCTATGTCTCCGATGTTACCAAAGTCGGTTTATATGGCTTAATATTCATGAGTGTTACCGCATTTATCGTTTCCGGCGGCGTGCAGCAAGGGATCGAAAAAGCGGCAAAGATTCTCATGCCGTCACTGCTAACCATTATATTCTTCCTGGTTATTTATGCCATGACGCTTCCCAACGCGATGGAGGGCCTGAAATTCTATTTGGTCCCGGATTTTAGTAAGATGAATCTGCAGGTCATTTACGGTGCCCTGGGGCAGGCATTTTTCTCCCTCTCTCTCGGGATGGGCGCATTAATCACCTATGGCAGTTATGTTTCCAAGAAAGAAAACATTGTGCAATCCGCAGCCTTGATTACCCTGACAGATGTCGGTATTGCGGTTGTCGCCGGTTTGATGATTTTCCCCTTTGTATTTTACCAGGGACTTGGCCCACAGCAAGGTCCCGGACTGGTATTCGTTGCTTTACCGGGCGTTTTCGAAACGCTTGGCCCGGTCCTTGGGGTAGTTATCGGTTCTCTCTTTTTTATGCTGCTTTCTTTTGCGGCTTTAACCTCAACGGTATCGCTATTGGAAGTGCCGGTTTCCTATCTTGTCGACGAAAAAAATATGGCCCGTAAAAAAGCAGTATGGTTAACTGCAGGGGTAATCTTCCTCGTTGGTATTCCCTCCCTGCTTGCGAATGGCGCTTCAGATTTCTTCTCCCAATTTACCGGGTTCCTCGGTTCGGATACACCAACTGATTTTATGACCCTGGTTGGATACATCGCCAACGACTCCTTCCTCCCACTCGGGGGTCTGTTGATCTCTGTCTTCGCAGCTTACATCTGGAAGAAGGAAAACCTTAGCAAAGAAATTTCGATCGGCTATGAAGGGTATGAAGGTTCCTTCGTACAAACTTTTATCAACTTTGTTATCAGTTATCTTGCGCCGGTTGTTCTGGGGATTGTCGCGCTGTTAACTATTCTCAACCGCTTCCTCGGTATCACCTTGATCTAAAGGAAGCAGCGCCCCGGGCATCTTTGGAATAAATTTTTATTTCGTTGAAATTTACAACTCAGCGATTATAAATTGGTGGCTCGACGAAAGTTGAAGGCATGCCGGTCATTGGCATGCCTTTATTTTTTCGAAAATGCAAGGGGTAGTATATGACACCGAGAAAATCCGAGATCGTTCGCAGTTGGGAGCTGGTCTTTCCGAACGACACCAATCCACACGGCACAATGTTTGGCGGTAAAATGATGGCGATAATGGATAAAATCGCCTCGATTGCCGCTGCCCGCTATTCTGAGCGTAGTGTTGTTACTGCCTCGACGGAATCAATTATTTTTAAGCGCCCGGTTCGGGTGGGAGATCGCATTAACATCCAGGCGCGGGTTGTCTGGGTGGGACGCAGTTCCATGGTCGTTAAAGTTGATGTTTTTTCCGAGAGCCCCCTTTCCTGCCAGCAGGTACATTGCACCACAGCCCGTTTTAATTTTGTCGCACTGGATGAAAACGATCACCCTACCCCGGTGCCGCCCTTGCTCGTCGAAACAGATGAAGAAAAGCAGGAATATGAACTGGCGGAGTTTGTTATTAACCAGGCGCTGGAAAGGAAAAAAAAGGCGTTGGCGAATAAGCGAACAACGTAGCGATGAATTAAATATCCAATGGCCAATATTCAATTTTGAATGTAGAAGTATGGGCAGGTGATTGTTTGGAGGATTTACCGTTTTTCACTTCGACATTGGACATTTTAAATTGAACATTGGACATTCAAATTTTTTGATAAATAAAAGGTAGCAGACAACACCTTGGGGTAGTGGCCAAACGCTTGTCGAAAACCTGTAAATAATTTTAGAATTGGATTATTCATTCGTTAAGCGGAAAGGATATGGAGATGAAGGATAGTGGGTTTAATCCTTTCGAAATGGCGCAAAGTCAGTTCGATAATGTTGCAGATATTCTGGATCTCAATGATGGTACCAGAGAATTGTTAAGAAATCCCATGCGGGAATATCATTTTAATATACCGGTGAAGATGGACGACGGTAGCACGAAAGTCTTTCGCGGCTTCCGGGTTCAGCATAACGATGCGCGGGGCCCCGGCAAGGGTGGCATTCGTTTTCACCCGCAGGAAACCGTAGATACAGTACGGGCCTTATCCATGTGGATGACCTGGAAATGTGCCGTGGTAGATATTCCGCTCGGTGGTAGCAAGGGTGGGGTCATTTGCGACCCGCATAACCTTAGCGCCCGAGAGCAGGAGCAGATTTGCCGCGGGTGGGTTCGGCAGATTGCCCGGGATGTTGGCCCTTTTGCAGACGTGCCGGCACCGGATGTGATGACCAATGCCCAGCACATGCTTTGGATGCTCGATGAATTCGAAGCGATTGCCGGCGGCCGTTTCCCCGGGTTCATTACCGGCAAACCGGTCGGCATGGGCGGCTCCCTCGGCCGCAAAGAGGCCACCGGATACGGCGTTATGTACACCGTTCGCGAAGCGTTGAAGGAATTAGATCTCGCCCCGGAAGATACCACCGCCAGCGTGCAGGGATTTGGTAATGTTGCCCAGCATGCTATCGAAGCATTTCACCTGATGGGTGGGAAAACCATCTGTGTATCCTGCTGGGATCAACAGGATCAAACCGCTTATTCCTTCCGGAAAAACGATGGTATTGATCTGGATGAATTGAGAAATATGACCGACCATTTCGGAGGCATCGATAAAGAGAAAGCAAAAGCCGCTGGCTATGAAGTTATTCATGCTGACGACTGGCTAAAGCAGGAAGTTGATATTCTTGTGCCGGCCGCATTGGAAAATCAAATCAGCAAGGAAACCGTTTCCCGGATCAGTGAAAAAGTAAAAATCATTGCGGAAGGCGCTAACGGGCCGACCACGCCGGAAGCAGATGCCGTTATCAAGGATCGCGGTATTTTCATGATTCCGGACTTCCTCGCCAATGCCGGCGGCGTTACCTGTAGCTACTTTGAGCAGGTGCAGTGTAACATGAACTACTTCTGGGGTAAAGAAGAAGTGCTGGAGAAACTCGATATGAAAATGACCGATGCTTTCCATGCGGTTAGCGAAATGGCCCGGAAGTATAAGCTCTACATGCGGGATGCCGCTTACGTAATCGCAGTAAACCGGGTAGCGGAAGCCTGCCGGGATCGTGGCTGGGTTTCCTAAAAGTTGCTATTGAAACTATTGATGAATGATGCAGCACTTTTTGCCCATTTGTAGATTTGCAAATTTACAAATGGGCAAGCAAGACCTGATTTCACAGCATTATTGATATTTTAGTTTTACCTTTTACCAATATTTTTTTGCCGCACTACATAAAAAATTTTTAGTGGGTTTGGCGGAAAAAGCAGTTCATATTCCCAAAAGGAAAACTGGAACTATTTAAAAATACAGAGGAAACATCATGGGCGGTGGCAGCAGTCGCAGTAATAAGCTACTTGACAAACTGAAGGATCAGGAAAAAACGATCAACTGCCTCTTTGAGATTGAGGAGCTGATCAAAAACGCCGATGATGAAGATATCCTCTTTCAGGATGTCATTCGGGCAATCCCCAAAGGCTGGCAATATCCGGACAAATGTCTGGTGAAAATTGTCTATGAAGATGATGTCTATTATTCGGATAATTTTCGGGAAACTCCCTGGGAAATTCGGGCTGGCATTTCCGTGCAGATAGAAACCGTCGGGATGATCCATGTCTATTACACCGAGCAACTACCGGTAGCCGACGAAGGTCCTTTTCTTAATCGTGAACGTAAACTGCTGAATACTATCGCCGATCGCCTCGGGCACTTCATTCTTCATCTGAGCATGGGCCACATCATGAAGAAGAAGCAGGAGCCGGTGCCGCAGAAGAAGGCAGAGTGGTGGATTATTCTGGAATTGCTCGAACGCACCGATCCCAAACTCCTCCTGCGCATCTGCCGGAAAATGACCAATTTTCTCTGCTGGAGCGGTATTAAAGATGCCGAGCGCCTGCTCGAGTATTTTGCACCGACCTATGAGTCGACGGATGATCCTCAGGAAGAAGATATGAACCGCCCGAAGCAAAAGCGGGCAATGCAGTCGATAATGAGCATTACGGAAGAGATTTTCAAATTTGCCAGTACCCACCTCAGCGAACAGGATATTCTCAACAATATTCAACGCTGGATGAAAGAAGATCGTTCGAATTTTCTTGCCAATATCCTGGAGAATCCTGGTTCTTCCCTGGCGAAAATTACCGATGCGATTGAACGTTATCACAATCTTTCCCCGGATCAGGGAGAACTGTCCGAGCCCCGGGAAAAAGGATTTCGGGTATCCCTCATTCGCCGTCTTTTGACCGATCAGGCGGATTTTATCGACATCGCTAAACGCTTCGTTTCCGTCAACGATTTCAATGATTTATTACGCCGGGTCATTTTTCCCGTGGGCAGCCAGGGGAAGCTCGGTGGGAAAAGCGCCGGACTCTTTCTCGCGACCCGCGTGTTAAAGCAAGCAGCGGAAAAGAATGATATGCTCCAAAATGTAAAGATGCCGAAAACCTGGTATTTAACTTCCGACGGCATTCTCTACTTTATGAAGTATAACAACCTTGAAGACGTTATGGAGCAGAAGTACAAGGAAATCTGGCAAATCCGCCAGGAATTTCCTTATGTGGAGCAAGTCTTCAAAAATTCTCCTTTTGCCCCGGAAATCATCAAGGGACTGTCCATGGCGCTGGACGATTTTGGCGATCGTCCATTAATCGTGCGCAGCTCCAGTTTGCTGGAGGATCGCTTCGGAACTGCCTTTGCCGGGAAATACAAAAGTCTTTTTATCGCCAACCAGGGCCCGAAAGAAAAACGGTTGGCGGAATTAACTGATGCCATCGCGGAAGTTTACGCCTCTATTTTTGGCCCGGACCCGATTGAATACCGTATGGAGCGCGGGCTGCAAGATTTCCATGAAGAGATGGGAATTATGATTCAGGAAGTGGTTGGGCAAAAGATCGGCGATTACTATCTGCCCGCCTTTGCCGGCGTTGCCTTTAGCCGCAACGAGTTCCGCTGGTCCGGCCGTATCAAGGTTTCCGATGGATTACTACGTCTCGTTCCCGGCCTCGGCACCCGGGCGGTCGATCGGGTCAGCGACGATTATCCGATAATGCTGGCCCCGGGCCAACCCGGTCTGCGCGTCAACATTACCGTGGATGAAAATGTCCGCTATTCTCCCTCTAAAATCGACGTTATTAATTTACGCAACAACACTTTTGAAACAGTTGAGATCGAAGAACTCTTAAAGCATCATGGCCATGAATATGAAGGGATCAATTCGATTGTCTCCGTGCTAAAAGACGGCCTGTTGCGCCTGCCCGGTGGCCTCGGCCCGGATTTTGACAACGACAAACTGGTCGTTACCTTTGAAGGTTTAAATACCCGCACAGACTTCCTGAAACAGATACACGCAATATTAACCGAGCTGGAAGAGAAACTGGAAACGCCGGTAGATATCGAGTTTGCCCACGATGGTAAACAGTTCTACCTGCTGCAATGCCGGCCGCAAAGCTATAATTTGGATAACAAACCGGCGGAGATTCCAGGCGATATTCCTGACGATCGATTACTTTTTTCCGCCAACCGCTATATTTCCAACGGCACTGTGTCGAACATTAGTCACATTGTTTATGTCGATCCGCAGAGCTATAGCGAAATTGCTACCCGGGAAGATTTACTTTCCGTCGGGAGAGCAGTAAGCAAACTCAACCAGGTGCTCCCAAAGCGCAAATTCATTCTTATGGGACCGGGACGCTGGGGCAGCCGGGGCGATATTAAACTCGGTGTTAGCGTCACCTACTCCGATATCAACAATACTGCAATGCTCATCGAGATTGCCCGGCAGAAAGGCAATTATACTCCGGATGTATCTTTCGGCACCCACTTCTTTCTGGATTTGGTCGAGAGTCAGATTCGCTATCTCCCCTTGTATCCGGATAATGATGAAGTTGCTTTTAACGAAACGTTTTTCAGTGATTCCCCCAATTTGCTCGGCGAGCTTCTCCCGGCTTATGCCTATTTGTCCGATACAATTCGGGTGATCGATGTAAAAAAGATATCCGGTGATCTCAACCTGCAGATTTTAATGAATGGTGATCTGGATCGGGCCGTGGGAATGCTTGGCGCACCAATCCAGGTTGTGGAATCCGCTCCGACGGTAGCGAAGAAATCGATCGAGAAGCAGCCTCCCCCGGCAGACGACTGGCGCTGGCGATTGCAAATCAGCGAAAAGATTGCCGCCCACCTCGATCCGGAAGTCTTTGGCGTGGAGGCCTTTTACATTTACGGCAGCACTAAAAATGCGACCGCGACCGCCGAAAGCGATATCAACATCCTCATCCATTTCAAGGGAAGCCCAATTCAGAAAAGCGCCCTGATTCACTGGCTGGATGGCTGGAGCCTGGCGCTGGATGAAATCAATTATTCCCGCACCGGGCACCGTCACGATGGTCTGCTCGATTACCGCCTGGTAACCGATGCGGATATCGAACGCGGCACCAATTATGCCGATAAGATTAATGCCGTTACCGATCGCGCTCGTCAATTAGCGGTTGGTACTTTCAAGGCAAATCAGGAAAAAGGAAATGCCACCCCTAAACTAAGCTAGGGAACAATATTTTGCCGTATCAGGGGCCAGCTGTTCCTATTTGTAATTGTATTAAACGACCGCTCAAATTGACTGATGAATTTTAGGGATTTCGCAAAAAAACCTTACCGTCTCTTGAGATCGGTATTTTTAGGTGATTATGGAAAACTCATTCAATCTGGTGGCAATCATTCTGCTGCTTGGCACGACTCAGGGTTTATTCCTTACCTTATTGTTATTAAACAGACCCGTTAACAAAAAGGCTAACAGACTACTGGCCTTGTTAATAATTTCTTATTCAGCTTTTCTTGTACAGTTTGCAATACAGGGCCTGCAAATTACCAAAGAATTTCCACATATTCTCGGATTAGCCAGCGGCGTTGTTTATTTGATCGGGCCGTTACACTATTTTTATGCCAGATCATTAATATCTGCCGATATGTCCTTTTCCAAAAAGTATCTCCTCCATTTAATCCCCTTTGTTATCTTTTACTTGTATATGCTGTTCCCTTTTTATCTTCGCAGCGGCGCCTACAAAATCGCATTTTTTGAAATGCTTGAGCAATCAGGCCCAACCCCGGCTTTAAGTTTTTTCAGCTGGGTAGTCCTGTTCCAGGGCATAATCTACATGGGGTTAACTTTTAATCTCTTGAAGAAACATTCGGCTAACATCAAGGAAGAATTTTCATCTCTGGAACAAATCAACCTTGACTGGTTGAGAAGAATTACCGTCATAACCATGATCGTCTATATCGTGGGGGTAGTGATCGAGTTGGTGCAAACTTTCGACCCGACCACCCCCTTTCAGGGCCTGGTTCCGATCGCTATTGCCACCCTTATATATGTCATGGGTTATCTGGGGTTAAGGCAACCGGAGATATTTTCCGGCGCGGCCAGTGCCGAAACAAAAGAATTGAAAAAATATGAACGCTCCGGTTTAACAAAAGAAAAATCCCAACAGATCCATCAAAGACTACGCGATTTAATGGAAAAAAAGAAAGTGTATACCGATAGCACCTTAAAACTCAGTCAACTGGCACGAATGGTTTCTACGAGCCCAAATTACTTATCACAAGTAATCAATGAAGAACGTGATCAGAATTTTTATGACTTTGTTAATTGGTTTCGAATTGAAGAAACCAAGCGGCTGATCGTAGATCCAGCCCATCAAGAGGAAACCTTGCTATCGATTGCCTATAGTGTCGGATTTAATTCAAAATCGGCCTTTAACAGCGCTTTCAAAAAAAATACAGGCATGACCCCGTCTCAATTCAAAAAGGGCATAAAGCGCTAGCTATTTTCTTCGGTTAAGCAATATTTTGAATTTGAGTTATATTTTTTTTGCAACCTGCCATGGATCACCCGCTTTTTTAAAATCTCCATATTTCCATATATAACAGAAACTTACAGCTCTCTCATTTTTCTTCCAAAGGTCCTATCCTATAGGTTACGCTCCGTAATACGTTCGGGCTTATAGGACAGGTCGCTAATTTCTCGCCAAGTGTATATACTTCTTCAAAATTAATTGAGTCGAATCTTTTTAACCGCTGCCTTATGAAAAAGTATTGGATAAAAGACGACTCACTAACAGAAGGAGATTTACCATGAAACACATCAAAGCACTTATTGTCGGCGTTATTGTTGTAATTGCTGCTCAAGCGTTATCTGCCCAAGACGCCGGTTGGACCTTTACCCTGAGTGGAGGTATTGCCGGTGAAAATGTCTACCTGGGTTCGGATGATTATTACCTTACCCCTTTACCAAACTTTAGAGCTTCATACGCCAAGGGAAAATTTAACGGCTCATTCTCTTTATTGGATGGACTGGGGCTTAGTTATAGAATCCCCAGTTTAGGACTACTCGCAAGTTTGAGTGTAAAATCCGGTGGCACCCGAAACGCGAAAGAATACACCCTGATTGGCTTTCCGGTGAAACACAGCGCCAAAACGCAAAAATTGCTGGAAGGGACGCCGAACCTAGATACGCCGCTGGAGGGGAATATCATGCTGGCCTATCTATCCCCGGTCGGATTATTTGGCGCCTCCCTCGCCTATCATCCCACAAAAGTGGAATACAACCAGGCAAACTTAAAAAATGAGACTCGGCAAGGATATGTTTATTCCCTCCAGTACATGATCGAGTTACCGGCTGCGAAACGATTGACCGTATCGGGCCTGGCCAACGTGGACTTTATGGATCGAAATTATGCCGACACCTGGTACAGCGTTGATCGGGAGACGAATTCACTTAATACTTTTAAGGCCAATGCCGGACTGCACAGCAGTACAGTTGCCGTAGAAATTAAATATCAGCTCTCTAAACGCATCAACTTTTCATTCTTAGGGGCCAGTACTATTCTTCTTGAAGATGCCAGGAACAGCCCCTTCACGATTGAGCCAGTCCAACGGACGATGATGTTACAAACCTTATATCACTTTTAACCGGACAATCGAATAAAAAAGAGGAACGAACTCATGAAATCGCATGAAAAAACATTCATGAAAAGCCCCTGGATCTATTTTTTGGCGACCTTTATTTTGACTTGGGGCTTGTGCGGGATTTTGATTTTCAAAGATATGAGCGGCTCCCCGGTATTCTCATTTGGTGTGCTGGTCCTGGCGATGTTGTCGCCAGGAATAACCGGGATTATATTTACCCATTTAACCAAAACAGACGAAGAAATCCGGGATTATTGGCAGCGTACCATCGATTTGACGCGCCTGTCGTTTTCCTGGCTGGTAATTGTCATCAGCTTGCCGTTCCTTTTGCAAATCCTGGCTGGAACCATTGATGGACTGACTGGTGGCAAAGGCCTAAGTTGGGCAGATACGGCAACGGCATTTATCTCTGAGCCGGCAACTCAATTACTCTCGCTCTTCGCAATCAGCGCAGTTCCTTTTTTCGAAGAACTGGGCTGGCGGGGGTATGCCCAGGACCTCCTCCAGAAGAAACATAGTGCAATAACTGCCAGCTTAATTCTGGGCGGCATTTGGTCGTTCTGGCATCTACCGGCCTCATTTATCCCTTCTACATATCAAGCAGGACTTGGCATCGGAACACTTGAGTTCTGGCTGCACTTTATCGGTATCGTGTTTTTAAGCATTACCATTTCCTGGATCTATATCAACACGAACCGCAGTATTCTGATAATGGTGGTTTTTCATGCCACGATCAATCTTGCCGGTGAAATCATCAAATTATCAGAAACAGGAGAAATCATTTACACCCTTTGCTGGTTCTCCGCAGCTATTGCAATATTGTTCGGTTTTGGTAAAGAAATGACGCTGCATCCGAAAACCCGACAGGAAGTTCGCTTCGGTCATGACAAAATACTTTCGCTTATTGTAATTGGTTTCTTATCGGCATTGGCATTCGCTCAACCTGTTTCGGCAGACACTCAAGCTCTCAAATCCCAATTTCAGATGGAGTTGGATAATATTCATCTCGAATATGGTTTCCCCGGCGCAACCGCGGCCTACATCCTGCCGGATGGCACCGTCGAAGTGGTTGCGACCGGCCTCGCTGACAAACACCACGAAATACCGATGACACCAGAGTCTCGCATGCTGGCCGCAAGTATTGGTAAAACGTTTGTAGCGGCCACAGTCCTCGCCTTAGTGCAGGAGGGGCATTTGAGCCTCGATGCCCCTATTTCAAAATGGCTTGGTGAACGCCCCTGGTTTCGCCGGCTTGCCAATCATGGCACAATTTCTCTACGCCACCTTCTCAATCACACTTCGGGGCTGGCCAATCATGTCGAAAATGAAAAGTTCGTCCTGGATTTCGCAGACAAATGGCGTTTTGGCAAAAATCCTTATTCGCCGGAAGATTTAATCACCTTCATCCTGGATCAACCTCCCCTGTTCTTCCCGGGAGAAGGATGGTCCTATAGCGATACCGGCTACTTGCTTGTCGGCCTGATCATTGAAGAGGTAACGGGGAAAAGCTACTATGACGAAGTGGAAGAACGGTTTTTGAAACCTTTGCAGCTAACCTTGACAACGCCTGCGAATCAAACCGAACTGCCGAACCTGGCCACTGGCTATCTGACTACGGAGAACAAGTTCAGACTACCACAGCAAACGACTGTCCAACCAGGTATAATGTCCTGGCATCCCGGTCTCGAGTGGACCGGGGGTGGCCTGGTGAGCAATCCGCGAGATCTGGTGATTTGGGGTAAAGCCCTTTTTGATGGCCAGGTAATAGTTGGGAATTATCTAAGAGCGCTTCTTCAATCAGAGCCCGTCAACAAGAACAGTGCGGAATTGCGGTATGGACTGGCAGTGGCGGTTCGCGAGAACGACCACTTTGGGACAACCTATGGTCATGGTGGATGGATACCTGGCTACTGTTCCAGTCTGCGCTATTATCCCCATTCCGGCACTGCTATAGCCTTCCAGATCAACACTGATATTGGAATTATAGATAGCTCAACACCGCTAATCGAAGAAATGGAAATGCGATTGGCTGCGGTCGTTATGGCCTCAATTTCGGTCAAGTAATAACCAGATCGCCAGTTTTTCACCGAACCCTTTGCCCATTTGTAAATTTGCAAATGGGCAAAGGGAGGCTGATTGTTCAGTCTTGATATTTTGAGTGCTACCCTTTTTAGCAAAATATTTTTGTTTGCCATTTATTAACAATTGAGTTATGCAAAAAGGACATCCTAATAAAACATCCTCGCCATACTAAATATACAGTCATCTTCCTTCTGTTAATCATCATCGTAGTTTGACAGGCCGGTCTTTAGAAGAGCGAACACTGAAAAATGATCATCAATTTTCGGGTTTGCATAGTGACGCTTGGGGCGGCAATAATAACTGGGGGGCAGAAGATTACTTTCGGGCTGTACCTCTACCAATTACAGGTTGGCGAGAAAATCCAAACAAGAAAAATGAAAATGAGAAAAGAACATAAAGTTAAGTGGGGGATTATTGCCTTAACTGTTGCAGCTTGGGCAATTTCCCGTTGGTTTTAATATTTAGCATCGTCAGGACTGAAATATTTTGGGGAATGAAGCCACCTGTCCAGTGAAAAAGGTGACAATTTGCTGAAGCGATTTGACTATTCTTTCTGAGCATTCTTTTCGAGCAGACGATTCAATTCCTGTTCAATATCAAACATGATATCCTTGTAAACACCTTCCTTAAGGATTTTGATCTTTCCGGACTGAACAATTTTGTGCAGGCTCTGTAAAACCTTGCTGATAAATTCCACAGTATCTTTCGCAATCACGCGGATCCGTTCAGTATCCTCTTTCTGATCGTCTTCCATAATCTGAATCGCAAAGTACAGCGGCGTCAAGGCATTGTTGATGTAATGGTTCAAGGTAACCATTATCCGCTGAATATTCTTCAGGTTCTCCAGCTGGGCATCTTTCTGCTGAATCTGGTTCTGAAGATCGATGATACGCTGGATAGATCGCATTTTCAGCTGCATTTCCAGGGCATTATATGGCACGAAGATAAAATCGTCCGCGCCCATCTCGAACGCCAGCAATTGATCAACAAAACGATTTTTATCCATGATGCAAACGAGGGGAAGAAATTTAAAGGTGGGGTTTTTCTTGATCTTGTCGCAGATATCGAACACGTCATGCTTGGAGTATTCAAAATCCAGCAGGATCATTTTATAATCCGGCTGATTATTGAGTTGCATAAATGCCCGGGTGAAATCATCCAATACGTCAACCTCAAATCCCTCCTTGGAGAGGTCGGTCTGAATCGTTTTGGCTGTGTTCTGGTTATCTGAAAGTAGTAGTATCATCCCCGGGTATCCGTCAAGCAAACAGTTATTTTCATATTAGCGAAATTATTATGTAAAACCAAGCAGGTTATTGTTATAACAAAAATGCCCTTGCGATCTTGATGAAGGTCTAATGTTTTCATATAAAAAAAATCAGCAGTAAAAAAACAAACAAAATAGCAGATCTTTCGTTATTGTTGCAATCCATCCGGCAGTATTTGGTGTCCAAAAGAAAATGCCAATTAAAGAAAAGAGGTCGCCTATGTTTCGCAACTATATCAAGATTACTTTGCGCAATCTTCGCAAATATAAAGGGTATTCCTTTATCAATATTGCCGGTCTGGCAATTGGCCTGGCTTGCTGCGTAATGATTCTTCTCTTTGTGCAGCACGAATTAAGCTATGATAATTTCCATGAAAATGCTGACGACATTTACCGGGTAAGCCGGGAATGGAAAAATGCGGATGGAGAAACCAGTCTGCATCTTGGTCATGTGGCACCTCCGATTGGCCCATTGCTCGCCAGTGATTTCAGCGATATTCAGGAGATGACCCGCATGATGGGTTTTTCCGCCCTGGTGAGCCACAAAGACAATTTTTTTCAGGAAGACAACGTTTTCTTTGCGGAAGAAAATTTTTTCAAAGTGTTTACATTTCCCTTACTAAAAGGAAATCCGGAAACTGCACTTAGCGAACCGGGCACAGTGGTTATTACCGAGTCCATCGCCGAAAAATTTTTCCCCGATGGTGATGCCTATAATCAAACTTTACGCTTTTTTGTCCGGGGGATTGAAGCAGATTTCAAGATTACCGGAATTACCGCAGACGTGCCGGTTAATGCCCATTTTCATTACGATCTTCTCGCTTCTTTTAAAACCTACGAAACCTTTGCTACCGACCTGGATAGCTGGGGCAGCAATAACTATTCGACCTTCCTCTTAATGCCCGAGAATTACAATATTGAAAATCTGGCAGCCCAGGTCGATGGTTTTATTGGCCGCCATCATCCTAACGGGGAACAGGCAGTTGGCCGTACAACATTACACTTTATGCCGCTAAGGGACATTCATTTGCACTCCAATCTCGATTCAGAAATCGAAGCGAATGGCGACATCAACAATGTCTACATCTTCTCGGCAATTGCTGTTTTGATTTTACTGATTGCCTGCATCAATTTTATGAATCTGGCTACCGCCCGTTCTGCCCGGCGCGCCAAGGAAGTGGGGATGCGCAAAGTCGTTGGCGCCAAACGCAGCCAGCTGATTTCTCAGTTTTTGGGAGAATCGATTTTACTGGCCTTGCTCTCCCTCGGGCTGGCTTTTATTCTTGTCGCGGCCTTTCTGCCCACATATGAAGAATTCCTCGGTTATTCCTTGGCGATGAGTGCTCAGAAGAACCTTATGCTCGCCGCCAGTATGTTCGGCATCGCCCTCTTTGTCGGCCTGCTTTCCGGCAGTTACCCGGCATTTTTCCTTTCTTCCTTCAAGCCGGTTAGCGTTTTGAAAAAATCCGGGAAGGTGTCCGGCGGCGCTGCGGCGACCTTACGCAAAACGCTGGTCGTTTTACAATTTTCGATATCGCTGGTATTAATGATCGCTGTTGGTATGGTTTATAAACAGCTTGATTATGTGCACAACAAAGATCTCGGCTTTAGCAAGGATCAGGTTGTTGTGCTGCCCTCCAGCCAGGAAATTATCAATCGCTTTGAGTCGGTGCAAAGCCGCCTGTTGCAGCATCCGAAAATTGAGCAGGTATCGATTGCCAAGCGGGTACCGACCGGACGTCTGCTGGATTCCTGGGGCACGAACATCAACTATGTTGGCACTGATGATCCGATTAATTTCCGGATTGCCGCATTGGTTGTCGACCATGATTATATCGACGCCTATGGAATAGAGCTGACCGCCGGCCGAAATTTTGACCGCGACCTGGCCAGCGATTCTAGCGAAGCGTTCATCCTCAACGAAGCGGCGATTAAGCGCATTGGCTGGGATAGTGCTGACGAAGCGATCGGTCAACCAATGGGTTATGGGAGTCGCAATGGCTTCATCATCGGCGTAGTGAAAGATTTTCATTTTGAATCGCTCCGTAATAAAATTTCCCCGATTTGCCTGCTTATTTCTAATCGCAGCCTCAATCAGGTATCGATCAAAATGAATGCAAATGATACCGCCGGCACCCTGGCATTTCTCAAGGATGAGTGGGCAACGCTGCGGCCGAACTTCCCCTTCGAATATGAATTCATCGACGAGCGGTTTAATCAACTTTACGCCTCGGAAGAACGACTGATGGAAATTTTCGGTTTCTTCTCGATCCTGGCGATTCTTATTGCCTGTTTGGGACTTTTTGGCCTTGCCTCGTTTTCTGCTGAACAGCGCACCAAGGAAATTGGCATTCGGAAAGTACTGGGCGCATCGGTGGGCAAATTAATATTGATGCTCTCCCAGGAATTCACCAAGTTCGTATTGATCGCGAATCTTATCGCCTGGCCGATCGCCTATTATGCCATGGATAGTTGGTTGCAGGAATTTGCCTATCATACCGAGATTGCCTTTAGTATATTTATATTTGCCACGATTGCCGCGTTTCTCATCGCGGTATTAACGGTCGGTTATCAGGCGATTAAGGCATCGCTGGCGAATCCGGTGCGGGCCTTGCGTTATGAATAAGCATTGAAGGAAAGATTGATGACAACTGCGGTGCTGCAGGAAAGAGATAGACGAGTAACAGTTGCAGGGTATCAATTGGCAGTGCGGCAGTTGCATCATCCGGAAAAAACAAACGAATCCCGGCCGGTGTTAGTATTCCTTCACGAAGCGCTGGGCTGTATTACCCAGTGGCGGGATTTTCCCGAAGCCCTGGCAATTGCCACCGGCTGTGATGCACTGATCTATGATCGCCCGGGACATGGGCGGTCTGCGCCTCTGAAATCTCCCCGAAAGCCCGACTATCTTTCCCGGGAAGCGCTGGACATTCTTCCTGCGCTACTTCAGGAATTAAACATCTCCCAAATTATTCCGGTTGGGCACAGTGACGGTGGATCCATTGCATTAATTTTTGCCGCCGCTTTTCCAAAAATGACCACGGCTGCGGTTTGCGAAGCGGCGCATGTATTTGTGGAAGAAATTACTTTAAAAGGCATCCGCGCCGCCGTTGAAAATTATTACCAATCCGATGTCCCGAAAAAATTAGCCCGCCATCATGGTAAGAATACCGAGCCGATGGTGAAAGCGTGGTACGAAACCTGGCTCTCCGCAGCTTTCCGGAACTGGGATATTACCGATGTTCTGCCGCAAATCATCACACCGCTCCTGCTGCTACAGGGCAGCGATGATGAGTACGGCACCACCGCTCAACTAAATGCGATTGTCAATGGCACGCAAGGACCGGCGGAAGTTCATCTTTTAGCGGAATGCGGTCACACACCGCATCGCCAGCAACGGGAAGCGACACTGGCAAAAATGGCGCGCTTCATTTCCAGTTTATTGTCTAATAATGCTTATTAACTCGTGATAAACGGATAATCTAAACGCCTTGAGAAGAATCCCGCGAAACACACGAATAACGCGAAAACTTCTAATATCAGTACATGAGAGCAATTCGTTTGAAAACATGTTACTTTTCAAAGAAATAATACTGAAAATTATTTTTGATGTCATTGCGAGGCGTTTTTTGCCGAAGCAATCTCAGAAGGTGCATGTAATGAAGGGATCGCTTCGGCAAAAAACGCCTCGCGATGACAGAGCTGATAGCATTACATGTTTAACACTCTCTTCTAACTTAGTATTATCCATATAGGTAAGAATCAATCCATTTTGCGTTTTTTGCGTGTTTCGTGGGTAGAAAAGGTTCATTAGTTAGTAGTATAAAATATGCTGTACGCGCGTAACATCCGTCAATAAAACCAGGGACCTCCAAATGTCATCAGGTTACTCCGGTACACCATTGCAGAAAAAACTTGGTATTAAACCGCTTTGCCGCTTGTATATTTTCCATCCTCCGGACGATTACGCGGCCACACTCGGCGCCCTTCCGGAGGATTGTCAGGTTTATCCGGATCTCGCTGAGTCGCTTGATTTCATCCAGGGATTTTTTACCGAAGCTGCTGTTCTTCATCAACATTTATCAAATTTCAAAGCGGCCTTAAAGCCCAATGGTATGCTCTGGATTTGCTGGCCGAAGAAAACCGCGAAAATCCCCAGTGATTTAAGCCGGGATATTATTCGGGAAATTGGCCTGGCAGCGGGTCTGGTCGATGTAAAAGTTTGTGCAATTGACGAGCGCTGGTCCGGATTAAAATTTGTTTACCGCTTAAAAGACCGGACTTAAAAGGCGGAACGGTTTTGCAGCTTAGCTATTCCTCAGCAAAAATTGCCTATTTTTTCAATTTGCAATTGACATCATAGCGAAAAGCCTTTATCTTAGGCGGTTGATTGATAAAAACGCACTTATTAATAAAAGGTATTCATAGTATGGCACATCATAAGTCAGCGCTTAAGCGAATTAAACTCTCGGAAATCAGCCGGGTGAAAAACCGTGCATACAAAGCACGTATGAAGACAGCCGAAAAGAACGTGTTGGCAACGGACTCGAAAGAAAATGGCGCCAAAGCTTTGGTAACAGCATATTCTATCATTGACAAATTGGCAATCAAGGGAATTATTCCCAAGAATAGAGCAGCGAACAAGAAGGCTCGCCTTGCTCGCCATGTAAACGCTTTAGGGTAAGCTTCTTTCTTATCGCCCAACTCACAAGAAGCCGCATTAAGACAGTTTAATGCGGCTTCTTGTTTGTACTTTCCAAACAACTTACTTTACCTCTCCACGAAAAAAGCGATGCGACATCCGATAATCCAATTATTAATCCCCATATTTCTCTTACTGGCTTTTATCCTGCCGAAGGATGTCTTTGCTGAAAACAGTATTAAACGAACCCTTGACTTTGCCGGCCTGGAACGTAGTTACCTGTTACATATTCCGTCGTCCTACCGCAGTGATATGCCAACTGAACTGGTATTCGTTTTCCACGGGGGAAAGGGCGATGGCCATCAGGCGGAAGAATTCAGCGGCTTTAGTGCCCTGGCCGATGCGCAAGGATTTCTTGTCGTTTATCCCGATGCTGTCAAGGGTCAGTGGAATGATGGAAGAGGCGTACGGCGATTTCACTCCCATAAAAAGAAGATTGATGATGTCGGCTTTGTACTGGCGTTAATCGACACTTTGCAAGCCGAGTACAATATCAATCCTCAAGGCATTTTTATCACCGGTGCTTCCAACGGCGCCATGTTTTGCAACCGCCTGGCCGCTGAGGCGCCAGAACGGTTTTCGGCGATGGCCGCGGTTATCGGCAGCATGGCAAAGCCAATCGCGAAAGATTTTAATCCCACCCAGCCAATTCCCGTATTGATTATGAATGGTACAGAAGATCCACTGGTCCCCTTTAAAGGTGGCGGGGTTGGCTTCTTAGGTTTCCGCGGAAAGGTGATTGGCGTAGAAGCATGCGTCAAAACGTGGGTAACACACAATCGCTGCAATGAGCAAGCGGAGATTAGCGAACTGCCGGATATTGATCCCGACGATGACACACGAGTAATAAAAGCAGTTTATAGCAGTGAAGTTAACGATGCGGAAGTCGTATATTATAAAATCGTCAACGGTGGGCATACCTGGCCAGGTGGTAAGAAGTATGCATCGGAAAGAATTGTCGGTAAACATTGTAAAGATATTGATGCGACCGGGGTTATTTGGGAGTTTTTCAGGCAGCACAGTGGGCGTTGACAGTTGTCAGTTATCAGTGGACAGTTATCAGTGGACAGTTATCAGTTAACGAATATCAGTTAATGGTGAAGACTTTACTGATTACTACTGCTACTACCGACAGTCACTGACCACTGACGCTACACTCCTTTTACTACCAGTTCGACTTCTACGCCACTACCATTGCGCAGCACTAACTCGCCGCCAATTCGCCGGGCGCGCATTTCCATGTTCATTAGGCCATGTCCGCTTTTACCGGTGGCATCCGGCAGACCCTGTCCATTATCGCGAATTGTCATCACTAGCTTGCCGTTCAGGCGGTTGATGTTCACACGCACCTGCGATGCACCAGCATGTTTGGCAATATTGTTAACTGCCTCCTTAAAAATTAAATAGATATTCTGACGCAGAGATATTGGCAGCTTTTTATGCATCTCCAATCCTTCGCACTGGAAGGTATAATCAATATTCTTTGCGGAGAATAATGTCGAGGCAAAATCGCGCATACGATCGATCAAGTCCTGCAGACTATCATTCCGGGCATCTATGGACCAGACAATATCGCTCATATTCACGACCATTTCCCGGCTCATACTGCCAATTCTTTCCAGCAAACGATTCTGTTCGTTGCTATCAGCACCACTGCGGATCAGGTCGGAATAGAGGGCAATTTTCGTTAATGTAGAGCCGACATCGTCATGAAGATCGCTGGCGATGCGCACCCGCACCCGTTCGATTTCCAGCAGTTTCGAAATGCGATAGCGGTGCAACGCCCAGAGAATTGCCGCCACGATCAGTACGACCAATAAACGAAACCACCAGGTCTCCCAAAATGGCGGTGAAATTCGCAGGGGAATGGAAATACCGGCTTCATTCCAAACACCATCATTGTTGGCCGCTTTTACCCGGAATGCATAATCACCGGGATCCAGGTTGGTATAGTTTGCGAAACGGCGATTACCGGTAAAAATCCAATCCTTATCGAATCCTTCCATTTTATAGGCATACCGATTTTTTTCCGGGTTGGTAAAATCCAGGGCAACAAACTCAAAACCGAAGAAGCGGTCTTCGTGAGTGAGTTGAATTTCCTCCCGAATTTGTAAGGGGCGGCCGAGCAAATCAATTTCATCGAAGCGGCGAAAGGCGGTAAAAGCAATTGGAGGCGGGGAAGGATTATCCTGCACATTGGCCGGGAAAAAGCGATTCAATCCATTGACGCCGCCAAAAAACAGTTCGCCGTTAGCGCTGCGAAAGCCAGCACTGACGTTAAACTCGTTGCTTTGCAGACCATCGCCGGCATCATAATTACGAAATTGCTCGCCGGGTGGGGCATCAGGCGTAAAGCGGGAAAGCCCCCGGTAAGTGGCAATCCAAAGATTACCGTTATCATCTCCCTGGATAGCTACCACGGTATTATTCGATAAGCCGTCTCGCTCCAGAAATCGAGTAAATTTACCGGTCATACGGTTCACCGGCGTTAACAGGGCAAACCCATGTTCGGTGCCGACCCAAAGATTACCATCTGCCGTTTCATACAAACATTTAACCACGTTCGCGTTCAGGGAAGTATTATCATTGGGATCATGCAAATAACGAACACATCTCCCGGTTTCCGGATCAAAATGGTTTAATCCGTTGGCAGTGCCAACCCAGAGAAATCCGTCCCGGCTTTCCAACAATTGGGTGATGCTATTATCTGATAAGGAAGCAGAATCTTCGGGGTTATGCAGATATTTGGCGAATGATTCCTGTCGACGATCAAAAAGATTCAGGCCCCCGGCAGTTGTCGCCACCCACAGATTTCCCTGGCTATCATCAAGAATGTCATTGACACGGCTACCACCGAGACTATTATCATCTGCCGGATCATGGGTAAATTGGGTAAATTTTTCATCCCGGAAATCGAAGCGGTAAAGTCCTCCCCCAAAAGTACCGGCCCACATTGTAGTGGTATGATCATAGCATAACGAGTAAGCGAAGCCGTCCGGGCCACGGGGATTATTATGTTCCAGCAAATAAGTCTGATACTCCCCGGTGTGCTGATCCAGGCGATCAATCCCTTCATTGTGCCCGATCCACAACTCCACACGATCCTTATCGTTTACTTCCCATACACTTAAAACATTATTGTGAGAAAGCGTATTGCTATTATGCGGATTATTACGATAATGGACGAACTTCCGGGATTTCAGGTCAATCATATTGATACCACCATTGGTGGTTACCCAAAGATTCCGGGATTGATCCTGATAAACCTTCCGGACAAAATCATCGCTAAGACTTTCCTCATCTGTCGAGACATATTTAAAATGATAGAACTTCCCGGTTTTTGGATCGAAGCGATTTAATCCGCCACCAAATGTGCCAATCCAGAGAAAATGGTCGTCATCCTCGGTAATACCAAAAACCCGCTTTTCGCTGATGCTGAATGGGTCTGAAGGATCGGGCAAAAAAGATTGGAAGGTTTCTGCTTTCCGGTCGAAACGGATCAGCCCACGTCCATAAGTGCCCAGCCAGAAAGTACCGGCATGATCCTCAAAAACCGTCATAACGAAATTACTCGGCAGGCTCCCCGGATCATCTTTATCGTTCCGAAAACGCTTCAGTTCATCAGTTATCGGATTTAAGCGCCCCAGTCCACCACCAATGGAACTAAACCAAAGGAAGCCATCTTCATCCTCAATAATAGCTGTAATCCGATTGGGCGGAACGCTATTGGGGTTCCCCTTATCATTCACATATCTGCGAAAACGAATGTTATTCGTGGCAAGATCTTCAGCTGTAACAACGTTTAAACCGTTTTCGGTGCCAACCCAAAGGTTGCCAGCCGCGTCCTGCATCATGGACCAAACGTCGCTATTACTGATGCTGGTGCTATCATCTGTTTGATGACGAAAATGCTCGAAAACGGCGCGGGGACGTCCGTTTTCTCCAACTTCCGTACGAATCAAACGATTTAATCCATCCGGCGTGCCGACCCATAAATACTGATCCCGATCTTCAAAAATCACCCGGATATGGCTATTCGACAGCGAAGTGCTGTCTCCCGGAATCTGCTTAAAAATTTGAAAACTATGGCCGTTAAATTTATTCAGGCCGCTGCCGCTGCCGAACCAGAGGAATCCTTCGGAATCCTGCAGTACACTAAAAACGACTGTCTGGGAAAGACCTTCCTCAATTGTAATGCGTTTGATTTTCAGATTAGGTTGCTGGCCGAAGGTAAGTTCGCTTGCCAGAAATGCTATGAGTAGAATCAAACAGTAAAGTTTTTTCATAAACGATCGCTGTTTCAGTCGTGTTTAACATTTAAGCGAATTGCTATGTCATTCCCCAATGGGACTTTTCGGAGTGATGACAGGTAAAACAGTGTTTAGCATTGCGCGTTTAACACTACTGCTATTTGCTGCCAAAAATTGCTGTATTGATGCGAACATTTTTTTCATTGTTTTTAGCAATACTAATTGCCAACTCAAAAGGTTGACTTTTCGGTGGCAGACAGGATTGATCGTTGCAGGCCTGATAATAAACGGCTCCTTTGAGAACCATTTCCGTTCCGGAAAAAGTTTTCGGAACAATCACGCTGCCGTAGACAACAACGGTTTCTTCGTAGACCCGCATCGGTTCTTCCGAGAAATCGAACATCTTTTCATCCGCTTCCGGATAGTCGAAAGCGCCAAAGCTTATCTCCGCCAGACTGTCCATAAAAACTTCGGTAGGGATCAAATATTCGCTCAGCGGCTGATTGCCGTTTATGTGCCAGGGTGTGTGGACAACAATTTCCACAGCAATTTTGTTTTCTGCACCGGGCACCAGTTTTTCATTCGCACTCAGCAAACGGACATCCAGCACCTTCGGTTGGGCTAACAGGGGCAGCAGGCCAAAACATACGCCCCAGAGAATAAAAATTTTACGAATCATCACAAATACAATTCCTTACAAATCAGTTTTACTAGTTCAATGTACTAACGACGGTACCATGGCGAATCACTTTCCGCACATGATTAACGCCATAATGGTATGGTAGATAATTATAGCCGGGAATATCCATCAAGGTAATATCAGCTTTCTTCCCGACAGTTAAAGATCCCACTGTTTCCGCCATGCCGATGGCTCGGGCAGAATGCAGCGTTGACGCGGTGATCACTTCTTCCGGCGTCATTCCCATATATAATGCCGACAGCGTTAAAATCAGCTGCATATTCTGGGTCATGCTGCTACCAGGATTAAAATCGGTGGCAATAGCAACCGGCATTCCACTTTCAATCATTTTTCGCGCCGGAGCATAATCCGGTTTCCGCAAAAAGAAGGCTGTTCCCGGTAGTAGTACCGGCACTACGCCCGCTTCTTTCATATCGGTAATTCCCTGATCGGACACTTTCAGTAAATGATCCGCGGAAATCGCCCCGACTTTTGCGGCCAATTCCGCTGCACCGGTGTGGAACAACTCATCCGCATGTAGCTTAGGTGCCATCCCGTAATCCTTCGCTGCCAGTAAAATACGCTCGCTTTCCGGAACAGTAAATACATTTTTTTCGCAGAAGACATCGCAGAAAACCGCCAGTTTTTCTTCGGCCACCTGCGGAATCATCTCTTCTACGAGCAAATCGATATATTTCTCCCGGTTCGATTGATACTCATCCGGCACTTCGTGCGCACCAAGAAAAGTAGGCACGATCGTAATTGGCAGCAGTTTCTCCACCTTCTTTAACACGCGCAAGCTTTTTAGCTCATCTTCAACAGACAAACCGTAGCCGCTTTTTGCTTCGATGGTGGTGGTACCGTACTCCAGAAAACGTCGAATGCGGCTGGCGGCTAATATTGCAAGTTCTTCGAAAGATGCCTGCCGTAACACCCGCACGCTATTTCGAATGCCGCCTCCGGCCGCAGCAATCTCTTCGTAGGACTTTCCCTGGATGCGCATTTCAAATTCTTTTTCCCGGGTTTTATAGAACACCGGATGGGTATGCGGGTCGACAAATCCCGGGAAAGCCCAACACTGCTCGCCATCGATACGCTCGGCTTGCGGAAACTGTTTCTGCAAATTTTCCAGGCTGTTGATGGCAGCAATTTCATCGTCCTGAATAGCCAGAGCAACATTTTCCCGGACAATCAAAGACCATTGTTTTTCCGGGTCCGGCGTCACTATTCCTTTGAGATTCTCGAGAATCTGCATCTTTACACCTCTTATCTTTTTCGCAAGTGCTGAAAACAAAAGCCCTGTGAAATGAATTCCACAGGGCTTTGCAAATATAAAAACCTGCCAGCACGATTTACTCGTCGTCGTCCTTTTTCTTCGCTGCTTCGATAATTTTGCTTGCTTCCTCGCGCGGCACTTCTTCATAGTGAGAAAACTCAATATGAAAGATGCCCTGTCCACCGGTCATGGAACGCAGTACATTGGAATACTTGTATAGTTCCGCCAGCGGCACCTTCGCATTAATCACCTGGAAACGGCCTTCCGCATCCATACCGGAAATTTTACCGCGGCGCCCGGAGATATCACCCATAACGTCGCCCATGTAACTTTCCGGTACTTTCACCTGAAGATCGTAGATCGGTTCCAGCAGAATCGGACTGGCTTCCATAAATGCTTTCTTAAACGCCATCGAAGAGGCAACCTTAAACGCCTGCTCGGAAGAGTCCACATTGTGGTAGGAGCCAAAGAATACGGCAACTTTCACGTCGACCACCTGGCAACCGGCCAAAACACCTCTCTGGCAAGTCTCAATCGCACCTTTTTCTACGGCAGGAATGAATTTACCGGGAATAACCCCACCGGTAATTTCGTCGACAAACTCAAAACCTTCACCCCGTTTTTGTGGTTCCAGGCGCAGATGGGCATCACCATACTGCCCACGCCCTCCGGATTGCTTCTTGAATTTGCCCTGTGCTTCGGCTTTTTTCTTGATGGTTTCCCGGTAAGGAATGCGCGGTTTTTCGGTTTCAACTTCGACATTATAGCGTTGTTTTAAGCGCTTGAAGATATTATTGAGGTGTAACTCTCCCTGCCCCAGGGCAATAGTTTGTTTCAACTCGCCATCGAAACGAATAATAAATGTCGGGTCTTCCTGATGGAGGGCATTGAGTCCCGCGCCAACCTTATCTTCATCGCCTTTAGACTTTGGCACAACAGCAACACTAATCAGCGGCTCGGGGAAATCGATCGGATCCAGCGTAAATTCTTTGCTCTTCGCACAGAGCGTATCGCCAACATGGGTTGACTTCAGCTTCACCAATGCGCCAACATCACCGGCATGGAGCTGGTCGACATTCTTTTTGTTTTTACCATTCAATAAAAAGATCTGCCCGATTCTTTCCGATTTGCTGCTCACCGGGTTATACACTTCTTCACCGGATTTTAAAACGCCGGAAAAGACCTTCACCAGAGAAAGTTCTCCGACATGGGCTTCGGAAACAGTTTTGAACACCTGGGCCGCCAACGGTTCGCTGTCGTCAATTTTGCGAGTGCCATGCTCGTTTTCGATTGCGGGGCGGCTGACTGGCGACGGTAAATAATCTACCATAAAATCCAGCAGGTTGGTCATACCAATATTTTGGGTCGCGGAGGCACAAACGACCGGTACGAGGGTCATATTGTTAATCGCATTGCGCACACCGCTCATCAATTGTTCTTCGGTTAGTTCACCAGCTTCAAAGTAAGTTTCCAGTAAATCATCATCACTTTCCGCAACAGATTCCACCAGCTCATTACGGATATCGGCAACCTTGGCGGCGATGTCATCCGGAATGTCTTCCACGGTTACTTTACCGCTTTGGTCATTGCTGTAACGATAAATTTTTTGTTTGAGAATATCGACTACTTCGGTGAAGTTTGGGCCAGACTGCAACGGAATCTGCGCAATTACCAGCTTCTTGCCAAAAGATTCCCGCAGTTCATTATAAATTTTCATGTACTCGACGTTTTCGCGATCAAGTTTGTTTACCACGTAAAAGCGGGGCAGGTTATATTTGTCGGCCAGTTCCCGGAATCGCTCCGTGCCGACTTCAACGCCATTGGCTGCAGAAACGACGATCATCGCAACGTCGGCAGCACGCAGGCCGCTGACCGTATCCCCGTAAAAGTCACTAAAGCCCGGAGTATCGATCATATTAATCTTTGAATTTTTCCATTCGCCATGCATCAGAGAGGCACTAATAGAAACCTGGCGTTCGATTTCGTCTTCATTAAAGTCCGAAACAGTATTCCCCGCTTCGATAGATCCGATACGGTTGGTTTCTCCCAAAGTAAAAAGTAAAGACTCAATTAAAGAAGTTTTTCCAGAACCACTATGGCCACCTAATCCGATATTGCGAATCTGCTCACTGTTAAATACTTTCAAAAGGAGGTCCTCCTGTCAGTTTGGCACGTTTTATATTTAGGATATCATCATAGTCAGGTAAAAAAGCTAACAGCAAAACTCATTTTGAAGACCGAATGTAACGTGGGATTTATATTCAAAACGAGAGCTATTGAATTCGCAGTATAGATGGTGAAAAGCGCCCATTATGGGTTCAGCGAATATAATAAACCCCCGGGAGGCAGTCAAGGAGTTTGTACGCCGTCAGGGAAGAAATTGACACATTTTTTTAACCGGGAAGACAGAGGAAAGCACTAAGGCGGAAATCCTTAGCAGAAAGGGGGTTGGCTTTACTTTTTTGGGGGACGGATCAGTCGATTTTGATGCCCCTTTGCAATAGCTTCTGCCCGGGAGTGTACCTGTAGTTTTTCATAGATATTGCGGATGTGATAACGCACTCCATCCACCGATAAAAACATTTCCCCGGCAATGTTGCTATAGGATTTTCCCGCGGCGAGATGATAGAGCACTTCGCTTTCCCGTTCACTAAGATCCGTAGCGCTGTTTTGAACGGCGGGCACTTGCATGGAAGCGATCACTTTCCGGGCAATATTCGGGGTCATCGGAGACCCTCCGGCAACGGCATCGCGAATCGCCTTGATCAATTCTACCGGGGTAATCTTTTTCAGCAAATATCCCATCGCACCGGCACAGATCGCATCGAACACTTTTTCATCTTCATCGTGGACGGTACAAATGACAATGATCAGCTCCGGATAGCGTTCCAGCAAATGTTTGACGCCTTCGATACCGGACATTCCCGGCAGGCCAATATCCATCAAAACGACATCGGACTGGCCAATCTCTTCGGAAGCAAGCGCATCCTCACAGGAAGGATATGCCGACAGCACGATGAAATCCGGCACATCTCCCAACACCGCTTCCCATCCCGCGCGCACAAATTTGTTATCTTCCACGATCGATATGCTGATAAACTTTTCCGGTATCTTGCTGCTCATGGTGTTACTCCAAGGATAATTTTTGAAAATATACAAATGGGCAAATGGGCAAATGTACAGATTTGCTCATCTGCTCATCTGCTCATCTGCTCATTTGCTCACCTACAACCGAAATGACAAATCCCAGCGCGTGCCCGCTCCCGGGGCAGTGTCTAGTTTTAAATCCCCGGCAAGCATCTCCGCCCGGGCAGCGATATTCTTCAGGCCATTGCGATCGCTCGGCGTTTCCGCCTGAAAGCCACAGCCATCATCCGCAACAATCAGGCGTAGCAGCGGCCCTTCGAAAGTAAGAGAAATTGCCAGCTTTTCGCAGTTGGAGTGGCGGGCCGCATTCGTTACCATCTCCTTGAACAATAGCCAGAATGTCCGGCGCCGCTCCATTCCCAGCGTCTTGGCCGGGAAAGTCTCCGGTATGGTCATTTGATATTCGATATTTCGGCTTTCCAGCAGATCGGAGGCGTAGCGACGCAGTTTTGCGACGAGTTTATCCCATTGATCGTTTTGCGGATTGATCGACCAAATAATATCGTTCATCGCATCCTGCGCTTCACCGGCACTTTCGGTAATTAACCCGAGGAAACGCCGGGGCGAAGATGGCAGATCATCCGGCATAGCGTTGTGTATCGCCTGGGCAAAATAAGAGATACTGCTGAGCGTCGCGGAAACTTCATCGTGCAGATCCCGGGAAATACGCAGACGGGTGCGCTCCATTGCCAGCAGTTTTTCCACCCGGTTGCGATATAGTGAATACAGCAATCCCAACACCAAAAAAACGCTCAGGAGGCGGAACCACCAGGTCTTCCAAAATGGCGGATTGATACGGATTCGCAGGGCAATACCGGCCTCGTTCCAAATGCGGTCGCTATTGCTGCCTTTCACGCGAAAAATGTAGTTTCCCCCATCGAGGTTGGTGTAGCTGGCATAACGACGGTTTCCGCTGTAAATCCAGTCCCGGTCAAATCCTTCGAGCATGTAAGCATATTGATTTTTCGTCGGATTGGTGTAATCCAGCGCCGCAAACTCGAAGGAGAAGACATTTTCGTCGTATGCCAGAATAATCTCTTCCGCATCTTCTCCATGGGAAGTTAGCTGGAGCGTGTTGCTCAAACTCCGACTTTGAATTTTCGCCAGTTCACTGTCGTTTTCGGTATCACTGGCATTTTCGATGCTCACCGGTACCGATTCATAGAATAACTTGAAATCGGTAAAAACCAGCGGTGGCACCCGGGGATTATCGCGGATGGTTTGCGGATCAAAAACATTTAATCCATTAATGCCACCGAAATACATGCGCCCGCTCTTCCCCTGAAAGTAGGCACCCTGGTTAAACTCCGTATGCTGTAGTCCGTCATCAACATCGTAGTTCCGGAAAGCGGCGGTTCCGCGGCGGGAAGGATCGAAGCGTGTGAGGCCGTTATTAGTGCTGAGCCACAAGCTGCCCGTGTCATCTTCCAGAATGCCATAAACAACATTATTCGGTAAACCGTCTCTCTCGGTGAAATGGCTGAATGTTTCCTGCCGGGGATCGAAACGATTCAACCCGCCACCATCGGTACCGATCCACAGGATGCCATCATTTGTCCGGTGAATGGCAAATATCCGATTGCTGCTGATGCTTTCCGGATTGTTAATATCATTTTGGTAGGCATGAAATAACGCCTGCTTTTTTTCGCTGTCCCAGGTTAGCTTATTTAAACCACCGCCGAAAGTACCGATCCAGATCAGGCTGTCGTTTTCCGGATAAATCGCCCGAATCGTGTTGTGACTGATAGCAGCGGCATTTGCAGGATTATGGGTCCAGCGCAGAAAGTTATCGTTTTCTTCCTGATAACGGTGCAACCCGCCACCATCGGTACCAACCCATAATTCCCCCTGTATGTCGCGTGCCAGGGACCATATCCGACCGCTGCCCAGACTAGTGCTATCTCCAGGTTTTGGCAGATAACGGGCAATTTTCTGCCGTGCCGGGTCAATACGATTTAACCCGCGCAGTGTGCCGACCCAGAGATTTTCCCGGCCATCTTCACAGATCGTCCATACTCTATTTTCTGTTAAAGAAGTGGATTTCCCCGGTTGATGCTTGTAATGCCGAACCTCACTAATCACTGGTAAAGATTGCAGAGCACTATTCCCGGCGGGAGGATAAAGCAGGGTAAGGCGATTCAGGCCGCCGAATGTACCAACCCATACATCACCGGCACGATCTTCATAAATTGACATCACCACACTATGGGAAAGCCCCTTTTCCGCCGAGGGATTTCTCTTGAAGTGAGCGAACTTGGCCTGATTGGGATTGAGCTTGCTAATCCCCCCAAAAGCGGCTATCCAGAGAATACCGGTGCGGTCCTGGAAAAGGGAGATGATAATATTATTGATCAAACTTTTCGGATCGGCGGGGTCGTAGCGATACCATTGAAAGCGCACTTTGCCGTCAGGTTCGCGGATCATTTGGCAAAGACCGCCATCCCGGGTAGCTAACCAGATATTCCCGCTATTGTCCTCCAGGATATCCCAGATGAAACCACTGGAAACGCCATCCTTATTGGCCGGGTGATAAAAATAATGGGTGAAAACCGCTTTACCTTCGCTGGCGCTTTCCATGCGGGAAAAGCCCCGGCCGTCGGTGCCAATCCATAGAGTGCCGGCCCGGTCCCAGTGAATACTACGCAGCATATCGCTGCTAAGGCTTTCCGGCTGGCGGGGGTTATGGCGATAATGGACAAAACGGCCTTCGTTGCGAAGAAACTGATTCAAGCCACCGCCATTGGTTGCCACCCAAAGATCCCCCTGCGGACACTCCGATATAGACCACACCCGGTCATTGCTAATGCTGTTTTTGTCCTGTGGATCGTGCAGAAAACGGATTATCTCGCCAGTACTTATCTCAAAACGAACCAATCCCCCACCAGAGGTGCCCAGCCATAAATAGCGGCCATTTTCCCGGCGGTCTTCATGAATGGTGCGAATCGCGCTGCCCGCCAGGCGATAGCGGGTAAAGGTGCCATTGGCGGGATTAAATTTGTTTAACACGCCGCCGAATGTGCCGATCCACAAGTCCCCGGTTTTATCATGCAAAATTGAAGTGATGTAATTGTCGGAAAGAGAAGTACTATCAAACGGATCGTTTTTATAGATAAGGAAATTGTAGCCGTCGTAACGATTGAGCCCATCTTGGGTGCCAATCCAAATAAATCCCTGATCGTCCTGGGTAATGCAATAAACGGTGCTTTGGGAGAGGCCATCACTGAGAGAGATGCGATCAAATTTGATTTCTCCCAAAAGCAGCGATGTGCTACAAATCATCAGTAAAAGCATCAGGTAAAAATGATGTTTCATATTCCTCAACCACACTTTACTTGCAGAGCACTCAGTTGCGTTTTTTAACCACTGATTTTCACTGATAAACACGGATCCATCTTCAATAGATTGTTGCCGAGTTAACCCCGTAAAAATCAGTACAAATTTGCAGTTTACACTTTTAAAAAGATAATATAATAAGTGCAGGAAAAAAAGTCGGTGACGTTAGTGACAGAAGGTTATTACAGTCGCCGGGAAATGGCATCGGCAAAATTTTGAGCGGCACGGGGATCTTCATCCAGGAACAAAAACGGTTCGATCAGTTCTAATTCCATTAAGGTGAAGCCGGACGGGCTATCGATACCATCGACCCGGGCATAGAGCGGAACAGCGGGCAGCAGGGCGAGAATTTCCGCAGCGCGTTCGACCAACGCCGTTGCCGGCTGGCGGGAGGCGATGGTACCGCCATACTCCGACTGGCTACGGAACTCCCCGGCTTTCGGCCGTTTCAGGACGCCGTGGGAGAATTTTCCTCCGAAGAAAAGCAAAGACCATTCGCCATTGTCGGTCACTTCCCGGGCAAAGCGCTGAATCATATATTCACCTTCTGCAGAAAGCGCGCTCCAGCGTTGCTGCAATGCCGGCAGCTCATCATTTTGCGCAATCGTAAAGGTTTGATAAGCACTGGCGGAAATCAACGGTTTAATGACCGCCTTCTCCCAGTTCTTCTCTTTCAGGAGCGCCGCCAGATCGACTGCTTCGCCGGGCGCCGGCCAATAAGTATCCGGAATGGCGACGCCCTGTTCCTGCAATAAGCGCAAGTAGCCCTTGTCCATATTCCAGCGAATGGTCTCTACGGGGTTCCACACAGATACGCCGGCTGCATGAAGCGCTGAGAGCCAGCTCCGGAAAGCCTCCGGCTTAAGATGATAATCCCAGCAACTGCGGATGACAACGCTATCAAATGCGGACCAGTCAATCGCAGCATCGTCCCATACGGCCGCGCTAACCTGATGCCCACTGTTAATGAGAATATCCGCTGCCAGTTGATCATCTGGAGTAATGTTCGTTTTCTTTGCGAAGGTAACAAAAGCAATTTTTGCCATAATTTTTCAATCCGTCCGGGCTAAAGAACAGTATAAATAGAAAGTAACTTCTTCGGAAGTCGTTGATCGTTGATCGTTGTTCGTTGTTCGATGAACGATCAGCCTGCAACGGCACTTTCGAAATTTTCGGCGATCAATGCCGGGAAATCTCCCATGGAGGCAAGCTCGTAATAGTGCTCACTTTCTTTTTCCGCGTCGCTAACCTGCTCGTGCACCCAGGTCGTTTTATAGGGAATATGCACCGCCTGGCAGCCGAGTTTTACCAGCGGGAGAATATCGGACTTCAGAGAATTGCCCACCATCAGAAATCTTTCCGGGGAGAATTCATATCTCCCCAAAAGGCGGCGGTAAGTTTCCTCATCTTTTTCAGAAACGATTTCCACATCGTCGAAATAATCCGCCAATCCGGAACGGGCGATTTTACTCTCCTGGTCGAACAGATCTCCCTTGGTCAGCAACATCAAGCGAAACTGTTGCGTTAATGCCGGAATTACTTTAGCAACATGGGGAAGCAAGTCGATCGGATTGTTCATTACCGTTTTCCCCAGCTCGATAATTTGTTGAATTTCCCCCGCCGATATTTTTTCACCGCTAATTTCTATCGCAGTTTCGATCATGGAAATTGTAAACCCTTTTGCCCCATAGCCGAACAGGGAAAGATTCTTTTTTTCAGTATCATAGAGAATCTCTGTAATCGACTGGGCATCAACATACTTGCGAAGCATATCTTCCAGTTTTTTTTCAGCATCCTGATAAAAGGGCTCATTGACCCACAATGTATCATCGGCATCAAAGGCTATTACGTCGAGGATCGTTTTGCTCATTGCTCACTTCCATTTTTATATCTGTATTAACCATATTCGAAAATTTTTCAATCGCCTGGGAAAACAATTACGTTCTTTGACAAATTTGGGGAAAATGTACTCACTGGCAACATTTAACATAAAAAATTCTGTAACCCCTTCAGGGTTTGTAAAAAAGCTATCTCAAGCGGGGGGCGCAGATATGCCCCCCGCTTGAGATATGCAACGCCTTCGGCGTATCTTTACCGCAAAGCCCCGAAGGGGGAGCCGGTTACAGGTTTTAACCCTGAAAGGGTTACATGTTAAGATGTTACTAATAATGCTTGATCACAAAATATATCAGAGAATCAAAATTTATTGCAGTAATATCATTTTTTTGACTACTTCAATTTGCTGTTTACCAGCCGCAGTCAACTTGTAAAAATAAGTACCGCTTGGCACCTTTTCGCCGCTATCCAGGCGTCCATCCCACCGCACTGCATGCATTCCGGAAGGCATAACGCTGTTTACCAATGTACGAACCTGTTGACCGGCAACGTTATAAATTTTTAGCTGAACAGCCGCGTTTTCCGGCAGTTGATATTCAATCGTAGTTTCCGGATTAAACGGATTTGGATAGTTCTGGAAAAGGGTCAGTTTGTCCGGCAAAACGGTTTCCTGCGGTTCGGTACCGACGGGAAATTCCACCAGTTTTAAGAGGGTCAGTTTCCCGCTGACATCACTGGCATATACATAGCCATTATTCGTATAAGGGTAGGCCCCCCAGTTGCCGTAGAATCCTCCGGCATTGTTCAAGGGGTAGGTGTCATAATGATCTAGCTCTTCCGGAAAGGCCGGATCGCTGATATCCAGGAGAACAACGCCATAGGCATAATGTGAAATTATCGCGAGATCTCCCATGGTATGAACATTGTGGGCAAGATTATTAGACCCGAGATAATCACCCACTTTGTTAATATTGCCCATATCCTGAATGTCCCAGATTTTCACCGTCTTTCCAACCGTTTCCTCCGTAGTCAAAAGGTACTTGCCATCATCCGTCGGCCAGGCGTTGTGGGCATAGCCACCGCCGGAAACATTGATGCGCGAGATCAGCTGTGGACTGGTTTTGTCCGCCACATCCCAAATGGAGAATGTTCTTAAAGATCCTTCGGAAACATACATCGTATCGTTATGGGTATAAACATCGTGCACAAATCCGATGATCAGGTTATAAACATCCTGGGGATTTTCCGGGTCGGCCAGATCGATGAAACGAATGCCGTTACGGGCGCTGTTAGTGACGTAAGCAAATCCGCTGGTTGTATCGATACTGAGGTTGTGAGAAGTGATCTCTGCGCCGTTCACGTAGGAACCGACGTAGCGGACGCTATCCGGCAAGGTTGATAAATCGAAAATCATGAGGCCCTCATTGGTGCCAATCATTTGCGAGATCATGTAGGCATAGTGCCCATAGGTTTTAATATCGCGATGCCAGTAACAACCGGGCGTTTGCGGACCGGGGATAACATCAATAACCGTCAGGTCCGGAATGCGAACAGCTGCGAAGCCATCCATCACCCCCATTAACGCGTAATCGGTACCGTCCAGACCAACATATCCCCAGACATCCGTCCCCCCGGTAGTGTCCGCGCTGCCGCAACCGGCGGCGCTGGCCGGAAAATTAATATGCCCGACATAGTCGAAACGAAAACTGCTCGATTGGCCCCATATGGGCAATATCCACAAGATGTTAATCAATAACACAAGCTGACGAAATTGACGCGATTTTTTCATCAAACACTCCTTCAGTTAAAATCAAAGCCCGCATAATTTACCATATATCGTTAATGATACTATCATCGCGTGGAATTTGTTTGGATTGTTATAAACAGTCTTTTGGAATCGATGCGCTTTGTCAAGAATATTGTGATGGTGCGCAAATATATTATACGCGTTATCACTGGTTAATCCCGATATTAAAAATAAATTTTTTTACAAACGTTATTCGTGCCGAGCAGACGAGTAGCGGTAATGGATACAGGGGCCATTTGGCATCCAAGGAGTATAGCATGGCAGACCTTTTGGAGTTTGACCGATTACTGAGTTTTGGGAGAAAGGTAGTTCTGGAAGTACCGGAAATTGTCCATGAGACCAACACAAGCATATTGATTGAATGGAACCGGCAAAACGCCTGGGTCCAGAAGAAGAAAGTTTCAATCGAAAGAAAAGAGACCGGATTTGTGGTAAGAATGCCGAAATGGTTATTTGAGCGCAAATTCTCTTAATTGTTTCAACATCCCCGGGGAAGACATTTTCATTCGCTGTTATCAAACAATACTGCTGAGAAATTATTCGACCAACACTGCTGGATAACACCCGGTATAATTTGCTATTAAGTTGTACCCGGTGCTATTCTCTACATTTATACTCATTTGTTTGCCTGTCAAATTTTACCTGCGACTTTTCGGAATTGGAGCGTTCCGAATTCATCAGCCGTCTAGACGCCCCTGCAGCGTATCTGTAGATCGCAGAAATTCCACCACCCTATTCTTCCCATTCGGCACCAAGCTGAAAGAGGTAGCATTGTGGCAAATCAAAAACACCTGGATATTTTGCTTTCCGGAATGGAAGCATGGAATAGCTGGCGAAAAGAAAATCCGGATATCACACCGGACCTTTCCGGTATCCATTCCCCTTCTTCAGACTTTTCCGGTTACGACCTGAGTAACAGTGACCTGACTCAGGCGAACCTTTCCGAAGCATCCCTTCAGAACGCCAACCTACAAGGCGCATTGCTGATGCGCATCGATTTAACTGCTGCAGATTTAAGCGGCGCCAATATCACCCAGGCCGACTTGCGTTATGCCATTTTAAACAACATCAATTTAAGTGATGCGAATCTTAATGAAGCGGACCTGGAGTCTGCCCAATTGAGTGCAGCGATTCTGGAAAATGCAAAACTGGACGGTGTCAATTTGCATCGCTCGGATCTCCAGGATGCAAATTTTCAAAATGCCAGCCTGAACCGGTCTGTTATTAGCAAATCCAATCTTAGCAATGTCAATTTTCAGGAAGCTTTGCTCAGCGAAACGAATCTGCAAAACTCCGATCTTACTGCCGCAAATTTCCAGAGTGCCAACCTTTCCCAGGCAGACTTGCAGAAATGTTATTTCCAAAAAAACAACCTGAAAAATGCTTTCTTTAATGACGCGAACTTTTCAAAAGCCAATTTCGAAGCAGTCAGCTTTGCCGATGGCAATTTCAGCCGTTCCGATTTTAGCAGCGCCAATCTGTATGGCAGTGATTTGCGGGATGCGGTCTTTTTCGAAGCAGACTTTACCGATGCCAATCTCAGTCAGACCAATATGGCAAGCGGCATATTCCATAATGTCAATTTTCGCGATAGTAATTTAAGCAACGCGCTGGCGGGTGCTGCAGATTTTCGCGGCTCGCAATTTCGCGAAACAATATTTTTTAAATGCGATTTGAAAAAGGCAAATTTCAGCGAATGCTTTTTGCATCGCCCCGCCTTAAAAGAGGCATTGCTGGAAGGCAGCATCCAGGAAGACCTGCAGATAATGCAGTACAATGACTGTCAGCTCACCGTCGATGGGTTGCCCTCGGTACATGCCTTGCAAGCTTTGCTGGAAGACAGTGAAACGGAAACGATTGAGCAGGATTGGGGAAAGTTGATTTTAATTGTCGGAGATTTTCCGGCAGAACGGCACGCTATGTTGGACGCACTGCTCGGAGTTGTCCGCAAGCAGGAGATTGTACCGGTTGTGTTGAATGGCGCCCCGGAACAAATCTCCCAGCGTGCCGATCTCCTCTCTGCACTCGCCTCACACATGCCGTTGATTGTTATCGACCTGACCACTTCCCCGGATATTCCCGGCAGTTTTCAGGAAATTGCCGATCGACTACCGAATGGCTGCGTACTGCCGCTTATTCATGCTGCCCATTATCGTTATGAAATGACCAGCGAGCTGGCTCAATACGCCTGGGCGATGCCACTGAAGCAATATAAAAGCGAAAAAAGCCTGCAAACAATCATTCGCATGCAATTAAAAGCGCTTAAAGACCGGCTGCTTTCCGAGGACACCCGGGCAGATCAAATCACCGAAGAAGCGACGCCTGCTGAACCAGAAGCAGTAGAAATAAGTGAAACTCCTGAAGCCGAAGCAGTTGTTGACGATACACTGGAAGTGCTGGATGAAATCAGCCTAAGCAATGATGAAGCAACTCTGGAAACCACTGAAGAAGATTCCCCTCCGACGGAAGCAGATGCCGATGAGACCAAAGAAGTTCCCCCACCGGCAGAGTCGGATGACGATGACACCAAGGAAATTTCTCCGTCGGCTGAAGCGGATGATGACGCCGAAGAAATTCTCCCACTAGCGGAAGCAGATGACGATGCGCCGGACAAAACATCCCCTGTTCAACCGCTGGTTGAAGCAGAGAACAAAAATGACGCTGAAGATGAAGCGGAATATTTAAGCACTTCATCAGATGCGGAAAAGAAAAAAGGCGGTGGCGGATTTTTCATAAACATCATGCTCACTATGCTTTTCTTGTTTGGCGCCTACTGGGGCTGGACGCATCTTTACAAAGATGTGCTTATTGTGGTTCCCGGCGAAACCCGCGCCTATCTTTATTTTAACGGCGAGGAAATAACGCCGTCCGATTATCAGGATACTCATACCAGCTATCGCCTTGAACGCAAGTTAATTGGCAGTCATGAACTGGTAATCTTGCCAACCCAGTTGGAAGATATTAAAACCCATGAGTTTGTTCGCTATCAGCGCTATCAAAGAACGATAGAAGTACCGTTTGCCGCAGATAGTGTGCTACATGAAGTCGTTTTTGATACACTTTACAGCGTCAGGAAAATTCTGGAGGGACGTTATCCAACCATCAACAGCGCCGGCGACAAGGTTATCTATTCCACCGCCGAGCCGCAGACCGGACTGAATAAGCAGCTGCTAATTTATAACCTGCAAGACAATTCAGAGATGGAAATCAAATTGGACGATCCCTGGCTTTATTTACCCGGCTGGGAATGGGATCGGGCATATCTGCTTGATGATAATGAAAGCATTTACCTCAGTGCTTTCAACTTTAAAAAAGATCAGGCGATCCCTTTTCACATTTCCGCCAACAATGGGGCTACCCGGAAAATTGCCCTTGATGTCAAAAAGAAATGGTTGAAATATGTGCCGCTGCAGGAGAACAAAGGCATTGCCCTGGAAAACAAGCTTTACTCACTTGATGGCGAACCACTGAAGAATTTTACCAGCAATCGTCCCTTCAAGGAAGCACTGTATTCTGCCGGCAATAGTGGACTGCTCTATTTTACCGAAGCGACAGGGCGTAGCAAGGGAATGTTTAGCCTGCAGTGCCAGTTCGTTAGTGCGGAGACCTCGCAAAGCAAGCCACTCTTTAACCTTATTCAACATCGAATACCGTTCTTATCTGCAGCGCGTAATGGTGAGCGGGTTGTCATGACGGAATATTCCGGTGTCTCAATCGAATTTCTCTCGACGATCCGGATTTGGGAAGACGGCGAATGGGCCGATCTCACCCAGAAAATGATTGATGGAGACAGAAGAGATGGTGAGAATTATTTCTTTCATAAAACCGAAGCAATCTGCGACGGCGACGCCCGGAAAATCGTCTATGAATATGATCGAAATATTTATTTGATAGAGATTCCCGAAGACATTTCAGTTCAGGATATAAAAGCCGCCGAAGTCAGCAAACGGTTTCAGCGGCGTTCTTAGCCTTCAGGCTTTAGGCCTAGGGCTTTAGGCTATTAGGCAACCATAATTTCTGCCTAACAGCCTAAAGCCTAAACACCTAATCCCCTAGTATTTCCCCTAGTATTTCCGCACTTTTACTTTGCCGCTGGAGGTCCGCAGGTAAAGACGCGGTCCGCCGCCATTAATCTTACCTTTCAACATCGACTCATCTTCCCGGGATACTTTATCCGTCATGGAAAAATCGCAATCGATTCTGCCCCAGCTGGCTTTCGCATCCAGGTTAACACCAATGTCGTCTTTCAGATAAACTGTGACACCGCCGGCAGAAGTTGTCAGGCGGCAATCATCCGAGGGCTGCTTGGTAATTGTCGCGGTAACCGACCCACCGGAAGTCGCGGCATCGATGTAGCCCATTACTTCCTCGACGCGAATGCTGCCACCGGACGTTTCCGCTTCAACATTTCCCTTTGCCTGGTCGATACTAATCGATCCACCGGCAGTTCTTGCCTTCACATTTCCGTCAACATCGCCAATGCTAATGCTACCACCAGCAGTGCGAATATCGGCGTCCCCCACGCTGCTACGCAAGGTGATGCTGCCACCGGCGGTCGTCCCGGTTACCGGTCCGTTGATGTTGCCAAAACGCAGACTGCCACCGGCGGTTTCCGCTTCAACGGTGCCGTCCAGGTCGCCAACCTCAATGCTGCCACCGGCGGTATTGAGACGCACATTATAGTTCTCCGGTACTACAACCCGGTACTCTACATTCAGGTTATCCCGGCGGCGCCAGCGGCGGCGATTACCGTCATACTCGCCAACAATTTCCACATCATTGCCGGTCTGGTTGAAGGTCAGCTTAAATTCTTCCAGCATTCTTTCCGCATCTTCCCGGTTCCGGGTATCAGGGTCGCGAATCACCCGTACATCAACGACATTGCTGCTATGGGTTGTCACGTCGATCGAACCAAGGTCACTGTCGATTGTCAGTGTGCCACCAGCACCAACCTTAAAGGTTTTTTCCACTTCCAAATCGAGGCTTTGCCCGGAAAGGGGCAGCATCACAAACATCAGGAAAAAGGCCAGGATGAATCCCGGATACTGTAATTTTTTCTGCATTTTCATTTTGTCTCCTTCTAAGCGCCTGTTATCAGGCAGTTTTTTTTTGTTGTTAAACATCTAATGTTATCAGTGCTGTCATTGCGATCCCGGCTGCCGGGAGAAGCAATCTCATACGGTGTATCTACAAAGGGATCGCTTCGTCGCTGCCCCGCAGGGATCCCTTTGGGGCACTTCTCGCGATGACAAATAAAACGTTGTTCAACATTACTTCTTTAACACTATCTTTTTTTACTCAAGCAGGCGATCTCCGCCCGGTTTATTTATTTTTACGGATATCGATATCCCCACCGGAGGTTTCCAGCAGAATTTCGTCACCACCACCGTTAATTTCGCCAGTCTTACGAAGGGTACGGCGACTGCCTTCAGAGGATTTACTGAGGGGAAAGTCGCTGGTAATTTCGTAACGGTTCCAACGGCTGTTATTCCGAATTTCCGCGGTAATATTTGCCGGCATGTTTTCCGGAATGGCCAGATCGATACTGCCGGAACTGGTCGCGAGATAGATGCGATGATCTTCACTGAAATCTTCCAGGGTCACTTCCACATCAATGTCGCCGGCCGAAGTGGTGGCACGCACTGCGCCGCGAATATCGAGCAGTTCCACATCGCCGCCGCTGGTGCGGGCAATTACCCGTCCATTGATGGACATGCCTTCCACATCACCACCGCTGGTTTGCGCATCCAGGCTGCCATTGACATTCTCTACGGTGATGTCGCCACCGGATGTATTCAATTCCGCATTACCGTTACAATCCAACAACTCGATGCTGCCACCGCTGGTGTAAGCTTCAATCGGTCCGGCAACATTTTTCACATCGATTTCACCACCGGAAGTTTTCAAAACCACTGCTTTTTTCGCATCAACCACAAGGATACTGCCACCGGAGGTATTCAAGTCGGCAGTGCCACTAATGTTTTTCAAGCGAATATCGCCACCGCTGGTGCGGGCTTCCAGGTCTCCGTCCAGATTCTCGATGCGTAAATCTCCGGCGGAAGTTTGAACATCCAAATCGCCTCCGGCATTCATTGCTTCAATATCACCATTGGATGATTGCAGCAAGCTGAGGCCATTAACGCCGCTCAGGAAAACATCCCCCTGGGAAACGCGCACTTCCAGATCAAACTTTTCCGGCACCTTAATTTCCAGCTGGCGGCGAATCCAGCGCTCGCTGCCCCGCCCGGAAATCCGCACGTGATTGCTGGTGTGGGAATAGTTGCTTGCCGCACGATCAAGCACTTCTTCTGCTTCCTCTTTCGTAAAGACATTAATTCTCATCAACTCCCGTACTTCCACCACGTTTTTATCCCAGCTTTGAATATCGACGTCGCCGGAAATTCCCCGGACAGTCAAACTGCCGCCGGATTTCACATCAAACGATTTATTGTGCTCGACGTTGTAAAATCCGTCCCGTTCAACGATTTTCTGTGCCGGCAAAGTCATTGTCATCAAAAGCAAAGCCAGCAGGCATGATACAATATGTAAGTGTTTCATAATTCGAACTCCTCTATTCATTCACGGATTCATCGGTTCTTCCGGAACCGGGAATCGACTGATTATCATATTCATCCAACATTTTATGCGCCCGGTTGCGTATGTAATTATTGGAATCCTGACGGGCGACTTTGCGGAAGAGATTCACATCATCAACCGATATTTCATTCTCCATCAGGGCGCTCAATGCTTCGATGCGCAGGGCCGGGTTGGGGTCGTCCAGCAGAATTTTCACCAGCATTACCTTCACGGATTCATCCGGCAGCGATGCTTTCAGGGCCTGGACAACTTTCAAGCGCACACCGGGGTTTTCCTCTTTTTTCAACACATAAGTCAGTGCATCAAGAATTTCCGGGGCCATCTTGTTTTGTTCAACAGCCATCGACTTCACCGCTTTAACCGCATGCAGACGAACAGCGAGATTCTCTTCCTCAAGAATCGCCTCCCGCAACATTTGCTGAACGGCAGGGTTTTTCATATCCCCCTTTAAATGAATGTCATTAACCGTCGTGTAAAAAATTTCCATTTCCCCCGTATCCGGGTTGTATTTGATGCGCTCGACACTCGCCAGCAACGGATTGATCGCGCTGCCGCCGGACTGCACAAGATTGTTCGCGGTAAAAAGCGCTTCCATTGCGTCTTTATTCAGATCATTGGCGACAGGCGTTTCCGTGGGACCTTGCCGCCCGAAAAAAAAACCGACCAGGAACAATAAGGCTGCCATCCCAATCCGCAACGCCGGCGCTGGCTGAAGCAGTTCCCAAAAATTGGCAAAGCCCCGCTGTTCCGACTGCTGCCCCTGTCGAAGTTTTTGGGAGAGGGAATTGCGCAGTTGAATCAAGGTTGCTTCATCTGCCGGCAACGGTGGCTGCGGAGGTAACACTTCCTGCAATGCCTGTAACCGCTCAACTTCCCGCGAACAGTCCGGACAACTTTCCAGATGCGCACGAACCGTATCCTGCTCGGCACCGCTCAGGTCGCCATATACAAACAGGGCTAGTTTTTCCTGGGTCTGCTTACAAATATTCATCTTATATCCTGAATTCTGATTGTTTGCGTTTCTTATCTCGTCATTGCGAGACGGGCCTCTTTTGCCCGGCGTGGCAATCTCCAGCCAAACAAGGAGATTGCTTCGTCGCTTCACTCCTCGCAATGACAGTTAGAACATTCGTCATTTGTCAATTCGATAATACACTTTCAGCACCTTCTGCAACTTTTGGGTCGCCCGGAACAAGTGATTTTTAACAGTGCCTTCGGCGATGTCGATCATGTCCGCTATTTCTCTGATTTTATAGCCATGATAATGCTTCAGCACAAAAACTACCCGCTGTTGTTCCGGTAATGTATTCAAACCCTTTTTTACTTCACGCTGCAATTCCTTATCCAGCATGCTGCTTTCGATACCTGCTTCCTGTAAAAACAATGCTTCGGATGGTGCAGGCTCTCCGCGTTCTTTTCTGGCATCGAGAGAAAACCAGGTACGGCGCCGCTGTTTTTTCCGCCAGTTGATAGAAAGATTGATAGCAATGCGGCCCAGCCAGGTACTCAGTTCACTTTCGAAACGGAAGGAAGATATTTTTGCGAACGCCCGGATAAAGGTGTCCTGGTAAACATCGTAGGCATCATGCTGATTACCCACGATGCTACAGATCATCTGCAGAATCTGCCGATCGTGTAAACGAACCAGGGCATCGAAGGCATCGACACTACCCTGCTGCGCGCGTTTGATTAATTCTATCTCTCTGCTATCCATATCTTCCTATCTGTTTCGAATCTTAGACAGCGGCCTTTTTAAAAAGGTTGGCAAAAATTTTTTATTTTTCAATGGTTGTGATTTGCTTTGAAAACAAACACATAAAGTACGTCTATTATTTATAATGGGTATAGCAGGTCCATTAAAAATGCCCATAACAGGAAGAACATAATTATTATCGGGAGATGTTAGAGGAGATGCAAACAAAAACACGTTCTATGGAGAGTACAGATGCGATCCGGGAGAGATCAATTCGTCTGTATAATTTTCTGCAAGCACTTGTCCAGCTTCGCAGTAAATCTGTTCGGCAGATAGAGAATTATGAGCAAACACTCTGGCTGGCCGACGTACCGGAGACTATCGGTTGTTATTCAATTTTCCGCGCGCACATCGATGAGCAGGTTGAAACCGATACCTGGCTGGAGATCATCAAACCGGATATTGAACCGGCACCGGCGCCGCCGGCCCAATTACAATCCTGGCTAAAGCCTTCCCAGCTCAACAATCCTGCGCTCGATGCACCGGAATTGCTGAAACGAATTCCCAATCCAGCCTTAAAGAATATGGCCAATCGCTATGATGCGCCGGAATTCCTCTATCTTGATGAGCAGCGGGAAGAGATTTTACCTGTCTGGAAAACTTACGTTAGCAAAACCTGGCAACCCTGGGCACGGAGAAACCGCACCGGGAAGCAGGTTGAAAAAATATATAATGATCTTTATTCGATTTATCAGCGCCAGCAAAAGCTGGGTGAATCCTATGAAGTTGTGCTGGGATTGGGCTGCCTTGTCTGGCGCACCCCCGGCGGCGACGACATTAAACGGCACGTTTTAACGGCGACCGCCAATATCGCTTTCGATACGCAGCGCGGCGCTATCAGCATTGGTCCATCGGGTGAAGGCCGCGGACTGCAGCTGGAGCAGGATATGCTCGATATTGCCGATCGCCCCGATCCTCGCGATCAATCCCGGGTGGAAACAAGCCTGGCAGAACTCGATGAAAAAGTTACCGACATTGAGCAGATCGGCAACATTCTCCAGGATTGGTTACTTAGCCTGCGCTCCGAAGGAAAATATCAGCCGTCGTTGAAAGTGGATGTCGAAGCAGGCAATTTTCCCCAGATAGTCCTGGCGCCAGCCCTGCTTTTACGCAAACGCACCGACCAGAGCATGCTGCATATTTTCAACGAAATCGTCGAACAACTGTCGAATGGTGGTGATATTCCCGCCAGCGTCGCTAACCTGGTGGAAATCCCGGAAACCCTGGCACAGGATGAAATTTCCTTCCCGGCCAATGATTATGACCCATTGATTGACGGAGAAATTTTCTTTCCCTTACCGGCCAATGAAGAGCAAAAACATATTATTACTGCCTTGAACCGCCAGAAAGGCGTTGTTGTGCAAGGCCCTCCCGGCACCGGTAAATCTCATACGATTGCCAATGTCGTTTCCCATTTACTGGCAAAAGGGCAGCGAGTACTGGTTACCTCCCACACCACCCGGGCATTACGGGTGCTGGAAAACATGCTGCCGCCCTCGCTGGCCGCACTGGCGATTGTCGCATTGGATGACGATGCCGCTTCCGTGGCCAAGCTGGAAGCCTCCGCAACCGGTATTATTGAGCAGTACAACCATTGGGATCCGCTGCGCAGCCGGAAACGAATTAAGGCATTGCGCGCAAAGCTGGGAGAAGCCCGGCGCACCGAAGCGCGCATTCTGCGAGACATGCGGGCCATCCGGGAAAGTGAAACCTACGAGTATTTGCTGGAAGGCGGTGAATATAACGGCACCCAGGAAGAAATTGCCGGTAAAATTCGCGAACAGGCCCATCTCTATGAGTGGTTTCTTGATCGTCCGGAAAAAGAAGGTCCACCGCCCTTGACCGATGACGAAGCAGTCGAAATGGTGAAATTGCTTCGCAAGGTCGGCCCGGAAGAAGAAAAGATTTTGCGCTACAAAGTGATTGCTTCCGAAGCGTTATTACCGGTTCACAAATTTGCCCGGGCGCTGGAAAGCACCAAGATCGCCAATCAGCAATTTGATCGTTTCGGGGAAATTCGCAGCAGTGAAAAATATCCGGGATTTTCTCAGCAACCGGATCATATCCGGCAGCGATTCCTGGATTTGATTGACAAAATTCTCGACACCTACAATTCGCTCGATCATCATGCCTATGGTTGGGTGAAGAAAGCCTGCTCGGAAATTCTTGCCGGACGGGTATCCTCCTGGCAAACATTGTTAGGGCTGACCGAAAAACATCTGGAATTTTTGAAAACCAACATCGGCACTATTAATGACACACGTATTTCCGGACTGAGCGGTCGGGATTTATTAACCGTAAAAGAACATGCCAATCGTCTCTATGAGCACCTTATTCAACAAGGTACTATCGGGCTTGGCCCCTTCCGTCCGCGGGTGGTGCGCGATTCCCTTTACCTGATCAAGTCTGTAACAATCGACGGTGCCCCCTGCGATTCGGTGGACAGCCTGCGTACATTGCTCGATTATATCGAGATCGCCGATAAGCTGGAAGTGCTTTCCAACCATTGGTCTCAGCATACCGAGCTGCCGAAAAAAGCGCCGTTTAGCATTCAGGTCGCAGAGTTTGAAAGTCTTTTCGAGCCGCTGCAGCGCGTGCTGGAACTGCACGAGTTTGCCTTGGAACTGCGGGAAATCATCAATGAGAACCCCGGCGTTTTCGAACCAAACTGGCACGACATCGAATCGATCCGTTATGCCAAGAAGGTAATCATAGCGAACGAAACCGAATCGGTTATCCAATCCGCAGAAAAGCCCTTCATCGAACTGGAACAGAAGATTAATGAGATTGCCTTCGACGATCAGGCCCATCCGGTCATGGAGCGCCTGCTCAATGCCGTGCGGGAACGGAACCTCGATCAGTATCAGGCGGCTCTCCGCGAGATCGCCATGCTTGGCAAGCTGCGCGAACTTTACAAACGACGCAATGTCGCCCTGAACAAGCTGGTGAACCGCACGCCGAAACTGCTGAAAAGTATTCTTCTCACTTACCATGAGTCCAGCTGGGACGAGCGTTTGCAACACTTTAGCGATGCCTGGCACTGGGCTTGCGCGGAATCCTGGCTGCGCCGGGTGCGCGAGAAACGCAACCAGGAATACCTCGCATTGGAATACGAAACTATCGAAGAACAAATTCGCGACCTGATTACCAAGCTGTCAGTAGAGCAAGCCTGGGATCATTGTTTCTCCCAGATGAGCGAGCTAGAGCGCCAACACTTGCTGGCCTGGACGAAAGCGATTCAGCGCCTTGGAAAAGGCACCGGGAAATATGCCGCGCAACACCGCCAGAATGCCCGGGAGCATATGGAAGCCTGTAAAACTGCCATTCCCGCCTGGATTATGCCGGTCTATCGCGTCGCGGAAACCGTCAATCCAGCACCGGGCATCTTTGATGTGGCAATTATCGACGAAGCGAGCCAATCCGGCCCGGAAGCGCTTTTCCTGATGTATATTGCAAAAAAAATCATCGTGGTAGGCGATAACAACCAGATTAGTCCGGATTTCATTGGCATCAACCGGGAAGATATCGACGTGCTGCGCGAGCAATATCTCAGCGATATTCCGCATAACGATTTAATTGGTCTGGATAACAGCTTTTTCGACCAGGCAGAGGTGCGATTCGGTAATCCGATTCGCTTGCGGGAGCATTTCCGCAGCATGCCGGAGATTATCGAATTTTCCAATCAACTTTGTTACCAAACCGAACCGCTGATTCCCCTGCGGCAATTTCATCAGAATCTACTTACGCCGGCGATCGTATCGGAGTTTATCGCCAATGGTAACACCAAGGGTTCCGGCAGCAAAATTGTCAACCCGGAAGAAGCTGATGGCATTGTCACTGCCATCAAGAATTGCTGTGAGGATCCGCGCTATGATGACAAAACGTTTGGCGTCATCAGCTTACAGGGTACCGCACAGGCACGGTTGATTGAAAAGAAACTATTGAAAGTGCTTGGCGCGGAAACAATGGAAAAACGCAACATCGTTTGTGGTGATGCCTATGCTTTCCAGGGAGATGAGCGCGATGTCATGTTCCTGAGCATGGTAGTAGCGCCAGGGCGGCGAATTGGACCGCTGGCAAACCCGAAGGACAAGCGCCGTTTTAATGTCGCCGTCAGCCGGGCCCGTGATCAGGTTTGGCTCTTCCACTCTATCAAGCTAAACGAGCTGAGCGAAAACGACTTGCGCTATTCCTTGCTGGAATATTTCAAATCCCCAGCGCCAAAGCTGCAGTATTTTGAGATCAACGATGTCAGCAAGCTGCGCATCCTAGCCGGTGCTCCGGAAAGAAGTGAAGGACTCCCTCCAGCCCCCTTCGATAACTGGTTTGAGGTAGACATCTTCTTAAAGCTGAAAGAAAAAGGCTATCGGGTAATTCCGAAATATACGGTGGATAGTTACACCATCGATTTGGTGATTGAAGGACAGGACAATCGTCTGGGCATTGAATGCTACGGTGCTTCCTGGAAAAACAGTGAAGAATTCGAAGAGAACATGACGCGGCAACGGATGCTTCGGAATTGCGGCTGGGATTTCCAGGGCATTTACAGCAGCGAGTATTATCGCTATCCGGAAAAAATCTTCGAGGCTTTATTGACAAAGCTGACCGAGATGGACATCAAACCGATCAGCCATGAAAATGGCACAGTTAAAAACGGTGCTGTGGAGCCGATTTCGCTGTTGACTGAATTGAATTAATACCCGCCCTGGACTGGCGTCCTGGGCTAATTTGGGGCCCCGGCTAAGCCGGTATTCTTTTTTTCGATGATTCGAAGGTCCGTAGGACCGTGACGAGCTTACCCCGGTGCGTGCAGCGCCGGGAGGTTTCTAAACCCCTGCTGCAGCCAATGCTGCGGATACAATACTCTGCGCTTCTTCCTTAATCTGCTGCAGATGATTTTTCCCCAGGAAGCTTTCCATGTAAATTTTGTAAATTTCTTCAGTGCCGGATGGCCGCGCGGCGAACCAGCCGTTTTTGGTGACGACTTTCAATCCTCCCAATGCTGCACCATTTCCCGGGGCATGGGTTAACTTGGCGGTAATTTCTTCTCCGGCTAACTTTTCTGCGCTCACCATATCCGGAGAAAGGCTTTTCAGAACGCTTTTCTGGGCCAGATTCGCCGGTGCGTCGGTACGCTCGTATACTGGACTGCCGAATGTGCCCTCTAGTGCCTGGTAATGATCACCGGGATCCCGGCCGGTTTTTGCGGTTATTTCCGCCGCGAGCAGATCCATAATAATGCCATCCTTATCCGTCGTCCAGACAGTGCCGTCTTTCCGGAGAAATGAAGCGCCGGCGCTTTCTTCGCCACCAAAACCATAACTACCATCTACCAAACCATCAACAAACCACTTGAAGCCGACCGGCACTTCCGACAGTTTGCGATTCAACGATGCAGCTACCCGGTCGATCATTGAGCTGGACACCAGCGTTTTCCCAATTGCTGCATCGCTCCGCCAACCTTCGCGATTCTGAAACAGGTAGGACACCGCTACGGCCAGGTAATGATTCGGATTGAGCAATCCACTCTTTCGGGTAACGATGCCATGGCGATCGTAATCGGGGTCATTCCCGAAGGCGATATCGAACTTGTCTTTCAGGTGAATCAGACTGGCCATCGCATATGGCGAAGAGCAGTCCATCCGAATTTTGCCATCGCGGTCTACCGTCATAAAGGAAAAGGTCGGATCAACTTTCGGATTTACCACTTCGATGTCCAGGCCGTACATCTCGGCAATCGGTGCCCAGTAGGCAATCCCGGCACCACCCATGGGATCGACCCCAATTTTTAATCCGGCGGCAGCAATGGCATCCATATCGATAATGTTTTTCAGGTCTTCCACATATGGCGTAATGTAGTCATACTCATGGGTCGTTGATGCTTGCAATGCCTTTTCGAACACCATTCGTTTGACTTCCCGCAGGTTATTGCGAATAATTTCGTTGGCGCGATCCTGAATGACTTTTGTTAAGGCACTGTCCGCCGGGCCGCCATTGGGGGGATTGTATTTAAATCCACCATCGTTAGGCGGATTATGGGAAGGGGTAATCACCACGCCATCCGCCTGGTCGCCGTTTTTCGCGGCATTGTAGGTCAGGATTGCGTGGGAAATTACCGGCGTCGGTGTATATCCGCGTCCGGACTGGATCTTTACCGTTACGTCATTGGCAGCAAACACTTCCACCGCACTGATCAATGCAGCCTCCGAGAGCGCATGGGTATCCATCCCGAGAAATAACGGTCCACTGATTCCGTTTTTCTTACGCACTTCACAAATCGCCTGGCTAATGGCGAGGATATGGGTTTCCGTAAACTTTTTATTCAGGGAAGAGCCGCGATGCCCGGAAGTACCAAAAGAAACCACCTGGTTTTCATCGGAAGGGTCGGGCTTTTCTGTATAGTAAGCGGCAATCAGCCGGGGGATATTTACTAGCATTGAATCTGGTGCCTGTTTTCCGGCGAGAGGATGGGTGCTCATTGTTTATTCTCCGTTTTTGAATTCGGAACTTTTCGAATTCGAAACTTCGAATTCGGAATTCCGAATTATTGTTTATCTGTTTTCTAAAATTTCATTTTACTAACACCATGACATAATTACCTTCAGGTAAGGGTAGATCATATCCACCAAAGCAATCTTTTCAAATTCCGAATTCCAAATTCCGCATTTTCATAATCAAGAATCGATATCTCGTTATCACCACTAAACCATCAATCCCTGCAAATGGCGGCGGATCATATCCAACAAAGTAATCTTTTCAAATTCCGAAATCCGCATTCCAAATTCCGAATTTTCATAATCAAGAATCGATATCTCGTTATCACCACTAAACCACCAATCCCTGCAAATGGCGGCGGATCATATCCACCAAAGCAATCTTTTCAAATTCCGAATTCCGCATTCCAAATTCCGAATTTTCAAAATCGGTCTCTTATTGACACATCATATCGCCAGTCCCTGCAAATAGCGACGAATCATATCCAACAAAGCCGTGCTGCCTCGTTCTTTATTTATTTCCCTTATGGTGCTAAAATTGAATTTTTTGACAATCGTTGTTTCTGCTGTTGCCAATCCGGCGTAGATCAATCCGACTGGTTTTTCTTCGGTGGCGCCGCCTGGCCCGGCAATCCCGGTGGTGGAGACGCCAATGTCCGTTCCCATCACTTTGCGGATGCCTTCCGCCATTTCGCCGGCAACCGTTTCGCTAACGGCACCATGCGCGATTAAAGACGCTTCCCGGACGCCGAGGAGTCTCATTTTACTGGCGTTACTATAAGTGGTAATGCCTCCCATAAAATAACCGGAACTCCCCGCTAAATTGGTAAGGCGATGTTGCAGCAAACCGCCGGTGCAACTCTCGGACACCGCGATCGTCTTTCCCTTCTCCAGCAGCAGTGCACCGACCATTCCTTCCAGGCTAATATCTTCCCTCGCATAAATATATTCACCGACTTTTCCATAGAAAGCATTTTCGAAAGTTTCGTAATCACCCGCTTCCTGCATACTGATGCGTACATCCACACAGCCAAAACTGGGCAGGTAAGCAATTTCAAAATCCGGGCGGGTCGCAAACAGTTCCCGGCAGGATTCATATATCAGCGACTCGCCAATACCGACCGTCCGGTATAGTTTGACAATGCGATGTTCCGCACCGGGCATCTCCTGCAGAAAAGGCATGATGTAGCTTTCCATCATTCCTTTCATCTCGCGCGGAACGCCGGGCATGGTAAAAAAATGACAGCCATTTTCTTCAATATGTGCGCCGGGAGCCGAGCCGACCGGGTTGGGAATAATCGTCGCGCCTTCCGGGGTATAGGCCAGCTTTTGGTTAGATTCGGAAACGCCCTGCCCACGACGGCGATAACGCTCTACCAGCATGGCCATCGCGGTTTCGCTAAAGACCATCGCTTTTCCGAAATAACCAGCCAGCGCTTCCAGGGTAATGTCATCAGGCGTTGGTCCCAATCCACCGGTGACCAGCACAATGTCCCCATTTGCTGCCGCGTAACGCAGGTTTTCCTGAATTTCGGTTGTTTCGTCCCGGATAGTCAACACCAACCGGGTCGGAATACCAAGTTCCTGCAGGCGTTTACTGATAAAGGTCGCATTGCTGTTTAGCGTACGCCCGTTTAATAACTCATTGCCGATTGAGATAATAACTGCCTGCATGTAGTTCTCCTGAGACCTCAATAATTTACCGCCCGTGAATAACGAAAAACACACGGAAAAGATAGAATAGTGGCCTATCAATAGCTATTAGGCTTTTGCGTTTTTTCGTGTATTTAGTGGGCAATATATGAGTAGTCAAAAATATTTTGGTAATACCCAATTCGCCTGAAACAAAAAAGGCCGGATAAATCCAGCCTTTATGTAACAATATCTATTGCGTTCCCGCCTAGCCGTTCGGGTTCATTTCCGAAGTTTTGATGACTTTCGAGACGCGCGTTTCGTAATAGTCATTATTTTTCGTCAGTTCAAATTGTTCCAGCAGCTTCTCTTTGTCCCAGACCAAATCTTCCCGAGAATAAGCGGCAAAATCGTACACCTGGGTCAATTCGATCGCTTCCCGCGGACAAGCTTCTTCGCACATGCCGCAGTAGATGCAACGGAGCATGTCGATTTCAAAAACCACCGGATATTTTTCCCGGTCGTCCCACGGGGAAACACCACCGATAATGTGGATACATTTTGCCGGGCAGGCTGCCGAACACATCTCACAGGCGACGCACTTAATGCGTCCTTCTTCATCCTTGTTCAAACGATGCGCACCACGATATCCGGGCCTCGGCACCCATTTTTCTTCCGGATACTGGACGGTAAACTTCTTCTTGGGGATATGCGAGGCGGTAATTCCCATGCCTTTCAGTATATTGGGAATATATGCTTTTTCGCTCCAATTTAGATCCGGCGCTGTAAGCTTTTTTACTTTTGCCATCTTTATCCTAACTGCGAGATATTTCGTCGAAAGATCTTGTGCTATTTTTATCAAAGCAAATATAATCATTCGGATATATTATGGAAACTGTTTTTTCGCAAAAATAATCCTTCCACGCTTCAATTCCAGAAAGCGCTTGATTTTCCCAAAAAATAGCGTAAAATGCGGTGTCATTTTCGATATTTGTAACCAATGCAAGGAGCAGGTTGTGAAGATTTTTTTCCGGGCAATAACTATCGCCTTTTTGCTAACTCAAATGGGATTATCACAAGCCAAATATCTTCAATCCGGGCCGATGGCTGGCTACTCGGAAATGCGGGAAGTGTTATTGTGGGTACAAACCAACGACGCTGCCGCAGTTAAGTTTGCTTATTTCCCGGATGACAATCCCAAAGAAAAACGATTCTCCCGCACTGTTAACACAACCCACGAACAAGCCTATACCGCAAAAATTGCCCTCGAAAGTCTGGAACCGGGCACACATTACACTTACGAATTATACATTAATAATAAGCAGGTGAAGCGACCGTATCCGTTAAAGTTTCAAACCCAGGCGCTCTGGCAATGGCGCAACGACCCGCCCCCGTTTAAATTTCTTATCGGCAGCTGTAACTATATCAACGATACGCCATATGATCGTCCCGGTAAACCATATGGCGACGGATATGGCATTTTCGATACGATGGCAAAGCAGCAGGCAGATTTTATGGTTTGGTTGGGAGACAATACTTATCTCCGGGAAGTCGACTGGTACAGCCGCAGCGGCATCATGTATCGCTACACCCACACCCGTTCTGTTGCGGAAATGCAGCCACTGCTTGCCGCCATGCATCACTATGCGATTTGGGATGATCATGATTACGGCCCCAATAATAGTGACGCCAGCTTTCGCCAAAAAGCAGACGCACTGGATGCATTTACCTACTTTTGGGGAAACCCCACCTTCGGCATAGATAATCAACCGGGTGCCACCACCATGTTCCAATGGGGCGACGTCGAGTTCTATTTGCTCGATAATCGCTACTATCGCTCGTCGAACAATCGCCTCAGCGGGCAGCACAGTATTTTAGGCGATCAGCAGATCGACTGGTTGATTAATGCGCTTGCCACCAGCACTGCACCATTCAAGTTTGTGGTTCTTGGTGGCCAGATTCTCAGCAACCTCGCCGTTTTCGAAAATCACGCGAACTATTCTGCTGAACGGGAAAAGATTCTCGATGCGATTGCCCAGAACAATATCTGGGGCGTTTTCTTCCTGAGCGGCGATCGCCATCATAGCGAGCTGAGTGAATTGCGCCGCCGCGGCCAGTATTCACTATATGATCTGACCGTCTCCCCGTTAACTGCCGGGCCAAATCCCCGGGCCGCCAACGAGGCCAATGCTCTGCGCATGGCAGACACTTTTGTCGGGGAAAGAAATTTTGCAGCGTTGGAAATTTCCGGCCCAAGACGGGAACGTGTACTAAAAATAAGCGTGAAAAACGCCAGTGGGGAAGATTTATGGACAAAAGAGATTGCTGCAAAAGATTTGCGCAATTGATTCGTATACGCCCGAAATAGCGTCATAAAGGGATTTTTTAATTGACTTTAGAGGGGCTGACCAGTAAATTCGGAGTTCGTGAATTTTATCCTGTGATTTTTGCTAAGTAAAAGTATGATGATAGATTATAGTTGTTTTTTTATTGGAGGAGTAATTAGGAATGTCTAGTAAACCGACCTACAAACTGGTTCTAATTGTTTTTCTCATCGCTCTGTTCGGATGGTCTTTGGTTCCGACGGTTAACTATCTTGGAATGAGTGTCGATGAGAGAGCACAGATGCGCCTGGAAGATCGTGAAGGCTTTGAAACGATGGTCAAGCAGGCGATTAAACTTGGTCTGGACTTACAGGGTGGTGTTCGCCTGGTATTGGAAATCGACCTTAAAGACCTGCTAAGAGAACTGGCCAACGAAGGTACTGTTGACGGGCAATTTACCCGCCTGCTCAACGAAGCCAGTGATGAAGCCGGAATAGATGACGGCAATATTGTGGTCATTTTCGACAGAAAACTGCAGGATGCCGGTATCGATATTGCCAAGTACTATCGCAACCGTTCGCTCCGGGACCGCGAAGCAGTCTTACTTTATCTCACCGAGCAGAAAAATGATGCTGTGGATCGCGCACTGGAAGTTTTGCGTAACCGCGTGGATGAATTTGGTGTTTCCGAGCCGATTATTCAGAAGCAGGGCGCCAGCCGAATCATTGTAGAGCTGGCTGGCATTACCGATCCCAGACAAGCGCGTGAGTTGGTCGGTAAAACCGCTAAACTGGAATTCAGCCTGTTGAAGGACGCGAATGTTGCCGAAAGAGCTGCCAAGCGGGTTAATGACTACCTGTTAAGTATGGCTGGCCCCGGCACTGTTGTAGAAGACAGCACCAGCGACGATAGTGATGCCGGCGAGAGCGATTCCACAACTGTTAGCGCTGAAGACCTCTTCGGCAGTACCGACACCACTAAAGTCAGCGGCGAAGAGCTGTTCAACACGGGTGACTCCTCCAACACCGCAGCTGCCAGTGACAATACGCTGTTCCAAATCCTCGGCCCCGGCTACATTTTCATTAAGGAAAATGATGTGGACCGTTTCAAGGCGGCCATGCAGGATTCTGCCTTACTCAGCCAAATCGACCGCGAAGTGCTTGGCGCCAGATTTTTGCTCCACAGCAAGCGGATCCAAACCCAGGATACCGGTGAATCCCTGATTCAGGCTTACTTTGTCGATCGTAACGTCGCCGTTGATGGCTCGACGATTATCGACGCCAGCCATAACCTCGTAGACCGCACCCAAATCGACAACGCCATGGGCGGCTACCAGGCCAATATTCGCTTTAATGATGACGGCAGCCGCAGATTTGCAGTGGTGACCGGTGCAAATGTTGGCAAACGCCTTGCGATCGTTCTTGATGACCGCGTTCAGTCCGCTCCAAATATTCAGGAAAGAATCAATGGCGGCCGTGCCCGTATTACCGGTCTGGAAACCAATGACGAAGCAAGAATCCTCTCCAGCGTTTTGAAGGCCGGCTCCCTGCCCGCCCCGCTGAAAATTATTGAAGAGCGTTCGGTTGGTGCATCTCTCGGTGCAGACTCCGTTAACAAAGGTCTCTTCGCAACCCTGCTTGGCTTAGGCCTGGTTGCAATTTTTATGATTATTTATTACAAAACATCCGGTATGCTGGCTAACATCGCGCTTTTCCTGAACATTATTTTCCTGATGGGCACCATGTCTACCATGCATGCCACGCTTACCCTGCCGGGTATTGCCGGAATTATTCTAACGATCGGTATGGCCGTGGATGCAAACGTGCTTATTTTCGAGCGTATCCGGGAAGAGCTGGACCGGGGCAAGTCTACCTGGGCAGCTTTAGATACCGGTTACTCGAAAGCATTTATCACCATTCTTGATGCCAACGTAACGACTTTTATCGCCGGCGTGGTTCTCTACAACTTTGGTTCCGGTCCGGTTCGCGGATTTGCAACCACACTAATGATTGGTATTGTGGCAAGTATGTTTACCGCCATTTTCGTAACTCGTGCGCTCTCGGAATTCATCCTCTCGCGCAAGTCGAACAAAGAAATTAGTATTTAACACTGAGGAAAAGGAGATAATTAGAAAATGCGGTTATTACATAATCCCAAGATTCCTTTCATGAGTTACCGGAAAATCGGCTTCCTGGTTTCCGGTACCTTACTGCTTATTTCCCTGGGTTCCCTGATCTTACAGGGTGGCCCGCGCTTTGGTATCGATTTCCGGGGCGGTACATTACTGGAATATCGTTTCGAAGACAAAACTGACCCCGCAAAGAGTGTTGAAGTTGCGATTGATCAGGTCAGAGACACTTTTACCGAGGCCGGCTATTCAGAAGCCGAAATTAAATACTTTGGCTCTCTTCAGGATGTTGCTGTGCAGGTAGATGTCGGTGACGTTACCGAAGAAGTAGAAGCTGAACTTGATGGATTCTCTACGCTGCTCAATGAGAAATTCACTGATTATACTGTCGAAGAACGCCGCCGCGAGAGTGTCGGTCCGAAAATTGGTAAAGAGCTGGTCCTGGATGCTGTATTAGCGATTCTTGGCGCGATGGTGCTAATTCTTGTTTACATCATGTTCCGCTTCGAGTTTAAATTCGGTGTCGGTGCGGTAACAGCGCTGTTCCACGACATTCTCATTACGCTCGGTATTTTTTCGGTATTTCAGATTGAGATCACCGTTGCGGTTATTGCCGCCCTGCTGGCGATTATCGGTTACTCCCTGAACGATACGATCGTAGTTTATGACCGTATTCGTGAGAATCTGAAGACCTTCAAACGGAAGGCCAGCGATTATGTTGGCGTTGTGAATACCAGCATCAACGAAACGCTTTCCCGTACTGTGGTAACATCCGGAACGACCCTTATGGTTGTTATGGTCTTGTATTTTGCCGGAATTGAAGTGATCAAAGACTTTTCTCTTGCCCTGATCTGCGGTGTAATTATCGGAACCTATTCTTCCATTTTTATCGCCTCGCCGGTAATCGTCGAGTGGAACTCCGGTAGCAGCAGCAGTTCGCAAAAAAAATAAGCATTGAATCCACCCCGCATTATCGATATACTAAATGATGCGGGTGATTTAACGTAAAAGCACAGGAAAGTTGCATGAATCTAAATACTGAAGTCCGAAACGGTGTCGTCGTCATTGAACTGGCTGGTGACGTGATGGGCGGACCGGAAGCAATTAAACTGAAAGACAAAATTAATCAATTACTCGATGAGTCTTTGCTGAAAGTAGTAATTGATCTTAGTGGCGTCGATCGGATGAACAGCAGCGGACTGGGCATTTTGATTAATGCCCTGACAACCTTCAAACAAAATGATGGTGATTTGAAGCTGGGCGGAACTACGGAACTGATACAAAATCTTTTGAAAATTACCAAGCTGGATAACCTTTTCGAAAGTTATGAGACCGTAGACAGTGCAGTTAACAGCTTTGGAAATGAAGGTTTATAATCCTTTTTTAAAAGCATTGACTTGCCAGATAATAATTGACTGATTACAGGCAGCCGAAAAGCTGCCGGGCATTAGGCAATTTTTATCTGGCTTCTTTTTGTACGGTATATCTGTAAGCACCACAAGTGATGCAAAAGAATATTGAATGATGAAAATCAACATTGAAGAATAAGGGAAACAATCATGTCTGTTGTTGTCGTTGTTGGCGCCCAGTGGGGCGATGAAGGAAAAGGGAAAATCGTCGATTTACTCAGCAGCAATTTTGATATCACCGCCCGCTACCAGGGGGGGGCCAATGCTGGTCATACAGTCATCATCGGAGATAAAAAATATGTGCTCCATCTAATTCCCAGCGGCATTCTCCACCCGGAGGTTACCTGCGTCATCGGCAACGGCGTTGTCATCGATCCGAAAGCGCTGATGGAAGAAATTCATCTTTTGGAAGATAAAGGCATTCAGGTTGAAGGGCGTTTGTGGATCAGCCAGAAGGCCCACTTGATCATGCCTTATCACAAATTACTGGATACTGCCAGTGAAGAAAAACAGGGCGCTAATAAAATTGGCACTACCGGACGCGGTATTGGTCCCGCTTATGTCGATAAAGCAAATCGTAAGGGCATTCGCATTGTCGATCTACTCGACCGGGAAAGTTTTGAGAAAAAGTTGCGCCGGAATATTGCCGAGAAGAATGAACTCCTCAATAAGATTTACGGCATCATGCCGCTGGATGTAGAAAAGATTATCCAGGAATATCTCGATTTTGATAAAATCATCGATCCGTACATCAAGGATGTTTCGGTGTTGCTGAGCGACTCAATCAACAGCGGGAAGTCCATTTTGCTGGAAGGGGCACAAGGCACCTTGCTCGATGTCGATCACGGCACTTATCCTTATGTCACCTCTTCCAATCCTGCCAGTGGCGGCGCCTGCACCGGCGTTGGTATTGGCCCGACGAAAATCGATGAAGTTATGGGCGTAATCAAGGCGTATACCACCCGGGTGGGCGAAGGTCCTTTCCCGACAGAATTGCTCGATAATGATGGCGAATTTCTTCGCAAAGAAGGAATGGAGTTTGGTGCCACCACCGGCCGCCCGCGCCGTTGTGGCTGGTTCGATGCCGTCATCGCCCGTTATGCAGTCCGCATTAACGGTATTGATGCCCTGGCAATTACCAAGCTGGACGTGCTCGATAAATTCGAGTCCATCAAGGTTTGTACCGGTTATCGCTATAAGGAAAAAGTGTTGAAGGAATTTCCCACCGACTTGCGTGTATTGCAGGAATGCGAGCCAATCTATGAAACACTACCCGGCTGGCAGTCACCAACAACCAGCACCAAGAAATGGGAAGATTTACCGGAAAATGCCCAAAAGTATCTCAGTTATCTGGAAGAGATTACCGGCGCTTCGGCAAAGGTCGTTTCCGTCGGCTCCAAGCGCAGCCAGACAATCTTTCGTTAAAACTGAAAACAAAAGGGCAAATATACAATTTTGCCCTTTTGCCCATTTGCATATTTGATCCCTACTCATACCGCAAAGAATCTACCGGATTGGCAAGAGAGGCGCGAATCGCCTGAATGCTAATCGTTGCCATGGCAATCAGAATTGCCAATACGCCCGCCAGGATAAATATCCACGGCCCCAATTCAATCCGATAAACAAAGTTCTGCAACCACTGTTGAGCGGCTAAATAAGCTAACGGCCAGGCTACGATATTGGCCAAAACGAGTATTATTACAAAATCTTTGCTCAATAACCCGACCAGGCTGGCAGAGCTTGCCCCCAATACTTTCCGAATGCCCAGCTCTTTCGTCCGTCGGGAGACAGCGAGGGAAGCCAGTCCGAGCAATCCCAGGCAGGAAATCATTATCGCAAAAATTGCGGCGTAGCCGACAATGCGCTGCCAACGCTGCTCACTGCGATATTGTTTCCGCAAGTTTTCGTCTAAAAAGTCATAGGTAAACGGCACATCCGGGGCAGTCGCCTGCCAACTCTCCCGTAAGAGATCGACCGTCTCGGAAATATTACCCGGCTGAATTCGGATAAACAGCTTATAGATGCCATGCTGATCGGGATTCATATGGAGCACCAGCGGTTGAATTTCCCGGTGCAATTTATCGATGTGATAGTCTTTCACCACCCCAAGAATTGTCGGGAATTCCATATCCTCTTTGGTTTTCAGCCCTTTTACCTGCCGGCCGACAGGATTCTCCCAACCAAGTAATTTCACAAAAGATTCGTTGACAATCACACCTTCCCGCACATCTGCCGGACGGCCATACTCAAAATTGCGGCCTTGCAAGAGGGGAATTTCCATCGTCGCTAAATAATCCGGGTCAATACGAATCAGGCGGATATTGCTAATATATTCCCCTTCATCATCCTGAATCGTGCGGGTCTGCCAGCCACTGGTAAAAGAACGATCGCTGCCTCCGGCAGACACTACCCGCTCCAATTGCCGCAGTCGTTCTTTATAACGCTCGCTGTAGGTCTCTCCCGGCGTATTAACGATCACCAGATGGTCCTTCTCATACCCCAGGGGTTTATTGTTCATATAAGTCAATTGCTGACTAATCACCACCGTTACGATAATTAGCACGATTGATAATGTGTATTGTAAAATAACCAGCAGGCGGGTCATCCGATTACGGCTTTTCAGGCGCGCTTCCCCTTTAAAAACCGATACCGGCTGGAAACGGGACAGCACCATCGCCGGATAGCTACCGGCGAAAATGCCGGTGAGGAACATCATGCCGAAAAGCAGCAGGATAATATCCCAACTCTCAAAGATAGAGAAGGCCAGGGTCTTTTCTGCCAGCTCATTAAAGATCGGCAGAAACAGCCAGGCCATTACTCCCCCTAAAATCATCGCGAAGGTACTCAGTATTAAGGCTTCTCCCCAAAATTGCTGCATTATCTGGCCGCGATATGCCCCGAGCACTTTCCGCATCCCCACCTCCATTGCCCGCGCAGCGGATTTCCCGATGGAAAGGGTGGTAAAGTTGATGCAGGCAATACTCAGCACCAGGATGGCAATTGCTGCAAGCATATAGGAGGCTTCGGCACTGCCGCGATGATTGTACGGCGTCCAGGTATCATCATTCAGATAGATATCCCCGATTGGCCGTAAATTAAACTTAACGACATCATTAAAATCGCCCATGGCACTCAGGCGCGGACTATCGGCATATTTATCCCCAAGTAGTTTTTTGGCAAAAGGCGGGAGTGAATTTTCCAGGGCAGCAGCAGTTTGATCTTCTTTTAGCTGCAGGTAGATGGTCGCCGGCCCGGCCCAGTTGTTACTGACGCCGTATTTATCATGATGCTTAATTGAAATGAGCACTTCGAAATCAATGCTGGAAATATCCGATACGTCTGCCACTACCGCAGACACAATAAATTCTCGGTCATCATCGCTGGGCACCGTCAGGGTTTTTCCCAGTACTTCGGATTCCTGCCCGGGCGAAATTTTAAAGATTTTCTGCGCGACAGACGTGGTCAGGACAATCTTGTCCGGCATATTCAAGGCAGTTTCCGCATCCCCGGCTAATAGTTCGAAGGAGAACATTTTCAAAAAGTCGGGATCGGTTTCCCCCACCCATACCCGGAATTGATCTTCACCCAGTTTCAAGCGAAAACCCGTGCGAATATAGCCGCTGGCGTATTCGATGCCCGGAAATTCCGGCGCAATCAACTCCGCAGTATTCGCAGGCAGCACCGCCGAAAAGTTTGTGGCGTCATTACTCGCCTTCTGGGACATCACCACCTGGTATAAACGATCGCCATTCTCATGAAACGTGTCAAACCGTAGTTCGTGCCGTACAAACAATACAATGAGAATACAACAGGCGATGCCAGTCGCCAGCCCGAAAATATTGATGAAAGAATACCCTTTGTATTTCACCAGGTTTCGCAGGGCAATTTTGATATAGTTACTAAACATAATGACGCCTCCGATTTACCACCGATTTTTCCAAGTTGATTTTTTGTTAGACGGGTGATTGGGAAAAAAGGTTTGCCGGGAATTTTTCGTTGTTTTTATACATCAACAGAAATCCGGGATCCGTAGAGACGGATCATGATCCGTCTTTACAAAAACGAACAGCGGTGAATGATCAACGATTAACGAAATCGTTATCATAAATTATTTTTTGAATTATTGGCGAAGCGCCGTTCCAAACATTATATTGTGCGCTTTTTGAATCGGTATTGTTCCACGCGAAAAAGCAGAGAAACCGGATGAGTGCTGCCCGTAAAAAGCGGTCCGGACCGCCCGTTGCCAGGGAGTCCCGCCAACGCATTCAATTGCGTATTGAAGCGCTTAACGACAGCGGCGCCGGTTTTGCCTACCATAACGATCATAAAATCGCCGTCGAAAAAACCCTGCCGGGGGAGCTGGTCGAAGTTGAATACGCCCCGGACCGGCCACGGAAAAAGCGGATTCGCCTTCTCAATATTATAGAAACCGTTCCGGAAAGACAAGCGCCTCCCTGCGAATACTTTTCCCGCTGTGGTGGTTGTCATCTTCAGCACCTCGATTACCCTGCCCAGTTAACATTTAAACAACAGATTTTTGAGCAACTGATTGCAGCGGAAACTTCCCTGTCGGATATCACCGTTCATTCCGTAGTGGGTATGCCGGAACCGTTTTATTATCGTAATAAATCCCAAATGCCTTTCCAGCAACGCCAGGGATCGGCAATCTTTGGCCTTTATCGCTCCCGCAGTCATGAAGTCATTGCTATCGATCAATGCCGGGTAGAAACCCGGGAAGCCAATCAAATTCTGCAAATCGTAAGGGATTGGGCGAATCGTTATCAGGTGCCCATTTATGATGAGAAATCCGGGAAAGGTGTACTACGTCACGTCATGATTCGCCGTAGTATGTTTACCAATCAGATCATGATTGTGCTGGTTGTTACCAAAAAGTCTGTGCCAGACTGGCAACCATTGCTCCAAAAACTTAAAACGACGATCCCAACGCTGAAAAGTATGCAGTTAAATATTAACTCCCGACAAACCAATGTCATTCTCGGCGAGAAAAATATTGTTGTCTGGGGAGACGCATATATTGAGGAGAAACTTGGGAAGTATAAATACCGGGTATATCCCCATACATTTTTTCAGGTGAATTCTGTACAAATGGTCCGAATGCTGGAGAGAATGCGCCAGATAGCCGGCTTTCGGGCAGACGACCGGGTCGCCGATGTTTACTGTGGTGTCGGTGCTATTTCTTTTCAACTGGCGGAGATGGTCCGGGAAGTGACTGGTATTGAAGCGGTAGAAGCATCTATCCGGGCGGCAGTACAAAATATGGCCGACAATGATATCACCAATGTCAACTTTATTACCGGCGATGCGGCCCGCACCTTCCGGAAATTACGGAAAGATGGCGAAAAATTTGATAGCATCGTTATCGATCCGCCCCGGAAAGGTGTAGAAAAATTATTGATTGAAGAAATTAGTTATGCAGAAGCGGAAAATGTTGTATATATTTCCTGCAATCCGAAGACCCTGATCAGGGACCTCGTTCATTTTCAGGAATTGGGATATACTTGCCGGGAAATTTTCCCTTTCGACATGTTTCCACAAACTCATCACGTTGAAGCTTTAACCGTGTTGCGCCGGAAACATTGATCTTTCGTATGATGGATTTATTTCAATTGCAGGCATTATCCTGCTGTTCTATGGGAGTAAATGAATCTTATCCGCTTTTTGCCTGATGTAACTCGGGGCAGGCCAGAGGCGGCAATCCAACATTTAATGATATCGGCCGGATGCCAGTATGATTAAATGATTATTTCAAAACAAATGCTCGACAAATACCAGGTCTTGCCGATTTTTGGTAAGCCGCAGGGGACCTGTTTTTTATAATGATTTTTAAAAGCGAATGCTATATAACGACAATCGCAATATTCTGAAGGATGCAAATAATTCAGGCAGGCGAAATGGTTTTTCAAACTAACCGATAAGGCAAACCGTATTATCGCGGCCAACGACCCCTGAGCAGGAAACGAAGTTCAACTTTATACCCACAGGATGAGATATGATGCGTGTGAATTTTCAGAAGGAATTTGAATTTCTCAATGGCAATTCTGCTGCCAAGCGTGTGCGTTCCCAGCAGAGCGCGCTGGATTTATTACTGGAAAAGTATCGCAATGGAAGCACTCCGAACCAATCCCTTGCCAACGATTCAGTTTACAAGACAATACGGGAACTGCTCAGTGATGCGACCCAGATATTTTCCTTATCGGAAGTACAAAAGGACATCTTTTACTCCGATACCGGTACGGCTGTAGTGCCGGAACGCTTGAAGAAGACCCTGCTGAACATTCGCTGCCGTTTTGTTGTTCGTCCCGGCAGTTACGAAGATCTGCAGAAATTTGTCGCACATGCATACCAGGAAAAACTGAAATACACTATACGCGCCGCCGGTAGCTGGCCATTTGGTGGGGCCGTGCCGATGAACGGGGAAATCGTTCTTGATCTTTCCTACCTGGATTTCCACGAACTCGATGCAGAGAATGCCCGCCTTACCGTAGGACCAGGCGTACTCTTTGCCGATATGCGTAAATTTTTAAAGACTGAAGGATTCGCCCTTAGGCAGGAAATTACCAATCCGAATTCCGGCACTATCTGTGGCTGGGTGGTTACCGGCGGACTGGGCATCGGCGCTTATAAATATGGCCCGGTGAGAAATTCCGTGGAAGCAATCTTCCTCCTGAAGCCTTCCGGGGAGTGGGTTACGCTGACACCGGAAGATCCGATGTTTGAGCAGATTTTTGACAGCGAAGGCCAAATCGGCATTGTCACCGGTGTGGTGTTGAAAGTAAAATCAGACCAATATGAAAGCAAGCCCTACGCCTTCTCTTTTAACGATGCCCAGGATACCCTGGAATTCGTGAAAATGCTCCGGGAGTGGGAGCTTCATCCGACCTCACTGATTTACTTCGACCATAACTACATCAAAACTACCTATGATATCCAGAAAGAAAAAAACCAGCGCAAGCTGGACAAAGCACTGAAAGACGAAGATGACTTGCGCATCAATCGCATTCGCCGGGATATTGAAATTGCCGATAAGATGAAAGACCTCCAGCATGTGTTGGTGATGGAATTCGACAGCCGCGACGATTACGAACGCTGCCTGAACTATTCCTTTTTTAGCTCCCGGGAAGACCAAAGCCGTTTCCGCGATGTTAGCTATTGGCGCCTGCCTGTCGGTCTCGCCCATAAATTCTGGAAGCACCGCTACGCCCCGGTAGAAATGAAGCAGCGCGGCCCCTCCATGCTGGTGAGTGAAACCGTATTGCCGATCGAGCAATTCCCGGACTATATGGGTTTCGTGCAAGCAGCCATTACTAATTGGACCGATAATCCGGTGAAAACGGAAGGACACTTTCTCGATACCGGGGAGATTCTCATTCAGTCGATCATTCTCGCTGACACCGATACTTTTCGCCATAAAGCCTATCTCGGACTGGTGCCTTTTATGATCCAGACTTCAATCGCTTTCGGCGGCCGGCCCTATGGCACCGGTATCTGGAATCTGCCATTTTTGAAAGCGTTAGCAAAAGGCGGGTATCAGGAAAAACTGGACGCGTTGAATCGCCTGAAAAAAGAACTCGATCCCAGTGCCTTGTTGAATCAGTGTAAATACATTAATACCAGCGGGCGGAAATTCACTCTGCGAGGATTCAAAGCAGCTTCGATTCCCTTCATGGAAATTGCAGTCAAATTGCTCAAAAAAGGCCGGAGCAAAAATGGCTTCTCCCTTTATTCCCCCGGTAGATTCCTCTGGAAGCTGAACACGATGATTTTCCCAACGGTGGTGCCGCCGGATCTGAAGGCGAGCCGTAACGAAATCGCTGGTATCAACAGTGCCTGTGCGGAATGCGATAGCTGCGAGCGGGTTTGCCCCACCAGCGACGTGTTTGGTCTGCTTGGCTTTGCCACACCGATTACCCGTCGAAAAACAGCCAATCGGGTTGCTGCCGGAGAAATAATCAGCCAGGAAGAAGCACTGGGATTTTTGGTATGTACCCGCTGCGATAACTGTACCCGGGTCTGCCCCACCGATATTCCACTGACCGACATGTTCGATCTCGTTGAAGGGCACGATGCATTCCAGAAAGCACTGGGATTGAACAAGCAGGAGAAAACCGAATTTGTCGATCGTATGTGGGAAGTAATGAAGGAAAGCCCACTCTACGTGGAACATACCTACGCCGAGCAAAAAGAAGACAAATCACATCTCCAGCATGGTCTCAATATTCATTATCCCCGTGGCTATGCCTATTCCCAACTATTTATTGATCCGGAAACATGTATCCACTGCGGAATGTGTGCCCACGAAAATGCCTGTATCTACGGCGCGCGCCAGGGTAATCCGCGGGAAATCCCCGAACTGATCGACGAGAATTGCGCGCTCTGTAATGCCTGTATCAACTTCTGTCCGCAGAACAAAGCAGTACAGATGGAACGGGATTATGTCCAGGAACTGATCAACAACGCCGTCGACATGGATGAGAAAAAATACTGGCAGACCGAGAAGGAATTCCTCCGTGATACTACAACGATCCAGCGTTCCCCAGAACTGACCGACATGGCCGACATTTACCTGACCGAAGAAATCCTCATGGAGATCGACAAGGAAGCGTCCACCGGGCAAATTCCGGTTTCCGGCATGGGGCAGGGCGACCGCCACATGGGCATCGGTTTCGATGCGGAGCGCTTCTCGCACTTCCACATTGTTGGTCCAGCGCAGAACCGCCTGCACGAAGGCGACCCGGATGAGGAGCTCTCGGTAACCCTCGGCAAGCGCCATCGCTACTGTAAATTTGACGAGGAGGAGAATCTTCATAATCCGCCATATCCGACCATCCGACTGAGCACGCCGATGATGTATAACTCGGTGCGCCTGCACAGCAACGGACGAGCAGAGCTCGCTTTCATCAAAGTAGCAGCAAAACAAAACACGATGGCAGTCATCAAGTTGAATCGCGTATTAAAATACTACGACTTTTTCCGGGAAGAGGGCGGCCTGGATCGCCTGCCGCCGGTAATCGTTCCCCGAGTGGATCTGGAAATTATCGATCACTTGCGGGTTACCCCAAGTATCCAGCGTGAGCTATTGGAAGATCTCTGGAACATGCCGATGTTCGAGATTAATCCGCATGACGAGATGGAAACGACGCTGCGGTTCATCACCGAATCAGCGATGTCCGTCGCGAACAAAAAACCGCTGATCAGCGGCTACGTGGAAGTTTCCGAGTACGACATTGTCGGTGGGGAAATTCTCCCGCACCTGAAAGAATTAATTGAACGTTTTATGAGCATGGAAGTGGACGTGTTGCACATCCATGGATTGCGCAACAAGGATCAATACTTTGTTACTTCGGAAGCAGTGCGGGCCATTCACCATTACCTGCTTTCCACCGGTCGCCGTCACCAGGTGGCACTGACTGCATCCGGCGGTATTCGCCTCGCCTCCGATAGTCAGAAAACCATTCAGCGCGGCGCGGAAGCAACCTTGCTGGACGTCGCGGCATTGCTGGCACTCGATCCCTATGCCTACAAAGCAACCCAGGAAGATAAAACCACCACCGACACCCTGATTCACATGGATGTCGACTGGGCAGTGGAGCGCCTCAATAACCAGATGGAATCCCGCAAGATTCAGGTGCTGGAAGTGCTTGGCGCATCCGGCTTCAAAGACATCAAAAAAACCGTCGGGGAAGAAGGCCGTCTGATCGACTTCTACGAACTGGAAGAGCGTCTGCAGAAGAGCATCCTCGAGAATGATGACAAGGTAACCACTTACCGGGCCTTGAATGAAGACTTGAAAATGATGGAGCCGCTGCCTCCGAATGCATCTCCCAGTTATACGGATTTGAAAGCGCGGGTAGAAGATCTCCGTTCTCCGCATCACTTCTATGAACTGGGCGATATCAACCAGACGGTTTACCAGCGTGACCACGTCTGGCCCGGCGCGCTAATCCGCACCCTCGGCGATATGGCCGCCGGCGATCCGAAAATGTTCCTTCTGAAAAATGTCAAAGGCACCGGTCTGCTCGGTGATGGTTTCGACGTAATGCGCATCCTCTACCAGCGCGATCCGGACATCATCAGCGATGAAGAGTTGAATGACATTAGCACGGCACTGCCGCTGGACAAAGGACTGATCCTCGAGGCGCCCTGGATGTTCGGCGGGAAGTCGGTCGGCTCCATCGGTCTGGATACCTGGCGGGCGCATGTGATCGCTTCCCGCAGACTCGGTGTGCAGTATGATACCGGCGAGGGCGGCTATCCCACCTGCTTCTTCCTGAACCGAAAAGGCGAGCCGATCTTTTTCGATGAGCCGCAAATGCAGGAAATCAAAAAGCATTTTGAGCATGACACCCATTATACCGCACGGGATATCAAGCGCATCCTTAGCAAACATGGCCTGACCGAGGAAGTCCGGCCGGATCTCTACGAAGTGCTCAATCCCTATCCGGAGCTGCAGCCGTTCCTGTACTATGAAGTGATTGGTGAGGAGGACGAGCCGTACGTTTCTACCGAGATGAAAACCGGTCTTTTTGGGGTGACTAAAGAAACCATCAAGAAAGCGCCACGAGTGGTGATCGCCTATAGCCAGGGCGCGAAGATGGGTATCGGTGGGCATATTCTCGCCGGTAAAGTGAACAAGCTGGTTTCCTACCTGCGTGGTATTCAGGGGCTGGAAAAGCTGAACCAGGAGAAACTGCGTGGCTTGATCGAGCGGATCGACCGCATCGAGAAAAAAGCCGGCCATCCGATGAAGGACGTGGCGAAAAATGTTCATGCCAATCTCACCCAGGCCCATGACGATGAAACCATCTACCCGGAACTGAAACAAGCCCTCTGGGAAGTGCAGCAGCGGGTGTATGAGCTGGAGCAGGAAAACAACATCGACCCGATCGAGTCCGAGCAAATTCTCCGGCTTTGCGAAGATGTCATCAATTACACTTATACCAGTGTGATTTCACCGTTCCCGTTCCACAACTGTTACTCGATCGAAGACGTGAAATCTTTTATCGACGTGGTGCGGATGATCAATCCGAAAGCAGTGGTTTCCGTGAAGGTTTCTCCCTCGGTGGATATCGAGTTTATCGCTGCCGGACTGGCGCGGATCGCCAAGGACAACACTGAAGAAGTGCTGAAGTATAAAATGGACGAAGTTACCACCGATACCCTGAAGCTCTCCGACGAGCTGGCCGATTACGCCCGGAAATACGGGATGAAGATCGAAGTTTGGCTGGACGGTCCGCGCGGCGGCACCGGTGCTTCTCCGAATATCATCAAGGGACAGATGGGAATGCATATCGAGTATGCGATTCCGCTCATCCACGATCGTCTGGTGCGCGATGGCCTGCGTAATCACGTGAAGTTCATCGTCAGCGGTGGTATTCGTACCTATGAAGACGTCATCAAAGCCGTTGCAATGGGTGCGGACGGGGTGATCTGGGGAACCGCACCGCTGGTAGCGGTTGGCTGCGACCGGAATCGTAACTGCCACGACGGTTGCTCCCGCGGTATCGCGACCAGTAACCTGATTATGCAGAACCTGCGTAATGTCGATCTCAACTCCCGCCAGATGGTCAATGCCTTCCTGATTATGCAGATGCAGGTGATTCGTGCATTGGCCGGTCTCGGCTTGAAGGACATTCGCGACCTGCGCGGCCGCTTCGACAAGATCCAGTGGATCGGTCTGAAAGAACGCGTGGACTTCCGCATTCGTCAGCGCCGGGAACATTCACAGCATAAAGAGAATGTCATCCGTCCGAAGGAAATCCATCAAACCGGGCAGACCAACTGCGGTGTTGCCGCGGTGATCGGTACCCACAACGTGCCCAGCTATATTCTCGATGAAGCGCTCTACGCCATGAAGAACCGCGGTATGGACGGCGTCGGGGTCGGAAAAACCCTCTGCTTTCCGGACTTCCCGGAGCATTACGCTTACCGCCTGATGGTGAAGGGTATTCTCCAGCTGGAGATGGAAGAGAATATGCGGAACAGCAAGAAATCCTTTACCAGCGAAGCGGACCTGCGCCGCAAGGCCCGCCTTAACCTGATCAAATTCCGCATCAAACTGGCCGGAAAAGTCAAGAAGGTATTTATCGATCCGTACTTCGATTATGCCGGCGAAACAGCGATCGATAAAGTGCGCGAAAGCTACAAGAAGGATAAGCGCGGCAAGGAACGCGACTATCGTGAATTCGGTAATCCCAGCACCGATCCCGGCGATATCTTCCGTTTCTTCGTGCGGGTGAAGCGCGATGTGCTGGACGATTTCATCAACAGCGCCCTGTTACTCTCACCGCGCTTTGCCTATATCCGCGAATACTTCCCGGATGTCAATGGCGAGAATTATCAGGATCACGCCGATTTTATGCGGAAGGCGGAAGATCTTTACGTATTCAATCATTCCGTTGCCCTCACCCAAATCCTTTATGTTTGGGAGATGTTCCCGGAAGAGTGGTCTGCTTTCATTACCGGCAATCAGGCCTTCAAGGAGTATCTGCCGATCCTCACCAAATCTGATATTTTCGGTAAGGAGAACTTTGATACTTACGGCGAAAGCTACCTCTATCTGCTGCGGATGTTTGCCAAGCAGTATCCGCATTCCGAGCATGAGGAGCGGTATGACAAGCGCATTCGCAAAATCGCCGCGGTGATGTCCTGCGGAAAGAATTTTGGCGTGTGGAAAACCGCGGGGCGGGAAATTCCCTGGGAAACGCCGGCATCACCGAATAACATTATCCACGTGCGTCTCGCGACCGGTTCCGTGGTGGAGCAGATGAATGCCCATCCCTTCTCCAAACTGCACACGGCTTTAACGCACAATGGAGAAACGACGAACTACGAAACCCTGAAACAGCGGGTGGAACAGTTCGGCCTTCCGCCGCTGGCGACCACCGATACGGAAGTCGCCTCGCTGAAATTCCACTTGCTCGCGGAAGAACTGGAGTATCCGGATTGGGCACTCTTCGAGAGTTTCTCTCCGACCACCGGAGATGACCTTGCCTTGATTCCCCCGTCCTTGAAGAATCAGCTGGAAGAAGTTCAGCGGGTAGAGTTTACCAGCTCGCCGGATGGCCCTTACCAGTATCTCTGCCTGCGCCACTTCCCGGAGAAGCGGGTGACCGAGCGCGTCGACCTGAAAGACCCGGCGGACTTGCGCCCCGGAACCACTTCGATTTGGTATGGCAAGAAGAATGGTGAAAAGACCATGTTCAGCATCATCGCTTCCGAAGAACAGGCCGCTCAAAAAGTACTCGCGCTGCTGGATAAGGAAGATGTCATTGACGGTGCGATGCCCGATCATGTTACCGTTAGTAATGGTATGATCAATCGTTTCATCTACGACGAAGACGGCAAGATTTTCGACTTCAATCTGATCGACCGTTACGGGCAGGAATTTTCCATTGACGAACCGGGCGAGCACTATAGCTATCAGCGCAGCAAATTGCGCGCGCCGAAGAGTCGCCTTGCAATCAGCAAAGCAATGGTCGAGCACCCCGGTGGTCAGCAGGCCTACATCCGCGAGCAGCTGCCGGATTGGACATTTAACACTTATCGCTGGGTATTGCAGCAAATCGTTGATGCAGCGTTGAAGAGCGGCAATCATCAGGATGCGATCGATCTGCTCACGTATTTCATCAACTACTTACGCACGATGAAAACCGGCAATAAAGCGACCAGTTCGCTGGTAGATATCGCCCGGAATATGCTCTACGAATTCCTCGATACTATTACCGCTACACCGAACGAGCAATGGGCGAAAGCCGGCTTTGGCAATACCGACATTGACGGTCCGGCAAATGACAGCCAAATCCTGGTAGTTGATGCTACCGGTTTCGAGCCGGAAGGTATCGATCCTGCCCTCTGCCTTTGCGCATTTATGCGGGAAGCATTCGCCCTGGGCTGGCGGAAGTTTGTTCTCTATCGGGTCAACGGGCAGCGCCTCATCTCGACCGCAGTTATGGGCAGCACCGATACGGATGACGTCGAAATTGATGTTTACGGTACCCCGGGTGAATATTTTGGTGCTTTCATGCAGGGTGGCACTATCCGCTGCCATGGCAATGCCCAGAACTTCACGGCGATGGGTATTCATCATGGAAATCTCTACGTCTATGGCAATGCCGGCAAAGTTTGCGGTTACGCCTCGAAAGGTGGCAGCATCTTTATCCTTGGCGATATCGTCGACCGCGCCTGGACGAACTCGGTGAATGATCCACGCTGCCAGGCGCTGAAGATCCACCTGCTCGGCAGTGCCAGCAAATATTGCGGCGAGTCCCTGATGGGCGGCGACTTCTTCTTCGGTGGCATGTACTTCGATCATGCCGGAGAACTACGCCGGCAGCAGCGCCCCTATCGCGGTACCAAACTACTCGGTGGCGCATCGCGCGGCAACATGCTCTTCTTTGATCCGGATGACCGCCTCCATCCCAGTCAGTATACGCATGGCAAGTCGGAAGAACTCAACAGCGAAAACTGGCCATTCTGGGAAGCGACCGTCTATGATACATTATCATTGGCCGGTGTGCAGTTCCGGGAAAAAGACGGCAAGAAGGTTTTTGATGTCGATAGCAAAGAATATGCGCTTAGTGCGGAGAACTTCCGCCTGATTGTTCCGAAAGGCGGCCAGAAGGGATATGAGTCGCATTAAAAGATAGTAGCAAGGATATTTTAGGGTTCTGTCATTGCGAGGCGTTTTTTGCCGAAGCAATCTCTGTTTTTCCAGCAACAGATGAGATCGCTTCGTCGTTATACTCCTCGCGATGACGGACAATTCTTTTGCACTATCCAAATTTTATTTTATGCTACTGCCACTAAATCCGAATCATTCAACAGACACCCGTGCAGGTTGCACCACTTCCTGAAACGCCTTCGCACTATAGGCCAGCGATGCCAGGAGCAGTGCCATCATCCCCAGGGCGATGCGTAAAGAGAACAACTGTGCCAGTCCGCCAATCAACAATGGTCCAACAAACATCGCGGAATAGCCGATTGTGGCCACGCCGGCAATCGCACTGCTGCTGGAAATACCCGGCGTTCTTCCGGCACCGCTAAATGCCAGCGGAATAATTACCGATACCCCGGCACCCACAGCAGCAAAACCAGCGATAATGAACGGAATTTCCGGGATGAGTGCAGCCAGTATCAGTCCGCTCGCCCCGAGAATACCGCCCCAACGTACAACCGTGGCCGGGGACGAGCGCGCGGTTAGCCTATCGCCGAACATCCGGCCGATGGTCATCATTAACGAAAATGCAGCAAAACCGTATGCGGCGACTTCCCCGCTGGCGGCGCCAATTTTCCGCAAATAAACAGCGCTCCAGTCCGCCATTCCCCCTTCCCCAATCACTGCGCAAAACACGATAATGCCAAACGCCCAGAGTTGCCGGGCCGGCAGTTGAAAAAGCCGTTCCCGCTGCTGCTCCTTTTTTGGTGCGACTGCAGGAATTAGGGGGCGAACCACTGCTACAAATAACAGGAAGCTCAGCGCGGCAGTTATGATAAACTGTTGAAAAGGGCTCATTTCATAGGCAACCCACTGGGCGCCAATTGTCGCTCCGGCAAAACCGCCGACACTAAAGGCAGCATGAAACGAATTAATAATTGGCCGCTGAAAACGCCGCTCCACCTCAACTGCCTGGGCGTTAATTGAAACTTCCATCAGTGCAGAGCCACAGCCAAAGAGGAAGAGTGCTATCCATAACACCGCCGGGGTGGGCATGAGGGGAAAAACCGGCAACAATGCGCACATAAACCCGGCGCCAATACGGGTAACCTTCACATCGCCAAAACGCTCCATCAGGCGACCGGTAAAGGTGATCATGATAATTATGCCCGCGGAAAGGCCGGATAATACCAGGCCCAGTGTCGCCTCGTTGATATTTAGATTTGCCTTAATATCCGGAATACGGGAGAACCAGTTAGCGAAAAGCATGCCTTTTAGAAAAAATAAAGCCAACACGGAAAGCCGCTGCCGGGAGAGCGGGAGGTCGCTATTTGTCATAATTATTTCCGATCAGATTGAGATGAATATCCAATAGCCAACGTCCAATGTTGAATACTGAAGTGACAAACGGTCAAATCTTGTAAATTTTTAAGTAGTTTACTTGGAAATTGGATATTCATTATTCGACATTGGATATTGATCCGTTCTTCCCATCATTAACGATCAGTTGAAACACATCCGGGCGGGCATAATGGCCGGTTACGTCAAAATCCAGCTTGCCGCGAACAACCTCACTCATATCCAGCGCTGCATATAAGATGCCTTCCTGGTCGAACAATGGGCCGGCAAGCACTTCTCCCATTGGCGAGATAATCACACTGCCTCCACGACACATCACCTCCGGCGTTGCCGGGATCTCACTCACCCCGGGAAAATCCTCCGGATACATCTTTCGGGTGACATATTGGTTGCAACCGAGCACAAAGCAACGGCCTTCGCAGGCAATATGCTGCAGGGTCGCCTGCCAGGTATCCCGGGCATCCGCGGTGGGTGCGAGGTATATTTCCACGCCCTGCTGATACATCGCCATACGCGCCAGGGGCATATAGTTTTCCCAGCAAATCAGGCCTCCGGTTTTTCCCCAGGGTGTATCGACGACTGTTAAAGTACTGCCATCGCCTTCTCCCCATATCAATCGTTCTGCGCCGGTTGGTTTTAGTTTGCGATGCTTGCCGGCAATTTCTCCATTCCCATCGATGTAAAGTGTTGTGCAGTAAAGCGTGCCGCCACTAAAGTCGCCATCCCGTTCAATAATACCAATCGCTGCAAAAACGCCGGATTCCCGGGCAGCTTCTTGTAAACGTTTCACCGAGGGGCCGTCAAGTTCCATGCTGTTTTGCCAATACTTTTCCCAGGCTCCCCGGCCATCTGCTGAACGACTGCCGACAACCATCCCAAAAGATAACCCGCGGGGATAGCCGGGAATGAACGCTTCTGGAAAAAGCACCATCTCCGCACCGGCATCTGCCGCTTCCCGAATCAACCGGCAGGCCTTTTCGATCGTTGCCTCCCGATCAAACAGCACCGGTGCTGCTTGAACTACCGCCACCTGTACGCATCTTGCAGCTTCGCCAGTCATTAACAGTCCCCTTTCATCTAGTATCCAAAACGCGGCCAATTTACGGGATTAAGGGCAATTAAAAAAAGTATTTGCTGCCTGGGATTAATTTTTGTCGAGATGAATTTCCCTCGCAAAGTTAGAAGGTTTGAGAAAAACGCAGCGAACTTTTCCTCTTTTCATATATCCGGACAACCATTGCACTTCACATCGGATTTGGGAGTGTTGTCTTTAACTATCCAACAAATTGGAGGAGAAATATTATTATGGCACAGAATTATGAATTATCGGCGCCCCATTCGCCGGAAAGAGACGATGCAATTGCAGTCGCACAACTTATCCAGCGTTTACGACGGGAACAGAACTTTCCCCTGGCGATTTTTGGCGGATTGCTGGCAACGCTCGCTGGCGCTGTTATTTGGGGTGGTATTACGGCAATTACACAATATCAAATCGGTTGGATGGCCATTGGTGTTGGCTTGCTTGTCGGTTTTACGGTGCGTTTTCTTGGCAAAGGGATCGAGCCGATTTATGGCATTGCCGGAGGTTTACTTTCTTTGCTCGGTTGCTTCCTCGGCAACTATTTTGCGATTTTGATGATGGTTGCCAGCGCGGAGAACATTTCGTTTTTCGGATTGCTCTCCAGCATTCCGTTGATGACTATCGGAAAGGTAATGACAGAGTCTTTCCACTTGATGGACGTTCTTTTCTATGGCCTGGCAGTCTTTACCGGATACTCGTACGCCTTCCGGGAAGTGACCAGTGCTGACCTTCCCCAACAAACCAGGGAAACCGCTGCCTAGAAATTAAGTTCTCCAATTATCGACATTGCAGATTTTAATAACATTACATCATAAAAAACGGTACATTGCATTTCTCCAATTGCTTCGAATTTGTAATTTGAGGAAGTCATTTACCGTTTTTTATCTTTAAGGCTTTTCAAAAGCTTAAGTTGACTCCCTAATACCGGAGGAATCTCAATGTCGGTAAAAGAACATATTCAACGGGCCCATCGATATCTGGTGGACAAGCAATGGCATTCCGCCTGGTCTTTTTCGGAAATCGAAACGGTGATTGCTGCACTGGCTGAGGAAAAATTGGCGGTCATTTCGCTGGCGCTGGCATATCGCTGGAAAGAGGCTATCTCGGAAGAATGGCCCAGCTCGCAGGAAAGCCTGGAAAACCATCCGGCATTTGCACCGGAAGGCTTAAAGATCACCGGCTTTGAAGATCTCCAATTTTTCACCGTTTTCGAAGAGCGTATTCAACGACAAGTCGGGGAAAGTTGGCCGGATTTTATCATTCGTTCCCAACAGGAGGCCGGGAAACATCAGGCAGAGTTACCCAAAAACCTCGAAGATAAATTACGCGAAGCTGCAGATAAGAGTGAGGATTTTCAGCTCCTCTGCCGCCTGGTCTGGAACAGTGAAAAAGAGTGGCATGAGTATTACGGGATGAACTTAATCGAGCTGCACCGCGGCGATTATGATGAACCGGAAAGCGGGGAAGATGCCGCGGGCATCCGCTACCACTTCTACTACCCGGGAACAACCCATCAGCATAGTCGCCGTCCCAGCGGTGGCGAAGTTATTATCGACGGCCATTTTTCTCCTACCCGAAAAGCGGGCCGACGAATTTTTCGGGTAGCCGAGCAGATTAGCACGGATTATTCCCGCATCAACACGGAAACATGCGCGTTTATGAAGGCGGAATGGAAAAAAGTGTTGCCCCATGAAGAAATCCATCCGGAGGTTATTTTCTTTCGACTAACTTATAGCGAGGACTGGGAAGATATTACTGTTGTTGCTGTGCTCGATGAAACGAATCCGGCCAATGAACCACTCTACCAATACTGGGAAGTCGTGTTACACGATTTCAAGCCCATTCATTTCATTCAATAAGTGCTGCCTAATATCTGTGTCACCAGTGTAAATCTTAAGATTCGTCTAAATAGCCTTTTTAGTTTTCGGAAAATATTTCTCGACAGTTGCAAGATAATATTCGCTGATGTAACTTCTCTTGATGAGCGTTTAAAACGGCGCTCAGCAACAAGCTCCGGATAACAGATAACTCCAGTGAAGAGTGTCTGGCGTTCGGAGTTTGTCCATTTTTACGGAAATTTTTACAGGTGGTGATTTTTTAAAAGGGGCATGTTATGGCGGTAGCACATCATCCGGCAGAGACGAAACTATCCAAATCTGAATTAATCAATTTATATAGTCAAATACGGCTTCCCCGTATGATCGAGGAGCGGATGCTCTCCTTGCTTCGCCAGGGGAAGCTCTCCAAATGGTTTTCCGGCATCGGGCAGGAAGGGATTAGTGTTGGTGCTACAGCCGCACTGAATGCCGATGATGTCATTCTGCCGATGCATCGCAACCTGGGCGTCTTCACAACCCGGGGCATCGATCTCAAGCAATTGTTTCGTCAACTGATGGGGAAAGATGGCGGTTTCACCAAGGGGCGGGATCGTTCCTTTCATTTTGGCGCGCCCAATCATCATATTATCGGGATGATCTCCCACCTGGCGGCGATGCTACCAGTAGCAGATGGCTTTGGCGTTGCTTTCCAGCTGAAGGAGCAACAACGGGTCGCGATGACATTTACCGGGGACGGCGCTACCAGCGAAGGAGATTTTCATGAAGCACTAAATCTCGCCGCGGTCTGGAAACTGCCGGTCATTTTCCTGATTGAAAATAATGGTTATGGTCTATCTACCCCGGTAAAGGAGCAATTCATTTGTAAACAACTGGCCGATCGCGGTGTGGGCTACGGCATTGAAGGAAAACGGATTGACGGTAACAATGTGCTGGAAGTTCATCAGGCAATACAACAGGCAGCAGCGAAGGCCCGGGCCGGCGAAGGACCGACGCTCATCGAAGCACTGACATTTCGGATGCGCGGGCATGAAGAAGCATCCGGCACCAAGTACGTGCCGAAAGCCTTATTTGAAGAATGGGCAGAGCGCGATCCCATTGCGCGTTTCGAAACCTATCTTACCGAGAAAAACCTCCTGGATGCATCCCTCAAGCAGGAAATAGAAACCCGTTTATCTCAGGAAATTGAAGCCGCTCTGGAAGATGCCCTCAACGCGCCTTTACCGGAAAGCACTGTTGCCCGGGAAACGGCGGAAGTGTATGCCCCCGCCAATATCGCCACAACCGCTCCCCGGGGACAACAATCGGAAAAGCGCTTTATTGATGCCATCAGCGATGCCCTTCGCCAAAAAATGAGTACGGACGAAGACGTGCTGATTATCGGACAGGACGTTGCTGAATACGGCGGCGTATTTAAAATTACCGAAGGGTTCGCAAAACAATTCGGGAAGGCGCGGGTGCGCAATACCCCGATCATCGAATCCGGCGCAATTGGCGCAGGCATGGGGATGGCGCTCGCCGGACTGAAGCCGATTGTAGAAATGCAGTTTGCCGATTTCGTCAGCTGTGGATTTAACCAGATCGTTAACAATCTGGCAAAAACATATTATCGCTGGAATGCCCCGATCAATGTCACCTTGCGGATGCCCTCCGGAGGAGGTATGGGCGCCGGACCGTATCATTCCCAAAGTATGGAAGCGTGGTTTTTCCATGTACCGGGATTAAAGATTATGTATCCCTCCAATCCCTATGATGCCAAGGGCATGCTGCTTGCAGCTATCGAAGATCCCAATCCCGTTTTGTTTTTTGAACATAAGGGGTTATATCGTAGCCTGAAGGGACAGGTGCCGGACGAAATGTATACCATCGAACCGGGGAAAGCGGCAGTCACCCGTCCGGGAAAAGATCTGAGCATTATCACTTACGGGCTGGGCGTCCACTGGGCGGCAGAGGTTGCCGGACAACTCTCCCCGGAAGGCATTGAGATTGAAATTCTTGACCTGCGATCCCTGCTTCCCTGGGATAGAGATGCCGTTCGCCAGAGTGTGGAAAAAACCAATCGGGCGCTGGTGCTGCACGAAGCGAATCTTACCGGCGGGATCGGCGCGGAAATCGCCGCCTATATTGCCGAGCACGCTTTCCGGTCCCTGGATGCGCCGGTAACCCGTGTTGCATCATTAGACACGCCAATTCCTTTCAGTCCGGATCTGGAAAAGAAAATTTACTGGCCGAAGGATCAGCTGGCCGATAAAATTCGTGACCTGGTCGCATTTTAATTTTTCTTACGTTGACAACCGGAGGCGGTAAATGACCCATCCCTATATCTGGATGTCCAAACCGGCCCTATGGATTGCTTTCGCGATAATTACCCTGGCAACCCTCGTGGTCGGTAATATTCTGCAGCAGAAAGGGAAGCCGCTATCCACCCAGAAGGTGCCCGCTGGCATTCTTGCCATCGAAGTGCCCTGGAGCGGGGAAAAAGCCCGGGCAATTGTTGAAGCCTGGGGCGCAGACCTTGTTGCAGCTGCCAAAAAGCAGGTGATGGTCGATTTTCTCTTTCTGTTACTCTACCCTTTATTTTTCAGTATTGCCTGCGTTTTGCTCGCCTTAGTTTTACCGGAAAAACTCCAGTTAATTGGGCTGATGGTTTCCTGGGGCGTCCTGCTCGCCGGTCTACTGGATGCTATTGAAAACATTGCAATTCTATTAATGCTGGAGGGTAATTTTGCCACGCCTATTCCGCAAGTTGCAACTATCACCGCTGCTGTCAAGTTTACATTGGTTATCGGGGCTGTTGGGTTTCTCGGCATTGGTGGCATCGCTGCAATTATATCCCGCCTGAAAGGACTTTAAAACAGTGATGCCGAAGCAACCTGCCCCGGCATCACAATTAAGAATCAAATAAGTTGGTAAAATTCTTCAGCGACTCACACTTTCATTTTTCGCGGTTTGTCCAGATCCGTTTTCGGACGGCAAGCGGGCAATGGTCGTTTGCCGATTGCGGAAAGACAGTGACAGATGCGCTTGAAGGTGCGTTCGATATCGTTATCCAGCCCAATGGAAATACGTACCAGGCCGTCGCTCATTCCCATTTCTTTCCGTTCCTCTTCGGGAATTTCCGAAGAAGTGCTATGCCCCGGAGAGCTAAAGAGGGTTTTGAAATACCCCAGACTAACTGCGAGATATCCAACTTTTTCCTGCTGCATTTTCACCATCAAGCGACTGGCAGTTTGTGTATCCTCCATATCAAGTGCCAGCATACCGCCGTAGCCATATCCGGGATTCATCAATTCCTTCATCAGCTCATGCTGCGGATGGGAATTCAAGCCGGGATAGAAAACCCGGTATCCTAACTGTTCGAGATTTTCCGCGAGGTATTGAGCATTCTCGGAGTGCTTCATCATGCGAATATGCAGCGAGTGCAGGTTCTTCAGAATACTGGCAGCGCGATAACTATCCAACACCGGCCCGAGCAACATACTGGCCCCGCTGTTTACATCCAGCAATTGGTGGATGAATTCATCGCTGCCACAAATCGCCCCGGCAACACAGTCGCTGGTACCGTTGATAAACTTTGTCAGGCTATGCACCACGATATCCGCCCCGAGCTCCAGGGGAGAGAATAACATAGGACTAAAGGTATTATCCACCACCAGCTGAATTTTATGGGCATGAGCGATTTCTCCCAAAGCCGGCAGGTCAGCGATTTCCAGCAAGGGATTACTCATCGTTTCGCAGAAGATCAACCTGGTACGTTTGTTCACCGCTTTTTCCACCGCCTTCAAATCCTGAATATTGACGAACTTAGTCCGAATACCCAGCCGGGGCAGAAAATTTTTCAACAGGGCATAGGTGCCGCCGTAAATGGTGCGGCTGGCGACAATTTCGTCACCGGTTTTGCAGAGTTGTAGAATCGTATCACTAATTGCTGCCATCCCGGAAGCGGTCACCTGGGCGGCTTCCGCGCCTTCCATTCTGGCCAGGGCATTGGAGAGATATTTGTTACTGGGATTCCAGTGCCGGGAATAGAGAAAGCATCCTTCGATTTCATGATCGAACAACGCTTCCATAGTGTCCGGGCTCAGGAAGGTATAAGTCGATGAGTCTGTTACGGATGGATTTACACCGCCATACTCACCAAATACCAGATAATCTTGCACTTTACTGCCAGGATCAAAACTAGCCATAATAAACCTCCTCATATAAAATTAGCTAAATTACTTTTCACCTGCCGGTGATATTTTGGTTTCCTGCTTAAACGTAGACAAGACAATCGAGGTCTTCATTTTGCTCACCCCGGGAATACGAGTGAGCTTATGAAGCACCAGATCTTCATAGGCGCTGATGTTTTTTACTGCAATCTTCAGCACAAAGTCATCCTCTCCGGTAACATGATGGCATTCCAACACTTCCTCCAGATCCAGAATTTGTTGGGTAAAGTCATCGATCGATTGCAACTGATGCATCGCCAGGGTAATTGAAACCAGTGCAAAGACCTCTTTCCCTAAATAACGCGGCTCGACCAGCGCCACATATTGGCGAATCACCCCGGCATTTTCCAGGCGCTTTACCCGCTCCAGCATTGCCGGTGGGGAAATTCCGACCTCCGAAGCAAGCTGGCTATTGGTAATTCTGCCATTGCTTTGCAGAATATCTATAATTTTCAAATCAATCGTATCCAGTTTCAAAATGCCGCCTCCATCATATCAGACTGATTTAAAGTAATGTTTTAATTTGAAAAACAAAATAAAATTAATTTTTTTACCAAAATTACGGAATTTTATTCTGCATTTTTGTTTTTCGCATAACTAATATGCAGAATAAAGCAAATTGTATTCATTTAGTTTGAAAGATGCCATGAAAACGCATATCTGCCTGCTTGGGCAAAGCTTTGTTTTTAATAATTTAAGACAAAAAAGTCTTAAATATATTTACGAAAAAGTGGCAGGGAAAGTGATTGATAATTGTCCCGTTTTTTTCGTATATTCCCTTATATTTACAGCATTTAAAGCATATCTCCCTAAGGTGGCACATTAATTGTCTTATTCCTCATATTGAAAGGAAGAACTATGAGCGGCATTTTTTCAAACAAATGTGAATACGGCTTGCGGGCAGCGGTTTATATCGCTGCATTAAAAAAGGATCAATTCGTCTCCATCCGTAGTGTTGCAGAAGCTCTGGATATCTCCTTTTACTTCCTCACTAAAGTCTTGCAAACATTGACGCAAGCAAACATTATGAACTCCTACCGAGGACCAAATGGTGGGATATCACTTTCCCGACCAGCCAGCGAAATCCACCTAAACGAAATAGTCATTGCCCTGGAGGGGCGAAGAAGCCTGGAAGGATGTGTCCTCGGACTGCCGGAATGTGGAGGCGAGAACCCCTGCCCCTTACATAACCGCTGGATGGATATTCGGGAAGAAATCAACCAAATGCTCGGCAGCACCACTCTGCAGGAACTGGCCGATCAAAACCCGGTAAAACTGGAGAATATTATTAAGAGCGCTGGATAGCGTTCTTATTTTTTGCCCATATTTAAGACAAAAAGGTATTAAATCTTTTAAAGCGGAGGACACCATGAAAAAATTAAATCTGATAATAGCAATTCTCTTCATGCTCGGTTTCGGTTGGAGCTGCTCCTCCGGAGATAGTAACAGCAGCGAGCAACCGGCACAACAGGCAGCAAACAACGGATTGAGTCAGTGGGAATTGGAGAATGGCATCGGACCAGTAAAAGCCAAGATGACTCTGAACGCAGTTGATAGCGAACTCGCCGCTTCCGGGGAAAAGATTTTCGATATGAAATGCATGGCCTGCCACAAAATGGCTGAACGCTATATCGGTCCGGCATTGGGCGATGTCATGCAACGCCGCACCCCGGAGTTTGTTATGAATATGATGTTAAACCCGGATGAGATGGTCAAAAAACATCCGGAAGTACAAAAGATGCTCGCCACTTATATGGTACCAATGACTTTCCAGAATGTTAGCGAAGAAGATGGTCGGGCGCTCCTGGAATTTATCCGTGCGAATCAAAAATAATTCCAATAAAAGGCACGATAATCGTTGCCCTAAAATAGGAGGCGTATAATGGAAAAATCATCAATTACCAAGAGACTGGGCATGATAGGCCTGGTTATTACCGTTGCGGTAATGCTCGCGATCGCCTGCGCTACACAGAAGAAAGCCTCGTTAACCGATGGCAGCGCAGCAGAGGAAGTTTATGTTCCACCCGGCAGCTACGATGAGTATTACAGCTTTTTCTCCGGAGGATTCAGTGGCCAGGTCACCGTTTATGGATTGCCCTCCGGACGCTTGTTCCGCATCATTCCAGTGTTTGCACAACATGCCGAAAACGGCTGGGGCTACTCTGAAGAGACCAAAGACATGCTGATGACCAGCCACGGATTTGCGCCCTGGGACGACGCTCACCACCCGGAATTGTCGCAAACCGATGGCGTGCCCGATGGCCGCTGGTTGTTTATCAACGCGAATAACACGCCCCGGGTGGCTCGGATTAACCTCTCGACTTTTGAAACGGAGGACATTCTCGAAATCCCGAACTCCGGCGGTAACCATGCTTCTCCCTTTGTAACGCCGAACTCGGAGTACATCGTTGCTTCTACCCGATTCAGTCTGCCGATTCCGCAGAAAGATGTCCCGATTAGCGAATACAAAAAGCATTTCAAAGGGACGATCACATTTGTTAGCGTCAATCCCGATGATGGTTTAATGGATGTCGCTTTTCAGATTATGGTACCGGGCTACAACTACGATCTCGCACACGCCGGTAAAGGTCCTTCCAATGGCTGGGCTTTCTTCACCTGTTACAATACCGAGCAGGCCAGCACGCTGCTGGAAGTGAATGCATCCCAGAATGATAAGGACTTCATCGCCGCGGTTAACTGGAAACTGGCGGAGCAGGCAATTGCTGAAGGCAATTACAGAACCATGGATGTTGATTATTACCATAACTATCTCGAACATGGTTCCCGCACAACGATTTCCGAGAACAAAAAATCGGTGAGAATTCTCGACCCGGCATCCGTTCCGGGCTTAATCTACTATCTGCCCACCCCGAAATCTCCCCATGGCGTCGATGTCGACCCAAGTGGTGAATATATCGTCGGTGGCGGTAAACTTGCTAGCGTTATCCCGGTTCACTCCTTCTCAAAAATGATGACCGCTATTGAGAATAAGGAATTTGAGGGTGAAGTCGACGGTATTCCGATTCTGAAATATCAATCCGTTATAGCGGGTGAAGTTCAGAATGCCGGCCTCGGGCCATTACATACCGAATTCGATGGAAAGGGCAATGCATATACTTCCGCCTTCATTTCCTCGGAAGTTGTCAAGTGGAAACTCGGCACCTGGGAAGTCGTTGACCGTATCCAAACCTACTATTCTATCGGACACCTGATGATTCCGGGCGGCGACAGCCAAAAGCCCTGGGGTAAATACCTGGTAGCAATGAATAAGATCACTAAAGACCGCTATCTGCCGACCGGCCCGGAGCTTTGCCACTCGGCGCAGTTGATCGACATCAGCGGCGATAAGATGCGTTTACTGTTAGACTTCCCCACCATGGGCGAGCCACATTATGCCCAGGGAATTCCGGCCAGTATTCTCCAACCGAAAACGACGAAAATCTTTCCGATCGAAGACAACACCCATCCTTTCGTTGCAAAAAGTGAACGGGAGGCCGGTGTGACTCGCGATGGCAGAGACGTTCATGTTAAGATGACCACGATCCGCACACACTTTGCCCCGGATAATATTGAAGGCGTTAAAGTTGGTGACAGAGTTTATTTTCACATCACCAATCTCGAACAAGACTGGGATGTGCCCCATGGCTTTGCAGTTCAGGGGATGAATACCGCTGAATTGCTGGTAATGCCAGGCGAAACCCGCACGCTCATTTGGGAAGCGAAGAAAGTCGGCGTCTACCCCTTCTATTGCACGGACTTCTGCTCCGCACTACACCAGGAGATGTCCGGATATATTCGGGTATCGCCACGAAATTCCAGTATTACCCTGAGCCATAACGCCCAGCGCTAGTTTTTAATTCTTGTCGGCGACGTCAATACTGCGTCGCCGGCTGTTTTGCAGTTGTAAATGAAAGGAGTGAAAAATGAATCGGAATGCCAGAATGCTGATGCTAATTGCTTCACTGCTACTGGTTGTGCCATATTTCGTTCCGATTTGGGAGATCACCCTGGAAGCCCCGCAGTATCCGGAAGGATTGGGGTTGAAAATCTGGATCGATACTATCGACGGACTAAATCCACGTGACCTGGATAAAGTGAACAATTTGAACCACTACATCGGGATGAAGGAGATTGTCCCGGAATCGATTCCGGAACTGAAACTTATGCCGTTTATTGTTGGATTTATGTTAATTTTCGGATTGCTAACCGCCTACTTCGCCCGGCCGGCCCTGGTTTATAGCTGGACAGTGCTTTTTATTATAGTTGCCATTATCGGCCTGGTGGATTTCTACCTTTGGGAATATGATTATGGCCATAATCTTGATCCCACGGCGGCAATCAAAATCCCTGGTATGAGTTATCAGCCACCACTCATTGGCAGTAAGCAGCTACTTAATTTTGTCGCGATATCTCTACCGGACATCGGTGGATACAGCATTTTTATCGCGATTCTTCTTGGTGTAATCGCTTCTTACACAACCTTTAAATCGTCGAAAAACAAAACCAGGATCTCGAACAATGAAACCGCTCAGGATGCTGATTCAGGCACTACTGCCAGGCGTACTGCTACTACTGACAAGTTGCACGCCGGCCCCGGTGCCCATTCAATACGGTCATGATAGTTGCGCCCACTGCCGGATGATGATCACCGATCATCAGTATGGCGCGGAGATGTTATTGACGACCGGTAAAGCATATACTTTCGACTCCATCGAATGCATGAGTGCTTTCCAGAATGCCGGTAACCTGGCTGAGAAGAAAATTCATTCGCTGTGGGTAACAGACTTTGCGGCACCGGGTAATCTGATCAACACCAGCGATGCGATTTTTCTGCACAGCGATAACCTCCGCAGCCCCATGGGAATGAATTTATCCGCATATAGTAATCAGGCAGCAGCAGCGCAGCAATTATCCCGTTTCGGCGGTAATATTGTCGAATGGCCAGAACTGACTCAGTTAGTGCAGGCCGCCTGGAGCAACAATCAGCAAACCGGTCATCATTAAGAAATGTTCAATTTCAATTTGTCATTGCCCCTTTCGGGGCGATGACAGAAATAACGCAGAGATTAACTATGAAAAAGTTTTTCCTTATCCTGATCATCCTCAGCGGCAGCTTCCTGACGGCGAAAGAGATTACCGTTTCGCCAGATAAAGCGCCGCGGACACTCACTGCCGCATTAATGCAGGCAGAAGATGGAGATCGCATTTATGTCCAGCCGGGCATATATCGGGAAGGAGAAATTGTCATCAATAAATCGGTAGAGATTATCGGGGAGAACTTCCCGGTATTTGATGGTGAAAGTCAGCACCAGCTTTTTACAGTAGAAGCAGATAGTGTGGTTATTCGCGGACTGGTTATCAAGGACTGTGGTGTCAGCTTTATCGATGATAAAGCCGGTATTAAAGTGCTTGAAACGAAGGGCTGTGTTATTGAGGGGAATCGCCTGGAAGGGAATTTTTTCGGTATTTACCTAGCGAAGTCGCAGGGCACCCGGGTGATCAATAATGATATTCGCAGCAATGCGACATCCGAAGCAGCTTCCGGTAATGGCATCCACCTTTGGTATTGCAAAGATGCCGATATCCACGACAATCGCATTGAGGGGCATCGCGACGGCATCTATTTCGAGTTTGTGCAGGATGGCAACATCAGCGGTAATTTCAGCACGAAGAATCTCCGCTATGGTTTACATTTTATGTTCTCCGATCGCTGCGAATACCGGGAGAACAGCTTCATCAATAATGGCGCCGGCGTCGCCGTAATGTATACAAAAAACGTCCTGATGATCAACAATCGTTTCGCCGACAACTGGGGCAGCGCGGCATTCGGCTTATTGCTGAAAGACATCACCGATAGCAAAATTAGCGGCAACACTTTTTCCCGGAATTCCATCGGTATTTTTGCCGAAAATTCCGGACGGATGACCGTCGAGCAAAATGATTTTAATGACAATGGCTGGGCGGTGAAAATTATGGCGAATTGTATGGAGAATGTCTTTCAGGAGAACAATTTTCTCAATAACTCTTTCGATGTCGCCACAAACAGCAGGAATAACTTTAATCGCTTCGAACGAAATTACTGGAGCGCCTACCAGGGATACGACCTTGATCGTGATGGCTATGGTGATGTGCCGTTTCGACCGGTCCGTCTCTTTTCCCTGATTGTCGAGCAAAACTCCACAGCGTTGGTATTGCAACGTAGCCTGTTTATCGACGTGCTGGACATGGCCGAGCGGGTTTTACCAATTTTAACCCCGGAAACGCTGATCGATGAACAACCGGCTTTGCGCAGAATTCCAAGATCATCCGGCGATGTCACTGCCGGAAAGTAAGCCATCAACCTTAGCTGTCAGAGGATATTATGATTCAGATAAGCGGATTAAAAAAACAATTTGGGAAATTGGAGGTTTTGAAGGGGATTGACCTTACCCTCAATACCGGCAATGTTACTGCAATTGTTGGCCACAATGGCTCCGGGAAAACAACGCTTATTAAAGCCATTCTCGGGCTGGTGGGAGCCGATAGCGGAAAGATTTTCGTTAATGACACCCGGGTGAATGGCGACGTCCGCTACAAAGCAGAAATCGGCTATATGCCGCAGATTGCCCGCTTTCCGGAGAATCTCACCGTTGCGGAAATCATTACGCTCATCAAGGATTTGCGGGAGGAAGAAAGTGCAACAGACGATTTTTTGTATGACGCGTTCGACCTGGCAAAAGAAGCGGACAAACCCTTGCGCACACTTTCCGGGGGCACTCGCCAAAAAGTAAGCGCTGTTATCGCCTTTCTCTTTCAGCCGAAAATTCTCATTCTTGATGAACCGACCGCCGGGCTGGATCCGCTTTCCAGCAGCATTTTGCAGGATAAAATTCTGGAGGAACGGCGCAATGGAAAAACGATTATTCTCACCTCTCACATCATGAGTGAAATTGAAGCGCTGGCCGATGAATTGGTTTATTTGCAGGACGGGGAAATATTCTACAACGGCCACTTGAAAAGCATGCTGAGAAATACCGGGGAGAAGAAACTGGAACGGGCCATTGCTCGCCTAATTGAAGGAGCCGCCGCATGAAAGCGCTAAGAAAGATCATCAAATATGAACTACAGAATATTCTGCGCAGCAAATGGATTCTTATTTACACCCTTTTCTTTTTTCTACTCACCGACAGTTTATTCCGCTTCGGCGGTAGCAGCGGGAAAGTAGTGCTTAGCCTGATGAATGTTATTCTCTTAATCATTCCATTGGTAAGCGTGGTGTTTGGGGTGATGTATCTTTACAATTCCCGGGAATATATCGAGCTGATGCTTTCCCAACCCCTGAAGCGCCGCACGCTATTTCTCGGCCTCTACATCGGGTTAACACTGCCCCTGACGCTGGGATTTTTAATTGGCAGCGGTCTGCCATTCCTCGTCCATGGCGTGGATATTGTCGCCCATCAGGCGATCGTTTTCATGCTTTTGCTCTCTGGTATCTTCCTGACGATTATCTTCGTTGCGCTGGCTTTTCTAATTTCTACCGTGCATGAAGACCGGGTGAAAGGTCTGGGAACCGCAATCATCAGCTGGCTGCTTTTTGCGATCATCTATGACGGCCTGATTCTGATGATCACCTATATGTTTATCGATTACCCCCTGGAGAAGCCGGTCATCGCCTTAACGCTCCTCAATCCCATCGACCTGGCGCGCATCCTGATTATGCTCAAGCTGGACATCGCCGCCCTGATGGGCTATACCGGTGCAGTTTTCGAGAAGTTCTTTGCCGGCTCCCTGGGCTTGTTTATTTCCTTTCTCAGCTTGATTCTTTGGTCCACACTACCGATATGGATCGGCAGCCGAATGTTTGAGCGCAAAGATTTTTAGACAACAAAGATTTCATCGTAGTGGCGTATCCTCCGAACAGGCAGGGGTTTCGATCTGGCAACCGAAACCCCTGTTTTTCTATTTAGCTTCACACTACAGCCATTATCCTTTATCCGATATTGCACGCTAATATATTCTTTAACCTTCATTCATCCTGAGCCCGTCGAAGGGTGAATCATTGTTGAGGATTTCCCTTAAAAGGACAAAATCCAACAACTCTTCAAACAAGTATTCATATCCAAGACCATACTGATAAAGAATTTTCACCCTTCGATAAGCTCAGGATGAATGGGGGCTTCTCCTCTCTCCCAAACGGGAGCTTGGGAAAGAGCGATGTGAAGACAAAAAAACTAGCAGATGTATTACCCAAAAAACAGCTTGGATCGCATCAAATCTCTTATCTAATTCCCGCTGTATGAAAAGCATTGACACCTGGAAAGCAAATTTCTCCACCACCCTACGCAGGATAATACGCGCCTACCGCATCTCCCTCAGTTTTATCGGCATCGGCTTCCTTTTGCTGATCTATGATCGGGGATGTCAATTCAGCCTCACTCCGGATACTACCGGGCAGCAGGCTTATATTTTTCAGCACGATGATACTACTCTGGATTATCTCTTACACCTACCCAGCAATTATGACGAGCGCCGAAGCTGGCCGGTCATTCTCTATCTGCACGGCGCATCTCTTCGTGGCAGTAATGTGGAAAAAGTAAAACAATACGGATTAGCAGCGAAGGCTGCCCGGGAACCGAACTTCCCATTCATGTTAATTTCGCCGCAATGTCCTTCTGAGAAAGGATGGCATGATATCGATGATGCAGTGCTGGCTTTGCTGGATGATGTCATAAACCGCTATGCGGCAGACGATCGTCGTGTTTACCTCACCGGTGTTAGCCTGGGAGGCAGCGGCGCCTGGCACCTGGCAGCAAAAGCGCCGGATCGCTTCGCTGCACTCGCCCCGCTCTGCGGTTATGGCAATCCACAAAAAGCCGATGTTTATCGGGATCTGCCAGTGTGGATTTTCCATGGCGCAAAGGACAAATTGGTGCCAGTTCGCTTTTCCGACGACATGTATGCTGCCCTGCGCAAGACTGGCGCCACCGTCAAATTTTCCCGCTTTAAAAATGCCGGACATAATATTGTCGAACAGGTCTATCAGGATCCCGATTTATACGACTGGTTTCGCAAACAACGCACCGGCAGCTTCTTCCCCCCATAATGATGTAGTATCCTCCTCACATCAATGTTTCTCATATTGCCATATCATTATGAAGAATATTTATTGAAGGAGATATCATGCGTTTTCAATCCACACTAAACATATTTTTGCTAATTTTGCTTGGCAACCTTGCGCCGGCGCAAAGTCAGAATGGCCAGGCGGCGAATGGGGCTGCAGAAAAATTTGCCGGATGGAATATCGAATATCGAATGGCGGAAAGCTGGCAGGTTTCGCAAACCTATGGCCGGCTGCAAGTGCTCACTTCCGGCAGCCATGCCGGGCATATTTTTATCGCGCCGGGGATGTATAGCAACATTAATGATGTCATGCCGGATTTAGGTACATTTCTGCAGGGAATGAATCTCACCGCTTATCCCGTGGATCAATTAGCACCGGCAACCATTAACGGCAAGCAAGGCCTGTCCGGCGTCTACACGGTATACGATCAGATGGGGAAAACTTATAAAAGCAGGGTTATTTCCGTGTTTACGCCTCATGGTACCGGCGTCAACCTGGTTGCAATGGTAGCACCGGATAAGTACGAACCACTCGCCGCAACTCTGGAAAATATTGCAGCGAGTATACGCGCCACTGCCCCGACGGTAAATCAGCAAGCAGTTGCAGCGCTGGCCGGGCGCTGGGTTTATTACGATGGCGCGCATACATCGAGCATTGCCAATAGCGGCTACACCTCCCGTTCATACCAGGAGAATGTCTATTTTGATGGCAGAGGGAACTATCAATGGTCATCCTCCGGGCATGTATCGGTAGATAGCCGCGTAACTGCCGGTGGCTATAGCAGCGGCGCATCGAACTTCAACAACAACAGCGACCAGGGCACTTATCATATTATCGGCAATGTGCTGATCGTTAAAGGACGGCATGGGCAGTTTGTTTATGATATTGTCTTACAGGGCGGTAAACTGATTGCCGGTGGCAAAACCTATCTGCGGGAGTAGTACTCCCTAACTGCGTAAGAATGTCGAATATCCAACATTCAATCAATAGTGTGCGAAAGTTTTCATTATCTTCGCAAGAATGAATTAAAATTAGACTTCAGCCTCTCAATATTGTCCTGGTGTTCTAAATAATCCAGGC